>CAVUTD010000001.1:0-61287 GCA_963744345.1 uncultured Verrucomicrobiae bacterium
GCCCAAGCTCGCGTCGCTCAGGCTGAAAAGAAATTCGCGAAGGCTCTCTCCGAGGAGATTGAGGACCGCCTCCCCACATCGAAATCCGGCGACCAGTGGTGGGTCGATCCGATCATTGGTCTCCGTACTCAGATTAACTTCACTCGCTGGCTCTTCCTCGCCCTGCAGGGCGATGTCGGCGGATTCGGAGCAGGCTCTCAAATCGCATGGTTCGCCAGCGGCTCGATTGGCTTCAATCTGACGCGCAACATTTTCTTGGAGACAGGCTACCGCTATTTCTACATGGATTACACAAAGAACGGCCTGATTTACGATGCCGCGCAATCCGGACTTTTCATGGGCGTTGGCGTGAAACTCTAACGAAGGAGCATGCCAGAAGCAGCTGAGCATGAGACGGCACCACTTTCCGCCTCCTAAGGCTCCGACTGATCGTTCCTCGCTCCAAGCCGTCATCATGCGGCTTATCTTTGCGGCGATCTGCCTCGCCGTGGTGGCTGGTTGCGCCTTGGCTCCGCTGCCGCCAGTCGAGGCGAGGCATCACCGCGCCGCGAAGGAATTGCGACAGGCTCGCTCGGCGCATGCCTCGGCGCAACAGCGTCTGGGCCATTATCTCCAAGCGGCGGCAGAAGCCAGCCCGCTGCTTGGGCAGGGTGCGGAGGCCCCCGCTTTGCGCGACATTTACAATGCGGCGACGGCGGAACTCACTGTGTTGCTGCGTTCCGCTGACGATGGGCAGCTTTGGAATCACCCGCTTACGCTGACGGCGGGCGGAACCAGTTACCAATTGCACGTTGCGCCCGCCTCGCGGCAGGAGGGGACCTGGGCGCCCGCGTACTTCACCGCTTTCGAAACGCCCAGAGAGGTGCGTGAGAGGCGCCTCCGTCTGCAGATTCACAAAGCGGGCTTCGGTGGAACTTTGGTCGGAATCAATCGGCCGGCAGATCCCGCAAGATTCTACTTCCCCTCGGTCGGTGTCGCTGGAGCGGTGACCGCGGTGCTCGATTTCAAACCGGCCGGGTCCGGCTCTAAGACGCCCCGCAAAGCGGTCCTCTCTCTGCACGATCCGACCCTGCGCGAAACCGTTCGGATCGCGGGTGCGACCCGTCCGCTGGCGGCGGATTTCACGGCTCCACTCGCTTATTATCCGCACCCGCCCTTCCTCGGGTTGATGGAAGCGATCCGGGTGGATCGCTACTATCGCACCGCCGGTTTGACCATGTTGCAGCCTTATGACCCCGAGCGCATTCCAGTTGTTTTCGTTCACGGGCTCATCTCGGAACCGGGAATGTGGCGGGACACGATCGACGCCGTCGAGTCCGACCCGATGCTGCGTGGGCGTTTCCAATTCTGGGCTTTTGGTTATCCGACCGGCGATCCCATCTCGATCTCCGCGCTCCAGTTTCGCGAAAGTCTTGCGGGTGTTTATCGGCTCTATCCCCGCACCAAGGATATGGTGCTTATCAGCCACAGCCTCGGCGGACTGCTTTCCAAAATGCAGACGATCAACACGCAGCGCGCCGCTTGGGACGGAGTCTTCGGCAGCGATGCTGACCGGCTTTACGCCAAAGTCCCGCCGGACAACCCAGTCAAGCAAGCGCTCATCTTCGACGCCAACCCGCGAATCAAGCGGGTCGTTTTCATCTGCGTGCCGCATCGCGGCAGCCCTCTGGCCGACAACAGCATCGGCGCGATCGGCCTCAGCCTGATCCATCTCCCGGCACAGGTCGTTGATAACATCCAGTCCCAGATCGGCCACTCGCTAGCCGTGATCGGAGGAAAGAAGGGTTTCGTTTTCCCGCCCAGCGTGCATGGGCTCTCTCCGAAATCGACGCTCTTGCGCGCGCTCGATAAGCGATTGATTCAGGTTCCGCACCACACCATCGTCGGCGACCGCGGCAAGGGCGATACGCCTAATAGCTCCGATGGCGTTGTCCTATATCAAAGCTCGCACCTCGACAGCGCGCACTCCGAACTCATCGTCCCCGGCCCGCACGGTTCTTTCGACCTGCCACAAACCGTCGCGGAAATCCAACGCATCCTGCATTTGCATCTCCAAGCCACGGGTCGTCGCTCGACCGCAGTGTTCGCAAGAGCAACAGATGAAACAACCCCTGCGGAACCTTTGCCAAAAACGAGCCTGTCCAGAATGCAATGACGGTGTATGAAGGCAGGGTCCCCCGCAAACTATCAATTCACTCAAACATGCACCCAGTATGAAAATATCTCAACTCGTCACGACCGCCTTAGCCGCCTGTTCTGTGCTCGGAGTTCTCGCACCCGCCACCGGGCGGGCGGAGGAAGTATCTCCCTCGCCGGCACAGGCAACATCGCGCGTCGATCCACAGGCCCTCGAAGCCCTCAAACGCATGAGCACGACGCTGGGCGCGGCAAAGGCGCTTACCTATCGCTCAAGAACCATCGTCGAGGTGCCCGCGAAAACCGGCCAGTTCATTACGCTTTTCTCCACCGCGGAGGTCGCGCTTAAACGGCCAGACAAGCTGCGTGCCCGGCTCACTGGCGAGGCCCCCAATTTCGATTTCTATTTCGATGGAGCCACGGCCTCCGCCTTCGCTCCCGTCAACAAGGTCTATTCCACTGTTGAAGCTCCGTCGACAATCGACACCATGGTCCCTGCGATGCAGCAAGAGACTGGTATCCGCTTCGTTACCGCCCCCTTCCTTTTCAGCGATCCTTATGGCGTGTTAACGCGGAAACTGATCAGCGGCATTGTCGTCGGTCCGGCGGTGGTCAACGGACGCCCGTGCCAGCATCTGGCATTTCGGTCTCCTGGCGTGAATTGGGAAGTCTGGATCGAGTCGGGCCAGCGTGCATTGCCCTGGCGACTGGCGGTGACCTTTACCGACCGGACAAATTTTCCGCGCGTGTTGGTGCAATTCCGCAGTTGGAATCTCAATCCGTGGCTCAAGGCCGGAGATTTTTCCTTCCGAAAACCGGCCGGCGCCCGCGAAATCCCCTTTGTCTCTGTGATCAAGCCAAACGCCCGCTGATCCGGGCCACCAATGAAACTCTTATGAAACATCTCTTCTCTCTCATCGCAAAGATGACTGTCGGCGCGGTTTTTCTGGTCTCCCAGACTGGCTGCACTGGAGTCTATGAGGACGATTCCGACTACGGCTCCTACGCGACCTATGGTGGAGCCTATTACGGCGGAGCGGGCTTCTATCATGGCGCCTACTATGGTGGTAGTTCGGCCTACTGGAACAATGGTTACGGGCGTGCTTATGGCGCGCGGGGAGGCTACGCTTCCTGGAACGATGGCTCGGGATACGCCCGAGGATGGCGCGGAAGCACCGCTTCATGGGATGATGGATCGGGGCATATCAGCGGTTACCGCGGTGGCTCGGCTTCGTGGGGCGGCGGCTCCGGCTCCTTCCATGGAGCATATGGTCGCTCGGGCTCATGGAGGCGGTGATGAGATGACGGCGAGGCAATTCCAGCATGAAGGCGACATCCCAACCTTCATTGCGCGCTATCCTCCACGAACACCGTTTTTAAGCACTCTGTCGAAACTAAGATAGGGCACCTCCAGGCGTCGACTTGCGGCTACTTCGGTTCTCGCCTGGGATACCTGTGCCATCTCTCACTGGGAGAGAAGCCAATTGAGAAGCACCATGATTGGACCCGAGGCGAACTCATCAGCGGGGTCTTAGGTAGTGCTCTGGTAAGAGCGCAATGGAATTGCTCGATGCATTGAGGTCGCAGATGCTGGCGTTGCCGCCTTTGGCGAAGTTCGCTATTGCCATCGCGGTCATCGTTGGCGTTCCGCCGCTTTCCCGCCGCGTCGGAGTTCCGGAGACGGTCGGGTTACTGCTTTTCGGGGTCGCCTTGGGGCCGCATGTCCTCGGCTTCTTCGGCGAGGACAGACCGGTCGCCAACTTCTTCGCGGAACTAGGCAAGCTGCTATTGATGTTCTCTGCGGGTCTTGAGATCGACGTCGATCTCTTCCGCAAGGCTCGGGTCCGGTCAATCATCTTTGGCCTGGTCACCACTGCCGTGCCATTGTTCCTCGGCGCCTTGTTTGCGCTCGCCTTCGGCTATGCCGTCATTCCCGCGATTGTTGTCGGGTCACTGCTCGCATCCCATACGCTGCTCGGCCTTTCTGTGATCCGCCGTCTCGGCGCCATTCGGCTCGAACCGGTCATTGTTACGATTGGAGCGACGGTTGTGTCAGACACGCTTTCGTTGATCGTATTCGCGATTTGCGTTCCGACCTACACGACCGGCTTCTCGCTGCCCGGGCTCGCCACCCAGCTTCTAGAAATCGCCGTCTTCGTCCCGCTCATCCTCTTTGGGCTCAGTCGCGCGGGCGCTTACGTGTTGAGCAAGGTGCAGGAACAACGAGGACGCCGAGTTCCTCCTGATGCTCGGAATCATGGCGGTAGCCGGTGTCCTTGCAGATTTCATCAACCTGCCGGGCATCGTCGGGGCGTTCCTGGCGGGACTGGCAGTCAACGCCGCGGTTCAGGAACACGCGGCGAAGGCCAAACTGGACTTCTTCGGCAAAGCTCTATTCATTCCCTGCTTCTTCGTTGCGACCGGATTTCTCATCGACCCGATAGAGTTCGCACGGAGCGTTGCCGGCAGCTTCGCCTTGATCACGGGAATCGTTGTCGCGCTCGGCTTGGGAAAATGGATTGCCGCCGAGGTCGTGGGACGCGCCTTTGGCTACACACCGGCAGCGCGATTGACGATATGGGCGCTGACCCTGCCGCAGGTCGCTGCAACTCTTGCCGCCACGCTTGTCGCCTATCACACGTTCAACGCGGAGGGTCAGCGGCTGCTGGATGAAAGAATGCTCAACGCGGTGCTTGTCCTGATGCTGGTCACTTCCATTCTCGGACCGGTCCTGACGGAACGATTCGCACCCCGCATGCTTGTTGCTGAGGCAGGTGAAAGAGGGACCGCGAGCTAATCGCCTGCTGCGCTCGGCTCGAACTGCGTTCGCCGGTTCCGCTACGCTCCGCTCGAACCCAAGGGCTCGAATCTAAAACGATCGGCGCTGGCTCCTCGCCAGCCATAAAGCTGTTGACTCCTGAGCCAGGATTGATTTGGCCCTGCCTCACCCCTTCGGGTCCGGCGGCTTCCGGATCTGTCTCGCTACAGGCGGACGTTCATTTTGCTACTGGGGTGGGCGTGGTCGGGGCTGGCGCGCGGGCGAGCGCTTGCTGCTTCTCCCGGCGCTGACTTGAAATCGAGTCCACAAGTACCCCGAGGAAAATGACTGCGCCCATCACCGCGAAGTTCAATGAACTCGGGATGCCCAGCAAGTTGACCAGGTTCTGTAACACCTGCAGGAGGGCCGTGCCAATGATTATCCCGATGATTGAACCTTCGCCGCCCCGCAGGCTGCAGCCCCCGAGCACCGCCGCGGCAATCGCGTAAAGTTCGTAGGTGGCGCCGTGATTTGCGGGCGAGATCGAGTTGGTGTAAAAAGCGATGAGAATACCGGCAATAGCAACCAACAGCATTTCGACGATATAGGTGCTTAAGATGATCAAGCGGCTGTTGATGCCCGAATAACGTGCGGCGTCCTCATTTCGCCCGACCGCATAGACATAGCGGCCAAACACCGAATGGTGGAGAAGGATATAAGTAATGATCCCGACGATGATCAGCAGCACAAACGGCATCGGCACCGGCCCAATACTGCCGGTTGCCAGATTGCGCAGCAGCTCAAAGCCGGAGCTGCCGAACCCTTTCGTTTCATCATCGGCGATAAATCGCGCCAGTCCGCGATAAAAGAGCAGCCCGCACAGAGTAACGATGAAGGCTTGCATTCGGATATATCCGATAAACCAACCGTGCACAGCTCCCAAGAACATGACGACAATGATGATCCCCAAAACTGCCACCGGCCATGCCAAGTTCCATTCGCGCAACATGATGGCCAGGATCACACCTTGGAACGCAAAGACCGAACCCACCGAGAGGTCGATGCCGCCCGTGATAATCACCAGGCCCACACCGATACTGAAAATCCCGTACATGCCGATCAGCCGCGCCATATTGGTGAGGTTGGAGGCGCCTAGAAATCGTGGGTTCAACACTGCCACGATCACACAAAGAACAATCAAGAGAACGGTGATGCCGAGTTCCTTCTTCATATGGCAGGGGGCTATTAAGAAAAGAGCTTTGCGAACAGACTAGGGTTAAGGGGCTTTGCGGCCAGTGGCCAGGCTCATGATTGCTTTTTCCGAGAACCGTTCACGCAGCAAAAAGCCGGTGATGTCGCCCTCGTGCATGACAGCGATGCGGTCACTCACCCCAAGCACTTCTTCCATGTCGCTGCTAATCATGATGATGGCCACTCCTCGGTCCGCCAACTCGCGCATAAGCCGATAAATTTCGGCTTTGGCCCCCACGTCGATGCCGCGGGTGGGTTCGTCAAACATGATTACCTTCGGCTCCAGTGAGAGCCATTTGCCCAGAACCACTTTTTGCTGGTTGCCACCGCTCAAGTTCATCGTCCGCGTCTCGATTGACGGCGTTTTGACGCGCAACGCCGCGACCTGTCGTTCGGAGACCTTTTCTTCGCGTGGCCGGCTGATCAGCATGCCGCGCGAGTAGCGCCTCAAGCCGGGCATGGTGATATTCTCCCGGACGGTCATGCTGGTGATCAGTCCCGTGTGGCGGCGGTCTTCGGGCACCAGGTAAATGCCGGCATCAATCGCTTCCCGCGCGTTGCGGATCTTAAGCTTGTGGCCTCCGAGCCGGACATTGCCTTCCAAGGGGGGTTCAACCCCAAAAATGGCCTGGGACATTTCGGAGCGGCCCGCACCCACCAGCCCAGCAAAGCCCAGGATCTCGCCCTTAGCCACGTCGAAGCTGAGCCGGTGATGCGGCCGATAGGACGTGCGCAACCCTTCAACCTGGAAATAACCTGGTTCCTGGGGACCGTTCCCTTGGACAAACAGGTCTTCAAGTTTCCTCCCGACCATCAGCGCGACCATGTTCTCGTGTTTAATCTCGCCACGCGCCAATTCCCCGGCGTTGCGCCCGTCCCGCAGCACCACGGCCCGGTCGGCAATCCGCTCGACTTCGCCGAGCCGGTGCGAGATGTAGATCACGCTGACACCCGAGGCGCGCAGGTCGCTGATGGTCGCCAGCAACCGGTCGGTCTCCGACAACGTTAGCGAACTGGTCGGCTCATCCATGATGATCACACGCGCGTTCTGCGAGAGCGCTTTGGCGATCTCGACCATCTGCTGCTGGGCGATCGAGAGTTCGTTCAGGGCTTTTCGGGGCGAGATGACCAGTCCCAAGCGCTTGAGGTACGTTTCGCTATCGGCCCACATCTTACGCTGGTTAACCAGCCGCAAGGGTCCGCCCATCAGAGGTTCGCGGCCCATGAAGATGTTGGCGGCCACATCGAGGTTGTCCAGAACATTAAGTTCCTGATGGACAAAACCGATGCCCAAGGCGATTGCGTCGGCAACCTTGGCAATGGTGACCTTTTTCCCGTCAAAGAAAATCTCCCCTGCGTCCGGCTGGTGGACGCCTCCAAGAGTCTTCATCAACGTCGACTTTCCGGCGCCATTCTCGCCAATCAGAGCCACCACCTCGGCTTGGCTAACCGAGAAACTTACGTCGCTTAGGGCTAAGACACCGGGAAAACGCTTGGTGATTCCTTTAAGCTCGAGCAGGTGCGCTGTGTTGCCCGCGGTGAGCATAAGAGGTCACTCTGACACTCGAGCGCTGATTATTTGCCGCGCTGTTTTTTCAGGTTTGCAGCGAACTCATCCACCTTGTCTTTCGTAATGGCGAGCGTCGGCACAATGACTTGCCCGTCCGCCGGCACGACCGACTTATCCCCGTTGAGGTACTTGTTCATCAGCGTGATAGCCTGAAAGCCGAACTCATACGGCTGCTGAACTACTGTGGCAACGATCGACCCATCCTTAACTCCCGCCAGAGTTTCTTCTTCCTCGTCAAAGCAGATGATCTTAACTTTTCCTATTTTATTGGAGTCCTTCGTCGCGTTCAGGATGGCCGGACCATTGTAGCTCCACAAGCCGACCAGGCAGGCAACATCCGGATATTTCACCAGCGTGTCGAGGACGTTAGCCTTGGCACGCACGCGGTCGGTGTCGTCGGTGCGAGTGTCAATGATCTCGACCTTGGAGCCCTGCAGCGTTTCCTTGATGCCGCTGAGCCGCTCGCGGGCATTTTGGGCGTCGAGCGTGCCGACGAAGATCATGATTTTACCGCCTTCGGGCAGCGCTTGTTTGATCAGCTCGCCTGCCTGGCGGCCTGCCGCCACGTTGTCAGTGCCCACATAGCAGACACGTTTGCTGTCGGGCGCATCGCTGTCATGGGTAAAGAGCAGCGCCTGCTTAGCCACTTCGTTGAGCTTGATTGTTTGATTCTTGGGGTCGACGGGGCTGATGGCGATGCCGTCAATGCCCGCGGACAGAAGGTCATCAAGAATGCGCGTCTGGGTAGCGGCCGTGCCGTCCTCAGGAATTTTAAATTCCACTGACACGTTCTTCAGTTCCTCCGAGGCTTTTTTGGTTCCCGCGCGCGCGATCGTCCAGAAGTCCGAGGCGTTGTTAGTGACAAAGGCTAGTTTCAGTTTCTTGTCCGCGGCTTGGGCATGTTGGCCGATACTGCACGCTGCAACGAGGGAGAACGCAAAGAGAAACCAGCGAGTGAGGGGATACTTTCTGAGGGGGTGCTTCATAGTTATCTTGTATATAGATGAGGCCGCGCAGAACGTAAAGAGAAACCAGTGAATGAGGGGTGCTTCACAGGCGGTGTTTATAAGATCAGCTCATTAGAGATACTTCCACGGAGTTGATGTGAGCACCAAGGGGGCTTTCTTGGCCGGCCTCGCCGTTAATGCCGCAGTTCAGGAACGCGTGGCTAAGGAGAAACTGGATTTCTTTGGCAAAGCTCTATTCATTCGCTGCTTCTTTTGTTGCGACGGTATTTCTCATCGATCCGATCGCATTTGCGCAAAGTGTCGCCAGCACCCTCCCTTTAGTCGTGGGCTCATCGCCATCCTCTTTCTGGGAAAGTGGATCGCCGCGACGGTCGTGGGTCGCCCCTTCGGCTACACGCCTGCCGCGAATGACCGTATGGGCGCTGACCCTGCCGCAGGTCGCGGCTACTCTCGCCGCCACGCTGGTCGCCTATCACACGGTCAACGCGGACGGCCAACCGATTCTCAACGCCGTGCTCGTCTTGATGCTAGCCAGTTCTATTCTCGGGCCGATGCTGACGGAACGATTCGCGCCTTGCATGATCGATGCCGAGACCCGTCAAAGAGGTGCCCGGATTAATTGTTTGCAGAGCCCACATCGACGATCCAGTGCAGAGGTTACTCATGGGGAAGAACGCTGCGGTGCCTAAGATCGACGTAGTGGCGGGGTCGCCTATGTGAGCCGCTGACCGTGAGTGTCGAGAAAATTTTTGTGGCGCTTGAGCAGCCGGCTGGAGGACGAACTTGGCGCAATGTGCGCTCGTGGTCCGCGCTCAATTCCGCCCGCTCCGTGCTGTTGCCTCACGATCCGGTTACCCTGCTCGTCGCCCGAAAACCTCGTTGACTTTCCGATGGGGAGCGTTACCCGCAGAGGCGGGTTAGCGCCGTCCGCGCGAAAGTGATCTGGTCTCCATTTGGCCCTTCTCGTCCCGAAGCGGCATTTCCGAGCTCCCCACACGGGGCATCATGGCGGCTGCAGCAGGCGTCATTGTGCTCCCCAGAATGAGCAATACCCTCCGCATTGTTTCACGCGCGTCCCTTCTCTTTGCAAACTGGTTCTTCATATGCTCTCCCTAAGCTTATTTGCCATCTTTCCAAATGCCCTGGTCCTTGAATCAGCAATTGATTTCTTTATTATGAATACGCACGCAGCAGGCATTCAGGTCCAAGATTTTTCTCGCGCATCGGCCCAACGACCTGGGCCTGGTTAACTGCCTTTCGGGCATCAAAGAAATAGTTCGTTTTCCACGCCTACCGCCCTGGGGGACAAAACCGCCCGAAGACTAGTAGGGATGGCTCCATCCCGGACGCGAAAGCAATTCGAGGGAAATATGTAGCTAGCGCTGTGTTCGAAGCGTCCGCGTAAAGGCGTTCTTCAAGGCGCATCGCCTCCGCGCCAATGATCCGAAAACCACTTTTATCGGGCAGTTTTGGTGCGCTTTGAGGCACTGAGACGAGACCAAAGTCGTCGGGCCTATCACTTAGCAAGGAATTCTTGGATCTGAATGTTTGCCCTTTGCGTATTCATAACTAAGACTCCTCGTTGGATGCAGGCTTTGCAGAGAGAGAGCCGTGATTTACCGGGCGTGTCGACCTCTTAGAAAATCAAAAATGGAATGCATAGACGTATCTGGCTTCTTGGGATGGCTTGCGCGATAGGGATCTGCTCATCCCTCCAGTCCCAAACGGACACTTCGTTCAGCGGCGCAAAGCAGAGCAAAAGTGCTGCCAAGGCCAGACCGGGCGTCGTGAAGAAACTCGACGGAACAAAACTCTTCGGATTCGTCGAGATCACGGACGATTACACGATTCGCATTACGAATGAGTCGGGAATCGCCAGGCTTCCGATTGCCCAACTGAGTGAGGCCGATTTTCAAAAATACGGATTCCGAAAAAATCGCTCGCAGGACGGGCGGTTCTGGTACGAACGCAAGGAGGCGCTGAAAACCTCCGAAGAGAATCCGAAATCCACAAAACAATGCCACGTCCGGGCGAAAGTCTGTTGCGGAAATCCGCGTGGCCGAAATCACGGCATTTCAACCCTTCATCGCGGCTTACGAAAAGACCCTTGCTTCCAAGAGCGGCGAGAGGTCGACGGTGACAAATAGAGCCGGCGAGGAGCCTGACACTTCCGATGCACCATTCAGGGCGATGTTTTCCGAGCCAGGCTTGGGAGGTCCCCTGCCTGAACCTTGGCCGAGCTTAGGACGTTCAGCGATCCCATCCGCTCCGGGGGTATCCGGACTGCCGTCGCCGCTGCAATAATGCGCTAGGAGCTATTCGGATCGATCCCCTGAGTGCGCAACCAGCCATCTCTTTAAGCCGTTACCGAATTGCCACGGGCACATGTTGGTCGGATGGCAAGAAGGAGGGGAGGCCCTTTTCGACGTGGAGCTTCGAGGCACCGGCATACGAAGTCCTTCGCTTAGGCGACCATCTTGGCCCCGCTGTCTTCGGCCTTAGAATTGCAATGGTATCGATTCGGGTCGAGGCGCCAGTGGTCTAGGACTATCTCGCGAGCATCAGTGCGTGTGCCGATGGTGGAGGTCGGGATAATGCGGATGCGCATGGATCAGACGCGCGTGCTGGTGGCGATGGGCATGAGGTTCGCCAGAAGGATCGTTGGGAGAATGGGCGTGCTGATGATGCTCGTCGTGGTAATGGAGATGTTCGTGTTCCACTGGGTCGTGGACGTGCAGGTGTTCGTGCCGCTCGGTGACATGTAGCCAAACACCGATCAGCATGAGAATGCCCGCGGCGCAAAACGCCCAATCGAGTTGGCCTTGTCCGATAGCGAACGCGAGGGCAGTGCCTGCAAACGGCGCCGTGGAAAAATAGGCTCCGGTGCGAGCCGTCCCGAGATGACGGAGTGCGTGAACGAAAAGAACGAGACTGACGCCGTAACCGAGAAAACCGATCGCTGTCACACCCAGGATAACGCCCAAAGCGGGCAGCTTCGCGCCGGTCAGGAGAGCGAGGCTGGTATTCACCGAGCCAGCGACGAGACCCTTCCACATGGCAATTTGCGAGGGGTCACTCCCGGAGATTTTGCGTGTGAGATTGTTATCAATTCCCCAGCAAAGGCAGGCGGTCGTGATCAGCAGTGCGCCCTGGGAGAGCGCAAACCCGCCTTCTTGCGGCACTGAAAGCAAGATGCCTCCAAAGACGATGAACACGAAACCCGCGCCTACACGTTTGTCCACGTTCTCACGGAAGACGATCCAGGCAATCGCGGCGGTTGCGACTGCCTCTAAGTTGAGCAAGAGAGAAGCGGTGCTTGCTGAAACGGTCATCAGCCCCAGCAACAAGAGCGCAGGTCCAGCCACACCCCCAGAGAGGATGGCGCCGGCGAGCCAGGGAAGATCTACCCGGGAAAGGGGCGTTTCGCTGGCTTTACCGGAACGAATCCTTCGCACGATGGCGAGGCCGATACCCGAACCGAGATAGAGCAGACCCGCAATGAGCAAAGGATGGGCAGAAGAAAGGGCGAGTTTGGCCAGCGGAGTGCTCGCGCCGAAGAGCAGCGCCGCGCCAAGCGCGATCAGAATGCCATGGTCCCGGCTCATTCCTTTCCAACTCAACGATCCTCGCATCCGCCCACTTTGTCGAGGCAGGTCAAAGCTGCGCCAGAGGTTTATTGCAATTCGCCGCAAACAACAGAAGGGACTTGCTTGGTCCCTCACATCGGCGAGGCAACGGGTGGCAGCGGATCGGCGCGGCGGCGCGAGATGAACCACCAGAACCAGAGCGTCCCGCTTAGGCCGATGAGAGCTGCACCGATAAAATTTGCTTGCGGGCTTATGCTCCAGAGCGCCGCACCCAAAAATGAGCCACTCGTCACCACGGAATCCCGGATAAGGTAGTAAGCGCCATAGGTGCGACCGCGCAGTTCTGGCTGCGCTTGAGCGATGATGAAAGCTTTGCGAGCCGGCTCACCGAACTCTTTGAGACCTCGCACGACAAAAGCCACGGCGAGCCAGCCGAAGCTGTCGGCCCACAGGAGCGACAGCGGGAACAAGGTAAAGAAGACGAATGTCGCCAAAATGAAGGGACGCTGGCCGTATTTGTCCGCGAGGTGAGCCACGGGAATATAGCAAACCATTGCCGTCGCCATTTCCATGGCCGTGAGCACACCGAACTGCTTAGCGCTCACACCACCGTGGTTTATCGCCCACAGGATGACGAAGGCATACGGAATTCTTTCGCAGAAGCGAATGAGAATGTCGCTCACCAGCAGTTCGCGTAGAGTGGAATTGAACGATTTGACGACTCCGAGCAACGAAACATCCGCAGCCGATTCCGCACTGTTTCCGAACGTACTCTCAACCACAGTCGGTTCGACGATATACCATTGAAAAACAAGGCTGATCGTGCCGAGACCGAGGCAGCACAACAAGGCCAGCTGAATGCCTTGCTGCCAGCCAAAGCGTGAGATGAGCCAGCCGCCGAAAAGAGGTCCCACCATCATCGGCACACGGCGCACCATGCTCTGTACCCCCACACCCATCGTTTGTTGATTTCGCTTTAACGACGTGGCGACGATGGTGAAAGTCGCGGGCAGTGAGAATGCGCTCCAGGCCAGAAACAGAAAAGCTCCGAGCACGACCGCGAGCCAGTGGTGCCAGATGAGCACGACGAAATACCCAAGGAGCGATAGCGCATTGAATACCAGCAGCGAGCTCCGCTGCCCCCAACGGTCCGTCAACCAGCCGCCAGGATAGGCGTAAATAGCGCCAAGCAGCGTCTGGAGCGCATCGAAGAGTCCGATGATGAAAACGGTTGCGCCGAGCGTTTCGAGATATTTCGGCGCAAAACCGAGCCAGAGCCGCTCGCCACTCCCGGCCAATACCAACGCGACAAGCAACAGCGCGGTATTTCGTCGCAGTCCCAGGAAGTCGGCAAGGTTGCGCCAGCCGCTCATGTCGCAGTGTAGATCGAAGCAATCAGTTGGAGGGAGATTCTTGGGCGTGCTTCGTCCGAAGATCTCTTGGTGTGGTCGTCATCGGAGCTACCGCTCTCTCGTAGTCGACGTCCGGGCTAGCCGCGGCTCAAATTTTCGGCTGGAAGTCGAGCCAGCGGCCGCCTTCGCGATGCGAGTTGAGCGCGGCTTCAACAAATGCCATGCCCCGCGCGCCATCCTCGACTAAAGGCGCCCATAGCGCCAAGGGATCGGGCGCCGCGTGTGCCTGCCGCGCTGTCAGAATGTCTGCGTAATCACGGTAAAGCGTGGCAAACGCCTCGAAATAGCCCTCGGGCAGGCCGGCCACGAGGCGCGTCGCACGTTTGGCCGCCGATGACAGGCCGCTCTGGCCACGCACGAGCCTGCGCGATGCCTCCCCTTGCAGGGCAAACGTCAACTTGTCCGGATCGCTCTGTTCCCAGGCGATGTGCCCCTTCTCGCCGTATACGCGGAGCCGCAGGCCGACTTGCTCCCCGGCCGCCACCGCCGAAACCCACATCGCTCCACGCGCGCCATTGTCATAGCGCAGCAAAATGTGAGCGTTGTCCTCAAGCCGTCGCCCCGGAACCATGGTCTGCAGGTCCGCGGCGAGCGCCACCGCCCGCCGGCCAGTGACGAACTCGCTGAGGTGGAAGCAATGGGTACCGAGATCGCCAACAATGAAAGAGGCGCCGGCTTGCGCTGGATCGGTGCGCCAGGCCGCCTGCTTGCTCTCGGCTTCGCTGGGGCCGGATAGCCAGCCGAGCGCGAACTCGACCTGCACGATGCGCACACCGCCGAGCTCGCCCGCCTCGATCAGTGCTCGCGCCTCGCGAACCATCGGATAGCCGGTGTATGCATAGGTGACGCCGAGCAAACGCCCGGTGCGCCGCACCGTCGCCACCAGGTCCTGGGCCTCGGCAAAGGTCGTCGTCAGTGGCTTGTCGCAGATGATGTCGATTCCGGCCTCGAGAAAGGTCTTGCAGATGACATGGTGCGAGACGTTCGGGGTGACGACGCTCGCGACATCGATGCCATCTTTGCGCGTCGCCTCAGTCTCCGCCATGGAGCGATAGTCGGTGTAGCAGCGCGCCGGATCGAGTCGCAGGTCGCGACCCGATTCGATCGCCCGCTGCGCATCGGTGCTGAGCGTGCCGGCGACCAGTTCATAGCGGTCGTCGAGCCGCGCAGCGATGCGGTGCGTCTCGCCGATAAAGGCGCCGCGCCCGCCGCCGACCATGCCTAAGCGCAGGCGGGCGGGGGGAGAGGAGGTCATGTTATCTTTGAGTGATTGGAGATCGCTCCTAACGCTCCGGGACGCCAAAGCCGTAGTTTAATGCCGGAAGCGTGCGTTTCCGGGAGCGTAGAGTGAGGGGAGTGGGCACCGGAAGTCAAAATACGCGCCGAAAACAGTGCTGTTCGGGGCAGAGATCGCGCCGCCGCCCTCGGGGCCGGCACGGTCCAACCGATCCCATCACATTCTTTCTCCAGGAAGATTAGGATGATCATCCAAGTCGCGGATGTGTGGAAATACAGCCTTTTTTGATTCGGAAGGCAGCGATGGAACAAGCCAGCGAAAAAGAATCGTCGCTGCAAAAGCACCAAGCAGCTGTGCACCTATGAATCCCGGCGCATCCACCGGACGGATCCCGGAAAACGTGTTTGTGAACGCACGTGCCAGCGTAACGGCCGGATTGGCAAAGGACGTTGAAGCCGTGAACCAGTATGCGCCAGTGATGTAGAGACCGACTGCGAAAGGAACCGCTTCGGAGCGCAGACGCACACAGCCCCAAATGACGCATAGCAGTCCAAAGGTTGCCACGAACTCGCTAAAGAGTTGCCCGCCACCGAAGCGGGCATGCTGCGAGATCTGGATGAAGGCTTCGCCAAACATCAGATGTGCCGCCCCCACCCCAGCAAACGCACCGAAAATTTGGCCGACAATATAAGCAAAAGCATCGTTCCAGGAAAGCCCCCCTTGAGAGGCGTCGGCAAGGGTGACGGCTGGATTGAAGTGTGCGCCGGAAATTGGACCGAAGGTAAAAATCAGGGTGGTCAGCGCAGCGCCAGAGGCCAGCGTATTGGCTAGCAGAGCTATAGCCACATTGCCACCCGCCAGCCGCTCCCCCATGATGCCGGAGCCAACCACCGCCGCGAGAAGAAATGCGGTGCCTAAAGTTTCTGCGGCGATGCGGCGCGAAAGAGTCATTCGCGCTTTCAGGAACAGCAACTTGGAGCGCAACATCGAGGCCGTAGCAGGCTTTTTCGCACGGATGAAGGCACTGATGAACTTTCCTTCCACTTCCTTAGCCAGCTCATCGAGATCGAGGCCTTGTCTCGCCAGAAAAGTTCTCGCGTCGTCGATGCTGTAAACTCGTGTGGGCTCGATATCTATATTGTCAAATCCGGCTTTGGTGAGTCTTGCCACGTAGTCGTAATCGCTCAAGGCACCTGCCACGCAGCCAACCCACAGCTCAACGCTTTTCTTGATCTCGGCAGATACCTTGCCGCGGACAACAACATCGGAGACGGCAAAGCGGCCGCCAGGTTTGAGCACCCGAAACGCTTCTTTGAGCACACGATCTTTGTCGCCCGCCAGGTTGATGACGCAGTTCGAGATGATGACGTCCACGGAATTATTTCGAAGGGGAATGTTCTCGATCTCTCCTTTCAGGAACTCGACGTTGTCAAGGCCACTCTTGCGCTTGTTCTCTTCGGCAAGCGCGAGCATTTCATCGGTCATGTCGAGCCCGTATGCTTTGCCGGTTGGGCCGACGCGGCGAGCCGAAAGCAACACGTCAATGCCGCCGCCGGAGCCAAGATCGAGGACGGTTTCACCATGCTTCAATTCGGCAAGGGCCGTGGGGTTACCGCAGCCCAGAGAGGCGTTGATCGCCGTGTCGGGTAGTTCGACTTCCTGCGCAGCAGTGTAGAGGTTCGATGTTATCGGATCACAAGAAGCGTCCAACCCTGGAGCGTCACAACAACTACCAATAGCGCCTGATTGGACGCGCACGGCAGCCTGACCATACTTCTCTCGAACGACCTCCTTAATATTCGCTTTACTCATGGGTAATCTTCTTTCGTTATGTGGAGTGACCTGTCAGGCGGGTTGCGCAACTGTCGGATCAGGCTGGCTGAAGCGTGCCGCTCCGGTTTGAGCCTTCCCGCAGACCGGCCGCGTAAGCCTCGAAGACCAGCTTGATCTGATCCCGCACCCGGCGAAACTCGGCGTAGATCTCTTCCTCGCTTCCTTGGGCACGGGCCGGGTCGTCAAAGCCCCAATGGTAGCGGTGTACCTGTCCGGGAAACCTCGGGCAGGCTTGATCGGCATTTCCGCACACCGTGATGACGGTATCCACCTGATGATCGAGAAACTCGTTCATGTGCTTCGAGGTGTGACTGGAAATATCGATGCCGAGTTCCTTCATGACCTCGATTGCCATGGGATGAACATAACCGGCGGGCATCGAGCCAGCACTTTGCACTTCGACAAAATCGCCCACGGCTTTTCTTAGAGTTCCTTCCGCCATGTGACTACGGCAGGAATTTCCGGTGCAGAGTATAAGAACGATTGGCTTATTGCTCATGACACTGCCATGACCCCGGAGGTGAGACACTTCTTAACTGAAGTTCTGCGGGTTCGTTAATGTTTTGCTTTTCGTTAGTTTGCCACCTTGTGGCGTTAATCCTTAGTTCCCCCCGAACGCCTGCCGCGGCGAGCGGCGCGGGGTTTGGGGGCGCGTAGCCCCCATCAAACCGGTTCATCTCGGTCCCGGCATATTCGTTCGGGGTCCTGTAGCCAAGCGCGCTGTGCGGGCGACGCTCGTTATATTCGACGCGCCAACTCTCCAAAATGAGGCGCGCTTCGCGCAGATTGCCGAAGAGTTCGCGGTTCAGGCATTCATCACGAAGCTTGTCGTGGAAGCTCTCAATATGCCCGTTCTCCCAAGGACTCCCCGGCTTGATGTAAAGCGTCTTTATCTCCTGAGCCTTCAGCCAGTCCTGCATGCAGGAGGCGATAAATTCTGGCCCGTTGTCGCTGCGCAGGTGCTCGGGCACTCCATAGCGAGCTATGGCCGCTTCGACCACCGTGATGACGTCGACGGCTCGAATCGACCACGCAGGATGAATGGCCACACATTGCCGGGTGTGTTCGTCCAGCAAGGTCAGGATGCGAAAACCGCTTCCATTTTCTGTTTGGTCAGCCACGAAGTCCCAGCTCCAAACTTGCCCTGGCCGCTCAGCGCGCTGCCGCTCTGCGGTTAAAATGCCTAGGCGCTTCATGCGGCGTTGTTTCTTGCTCACCTTGGTTCCTTCTTCTCCTCGAATCCGCGCCACTCGTTTCGCATTGACCTCGAAGCCTTCCCGCCGCATCAGCGCGGTAATGCGTCGATAGCCATAGCGAGGATGCTTACCGCTTAGCTCGAGCAGCTCCTTGCGGATGCGCCGGCTCTCCAAGCTCGATCGGCCGCTGCGGTAGTAACTCGATCTCGCCAGTCCCAGCGCACGACAGGCCGCTGCCACTTTCCCGAAGCCTTCTTGAACACTCATCTTCACAGCCCGCCGTCTTGCAGACGGGCTCACCACTTTTTTGCGTTGACCTCTTTGAGGATGTGTATCTGCACGGCTTGATCGGCCACCAAACGCTTGAGCCGCGAGTTTTCCTCTCCCAACGCTCTCAGCCTCTTGGCTTCGCTGACTTCCATCCCTCCGAACTTTCGCTTCCACGCATGGTAAGTGGCCGCACTGATGTTATGCGCCGCACAGACCGCCTTTACCGGGCTTCCGGCCTCCGCTTCTCGCAATATCCCAATGATCTGTTCCTCGCTGAATCGACTCCTCTTCATGTTCTGCTATTTCTTTGAGCAGAACTCCAGTTATGTCACGTCCCTCTTCTGGGGTTCAGGCCAACACCTCCTGACGCCCGAGTCAAGCGGCCCGTGCGATTATCAATTTGAATCCTCTCACGCATGCCGATTTCCTTGGTCGCGGCTTCCAAACGCAAAGCGTCAAGCTTTTCAAACGGCAGCGAAGCTAGGAGCTCAAGCCTGCGTTTTATTTGCTGAGCAACTTGCCAAAAAGCCCGCCGCCTTTCGGTTTCCGAACCTGCCACCGCCGCTGGATCGGGAGAACTCCAATGGGCGACAATCGGCTGCCCTGGCCAGATAGGGCAGCTCTCCTTGGCATTGTCACATAGGGTGATGACGAAATCGAATTGTGAGTCTTGAAACTCTTCCCACGACTTGCTGTAGGCCTCCGATGCGTCGATTCTGAAATTCTTGTGGAGAATTTCCAGCGCGAGCGGATGCGGCGCGGGTTTCGGACTCGCTCCGGCGCTGTAGGTTTCAAAGCGAACCGGTGCGATCTCTTTCAACAAGTACTCGGCGAAAATACTTCGCGCCGAGTTGCCAGTGCAAAGAAACAAAATTTTGAAATGAGGCTTGTTTGCATTCATAAGTCTAGCAACTGTAGGTCCGTTTGTTTTCTAGGGCTTCGTCAATCCATCCGCAGTCAGCTCGCACTTTCTCCAGAGCTTTGAGATCGGAACGGAACCGCTTGTCAGTAGATGCACAGTCTTGAAGACATTTGAGATTGGCTTCCAACTCGAGCGGGGGTTTCGAGGGAAGGCGATAAATCATCCATGTCCCGTGACGCGTGCATTCGACCATGCCTTTCTTGCGGAGATAGGCGAGATGCTGGGAAACCTTGGTTTGTGGAAGGCGAAGAATTTCCTGGAAATGACACACGCAAAGCGGACCACGCGTCAGCAAATGGATGATCCGCAGCCGCGTCGCATCGCAGAAACATTGGTAAATTTTTATCAATTCCACAGATAGAGTATGCCGCTCTAAATATATATGTAAACAAATATATATGCAATGGTTAATAGCTTATATTATCTCAATTTTGGATACTATGCTTTCCAACGGATTCGAAGTGGTCAGCTCCCTGCGAGATCGGCAAAGGCAAGAATATCTGCTGCAAGCGCCTTCCATGAGAAGGCAGTCAAACTGTTTCTGAAATTCATTTCACACTTTTCTCGCGGGGGTGGGATCGTGCTTCCATCCGGACTCGGTATGTTGGTCCATGTTTTGATCCGTTAGTTACCGCAAAGGGTGGAACGTTGCTATCTTGGTGTCGAGGTCTCGCGTGAAGCCCCTGGCGCTTGGTCGCAATCGTTCCGGATCGTCCGTCCTCAGTTTGATTCCAAGAGTTCCCCCCGAACGCCTGCCGTGGCGAGCGGTGCGGGCTTTGGGGGCGCATAGCCCCAATCAGACCGCTTCAGACCATACTGTGGAAGGATTCATAAGGTTGACGGGATTTCCAGAGCGTGAGGAGCAATACGGCGAGCTTTCGTGCGACCGCGACGACGGCCCGCTTTTTGGCCTTGGCTGTTCCCTCCCGGGCGAGACGTAGTCCGTGCTCGCGCAGGTCACTGTCGGCCCCGAAGGGTCCCAGAACATATTGGGCGGCGCTCACCAAAAGACGTCGCAGGTATCGGTCTCCGCATTTGGAAATGCGTAATTCCTTGTCAGTGTCTCCGCTTTGATCCCGCTTCGGACACAAGCCCAGAAAGGCTCCAATGTCGCGCGTTCGCTGAAAGCGTCCGGGGTTGCCGACTTTGAGCACGAAGTAGAGCGAGGTAATAGGCCCCACTCCACTGACCTGCTGGAGATAGATTGTCTCTGGATAGCGGTCGGCGGCCAGGCGGCTGATCGAGGTATCCAGCGCCTTGATTCGTTCAGTCAGCTCGGCAATCGCGGCCACGTTGTGGGCGATCATCTCACCGATTGACTCGGGCACCTCCTTAAGCACCAGCTTATGGAAGCATGCGCTAGAAGGGTTGCTCACCGGGTATCCCAAGCTTTTCAAGGTAAAGCGCACTGCATTGATCAAGGCCACTCGGGCACGCACCAGACTGTCGCGCAACTTGAGCTGGAGCATATCCTGCTGGGCCTCCTGGCTGCCATGTTTAACGGGGTGAAGCAATGTGGGATCCATCCGCGCGAGGCGGGCCAGCATCATGGCGTCACGCCGGTCGCTCTTCCTTTCATTCTCGTAGATTGCCCGTGTCTTTCTTGGATTGGCCACGATCACTCGAAGACCCAACTCCTGTAGAAAGCGGCTCACCCACGGACTGTGCATGCCGGCTTCCATCACCACAGTGGCGCCGGGATAACTTCGTGCCATACTTGCGAGTTGCTCGCGCGTATTGGCCAAACTTCCCTCTTTGGCCATCTTCCCAGCTTCGTCTAAAACGTGATACGTGTGCCGACGGTCACCAAGGTCCAATCCGACCGTGATCAGCGCCTTATTCCTAGCGGCTGCGTTATTCATAAGGCATCGAGTTTACCGATACGCTCAATGGCGCGGCGGCTCCTCTGCCTTCTCATCTAATCTCGGTGGCTTCCAGCATCGGGAAGTGACCGCCGTTTTCGTGCTCCCGCCAGAGCTTGATGTTGGTGCGGGAACGCTCGACGAAACGGCGCGGGACGCGCGGCAGCAGCGGATCGGCAAAGGAAGAGTAGCCGAAAGGAACGGTGATTTTTTGACCAGGCGAAAGGCCGAAGGGTTCCGTCTGGAAACCCGCGTATGGCCAGAGCGGATGTCGCTACCGAATCGGTGACAAGAAAGAGCATCATTTCAGTCAACAGGTGCTCCTGATCGAAAATGACTTGGAAAGTTCGCGTCCTCGTGTCCGTCCATTTCTGCCACTTATCAAGCATGTAAGCGGCCCAGCCAAACGGGGCTGTCTGTGAGCGCATAAGCGATCGTTTCGGGGCGTGTTAGTTGAAGGCGAAAGTAGGCGCTCTCGCGCTCCATGTTTTCGACTTCCGCCCTTACAAATCCGGTCTCTTCGGGCGTCGCGTCGGGCACCCCGCTCTGGCGCGAGCCGTACTCCGCGCCAGCGTGGCGAAAGGCGATCATGTGGGCGTGAATGCCGACCACGTGCTGCGGCATGTCGATTGCGAGCCAGTCCGCGACCACGGCACCGTGATCGCCGCCATGGATGAGATGGCGCTTGTGTCCGAGCACTTCTGTCATGAGCCGACCAAGTCGGTGCGCAATGAAGCGTAAGCCGCGCACCTGATCGTCGGGAACTTGCGAGAACGCAATCCCCGGCAGCGACGGCACGATCACTTCGAAGCCGGCTGCCGAGAGACATTTCGCCAAAGCCAACATTGTGGCGAAGGTATAAGGCCAGCCATGCAGCAGGAGAATCGGCGGATTTTTCGCGTCAGAGGTCTTCGGAGCGAGGTGCGCGAAATACACGTTGCGTCCTTCGATGGAGATTTGGGGGATACAAGCTATTGAGAAAAAGCGAATCCCTCTCACACCTGAAGCCATCGTGGATCTTCCCAGGTTGGCGCTGGATGCCGACGCCTGGACATACGCGGGTCACGTCTCTTTCTGCCGCGAAAAAGATCGAGCGATCATCGGCGGCGATGCCTTTATTACGACAAATCAGGAATCGGCCTACGCTGTCGCCATGCAGAAGCCGGAACTCCATGGACCCTCGAAGTATTTTACCGTGGATTGGACCGCAGCGCGTGATTCAGTCAACAATCTGGCGGGCGCTCAATCCTGAGCTCGTGGTGACTGGACATGGCCGGGCAATGCGAGGATTGGAGATGCGCGAAGCTTTGCACGCTCTCGCAAGAGACTTCGACCAAGTCGCCGTTGCAGAGGGAGGGCGCTACGTTGCGAAACCGGCGCGCGCAGCGGACGGCAGCGCTTATCGACAACAATGAGGTTGGGTCGACAAGGTCGAGAGAAAACCAATCGAACAATCCTGTAAGACGGCTCTGTCAACGCAGCAAGGCCAAGCTGGTCTCGAAAACTGGACGATTCAGTTGTTCAGAACGCGACGACTCCATTATCAACATCACTGTGCGGGGGAACTCGATTTCGGGCAGTACCTCTCGTGATTTGACGTCGCTCACCCCGATGTCGACAATCCTGGGATCTTCGGACGGGCACATGGTTCTGTCTCGCTAGAGAGAGGAGCAGGTGTTTTTCTCTTGCCAGCGCAAGACTCCAAAATAGCCTCGCGAAATCGCATGAGAAGGTGTCTTTTGTCTGCCGCGTTTGCTTGGCTATTCCTCGCTTGGGCCGGCAGCGTCTTCGGGCAGTTCGGAAGTTTCGGTGATGTGCCCGTATCGATTACCGCCGATGGTGCAACTCGATTCGAAGGTGGCGTCGCTATCGCCGAGGACAACGTCCAGATTCACTATGGAGATTACAGCATCTACTGCGACTACGCGGAATACAATCCGGACACTCGCGACGTCTTGCTCATCGGCAACATCCGTCTTTATACGCCCAGAGAAGTGCTGACCGGGCAGCGAGCGCTCTTCAATCTTGAAACAAAGCAAATGCGTGGCCTCGAGTTTTCCGGCGCCCACTTCCCGCTTCTGTTTCGCGCATTCAGCTTGCGCGCTCCCTCAACGCGCGAGTTTCGAGTCCGGGACGCCATCTTCACAACGGACGATTCCTCCAAACCTGATTTTCACGTCCGGTCGAAAAGTGTTCGTATCTATCCGGACGACCGGGTCATCTTTTCCAATTCGACGGTTTATATCGGACAGACTCCGATCTTCTGGTTTCCGTATATTTTTGCCAGCATAAGCAATACGGGTTTCGAGTTCCTGCCGGGCTTCTATACGCCCTGGGGCGCATACTTGCTCTCGGCCTATAGCTTTCCTATCGGATCGGGCGACAACATGATCGGCAAGGTGCATCTTGACGTGCGGTCGGAGCTGGGAGCCGCGGTCGGATTCGATACGAAGTTCAAATACGGGAAGGACGACCGCAGCTACGGTGATTTTATCTCTTACTATGCCTCTGACACCCAGCCGGACCAGGCCCTTGCGGGTGAACCTCCAGAGGAAGGCGAGGAGGGCCGCTACCGGGTGACCTTCAAACATCGATTGTTCTTAACCGACGACATCTACGCGACCGCAGACGTCAATCTTCTCAGCGATGTCGATTTCCTCGAAGACTACTTTCCGGGCGAATTTCGGATCGACCCGCAACCGGACACCTTTCTTTCTCTCACAAAATGGGACGAATTCTACACCCTGACTCTTCTCGGACGCTGGCAAATCAACGATTTCCAGGAAACGACGGAGCGGTTGCCTGAGCTGGTCTTCGACTTCAAGCAGCACCGCTTTTTTGGTTTGCCCGTGTATTATGATGGCGAAACGAGTGTGGGTCAGTATCGGCGCGCCTTCGGGGTTGGGCCGGAATTCGACCCGTTCGATTTTCCTGATTACCAGTCCTCTCGCTTCGACACATTTCACCAACTCTCCTACCCGGCACAATTTTTTGGCTGGTTGAACATTACTCCGCGGGCCGGTTTTCGTCTCACTTACTACAACGAAAGCGGAACCTTTCAGAGCTTCGGCGGCCAGACCTTTGAAGTGGATCCCGTAACGGGGCTCGTGCAAGTTGTGAGCACGCCCTCCATTCAGAGCACGCCGCTCAATGCTCCGACACCGACTCTCGAAAAGAAAGGCTCGGTTTTTCGACCCGTAGCCAACTTCGGCCTCGAAGTGTCGACCAAGTTCTCCCGGGCTTTCGAACGCGTGCAGTCCCGATGGCTCGGACTTGATGGACTTCGCCACGTTGTCCAGCCGTACGCAAACTATTCGCTGGTGGGTAATTTCGGACCACCTCCGGAGGACATTCTTCAGTTCGACCGCGTGGTACCCTCGACCCAATTGCTCCCGATCGAGTTTCCGCAATTTACGGCGGTCGACACCATTGATACGTGGAATATCTTGCGCCTGGGTGTGCGCAATCGCCTGCAAACCCGGCGGGACCAACAGACACTTGCATGGATGACTCTCGATACCTTCATGGATGTCAATTTCGACAATCCGTACTCAGATGCGTCTGTCTCCAACCTCTTTAACCTCTTCGCGTTCCGTCCCGTCCCTTGGTTTACCCTAACCGTTTTGTCGCAGTTGCCCATCATCGAGGAGGGCTTCACCGAAGTGAACACCGGCTTTGCTTTTATGCCCGCCGAGAACTTCTCGTTTCGAGTTGGACATCAGTACATCGATAACAATACGTTTTTTGCCGACAACAGTCAGGTCGACTTCTATGCGTACTGGCGAATTAACAGAAATTGGGGATTCAGCGTCTACGAGCAGTATGAATTTGTCTCAGGGGTCTGGCAGTATCAGCGCTACATGATTCACCGTGATCTCTCGAGCTGGGTGGCCTCAGTGGGCACTCAGATTCGAGATAGCGAGGGGCAGGAAGAACCAGATTTTGGGGTTCTCTTTGTTTTGACCCTTAAGGATGCCCCTCAGGTAACCCTGCCGATCTCGTTCGACACAGCGACTTCGCCAATTGAACCGGGAGCCAGCGCCCAGTAGAGAGTCTAAGCGCAACGGCGCGCCCGTTAGCTTCAGACCCTACCAATTGCCCTTCCACTGGACGGGATCGGACGAAGCGCAACGCGAAAAGAGATCGAAAAAATTTGTGCCGCTCCGGTTTACATCGCCGGGGTATTGATAACCGTAATTTTCCCCAAAGGGATCGACAATGTTGCTCGCACTGGTCATCGACTTGTTGAAAGGGAAGTAAACCTTTCCCGTACTCGGCATAAGACTGACAAACAGAAAGCTGTTCCCTGCCGGGGCGTTGGTCCCGTTCACGTTAGCTCCTTTCGGGTAGTCGCCGTTGTCGGCGCGGTAATTCTCCAAAGCGACCGTGAGGGCCGCGATCTCAGCCTCGGCGCGCGACATGGCTCCCTTCCTTTGGATATAGCCAGCAGTATTCAAAAGAAGGCCGGCCAGGATCCCGATGATGGCGATGACCACCAAGAGCTCGATAAGGGTGAAGGCGTCTTTTTGGGGAGCGGCGTGTTTCACGCGATCACGATTGCTGCTGCATGCCGCTAATGATTGAGATCAGCGGCAGGAACAGAGCGATGACGATGGTCCCCACCACGACCGCCAGAAAAACAATCATGATGGGCTCGAGCAGCGAAGTGAGGCCCGACACCGCGCTGTCGACCTCATCATCATACACTTCGGCGATCTTCAGAAGCATTTCCGGGAGCTGCCCGGTCTCTTCACCGACATCGATCATGCTGATCACCATCGGAGGAAAAACGCCACTCGCCTCCAGGGGATGCACGATGGATTCGCCTTCCTTTACGCTGTCGTGAACTTTCATGATAGCGTTTGCGACAACGGCATTTCCCGCGGTATCCCGCGTGATATTGAGCGCCTGAAGAATTGGAACGCCGCTCGTGACCAGCGTTCCCAACGTGCGGCTGAAGCGCGAAATGGCGCTCTTGCGAGTGAGGTCGCCGAAGAGAGGGGCCTTCAGCCTTAGAGTGTCGAGGACGAGAGCGCCCTTGGCAGTCTGGGCGATAAGTCTGAGAAGAAAGAAGAGGCCGACAACCGCCGCGATGATAATGAAAATATTGCTCTTCACCACACTGCTGGCCGCAATGACAAATTGGGTGAGGGGCGGCAACGGTTTCCCACCCAACATATCTGCGAAAATCGCCTCAAACTTCGGCACGATGAACACGAGCAGGAAACCAAGAATCAAGATCGCGATCAGAAGAACGATGATCGGATAAAACATCGCCGATACGACCTTGTGTTTGATCTTCTGTGCCTTCTCTTGAAATTCCGCAAGGCGCAGCAGGACCAGTTCAAGCACGCCGCCAAGTTCGCCGGCTTTGACCATATTCACGTAAAGTTTGCTGAATATTCTGGGGTGCCCAGCGAGACTTTCAGAAAATGTGCCCCCTCCTTGAACTCCCTCGGCCAAGCTGACGATCACCTTCCTCAGAACCGGATCGGGTTCCTGCTTCGCCAGCACAGTCAACCCACGCAGGAGGGGGAGACCCGCGTCGATCAGCGTCGCAATTTGCCGAGTGAAAATCATCAGGGTTTTCGCCTTGACCGTCTTTCGCTCCAAAAATGGAAGCGAAATTGTCAAAGGTTTCTTTGGCGAGGCGGTCTGTCGAGTTGCCGCCTTCACCGCCTTGGCCATTTTCCCGCCCTTGCCTTCCTCAGCGATCGCCTTGGGGAAAAACCCGGCCTGCCTCAAGTGCCCCACCGCCTCACTTTGCGAGTCTGCTTCGATCACACCAGAAGCTTCTTGTCCCCGGGAATCTAAGGCGACGTAGTTGAATCGAGGCATAGAAGGTTTGAGGCTTGAACCTGATGTAGGAAAAAAGTTTAAAAGGGATCGGCCGCGGTGTCGAGGAAAGTTTCCTCAATCCGCCAGAAAGGGATTATAGCTTCGCTCCCATCCGATGGTGGTTGCCGGCCCATGACCGGGGAGGACCTCTATGTTGTCGTCCAAAGCGAGCAATTTGCGCCGAATGCCGTGAAGGAGCGCATCTTTATCGCCTCCGGGAAGATCCCACCGGCCAACTCCCTCATGGAACAGAACGTCACCTACGACAATGACCTTCTCATCGAGAAGATGAATACACAGGCTTCCGGGACAATGCCCGGGTATGTGGTAAATGCGGACAGGCGCACCGAGCAGGTCGGCGGGTCCTTCATCAAGCAGGAGGTCTGCGTCAAAAGTGTCGGTCTCCAATTCGAACCCCCATCGGCGAAAGAACTCGCGATCACTCACCATCGATACAGTTTCTGGGTGCATCGCGGTCTTACAGTTATGGCGTTTGATGATTGCCGCGCCGTCAACGATGTGGTCAAAGTGGCCATGCGTGATGACCAGGAGGTCTACTTTATCGGCTGCGAAGGCGAGATCTGCCTCTTGCGGTGCGTCGAAAAGGATGCCGCCGTTCGGCGCCTGGTAATGAAAACAATTGGTATTGAAGACGCCACCGGTAAACGTTTTGAACCGATTCATGAGAAAATGGTCAGAGAAAAAATGATCCCGCAGTTTGATTTTCCAGACTCTGTCTGCAAGCTTTTCAAGTCTTACATTCGATGAAGCGCACGTTACTTGGTTTGTTCCTTGCGGGACTGCTCGTCCTAGCAGGTTTAAATTCCCGATCCCTTGCCGCCCGTGGTCCGGTAGACCCTGGCCAGGTGGCGATCTCAGTCGCGCGCTGGCTCGAACAGGGTCATTACACCCGTGAGAAACTCGACGAGAAGGTGTCGGCCAGGTTTCTTCAGACTTACCTGACCACCTTGGACTACAACAAGTTATACTTTACACAGCAGGACGTTCGGGAATTCGAGGAGAAATATTTCGTTACACTTGGCAACAGCGTTTTGCGAGGCGATCTCGCGCCAGCTCGAGAAATATTTGCCCGCTTCCGCCAGCGGGTGGAGGAGCGGGTTGCCAAGAATAAAAAACTGGCGCAGAAAAAATACGGCTTCGAAAGCAATCGAGTTGTCGAGATCAACCGGCAAGAAGCTCCGTGGCCGAAAAACACGGAGGAAGCAGATAAAATCTGGCAAAATCGCATCGAAGCGGAGCTCCTGAAAGAACATCTTGCGGAGCTGAAACTTAGATCACCTCAGGAAACTGTGACGCGGCGCTACGAGCAGGTTCTTCGTAACGTCCGCGAAATGGAGGATGACGATGTGATCAAAACGTTTCTGAGTGCTCTTGCACAGACCTACGATCCGCACTCGGAGTACTTAAGCCCTTCTGATCTCGAGAACTTCCAGATTTCGATGAAGCTTTCGTTAGTCGGCGTGGGGGCGGTGCTTTCCTCAGAAGATGGCTACGCGAAGGTGAAGGAGATTGTGCCGGGTGGTCCAGCTGATCGCGATGGACGCCTTACGGTCAGCGATCGCATTGCTGCTGTCGCCCAAGGGGAAGGAGAATTTGAGGATGTCGTCGACATGAAGCTCGACAAAGTGGTGGAAAAGATCCGTGGCAGAAAAGGCACCGTTGTTCGTCTGCTTGTAATTCCCAGTGATGCGGCCGATCCCTCCAAGAGGAAGATCGTGGAGATTCGCCGGGACGAGGTCAAGCTCAAGGACCAGGAAGCGAAGGCCGAAGTCCTTGACCTTAATGAACCAGGAGGTCGTCCAACCCGCATCGGGTGGATCACTCTGCCATCGTTTTACGCAAACATGGAGAATCGTGGTACGCCGAAGAGCACTACCCAGGACGTCGCCCTGCTCCTTGCGCGTCTGAAACGCGAGGGTATTCAGGGTCTGGTCATCGATCTCCGACGCGACGGTGGAGGCTCGCTCGAAGAAGCAATCAATCTGACAGGACTCTTCATTCCCAGAGGGCCGGTCGTCCAGGCAAAGGATTCAAACGGGAAGATCACTGTCTCGCAGGATACCAGTCCTGAAGTCGTTTACAGCGGCCCGCTGATCGTTCTCACCAATCGCCTCAGTGCCTCAGCGAGCGAAATCTTTGCCGCCGCGCTCCAAGATTATGGTCGAGCCGTCATCATTGGAGACGAACGCACCTTCGGAAAGGGTACTGTTCAGACGGTGCTTGATCTTGGCCGGCTTATGTCACCTTTCAGCTTGGGAGGCGCCGACGCGGGAGCGTTGAAATTGACCATACAAAAATTTTACCGCGTTCGAGGCGGATCAACGCAACTTAAAGGCGTCGAGTCCGACATCATCCTCCCATCTCTGACAGATAATTCCGAGATCGGAGAGGGTTCCTTGAAAAACCGGCTCGGTTACGACGAGGTGGCGCCCGTGAAGATCGCCGACTCAATGGCGGCCACGCCGCTCTTTCTTAACCAACTCAGGGAACGATCAGCTGCCCGGGTTGCTGCCGACCCGGAATTCGGTTACACACTCGATGACATGCGCCGCGTTCGTGAGAAGATTGTGCAGAACTCAATCTCCCTCAACGAGAAATCCAGGCGTGAGGAACTCGTGGAAGACAAGAAACGAAAGGAGTCGAGGGACAAAGAAAGGCACGCCCGGGGTCCAGCCCTCGGGGTTCAGGCTTACGAGCTCACCCTCGATGATCTTGCCGCTCCAAAATTGCGATCTGTCGCCTTCGATCGTAAGCAGGACAGGAATTTTATGGAGCCGGAGGAAGAGGAGGCGAACGCCAAGAAAGCGACGCCTGAGCCCGATCCGATCCGCAACGAGGCACTGCGCGTGATGCGGGATTTCGTTGACCTTAGTGAGCAAACAAAGACCGCGAGCATCCAGAGCGGTAATTCGCTCTGAGATTACATTCTGTTTTGCGAAATCGCGATTATTGACACTGCTTGATCAATTTGTGAGCCTAATGCTGCTGGTGTAAGATTGCTGGTTAAGAGAGAAATTCCCATGTCCGAACCCAAAAAGGAAACAGTCCGAATCGTGTTACCTCCGCGTCGGGACGGCCAACCTTTGGCATCGAACCCACGCGAGACCGCGATGATTAACCTCCCGCCCAAGCCTGTTCAAAAACCGGTTGCGGCCGAGTCGTCACCTCCTGCGGAAGAATCTGCTGCCCCGCAGACCGGTGCGGTTCCGCCGCCATCGCTGCCACCGCAGCCCCCGTCGATTCCATCTGTGGCTCCGAAGGTGTCTTTGCCCACCGCGTTCTCCGTTCCGCCGCTCGCCCCGAAACGACCTCCCTCGCTCCCCGGGGTGGCTCCGACTCCGCCAAGGCCGCCTTCCGTCCTTCCGCCTGGCCTAGCAAAGCCCCCCTCTTTGGCCGCGGCGCCTCCGGTTGCTCCGAAGCCGCCAGGCACGGTGATGCCGTCGGCATCGATCGGTCCGTCTGCAGCCAAGGCACCATCGCTGTCAGGCGTGCCCGCGCCTCCTCTCGCTTCACTTTCGGCAGAGAGCAAGAAGGAGACGGCCAAAGTTCCGCCAAGCACTTCCGGTAGAGCGCCCTTGCCTCAAGCTTCCGTTCACGGGCAGAGAAAACCAGGTGCGTCAACGTCGACCCCATCAAGTTCGGCGCTCGCGGTTGCTCCTCAGGGTCAACGCGAGCGGGGAGTTGGTGTGATCATCGGGGTGCTTGCTCTGGCTGCCTCACTTGTGGCTGTAGCTGTCCAGGTGTGGATGTTCCTCTAATTCAGCGCGGCAACCCAAACTAGACCTCGTGGGCGAGCGGTTGACCGTTCCGCGCGTGATCTGGTTTTTCCCTGGGCGTCTGCTATCCTGTAAGCTCTATGGCAAGTGCAAACATTGTGGAGTTGAACGACACGAACTTTGAAACAGTTGTTTCGAATGCTTCGGAACCGTTGCTAGTTGATTTTTGGGCTCCGTGGTGCGCGCCATGCCGGATGCTAACGCCGGTGGTCGAAGAGATCGCCGGAGAAAACGTTGGAAAATTCAAGGTAACCAAAGTGAATGTGGACGAATCGCCCGTTGTTGCGGAGAAATTCGGCATTCGCAGTATTCCAACGTTGCTTTTCTTCAAGGCCGGAGAAAAACGGGACCAAACCGTCGGAGTGCTTGGAAAGGCCGAGATAATCCGTCGGCTTCAGGCTTTGGTATAGTCGAGCTGCTCGGTCATCTCAATGCGCAAGCTTTCCGAGCGTGCGCTCGCGCTCAGGTGCACGGACTTTGAGGGCTTGTGTGTTCATCTCTTCGTAGAGATCCTTAGTGCAACAGAACCGCTGGCGGGCTAAATTCCGTGGGTTTCGCCTCGCGATGTCCGGGCGAACTGGCGAGTGGAAGGAGATTTCTCATGGCCGAAGTACCCTTTGTTCATCTACATTGTCACACCGAGTATTCGCTGCTTGATGGAGCGATTCGAACGAAAGAGCTGGTCAGAAAAGCTGCGGAATTCGGAATGCCGGCGGTTGCGATTACCGATCACGGCAATCTCTACGGGGCGATCGAGTTTTACCAGGCCGCGGAAAGGGCCGGCATTCAGCCGATCATCGGTTGCGAGGCTTACGTCGCGCCAAAGTCCCTGCGCGATCGCAACGCTTCTTCCGGAAAGGAAGCTGCCTTTCATTTAACGCTCCTGGCCGCTGATGCGGAGGGTTATCGCAATCTGGTCAAATTGGCCACAGCTGCGCATCTTGAGGGCTTCTACTACAAGCCGCGCATTGACAAAGATCTTCTGGCGAGTCACTCGCGCGGGCTGATCGCGCTCAGTGGCTGCCTCAAAGGGGAGATCAATTCCAAGTTGCTTGCGGGCGATTCGGCGGAAGCGAGAGAAGTCGCTGGACAATATCGCGACATTTTTGGAGGGGATTCTTTTTTCATCGAGTTGCACGATCACGGTCTCGATGCGCAGCGACGGAGCAACCCGGAGCTCGTCCGAATTGCTCACGAACTGGGCTTGGGACTGGTCGCCGCTAACGATGTTCACTTTTTGCAGCCTGAACACCACGACTCGCACGATGTCATGCTCTGCATCGGCACGGGGTCCATGGTCTTCGACGAAAAGCGAATGCGGTATGCACCTCAGCTTTATTTCAAGAGTGGTGAGGAGATGGCGTCCCTCTTTGGGGAACTTCCCGATGCGCTTTGCAACACTATCCGCATCGCCGAGAGGTGCGCCCTTAAACTCGAATTCGGAAACCCAAAATATCCAGCCTTCGAAGTGCCCCCGGGCAAGCAGCGAAATGAGTATTTCCGTGACCTCTGCTGGCGGGGCCTTCGTGAACGCTACGGAGAAAGAGCCGACACCGATGCGGAGCTTCGTCAACGCCTCCAATATGAGGTTTCCGTCATTGAGAAGACCGGTTTCGTCAGTTATTTCCTGATTGTTTGGGACTTCATCAACCATGCGAGGCAGCAAGGCATTCCGGTGGGCCCCGGGCGCGGCTCCGCCGCAGGGTCCCTGATCGCCTATGCCTTGCGCATTACGGATATAGATCCGTTGCGCTATGGGTTGATTTTCGAGCGCTTCCTCAATCCTGAACGCATCAGTCCGCCGGATATTGATGTCGATTTCTGCATGGAGCGTCGGGGTGAGGTGATTGATTATGTTCGCCGCAAATACGGCGAGCGCTGTGTTTCGCAAATCGTGACTTTCGGCACCCTGGGTGCAAAGAGCGTTGTGCGCGATGTAGGCCGCGTCCTTGGCTGGAGCTATACCGACGCCGACCGGTTTGCCAGGATGATTCCCAACGAGCTGAACATCACCCTCTCGGCAGCTGCCGAGAAAAATCTTGAGCTGAGAACGGTGGTGGAAAATGAGGCCGCGGCCCGGCAACTTTGGGAGCATGCCATCGTGCTAGAAGGGCTGAGTCGCAACACCGGAATACACGCAGCTGGCGTTGTGATCGGAGACCGCGCCCTGGATGAATACATCCCTCTGTGCCGAGGAAAAGATAACGAGGTCATCACCCAGTACGAGATGAATGCTCTCACCGACCTCGGCATGCTCAAGATGGATTTCCTGGGTCTTAAGACGCTTACCGTCATTGAAGAAACCGTCCGCAGGATTCGAGAGAGGCAACCGGCTTTCGATCTCGCAACTATCCCGATCGACGACCGATTGGCGTTCAATATCTACAATAGAGGTGAGACCGTTGGCGTCTTCCAGATGGAAGGCGGAGGCATCACCAACTGCTGCAAACGCTTCGACGTGAGCTCCATAGAGGACATTATTGCCATCGGAGCCCTCTATCGGCCTGGTCCGATGAGGTTTATTGACGATTATATTGCCCGCAAAAAAGGTCATCGGACTATTGAATATGCCCATCCTTTGCTCGAGCAGGTCTGCGCGGAAACCTACGGGATCATCGTTTATCAGGAGCAGGTGCAGCGCGCCGCCAACGTGCTCGCAGGCTATTCGCTGGGCGAAGCCGATCTTCTCCGGCGCGCGATGGGGAAGAAGGACCGGGAGAAAATGGCGAAGGAACGAACTCGCTTTGTCGAAGGGTGTTTCCGGGTCAATGGGATCAATGCGGGGGCCGCAAACGCCATTTTTGACTTCATTGCCCGTTTTGCGGAGTATGGATTTAACAAGTCGCATAGCGCGGCGTATGGGTGGGTTTCTTATCAAACCGCCTACCTCAAGGCGCATTATCCTGTCGAGTTCATGGCGGCCCTCTTGACCCATGACGCGGCGACGACTGATCGCATCGCGGAGGTCATAGGTGAGTGCGCCAGAATGCGGATCAAGATTCTGGCGCCAGACGTCAATTCCAGCAGCCTCCATTTTACACCTGAAGTTCGCGACCACGACACGGCGATACGCTTTGGGCTTGCAGCGATCAAGAATGTGAGCGCGGCGGCGATGCAATGCGTCGTCGAAGAGCGTGAGAAGAGAGGTCCTTTTCATTCACTCGAAGAGTTTTGCGCTCGCCTTGACGCCCGGAGTGTGAACCGGAAAATCCTGGAAAGCCTTGTCAAATGCGGTGCTTTCGACAGCTTTCGCAAGTTCCGGGCGCAGCTCTTTGCAGATTTGGATCGTGCGATGTCTTCTGCGGCGCTGGTTCACCGCGATCGAGCGTCGGGCCAGGAGGGCTTTTTCGACACGCTGGATGCCTTGCCGGAGCGAACCGCCCCATCCTCAGTAGAGCCGTGGCCGCGCAATGAAATGTTAGCCTACGAGCGAGAACTGCTTGGTTTTTACCTCAGTGGCCATCCCCTGGAACCATATGCGGGCCATTTTGACGGTCGGAAGATTACCTCCATTGCCGCCGCGCAACAGATCGACGCCTCGTCGACGGTTCGCCTCGCTGGAATCGTGTGTTCGGTAGAGAAAAAGTTCACAAAAAAGGATGGCAAACCCTTTGCCGTGGTCGTGCTGGAAGATTTCACCGGGCAAATCGAGCTTACGGTGTGGGACGACGTCTTCAGCCAGCATCAGCCGCTTCTTAGTCCCGGATCGGTCGTCGCCATATCTGCACGCCTCACCCGACGCGATGATAGTGTCCGCGCGATCGCCGCGGGATTGTCCCCTTTAAAGCCAAAAGCTTCGGTGAGGCCGGTGCGCCTGCGGCTTGCTCGTAGGAAACTTTCAGAGCGTGTCCTGCGAGATATCCTTGATGCCGTTAGACGATTCCCGGGTAAGCGGCCGCTGATCATCGAAATCGTGAAAGATGACGGTCTCTCTTTCGAATTTCAGGCGTCTCAGAGCTTGGCAGTCGGCGATGAAAGCGGACTTCAGAGCGCGGTTGTGGAATTTGCTTCGACACAGAACGGAACCGCATAAAGCTCTCTGCTATTGCTTCAGAAGAAGTCTTAAAGGTAGCATTCGCACCTTGATGAAAACCATTCTTGTCACCGGGGGAGCAGGTTATATCGGGAGCATCTGCGTCGAACAGTTACTGAATGAAGGCTACGAGGTCGCTGTCTTCGATAATCTGACGGAAGGTCACCGCAAAGCGGTTGAGCCTCGCGCGGAATTCTTTCAGGGTGACTTGGCCGATAGGACTGTCATCAGCCATGCGATGGGGGAAGTGAAACCCGATGCCGTGATGCATTTTGCGGCCAACGCCCTGGTGGGCGAGTCTATGCAGAACCCATCAAAGTACTTCCGTAATAATGTCATGAATGGTGTGAACTTGCTGGACGCAGCGGTCGAGCATGGCGTGAAGCAGTTTGTTTTTTCTTCGACATGCGCCACTTTTGGCATTCCGGAGCGGGTTCCCATTGATGAATCCACTCCTCAGGTCCCGATCAATCCCTACGGGGAATCCAAGCTTCTATTTGAGAAGGTTCTTCGTTGGTACGACGAGATCCACGGTCTCAAGTATGTGTCGCTTCGTTATTTTAATGCGGCGGGAGCGAGCGAGAGGTATGGCGAGGACCATCGGGTGGAAACGCATATAATTCCGAATGTGCTCAAAGTGGCTTTGGGACAACGCGAGTCTGTTGATATTTATGGAACTGATTACCCCACGCCGGACGGCTCGTGTATCCGCGACTACATCCATATCCTTGACCTTGCGCAGGCGCATATCCTCGCGTTGAAATCCGAGAAGAGCGAACGCTTCAATCTTGGAACGGGTGGCGGAACGTCGGTGAAAGAAGTCATTGAGACCTGCCGGGAAGTTTCGGGCAAGGAGATCAAGGCTGTGGAGAAGCCGCGCCGGCCTGGCGATCCTCCGCGTTTGGTGGCTGCTTCAGAGGGCATCAGGGCCGCGCTTGGCTGGGAGCCAAAGTTCCAAGACATCCGCACCATCGTGGAAAGTGCCTGGGCCTGGCACGTCAAGAATCCGAATGGGTACGGAGACTAGCTGATGATGATGGCGGCGGATCAAGCGCTCGAGGGCGTTGCGCTAGACTCCAAAACCGTCTGACTGAGGCTCCGGCACCATTTGCGACATTCCGTCGTATGTTATAAGCGAAAAGAATGTTTCGCTGGATCATACTCCTGTTGCTGATTGCCTCCGCGCAGGCGCAGGTCTATCAAGGCAAGACGCTGGTCACCGCCTCGTTGGTGTCAGACACGACAGCGGTTGTTCCAGGAAAACCTTTCGAGGTTGGCGTTCTGCTCGAGATGGCGCCCGGCTGGCACAGCTACTGGGAATATGCGGGCGACGCCGGACTCCCAACCTCGATCGCCTGGACTCTGCCCGAAGGGTTTGTCGCGGGGCCGATTCAGTGGCCTTTGCCGCATCGCGTCATCGAACCCGGAGACATCGAGGTTTACGCCTACAAGGATAGGGTTCTTCTCCTCACGGCCATTGTCCCACCGGCGAACATTGCCGAGAAGACGGTGATCCTTCGCGCGAAGGTAGATTGGCTTGTTTGCGAGGAGATTTGCATACCGGGTTCTGCAAATTTGGAGCTCTCCCTTCCAGTAGCTCCTCAGGCGGCGGCGGCCAATGAGGAACTCTTCTCCGAATTTCGCCAATTACTTCCCTCCGCCAGCGCTCCCCCCTATCAGCTCACATGGACTCGTCAGGGCGATTCACTCGTTCTGAAGGTGACTGGATTAGAGAACGTGAAGGGCGTCGATCTTTTTCCGCTTGCTCCGCCAGGTGAGCAAGTCCAGCACCCTAAGAATGAGCCAATCCGAGATGGTGCAGCGACGATAACAGTGACTCACCCTGGCGACCTGCGAGGCGTATTGGTTGTCGACACACAAACGGGGCGCAGTGGCTGGATCGTTTCTTCGAGCGAAAGCCGCGATTCTTCCAAGCCTCCGGAGTCGCAAATTTCGGGCGCGAGCGCCACGCAGCCAGGGCTTTGGCAGGCACTAATCTTCGGGTTCCTTGGGGGTTTCATTCTCAATCTGATGCCGTGCGTGTTGCCTGTGATTTCGTTGAAGATTTTTGGCTTCATTCGCCAGGCCGGCGACCATCCTGAGAAGATTCTGCGGCACGGCCTCGCCTTTATCGCGGGGATCTTTGCGTGGTTTCTTGGTCTTGGCCTGGTCATTCTCGGGTTGAAGGCAGCCGGGAGCGAAGTGACTTGGGCGTTTCAATTTCAGAACCCCTGGTTCAATCTGATTATTGGCTGCATCGTTTTTGTCTTTGCGCTCAATCTTTTTGGTGTCTTCGAAATCGTTCTTCCTGGCCGGGCGAGCACGGCATTGGCCGAGGCATCTTCTCAGCAGGGGTATGCGGGTTCTTTCTTCCAAGGCATTTTCGCGACGCTTCTGGCTACGCCATGCACGGCGCCCTTTCTCGGCACCGCGCTTGGTTTTGCCTTTAGCCAGTCTCCGATCATGATTCTTGCGATGTTCGCCTCCGTGGCGCTTGGCATGAGCGCTCCTTACTTTTTTCTCTCCGCAAGACCTGGCTGGATGAAGCTGCTCCCAAAGCCTGGAGCCTGGATGGAGCGGGTGAAGCAATTCATGGGGTTTCCTCTGCTGGCAACGCTCCTTTGGCTTCTTTATATTCTGGGCAATCAAAGGGGTCACGACGCCGTCATTTGGGCGTCTGCTTTCCTCCTCTGTCTCGCCTTGGGCTGCTGGATCTACGGGACCTTCTGCGGACCGCTTTCCTCGGTGAAGACCCGTGTGGTGTCGCTGGCGCTCATTGCCTTGATCCTCCTGGGCGGGGCAGCGTTCTTTCTCGGGGGGCAGTTTGCGCAATCGACTCTTCCGGAGAAGACGGATCGTCCCTCCGGCGGTATTGCTTGGAAACCGTTTTCGCAGCAGGCGCTCGATGACTTGCTTGGAGCAGGCAAACCTGTGTTCGTCGATTTCACGGCGGACTGGTGTATCTCTTGCAAGTTCAACGAACGGACTGCGATCGATGTCCCCGCTGTTCGGCAAGCCTTCGCGAGTAACGGCATAGTCCCCATGAAAGCGGACTGGACCAATGCCAATCCCGAGATAACAGCTGCGCTCAAGAAATTTGGACGTGTCGGCGTGCCATTCTACGTTCTATATCCTGGGGGCGAATCTCGCGAACCGATTGTGCTGCCCGAGATTCTCACGCAAAGTATTGTTCTCGACGCGCTCGCCAAAGCGAACCACTAGCCGTTGGTTGCAACTTGCGCGAATCTTCGGCCTGGGTACGTTCTCAAGCCATGAAAATCTTAATCAGCCTTCTGGCCGTCGCGCTGACGGCGTCCGTACACGCCAAACCTCAAGTCGGGGCACCGGCGCCAGACTTCACCTTGAAGGACATCTCTGGGAAAGAGCGCAAGCTTTCAGATTTCAAGGGCAAGTTTGTGGTGCTGGAGTGGGTTAATTTCGGATGTCCCTTCGTCAAGAAGCACTATGGCTCGAAAAACATGCAACAGCTCCAAAAGGAATTCGTGGACAAGGGTGTTGTCTGGCTTTCGATTTGTTCTTCGGCGCCCGGCAAGCAGGGGAATGAAAGCCTTGATGCGGCTAGGAGCGGTATCGGGCAGTTCGGCTGGGCCGCGACCGCTTACCTGAGCGATGAAGACGGCAAAGTAGGAAGGCTTTACGCTGCAAAGACGACACCGCAAATGTTTGTCATCAACCCCGAAGGCGCGCTGATCTATGCAGGAGCGATTGATAATAAACCGACGCCGGATCCTAGCACGGTAGCAGACTCCAATAATTACGTGAAGGCGGCTCTCAATGAGGCCGCGTCGGGCAAGGCTGTCTCCGTGCCGAGCACGAAGCCTTATGGCTGCTCAGTGAAATATTGAACCCTCCTGGCAGCGGCGATTGATCGAATTCTTGGAAGGCTCCTCGTTTCGAGACTTCCCTTTCGTTCGGATTCGCGCTAAAGCGCCATGAGATCTCCTCCACGCTCATGGCCAAAGACCGCTTCCGGCTCGATGAACTCGACCAATCAAAATCTCTCGCGCAAGATGAATACAAAAAATCGCTCAAGAAGTACCAGTTGGAGCTTCTCAACGCACAGCTCGTTCTGCGAGAGAGCAAGAAATCGCTGATCATCGTTCTTGAGGGGCCGGACGCAGCCGGGAAGGGTGGGGCAATCAAGCGTGTGACCGAGCGGCTGGATCCGCGCTTGGTGCGCGTCTATTCGATCGTAAAGCCGACGCCCGAGGAATACTTCCATCACTATATGTGGCGGTTCTGGAATAAGCTGCCGCCCCATGGTCATACGACGGTTTTTGATCGGTCGTGGTACGGACGCGTTCTGGTCGAACGCGTGGAGAAGTTTTGCACCGAAGCGGAATGGAAGCGTGCGTATCGGGAGATTAATGAACTAGAGCGCCAACTCACGGACGACGGCGATATCATTATGAAGTTCTATCTTCATATTACCAAGGATGAGCAACTCGACCGCTTTAAGCGCCGTGAGGGGGATCCTTATAAACACTGGAAGATCAGCGAAGAGGATTGGCGCAATCGAAAACATTGGGATCAGCACAATGAAGCGGCGGAGGAGGCGTTCGAAAAGACGTCTTCCGAGCATGCGCCGTGGATTATCATCCCCGCCAACTATAAGTGGTATGCGCGCGTGGCAGTTGTCAAATCGGTTGCCGACCGCCTCGCGAAGACTCTGAAATTGTGATGCGAACTTTAGCCTGCGATTCGCGCCCGCACTGCATGAACACCCGGAGTCATCAATGCTGCATCAATTGCGCGGGCCGCTGCAGGCGCCGAGAGGGCCTCGTCAATTCTTAGAACGGCCCTGGCGTCTTGCACAGTGGCGGAGTCGTAAATCGAATTTGGAATATCTGCGGCTTCCTTCAAGGCGCGACGAAGCCGTCCAAGCAGGATAGCGTCTTCATAAAGACCTGATCTGGCGTCTCGCGTCAGGCTGTTTTTTGAGAAGACAAGCTCTCCCGCCGATTCGTTGATGAGATTTCCTTCGCGAACCAGGAGTATGATTTGCTGGGCCTTGGTTGGAATTGGCTTGGGAAAGACGCTCGGCAGCGTTGGACTGCTTTCGAGCGGAGCCGCTCGTGGCTCGGGTGCCTTGGCGATCTGCGGGACAGTCTTCGGCATCGATGTTCGGCGAGCCGAGATCGCCACGGTCCGGCCGCCCGAGGGTGCTCGAGGCGCGCACGAACTCAGCATGACCAGGAAGGCACAAGCGTACGCGAGTCGCGCTAGTCGCCGACCTTGCTCAGGACGAACCATCCGGCATGCGTGCCACGATTCGAGGCGAAACTCAAGCAGGCAGGCGGAAACGATTTCACAAATTTGCTCTTGCCGGTTTCCTGGGGAAAAATAGGTTCGATATATGAGGCAGAGAAGCCCTGTCGCTTACGATTCCAAGATTGAGGGTAACGTAATTTTCACTCGTCTGGAAGCGGCGATCAATTGGATGCGGAGCAACTCCCTTTGGCCGATGCCGATGGGACTGGCCTGTTGCGCCATTGAGTTGATGGCGGCTTCCTCTTCCCGGTATGACATCTCCCGATTTGGCGCGGAGGTGATGCGGTTTTCGCCGAGGCAGAGCGATGTGATGATCGTGGCCGGCACCGTAACCTACAAGATGGCTCTTGCCGTCAAGCGCATCTGGGAGCAGATGCCAGAGCCCAAATGGTGCATTGCCATGGGAGCGTGCGCCTCCAGCGGTGGCATGTATCGCAGCTATGCCGTCCTCCAGGGAATTGATCACTTGCTTCCTGTGGATGTCTATGTTTCCGGCTGTCCTCCTCGGCCTGAGGCTCTGCTGGACGGCCTGATCAAATTGCAGAAGAAAATCATGACTGAGCATTCCATCAGGGAACAAAAACAAGCGCTGGCCGAGACCGTATGACGCTCGAGGAAGTCTCGCTGCGCCTGCGGGAGCGTTTTGCCGAAGCCATCATCGCTGAGACGGAGTTTCGCGGAGAGAAATCGCTCTCCCTGAAAATCGAATCTTTGCGTGAACTCTGCGAGTTTTGCCGTTCTGAACTGGATTTTGACTATCTCGTCGACATTAGCAGCGTTGACCATTTCGGTGATTACCCACGCTACGAAGTTATTTACGAGTTGTATTCGATGGCGAGCGGTCTCCATCTCCGTCTCAAGACGCTTGTCCCAGATGAAGATAACCCTGTCGCTCCGACAATTAGCGATATCTGGCCGACTGCCAATTGGCATGAACGGGAAATCTATGACATGATGGGTATTCGGTTTGACGGACATACCGATCTGCGCCGAATCCTCATGTGGGAGGGATATCCTTATTTTCCCCTGCGAAAGGATTTTCCGCTCGAGGGCAAACCGAGTGAGCTTCCTGAAGTGGCTTTTACCGATGTTGCGCCTCTGGCTGGAGGACCGTTCGTCACCGTTCCGACTGACGGCACCACCCAGGTGCGCGAGCCCCGCGCGCGCCGGGCAGGAGACGAGCTCCCGCACGAAAAATATATCGCCGAACCTTGATCGCCGACCCGAAGGGTTTGGCGGAACTCGTAGCCAGACTCACCCCCCTTAGCCGGATTGCTTTAGATACCGAGGCGGACAGCCTCCACAGTTATTTCGAGAAGCTGTGCCTGATTCAGATCAGCACTCAACACGAAACCGTCCTGGTTGATCCTCTGGCGGGATTCTCCCTCCAGCCGCTTTACGAGATATTTGCCGAGAGGCAACTCGTCCTGCACGGGGCCGATTACGATCTACGCATGTTACACCGTGGCGGCCAAGTCGCGGTGACAGATATCTTCGACACGATGATCGCGGCGCGTCTGTGTGGCTATCAAGAACTTGGTTTGGCCGCCCTGGTCGCGAGGCATTTCGGCGTGAAGCTTTCCAAAGCTTCGCAGAAAGCAAATTGGGCGCTCCGTCCTCTTTCACAGCAGATGATCGAATACGCCCTTAACGACACCAAATTCCTTCTTCCTCTTGCCGAAATTCTGGAGACGGAACTTCGGCGCCTGAAGCGTTGGGATTGGTTCTCGGAATCGTGTAACAGGATGCTTGCCTCGGCGCGAGAGCCCCGCGAAAGGGACGAAGGCAAAGCCTGGCGAATTCCCGGCAGCGCTGCTTTGCGCCCTCGGGCGCAGTCCGTTCTGCGAGTTCTATGGCACTGGCGTGACGCGGAGGCTCGAGGCTGGGATCGGCCTCCGTTTCACGTCATGAGCAACGAGGATATCCTGCGGATAGCGGAGAAGGCCGTCAACGGAGAGGCGTTTTCGACGCCCAGAATGAGCAATCGGCGGCGGAAAAGCTTCGAAATCATTTTGGCACTCGCTTTGCACATTCCTGAGGGAGAATGGCCTGCTCCGACGCGAGAAGGACGGCGGCGACCCAGCCGCGAACAGGCCGAACGCTTTGAGCAACTGAAGAATACGCGCGACAAGATTGCCGCAGATCTGGGACTTGAGTCGTCCATCGTTGCACCGCGGAGTGCCTTGGAAGCCGCTTGCGTCGATCCCCGAACTCCCTTGCTTATGCGTTGGCAGAAGCAACTGCTCGACCTCGATAATCCGGCGAAGATTGTCCATGCACCGTGACGCTGACCTTGTCTCCTTGGCCCTCGCTGAAGATATTGGTGCGGGCGACGTGACCACGCGTTATTTTACAGATCCGAGTCTCAGCACCTCTGCAAAAATCGTCGCCCGTGAGGCATGCATCGTCGCCGGATTGAATGTCGTCGAGGAGGTCTTCCGGCGCGTTGATGCGGAACTCTGGACAAGGAAACTTTTTCAAGACGGTGCGCGCATGCAGCCCGCGGACGTCGCGATGGAACTGCGCGGACGTGCAGCATCTTTGTTAACGGCGGAACGCACTGCGCTTAATTTTCTCCAGCGTCTCTCGGGAGTCGCCACGCTTGCCGAGAAGTATGTGGCGGCAGTTGGGGGCACCTCCGCGAAAATTCTCGATACAAGAAAGACCTCCCCAGGGATGCGGCTTCTGGAAAAGGCAGCCGTTGCGGCGGGCGGGGGCGTTAACCATCGGCGAGGCCTGTATGACATGGTCATGGTCAAGGATAATCACTTGGCGGCGCACGCAAGCTTGGAAAACCTGCAAGGGTCAATTCTTAAGGTTAAGTCCGATCACCCCGGTATTCGCGTTGAAGTTGAAGCGGATACGCTCGATCAAGTCCGAAGGTTTTTGACTCTGGAGGGTATTGACTTGATTCTCCTGGATAACATGGCTCTGGCCGACTTGCGTGAAGCGGTTTCCTTGCGGAGGTCTGGCGTCGCTTTCGAGGCAAGTGGAGGCGTCACGTTGCAAACCGTGCGTCAGATTGCCGAAACCGGGGTGGACTTCATTTCCGTTGGCGAATTGACGCATTCTGCCAAAGCCGTGGATTTCTCGCTCGAGATCTCCTTTGCCGAGGCTTTGGATGCATCGGGCTTGCAAGGGCAGAAAATGTGTTAAGGTTTTAGATGCTCCGGGAAATTATTGCGTCAGTTTTGATTGTTTCTGCCCTTGGTGGTCTGCGTGCGCAGGAGGCAGAAGCGACTCCGGAGATGGATCCCGAATCGCCGTACGACAACGTTCAGGTTCTGGCGCGCGCCATGCAGCTCATTCGGCAAGATTATGTGGATGATGATAAAATATCATACCGGGATCTGACTTATAGCGCTCTCCGCGGCATGCTTGCCGAACTCGATCCTCACAGCCAATTTATGGAGCCGCGCGACTTCCGAGGGATGCAGGAAGATACAAGAAGCGAGTTTGGCGGACTTGGTGTTGTCGTCACCATGGAGGAAGGGGCACTAACCATCGTCAATCCGATGGAAGATAGTCCGGGTTTCGAGGCGGGGCTTAAACCTGGCGATCGCATCCTGCGGATTAATGGGATTTCAACCGAAAAGCTTACGCTGATGCAGGCAGTAGATAAACTCCGCGGGGATGCGGGGGAAAAGGTTACCTTGACCATTCAACGCCCCTCCAGCAAGGAGATCAAGGATTACGAGCTCACCCGTATTATTATCAAGGTTAAGAGCGTGAAAGACGCTCAGATCCTTCCCTCCGCTGATCCTCAGGACCTAAAAGTCGGTTATGTGCGGATTACGCAATTCAACGAACCCACGGCCGAGGAACTCGCCAAGACCATTGACAAGCTGGAAAAAGACGGGATGCAAGCTCTGGTTCTGGATTTGCGCTATAATCCCGGCGGTTTGCTCAGCAGTGCCGTCGACGTCAGTGGCCTCTTTCTCCCAGCGGGTACCAAGGTGGTCTCAACGGAAGGCCGATTGCCCGGCCGAGAATATCGCACCAGCGCTCGTGGAGGCAAAGCGCGAAGCTATCCCCTAGCTGTCCTGGTGAACTACGCCAGCGCCAGCGGATCGGAAGTCGTGGCAGGCGCATTGAAGGATTTGAAGCGCGCAATCATCGTTGGCGAGACCACCTTTGGCAAAGGGTCGGTGCAGAGCGTGATTTCACTTCCCGATGGATCGGCACTGCGCCTCACGACCGCAAAATACTTCAGCCCGGGGCGACAAGTCATTCACCAAATCGGTGTGACTCCAAATATCAGGATCGCGCTCACTCAGCAGCAGGAGTTTGATCTTTTGGAATCGCGAAGGGAGCCAGAGGGCGGAGTGTCGAGGCAGGTCTCCACCAACGGCGATCCGCAGTTGTCCCGTGCGGTGGACATTCTGCGGGGCACGCTGATCTATGCGGACCGTCATCCAACCAAGAAGAAGGCTCCTGCAGGAAAGAGCTCTTGAATTCGATCGTCCTGGCGATCGAGACCTCGTGCGACGAAACGTCTGTCGCCATCCTCAGCGGATCGGGCGACGTCCTCGCGCACCGCGTCGCCTCGCAAGCTGACGTTCATGCAGCGTATGGAGGGGTGGTGCCGGAACTGGCTTCAAGAAACCACCTGGCGATCCTTCCGGGTCTAGTTCGCAGCACGCTATCTGACGCGAGAGTTCCTCTCTCGAAAATTGATGCTTTTGCGGCGACAACCGGGCCCGGTCTCGCGGCTGCGCTTCTGGTTGGAGCTTCCGCAGCCAAGGGCCTGGCCTTGGGTACGGGAAAGCCGTTTCTCGCCGTCAATCACTTGGAGGGGCATTTGCTCTCTCCTTTCTTCGGTGAGAGCATCATCCCCTCACATATCGCCTTAATTGTGAGTGGCGGGCATACTCTGCTCTTTGACGTTGAGGGTTATGGCGTCTATCGACTGCTCGGTCGCACGCTCGACGATGCCGCCGGAGAGGCCTTTGACAAGGTCGCCAAGCTTTTGGGCCTGGGCTATCCCGGGGGTGTCGAAATCGATCGCCTCGCGCAGAAAGGCGATCCGGCAAAATACACCTTCCCACGGGGCATGATCTCCTCGGGCGACTTCAACTTTAGTTTCAGCGGACTCAAGACATCGGTGAAGTACTTATTGGAAGACGGATTTGCCGCGCAAGATCTACCGAACCTGTGTGCCTCCTTTCAGGAGGCGGTAGTTGATGTGCTTGCGGCGAAACTCGAGCGAGCGGCAAAAGCATATGGCCGTTCTCTTCTTGCCTTGAGCGGAGGTGTCAGCGCGAACGCTCGTCTCACGGAAAAGATCTCTCAAATCTGCAAGCTGTCCGGTTTTGGTTGGAAAGTCCCCTCGAAAGAACTGCGCACGGATAATGCCTTAATGATCGCTTATGCTGCTTCCCATCGTTTCGGGCAACCGTCCCCTATCGACGTGGACGTTGTGCCAAATTTTGATGCTAAGCGCCTCTTCGCTTAGGATGCCCTCACCGCAAAGCACCTCCGAACGCGCCTTCCAGTTGAATTCTTTCCAGGCTGGAGAACATTGAAAGTCAATGAAGATTCCTTCTCTGTTTGTCTCGGTTTTGCTTATCAACGCGATCTCGATCGTCTCTTCCCATTCCGCGGAAGCCTGGGCGACCGATTACAGCGCGGCTCTTGCGCAGGCCGGGAATGAACAAAAGCTCGTGCTCCTCGATTTTACGGGCTCGGATTGGTGTACCTGGTGCATGAAGCTCGACAAAGATGTTTTTTCCAAGCCTGAGTTCGAAAAATTTGCCGCGACGAACCTCGTGCTTGTGAAGTTAGATTTTCCAGCCCGGAAGGCATTGCCGGACACCTTAAAGACACAGAACCACACGCTGGCGACCAAATTTGGAGTCGAAGGGTTTCCTACGTTGGTTTTGGTGGATGCCGCTGGTAAGGAAGTCGGGCGCCACGTCGGCTATCTGTCTGGTGGCCCTGATTCTTTCATAAAATGGGTTGAAAAGGCTAAGCAGCAATGAATGCCAACTGCTTTGTTCTGGCACTCGCTCCGACCATGCGCGAATAGACAAGCGAAGCAACGGAGGATCCAGGCGACCTTCTTGGAGCATGCTCTGAAGTCGGGGACGTGCCCTCCGACGAAGCATAGCTGCCAGAGCTGTCGGAGACATCCAATCGCCTGCACTATTTAAGGCTCTCGACGATGGTCCCGACGTTATAGCGAATCATATCCTGATACGTCGATGCTTCGTTGATTCCCAAGCCGTCCGCATACAATTTGCCGCCCACCTTCGCACCGGTTTCCCTGGTGATCTCGCCAAGAACTTTCGGATTTTCGATGCTTTCGAAGAATACCGCTTTGACCCCTTCGGCGCGAATTTTCTTGATCAGATGGGTGATTTTCTTCGAGGAGGGCTGATCATCTGTGGTGACACCCTCAATAGCGTAAATCTTAAATCCTAATTCGCGCGCCAGGTATTGAAACGCATCATGTGAGGTCACTAGTTTGCGGTTGACAGACGGCAGCTTAGAGACCTCTTGCCTGGCCCACTTCTGCAGACTCGGTGAGTTCGGCGAGATAAGCTGTTGCGTTTCTTTCGTACGAGGCTTTGTTCGCGGGATCGGCATCAATGAAATGCTTCTTCACGACCCCTGCCGCTTTCCTCACATTCTCAATGCTGTGCCACCAATGGGGGTCTTCGACGATCCGGCCTTCTTCCTCCAGCTGCAAGGAGGGTATTTTGGCTCCGGTATCCACGAATTTGGCTTTGTTGCCGATAGCCTCTTCCAGTTTCGTGAGATAGCCTTCCATACCCTTGCCGGTTATAAGCACGAGGTCGGCAGTCTCGATTTGTTTGATATCTAAGGGAGAGGGTTGAAATTCGTGTGGGTCCGTTCCCGGCTTTATGATCGGAATCACCTCTATCGCGTCGCCTCCCACCTGTTCCGCTATGTCGGTAGTGATCGTGGAAAGCGAGGCGACTTTGAGCTCGGCCCGCACATGTAAGAGGGAGACGATTGACGATAAGAGGACACCACTAAGTAATTTCATGACCATTACGAGCGATGATTATCGATAGGCCGAGTTGCATTCACAAGCCACGCCATCGAGAACGGCACTTACGGCTTGCCCGCGTCCTTCATCCGTTCTCTTCGTGTGACCGCGGTCACAATTCTCCTCTCGGGTTTATATCTCTTTCCGGAGAGGAGGGTGCTTTAGGTCTTTGTTGCTCTGGATTCTTTTTAACAATCAGTGCAGTCTGGCAGTAAATCCAGTGGCGGTATAGCTCAGTTGGTAGAGCGTCTCGTTCGCAAAAAGTTTGGGCGGTTGTGGACTCAAAGTTCGTGGCAGTAGGAAAGAAGGGCAGGAGGCCCGCCGTGGGGACGATTGCGTTTTCAAGTTCTTCCCTGAATGATAGAAGACACGGGAGAGTTCCCAGAGTAGATCATGAAACTCCACGCACTACTTGCCGTTGGGTATGTCATCGGCGTTAACGTCTCGACCTTCGCCCAACAAGAAGAACCGTCGCTCAGCGAACAGGACCGCGCGCAAAGTGTAGTGGAGCCGGGAGGAACCACGACAGACTCGTCGGCGCTCAAGCCGATAGGCCAGGCCGCGCTCCAAGCGGCCGTGGACGCGGCAGCCGCGGAGCTGCTGGTTCCCGGGGCCGTGGTCATCTTGTCCACCCCCCAGGGCGAGTTCACGGTCTCCTACGGCACCACGAGGCTGGGCGCGACGATCCCGCCAGGCGCCGACACCCACTTCCGAATCGCCTCCAATACCAAGACGATGACGGCCGCGGTGGTCGTACAACTCGCTCAGGAAGGTCGGCTCGATCTCGATGATCCGGTCTCAAAATACGTTTCGGGCGTTCCCAACGGCGACCAGATCACCATCGCCGACCTGCTGAAGATGCGCAGCGGCCTCTACAACTACACCGATGCATCCGAAATTTCGGCAAGCCTCGACGGCGATCCCACCAAGGTCTGGACCCCGAACGAAGTCCTGGCAATCGCGTTCAAGCACCCGCCGTACTTCCCGCCAGGAACGGCCTTTCACTACGACAATACCAACTACGCGCTGCTCGGCCTCATCGCCGAGGAGCGCGAACACGGAAAGCCGCTGGCCAGGATCCTTCAAGAACGCTTGTTCGGGCCACTGGGCATGAACGACACCGCGCTCCCCGCCAGAACCTCGAACACTCTTCCGGATCCCTACTCTCACGGCTATATGTACGGCAGCTCCTCCTTTGCCTTGCTAGACCAAGATTACCCGGCCGACATCCAAGCCGCGGCCAGGGCCGGAACACTCAAGCCCAACGACTACACTAGCCAGAACCCTTCATATGCCTCGGCTGCCGGTGGCGCCATCTCCACCGCCAATGACCTCGCCACCTGGATCCAGGCACTGGTTGGCGGCAGGGTGTTCAACGCGGACTATCAGCGCCGGTGGCTCGACAGCTTACAGCCCGAGGACCCAAGCAAGCCCCACGGTCAGCAGGTACCGGGTACGGCATCGCCCAGTTGCGCTTCGGACCGAACGCGGTGTATTTCCACGGCGGCGAGATGCCCGGCTACAACTCATTCATGGGCTACGATCCCGCCAATCGGGTGGCGCTCGTGGTGTGGACCAACCTGACCGTATCGCCCGACGGGAAGCCGACGGCCAATAGCATCATGTTGAAAGTGCTCGATCAGGTCTATGTGGAGTCCCCGCTTCGACAGGCGAAGAATTCAACGCCTCCGTGAAGAGCCTCCCAACGTTACCCCTCAAGATGCGCGGTTTGGACAGCGGCGCCAACGCAAGGGAGCGACGACGAGAAGCTCTCGATTTTAGACACTGTGGCACCGTGTAGAACCCGCGCAGTTTGCAGCGGGCCAAAAAAGAGTCCGCCATACTGCGAAGTCGCTTCGTATGTTTGCACCGTTCTCTGCGGGCGTTGTGTCGTGTTGTGACCAGTGGTTGGCTTAGGGACGCAAGCGAAATCGAGCGTAGGCTTGGCAGTCTCAAAACGCGCTATCCTCAAGAACGCTGGCAATCCTCGCCCATTTTCCCTCAGCGAGCTTTCTATCTGTAATGGCGTGCGGTTTTCGAGCAGGCGAGGGAAGCGCCGTGAGTTCGGACGACAACGGCGGCGGGTCCGAGTTGGGTGATTTACAGCCAGGTATTAGTGACCATACGACTCACGCCGCTCGACCCCCGACCTTTTAACGCTCTCCAATAGACCAGGAGCCCGTGACGCGAGGTTGCGCGGGGAGCACCGACGCCCTGGATCCGGTCCTGACCCACTCCGCTTCGGCCGAACAGATCGCATCGGCCAGCGCGGCATCCTCATTGTGGTTCCATTTCCTTCGGATATTCGAGCTGCATGGCGACGAAGGCGGCCGTGCGCCGTCCGTAGCGGGCCGCGATCCCGTCGAGGGCCTGGTCCAAGGCTTTTGCCGGTGGCTGATTCCCGGTTACTGGGACGAGCCGCTCCGCGGGCCAGCTCGCAGCGACCTGATCGGGCACGATGCGGATCCCGTTGCGGGTCTCTTGCGCAAATGCAGCGCCGGCGAACGTCACCGCGCGTGACCGAAAGGTCCGCGACCAGGCGTCCGAGACGAGGGCGAGCGACACTTCATCGATACCGGGCGTAAGCTCCATACCGAGCTGCTCGTAGTTCCAGAAGGCGATCGTGTTGCCGATCGCCGTCAACGCGAATGGTCGCGTGAACTTGAACGCATCGCTGCTGTGACGCGCGTCCCACTCGGTAAGCCCGAGATCCTTGGCCACTGCGTCCGCCTTATCCCGGCCGGCAATGGCCTCGATCAGGGTGAGCGACATCGGCATGGACGCGCTGATTCCCGTCGTCGTTGCAACGTCACGGTCAACCACCAGCCGCCGGTCTGCGACATAGGCGATCGTGGGATGCTTCTCGCGCAGCTCCTTAAGATTGTACCAATGGGTCGTCGCCTGCTTGCCGTCGAGCAGCCCGGCTTGGCCGACGACTTTGGCTCCGGCGCAGACGCCGATGACGATCGCGCCCTTGGCCGCCTGGCTCTTGATCCATTGCAGGACCGCCGGGTCGTCGTCGCGGCTCATTGCCGGGACAATGACATAGTCGGCACCTTCCGGATTGCACGCATCGAACTCCGCGACCGTCGCCTGCGGCTCGACTTTGAGCGCCGGATAAAGCGTCACCAGCCCCGGCTCCGTCGCCAAGGCTACGACCTCGGCGACGTCGGCGCGCCGAAGTATGCCATAGGGCATGAGATAATCGGTGGCCTCGGTGGCGTCATTCACGCCGATGATCGCGATCAGCGGGCGCTGGCGTTTCGGCGGCTTTAAGGCCGCGATCGTGGCGTCAGCCTCTTCCTGCGCGATTGGCGGCGCGACTGCGACAGCCGGCGCCGGAGGCAGCGAAAGAATCCAAGCCCCGCCGATCGTCACGAAAAGTGCGACGGCGCCCAAACCGCTCCACAACACAAGCCGCTTATTCATGACTGGAGCTCAGGCGCGCTATCATCGAAGTACTGCCGGAGGGCTTACTGCCAGCGCAGCGATGTGCATTTTCTGCGCAACGCGCTCGACTATCTGCCTCACAAGAGGTTGCCGACGACTGCTTGGTCGATTTGCGATGGCTCTACGATCGACGTAACGCCGGGGAAGCCGCAGAGACGTGGCGGCCTTGCTCCTTCGATGGCAGGAGAAATATCCGAAGCTCTGCGCATGGGTGGAAGAAAACGTTGAAAAACCCCTGACCTTTTATCGGCTGCCCCGAGAGCATCACAAGCATCTCAAAAGCACAAAAATGCTCGAGGTAGGGAACTTCTTCTATGAAGAGGCGACCGCGGCCGAAGTGCCTCGCATCAATGCTGATTGTTCCTCTAGGCTTGCCTCGAAGCGGAAGCTCGGAAGGTATCAACAATGGAATTTCTTGCACGGCTTGCCATCGGCTATGGCAGCGGACTAGCCCCGACTTCGGATGACTGGCAGCAATGGCTACCCTCAACCTTCGCCATCGCGCACTACTTTGCTTTCACTTCTATGATGCCAGATGATGCGGGGTGCTCAGCCGTGGCGGGATGTCCGGATATGGGGTGGTGCTGGGCCTCTGTGGTTTCATGCTTCTCGTGCTGAGCATCCTTGCGTTTCGCGCCATGTTGGAGATCTTTCTTGCGTTTTTCCTTCTCTGTTTTGTCGCCCATCTAGCAGTCTAAGGCCGATGCAGCCATTAACAAGGGGCAAGGGGCGATGCCCTCGGCCCTGTCGACCGGGGTGCGCTCATTTTCGGGTGGCGTGTAGAAAATCTTGTAGAAACCCAGAGCAGGCGAGCGTTTCAATATGGCAATCGCAAACGAGATCAGAGAGAATGAGCTGCGCAACAAAGCAAAGATCCTTGGCTGTTGTCTGCAAAGATCGCCATCGATGACTACGGCTACTTGCTGGTTTATGAAACGCCTGATTGCTGGAGGAAATTTCGCCGGTTCGAAAACCTCGACGAATTGAGGAATTCCTTGTGAAGAGGGAACAGTCCGGAACTTGAAAAGCCCTGTCGACTATTTCAAACGGCCGATCGAATCCTACAGGGGCTTCAGATCTTCATCATTGAGCGCCAATCCACGAATGTCTTTGTCACGCTTGATGGCACGTCGCAGGTCTTTTTTCGCCGGTGAACATATCGCATGCAGAATCTGTTTGGCGGACTACACTCGCTTTGAGAACCACATTTCGCCTTTCTTGCCATAGAGGCGCATGATATCCACATTCCTTGATCTTACCATTCGTGTGGGATGCCACTTGACGTACGAAGCCACCGCACCGACTCCGGTGGTGTTCATGCTTAGGCCACGTCTCGACGACGCACATCTTGTCACTATTGAGAAGCGATCATTTGAACCTGATCTTCCCTCGAAGGAGTTCCAGGATTCTCACGGCAATCTTCCCTGCCGCTCGATGCTCAAGCCCGGCCGCAATGACATCCGCTACGATGCCTTGGTCGCTGTATCCTCCACACCCGAAAATCAAGGGGCGGCAGGAGTAATCCCAGTCCCAGTTTACGAGCTTCCGGCAGAGCTGCTACGCTACACTCTGCCCAGCCGCTATTGTGATTCCGATAAACTGCTCGATTTCGCATGGAAGCACTTCGGTCAGATTACCAACGGGTATGAACGGGTGCGGGCCATCTGTGACTGGGTTCACAACAACATCGAATATCGCTACGGCTCAGGGCGGCCGGATCTCTCCGCATCAGAGGTAATTGAACAAGGCTACGGTGTGTGCCGTGATTTCGCCCATGTGGTGGCGGCTCTTTGCCGGACGTTCAACCTACCTGCCCGCTATGTGTCGGGTCACCTTCCAGACATTGGCTTTGTCGTCTCCAGTCACCCAGAGGACTTCCATGCCTATTGTGAGGTCTATTTAGCGGGACGGTGGTTTACGTTTGATGCTCGCTTTAATGCTCCACGTACCGGACGCATCAAACTCTCGCATGGCCTGGATGCTGTAGATGGAGCATTTGCCACAATCTACGGAGAGGCTCGTCTGTCGTATTTCGAGGTGTGGACCTATCAGGTAAACCCAAAGGAGGTCGGGATCGGCGATCCTGTGGATTTGTCCAGACGGCTCGATGGGTCTTCAAATATTCGTTTCTGATCCTGCCTGCAGATGCCGAGAGCAGCGCAATGCCGTCTGCTGCGCCTGATTACCCACCTCCCTCGATGACGGCAGTGCTTGCAGCTATTTTCTCTTCCCAGAAGCAGGCACGGACCGCGCTGCAGGTTTTTTCTGGCCACTGACTTTCTTTGCGCTTTGCTGAGCTTTTTTCTTCTGAGTATTTTTTGGATTTGAATCACCCATAATTGTTAGTATCCCGTGAATGGGCGAAGAGTTGCAAGAGCGAAGCCGTCGACGATGCGCATTTTCCCGTGAGCCCTTCGGGCACCGCAGCGGGTCGGCCTTCCATACCATTTTGATCAACTCGCACCACTTCTTGGATGGGATGCGGCACGGGTCCGGCAGCGCGCAAGTGCCCCTCTAGCATCATTGTTCAGCGGCCCCCAGCCCTTCAGCGGCAAGAGCCCGTGTTTGACTTCCGGCCCAACTTTTGTGTTCAAAGCCAGGCGGCACAATGCGCGTCAGCTCGTGCTCGCTGCGGACATCGTCTAGAAAGAGAAGGAGCATGAGCTTGATGATGATCACCGGGTCCACCGACACATGGCCATTGCTCCCGTAGAAACTCGCCACTTCTCTGCGCACGAACCGAGGTCGAGCACCTTATTGATCTTTCTTAGCAACTGATCTTGTGGAATCCGCTTTGCTGAGTTCACCGGTTCCACACCCACAGCTCCGCCTGCTTCTGCCAGTGAAGCGCAGACTTGCAGAGGAGGCGTCCTCGGGCGGGAAGTCAAGATGCCAGCCCTCGGCGTCATAGACCTCCGTTAACCGTCCATCGATTGTCACGGCATAGATTAACTTCGTGTTGCGCGCCAGATCCCGCCCGAAGACTCGGCGAGCGCCTCGATGTATGGGAATCGGAAGACTGATTTCGGTGAGTGAGAGTCTTCTTCAAAAAACTCGCCATGGATCGAGAGGTTTCTTACAATCGGTACAAGATTAGCGCCCATGCTTTTTCATCCTCCGTTGCCTGACGGATGAGTTGAGAACACCGCTGACCTAGACAGTCTATCCTGAGCCGAGTGCTCGAATGTGAGGCCATGCAGAGTGAACGCGACAGTTTCTTATCTGCGCCATGCCAATGGCGAAAACGCAAATAGTTGTCCCCGAAATTCCAGACACTTTGACCGTCGATCACGGGATATCGGCCTGCATTTTGCCGAAAGCTGGCTCGTCTTCATAGCGTGACTTGATCAACGGGTGCTTGCAAGCATTGTACTCATGAGCATCTTTGATCTGCCATTGATGCTATTATTGTGATCTCGCCGTAGGGTCTGCAGAGCGATCGCACGGCAGGCAAGGTTGCGCCAGTTAATGTCGCATTCTCTCTCGAAGTTCGCCGCTGACACTTCGATCGAGCGGATAATAAACGACGAACGCACGTTTGAGCATTGCAACACTAAATCCTTGCTCCCGACTTGTACAAGCGCATAGTCTGGCGTTGTCGGGATCGCGAAGAAGCACTTCGCCAGACTTATCGAGAAATCGACTTTTTGGGGGTATAGCTCAGCTGGTAGAGCGTCTCGTTCGCAAAAAGTCTGAGCGGTTGTGGTCTCAAAAGGTCTTATGTGGACAAAGCGAGACAAAACCTTCTGATTGACGTGGTTTAGGTTGAGGCTACTCCGACGCAGAAGGACCTAAATGGCCCGAATTTTTGATGTCGGTATAGACTTCGGTATAGACTAGACGCTGACGTGCAGTCGTTGGTGCTGCGTGTCGTCTACCGATTCCGTATTTGTCTCGCATGCCGCGCGCTCGGGGGTGGGGGAGATCACAGCGCACGGGTTGCGCCATTCCGCAGCGACGATCCTGCCCAACACGTGGCAAAGGATTTGCGGGAAATTCAGGAACTGCTCCGCCACAAGAATATCCGCACCACGGTGCGCTATACCCACGTCGGCTGCGAGCGACCCGGCAGACTGCGGAGGCGCTTAGTCGGACTTTGCAGTGAAAGTTGGCGCTCTCCCCGAATGCTCTTGACCTCCAGGGAAGAGGCCGCTCGCCAGGCGTAGCCGCTTCGGTCAGAATCCTAGCAGAACGTTGCGGCTCCCTGCCACGCAAATCTTGTGGTGCCGGGTGGAGGGGAAAGCGTCCACGTGCGGCCAGACCAGTGATTAATGGCTTCGCGCGAACGCGACCAGGATCGGCCCTTTGATGGGACAACGGGAGACCTCGAGTGTCTTTTCCTACTCTTCCAACAGATCAGGCTCCCCGCAGCCGCGCAGGATCTCGGCGCGCGCGTGGTCGCGTAGCTTCACCGCCGCGTTCCAGTCGGTGCCCTCGGGGATGAGAGGCGCGCCAATGGAAATGGAAGCGCGCCTCGGACGCGGGACTTTCTGGCCGGCGCGCAGAATCGAGCGCATGCCGCGGATCGTGACGGGGAGTAGCGGCACGCCGGCTTGCGCCGCGACGAGGAAGCCGCCGAGCTTGAAAGGACGGAGGCCGGGCGCGCGACGAAAGGTACCTTCAGGGAAAACGACGAGGCCCTGGCCGGCTCGTACGGCGTCGGTGGCGGCCGCGGCATCCTGGACGCCCTGTTCGGCGTCGGTGCGCTCGGCGAAGAGGGTGCCAAGGCGGCGGAGGAAGACGGACGGAACAACGTTGCGGTCGAACTCCTTCTTGGCCATGAAAATAAAATGCGGCGGGAGTACCGCGACCAGGACGAAGGGATCGAGGTAACTCGCATGGTTGGGGACGAGCACGGAAGGGCGTTCGGCGGGGATGTTCGAGAGTCCCGCGGTGGACACACGGATGCCGAGGAGACGGAGCCAGAGACGGACGGAAAACTGGAGGAGGGCGCGGCGAACGGCGATGCCGGGGATGGTGGCAAGCGCGAGCCAGAGCGGAACCCCGAAAGCGAACACAGTTCCCCACGACCAGGCAGCGTAGAAGACGCGCCCCGCGGCGCGCGCCGCGCGGGCGAGTCCGGGGCCGAGGCTGGAGAGCGCGAGTCGCGCCATCTGGAGTCCGGCGGAGCGGCGCTTACGACGAAGCTCTCCCTTCTCGTACAGTGTCCTGCACGCGCTGCGCCGCACCTTTCCGCTTGGCGTCCTTGGAACGCCGCCTGGCGGGACGAGCACGACGTCGTCGGGCGGGGCGTCAAGCAGTTCGCTCGAGAGGTCGCGTATCTTTGAGACGAGTTTCTCGAGGTCCTCGGGATGCGTAGCGCGCGTCTCGGCTGCGACGACCAGGCGCTCGGTGCCCGACCGGGCGTTGTGCGTGCCGAAGACGGCGACAAAGCCGAGGCGGATGCCGGGGACCACGCCCACCGCCTCTTCGAGCTCCTGAGGATGAATATTCCGGCCAGCGCGGATAATCAGGTCCTTCGCGCGGCCCGTCACGTAAAGCTCGCCTTCCGCGATATAGCCGAGATCCCCAGAGTCGATCCAGCCGCGGTCGAGCACGCGGCGCGTCGCCGCCGCGTTGCGGTAGTAGCCTGCCGTCGCCGAAGGGCCTCGGAACTCGACACGCCCCTGCTCGCGGTCGGCCGCCTCGCGGCCCGCTTCGTCCACGATCCGCACATCCACCGTTATCAGTGGCCTCCCGCACCCGACGAACGTCAGCGCGTGCGCCTCGTCTGCCTCGGCGGGCTCCGCTATTCCCTTCTCAAGAAACTCTCGCCGCTTCACGCGGTCCGCCTGTGGGCCACGCCCCGACGGCGAAAACGTCACCCCGAGACAGTTCTCCGCGAGCCCGTATACGGGCGCCAGCGCTTCACTCCGGAAGCCGTAAGGGGCAAGGCGAGCCGCGAAGCGCTCGAGGGTCTCGAGGTGGACTGGCTCGGCACCGTTGAACGCGACGCGCCAGCTCGAAAGGTCGAGACCCTCAAGGTCGACGTCGTCAAGCTTGGTCGCGCAGAGGTCGTATGCGAAGTTTGGGGCGGCCGACAGTGTGCCCTTCCAGGCGGAAATCGCGCGCAGCCAGCGCGCGGGGCGACCCATGAAGGTGGCGGGCGACATGAGGACGAGGCGGGCGCCTGCGCACAGGACCACGAGCCACGCCCCGATTAGGCCCATGTCGTGGTAGAGCGGAAGCCAGCTCACAACCGTGTCCGCGGGCGTCGCCGCGCAGCCGCGGATCATCGCATGGATATTCGCGAGGAGGTTCGCATGCGTGAGCATGACCCCCTTCGGCTCGCCGGTGCTTCCCGAAGTGTACTGCAGGAACGCCAGATCGCCGCCGCGCGCCCGCAGGCGTTCGCCGCCGGGCTCAGACGCCAGCTCGGCAGGAGTCACGATGGCTCGGAGGTCGGGCAGAAGCGACTTCAGCAGCCCGCCGATCTTCTTCACCTCCTCGAAGGTCACGAGCACCGCGGCCTGCGCGTTGGCCATAATGCGCGCCTGCCGGCGAACGTGCTCCTCAAGTCGCTGAATGCGCGTCGGCGGATAGAGAGGCACCGCCACGCAGGACGCCATTAGAGTCCCCAGGAATGTCTCGAAGTACGGACGTCCCGAGGGGAGCATGATCGCCACAGGCCGGCCCGGTTCGACGTCGAGTGCGCGCAGCCCCGCGGCCATCCTCCGCGCGCCCGCCGATAGCTCGCCGTACGTGATGGCCTCCGGGGTTTCGCCATCTGCGAGATACTGAATTTGCGGCCGGTCCGGATGCCGCTGCGTGTGCCACTCCAGCGCTTCGACCAGCGTCTTCGCCGATTCCGGCCACTCCTCCTCCGCGGTCGCCCCCGACTCGGGCGCGGGCGCCGACGCCGAGGTTGGCTTCCACGCGGGCGCCTCCTCGACCGCGGCGACCAGGTCCCGAAACGACTCCGCCGACAAAACCGCGTGATCCGGCAGCCGAACTCCCAGCCGCTTCTCCGCGCGAAGCAGCAGCTCCACGCGCGCCAGCGAGTCCAGCCCCGCCTCGCGCTCGATCGAGCTGTCGGGCGTCAGCGCGCGCGTTTTCCTCTGGGGATGAAGCTCCCGCGACAGTTCGAGCGCGAGCTCGAGAAGCGCCGCTTCTCGACTTGCGGTCGACGTGGAATGAGAACTCATGTCCATGGCTGGGCCGCTTTTACACCCTATCGCAGAATCGTGGACTTGGACAGGACCGCTGGAGCACGTCTCGATCAGGTCCGATGCAAATCCGTTTCAGAGATTGGCCGCGGCGTGGGCGGCCTGCTAGATCGCGCCGTCACTATATGCTTCAACCTCACGAAACGGAATAAATCGTACGCTAGTGCGCTGGGAGACTGCGCCAGCAGTAAGATAACGTCCTCAACAGGAAGCGAATATAAAACAGACTGGCCCGAGCCGACGCGCCTGCGTAGTGTATCACGAATTGCGAGACGCAGCGTTGACAAGAGGGCCTGCGGCGAAGCCCTCACGTGGCACCCTGATCATCCTGTTCTTTCAGAATTTGGAGCTAAACGTACGATTTTTTCCGTTTTGTGAGCGGACCCGCAAAACGGCGAAAACCTTGCCGTGTTCGTCCTAACCAATGCCGGAGCGCCGCGATAACCATCGGGGAAGATGGGAGTCCCAGCGCTGTTCGGGATGCTGGCATTGTCACCTTGGTCCTGCCCGAGACAAGCTTCCTGAGATGCTTCAAAGTGATCGCCAGCCCGGTGACGATCGCGGGCAGGTGCCCAAAGAAAATGAGTATGAAGAAGACGGCGAGCGTGCGATGGCAACGCTCGACAGCATTACAGATAAATCGGTGCCCGGGAGCAGCGGTCGGTTCGTGTGATTTGCTGTTTAAGCATCTCTGCGGGCTAGTCGCCGTCGAATTCCAACAAATGGATACCAAGCCAAGGGAACATACGTCGTAGAATGCAATGGATTGAAGTCCGCGACATTAAAACGTCACATCCGATAGTTGAGAGTCCCTTACGCTTTAGGCGGTGTTATGGGGCCAGACCAGACAAAATACTCTCGCCCAGCTACGAACTCAATGTCCTTGACGCCCTGTTCAATAACGGTCCAGCCGCCAATGCCTTTTGAGGAAGTTCGGTAGAGAACAACGCGATCGGAAAATAGTGTCACGAGAAAACTGATCACGTCTTCTGTAATAATTTGTTCCTTCTCTTCTGTGTTGAGATTTTCGTCATGGACACCAAAATCTCCATGCGTAATCCCAGTAATGATAACCGTCGCCTGGTCTCCATCATCATATATGTGCAGATCGCCGATTTCGGCCAAACTGGAAGAAAGCGAAATAATAGGATTTGAAGTAGGTGAAATCTTAAACGGAAGATTCGAGAATACCTCCTTAACAGCCGGCACAAGATGATCGCGAATCATTTTTCTAACCAAAATAATTTAGAATCTTGTGTCAAATCTTGCAAGACAGCTAAATAGAAGAGCCGGTCACGGACGTGATCGTTATTGTCAGCGCGTAGCTTCGCCAGTCGAACGCCCTGGCGGCTCCAGCGGCGTTGCTTCCTTCCGCTTCCTCTATGCTGGGCGGAAATTTGCTGGGTCGACGAGAGCGTGATAATCTTAAGTAGTCTGAGGTGGTATGAAAGCTACGGTTACATGCTTAGCTTTGTGGTTCACAATTTTTCTGGCGTGCGCTTCTGGGGAAAAAGTTTGCCTCATCAAAATCAACGGCGCGATCGGTCCCGCCACGGCGAGTTACATTTCGCGTAGTATTAGCGAAGCGCAGTCGCAGAACGCCCAATGCCTGATCATTCAACTTAACACGCCCGGCGGACTGCTAGATTCAACGCAACTCATCGTCCAGCAATTATTGGCGTCGCCGGTTCCGGTCGTCGTCTATGTCGCCCCGATAGGTGCGACTGCGACGAGTGCCGGCTGCTTCATCACGCTCGCGGCGAGCGTCGCCGCGATGGCGCCGGCGACCACAATTGGTGCGGCGCATCCGGTGACGATCGGCGGGAGCATCCCGAGGGGAAATGGGCAGAAACCAGATGACACCATGAAACAAAAGCTGGAAAATTTTGCCGTCAGCTACATCGAAGCGATTGCGGCGAAACGCAATCGCAACGTCGAATGGGCGCGGTCAGCCGTGCGCGAGAGCGCGTCGATCCCGGTGGACAAGGCGCTTGAATTGAAAGTGATCGAGATTATCGCGAAGGATTTGTCGGATTTGCAACAGCAGTTGAATGGGCGCGTGGTCGAGGGCAAGGAACTCAAGACTGCTGGTGTCGAGGTCATGGAGATCGCGACATCCGCGAGTGAGAAAATCTTTCAATTACTGTGGCGGCCCGAGGTGATGTTCGTCCTGATGCTCGTGGCGATCTACGGAATCATGGGCGAAATCAGCACCCCCGGCGCAATCCTGCCTGGCGTGGTGGGCGCGATTGCGCTGGTGCTTGTCCTCTACATGGCAGCAATTCTGCCGATCAATGTGACGGGCTTGCTCTTGATCGGGCTCGCGTTTGCGCTGTTCGTCTTCGACGTGTTCGCGCCGACGCACGGCGTCTTGACGGTGGGTGGGATAGTAGCGTTTTTGATCGGTTCGCTGATGTTGTTTAACCGAGACGATCCTCTGTTTCGCCTGTCGCTTGCTTACATTATTCCGGCAACGATCATCACCGCGCTGTTCTTCGCATTCATTATGGGCAAGGGATTACGAGCGCAGTTCTTGCCGATAAAGGCCGGTAAGGAGACGATGGTCGGCAAGACAGTAGCGGCGTTCACGCCGATCGACGCGGCCGGCGGAAAAGTTTTCGTTGAAGGTGAATACTGGAACGCGGTGAGCGACACGCCGGTCGAGCAGGGGAAGCCTGTGGAGGTTTCCGCCGTGTTAGGATTGACGCTGAAAGTAAGGCCAAAGACATAAGGAGAACTAACACATGCAATCATTAGAAACATTCGCAGGACTGATCATGTGGGCGCTCCCGCTCATCGTCCTTGGAGCAATCATACTTTCGCAAATGATTCGCATTCTTCGCGAATACGAGCGAGGCGTGATTTTCCGGCTGGGTAAATTGCTACGGGCCAAGGGACCCGGATTAATCCTTCTCATCCCCATCGTGGATCGCATTGTGAAAGTGGACTTGCGCGTAGTCACGATCAATGTCCCCCAACAGGAAATGATGACTCGTGACAATGTGCCCGTCACCGTGGACGCTGTGGTCTATTTTCGTGTGCTGGACCCGGAGGCTGCCATCATCAAAGTGGAGAACTTCCTGAAAGCGACTTCGCTGATCGCTCAAACCACCTTGCGCAGTGTTATTGGGCAGGCCGAATTGGACGAGTTGCTTTCACAGCGCGAAAAAATCAACCAGCGCCTCCAGGAGATTATCGACCGTCAAACCGAACCTTGGGGAATAAAGGTCACGGCCGTTGAAGTCAAGGACGTGATGCTGCCTGATACAATGAAGCGTGCCATGGCTAACCAAGCTGAGACTGAGCGCGAACGCCGCGCGAAGATCATCAACGCGGAGGGCGAGTTTCAAGCCGCGGAAAAGCTGGTGCAGGCGGCTGCAATGATATCTGGGCAGCCGATCGCGTTGCAATTGCGCTACCTACAGACAATGAAGGAGATCTCCGGTGAGCATAATACGACAACGTTCTTGCCGATCCCGATGGACTTGTTCGCCCCGTTTCTCAAGCCGTCGCCCACCTCGCCGAGCCCAACAGCGCCATGATCAGGTCGTCCTGCGGCTCTCTTGCATCGGCGGGTCAGGCTTCTCGTGCAAATAGGCGCAAATTTTTTCAAGTATTTTAATGGGTGGGTGCCAGCCTGCTGATTGAAGATGTGGGTCGTAGGCGATGGAGCCGTCGGTGAGGCGCGCGAAGT
>CAVUTD010000002.1:0-33474 GCA_963744345.1 uncultured Verrucomicrobiae bacterium
TGGCGGCAATAATCGGTTTTCTCACCTTAGTGATCGCGCTGAATCTCGGCGCGGACGGCGATACGGTCGAGGTCATGCGCGCCGTGCTCGATTCGAACTTTTGGCTGGCGACACACGTTGTCGTGATCACGATTGGATATTCCGCCACCTTCCTGGCAGGCGCGCTCGCCGCAATGGGATTGGTCCGCGGGTTCAACAACGTGGACAGCGTTTATGGCGTAACGTGCTTTGCGCTCCTCTTCAGTTTCGTCGGCACTATCCTTGGCGGCATATGGGCCGATCAATCGTGGGGACGCTTCTGGGGTTGGGATCCAAAGGAAAACGGCGCGTTGCTCATTGTACTGTGGAACGCCGTGCTGCTCCACCTTCGCTGGGGCCGGCTGGTCAGTGACCGCGTCTTGCTGGCGTGCGTGGTTTTCGGAAACGTGATCACAAGCTTTTCGTGGTTTGGCGTCAACATGCTTGGCGTCGGGCTTCATTCCTATGGATTTATGGACGGCGCGTCATTCTGGCTTGGAGCGTTCGTGCTGAGCCAACTCGCCATCATGGCCTTGGCGTTTGTGCCACGTCCCAAAGTCGACTCAGCAGCAACCAACTCGGTATAGTTCAACACTGCTTGCTCGCGCATGCGGAGCCAGGTTTGGTGCTAAAGAGGCGATTTTCCTATCCTACGCTGCCGGCGCCGTGACTTCCTCCCCAGCGCGCGGCATAAGAGATCAGCTCGGGGGCAGTTTTGATTTGAAGCCTTTCTTTGATGTGCGCTCGGTGAACTTCGACGGTTTTTGCGCTAAGGTGCAGCTCTTCGGCCATCTGGCGCGTGCTCTTGCCGGAGCCGATAAGTTGAAAAACTTCGAACTCGCGATCGCTCAGTTGTTCGATCGGCGAATGCGGGGTCATCGCGGCGTCCCGAGAATATCTGCAAAATTTTCGCCGACATCTTCTCGCTGACGCGATTTCTCCCGCGAGCACTTTGCGAATCGCCGCAAGGATGCGTTTGCCGCCTTCTTTTTTCATGATGTAGCCGCGTCCGCCCGCGCGGAGCACGCGTTCGGCGTAAACACTTTCGTCATGCATCGAGAGGACGAGGGTCTCGACGCCGGGGTGCATCACCGCGACGTCTTTCACCAGCTCGAGGCCGCTTTTCCCGGGAAGTGTGACGTCTGCAAGGACGGCGTCCGGCTTCAAGGAGTCGATTTTCTCCAGCGCCTCCGCCGTTTCGGCTTCACCGCAGACTTCGAGATCCGTTTGATATCCGATGAGACTTATCACCCCTTCGCGCATCATTGGGTGGTCATCGACCACAAGAATGCGCTTTTTTTCAACGGACTCTTGTTTCGCAGCGCTCATCAGATCGCGGGGGTCGGTGGTTGTCGAAAATCGCATCTAACGAGCGTGCCCTTGCCGGGGGCCCGCCGGACCTCGAGCGATCCGCCAATCACGCCGGCACGATAGCTCATGATGCGCAGCCCCATGCCACCGAGTCTTTTTCTTGACTGCGAAAATCCTGCGCCGTCGTCGTTTATCGTCAATGTGATTTGATCGTGTTCGGCTTTCTGCTCCGCCTAGGGGAACCGCTCGCGTCTGCGGTGCCATTTCCGTGGGGCTTTGCGAATGTTGCTGACATGAAGACAATTTATGCGAAGCGCCGTTCGCGGAAAACTGGGCGCAACCCCATCCGTGAATTGAGATGCGGCAATTAGAAGCCATAAGGAAATTCCTTATCCGCTCATACCCGCGACGCCCGCAAGCCGTCCACGCGCGCACCAGAGCAACTAATTACTTCACTGCGCGACTTATCTCCGCCGCCGCCATCGCTCTCGTGCTGGCAGTCCGCTGCCGCATAGACGCAGCCGAAGATGGATCTGTCGGAACGAGTTCATGTCCCATGATGAGCAAGCCGCGCACGCTGCGAAGCTACCGTAATCGGCAAAGCGATTCGCCGAAAAGTTGTCCGGGCGCGGTCGACAAGAGTCGAGCGCCACTGCGGGAATTGATCCTTTTAAGCCTACGCGCTCAGACAAAACCCTGATCTTCCGTAGCGCGCGATCGGCAAAATCCTTACTCACCGGGGCGTGTTGGCGCGCTATCCGATGGAGATGACTTGACCTTGGGAGGTTCCGGAAATGACGGACGATCTTACAGGCGCGAGATGAGCAGTTCGCGCTGGAACAACAATTCTTTCGGCAGATCGGCGTGAAGATTAATGAAAAGTTCGTCCTGCAGCATCACCTCGCGTTTCCAGCCCTGGACATCAATGGCCAGCGCTTTGCGCAAAGTGGGGGCATCATAGTTCTCGAGTCCAGTGATGTCGATGTCTTCCGGATTGGGCATCCAGCCGAGCGGTGTTTCCTCCGCGTAAACTGAGCCGTGGCATCGATCGATGATCCACTTCAGCACGCGCATGTTGTCGCCGAAACCGGGCCATAGGAATTTGCCGTTCTCGTCTTTCCGAAACCAGTTTACGTGAAAAATCTTCGGGGGCCGGGTGAGCTCCTTTCGCATCTCGAGCCAGTGGGCAAAATACTCGCCCATGTTGTAGCCGGCGAATGGAAGCATCGCGAAAGGATCGCGGCGTACCTGACCTAGCGCGCCCGCCGCGGCGGCTGTCATTTCCGAACCCATCGTCGCCCCGAGATAGGCGCCGTGCATCCAATTGAATGCCTGGAAGACCAGCGGCATTGTTGTCGCCCGGCGACCGCCGAAAACGAAGGCGCTGATGGGCACTCCGTCAGGATCGTCGGCTTTCTCGTCGAGCACCGGGTTGTTCGCCATCGGCGCCGTGAAGCGGGCGTTCGCGTGCGCCGCGGGGCGTCCGCAACCCGGCGTCCACTCTTTGCCGGTCCAATCGGTGAGCTTTGCGGGCGGCTCCTCGGTGAGACCTTCCCACCAAATATCGCCGTCTTCAGTCAAGGCGACGTTCGTGAAGATCGTGTCCTGGCGGCAGCAAAGCAGCGCATTGGCATTAGACTTCTCCGAAGTGCCGGGGGCGACGCCAAAATAACCTGCCTCAGGATTGATCGCGTAGAGCCGTCCATCCGAGCCGGGTTTGATCCAGGCGATGTCGTCGCCGATTGTCGTGACTTTCCAGCCCTTGAAGACTGGCGGCGGAATCAACATGGCGAAGTTTGTCTTGCCGCAGGCGCTTGGAAAGGCAGCTGCCACATAACTTTTCCTGCCCTCGGGCGATTCAACGCCGACGATTAACATGTGTTCGGCCATCCAGCCTTCGTCTCGCGCCATGCACGACGCTATGCGCAGCGCAAAGCATTTTTTGCCCAGCAAAGCATTGCCGCCGTAGCCGCTGCCATAGCTCCAGATTTCCCGCGTCTCCGGAAAATGGACGATGTATTTCGTCTGCTTATTGCAGGGCCAGGCGACATCTTGTTCACCAGGGGCCAGCGGTGCGCCAACTGAATGCACGCACGGCACGAACTCTCCCTCATCTCCGAGGACATCCAGCACAGGGAGGCCCATCCGTGTCATGATCCGCATGTTCACGGCCACATAGGGCGAGTCAGAGATTTCCACTCCGATATGCGAGATCGATGAGCCAAGCGGCCCCATACTGAAAGGAACCACATACATCGTGCGACCACGCATGCAGCCGGTAAAAAGACCATTGAGTGTCTTGCGCATCTCGGCCGGGGCGCTCCAATTGTTAGTCGGGCCGGCATCGCGCTTGCGCTTGCTGCAAATAAACGTGCGGTCCTCCACGCGCGCCACATCCGTCGGGTCGGAAAGGGCGAGGTAACTGTTCGGACGCTAACCCGAAAATTCGCGCGGTGCGAGCTGATAGAAATTTGCGCGGCGAAGCCGCCTCGATCTATGCCGCTTGGGGCATGGGAGCGATCTGGACATTATAGCCAAGGTTCTCGATGCGCTTGGTGAGGCGGTAGAGCACTTTGAGAGGATTGAGTTTGTCGAAGAAGTCCGCTCCAAGTTCACGATAAGAGGTTTTGGATTTGAGGATACGGTAGATAGCGATGGCCAGAGAATGGGCGACGGCAATGATCGCCTTCTTTTTACCGCGTCGTGCCGCGATGCGCCGGTATTGAGCGCCGTAGTAACTCTCTTTCTTGCGTATGGCGCCATGCGCCGCCTCCACCAGGGCGGCACGCAGAGAACGGTTGCCTTTGCGAGTTTTGCCGCTTTTGCGTTTGCCGGCGCTTTCGTTTTGGCCCGGACAGATTCCGATCCAGGAAGCAAAGTGATGCTCAGTGGGAAAGCGCTCCATCTCGGTGCCGGCCTCCGCGATGATGACTTCGGCCACCCGTCGGTTGATCCCTGGAGTGCCATCCAGACGGTTGATGTCATCATCGTCTTTGTGGAGCAGGGCTTCAAGGTGCGCGTCCAATTCCGCAATCTGAACAGCAAAGAGTCCGATGTCGGCCAGCAACTGTTCGATAATGAGTTTGTGGTGGGAGCGCAGATTGCCGCTGAGGGCTTTCTCCAATTGTGGGATTTTGCAACGCAGCCGCCGCTTGGCCAACTGCGCCAACTGCTTGGGATCTTTATTTCCAGCAAGCATCTCTGCCAGCATCTCAGTGGCCGAGACACCCGTGATGTCGGTGACCACACTTTGAAGTTTGATGTTGGCGCTCTCCAGGGCCTTCTGCAGTTCGTTGGCCGCCTGGCCGCGTTTGGCAGCAAGGCTACTGCGATGGCGGGTGAGCTCCCGCAAGTCACGCTGCTGCCGGCTGGGAATGAAGCTGGCGCGCAGAAGCCCGTGGCGCAGCAAATCAGCGATCCATTCAGCGTCCTGGACATCGGTCTTTCTTCCCGGCACCGCTTTCATATGAGCGGCGTTGGCGACGATCAACTCGAAGTGGCCCTCCAGCAGATTATAGATCGGCATCCAGTAGTTGCCCGTGGCTTCCATGGCCACATGGGTGGCCCCCTGCTCTTTGAGCCACTCAAGCATCTCCATCACCTCGGCCGTGGTGGTGCCAAAGCTCTTGGTTTCGCTCACCGGCTCCTGGCCCAGCTCGCCCTTGAGAACGCAGGCCACCACCGTGCGCTTATGCACGTCGAGGCCCGCACAATAACGATGTTCAACTTTCATGCGCGGTATTCTCCTTCTGTGACTGCCCCCGCATGCCAGAGGCGGTCTCCGTCAGGATACTCTAACCCTCGCGTTTCCACGCCAAAGTTATCTCGGCGCTTCTCGCACTGTGCGGTGCATGAAAGACTGCCACGCCAATCTTTTCGTCGGGCTTACCGCACCAAATCGCTTTCCGGCGTTCGTCCAACACGCGGCGACCCGTTCATCCTATCACAATTTTCATCCCGCGTGGAGCCCCGTTTGCGGGGCATGAAGATCTTTTCGGGATTCAGCCGGATGAAAGTGCCGGCTTGAACCATTTGCTGGCAAAGCCGGTCGTATTCTTCCTGGGAACCGTCGCACCAGTGGACGCTCTCCGGCTGGCAAAGCTCTTGCAGTTGGTTGACCCAGGAGAGCAGCGTCTTATTCCGGGTGAGGGGCGCTCCGGTCTTCGTTGGTAGAAGCTCAGTCATTACATTCATCGCGGCATCATCCTTCCACAAGCGTGCTTACTGCGATGCACATCAATTGTCCAACGTTTAGCGCTTCTTGCCAGGCCTTGCATCCTCGAATCCGCCGCGGCCGTGCATTGGCGCAATTTTTGCTTGGTTTCGGGCAAAGAATGCGCAGCGGCGATCGGATCCATCCGTCAAGCTACCGCTCATCGACAACCACACACCTCTTTTTGCTTGTCATGAGTGGAAGCTCAGGGTCCGTTTGCTTCGACCGACTTGTATTTCACGCTTGTGATCAAACCCTCTCGACGGAAAAATCCAGGTCGTCGCATGATGCGTTCAACGATAAACTATCATTTTCAGGCTGCGCATAATTTGATTGAACGGAGAAAGGTGCTAGCCGGAATGCAAGATGGACTGTTTGGCCATTCAAGGCGCAAGCTGTCGTTTTTTGCACGGGAGCCTTTCACCAGCGGTTGTCTAGCTGCTACAACGAGGAAACTGGATGAAATGGTTTGAGAATTACGCGACCGCTAATCCGGTCGCCTATTCGATACTTCTGATCTCACTAGTCGCCGTCGTGGGGCTAGGTTTCGCGAGTATCAAAATTCGCGGAGTGGGACTCGGCGTGACCGGGGTTTTGTTTGCCGGGTTAATCTTTGGTCACTTCGGTTTTCACCTGGAACATCATACGCTGGAGTTTCTCCGGGAGTTCGGGCTCATCCTTTTCGTCTTCACCATCGGCTTGCAAATCGGTCCCGGTTTCGTTGCTTCGCTGAGGGATCAGGGGTTGGTGCTCAATGCCCTTGCGGCGGTGATCGTGATCGGGGGCGGGGTCCTTACAGCGATCTTAGCCAAAATTTTCGGAATCGCATTCGGGGCGGCGGCGGGCTTGTTCTCCGGGGCAACGACCAACACGCCCTCGCTCGGCGCGGCCCAACAAACCTTGCTTGGGATGAACGTGGATGAAGCGCTTTCGGGCGTTCCTGCTTTCGCCTACGCCGTAGCTTACCCGCTCGGTATTGTCGGAATTATCGTCAGCATGATTCTCGTGCGCGTTTTTTTTCGCATCGATGTAAAGGAGGAGCTGGGAAAGTTCGAAAAATCACAAGGCACCGGTAGCCAGCCAATCGAACGGTTGAATTTGCGTGTCGAAAATCCGAACCTTGACGGCTTGCGGGTCGACGCAATCCCTGGGCTGCATGAAACCGGCGTAACCGTGTCCCGCTTGAAGGGGCGCGACGAGTCGGAAGTGCATGTTGCCACCAGCGCCTCGGTAATCCATACGGGAGACACGCTGCTCGCCGTGGGCACGGCGCCTCATTTGGAGAGCTTCCAGCGTATCGTTGGAACTCGCAGCGACGAGGATCTGATGAAGGCCCCCGGACAGGTCACTTACAAACGCGTAATCGTGACGAATAAACCGGTGCTGGGCAAATCCGTGCGCCAGCTTGGCTTCGAAGCGAAGTATGGCGTGTCGGTGACTCGGCTGCGGCGGGGAGGTGTTGAGATGATAGCCACCGCGGATGTACGCCTGCAGTTTGGCGACGTTCTTATCATCGTCGGCGACGCACGCGCCCTTGAGGAGGTTGCGGCCGGGCTCGGAAATTCGCCCAAGCACCTCGCTGAAACAAATTTCATTCCGATGTTCTTTGGCATTGTGCTGGGCATCATTGCCGGTTCGCTTCCCATCGCCATGCCTGGGTTGCCGGTGCCGGTGCGCCTCGGTCTTGCAGGGGGCCCGCTCATCCTCGCTATCCTGCTTGCACGCGTCGGCAATATTGGGCGTCTCGTTTGGTACATGCCGGGTAACGTCAATTACGCTTTGCGGGAACTTGGCATTATCCTCTTCCTCGCGTGCATCGGGCTAAAATCGGGTGCGCAGTTCCTCAATACCCTTTTGTCGCCCAGCGGTCTACTTTGGTTGATTTGTGGAGCCTTCATTACCGTCGTTCCGATACTCGCAGTCGGGATCTTTGGCAGGGCCGTGCTCAAGCTGAACTACATGACCATCCTTGGCTTGCAAGCCGGCAGCATGACGGATCCCCCTGCGCTCGCCTTTGCCAATACGATCTCAGGTTCGGATGCGCCGGCGATCTCCTACGCCTCCGTCTATCCGCTGACCATGCTTCTGCGCATCATCGTCGCACAAATGCTCGTCATCCTGCTCGCAGGTTGATCTGCATCTGAAATGGTACCCCGTTAATCGTTAAGCATTCCAGAGCGCCCTTGGCTGCCGCACGGGAGATGAAGTCTGCGCCCTCGTTCTCCAACGAGAAACTCACGTCATATCGCGTTGACTCTCGTCATGGCTCTCAACCGCCGTATCCATCGTGCCTACAATCGGGTTCGCGACGGCAACCTCTCCATCGACGGTCTTCTAGGCTTTGATCTCCATGGAAAGACACTGGGCATTGTTGGCACTGGAAAAATTGGTCGCATTCTGGGCGGGCTGTTCTCCGGCTTTGGCGTGAAAATTGTGGGTCACGATCTTTGCCCGAATCCCGCCTTCACTGAGGGCGGAGGAAAGTATGTTGAACTGGACACTTTGTTTTTGGAGTCTGACATCATCAGTCTGCATTGCCCGCTGACGCCCCAGACCTTTCACCTCATCGATAGCCAAAGCATCGCGAAAATGAAAAAAGGCGTCATGATCATCAACACGAGCCGCGGAGCGCTCGTCGATGCCGGGCGGTGATCGAGGGACTGAAGTCTGAGCAAATTGGTTATTTGCAACTCGACGTCTATGAGCAGGAAGCCGATCTGTTTTACGAGAATCTCTCGGAACGAATTATCCAGGACGATGTCCTGCAGCGCCTAGCGGGCTTTCTCATGCAGAAGGAGCTGGAGGCCTTTGCCTCCGTGTTGGAGAAGCCGAAACGTCCCGTGCTCGCTATTCTGGGCGGCGCGAAGGTCGCCGACAAGATTCCCCTCATCCGCAACCTTCTGGACAGAGCTGACGAACTCATCATCGGCGGGGGGTTGACCTTTACCTTTAAGAAGGTGCTCGAGGGCATGGAGATTGGCGAGAGTCTCTTTGATCCCGAAGGGGCCAAGATCGTTGGGAATTGATGGAGAAGGCGAAAGCCAAAGGGGTGAAGATCCATCTTCCGATCGACTTTGTCTGCGGGGACAAATTCACCGCCGAGGCCAAGACTCAGGTGGTCGAGGACAAGGCGGGGATACCGGCCGGCTGGACGGGGCTTGACGTCGGTCATAAGAGCCGGAAGCTCTTCGCCGAGGTCATTGGGCGGGCGAAAACCATCGTCTGGAACGGACCTCCCGGGGTCTTTGAATTCGAGCGCTTCGCCGAAGCACAAAGGGCATGGCCGAGGCCATCGCGGCAGCCACGGCTGCCGGAGCCATCTCGGTCGTTGGTGGCGGCGACACCGCCACCGCCGCAAAGAAATTCAAGGTGATCGACAAGGGTGAGCCCACGCTTCCACCGGCGGTGGAGCTTCCCTCGAGCTGCTCGAAGGAAAAACACTGCCAGGAGTAGCTAACGTAAGCGAAAAATACTTCGAACCGCTCCGCCCGGAGAACCGCTCCGGGTGATGACCGTGAAGGATAATCAGGACGCTTAGGACCGGTGGTCAACAAAGTGCAGCTGGTCAAACGCTCGTCGCACCCTCGCCGCAGATTCCCTGCAAGAACCGATGGCGGAACTAATTCTGCCCTTCTTTCTTTTCCTTCACTGGCGCCTTGCCCATTGCTGCCTGGCGCTCAGCCGCTTCCTTATCCCACTGCGGAATCACTGTGCGCAGGAATTCCTCCTTTTCCTGATTCAGCTTAGCCATATCGAGGCCGATGTAGGCCTGCGCTTTTTCCTTGGTCGAGAGATCGGGTATTGGCACTGGGTCCGTCACGCCGTGCGCCATCAGAATGCGGTTGATTTGCAGCCGCGCAAGGCCGGCTCGGTCGATGGACGTGCCAAGCACGCGCGCGCATTCTTGTGGCGAATGGAAGCCCATGCCGTTGTGGGCGGCAACCCAGTCCCAACGCCATTGGGCTTGACGAATCAATTGCAGGGCCGGCTTCATTTCCGCCTCGGTCGCGCCCGCGTCCCAAGCCGCCTTCGCCTCGATGTGCGCTTTGGTAATGCTGTCCTCAGCCAGGCGCCGGAGCTGGTCGATACGATCCTGACGGGCGTAGACGTTCTGTCGCAGCGTCTCCTCTTTCTCCCGATGACAAACTCCGCACGAGTTCGCGATATTCTGAAGCGGGGAACTGATGTGATGATCGGTGAATTTAACGCCGCCCTCGTTGCGATAGGGCATGTGACAATCCGCGCACGAGACGCCTCGCTCTGCGTGGATGCCGGTGCGGTAGGCTTCGTAATCGGGATGCTGCGCCTTGAGCATCGGAGCTTTGCTGAAGGCGTGCACCCAGTCGACGTGGCCGACCTCATCGTAATAGGCTTCCATCTGCTCAGCCGAAAAGCCCTTGTCCCAGGGGAAGGTGAGATATTTGTCCTCGCCTTTGAAATAGTATTCCACGTGGCATTGGGCGCAGACAAGTGAGCGCATCTCCTGGTGTGAGGCCTTTGTGATGTCGAGCCCTTGACGCTGCCACGCCTCGGCCAGAGCGGGCCGAGTGATGCGGAGGTTCATTGTCTTGGGGTCGTGGCAATCCTGGCAGCCGATATGGTTCACTACCTGCGGTCCAAGCTCCTTCCATGTTTTCTTGTAGAACTCCGCGACTCCAATCTCATTCATCACCCGCGGGACGTCGGTACTCTTGCACGTCCAGCACGTGCCCGGCTGAGGAACCATCGTGCGCAATGTGTCACGAATATCTGTGATCGCGTGGTAGTGCCCGCGCGCCTGCAGGTACTCGCGCGAAAAGGCATAGCCGGCCCACATGACGACCATCTGCGGATTTCTTTCCAGCAGATCGATTTTGCCCGAGCCACCGTATCTGCTGAAGAAATCGGTCTTCGCAGTCATCTCGTATCGCTCGAATTCCCGGGGGAAATTCTGCCCCCAAACTTCATTGCGCGGTTCCCATTCAGGGAGGGGTTTGACCTGTTGGGTGATGAACGCCTCCTGCCGCCGCTCGATGATTGAGGCGCCCAGCAGGCCGATTAAGAACACCGCCACCAACGTGCCGATGAACAGCGCCCAGCCCACCCAAGGTCTCTCGCTGACGATTTCAGAGATGGGTCTCATAGTGTTTATTGCTTCGTTGTGGGACCGGAATCGCGTTCCGGTCCGGGAGTTCGCCTTTTTTCCAGGAAAGTGGCTAACCAATCAGGCACCACGGGATTCACAAAGGGGACACGCGCGTGCGGTACCGAAGCGAGGCTGTTCACGCTTCCATGCGGTGTTTCGCGGTGGCAATCCCAGCAAAGCCGCCCTTCCCCGTGAAGGGCCATTGCTCCTGTTGTTGTGGAAAGGCGGGTATCCCGCAGCAGATCCTCGTGGCAATGCATGCAATTTTCCTGGATCACGCGGATCCCGGGTTCGTGCACGCGAATCACCTGAGGTTCGAGGTGAAATGTAAACATAAAGGCGTGGCGCGAGCCGTCCATGGCTTTGAAGAAATACTTGCGAAAAATATTGTCGTGCGGCACGTGACAATCGTTACATGTCGCGACCCGCGCATGGCTGCCACGCTGCCAAGTGGCATACTGCGGCGCCATGATATGACAGTTCAGGCACGCACGTGGATCATCGGAGAGATACGAAGTCGCGTTGGAAATGTGCAAGATCGCAATCCCCAGCCCGCAGAAAGTTCCCGCCGTGAGAATCACCGGCACCGTCCACTCGCGTGGCGGCAGAACTTTCTCGACCAAGCCTCGGCCGAACCGAAGCATTGAGACGAAGACGTTGACCAGGCCCTTCATCCGCTCGGGATTTGGCCCATTAGCTTAGGAATCTAACGCAGGAGCGGCAAGAATAATCGCCCGAACAGACCGAGTATTAGTAAATAGGCCCGCGCAGCCCGCCGGTGAAACAATGCGCCTGCGTTAACGTATGCCTCTCTCGAAGATCAGAGGGAACGCGTGCTCTTCGCCTTCTGCGGAGCGCCGGTCAAGGCGGCGAGGTAGACATCTCGAACGCTGACGTCAGCGCGCGTGGCAACTTGCAGGCAGGATTCGTATTCAGGCACTGCCTGCACAATTTCGTCCCCCAAAAGACCCAGCTTGATGCGCACCGGGCCGAAGGCCGTCTCGTTGACGCGAAACTCCCGCTTGAGCTTCAACCGCCGTGCGCGGTGCATGCGCACGCCAAACGCGGTGGTTGCCGTCAGAACGATGCGCGCGAGTTCAGGCCACTTCTCCTCGGTGGAAAGCACGGTGAGGACAAACCCTGGACGGCCTTTCTTCATCTGGGCGGCGGTAAAAAAAGCATCGAGGGCGCCCGCAGCAAACAAGCGTTCCATTGCGGCTGCTGCTAACTCTGGACTCAAGTCATCGAGGTTCGTCTCAATTTGGATGATCTCGTCCGCGTCAGCATCGGCGGCCTCGTTGGACTCGCCCAGCACCGCGCGAAGAACATTCGGGCGTGGTGCGCTGTCGCGAGTTCCAAGTCCGTAACCGATTTTTTCAATCTTCATCTCAGGGAAGGGACCGAAAGCGGAGGAGAACTCGGCGAGCAACGCGGCGCCAGTCGGGGTGATAAGTTCGTGGCTCTCCTCGATCTGCCGCACTGGGAGGCCGGAGAGAATTTCAAGCGTGGCGGGCGCGGGCACGGGAAAGCGGCCGTGAGCGCAATCGGTCCAACCAGTCCCGTCGAGAAGGCTTGAGGCCAGTACCCGCTCGACAGCCAGAGCTTCGATCCCGGCGCAGGCTGCGACAATGTCGGCAAGAGAATCGAAAGCGCCAATTTCGTGAAACTGGACGTTCTCTTGCGCAATGCCATGAATCTTGCTTTCCGCGACAGCCAGCCGTTGGAATACGGCAGTGCTTCTCGCCTTGACGAAACTGCTCAGTGGACTCTCCTCAAGCAAAGCGCGAATTTGACGGAAGTTTCGTCCGTGGCTGTGCTCGTGGTGATCATCATGGGAATGGTCATCCGCTTGGGCCTCAAACTTCCACCCGGAGATCCCTCGGCGGGAGCCGCGGTGGAAGTGAATTTTTCCGCCAACTCCAAGCGAGTCGACTGCAGAGCGAAAAGCGCCTTCTTCAACGCCAAGGTCCCGTAGAGCTCCGACCATCATGTCCCCACTGATGCCGGAGAAGCAGTCCAGAAAAAGAACGCGCATTCTCGAAGGCCCTCAGGAGAAATATGCTGGAGCGGACGAGTTAAAGTCCGTGCCTTTGGGCGAGCCTTTCGAGCTCCGTTTGGAAGTCCATCACGTCCTGCTTGCTCGGTCGGTAGCCGGGGGTGCTGGCATTGAGTCCCAGTCGCCCGCTCTGATCAAGGTACCATTCTGCTTTCTGACCATCAGAAAAGGTTACCCGCCCGCTGATCATTGCACCTGGTCGCGTGATCTGATCGATCGACACGGAAACTTTGCCGGCCGAGGCGGGTTTCTCAGGTTCGGCAGCAGGCAGTGGCGGCGCTTCGCGCGGACGCTCCTGTTCCTTGATAGCGAGTTTAAGGTCGTCGGCAAGAAGACGAGTCTCCAGGTAGGTAAGCGAGATCTGAAACTCCTCCTTCAAACGCTTCTGGATTTCGGAAAGAGTTGCACCCGCTTCGATCCACTTTGAGATGGCAGCTTTCTGGTCGTCGGTAAGGCTCATAGGCTCGATCTAGTTTCCACAAAAAGCACAAAGGACGCCAAGAAGCTAGAACCGTATTTTGAGCCACTGCAATGGCCGCTGAACTATCCGCCAGCGATGGCGGGCACAATGCTGATTTCGTCGCCTTCCTTCACGGTGGTATTCTTATCGTTGAGAAAGCGAATGTCCTCGTCGTTCAGAAAGACGTTGACGAAGCGACGGATGTTTCCCTGTTCATCACAGATGCGCTCAGCGAGGCCGGGATAAGATTTGTCCAGACTGGCGAGAATCTCAGAAACCGTCGCGCCTTCGGCAGAAACGACTTCTTCTTCTCGGGTGAGTTTACGGAGGGGTGTGGGGATACGGACGGATGTAGGCATTGGATGTTAGTGGGTGATATTGGCAACAGAGGGTTGGACGCGGTCGATTTCACCAGCGACGAGGGACTCGAATTCTCGGAGGCTGGGTTTAATCAACCGAGGTTCCCCGCATTTTCCCTGCACCGCTTCCTGAGTTTTCAGACCATGCCCGGTGATACAGAGCACAACGCTTTCGTTGCGCGGAATCTTACCGCTTTCGATTAATTTCTTGGCGCACGCTACCGTGACACCCCCTGCCGTCTCTGCAAAAATTCCCGTTGTTTCCGCCAAAAGACGGATGCCATCAACAACCTCATCGTCGGAGACGTCTTCGGCGTGACCGTCAGTTTCCTTCATTGTGCGGATCGCGTAATAGCCGTCGGCCGGTGTGCCAATGGCAAGGGACTTCACAATTGTTTGAGGTTTTGGCACAGGTTTGACGATTTCCACCCGCTTTTTCATCGCCTCACTGATCGGCGCACAGCCGCTCGCCTGCGCTCCATGAATCGAGAATGGCTGCTCCTCGAGGATGCCCGTAAGGATGAACTCCCGGTAAGCCTTGTGAATCTTCGTCAGCAGGGATCCGCTGGCCATAGGCACGACAGTGTGGCGCGGCAGTCGCCAACCAAGCTGCTCGGCGATCTCAAATCCCATGCTCTTCGAGCCCTCCGCGTAATAGGGGCGAAGGTTGACGTTCACAAAACCCCACCCGTACTTGCCGGCGATCTCGGAACAAAGTCGGTTCACCTGATCGTATGGCCCATGGATACCAATTACATTTGTGCCATAAACAAGGGATCCAAGCACTTTGCTTTGTTCAAGATCTGCCGGGATGAGCACGTAGCTCCGCAACCCCGCTGCCGCGGCATTTGCGGCCACAGAATTTGCCAGATTCCCTGTGGAGGCGCAGGCAACAACTTTAAACCCGAGTTCACGTGCGCGGCTCAAAGCTACCGAAACGACACGATCCTTAAAGGAGTGAGTTGGGTAATTAACGGTATCGTTCTTCACGTATAGCTCCGAGACACCTAGCGCCTTCGCCAGACGATCCGTCCTGACCAGCGGAGTAAATCCGACCTCTGCTCCCACGGTAGGCGCTCCGTCGATCGGCAACAGTTCCCGATAGCGCCACATGCTCTTGGGGCGGCCGGCGAAGATTTCGCGGCTTATGCTCTGGCGAATAAGGTCGTAGTCGTAGGAAGCTTCGAGGGGACCAAAATCATACTCACAGATATGGATCGCCTCCTTTTTGTAGAGGCGCCCGCATTCGCGGCATTTTAGGTCTGAAAAGAAGGTGCAATCTTTGTTCATGTCGATTTCTCCGCACGAGAGCGAGGGAATGAAGAAAAGACTGCCGCAGCGGACCGTCGAATCTCATCTTCCCCGGCGTTTTCACGCCGAAGCTGGATTTGGCACCTGGTCCCCCGGTTGCCGCATTGCGGTCGGGGCGGTTGCCGTGGCTTCAATGGGCCAGTCCCTCCACCACTCTCGATAAGATTGACGCTGAAGATTGCGACACTGCCTCACCTCGTCAAGAGATTTTCCTATCTAATTGCAAGTCGCGACGCAGCAGAGCAGTCTCAAATCACCGGGCAAAGCGCGGATGAGCCACCTTTTCCCTGATTTCTTCCCTCGCTTTCAAACGTCTACTTCGATCGATCTCAACAGAAGACGACTTGGGAAACACCGTCGGTCGAGGAGACGCCGCATGGGAGGCCCTCGGCGACACGTTAGGCCTTTCCACTTTGGGAGCCCGAGGTACACTTTACCTACGTTCACGAAACAAGGAGGCGACTATGTCCGTGCTCACCTATAACTCGCTGAAGCTTGTCGGTAAGGCTTACCAACTGAAGTCTGACGCTGCTATCGAGATGTTCGGCGACCTTTGGGAAGTTTATCAGATCGGCAATAAATACAAAAGAGACAACGAAAAAGAGCTGCAAGAGGAAGTCGAAAGGTCTTATGCGACCTTGACTGAAATCATCAAGACAAAGGCCGCGCAAAATCCGGGGAACGGCTTTAGACGGATTGGCACAACTCAGAATGATCATCTGGTGATCTTCTCAGATCATCACATGACCCATCGCGATCATCGCCATGACTACTTCTTCAAATTCAACTTCCGGTTGTACGGCGACGTGCTGCGTCATTACGGCGACCAGGGTTTTGCGTTGGTTGAGAATGGAGACGTGGAAGAGGTGCTGATTTTTGAACCGACTCCCAAGGAAACGAAAAGACGACGGGCACTCGTCAAGAAACAGTGGGGGCTCGAGGACATCGGTGAAATTGACTGGGGAGAACTGGTGGGACTAAGGATCGAAACCCGGCGTAGGCAGCTCGAAAATATCCTGAATGATAACAGCGAATACTACAAGTTGCTGAAGGAATGCTTCGGTAAATCCAGATATTACAAGATTGCGGGCAATCATGACACTTATTATTCCGCGGAACTGGAAGGCATGATCGAAGCCGAGTTCTGGGAAGGCGTCGTCAAGGATATCCTCCTCGTCGAGCGCAAGGGCAACAACAAGGTCGATCTGGCATTCGTCATCACGCATGGCCACCAGTTTGACGAGACCTGTGTTCCGCCGCATGCCAAGATGGTCGGCGAAGTCATATCCGAATGCCTTTCCTGGGCGTTTCAGGGTTCAGACAGAATTTGGAGGATCAGTGACACGCGCAAGTGGAACAGCACTCCAGTCAAGGAATTCAGTAACGTCCTCAGCTCCAGGTCGGCAAATGTCACTGGCCATCCGGATCTTGAAGCCGTGCTGGAAGCTTTTATGGGGCACGAGGTGGCTTGGGAATATTTCGAGAACGAGGACCCTTACATGGCCTTCGTCAAAGAGGTCTGCACTGGAGATGAGTTCTTCAAGTACCGGCATCTCAACGAAGACGCCCTGGCCAATGCCATGCTTCGCTTGAACCCGGACTTGGCTGATTGTCCCACTCTCATCTGCGGCCACAGCCATGAGGTCAGGGATCGTTCAAAATTTCACAATCTGACGAACATCACCCCTCCTGAAACCGCTGATCGCAACCTATTCACCCGTTACATGAATACCGGTTCGGCAGGGCGGTTCGAAAACTTGATCTGGTGTATCGAAATCACCGGCAGCAGGGCCAAAGTTTATTCTTGGAGCAACTCGGGCACGGAGAATCAGCTCGTGCTGAAGAAGGTTCGCTGGGACAGTAATGATGCGGGCCAGTTGATCGGGAAGGAAGTGGCGATAAGAGACTAAGATCAGTTCACGGTCGACTGAAGATACAGCTCGCCTTACGGTAGTATGTTTGTGTAAGGAAGAAGTTGCTTACCCTCTCATGGGTCAAGGCCGATACTCAATCGCGACCTCCTGCCGCCAGAGTATCGAAGAGGAGGGAGATGGCAAGCATGTCACCAGATCCATTAAGAGACCAAATCGAGGAGGAATCATGAGCACAACTACCCGTCCCGGATTGAAAGTTCCCCGCGCTAGCAAGGCCGCTTCGCTAATCGACTTCTACTACGGCGACAGCCAGTACAACACGCTGGGTCAGGAAACTCTCAAGCTGAAGAAAGCGATGGAGGGTTATGACTTTACCGTGCTGCTAAAGCACGAAACGTTGCCCGGTTGGGCTGACCTAAGCGAGAAGGATGAAAAGCTTGCCAACGTCAAGGACATCCCGACCAAGGCTAATCTTTTTAAGTACATCATTCAGTTAGCAGAGGACGGCTATTACCTCGACCTGTATATATTTTCCCATGGCTGGCCTAACAAGTTCAAGGCCAGCAAGGGCTCACACGGCTCCGAGGATTTTGTCACGAGCGACAACATCAAGAGCGAACTAGGCCCCGACAAGACGGGCTTCACCAGCATGCCCATCCGGATCGTGTGGGGAACCAATTGTTACGGCCAAACGCTCGGCGAGACGTGGCGCAGCATCGGCGCCAAGGCTACTGCCGGCGCGCGTTACGTCAACTTCTACCCGAACGCCTTCGGCAACTTCATCGATGACTGGAACAAGGGTAACGTCTCCTTTGACACTGCAGTCTCAGAGTCGGATACCGACAGCGTGCGGACAGTTGTGCAAACCTTCATTTCCCTCCTTGATGCGCCCGCCAAGAAGAAGGCCGGAGAATGGGGCGGTTGTCCGCTCGGAAAGACGGTCCTCGGCGAAAATGAATGCGCCAAAGATTACTTTGATTCGGTCTGGCTAGGCAAAGGTGAGTGGCAAGAAGGCATGAACGGAAAGGAGAACATGGACTACTCATCCTTCATGTTCAGAGGCGGGGAAAAGAATATCAGCAAAAACTCGAGGCCGACCTGGTGACGAGAAAGCAATGGGGAACTCCGCCAATCTCAAGACTCCGTAATCGTTCCGCGTTGCTTGCAAAAAATGTCGGGGCGGCTATTAACTATTTCCCCGCATCGACTGAAAGCGCATCGCTAGCTCAATGGTAGAGCAGGAGACTCTTAATCGGAAAAGGGCGATTTTTAATGTTTTGCAAGTGTTTGCGTAAGCTTGCAACTAAAAGAAAATCAGCCTGTTGACGCATATACTGGTTGTCAGTCTCTTCTGCTGCTTTGCCTGCTTTCTCCACAAACATGTAGAAACCAAGTGTAGTACCCATCCGATCATTCGAAGACTTCGATTGAGTCGCGGTTGGAGCAGCCTCCAGGACTGGCCTACGGGATACTGAATCGCATGGAAAAGAACGACGAATCGAACCAAGGACCATCTCTCGACAAGCGTATGGCGTATTCGCCGGGAGAATTTGCAGCCGTGTTTGGGAAACATCAAACTTGGGGATACCGCCAACTCTACAGGGGCACGGTAAAAGCGATTACCCAATGCGGACGAATCATGATTCCACGGAGCGAAATAGATCGCTTGCTGCGTTCTGCAAAGCGGTACAACGGCAAAATTCAGTCAGACCGTTTCATGCACCCATAGCGCGATGAGGATCCCATCTACGCCAACGAGAGCCCGCCATGTTCATCTCGGCTATGAGAAGGCCGATGCACGTGGAGGGCTTCGGAGTGAAAACGGCAGAGACAAAGACTTTCACCGGCGTTGCAACTGTCATACGTCAGCGAAGAGAACGGAAGCGCATCCCTGACAATATTGATCTCGACCATTACCCAACGCGGCCAAGTGTCGATTCCTGCGCAGCTTCGGCGTGACATGAATTTGCAGCCAGGCCAAACCATTGTTTGGGAGAAGGTATCCGCAAAGGAATGTCGTCTCATTATCCAGCCACGCACAGCCATTAAACCCGATCCGGTGGGTGCTTTGAAATTCGCAATGGAACATGGACTTCCGCAACGCCGCACCGATGAGGTGCTTGCAGAACTGCGGGAAGGCGAGGAGCAAAGTTGATATCGTGGCTTGGGTCGTTGATACCTCGGTTCTCCTCGATATTCGCCAGAACGATCCGCAGTTTGGACTCGCCGCCGCCGAGTGTTTGGTGCGGCACCTCCCGGAGGGCTTGCTCATCTGTCCGGTTACCTACGTCGAGCTGGCACCCGAATTCCGCGGTGATCTTGCTCTCCAGGAGGAGTTTTTCCAGAGGGTAGGGGTGGAATGGCTCGAGCCTTGGGCCCTCCAGGACACGCAAAGTGCTTTTCACCTTTGGGCCCATTACATAGAGAGAAAGCGTGCTGGTCAGGCGGGTAAGCGCCCAGTCGCCGATGTGCTCATCGAAGCGTTTGCTCAGCGCGTTCAAGGATTGATAACGCGAAACGTCAAGCATTTCTCGACCGTAGTGGTCGTGGTGCCGTAACAGGCATCCGTGGTCAAGGTGGGCAAGGATCTTCGGGAGATCCAGGAGCTCCTCCGTGAAAAGAACATCCGCACCACCGTGCGCTACTCTTCGGAGTGGAGAGCGAAGGCCCCGCGCCCCCACCCAATCGGCGGAGGACCAGTATCCAAAAGTACTGGCCGGATGAGATTGCCTCCCGCGACGTCTCGGAAACGGCAACGGACACGAGACTTCGTAAGTACGCGACCGCGGCGGCGGCCGCGCTTCCGGACCACGCTGAGGCTAAATTCATTCCGACGAATCGGTAATGCGGCTTCGGAAACGCGGGTCGACTTTTTGGAAAAAGGAATTGATCGTGGTGTACTGTGTTTGGCTGCACAAGCGCCGTGATTTCTCTGTACCAACGCGCCGAGTGTAGCTCGAGCCCAACTACAGAATCTGACTGACTCATGGCACGTGCTGCGGAAGCGAAGGGTAAGCTGCGAATCGGCGATGACTGGAACGCAATCCGGATCATCGCCCTGTCGCAGAGCAACCCGCTGAAAGCTATTGCCGAGCTCGTCGAGAACAGCATCGACGCTCACGCGCGAAAGATCACGATCACGCGTGGTCGGGAGCACGGCGAACACTATCTAGCCATCCGCGACGACGGCGATGGCGTTCCGCGCGATGCTAACGGCATTCCCGATTTCCGCTACGTCGCCACGCACATCTGCGATTCGGTGAAGCGTCGTCTGAAGTCCCAGGGGACGGGAGCGGGGATCCAGGGCGAATTTGGCATTGGCTTACTGAGCTTCTGGACGGTTGGCGAGCGGCTCGTCATGACCTCCACCGGCAGCGACCAGCGCGCCTACCAGATGACCATGAACAAGGGGGATCCCAGCTACGAAATGAGCCCCCGGCGCCGCGTGCTCTTCGCCGAGCGCGGCACGGAGGTTCGCATCTCGCCGCTCCTCGAAGGCATTCGTACACTGAGCGGGGAGAAGATCCAGTGGTATCTAGCCTCGGAGCTGCGCGATCGTATTCGCAGCTCCGGAGTGCGCATCAGCGTCATCGATAAGCTGGCGCGCAAACAACTCGAGGTCGAGCCGCGACAGTTCGATGGTCGCCTCCTGCATCAGCTGCCGTCGGTCCGCACCTCGTACGGCGATGCCTATGTGGAACTGTATGTGACCGAGCCCGCGGAGTCCTCGCGCGTTGCGCTGTTCCGCTCCGGCACGCGTGTGGTCGAGGTGCTCGGCTCTCTTCCAGGTCTTGAACATGCTCCCTGGACGTCGAGCTATCTCGAAGGCCTCATCGATGTGCCCTTTCTGAACGTCACGCCGGGGACGCGCAGCGGCATCATCCACGATGAGCGCTATGCGGCGTTGTGCGAGGCCCTGCGGCCGCTTGAGGAACATCTGAACGCGCTGATTGCCGAACAGCAACGCGCGGAGGAGGAGCAGGCGAGCCAGCAGCTCATGCGCGCCATTCAGCGCGCCTTTCGCGAGGCACTGCTGGCTCTGCCGCCGGAGGAGTACGACTGGTTCGACGTGCACGCGCGCTCAGGCCGGCGGGGCGAGGCGCGTCGTTCGGGCGAGAACGGCAAAGCGCTCGGGGCTTCGCCGGAGGATCAAGTGCTGGGCGTGGCCGAACCGGAGCCCGCGGCAGAGCCACAGCGGCAGTTCTTCGAGCACGCAGGACCGCTCTTCAATGTCGTTGTCTCGCCCGCGGCGAGCACGATTGCCGTGAGCTCCTCGCGCTATTTCAAAGCGCTGCCGCGCGATCGGTCCAGACGCCGAGTGACAGACGACCTGGAATTCCGCTGGGAAATCATCGAAGGTGGGGGCACCCTCGCGAGTGAGCGCGATCAGGAGATCAGTTTTCAGGCACCGGCGACGCCTGGACTCGTGCGATTGCGCGCCACCGTGAGGCAGCGCGATGTCACCTGTTCCGCGGAAGCGCTCATTACTGTGACCGACAGCCTCGTCCCCTCCACTGGTTCAGGGGTGATCGATGCACGCGGTCTTCCCGGATATACCTTCGAGCGCGCGTCCGGCGAATTATGGCGCTCCCGCTTCGATGCGACGCGCAACGTGATCGTCGTGAACAACGGCCATCGCGATTTCGTGTTCGCCTCGCGTACCCAGGCGCTCAAACTGCGCTATCTCGTAAGGCTCTATGTCAAGGAGCTCGTGCTGCGAAATTTTAGCGGCGTTCCCGGGGATCAGCTTCTCGAGCGCATGATCGAGCTGTCGCTCTATACGGAGGACAAGCTTTGACTCCTCTATGATGGGAGAGCGTCAAGAAGTCCGGGGGTAGGCGAGTGTCGTAGCTCGAGGGATGTCTGCCACGATCCCCTTCAAACGATTGATTCTGCGAGCCGTTCTGCGCGACGTAAGCCCGATGGTCGTCCGCCCCGGCTCTCTTTTACACTCCGGGCTTCACCCACGCGGAGTCCTCCCTCTGGGAGAGGTGGGTCAGTTCTCAACGGGCTGTTGCTCAAACGGGGGATGCTTACGGCCAGTCGCGCAGGTGGCTTAAGAAGTTAGGAGATGCCAGCGATAAGTTTCGGGTAGCAACAATAGCGCTGAGAGTTGATCACCGCTCGAGCTACCAACGATCGAGTGAGCGCGAGGAGTAGATGCCTTTGGTTTTTGGCGATGATCCTCAGGTTTTGAATGGCCGCGATCAGATAGTCCTGAATGCTTTGTCGCCACAGTCCGCGCCAGCGAGCTCGCTTAAAGCCGTGCTGAACGGCTGCCTCGGCGAAGTTGCGCTCTTGAAACCATTGCCGGCGCTTGCGGTCAGAGCGCGCTTGCGGGGAATGGGATTGCTGGCGCGCCTTATCCAGCAGCTCCTGGCCCGCGTAGCGCTTGAGGGTGCGTCCGTTCTGATCACGGGTGCAGAGCTGCCGCAGTGTGCATCGCGCGCAGGTTCCCCGCTCCGGGCGGTACTCGTAATAGCCGCGCGCGGCAACAAAGTGGTGCCGCGAAAGGATCTCTCCCGCCGGGCAGCTGTAGCAGTCCGTTTCGGGTTGATAAACAAAACGCTCCGGCGGATAGATGCCCTGGCTGCGAGGATTGCGCAGTTTGCTGCGCAGATCGGCCACATGGGCGCGAATCTTGCGCCGAGCCAAAGCAATTAAATTGGCAGTATTGCCGTAACGGCTGTCGGCCACCGCCACTCTGGTCTTGGAAGCAGTGAGCCGCTCGTGTCTTTCGATGAGCTCAATTAACTGACTGGCTTCATCGATCGCTCCCGTTGTGGTCTTCACCGCCGTAATGACCCCGGCCTTCTCGTCAAGCGCACGATGGTTCTTGTAGGAGGGAGTGGACTTGCCGCCGCCCTGGTGCCGCACCACCGTGGAGTCCGGATCGGTGGTGCTGCGTAGCCTCTTATTGACCGAGCCCCCGCTCCCGGAGTCATCCTCTTCTTCCTGCTCCTCAAGCTTGCGCACTTCGCGCCGAACCACCAGCTCGATCACCGAGTTGCGTGAGGCATTAGCGGCTACCAGAGAGGCATCGACATACAGCTTGTGGCCATCGACCAGACCGGCTTCCACGCATTGTTCGACGCTGCGCGAAAACAGGCGCTCAAAAACTTCGGCTCCCCAACGGCGGCGCGCCTTGCTCAGCACACTGTGGTTGGGGATCTCGTCCTCCAGCCCGTAACCTAAGAACCACAAATAATCCAAGCGCAGAGGCACAATGCGCATCAGCTCGCGCTCGCTGCGAACATCATCCAGAAAGAGGAGAAGCATGAGCTTGACGATGATCACAGGATCGACCGACACATGGCCATTGCTCCCGTAGAAGCCGGCGACCTCCGGGCGGATGAAACTTAGATCAAGAGCCTTATTGATCTTTCTTAGTAAATGATCTTGTGGAATCCGCCTGCCTAAGTTTACCGGTTCCGCCCACAGCTCGGTCTGCTTCTGCCAATGTCCCATCATAATTAATGCTATCTCTAAGCATTTATTGCACCAGGTTCCCTCATTTGAGCAACAGCCCGTCAAACCACAGTTGCGTGCGTCAAGTTTAGACGACCGCTGAAAACGCAGATCCGCTATCTACTGGTAAGCGACATTCGGCGGCTCCTCGACTATCTAAGGGCCCGGCAGCAGGGGTATGGTTCCTCGCTCGCTATTCACCTCGCCAATGCGATGTTTCAGACTGCCTGCCGATTTGATGAGCTGATCCAACTCACACCGCCGATCATCCCGAGCCGTTGACCTTGGAAAAGGTCTACCGCGAGCTGCAAGTGTCGCGTGACCTCCGTCGTTACAATAATTAGTATCATTGAGTCAGTGGCTTGCTTATATCTTGCGTATTAATTTGTAGATTAGTGACTTAACGGAGACTAGACAGCCTCGTTAGCATTGGCACTTACTCAGTTCTTACTCACTTTTTAGCCGGCCGCGCAGCATTTCGGTGGCTTTCTCCCGATGAAATATGCGGCAAATCTGCCGCTTTTCGGAAGACCGGTTACCGCGGCCGATTCAACTGCGGGTTCCGCCCAGTTCACCCGAGCCCAGGCTCGGCAAGGATGGCGAACGGTATCCGGCGACCCGGACTCGTCGGCCTGCACCAATCACGGTCCACATGCCGAAGAGGAGAAGCGTGCCCAAGCGGCGTTCATTCTCTCCTCGAACGACAAGCGGCGCCATATGAGCAATGGCCCAAGAGCGATGGTGGCAGCGAAGATCTGCTGGTTCTTAAAAACCAGACTAGCCTTAGGTAAGGACACCGAAACAGGCGCGAAAAGGCCGTACACGCCAACTGTAGCGCAAAAGGGGCGCCACCCCAGGCGCGCTTTGAAGGCTTCGTTGGCGGGAACGGCCCCCTAGCACGTCATGCTTTTAAGCATCCGTGTCCGCACAGCGGCTTCTAACCATGCGTCACGATACCGTCAGAATAAGTGAGAACACGTCAAGATACGTGAGAATAAGTATTTGAGTGTTAGCAAACGTCAGAACATGTCAGGCTAAGTTAAAACCGGTTTAAACATGTAAGCAGAAAAGACTTGCATAAGCTCGAAAGTGTCGGCATCAATCAGAAGCTATTTTAAGCATCGATGAAAAGTAAGAACAAGCGCCGAACGCGGCCACTAAACTTGCCAGAGAAAGCAATTCGCATTGAACAACTGCCCGAGTTCGTGTTGCGGCCGCTGGCCGCCAAATTTGCTGTGACCACAACACGAACCCTTCGCCGTGCCGAACTCAAAGGCGAACTCGAATTGATTCGACGCAACAGCCGCGTCTGCGGTTATAAGAAGGCGAACTTTCTCACATTTCTCGGGCTCGGCAACAACTCGTAAAAGCAAGGCAGGCCTCGACACGCCGGAATGGCGCGAACTTGAGTCGATGAAATGCGACGAATGGTTGATGTCAGCGATGCAGGACAAAGAGCGATCCAAGGGCACGATCATTGAGAGAGAAATCCCCGTAAAATACAAATGAGTGATACGCCTCAAGGAGATGAGTAGCGGTCTCAACTCAGGGACATCACGCCTTCACTGCATCAGGCTATGAAGACATCGCTGATTTTGTATTCCTCGTTCGCGAAACTGTCAGAGTTTCACCAGCCGGTGGAAGTTCAGTTGACTGCATTTTCACACGAGCCGGTCACGGTATACGTGCGCGCCCATCTTTCTTTTAAAGACGTTCTCCAGGCATTAGACGCCCCGAATCCGATGGAGGGGGAAATTGTGTTAAATACGATTCCGTGCGAATCGCTCGATTCGGCGATCGCCGGCAGATTTAGAAGCGGCCAATAAATGCGAACCGACCACCAAGTCGCCACGGCGCCCTCTTGCAAGCGCGTCGCTGCGGCTCAATCCTATTCTTGCTCGCCAATTACCGAAGAGCCCGGCAGGAAATCAAGCGGGCTTCGCCTGGCGCTGCGTTGTCGCGATCGGAGACTCAAGGAGTGCTCCAAACTAACACGGCCGACAAATCACGAAGGATGCATCTGATGTCGGCGGCATTCCTCACCACGCTACCAAATGAGACACGGGCCGAGGCAGAGGAACGGGCCAAGGGTACGATCTTTGGAAGAGAGCCTAGAAAATCAGACTGACAGAATGTGAGATACGCGCCGAGACGCATATCGACTAAAACCAACAGAAACAATCTAAGCTAATGAGTAACAACGTTCCTGGGCGAGCCAGGGAGAACAAAAGACGAGAATAACATATCTGGAGAGACGGGTGGCTGAAAGTCAGCTATAGCGAATGGGGTCACGCGCTGAAAACTGGCCATAGAGTCTGCATCCATCAAATCGTCGGACCCTTTGGTTCCGTTGGTAACTTTGTGCAGGCTTTTGCACGGGCTTCTCTAACAGGAGGAATCGTGCCGCAGGCGAGTGGGAAACCCGCATATGGGATGGCCATATGGCTGACGTCGCAAATCCCTCATACGGTCCGAGATCAATTGAACAAATTGAGGCGATGCACGCACAGGGGGTTCGCAAGGCTCGATGGTTTCTGCGCAACTAATGTCGAGCGCACGATCCCATACTGACAGAACATAGTCGATCGCTCCGATCCAACCTCGCATTCACTCTTAGGCATGATGCTGACGGCTACACCAAAGACTGCACGTTTGCCTCGCAATCGCCCATCACTCAACCAATCAAAACCTATGAATACTGAACCACACTCCGACGAAAGCAACATCATGACAGTTGACCACCCTCGATGGGACGAATTTTGCGCGAACCTCTTTCATGCTCTCGGCGAAGATGTGCCCGGCTTTTGTAAGCACGACCAATTCCTATGTCAGTGCGTCCTGACTAGCATGGAAGTGGACGGGGACGCATCACTCGTTTACTTCGACCTGAACGGAGGCTTCTGTGATTGCGAGGTGCTCTTAAATGTGGATGGGCCACATAAAGATAAGCAAAACACAACTCGAACAGCAAAGCTGATGCACGGTCTCAATCACCGTGAACCATGCCCGCATTCGCGGCAACGACACCGGTTGCGAGCCGCTCCACGTTTCGAGCGTCGAACTCGGCCGATATTGCCATCGTGAGGTCCTGAATACTCGGTTCCATTGTGGGAGATCATGCCGGTTTGCATCAGCGATGCGAGCTTTTCGGCCGTCGCCCGGCTGGCGCTATAAATATAACCGCTCAGACCGTAGATAGTGTCATTCGCAAGCGTGATGGCTTCGTCGTCAGTCCTATAAGAGACCACGGGCAGAACGGGTCCAAACACTTCTTCCTTCCAGACGCGCATTGTTGGTTTTACACCGATGATCAGCGTGGGTTCGTAATAAGCGCCGTCGAGGCCCGACGGTTCCCGTCCGCCGATCACAATAGTGGCACCTTGCGTGCGCGCATCTTCGACCTGAGCTTTTATAAGGTCGAGCTGACGCTGAGCTACGAGCGTGCCTTTATGTAAGCCGCGAGCTTTTGCACGGTTTCATCGAAGCGCGTTACGTGAACAATGAGACGTTTGAGGCCGCAGCAGATCTGACCATTGTTCCAGAATTTAGCACCAAAGATCTGCGGCACCGCTTCATCGATTTTTGCATCCTCACAGACGATGCCGGCGTCCGACCCACCCAGCTCCAAATGCACAGGGATAAATTTTTCGGCGCCGATTTTATAAAGTTTACGACCAACCGCACTCGAGCCAGTGAAAAAGATGGCATCGATGTCGCTTTGCGCCAAGGCTTCGCCCACCCAGCCATCACCATAAACTTGCGTGAACACGCCGGCTGGCAACTTGGCGGCAGCCATGAGGCGGTCAAGCAATTGGCCGAACATCGGCACTTCTTCGGAAAGCTTGTAAACGACGGTATTGCCCGCGAGGAGCGGCTGGAAGGCGCCCATGACAAAATTGGACTGCGGAAAATTCCACGGGGTGATAACTGCGGCTACGCCAAGCGGTTCGTAGAATACCTTGTGGATCTCTTCGGCGTCTTCAAACGTCACCTCGGGCGCAAGGCACGTGGCGGCGTTGTCGAGAGTCCAGCGCATGCGATTGAGCGCCCAGTTAGTCGAGATGTCGACGTGCGCCGCAGGTGCGCCCATCTCGCGCGCTATAATCTCGGCGACTTCCTGGCGATGCTGTTCGAATAAGAACGCCACTGGCTCCAAAGCCTTGACACGGCCTGCCACACCAAGATTCTGCCAGGCGGGCTGGGCGGCACGTGCCTGACGCACGGCGACGGCGATGTCAGCCGCCGATGAGACACGGACTTCGCCGACCACTTCATAATTGCGGCCGGGATTTGTGCTGACGATCGTGGAGGGATCGACTTTCAGTGCAGCTTGTGCGGTCATGGGCTGCCTCTCTCTCTCAACTAATTTATATCCGGCCGGAGTTACTTGCAAACCTGTTCCTGACCCTTCCGGGGCAGCCCATCCTTGTTAGGGGTGCGCGGGATATCCGGCTTTAGTTCCGATGTTCATTGGAAGAAAATTGCCGCTTCTGTGGCCCCAAGCTCGATAAGCTCAAGTTTCGCGAGCAACCTCCGCAGCCTTCTTGTCGTCGCGCATGGCGAGGGAGGTGCAATGCCTCAGGTGCCCGGCATCCGTCCATTCGAGGAAAGCGACTTGGCAGACCAGCCTGGGTTTGACCCATCGGCACTGTTCGATTTTCTCTGCGGTTAACGATTCGCCCCAGCGCGAGGCTCTTTTCTCGGGTAGATTCTTGAACGAGCGCCGGGCAGTCTGTAGTGCCTGGAGTGCCGCCGGGCGCCTAGGTCGCAGGAGCCTATCGACGAAGTGCGGTTCTTTCCATCGCAACGAGCGCGGCCGCTGTTCTGGTCTCTACACCGAGCCTGGCTAGTATATGTTGAACGTGCTTTTCCACGGTGCGCTTTTTCGAGTTCAAGATCTGAGCTATCTCGCTGTCACGCTTGCCGTGAATGAGCCAGTGCATGATATGCGACTCCTGGGGAGTGAGACCAAGCTCTTGGAGCAGGTCGAGTTGCGGGACATCTGAAGCAAGAGCCCGAAGCTTTGTGAATGCCTGGGCATTCGAATAGGCACGAACAAGATGAGGGGAAAACAAGCGCAGCCTCCTGATCTCCTCTCGAGAGAAATGCGAACGACGATTTACGCTCACAGCGGCGACATAGCCCGGCACCTCGAGCGGGACTAAAAGCTGAAAGCGAACGTTGATGGGTCTCATTATCTCGTTGTAGAGCGCCGTGCGTTCAAACTCGCGCTGAGTGACGAAATCGTTTAGGCTTAAAACTCCGCGAGCTCCCTTGCGAAGCGCTGGCGCTGCCGGATTTTCAGGAAGAAGCTTCAAAAGCAATGATTGCATCTCTTGGGAAACGACACCCTCCCTCGTATTTCGGCTCTCAGGCCTACCATCTCTCAATCGCGTGCGGTCCATGCTAATTACGACGTCATTGATTAGTCCGGAAATGGCCTGAAATGCACTGAGATGGAAGGTTGCGAGGTTTTCGTGAGAATAAACACATTCAACCGCATCAAGCAGTCGAGATATTTCCCTACTTGAGCAAGACAAACGACGTGGAATGTAAACGCTTTGCGTAAGTGAACCTTTGGACCCCATCTTAGAACAGACAAAATGTCTCTGCTTGAACAACCAAGCCACCCTCTGCTACGCGCTTAACAGCCGAGACATTAATGTCAAGCCCAACCTTTTCTTTTTCTTGAAGCTTCCTGATGTCGGCTGTCCGTCAGACTCCTATTGCCACGGGAGGTTTCTTGGCAGGCGTGGGGGATGGCTCGGTTTGAATCCAGCCCTTCAATGAGGGCTTACGCGCGACTACGCTTCTTGTTTCCCGCCAGAGCGCTGCCTTGACCGCGGGCGAAGCATGGGTCTCGAGCAGATTTCCAGGAATGAACTCAATTCTCAATCCCGCCGGTCACCGCCAGACTTTCATCAAACGGATTCAATCGTAATTGCTGCTTTGCGAATGCGGTCAACAAGCTCACTCCACCTTATCTTGCCGCGCAGCACGAAATTGCCCCCGTAGGGATCGTCATCGACGGAAATTGAGGAATCCTCGCAGAGATTAGTGAAGAAGTCGGTCTCATTCGAATATCCGATAGAATTAAACGGACTACTTAGAGGCACATCTGCGTAATCCGCTATTCCCTGAAAGAACGTCTGCGCCAGATCCTCAGCGACGGCGCGCCCATAGGCCTCTGCTTCTTCTGTCGTGTCAAATGTTTCCTCGCAGTCAGAGCCGAAACTGAAGAACGTCTGGCGTACTCGGTAACGGGTCCTAGTGATAGCCGCCCTAGTCATCGTAGTTCTTTCCGCGCTTCACTGGACATCCTAATGTAGCCAGCGTTGATTTTTCGAAGGCGCGACGCGAAAAGCTCCGCGGTATTGACGCACTCGTGCATTTTGGCGATTATGTGTTGATCAATGTCGCAACGGGGCGCGCTCGCGGTTCGTGAGGTGTTTCTCAAATCACGGTTCTGTTTTGCGATTGAGGCATCCGGTTGGGACAAAAAGGTTAGATTAGACATAGTCAGTTTGCTTGGTGTCTGAGTCTGCAGTGCCTCTACCACACGAGACTGAAGAAGCATATACGTGGAACTACGTATGTGAATTCGGACGAGCCGCCCGCGGCTATGGCCCTCGTTTCTGTATTACGAACTTGCCTCGCCTCTCGTGCATCGAAATTCCAGCTCTGCGGGGACTTCTGCCGACCACGGGCCCCGGACCACAAACTCTATTGAAGGGATGCCTGAAAATGTCGCCGGTCACCGGAAAGCCCTTGCCCTCGCCGCGTAACCTGACAACAGCGAAGCTAATGGGCCCCCCTTAGCCGTCCCGATGGGCGGACTCCCACCGGGGGAAAGGCGCGAGTTTCCCTGCGTTTCTGCCCCCTCGTTTTCTGCGGCTGGGTATTAAACAACCCCGCAACTAGCATTGAATCGCCGCGTGGCGGAGCAAGGCGAGCTATTCTGTGGAGGGTACCCCTTACCCTTACCTCCTTTCCTCTCTTCACGCCGTCTAAGACTGCGCGATGCACGACGTACTCGAATTGTTCAAGGCCGAAGCGTTGAGTAGCTTGGCGACGTTGGTGGAGATCCGCGATAAGGCAGCGGCACCAGCCAATGCGCGGGAGCGGTGCGCGAAATGGTCGTGCCCGCGCAGGGCATCGACACTTCAGAGGGGAATCCGGCTGGCAAGTTGCAGCTTCACATTCTGTGCGCGGTGGCCGAATTCGAGCGTGAGATCATTCGCGAGCGTGTGAACGCCGGACTGGCCGCAGCGAAGAAGAAAGGAGTAAGGTTTGGCCGTCCTGCGACGCTCGACGCGCACCGTGACGATATCGCCCGTCTCCGAGCGATGGGCAAGACGGCAAGGGCAATCGTGCGGAGTTGGGAGTTCCAGCCTGGCAGCGTCGGGCGATGCGGTCCCTCGTGCCGGAACCGGCGTTACTCCGCCGAATGGAAGTGCCCGGCGTGAGCTCATCGCGAATTCGCGGCACGAAACCGTTTTCACCTGCGCTTCTTGTTCTCGTAAACGCCCACGAGCAACGCATCGAAGCCGCGCGCCAGGGACATACCCGCCAATGACGAACTCCTGTTCCATATTCGCGCGGAGCTTGATCCAGGCACCTGATCGCTCGCCATGCTCGTAAGTGGAATCGATCCGTTTGCCCACGACGCCTTCCAGCCAAGTTTGCGCACCGCCTCAAGAACTTGGCCCGATGGCGCGTGAAATAACGGGGAGAGGCGCAGGGGATCTTTTGGCGCGGAAAACATCCTGTGCAGTAAGTCGCGGCGCCGTTCAACCTCTACACTCATCAAAGCTTCTCCGTCGCGGTTCAGCAGGTCGAAGCAGTAGAAATAAACCGGAAGAGACCGGGACAGGTTGTTTTGAAGAATCTGGAAGGAAGGTCTCCCTTGCGAATCCAGTGCTACCAATTCTCCATCAAGAACGAAATCGCCATCGAGCGACACGAGAGCATCCACCACCCCAGGGAAGCGTTTGTTGAGCACCTTCTGATTGCGCGAGAATAGTGTCACCGCGCGCCCGCGCTTCACGGCAATGCAACGATAGCCGTCGAACTTGAGCTCAAAAGTCCACTTCTCGCCCGCCGGCAACACCGTGACCGGCTTGCACTGCATAGGTTCAATGAACGCAGGTTTCGTGCGCTTCTGAATTGTTCGGTCCTTCGTCTTTGCCTCCGGTAGCTTAATGTTTCTCGGCAAGCCGAACTGAAAAGGCCGGATTGATCCATGCATCGAGGATCTTCCAGTCCCTCTGCAGCGCCCGTGTTTGACTTCCGGCCCCACTTTTGTCACTCTGCGCCGCGCCATGGAAACGCACGCGATGTCCGACAGCCCGTCTTATCCCGGCATGATCATGGTGATCCGGCACGGCGAGAAGCCGGGAGCGTCGGGCGACGACAAGGGCGGCGGGCCTCATCTGTCGCTTCGTGGTTCTGCGCGCGCGGCCGCGCTCCCCTCGTTGTTCATCCCGGGTGGAACGCCGGCCGCGGGTGAGCAGCAACTGTGTTGTGAGATCGCGAGGGTGATCCGCCCGCGCCCGTTACCGGGCTCATGTAGCCAGTTCCTCGGCACCTATACCTTCGGCACGGTGCCCGCCGCCGCCAGTCGCTTCCCTACACCTCAATACCTCTTCGCCACCGCCCCGTCCAGCGACAGCAGCCGTCCGCTGGAGACCATCACACCGGTCGCTCAGGCGCTGTTGAGCCTGAACGACGCGGCGATCGCCGCCACGATCAACTCGAGCTTCGGGAACAAGTCTGACGAGATGCAGACGCTCGTGAGCACGCTGCTGAAAACGTCGGCCACGTATGCAGGGAAGGTCATCCTGATCTGCTGGCACCACGGCACGATCCCGGAGCTCGTCGAAGATTTCGGCGTGCCGAAAGAGCAACTCAAAGGCTGGGATCCGTTTCCGTCCTCGGTGTTCGATGTCGTGATGCAGATCACCTGGAGTGGCACGCAGGCCAATCTCGAGGTGCGGCATCAGAAGCTCCTGTTCGAACGCGAGATTGCCGTCGGCTGGTACGTCGAACGCGACTGGATCAACGTTGGCAAGGGTCTCGCGAGCATCGAAGCCGATGAGACCGGCCGTCTGGTCGGCGAGGCGATCACGTCGAGCACAACCGTCAACTGGATCCAAAAGAAGACAGCGGTTCCGGGATCAACCTTTACCAGATGGCTCGCAACCGCTGCGGCCATGTCCCATTTCTTGGCTGCCATGTAGAGGTTAACACGCGCCCCGAGGACCTCGTCGCGGGTTTTTTCTTCGGGACCGATCTGTTCCAGGACTTGCGCTGCTTGGTCGAACATGCCTAGCTCGAGATACCCGCTGCGTAGCATACTGAAACGTGCGCCTGTCGACATTCTACGCTGCAACGCTCCTTTGTAGAACAAGGTCAACATCAGTGCGAAGAAAGGTCATGCCTTTGTGTTGCCGGAAGACTACACTGTAAGTGTGAAGATTTTTACATTCACAACGTATTGTAACAACCATTCCTCTAAAGCCCCCCTCTCCATAGGTGATTTCTGGCGGAGAGATGCGCACAGAGTTAATGCCGCACTCTGGACATATTAAAGAAAGTTTCTCACTGTCCGGGTAACAAAAGTCGGCAGCGATCCCGTGTTGCGTCCTGATTGTTTTCATGGGCAGGGCATTTCGGTGGAGCTGACCAACGAGCTGAAAATGTGGGGCCCCTCGTGCGGCCCCGGGGTCCCAGAAAGACTACTTGACTAGAGCCTAAATGGCCAGCACTAGGGGACCAGAGGACATATGTAAGTATAAGCGGCGTAGCAGGGATAGTGATCGGATTATCCGCTAGCCGATGTTCGTGATGTGAAGTCAGGGTGTTCCCGCTTGGTATCCGCGCAGGCAACGCCAGGTATGCCAATAAACTGGCGCCGACGTGAGATCGCGGGATTTTGGAAGCCTACCTGGAGGATTTCCAGTTCAGCGGGGAGAGGGCGGCGACGTTGCTGATCGGCCAGGAGGGAAGCTTAGGCAGAAGGTCGTTGAGGTATTTGCGCAGGTTGACCTGCAGGCGTTTGCAGGTCTCCATGACCGAGAGGATTGCCGCGATCTTTGGACCGGCTTCTTGGCTTCCGATATGCAACCAATTCTTGCGACCAACTGCGAGTGCGCGCATGGCATTCTCGCAGAGGTTCTGATCGATCTCGATGCGGCCGTTTTGGAGATAAAGCTTCAGCCGTGTCCACTGGTTGAGGGCGTATTGGCAGGCTTCTGCGAGTTTGCTCGATGGCAAAGCA
>CAVUTD010000003.1:0-56684 GCA_963744345.1 uncultured Verrucomicrobiae bacterium
GTCCCGGAGATTCGATTGGCATCATCACCACGTCGACCTCGACGTCGTTCGGCGTTTCGAGTCCGGTGAATGTGTCCGTCGATGTGATCCTAGCCGACGCTGCTGCCCTTGCGGACTCTCCATATCTGCTCTGCAGGCCGCTTTCGCGCCCATTTTGGATCGACGAGGCGTGAGCACTGGCGGTCGCCCCCACCCGGCGCCTGCACCTCGATGAAGTCGATCACCTCGAATCCGTTAGCCCGCAGCAGGCGGACCCAATCGCCGAAGCCGAGGTGGAACTCGACCCCCGGATCATCCGGCCACTCGAAGCGATGAATGCCGAAATAGGGCCGCAGGAGGCGCTCCGTCGCCGGGCCCTCCTGCTCGGTATCCGGGACGGTGAGGATCCAGAGGGTGCCGTTCGTCAGGAAGACCAGCTCGCCGCCGTTGCGCAGGAGGCGCGCGGTCTCCGGGGATCCGCCGGTGCGGATCGGCCCAGATCGATGCCCATACTCGCTGACGGTGAGGCCGAAGCTTGCATCGGGCACTCCGCTCGCCTCGGCATTGCCGTGGGTGAGCGGGAAGTGGAGGTCGTGCTCATCCTGGAGCGAGCGCGCCGTGCTGAGCTGCTCGGCCGAGTTGTCGATGTCGGTTGGCCGAGTCCCGCGCCGCACCAGCCAGGCAGATACGTACACCGTCCCGCAGCCGAGCTCGATGACGTACATAGCGACATCTTCCGGGAGGGCCCTGAGCTCGGTCTCAGGAACGCCGAGGATGCCCCAGGTCTTGGAGTGCTTTGGGCTCGCGAGTTTGCAGACATTGACCGCACCGCCCTCACCCTATGAAAGGCGTCAAGTGAGGCTCCGAAGAATTGACGTGAATTACCGCGTGGGCGATCTGCGGCGAGTAGAACTGTGAGCGAACACAGAGTCATTCCCAATCGGCGGTTGCAGCCTCGTGCCCTTCACATCACCAGTGTTGCTGATCGCCGTCTTCCAGTTTGGGTCAAAAAATCCGCCTGCGTCGTTGCGGAGAACTCGTCGCAAACTAGTCATGCGTGCAGTTTCCGCTTAGCGAGCTTTCCGTCCGTAATGGCAATGCGGCTTCCGAGCGGAGAGCGTGGGTTTTGATCTTGCTGCGAATTTTCTTTTTAGCATAGTAATTCCCAATGATCTCATGATGGTATAGACAAGCATCTTTCTTGCTCCGGAGGTTGCCATCTAAGTTCCTAAAATTAATTAAGTTGGGGGTATAGCTCAGCTGGTAGAGCGTCTCGTTCGCAATGAGAAGGTCTGGGGTTCGAATCCCCATACCTCCACCAATTCTCCCGCATTTGCTTAAGGTGAATCCGGAATTTCGGAGCCTGTGCTGCTGCGGAATGTTTCGATTTGAAAGCTGAGCCGCTGCTCCGCGAAGCGCGAAGCCCTTCCGCAAAAGCTGACTACTCCTAGCCATTTGAACTCGATCATTAGTTGGCCATCAAGGACTTGAATACTTTGAGCTTGAGCCTGGAAGCATCTCAAACTTTGCTCCGGCCATGTCAATAAGAGCGATTCTGTTCGATTTGGATGACACGTTGATTGTCGATGAAGCGATATCGCGAGAAGCGTTTGAAATCGTGGCTAGGCTCGCTCGGGATCGGCATGGCGCGGACGTTGAGCGTTTTGCCCGCGACGCGGCGGGGCAAGCGAAGGTTTTTTGGCAGGCGGGTCCCTGCCAGCCATTCTGCCACAGCCTCGGAATCAGTGCCTTTGAATGTCTATGGGGGAGGTTCGAAGGCGAGGGTGAATTTCGTCAACTCAGAAACTGGGCGCTTGATTTCCGCGAACGCGTCTTCGATCACGCATTGCGCAAGCAGATGATCGAGAGTTCTGAAGGCGCGCGCGAACTCGCGGAGGCTTTTGGCCGGGAAAGGCGTTTGTTGCAGCGTCTTATGCCTGAAGCTCGTGAAACGTTGACGCGGCTCGTCACGAAATATTCCCTGGGAATGCTGACGAATGGTGCTCCCGACCTCCAACGCGAGAAGATTATCGCGAGCGGCCTCGGGAGCCTCTTCAGCGCCGTTGTCATCTCGGGCGAGTACGGAATTGGCAAGCCGCGGCCGGAAATCTTCCTTCACCTTGTCGATCGGCTTGGGGTAACTTCGAGCGAGTCTGTCATGGTGGGAAACAGCGTGGAGAGAGATATCGCCGGAGCTCGAAATTCTGGCATCACCTCGGTGTGGCTAAAGGTTGCCGGTTCCGAGGAACCCGCGGCGGTCGAATCTGATTTCTGCATCAAAGGATTGGTGGAGCTCCCCGGGTTACTCGATCGGCTGAATGGTTAAGGGAAACTGACGAAGTGATGAATCCCACACTCTGCTGCCATGCCCGGTACGAGAAGAACGCCTCTTTCTGATTCCTGTGGGTGCGGCCCGCCTTAAAGTGTGTTTTCCCGAAGTATTGCCGCCAAGGCCAACAGGCGGCCAGTGCGACCTTTTTCGCGCCGATAAGAATAATATCTCTCCGGATGGGAGGCGGTACAAGCGCCGCAATCAAAGATCTCGCGCACGCCGGCTTCCCGGGCTTGTCTCACTATGTCGGCAGCGAAATCGATCTCATAGTGCGGGGGACGGATACAGGGACCGACCTGTACGACAAGGTTTGACGGATCACTGCCAAACGCTTCTCGCATTGATGAAATGGCTTTGGTGACGATTCCCAGTTCGACCCCCTTCTTCCCGGCGTGAATAAGGCCGATCGCGCGCACTTCCGTATCCGCGATATACACCGGCGCGCAGTCCGCAACGTAAATGGCAAGGCAAAGTCCCCGGCGATTTGTGATAAGCCCGTCGGCCCCTGGAAAAAGGCTTGAGTCAGGCGTGTCAACTCGCGCGACCACGTTTCCATGAACTTGTTCTGCATGAGCGAAGGGCATCTCGGAGAAGCCGATCGCTTCGGCTGTCTGACGTTGAATTAAATTAAGCCGGGCGAGGACCGTCTCTCGATCGGTCAGGACATCGACACCGGGGCAGCGCTGAATCAATGCCGCCCGAAGGAAGTGCAACGCATCGAGCGCAGGGAAAAATTCCGCCGGGCAAAGCGTAGTGGTGCTGGTGGCGGCTGCTACGTGATTGACCGCAGATTGCACCTTGCAAGGTCCTAAAGATCAGGGTGCGCAACTATTTGCCCCGCGGGGGAGGCGTCTTCTTCTTCTTTTGCTTGGGTGCGGGGGATGGCGAAGGCTCACGCTGCAAGATCGGTTTGATGGGATCCTCTTTTCGGAATGCTCGCGGCAGTCTAGCCTGTGGTTTCTCGGGGTGCGTCACTCGCTGAAATTGCCTTCGCTCCGACTTGTTCAAAGCTTGTGGATTGAGCGGGCGCACGAGCGGATCATCAAAAAGCTCGACGTATTGGGTGTCCAGGGAAAGTGCCAGGTCATAGCTAGCCATGGCAGCGATATAGTCGAAACGCGCTTGGAGGACGTTGGTTTGAGCTTGCAGAAGTTGCACCTGGGCATTCAGCACATCGAGCTGGGTTCCGGCTCCCGCATCCAGCCGTTCCTTGGAAAGTCGCAATGCCTCGGTGGCTTGCACGACGCTGGCGGTCTGGCTGTCGATAGTTTCCTGAGCCTGCTGCAGATTGGAAATCGCCTGCTGGACGTCGAGAACGACTTGGCGGACTCCATTGTCGTAGTTGTTCTTTGCCTGCATGAGTTGAGCCTTGGCTTGTGTCACGCGACCATAAGTGGCGCCGCCGTCCCAGACATTCCAGGTGCCGGTCGCCCCGAAAAACCATCCGCCGACGGTGTTGGAAAGATCCTGCGATCCAAGATCATTTGTGAATTGATAGCCTGCATTGGCGTTAACAATGGGAAACCAGCCGGCGATTTGAACGGTAACGTTAGAGGCATTCGCGAGGATCGTCTGACGCTGAGCCTTGAGCGAAGGATTTCGGGCGATCGCAACACGAATCGAATCGTCGGTATTGATCTTGCGCGGGCTGTAGCCGAGCGTGCCGACAATGTTGAATGGCACTTCGCTGGGGTGTCCTCTGGGGTAGTCCATCCCGAGAAGCCTAACCAGTTGATAGGTCGAGATGCGATAAGCATTCTGAGCCTGGATCAGCGGAGGCAAGGCATTGGCCAATTGCACCTCGGCTTGCAGCACATTGAAGCGCGGCACGGTCCCGGCGTCGTAGCGGTTCTGCTGATCTTTTACCTGCTGCTGCAGCAGCGCTACGTTTTGCTCCTGAGCGACAATCAGTGCTCGGTTAAGAACAACTTGGTAGAACTGATTGATGACTTGGGAGACGATGTTGTCAATCGTCGAACGCAGACTGAAGAACGCGCTATCGTACGCAGCGCTTCCAGCCCTTATGCCGGCAATAGTCGCGCCGCCGTCGAAAATGAGCTGAGTGCCTTGGAAGGTAATGTTCCATGTTTGGTTCTGCACTGTACCGCCGCCGCCCAACGTGATGATCGTCGGTGGTCCGCCGCTTGGATTCGGAACTTCGATCACCGAAGTCGATTGGCCTCTCCCATTGGCAATCAGCGCCGTCTGCTGCTGATTATAGGTGGAGGTAATTTGCAATTTAGGAACCGCCTGTGCGGCCACCTCGATCAACTGGCCTCGGGTCAGGCGGATCTGCTGGATCGCATTGAGAATGTCGGGGTTTTGCTTCAGAGCGATCTGAACGGCATCATTGAGAGTCATGTCCGGTACGTTGGGGTTGCGCTGCTTTCCAATCAGGACGGCGAGTGATTTCTCAAAATTGGCCATGATCATCTTTTGCTGCGTCGCAAGCTGCTCGCTGTCCTTGAGCCTGGTGGTCTCATCCGTCCTCTTCAGAGGCTCCGGCATTTGGCCAGGAGCAGGCAGAGGCAAGTTAAGCTGTTCGGAAAGCGTTTGCGCGTCCGGGAGAACAGGAGTCGGCATCGGAGGCGGCATCAAGGGCATCGTGCCATCCGGGAGCGGCGTTGGGGCAGGCGTGACCAGCGGCGAAAGGACCGGCGGGGTTACCAAAGGGCCTGGAGAGAGCGTGGGCAACGGCGTAGGGAAGGCGGGTCGAGGAGGAAGGAGGGGACTTGTTACCGGACTTGGTGCTGGTTCGGGAGCATTTGTTGACGTCGGCTGACTCTTCGTTTCGCCAACTAAAAAGACAATCCCCCCCAAGATTAATCCAATAGTCCTGAGAAGAGTTACTCTGAGCATGAGCTTTGTTTACTACGGCAGTAGGAATGCACCTTTTCGTAGATGCTCAGCCACGCCTTTTGTTCCTCGGGGGGCAACAAATCCATGATTTGCGACAAATTGTTCACGATGTCTTGGCGGATTTTGTTCACAAGTGCACTACCTTTTGCGGTGATTTTCACCAGAACTTTTCGGCGGTCATTGGCGGCGTGAGATCGCTCCACGTATCCCAGGTTTTCCAAGCGGTCCACCAACCCCGTAGCAGCAGCTGTAGAGTGGCTCATCTTCTCCGCGATTTCGCTCATCGAGAGGAACTCGTGAAGGGCGATATGCCCCAGCAAAAAAAACTGAGGGAAGGAGACCTGCCCACGTGAAAGCTCCTCCGAGAGGCGCAGCATCAAACAACGCTGCAGCGTCATCATGATGTCCGCCAAGCGCTCCACGTCGGCACGCGCTTCGGATTTTGCGAGTTCGATCACCGGAGTTTGTTAACCATATTAAAAGTAAGAAATACTTAACTAAGTGTCAACGGCTTATTATCAGGCTTTTAGGGCTTAAAGACGCGGTCGCCGGGAGAGGGGTTGCCGCTGGCGATATCTGCAATGAGGAAGGGTGGATTTTTGAGGGTGCTCATACGAAGATTGGCCGTCTCCTTTTGGTCTCTAATGCAGACAAGTAAATCGCCTGCTTCGGCGGCTTGGAAGGCAGTGGCATCAATCAAGACGAACCGATCTTCTTTGCGGACGGTTTTGACAACTCCGATCAGGCGGGGAATTTGGGCCTGGGGCGGGCGGGCTTTTCGCGGAAGAATCGAAGGGATCTTTGCAACACCGGAGAAGAGGCTCGCCATGAGGGGCCGCTTCGGCTGTTGTGAAATAGCTGCTTGATTGCTCGCCGGCTGAGGACTTTTTGCGATGCAGCCAACGAAAATGAGGGCAAAGAGGATCAAGCACGCGATGAAGTTCGCGGCTTGGTTTCGTGGACCGGTGTCGAGGGCCTTTGCGGGAGGCGGCGATACCGGAAACATCGCTGGTCAACACAGGTCTTTTACCCACTGCATCCGCCAGCGCCGCAGGAGCAAGCAGGGGAGTGAGTGTGGCCACCTCGGGAGGAGGTGAGCACCCCGGCGCCCCCTGCAATGATGCGCTGGATTTGCTCTCCGGTTTGCGGATGTTTGACCAAGGGAGCATCTTTAATGCCCTGCTTGATCTCATATCGCGCAGGTATTTCGCCTTCTTTCGTGGAGATCGTTTCGTAAACGTAGGTCGGCATATCGAAGTGAGGAGCGACTGATTAGCGTTGACAAGAAAATTTGTTGCCGAACGACTTAGCAGTGTGGAGTACACTTGCAAGGCGTTAAATGTCGCTGCACAAGGTTTGCGTGCGATCGGTTTGCTACCTGGGTCCTGAAGGGACATTTTCTCACATCCTCGCCCGGAAGAGGTTTGGAACGCGAGCCATTTTGGCAGCTTGTCCAACAGTGGAAGGAGTCTTTGAACAGGTGCTGGCTTCAACCGGAAACGTCGGCATAGTGCCCATTGAGAATTCGAGCGGAGGGACAGTGTATGACACTGTGGATTTGCTGATTCGTCATAGCGGTCGTGTCTTTGTCATTGAGGAACTCGCCTTGGATGTGCGTATCGCTCTCCTAGGACGTCCTGGTGCGACGATCAAGACGGTTTTTTCCCATTTCGTGCAGATCAAACACCACGCCGAGTGGCTGAAGGCACGGCATCACGGCGCTCGGCTGCGGGCTGTAGCGAGCACAGCCCTGGCGGCGCAGAAAGCTGCCGCGGTGAGCCGGGCCGCCGCGCTAGCCTCTCCAGGAGCAGCTGAGGTCTATGGCCTGGAAGTGCTTGAATGGCCCGCCCTCGACGGCGCAGTCAACGTAACGCACTTCTTCGTGATTGGATCGAAGCCCCGTAGGCCAGGCAATGGATCGCAAAAGACGGCTTTAGTTGTCACTCTCCCTAACCTCTGCGGCAGTCTGCATCGATTTCTTGGACCTTTCGCGAGGCAGAGAGTCAATCTCTCCCGAATTGTCTCTCGTCCCGTGCCAGGGCAGCCTCAGACGTATGTGTTCTTCCTTGAAATTGATGGCAGCTCTCAATCGCCAAAAGTAGGGAGAGCACTGGCGCGAGCTGGAGCGCTTTCCGAGTCGCTGGCGAATCTTGGCACCTATCCGACACGCGGGCGCTACAAATCGTAGGTTGCAAAGCTCGCTCGCTTTTGCCAATCACGTAGTCCTCTATGAAACGTGTTGCGATTCTCTTGATAATCCTTGCGTCGGGACTGAACGGGCAGGAGGCAACGACCATCACTATCCGCAAGGGCGACACCGTCAGTGTGGCACTTAAAAATCTCGGGGGTGCCGAGGGACCTGCGGCGACGAAAGTTCTGCAAAACGATCTCGACCTGTCCGGATGGTTTAGCCTTACACCGCCAGAGCGGGCAACCTACATTGTGAGTGGATCAGCTGCTGCCGGCTCGCTTCAAGGCGAGGTGACAGATCAGCGCGGGAGTATCGTCCTGCAAAAAGCGTATTCGGGCGGAGTGCGAACAGCGTCGCACCAATTTGCTGATGACATCGTCGAAACTCTCACCGGCCATAAGGGCATCGCCGCCTCAAAGATCGCCTTCGTAGCCTCCAAGACCGGCCGCAAGGAAATTTACACGGCTGACTATGATGGGCAGAACTTGCGCCAATTAACAAGGGACGCTTCCATCAGCGTGGCGCCCGCGATTGCGCCGGACGGCAGCAGATTGGCTTATACCGGTTATCAGAGTGGATACGCTGACATTTATCTCATTGACCTTGCCTCCGGCTCACGCAACCGCATCGTGAAGTTTCCGGGCACGAATTCGGGCGCAGCCTTTTCGCCCGACGGAGGTCAAATTGCCTGTACACTGAGCAAGGATGGGAATCCGGAACTTTACGTCGTCGGCGTGCGCGGTGGGGCCCGCCGGCTGACAAAAACACGCGGTGTCGAATCCTCGCCGACGTGGTCACCTGATGGTTCACAGATTATTTATTCCTCTGACGAGCGCGGAGGACCTCAACTATTCAGGATCGGGGCTGGCGGTGGAAGCGGCCAATTAATTTCCACCGGGTATAACTACTGCACCGAACCGAGTTGGTCGCCGGATGGTCGCAAGGTTGCATTTACAGCGCGGACGGGAGGATTTTCGATCGGCGTCAAAGATTTGCAGAGCGGCGCGACAAACCTTGTCACCGAGGGAGAAGACCCTGCCTGGGGCGCGGATTCCAGGCATCTAATTTTCAGTTCGGGATCAAGCATCGTGCTCCTTGATGTGCAGACTGGCCGCTCTGTGCCGATCATCACAGGACTTGGGAAGGTCAGCGAGCCAACCTGGTCTCGCTAAGACCACACATGCTGTTCAAGGAAGGTGCGCAGGCGGCCTCCTTCTATCGGCGAGAAACTGCGGATCGCCGATTGATTATTTCCCGAAGAGTCCGTATTCGGTAGAGACCATGAAGAAACTTTTCATTCTCGGTGTGGCAGCGCTTTTTGCCGCGAGCTTTCCTGCCTGTAAGAAAAAAGTGAAGGATGCGTATGCAGGCGTTGAGGGAGATTACGTCAGTGGCACGCCGCTCCCGGAGCGGATCGAAGGGGCCAACTTTTTCGGAAGCAATGTGACGCGCGGCCAGTTCTCACCGGTGTATTTCGGTTACGACAGTTTTTCGATATCCGGCGCGGAGTCGGGCAAGGTGCAGGAGGTCGCATCGGCAATGAAGTCCATGGGTCAGACTCTCATCATTGCGGGTTTCACCGATGAGCGCGGCACCGAGGAGTACAACCGAGGGCTTGGCGAGAAGCGCGCTCAAGCGGTGCGCGACGCGCTCATTTCGCAAGGCGTAAGCGGTGGTCGCATTCAAACGGTCAGCTTTGGCGAGGAAATGCCTGCGGATTCCGGAGACAGCGAAGCTGCTTGGGCCAAGAACCGGCGGGCGGAATTCGGCGTCGTCAAATAGCACGGCGTGCCGGTGCCGTTATTGGATCTCACCCGCCAGGCTGAGCGGGTGCGAGCGGCCGTCGAGGCGCGAGTGAGTGCGGTCTTTGCCAGCCAGCAATTTGTCTTGGGACCGACGGTAGAGGCGTTTGAGCAGTCCATTTGTGAATTTCTAGGCTGCGCCCATGCCGTTGGCATGTCTTCGGGCACCGATGCTGAACTCGCCATCCTCATGGCGATGGACATAGGTCCCGGTGATGCCGTGGTCACGACGCCGTACACCTTCTTCTCCACTGCCGGGTGCATCCATCGAGTCGGGGCGGAGCCGGTCTTCGTGGATATCAGTGCCGACACCTTCCACATGGATCCGGGGAAGTTGCGCGAGTACTTGAGCAATCTGGCTCAAACTCCCGACGGGCTTTTGCTTACCGCGCGCGGCAATCGTGTTCGAGCGGTGCTGCCCGTACATCTTTTTGGAGCCTGCTGCGCGATGGAGTCTCTCGAGAAAGTAGTTACCCCTTATCGTCTGCCCATCATCGAAGACGCTGCCCAGGCGATAGGAGCGCAGTATCCGATGGGCGGCAGGATTCTCCGAGCAGGCACCTTGGGAGAGGCCGCATTCTTCAGCTTCTTCCCTACGAAAAACCTCGGCGGCGCAGGAGATGGGGGCATGGCGGTGTGCCGCAGTCGTGAGCTCTCGAAAAGGCTGCGCCGTTTGCGCAATCATGGGATGGAAGCACGTTACCGGCACAAGACGGTCGGCGGGAATTTTCGCCTCGATGCCCTTCAGGCCGCCGTCCTCCAGGCCAAGCTTCCGTTTCTGGAAGAGTGGAATGCCGCCCGACGCCGAATTGCTGCCCAGTACCATTCCGCTCTATCCGGGTTGCCTGTCCGATTGCCGCCAGCTCCCTGGCAAGACACAGGAGTGAACAATCATCATACTTGGCACCAATACGTGGTCCGTGCCGAACGCCGGGATGAATTGCTATGTCACCTCAACAAGAAGCAGATAGGCCATGCCATCTATTATCCGATTCCTCTCCATCTGCAGGAGGCCTTTTCCTATCTTGATTATCAACTGGGAGATTTGCCAGCGGCTGAACACGCCTCTTCGGAAGCTGTCGCGCTGCCGATTTTTCCGGAGTTGCGCGAGGAGGAGATCGCGGAAATCGTTGAAGCTATCCGCGGCTTCTATCTTCGATAACGGGGATTTGCGGAGTTTGAAAACGCAGCTTGACGTTTTCCTCCTCTTCGGCCATGCACTGCGAGTTCGGCCGACCCACCTGTGATTTTCGAGGGAACGGCTGCTGCCACCATGAGATTTAGTCGACATTTTGCTTTGGTTGCGCTCCTCTTGGCAGCTTGGGCACCTCTGCAGGCTCAGGCACCAGGGCCGATCGTGAGAGATATCGTGGTTGAGTACGTTGGCCCTCCCTCCATCTCCAAGGAACGCGTGCTCGACAACTTGGCGACCCGACTTGGCCAACCTTATAGCGAACGCGCCGCCGAGGCTGACATTCGCTCGCTTTATGCCACAGGAGGAGTCGCTAACGTGCGCATTTTTGCAGAGCCGTTTGCGGACGGAGTAAGGGTAACGGTTCTGCTGCAGGGCCGACCTATCATTGACGAACTCGTCATCGAAGGCACCGATCGAATTCCGTTGAGACGTGTGCGCCGCGAGATCGGCTCGAAAACAGGCGAGGTTCTCACTGAGGAAAAACTGGAAGATGACCGGCAAAAGATCCTCAAGCTTTACCAGGACAAGAATTATTCCGACGTCGACGTCCAGTACCCGTATCGAGGAAATTCCTGGAACAAACCGCGTTCGAGTCATCTTCCAGATCACCGAAGGCCCACGCCTGATCGTCCGCCGCATCAGCTTCGTCGGCAACGATAGCGTCCGGAGGCGGGATATCATCAAGGCGATGAAGACCCGACCTTGGAACATCCTCTCCTTTATCAACAAGAGCGGACGGCTGCTGCCCGCCCAAATCGAGGAGGATCGCGACGCGATCCGGACGCTTTACCAGAATCGCGGTTTTGCCGATGCGGACATCACGGATGTCCAGACACAGCCCCTCGGGCGAAATGGCGTCGAGTTGACGATCACCATTAGCGAGGGAATTCAATACCGGGTCAATACCGTCAAGCTGGACGGCGTCAATATCGTTCCCAGCGACGAAATCAAGGCGCGCCTGAAAATGACCGACGGGTCCCTCTTTACGCCGAAAGGCATGGGCGACGATTTGAAAATTCTCCGCGATTTTTACGGCGCGCGTGGCTATGTGGACATGGCCGCGGTGCCCGAAATTCTTCCCGCCGGACCGGGCGCAGTTGACGTCAACTATCGCGTGGATGAGGGCGTGCAGTCGTATGTCAATCTAATCAACATTCAAGGCAACACCCGGACCAAGGACCGCGTTATTCGACGTGAACTTGCTGTCAAACCCGGAGACGTGTTCGACACAACTCGTGTCACCGTCAGCCGCCAGCGATTGGAGAACCTGAATTATTTTTCCCGAGTGGAAACCGCGCCTGCTGACACCATTGTTCCAGGCAGAAAAGACCTCAACCTGATCGTTGAGGAAAAGCGCACCGGCTCATTTAACTTTGGTGTCGGCTTCAGTACGATTGATAGCTTGGTGGGATTTGCTGAGCTTCAACAAACAAATTTCGATTTGTTCAATTGGCCGAGATTTGTCGGTGGCGGTCAGAGATTTCGCATCCGCGGTCAATATGGACTGGAACGGAGGGACTTTGTCGTCGCCCTGACCGAGCCGTGGTTTCTCGGATACAGGCTTTCGGTGGGCATCGAAGGTTATTACCGCGAGGCGAACTTTCTCTCGGATGTTTATGACCAATCCAACTACGGATTGGCCTTGCTGGCCCGCAGGCAAATTTGGCGTTCTCTCAGCGGCCGGCTCGAATATCGGATCGAGGGCATCAGCATCTTTAACGTCGATGAAGAGAATGCGGGCCAATTGATCCGGGATTCCGAAGGAGACTATACCAGGAGCGCATTCACGGGCGGACTCATCTGGGACACGCGCGATAGCCTCTTCCTCACCCGTAGAGGTGAGCTTTTCGAGTTAGCGGCGTTCATCGCAGGTGGCGCGCTCGGCGGCGATGTGCAGGATTACGGGGTTTCCCTCGAGAGTGCGAAATATTTCCTTCTCCCGTGGGATATCATTTTCCTCATTAAGGGCGAGATCGCGGTTGTCGATACCTGGGGCGATAGCGATAGCGTGCCCATCTTTGATCGATTGTACCTCGGCGGGGCGAATAATCTGCGCGGTTTCGACTATCGGGAGGTGGGGCCCGTCGACGAATTTGACAATCCCATCGGGGGAAGCTCGCTCGGCTATATGACTTTGGAGATGACTTTTCCGATTATCTCGCGCGTGCGCTTTGCCATCTTCAGCGATTTCGGCTTTGTGAATCCAGACGCCTATGACTTCAGCAGCTCAAATCTGAATGCCGACATCGGTTTTGGAATTCGTCTGGACCTGCCGATCGGTCCGCTCCGCTTCGATTACGGTTACCCAATCATCTATGAAAGCTTTAATGGCCCGCCGGGCAAATTCAATTTTAATATCGGTTATCAATTTTGAACGGTGCGCGCCCAAAACTGGTCGAAATTGAATCCTGCCTTCCTTGTGCTCTAGTTACCCGTAACATGCGTAAACTCATCGTTTCCACTTTTCTCTTCGCTGCCGCCTTTTGTGCGGCTTCCACCGCTGCCAGTGCCCAATTCAAGCTCGGCACGGTGGATATGAACAAGGTGTTCACCGCCTATTTCAAAACGAAGGATGCCGAGGACAAAATCAACGACGCCAAGGCGGCCGCGAAAAGGGAGCTGGACGATCGCCTGGAAACCTTGAAGAAGGCGATGGAAGAAATTAACAAGACCAACCAGGAGATTGAGAAGCCCGAACTCAGCAAGGATGGGAAGGAGAAGCTGGCCAAGCAGCGTGACGAAAAAGTTCAGGAGGCCAGGAATCTTGATCGGGAGATTGCCGAGTTTCGCCAAAGCCGGGAACGTCAGCTGCAAGAGCAATTCATGCGGATGCGAAAGGATATTATCGATGACATCATGAAGGTGGTTAACGAAAAGGTGAAAGCCGAAGGCTATGACTTGGTCCTCGATAAGACAGGCGTTAGCATGGGGCAAGTTCCAGTAGTGCTATACTCGCGAGTCGATCTTGATTTCAGCAACGAGATCATTACGAGTTTGAATAAGAACGCTCCGAAGCCGTCTTCCGCCGCGAACTAGTAATGAGGCTTTGCGAAGCCGCGGAGCGTGTCGGCGGCTGGGTAGCTCCAGAAGACTCTGACAAGCCAATCACAGGAGTTGCCTCCCTCGAGGACGCGAACGAGGGCGAAATCTCCTTCTATGGCAACCCGAAATATCTTAATGCGCTGAGGAAATCGCGTGCCACGGCAGTGCTTGTGCCGCATGGCTTCTCCGAGGAAGTTCCGGCCGCTCCCGTTTGGGTCGACAACCCTGCGGAGGCTTTTGCCAAACTGCTCGTTCTCTTTGCGCCAGCGCCGATCGACTTCGCTCCGGGAATTCATCCTGCGGCGGTGGTCGCCCCCGATGCGGAGGTCGGCGCGAACGCAGCGATCCAAGCTTTTGCAGTGATCGAGAGTGGAGCGCGAATCGGTGCTCGCACCGTGGTCGGTTCGCATAGCTACGTCGGACACCATGCAGTCCTGGGGCATGACTGCCACATCTACCCGCATGTCACCATTCGCGAACGCTCCCGGATTGCCAATCGCGTTATTTTACACCCCGGCGTGGTTATAGGATCCGACGGCTTTGGCTACGAACTTCGCGATGGGCAGCAGCAAAAGATCCCGCAGACCGGTATTGTGCAAATTGACGACGATGTCGAAATCGGTTCCAATTCGACTGTAGATCGGGCGCGCTTCGGCCGAACTTGGATTCAAGAAGGCGTGAAGATCGACAACCTGGTGCAAATTGCCCATAATGTCACCGTTGGGCGACATAGCGTCCTTTGCGCGCAAGTTGGTATCTCAGGCAGCGTCAGAGTCGGCAGCTATGTCACGCTTGCCGGCAAGGTGGGAGTTAATGGCCATATTGAAATCGGCGATGGCGCGATCGTCAGTGCCATGGCAGGAATTACGAAGAGCGTTCGGCCGCGCGAGATCCTGGTCGGTCTTCCTGCTAAACCCATGCGCGAGTTCAAAGAGAACTACGTACTGCTGCGCAACATTCGGAAGCTGTACGAGCGGGTGAAAAAGCTCGAAGAAAAACAGTAGAATGACTTTGCGCGCAGTTTTATGGTCTAACAATGATCGCGCAACCCATAAACAAGGCCGAGCGAATCGAAGCCTACGTTAAGTCGTTCGGTTTTGGAGCGCAGGAGTTTGATCCTTGCTATCTTGCATATTTTGTTTGCTTCAATACCCAGGAATACTACGAAGCGCATGACGTGCTGGAGCATCTATGGTTGCAGCGCGAAGATGAAAATCACGCCTTCTTTAAGGGACTTATTCAGCTCGCCGGCGCGTTCGTCCATTTGAAAAAGCAAAGACTCCGGCCCTGGCATCCGACGGACGGGCGGCGCATGCGCCCCGCCGTGCGCCTCTTTGCTTTGGCAAAGAAAAATCTTTTTTCGTACGCTCCGCAGCATATGGGTTTGCAGATTTCCGAGGTGCTGGAGTTAGTCTCCGACCATATGGCACGGATCGAAGCGTCGAATTTCTCGAAGAACCCCTGGCATCCTGATAGTGCGCCCAAACTCAACCTGCACTTTGCTGCCGAGAATAGGGGTTAACGCATTGAGATATTAGCTCGCCAGGAGACTAGGGTGCGACAGAAAAGCGCGCTTCGCCGACCCGTGTGGCGAGCGACAGGTCGGCTGGAGCGCTGGTTTCGGAACCGACCCAGGAGCGTTTCTGCCATCCGGAGATCCCGCGTTCGATCTGATCGACCCAGCCGTCCGGCCATTCGCAGAGCGCGCCCTTCTCGTTGGTCTTCCACTTTCCTTCGGTGCCACCGTTTATTGTGGAAATGGCACGTCCGTTGGATTGGAGAGCGATGTAGAGGTGAGAGCCGTCAGGTTCTTTGTTAAGCTGCCAGACACCGATTAGCGGAGATTGATTCGAATCCGCACGCTTCGCGTCGCCACGAGCGACTGGCTGAGCATCCAATGGAGATCCGGGCGAGTATCGCCGATGCCGAACTTCGCTTTCATCTTGTTCTAAGATATCGGTGCTGCCGTCGCTGTAGAGAACGGTCAATCGCTGCTCATCTTGTCTCCAGTATCCTCGCTCACCTCGTGCTCCTTCGGTGCCCTTGGTCCAGTTTGTCACGGCTTGTCCATTAGGAAATACTATGATATCAAACAGCTGTCCTTGTGCGTCCCGAGTTGTCCAGATTCCTTCGTAAGAAATCTTAGGCTTGGGGGCTGCAGGCAGTATGTCAATCGCTTGTTCGGCTTCAGGCGTTATGCTCAATGTGGGATCTTCAGGGGTGAAGGCCTGTCCGGCGGCTTCAGCTTCCGGGCTTACGCTCGGGGTTGGACTTTGAGGCTCCTGCGTTGTGCTCGGCGTCGATGCCTGAACTTCAGGCGTTGTGCTTGGCGTCGGGCTCTGAGCTTCCACGGTCATGCTTGGGGTCGGGCTTGGTTCACCTGCGACGGTACTCGCAGCGGGCGTGGGCTGCGGCGGGGTGGGAGAAGGCGATGAAGTTGAGGGAGTTTTCGGGGGGCATCCCGAAAACAATAGAGAGGCGGCCAGGGGGAGAAGAATCCGCATTGCACAAAATTCTCCGAGCCGGCAACGGAAAAACAACTTTTTTCGGCTTGTGGGCGGCTTCGATTTTGCTCCTGCTATCCGGAAGCAATGATGCATCCTTCAGAAGCGGCGGGTCACACCGATTACCGGAAGCTGGCTCAGCGCATGGGCCGGAAGATGCTGGAGCGTCGAATTCATAAGCAGGCCAGCCTTTGGGCGCGCGAAGTTCATCAGGGCAAAGGCTTCTTCATGTTCGAAGGCATTATCCCGATGGATGCGCTCATCTGGCATTCACTCGAGCTTGCCGGCCTCGACAAGGCGGGCAAACGGAACTTTCTCGATGTGCAGGTCGTGCAGAACGAGATCCTTTTGCCGCAATTACCCGCTTCCTTTGACGGCTTCCGCTTCCTGCAACTGGCCGACCTTCACTGCGACTTGGACCCCAAGCTGATCGATGTGATCATCGAACGGATCGATGGACTCGAGTATGAGGCCGCGGTGCTTACCGGCGATTACCACAATAAAATCGGGGGAGAACACGATCTCTCCTTGGAGCTCATGGGGCGGCTAGTGCCACAGATCAAGAAGCCACGCTACGCGATTCTAGGTAATCACGATTTCATAGAGAAAGTCGCGTACCTCGAAGCGATCGGTCTTACCGTTCTATTAAATGAATGCGACGTCATTTGCCGCGGGGACGCCCATCTGTGGATTTGTGGCGTCGACGATCCGCATTTTTTCCATGTGCACGATCTCCGCAGAGCCCGTGAGCGCGTGCCCCCTGGAGAATTTTCCATCCTCCTGAGTCATAGTCCGGAAACGTACGAGGAGGCCGAACGGCTCGGCTATTCTCTTATGCTTAGCGGCCATACGCACGGCGGCCAACTCTGCCTGCCCGGGGGCCTCGCGATCATTGGAAATGCGCCGGTTCCACGACGATTCTTGGCGGGACCTTGGCAGCATGGCTCACTGATCGGCTACACTTCGCGCGGAACTGGAGCCAGCGGCGTTCCCGCGCGACTCAACTGTCCCTCAGAGGTGACGATCCATACCCTGCGCCGATCGCCGCGGTCCTCGTCGAGCACTGAATCGGCGCCAGAATGAACTCGTCCATCATTGGTGTCGCGCAGTCGCCTCTTGCGGAGCTGGATACATTTCTTCGATCAGAGCGGAGAATTGTCCGGCGATAACGTGGCGCTTGAGCTTGAAGGTCGCCGTCATTTCCTGACCGATTTCAAACGGCTTGCTGAGGAAGCGAAAATCGGCGATGCGTTCGTGGCTCTTGAATCCCTGATCGGCATTGATCAGTCGACGGATCTCGCTTTCCATCAATGCACGCGCTTGGCTACTGGCCACAAGTTCAAGCAGGTTCGCGGCCTGCACGCCAGCAGCCCGAAAGCCCTCTACCGCCGGGACGATCAAAGCTCCGAGGTGCTTCTGATCCTGTCCGACGATCATGCAATGATCTACGAGTGGGGAATGGACGAGCTTGGCTTCCAATGGAAGTGGTTCTACGTTTTCGCCGTTGAGCAAGACAATGGTGTCCTTGCATCGCCCAAGAATTTTCAAGCAGTTGTTAAAGGTGACCATCCCAATGTCGCCAGTTTTTAGCCATCCTTCGTGCAGTACGCGGGTGGTTTCCTCGGGATCCTTATAGTAGCCCTGCATGATCTGGGGTCCGCGAGCGTAAATCTCTCCACGGCATCCCCGACCATGATCTTTGCGCGAACAGTCCGGGTAGAGAACTCGGCCGTTTTCCAGGTCTACGATGCGGATTTCCGTCTCCGGATAGGGAGGTCCCACAGTGCCGATGACGAGATTCTTCCAGGTCCGCACGGCAAGGACCGGCGAGGATTCGGTCAGTCCATAGCCCTCCAGGACCGGTATGCCGATGAAGTTGAAAAATTCATCCACATGGGGTTGCAGGGCTCCGCCTCCGGAAATTGTGCCGCGAAAGTCTCCGCATCCGACGGCCTCGCGGAGCTTGGCAAGGACGATCTTATCCAGGAGGCGGTACGGGAGATAAAGCGCGACCCATCGCACGAAGTGTGCCGCGCCCTGGCAGGCACTTTCGAAAAAAGCGCGCCCGAGGGTGTCAAGTTGCTGTCCAAGGAAGAAACGCTCAGCGCGCTTCACTCGGCACGTGCAGAAACGCGCAGCACGGAAGAGCGTGCGTCGCAACGGTGCGGCTTCGTCGATCCGGCCCATCAGTTTCTGGTAGAGATTTTCCCAAAGCCTGGGCGCCGAGGCCATGATTGTTGGCCGCACATTTTTGAGATCCTCACCGATGCCGCGCAGGTTGGTGTAGTAGGTGCATGCTCCCATACTGATGGCGACCATCTCAAAAACGCGCTCGTAGATGTGCCAAACAGGCAGGATCGACAGCGCGCGGTCGGTGGGTCCAAGGGAAAACGGAAGATTTCGCACCTGCGAGGTCATGTTGGCATGGGTCAGTTGCACACCCTTGGGGGTGCCCGTGGTGCCGGAGGTATAGATGATCGTGAAAAGGTCTTCCGGACGGATATTGGCCATGCGCTCTTCCGTTTGGCGGTCACCTGCCGCGCGCAGTGCGCGACCCTCAGTAATAAGATCCCGCAGGCTGAGGATGCCGTCCAACGCCGAGTCTCTCTGATCCATCAAAATGATCTTTTCGACTCCCCGAAGGGAACGAAGGATGTGTCCGAATTTCTCCAATATCGCGGCGTTCTCGACGAATACGAAGCGCGAGTTCGAATGGGAAAGGATATGGGAGATCTCCGTGGCGGTCACATCTGTGCCGCGGGGAACGTCGGCGCAGCCCGCAAGAAGCACTCCGTAATCGCAAAGAATCCATTCCGGACGATTGTCAGAAAATATTGCAACGTGTTCTCGCGGACGAAGCCCAAGATGAATGAGAGAGGTAGCCAGCGAGAGGCCATCCTCGTAGAGTTGCCGGTACGGAATAGGTTGGTAGGTGCCGGAGGCATCCTTCGCAGCGAAAGCTGGCAAGTTATCGAATCGTTCTGCAGCTTTGCGATAGAGCTCGGCCAAAGTGCTTGCGGAGATTCGACTCATACTTTGCTACTTGTTCGGAGGTGGCGCTTCGGGTTCCCGAAAGATGATGCGAGCTTTCGTCAGATCATACGGAGAGATCTCAACGCTGACGCGATCTCCAGGCACAATTCTGATAAAGTTCTTGCGCATCTTGCCGGAAATATGTGCGAGGACGATATGGCCATTGGGCAACTTCAGCCGGAACATCGTGCCCGGCAAAACATCGACCACAACTCCTTCAGTAATGATGGACTGTTCTTTAGCCACAGGGAAAGACCGCGCTTTTAACCGACCGGCGGCTCGAAATCAACCCATCGCACAAGCGGCGCCAAAGTTTGACGCCCTTCCTGGTGCCAGCAAAACGGCGGATTCTGCATCTGACCAAGAGCGCAGATACGTGACGGCTCAAGAACAGTGACTATTTCAGCATTTTGAGGGGTTACCGGCCATATCCCGACGGCCGCAACCCAAGACAAGGCTGAACCCAACGCGCTGCGCAGATCTGCGGGCAGCGGTTTGACAAATGCGACTCGATTCAGACACGAGCTGGAAAACCGAGGATCCTCTTCGTAGATGACTGTCCACGCTGTTGAATACTCGCTCTCCCAAGTGCTCACGGCAGACCCGTTCGCCGCTTGAAAACGGTAATTGGAGCGCAGGTCAGTAATCTCCGCGGCCTCCGCGGGCGTGAGGGGTCCCCGCGGATCCATTCGTTCCCAATCTGCCAATTCTTGTGCCAGTCGCGCTGCGTAACTCCTGGCGTCACCGACGACATAGATATCATGGGGCGAGAGGCATCCCTTTTGGTTGAAGCGAGCGACGTCTGCTGCCGCCAGAGATGCGGCATCGCCTCGCGAATCGTCAAAGACGATTCCCAGGCTGATGCGATGGGGGTGGGACTCAAAGGTCACCCCACGAGGCAAACGCCCTTGGAGTTGCGCGATCGTTTCGTCTGTTCCAAATGCGATCCACGTTTTCGATTTTCGAAGCCACTCGTCCGGCAATCCTGCGCTGAGATGTACTCTGTCCCTGAGCAACGGGGGCAGCATTTCAGCAAACTCTTCAACTTCTTGAAGGCCGTGCTCGGGAAGCTTAACAAAGTTTATCGCATCCAGGAGCAGCCCTCGAATGAGGCTTTGCAGGCCCGCGTGCGGTGTGTTTCCGCTGATGATGTGAAGGATTGGATCCTGCGGGAAAGCTTGGCTAAACCGACCGGCATAGGGCCGGAATCCGTCGAGAATTTCCGCATGCCCGAGCTCGAGGCGTACCACGTCAATCAGGTCCTCTGGAGCAATCTTTCCGAGCAAAGGGAAGCTTTCCGCCGCCTGCGAGAGGGCGACGGCGCGTTGCCGGGTATTCACCGCGCGAGAACTTCGTCTGCCAGTCGGGAGCAGCCGCGGGGAAGGGCTGCTGGATCGCGTCCGAGAAGCTCGAAGGCCTCTCCCTTTCGAACGGCAAGATCGCGAGTTTGGACCGCGCAGCACGACCCCACATTTGCGAGATCAAGAATTCGCAGGCTTCCGGTCTCGCCCTCCGCGCATTCTCTTCCGCTTTCCGGATCGATAACTAATGCTCGTACCCAAGGGGCACCGCGATGCGGATTGCTGATACCTCGCGAATAGAATTGCGAGCTAATCTCCGTCATTCCGTATTCATTCCAAACTTCGTTTTCGCCGAGTCCCAGATGCTGTTGGAACATCGGATACAGCTCTGATTTTGGAAGGCTGCGCCTTGTTCCTTTATAGCCGCCTGTTTCAACGGCAACGCTGCCGGGCGGCAGGCGGATTTCGCTATTGCCAAGCCATTCGAAGAGATCAAGGAAGGCTAACGCAGTTCCAAAGAGCACTACACCTCTTTTCTCCTGAGCCAGCGCTTCGATAAATCGGCTCCAATCACCCACGAAAAAGCGTTCAGAGGGCGCAAGCCATCCAGCCATGCAGCTTAGGGAGGATTGCGCAGCTTCAATCGGCGACGGCATCAGGCAAAAAACATTCTCGCGTGAAAGCCCGGCATACTGCCAACCGCCAAGAGCAGCCGCCCGATAGAGCGTCAAGGTTCGAAAATGATGTTCTCCCCACCCTTCACCGGTCGTTCCGCTCGTCCGGAATGTACGGATTGTCTCTGCGGCGGGGAAGGCTCGGATTTCCGCGTGTCGGAATGCCGTCAGAGGCAGGGCGGGAATTTCACGCCACGAGACCGGTTGAGCGAACGCCTGACCATAGGAGTTGTACGGTCCGCAAAATGAGCGTTGGAGAGAATGCGCGGCCAGAATAAGCGTTTCGAAGCAACCTTGACCCGTCCCGATAAACTCAAGAATTGCGTCCTCCAAAGTGCGGAGGACTGCGGAATCCTCAGGAGCTGACACTGACATTAAAGTTACGACGGGATTGTCATGCGCGCACTTGCGTGCTACGACGCCACCTTTCGTTGCATTGCTTCGGAAAACACGTTTTCTTGGCCATCTTGCTTGGCATCTTTGCTGGCTTTTCGTTTGCTCAGAAAGCTGCGGACACACAGGACCTTACCGCTGACGAACTGGTGGTCAATGCGTCATCCTGCTACGCACAGGGCGAATTCGCTGAAGTGCTTGCGCTCTATCGACGGTTTTTTGCGGATTGATTCCGCAGCCGAGGCTCAGGCCACCGTCCGCGACGTCCATTACACGCTCGCGATCTGTTTGTTTCGTTTGCAACGGTTTGTCGAAGCTCACCAAGCGATCAAGGAAGCTCTCGAAACCAATCCGCCCATTAAAGATCATATGCCCAGGAGTTGTTGTTTTGGAAGGGTACTTGCGAGATGCAGGAAAAGAATGGCGAACAAGCCAGGATGACGCTCGAACGCTTTTATCGGTCTCTTAGCCGGTGGATCCGACCGCAAGCCGGCGTCCGCGCGCCAGTTCCCGGTATATGAAAAGGTGCCCGAGACGCGGCTGCTCATAGGTGCCTGCCTTCTTCTTGATGGAAAATAACAAAAGGCTGCCGAGTATCATGCGGCGCTTGAGGAGGGTCTACGGCCGGTTGATCGCATCGAACATCGAGTTTTCGTTCACGAGGTTTAAGGCCGCGCGACGGTGCTGCAGTTGCACGCCTTGATGGAGGCGGGAGATGCGGACGAGGCGATGAAAGTCGTCATCGAGGAGTTCCCGTGCACGGGCGACCTGCTCCAGTTCGTGACGTTTCACGACACTAACTTTCGACCTCGGCGCACGCTATTATCTCGAGCGAAACGAAACCCAGGAAAGCGATATTCGGAGTCATAAAGCCATGCCAGATTATTAAGGGTGGTTGCCGTCTCGGGGTGCTGTGATCCAAGGGCGCTCTCCTGGATAGTCAGTGCACGCTGATAGAGCGGTTCGGCGCTGGCGGAGTCCCCATCGAGCTACAGAGCCATGCCAGGTTGCTAAGGCTGGCGGCCGTGTCGGGATGTTGGGGACCGGGACTCTTTTCGCGAATCGCTAATGCGCGCCTGTAGAGCGGTTCAGCCTTCGTGTAATTGCCCATCGAGTCGTAAAGCACCGCAAGGTTATTGAGGCTGGTCGCGGTTCCGGGATGCTCCGCTCCGGACACCTTCTCGCTGATCGCCAGCGCACGCAGATACAGCGGCTCGGCTCTAGTGTAATCGCCCATCGAGTCATAAAGCACGGCCAGGTTGTTGAGAGTGGTTGCAGGACTCGGATGCTCCAGACCGAGCATCTTTTCGCGAATCTCAAGGGCTCGCTGGTAAAGAGGTTCGGCTAGAGCGTAATCACCCATCGAGTTGTAAAGGGTGGCCAGGTTGTTCAGGCTGGTTGCCGTATCAGCATGGTCTGGTCCAAGCACTTTCTCATGAATCTCCAATGCGCGCCTGTAGAGCGGTTCGGCTTTGGCGTAGTCGCCCATCGAGTTGTAAAGGGTCGCCAGATTGTTGAGACTGGTTGCCGTATCGGGATGTTTAGTGCCGAAGATTTTTTCGCGAATCGCTAGCGCTTGGCGGTAAAGCGGTTCAGCTTCCGCGTAGGCGCCGGCCATCTTATAAAGCGCCGCTAGATTGTTGAGGCTGGCCACGGTATCACCATGCTCGAGGCCATTGAGCTTTTCAGTGATCTCCAGGAGTTGTCGAGCGAGTGGGATGGCTTCCTGGTATTTGCCGGCTCCGTAAAGTTAGACAACTTGCCTGCTAAGCGAATCAGCCTCGGATGCGCCGCCCTCCCCGTCGGCCGCCGCAAAGCTAGCGGTGGTCCACCCTGCGAAGTGCAGAAACAAAATGATTGTCAGTGCGTCGCGTGACATCAAGAAGCTGAGAAAACGACTGAATGCTAGACGCGTGGAGAACAATCTGCTGACGGGTCGGACAGGGCCAGCTTCACGATGGCATCATGAAGCTCCGATCGTGAAATGGTGCCGGGGGGAATCCCAAGCAGCTCGGCGAGCTTCTCTCCTACCGTGGCCTTGGTCAGGCCGTAGGTGTGACCGGCAGCATCCAGCTTTGGATACTTGGAAGGGTCCGGTGCCGGGGGATTCGGGAGTCCGAGAACGTCGAACCCGGTGGGCCAGTCGGCCCCGAATGTCTTTAGGATTCTCGGGTCTGGGGCGAGCCTTTGCCCTGCTCCCATTCGTCCAAGTGCTTCTTGGTTTGGATCTGCTCCAGCTCGTCCGACAGGAACGGTGCCTCGTCCCACTGCCCCTTGCGCATAGCTTCGTTCAGCTCGCGCAGCACTTGCTCTTCGCTTCTCATCTTCGGAGCGCTGTATTTCATCTTGGCCTCCAACAGGAATATAGTTCGGATCGCCCTTCCGGGCGACCCTTATTTCTGGCCCTTCTCTTTCTCCGAGAGCTTCGCGCCCACCAGCTCCCTGAACGCCTGAAGTCTCGCCAGCTCGTTGAGGAACTCGCTCAACAACTGCTCGGCCTCTTCCCGCTCCTTCGCGGTCTTTGGTGAGTAGGTCGTTGAGTTCGTCCCGGTGGAGTTCGAGGAATTGTTCATAGGTTTCAACTACGTTACCACGTTTCCCGAAAAGTTCCTTGCCTGCTGCCCACCATGCGGCCTGCACCTGCCGGGTGTCCCACCCAAGCCTCTCGGCGATCTGCGCAGCCACCTCCCGGCCCTTCTTGATCTGGGCCTTGCTTGGACTCCTCGTGCCGAACAGGACCATGGCAACGTGACGGTCGATGGCGGCAGCTCCGCGAACGCCACGCATCGCCTCGCTGAACGGGCCGATCTTCGGGCCGCGCAGCGGCATCCCGGCCATGGCCCGTAGCAGGTTGTCGAACTTCGGCTTGGCCGGGAAGTCGATGCCTGCGCGAGTCACGGACCCTGTCTCCAAGAACTCCCGCAGCTTGTTGACCATCTGGTCTACGTTGCGGCTGATCTTTCCCATCTGGGACATCGCGGCCATGAAGTCCGTGACCAGCGGCTTATACATCCGGTTCGCTGGCAGGAGGACCCGGTCGAGGAAGGCGTCGAACTTCTCATACCACGTCTTCCACTTCTCGTAATCCTTGGCGAGCTTCTCCAGATCGTCCAAGCTTCGGGCAAGGGTGACCGGCTCGCCCCGTGCGGCCAGAAAGTAGTTCGGGTTGAACGGTCGCCACGCCTCTGCCCCCGGCCCGTAAAGGTCCGCGCCCTCTGCCCATTGCTCTGCGATTATCGATGCGACTCGTAGTCGCGAAAAGCACCCCACGATCCCATATCAAGATCTTCCAGCGCGGGTGAGTTCTCAGACACAGCTTCGTTCAATCCATTCGAGCTCGCCTAGAAGCAAGAAACGGACGACGCATTCATTAGGTGGCTCGGTTCTTTTATTTAGCGGGAGAGGTAAAGCTGTATTGCGGCGGCTTTTTCTCCTCTGCTCGCTAACCGGCGAATTTTTCTTCGGCACGCCGGCCCAATCCCAGCTTCCCGGTATCAATCTCAGTGCCACCAGCTTTCTCGACGGCTTGCCTCCACCGGATGGCCCCGGTTTGTATCGCGAGCAGTATTTTCAATACCACAACAGCAGTCGCTTGCTTGACCACGAAGGGAATGAGATTGCCCTGCCGACTTCACGGGGGACTTGGGAGGCTCCTCGCGTACAAGCTTGGGTGATGCTCACGCAGTTGTTCAATCAAACCAAGAGATCTTGCCGAAGGGGCGCTGGCGAGTCAGCCTCACCGTTCCTGTTGTCGTGACCGACGTAAGCCCCCCCGCTGATTTCATCGGCTTCCAGGAACAATCTTGCTCGTTTGGCGATATCTTCTTTGGTCCATTCGTCCAATGGCATCCCACCGTGGGAAAACGCGGACCCTTTTTTGCGCACCAATTGACTTCGACGCTGTTTTCCCCACCGGCACCTACGACTCGCTGAAGCAAGTCAACGCCGCCAGCAATATTTTTCAGCTTCAATCCTTATTGGGCCGGAACTCTGTTCCTGCATCCTAAGTGGAACGTGTCGTGGCGCCTCCACTATCTCTGGAGCTCAACCAATTCCGATACCGAATATCAGCCCGCGGCGGCGATTCACCTCAACTTCGCCACGTCCGTGGAGGTGTTAAAAGACCGGATTCACCTGGGAGTCAACGGCTATTACCTGCAGCAGATTACTGATTCGCGGCTTAACGATGTGCCGATTCCAAACAGCAAGGAAACAGTGGTGGCCATTGGTCCAGGCGCGCTCTACATCTTCTCGAGCAAGGACGTGCTTTTCTTTAACACCTATTTCGAGGTCGAAGCGCGGAATCGCGCGAGGGAGTGCGCCTCAATTTTTTCGGTGGATACACAAATATTAACGAAGTCGGGAGAGGCGCGGCTGGCGTAGGATATCTTCTGAGAGGCGCAGGCTCCCGAACGGTCAGACCCTGCAACATTGCGGAAATGTGTATGAGAACCGCTGTAGACTGGGCTGCGCTACTCTTCGCTTTGCCGCAGTCGCGCAAGGACAGAAAAGTCCTCGAGAGTCGTCGTGTCGCCGGTGAGGGTGCTGCCAGTTGCGACTTCCTTGAGCAAGCGGCGCATGATTTTTCCACTTCGCGTTTTTGGGAGTGCGTCGGCGAAACGAATCTCATCCGGCCTCGCGATCGCTCCAATGAAATTGCCGACGTGGCTGCGCAGAGCTTCAGTGAGCTTAGTGCTTGCAGCGAAACCGGATCGCAACGTGACGAATGCCACCACGGCCTGGCCTTTGAGCTCATCGGGGCGGCCGACCACTGCAGCTTCGGCGACACCTTCGTGAGCAACCAAGGCACTTTCGACCTCGGCAGTTCCAAGACGGTGGCCCGCGACATTGAGCACATCATCGATGCGACCAACGATCCAGAAATAGCCATCCTTATCGCGGCGCGCTCCGTCTCCGGTGAAATAGCATCCCTTGATTTCGCTCCAGTATTGCTTCTTATAGCGGGCATTGTCGCCATAGATGGTGCGGAGCATCGCTGGCCACGGTTTACGAATGACGAGCTTGCCACCCTCGTTCGTTCCCAACTCTTGCCCGTCATCATCAACAACCGCGGCGTCGATGCCAAAAAAGGGAAGAGTGGCTGTTCCCGGCTTCAGTGGCGTAGCGCCAGGCAGAGGAGTAATCATCTGCATGCCTGTCTCGGTTTGCCACCACGTATCCACGATGGGGCAGCGCCCGCCGCCGATGTGCTTATGGTACCAGATCCAGGCTTCTGGATTGATCGGTTCGCCAACCGTGCCGAGCAGCCGGAGCGAGGAGAGATCATGCTTGGCGGGCCACTCGTCTCCCCACTTCATGAAAGCGCGGATCGCCGTTGGCGCCGTATACAGAATGGTGACCGCGTTGTGGGCAATGATGCTCCAAAAACGGCCGGGCTGCGGCCAATTCGGGGCACCTTCGTACATCAGAGTCGTAGCGCCATTAGCGAGAGGACCATAGACAACGTAGCTGTGGCCGGTAATCCAACCCACATCAGCAGTGCACCAGAAGGTATCTTTCTCGTGCAGATCGAAGACGTACTTCGTCGTGATCGAGCAGCCGAGCAGATAGCCGCCGGTGGTGTGAAGGACACCTTTCGGTTTTCCCGTTGATCCGCTTGTGTAAAGGATAAAAAGCGGGTGTTCGCTGTCGAGAGGCTCCGCGGGACAGTCAGCGCTCACGTATTCAGCTTCGCGGTGCCACCAAACGTCCCTGCCTTCCTGAATGTGGATGTCGAGATTGATGCGGCGAAATACGATGACCCGCTTAACGCTCTGATTCCCCTCCAGCGCCTGATCGACGTTCTGCTTGAGGGTGACGATCTGACCTCGCCGATAGCCGCCGTCTGCCGTAATCACGATGCTTGCTCCGCTGTCCGCGAGCCGATCCTTGATACTTTCGCTGCTGAAGCCGCCGAAAACGACACTGTGCACGGCGCCTATGCGGGCGCAAGCGAGCATGGCAATCGCCGCCTCCGGGATATGAGGCATGTAAATAAGGACTCGGTCCCCTTTTTTGCAGCCGTTGCGCTTTAAAACATTGGCAAAGACACAAACCTCACGGTGAAGCTGCTGATACGTAAGCACGCGCCGTTCACCGGGTTCGCCTTCCCAGATGATCGCCGCCTTGTTGCGACGAGCTCCGGCGAGATGTCGGTCCAGGCAGTTCTCCGCGACGTTAAGCTTGGCACCGAGGAACCATTTCGCGAACGGTACTCGCCAATCGAGAACCTTGGTCCATTTCTTGCGCCAGAGCAGGTCGCCAGCTTCCTTCGCCCAGAACTTCTCGGGCGACTTGATTGATTGCGAGTAAAGTTTCTTATATTGCGCCAGGGAAGCAATTCGCGCGCCTTTCGCAAAATCCTTGGCAGGCTTGAAAACGCGGTTTTCGACGAGGTGGGACTCGATGGTGCTCATTAAGGGCAATGGGGTTGTTTGTGTAGTCCGGAACCTCATCCGGTTCAATCAGGAAAAGCAACAGGGTGTCACGCTGCCAACCGCACCGGGGGGGCGACGGGGATAAATCGGAAGCGCTCATGATATTTCCCGTCGTTGTGCCGGCGGCAACACTTGAGACAGGCGACTCGACGCTTCATCGCATGCACACGTGCGAGAGTGGTGCCGCACTCGCGGCAGGCATAGAAATATTTTCTTTCCAGGCGAATACGTTTGAGCGGCAGATCGTGACACCGCGATTCGTTGGGAATCCCCAGATCACGGCAGGCTTGTCGCCACTCGTGACCGTGGGGAGCAATGTGGCGGCGGCCGGCACGATGCTGCGCCAGAAAGTGGGCAAGCTCATGGCGCAACGTTCTCTGAACTTCGGCAGGCGACACCTCGATGAGCTTGGGATTAAGGGAGACGACTTTGGTTCGCCAGCAGGCGAGTCCCGCTGTCGTTCTCAACCGCGTATTCCACTCAACGATTACCTCGAGCTCGGAACATCCTGCCGCTCGCAAGAGCTGGCGGCAAAGCCTTTCCAAAAGGATATCGCGTCTTGACCAGCTTCGGCGTCGCTGATTCCTTGCGGGCGGGTCCTCGGGAACGAGGCGAAGATGGCGGAGGACAAATCGTCCGGGAGTTGACCAGGCGAGCTGATCTTGTTTCATCAGGCGGCAAGGGTTTGCGCCTGGCGCTCAACGACTATGCTGAGAGCGCGCAGGCAGTGTTCAATGTCAGAATCTGTCGTATAGGTGCCGAGCGAAAAGCGGACCGTAGAGGAAGCGAGCCCGGGTTCAACACCCATGGCGAGAAGGACATGCGAGGGCTTAACGGACCCGACCATGCAAGCTGAACCGCTGGAAGCACAGACGCCCTCCAGATCAAGACCGATCAGGAGGGACTCTCCATCCAAATTGGGAAAGCTCACGTTAAGTGTGTTCGCCAAGGCGAGTACAGGATGTCCGTTCCGTATCGCCTGGGGAAAGTTCCTTTTTATGGCCTTCCAAAGGCGATCGCGCAATTCAGCCAAACGAGCCTGGTCGACGCTGCGCTTGTTCTCAGCGAAAGCCCCTGCCGCCGCCATGCCCGCGATAGCGGCAACATTTTCGGTGCCGGGGCGGCGTGTGTTCTCGTGCGATCCTCCGTGAACAATGCGGGCAATCGCGACACCTGACCGCAGATAAAGAGCTCCGACACCTTGGGGACCATAGAACTTGTGAGCCGCCAGGGAGACCGCCGTGGCCCCGAGATCGTTAGGTTGCACTGAGAGTTTCCCGAAGCTCTGAATGGCATCGGTGTGAAAGCAGACGCGATGCTCTCGACAAATCGCAGCCAGCTCTTGAATCGGTTGAATCGTGCCCGTTTCGTTATTCGAATGCATTATGGAGACAAGAGTAGTCTCCCGCCGCAAAGCGGCTTTGAGATCGTCGGGATCTACGGATCCCAGGCGATCAGTCGGTAAAACGGTCAGATCGAAACCTTCATGGTGCTTGAGATGCTCGAAAGCGTGAAGCACTGCGTGATGCTCTGTGGCGGCGGTAATAAGATGCCGCCCGTGCGGAGCGTGAGCCCGCGCCAAGCCCAGGACAGCCAGGTTGCAAGCTTCGGTTCCTCCGCCCGTGAAGATAATCTCAGGCGGCTTTACTCCAAGCAGACACGCGAGGTTCTCACGGGCGTCATCAATCGCCCCGCGGGCTCGGCGCCCAGCTTCGTGGATGCTGGACGCATTCCCGAAGGCGTCGTGCAGGAATGGCATCATGGCAGCAAAAGCCTGGGGTGCCAGCGGCGTCGTGGCGTTATAATCTAGATAGACCATTCGAGCGCGGGTTCTGATGGCCGCTTCTTTTTGTCGAGGATGCGGAGTTGCTTTTCCTCGTGGAAAACGAGCGAGTCGGGCGGGACACTGTGCGTGAGGAAGACGTTCGCGCCGATCGTGCTGTGAGCTCCAATAACAGTTTCGGCACCCATAATTGTCGTGCCCGCATAGATTGTCACATGATCTTCAATGGTCGGATGCCGCCTGAGACCTCTCAGTGCCCGTCCCCCTGACAAGGAGCGACCAATCAGCGCGACTCCCTGATACATCTTCACATGTCTGCCAATGATGCTCGTCTCGCCCACGACCACCCCTGTGCCATGGTCGATGAAAAAATACGAGCCGATTGTCGCCCCGGGGTGAATGTCGATGCCGGTGCGGCCATGCGCCCACTCAGTCATCATCCGCGGGATGATTGGCACGCCGGCTCGGTGCAGTCTGTGAGCGAGACGCTGAATGGCGATGGCCTCAATGAAGGGATAAGAAAGAATGATCTCTTCGCGATTCAGCGCCGCAGGATCGCCTTCGTAAGCAGCCTCAATATCTGTATGCAGAATCTCGCGAACGCCCGGCAGACTTTCGAAAAATTCCAGGATTGATTCACTCGCGAGTCTTCCTCGCCCTCCTGCGTCGCACAATTGCACGCTTTGGCGCACCTGCTCCTCTAAACGATTCATCACGCTCGAAACACGGTGACGCGTCAGCACCGGGAGCGACTTCTTGTGAATCGCTTCTTCATCGTGGAAGCCCGGAAATAAGATCTGCAGCAGGTCTTCGCAGATCTCTCCGATTGCGCGCTTGGATGGCAGATTGGCGTCCGTGTTGTTCATGCCTCCTACGCGGTCATAGGAGGCAAGAATGTCATCCGCTACGTGACTGAGTGCCGATTGCATCCGAAATGACGGAATATTATCCGACCTCGCGCAATGTCGAGTATCGCGCAGTTTTAATGGCAAAATTTCCGCTTCTCTAACCGGAGCTGATTGCACGAATCGTTTATTCGTGCATACATTGAATACATGAAGACCATTACACTCACTCAAGAAGCTTACGAGCGCTTGAAGGCTTGGAAAATGGAGAAGGATTCTTTTTCGCAGGTTGTGCTACGTACTGTGCCCAAGCGCGGCACCTTCGGAGATTTCAATGAATCCTTTAAGAGCCTGCCGTCTCTTTCGGGGGAACAATCGCGAATTATGCAAGAGACATTTGCGTCTGCACCGAGCGGGCAAGATGAAGGTTGACCGTCTGATCAATCTCGACTTCCTCGTGGATCGGTGGCGCAACGGTGATGCCTCCAAAGCCTCCGCCTATGCTCGCGCTCACATCGAAGATTCTCTGGCCATCCCCTGGATTGTTAAGGGCGAATTTCTGCGGATCGCAACGATCGTTGGTCAGAATTGCTCCCAGGTATCGAAATTCCTCGCTCGCTACCCCACACATTGGCCGGACGAGGATCTCCTCTTGAGCTACGCACAGTTGGATGGACTGCTTCGGCAACAGAGCCTTTCTCTGCGCGCGAATGATCTTTGGATTGCCGTCTCCGCGTTGCGTCTCGATGTTCCTCTTGTAACGAGACACACACATGAGTTCGGCATGGTGCCGAAGCTGAAGCTCGATTCCTATTAGCCCGCCAGCGAGTTCCGTTCCCTTAGATCAAGGAAGCGGGAATCGGCTTGTGAATTTGATGACCTCCTGTCTAATGGCGGCAAGGTTTGCCTGGTCGGCGCGAGCTTGGAGAGTGGCGTGGATGAGATCAGCGACCTCCATCATGTCCTCTTCCTTCATCCCTCGCGTGGTCATTGCCGGAGTGCCGACGCGAATACCGCCAGTCTTGCTGATGGGTTCGGTGTCAAAGGGAATAGCGTTTTTGTTGACCGTGATCGCCGCATGGTCGAGGGCCGTCTGAGCTTCCACGCCAGTGAGACCTCGAGGACGGAGATCGACGAGCATCAGGTGGTTGTCAGTGCCGCCGGAAACGATGCGGTATCCGAGCATAGAGAGACGCGCTGCGAGCGCCTTGGCGTTGTTGACGATCTGCCACGCGTAATCTTTGAAAGAGGGTTGGAGCGCCTCGTGCAGGCAAACGGCTTTTGCCGCGATCACATGCATCAACGGGCCGCCCTGGATGCCAGGGAAGGTCTGCGCGTCGATCCGCTTGGCAAATTCTTCTTTGCACATGATGAGGCCTGCGCGAGGACCGCGCAGACTTTTATGTGTGGTCGTCGTGACGAAATGGGCGTGTGGTATCGGGCTAGGGTGCAAGCCGCCGGCGACGAGACCTGCAATGTGTGCCATGTCTACGAAGAGATACGCGCCTGCGGAATCCGCGATTTCTCGCATACGGGCGAAATCGATTGTGCGCGAATAAGCTGACGCGCCAGCTGTGATCATCTTGGGCTTCACCTGCTCTGCGTGGCGGGCGAGGGCGTCGTAGTCAATCTGCTCTGAGTCACGATCCACGCCGTAGTGATGAACCTCGTAGAGTTTGCCGGAAAAATTGGCTTTATGGCCGTGAGTCAGGTGCCCTCCATGGGCGAGGTCCATGGTTAGAATACGGTCTCCGGGCTGGAGGGCAGTGAAGTAAACGGCCATGTTTGCCTGGCTGCCACTGTGAGGTTGCACATTAACATGCTCTGGGGAAAAAAGCTGCTTGGCTCGTTCGATGGCGAGCGATTCGACGACGTCCATGTTTTCGCATCCGCCGTACCAACGGCGGCCGGGATAGCCTTCGGCGTACTTATTGGTGAGACAGGATCCCTGAGCTTCCATGACGGCCTTGCTCGTGAAATTCTCGCTCGCAATGAGCTCGATATTTTCAAATTGACGCCGGCGTTCTTTGTGGATGGCGTCGGCGATCTGTGGATCGACCGCTAACATGCTGTCGGTTGTGCTGTCCTGGTGGATAATGGAATCTGTGGTCATGATGGAAGTTTCGATGAATTGTAGCACGAGAGGCAGCGCCCTCTTGAGGACGTCACGGCAACGTTCATAGGTTTCGCGTCCCAGCCCTATTGGGTCGGGTACATCCGGAGAACCGGGCTCGAACTCCCGCAACAGATAAGTTTTCTCTCCAGCCTCCGGGAAGAGCAGTTCAATAAGACGCTTATGATCGCGCGTCATGACGAAAATGTGTGTCGCTTGCCGCACGAGCTCTTCTGACACAGGTTGGCTTCGAAAACCGGCCAGGTCGATGCCATCGCCGGAAAGAGCCTGGATCGCGTGCCGACTGGCGGGCATACCGTGTCCCGCGCTGACACCCGCCGATTGAACGCGGATATCATGGCGTCCAGCCACAAGTTTCATAAAAAGTCCCTCAGCCATCGGGCTTCGGCACACGTTACCGGTGCAAACGAAAAGGACATTTTTCATCAATCGGCTCTTAAAAATGGGGGCGAGTGCGGGCCAAGTCAATCGTGCGAGCCGAAAGTGCAAGTCACTTGCGGAGGCCGAGAGGTCTGGAGGCGAAGATCAATCCCACAAGACTCTTGAGAAGCGATCTTGACGAGGCTATGTAACATGCGCCCGATGAGCGATGTACTTGAGGAATGGGAGTTTGTGGAGACGGCATGGCGCTTTGCGTTGTTGCTAACCGGATGCCATGAAGGGACGTCCACAGTGTTCAAGGATTCGGTCGACGAATTGCTCCGTCACCCTCATCCCGGCGATTTGGAAAGGATCAGGCAGTTGTTTTTTACGGCTGTCCATCGCCGCAGTCTGCGATTTCCCGCCCGTTGCGAACTGGAGGGCATTGCGGCAAAGCTCCACCAACTGGCTGAGCCGGGGCGCAGCGCCTTGGCGCTGCTGTACCTGGACGCCTTTCCGGCAGCGGATATCCAGCGGGTGCTTAACATCGACGAGCGCCTGCTCGCTGACGCGCTGGACAAGGCACGCTGCGCGTTGCGGGAGAGAAAGGCTATGATCTCATGAACTCGAAAAGCGCGCGCCAGGTTCTCCTTTGTCGGCGCCCGACTGGTGAGGACGACACAGATCGTTCCATGAAGCGCGCCATGGCTGTCGCTGCGAAGGACGGCTCTCTGGCAGCGGAGCTTGAGCACCAATCGGCTTTCGATCGCGCCTGTTCCCAAGAGTTGAACGCAATTGCCCTCGACCCAGACTCTCGAAGCCAGATCAACGAAGCAGCTCGCGCTTTTGCCGCCAAGCGGCGCGGATCGCGCACCCAGGTTGGCAAGCATGCGGCTTTCGCAGTCGGGATTGGCCTCTTGCTTTTGATCATCTTGCTTGTTTGGATAGTTCTCGGCCGCGCAGGAACCTTTCCGAGTGAGGCGGTGAAAATCGCGACAGCTGGAGCCAAAGCAACGCCGGACCAGTTCGATCCGGTGGAGGAAAAGGCTGGTTCACTACAGGATTGGTTCGCTCTGAAAGGATTTGAGAACTTCCACATACCGCCGGAATTTGCGCAGTTCGATACTGTCGGAGTTCGGATGTTTACTGTTGATAAGGAGGCCATAGCTCAGGTCGCCGTTCCGGAGCAGTTGATGTATTTTTACTGCTTCTCCGCGCAACCGTTTGGGATCGATGTGGTACCGGAGGGATCCTGGCGCATCACAGAGTCCGATCGCTGGGTTCTCGCCATTCGCGAGGACAAAGGCATCTGCTTCCTGGTCGCTTTTCGCGGCTCCAAGAAGCAGATGAAAGTTCTGCTGGAGAAAGCGGGCGCGCTTTGATGCCCCCGTTCTCGTTCGCCTTTCGTGCACATAGCTTCCGTCCTCCTGCTCACGAACTTGCACTGGCGTAACGCCTGAGTGCGGCGAGCCAGAATAAGCGGGTTGCGCTGACAGCGATTAAGGTTGCCAGCAAGAGTTGTAAGATCAGTGGTGCTGGGGCATCCCCCGCGCGAATCAACAGGCGAGTAGGAACATTCGTTACGACGATGATGGGGATGATCCAACTGAAGACAAACTTGAAAAGGCCTCGGAAGATGACATCCGGGTAGCGCCCAAGGTTGAACAAACTGTAATAGCCGTAAATGAGACCTTGTGAGCGGATGATCCAGAAACTTATCGCGGCAAGGCAAAGCAAAACACTGTAGTGAATCATAACGCCCATCGCAACAGCGGCGGCGTAAAGAATGACCTGGCCGGGAGTGGGAACGACGGACAGCTTAACAAGAGCGGTTACCGCAAAGGCGATGCCGATGATGGCGTTCACAAGATTGTCGAGTCCGAACTGCTTCGTTGATACCGCAAACTGCGTGTCGATTGGTTGGAGCAAGAGAAAGTCGAGGCGCCCCGTGCGAATGAGTTCGGGAAGGTTGGCCAGATTCGTGTAAAAGAATGCCTGAAAAATTTGGGCAATCAGCTGGTGAGTTCCGACGAGCAAAACGACCTCCCATTTGGTCCAGTCTCCGATTCGTTCCACATAACCAAAGATGACCTCGAGAAAGACGATCTGGCCGATGAACCACAGAAACTCAACGCCCATCCACAGCAGGAAGTTCGCCTTAAAGGCCATTTCCCGGATCAGCGAATTACGGAGAACAATCGCATAGACTTCGGCGTACCTGCGTAATCGCCGAAACACGGCCGCAGCTAAATTCGATACCACGCGATCAAAAAGTTGCCTCGCTTAGACCCGGTGAGCGCGCGCACGCTCGAGCAGGAAGCGCGCGATGTTGCGGCTGGCGGGAGGCTTGCGGAGAGCGGAGAGATTTGCCCGCCACGCCTTCCAGAGGATCGCCTCGTTCGCCATCGCCCCAACGACAATATCACGAACCCGCTGTGGCTTGCCGACTGCCAAAGCGCCTATGCCCGTCTGCTCAATAAGAGCGATGTTCCCTTCTTCCTGTCCAGGAACAACGTGACTCACCAGGAATGGGATTTGCGCTGCGATTGCTTCCTGCACCGTCGCACCACCCGCCTTTCCGATGAAAATGTGGTGCGAGGTCATCAAGGCGGGCATCTCACCGGTCCATCCAAGCAGAGAGCCACGTTTTGGCAGGTGTGCCTCTTGAAGTTTGCGCAAGACATTCTGCCTTCTGCCAGTGACGACGGTCACTTGCAGATCCGGAATGTCGGCGAGATGGCTAAGCACCTCGGCAGCAAATTCGGAGATCCCACTGGGGAAAAATATTGCTCTCCAGCCATCGTCCGTCGGCTGCGAAGCGGGTTGGAGATGCTCGAAGGCGAGACCTACGGGAAAGCCCAGGACGTGGACTTTATCGGGTGGAACCCCATCGTTAAGCAAGACGCGGGCGGTGCCTTCATCCGCCACGATTGACCCGTCGCAAGGGTAGCGATACCACGCTGAATTGATCATCGTGGAGTCGGTGATGACGGTATAAAAAAGTATGTTAAGCGATGAATCTCTCTTGCGAATTTTCTCGATAAGAAAAGAAAAGACAGGGTAGGTCGAGGCGATAACGTCGGGACGGAACTCGTCGATGAGGCCTCGAACGGCGGCGGTTAGCTCTGCCAGGATGGGGCCCATCCCCTCGACGACGCCGCGTTTGCTAAGCAGTTCGAAGACAACTTTCCACGCTCGGGGGTAGCGATTGATCGCCGTTGTATAGCCCCTCTGCATCAGCCTGTTGATGATGGGATTCGTCCGCGTGTAAGGATCGGCGACCAAAACGGCCGCGCGTCCCTCGCTCTCATCCACAATTGCGTCGCGGATATTGCGAGCAGCCGTATTATGGCCCTCACCCATGCTGGCAGTGAGAATGAGAACGCGGCGCATCAGCTGAGAGTTTCTCGAAGTTCGGAAGAAAAGTCGTGCGAATTCTCGCGTTGGTCAGATGTAGGCAATCCGACGAGGAAAACGAGCCGCTCCTCTCATTGCAGTTGTTTTAGTGTTGCCCGCGCCCGCGCTTTGTTCTCTTCGTCTTCCTTCTCCACCGAAGGCAAAGAAATCCCCTTATTAATTTCATCGCGGGCTTTTTCTTTATCCCCCAAGGCGAGGTAGGCGCGCGCAAGTTCCAGATGGTGAGCCACGCGTCGCGGCTGGAGAGCAATCGCTCTGCTGAAGTACTCGATAGCCTTTTCGTTCGACGCGTTTGGAAGCTGTCCGTAAATGGCCTGGGCGAGCGCTTTCAGAAGAGGATTGAAATTGGCGATCTCGTAATTCCAGCGGCCCAAGACATGCCAGGCATAGTCGTTTTTCGGATCGAGGCGCGCGGCAGCCTCGGCTTCCTGCCTGACGAGCTTGGACATTTCGATTTTACGGCGAGGGGGTTCGTTTAAAGCGATTCGGCCGTAGGCGATTGCGAGAGAGAGGTGTGCCTGAGAGTTGGCGGGATCAGCCGCGACCGCCTTTTGTGCGGCCGCAAGCGCCAACTGCCCGAGCCGCTTCCTTTCCGAGCTGCTCTTGGCATCCACCATGAGCTGAGAGTATTGCTTCGAAACGCGCCAGAGAATTTCGGCATCATTCGGTTTTTGGGCGTCGGCTTTCAGGTAGAAGGAAACGGCCTCAGCATTTCTGTTCTTCTTATCTAATGCATCACCTGCAGCGACAAGTTCCTCAATGCCTTCGGCGCGGCACGTAAGAACGACAAGGAAGAGAAAGGCGAAGGCTTTCATGTTAGCAATCCGTGAGACCGAGGCTTGGGCGACCCGCTGAATTTTCGTCAGTCTGGAGAAGACATATGACTTTGCTTGGATGGGACGCTAATTGCGGTACCCGACGCCGGGCGGTCTCAGAGATTGCGCTTCGGCTGGAGCGATGCCGCTCCCTTTTGTCAGTAAATAAAACATGACGATAGGGCAATAGACAGTCACCCAACCCCATGGCGAACCAAGTGAAAAGAGGAAGAAGGCCACCCAGACAAGGCACTCCAAAAAACAATCCGGATCACGGAAATAGGCCCAAACTCCGCTGCCAGACATCTCCTCCGAATTTCGTCGCGCGGACTCGAATCGGGGAAATTCAGTGATAAATTTCCCGACGATTGCCACGATCCAAAGAAGAAGGCCGACGATTTCCCACCGGTTCATTCCCGGAGTCGGATTCGAGCACACGATGGCGAAAGGCGTTGAAAGAAATGTAAGCAGCGCCGCCTGATATTGGGAAAATCCAAAAAGCATCAGCCAGGGACGTTTGGGAAACTGTGCGCGCAAGGCGGCATAACGAGGCCTCTCGCGGGGGTGACCTCGACGAACTTCCAGGAGAAGGGATGTGCCCACCTGCAAGCTCCAGATCGTCACCACACTTGCGATCAGCCATCTTCGTGAATGGTCGCCCCTTCCGATGAGCGCGTAAATACAAACGAGGATGGAAAATCCGTAGGACCACGCGACGTCCAGATAGCTAGCGTTCTTGAGCCGCCGTGAGATCGCCCAGGCGAGAGCCATCATTATCGCGCTGGCATTGGCGCCGAAGCCGATTACGGTCCACGCATTCATCACGATGTGGGTCGCCATCCCGTCCGCGTCGGGGCTTTTTTCTGCGCCCAGAATTGCGCGCGGCCTTCGACGGTTGATTTGCAGCGCCAGCCATTCTGCCAGACCTCGTTCAGAACGAAATGCCAGCAGAAATCGTCTTGTTTAAAGAGGTGCCGAACCATTTTTTTCCAGTCGAGGCAGACGTCGTCAAAAACGACGACGGAGCCCTCCCGCGCAAAGTGCCTCATCGTCTTCCACTCAGCGAGAATTCCGCTCAGGAAATGCATGGAATCCTGAAAAAAAAAGTCCCAGTGATCCAGCCGAGAGGCGAGGAGAGAGGGCAGCATCATTCGCGAATCGCCATTCAGAAAATGGATCTCCACGCCCGGGAACTTGGTGCGAGCGAGATCCAGATTTTCATCTCGGAATTGACGGAGTTGCATCCAATCTTTCGTCGGAATGGAGACATCTGGATCTCCGTCATAATCGATCGTGAAAATCCTGGCGCTGTTGGCATTTTCATGAGCCGCCTTCGCCATGGCGAATGTGCCCAAGCCTTCGAATGTCCCGGTTTCAACGATAACCATTGGCTGCCGCCAAAGGATCGCATTGTGTAGTCGTTTGGCGCTTAATTCGTGCGTGGACCATGCGTACTTCCAACGGCTCGGCGGCAGATCGAGCCGGACCGAGGAGTCGCAAATGACATTCCAGGCGTCGCTCAAGTTTTTCATCCGGCAGAACGCGAACTAATCAGAGCCGTGAAGTTTCCGCAACAGCACAGACGGGGCGAGCGTTTTGACAAGCGGCATTCCCGCCATAGCTTAGAATAGAGAGGAAATCCGGAGGCCCAGTGCCGGAAGGTTGGTGTGCCGAAACGGCTCGCCAGCCGAAGGGGCAGGGTACCTCTCGGAGGCAAGGACAAATGAAAAATCCGCTGAGAGACTGGTTGAAACGGCTTAGCAACCCTGAAGCGGAATCAATCGCCCGCAACAATCGCGGGGAAGGCGCCGTCGAACATTTGCGCGTTGGACAAAGCGTGGTGCGGCGTGATGCGCCGCAAGATTCGGTTTCCTTTATCTTGCACGGTTGTTGCGAGTCTGAGCACCCACGGGAGGCGGCCCTGCGAGCAGGTGACATCATCGATGGAGCGAGAAGTGACCGCTTCAAATTGCACGCGATCGTGGATAGCGATATCTTGCGTATCCCGGGTCGGAGCATGCGGCGCCTTCTTGAACGATGGCCAGCTATGCTCAAGTCTGGCGCTCCTTCCTCGATCCGGACCAAGCCGGCGCCACTGAAGGGCAAAGAACACAGCAAAGTGGTTTGTTTAATTCCTTTGTCAGACGGCGTTCCCTCTGAGGAATTCTGCTCCGTCTGCGCGGAAACCATTGCTAAGGAAACGGCGGAAACAGTCCTGTGGGTAAGGATCGATAAGGCAGGGCCGGAGCCGTTCGGAGGCCGCATTCCTTTACCTGTTGCGGGGCTTCGAGATGTCTTCGTTCAGTATGCGGATGGTTCAAACAAGGCGGAGGCATTGCGTGCTCTCTCTGACTTGTTTGATCGCGCACGAGAGCAGTTTGCTTACATCGTCGTTGAGGCGCACCATCACACCACGGTGGAAGCGCTGCTCGAAGTCATGCGCCGAAGCGTATCCGTCTACCCGATCCTTCGGCAAAATGGCGAAAGCTTATTCGAACTCCATCTTCTTGCTCGCGAAGCGCGCGCCCGAGGCTGCGAGACGCTCCCCGTTAAACCTTTGATTTTCCTGGACCCCGCCGAGAATGCCCATGGGTTGAGCTGCTACATCGAAGAGAGCGTCCAATGGCCGGTGCATAGTTACTTTCGCAAGGCGGGAAATGGGCTGCGATTCACCGCGAATCTTCGTCGGTTGGGGCGTGAAATGTGCGGCTGCCAGGTCGGCCTCGTGCTCTCCTCCGGAGCAGCGCGTGGCCTCTCCCACATCGGAGTTCTCCAGGTGCTTGAGGAGAATGAGATCGAGGTGGATGTTGTCGCCGGCGCGAGTATGGGCGCTTATATCGGCGCGGTTTGGGGGGCCGGGTACGGGGGCCATGAAATGGAAAAATTTGCCCGCGAGATTGAGGGCTATCGTGGCCTGTGGAGGTTGATGGACTTTGCGGCTTTTCCGCGCCGGGGATTTCTCCTAACTGATCGGGTTCGCAAGCGCCTTGAAGCAACCATCGGTGCGCTCCACTTCTCGGACATGGTGCGACCCATCCGGATCGTCGCCACTCGCCTCGACACTCTGGAACGCGTCGTCTTTTCAGGCGGGAACGTCGTGGACGCCGTCTTGGCGAGTCTCGCCATTCCAGGTATCTGTGTGCCGGTGGTCCGGGAGGGAATTCCGTACGTCGACGGCGGAATCTGCGATCCGCTCCCGGTTGACGCACTCGCGGATATCGGCATTCGAAAGATTATTGCCGTCAACACGATCGCCACTCCGCAAACCATCAGAGCGTGTAACCTCGAAACGGTTGGATGCGAAAAGGTGAGGCCGATCTGGAGTCAAAAGCTTAATACGTGGTTCAATCCCTTCGCTCACGACAACGCGTTCGACATCTTGATGCGAAGCATCCACGCGGCCCAAACGCGTTTGGCTGAAGCAGCCTGCCGCAGGGCAAGTCTCGTGCTCAGGCCTTATTCATGTGAGGGTCGCTGGCACGATTTCAGCACGCCGACCCACTACATTTCCGTGGGCCGCGAAGAGGCGAACGCAAAGCTTTCCGCCATCCGAGAACTTATCAATACTCCTATTCGTGAACGACAAACATCTCACAACCTCCTGGCACAAGCTGCCTAGGAAAACTCTTCGCGCCCTCCAGGCGAAACGGCTTCAGGCCTACTTGCGGAACGTGGTTCTGCCGTTCCACCCTCACTATCGCGAAGTGTTCGCCAAACACGATCTCGACTGGCGAGCTATCGGCACTCTGAATGATCTTCAGCGCATTCCCTTCACATCAAAAAGCGACCTGGCGGGTGGGCCGGAACGCACGAGGCGATTCGTGATCACTCCCGATGCGCATCAGCTCGCGCGGCGGCCTTCCACCATTTTCCACGGGCTTGTCCGCGGGCGGACGCGGGTAAAGCGCGAGCTCGAGAAAGAGTTTCGCCCGATCCTGATGACGAGCACGACCGGCCGATCAGCGGAACCCATCGCCTTTGTCTATACCGCCCACGATCTCGCGATTTTGAGGACAGCGGGTTACCGCCTCATGCAGTTGGCTGGAGCTCGACTGGGCGACCGCATGTTGAACATGTTTCCTTTTGCACCCCACCTTGCGTTCTGGCAGACGCATTACGCCGGAACTGAATTCGGCGTTTTCCTCTTGAGCTCCGGGGGGGGCAAGGTCGTCGGAACGGATGGCAACCTTCGGATGCTGCGCAAGTTGAATCCTAACGTGCTCATCGGAATGCCGACTTTTGTGTATCACGTGCTACGCGAGGCAGCTCTGGATGGTGTCCAATGTGACAACTTGCGTGGTATTGTCCTTGGAGGAGAGAAGGTCCCGCCGGGGTTGCGGCGCAAATTGCTCGAGTCCTCTTCCTATCTTGGTGCGAAAAATGTCAGCGTCGTTTCAACATACGGTTTCACCGAGGCGAAAATGGCATGGTGCGAATGCCTCTTCCCGATGGGTAGCGAACCTTCTGGCTACCATCTTTATCCCGATGTGGGAATTGTCGAGATAATTGACCCGGCAACAGGCGCGCTTAAAGATGACGGCGAAGCGGGCGAGATTGTCTTTACTTCCCTTGATGCTCGCGGATCGTGCGTCTTGAGATACCGCACAGGCGATATCGTTGAAGGCGGCTTGAGCTATGAACCGTGTCCACATTGCGGCCGTGTGATGCCTCGCCTATTGGGAAGGATATCACGGCGCTCGGATGTTCGGGAAATGCAGTTCGATAAAATTAAGGGAACGCTCGTGGACTTTAATGAGCTCGAGCATGTGCTTGACGATATGTCTCACGTCGGATCATGGCAGATTGAATTGCGGAAAGCTCATGACGATCCTCTGGATGTGGACGAACTTGTCTTGCATGTCTCTTTAGCGGATGGCGCGGAGGAGAACACTGCTGCGGAGAAGATCACTCGCTGTCTGTTCGAACGGGTCGAACTCCACCCAAACCGCATCCAGTTTCATACCGATTCTGAGATGCGCCGGCTTCAAGGAGTCGGCGAAAAACTCAAGGAGCAAAAAGTGGTCGATCGACGGTCCATTATGGAAAACTGGGAAGCCGGCCTGACGAAGTCGCAGGAGAGATGAAGCCGGTCTTCGTCATTGCCGGCGTGCGGACGCCCTTTACAAAGGCGGGCACTAGTCTCGCTGGGATGGGCGCCGTCGAACTGGCGCGCGCTGCTATGCTGGGGCTAATGGTCCGAACGGCTTTCGATCCTGGACGAATCGATGAAGTGATTATCGGTTGTGTGGCTCAACCAGTCGATTCGATGAACCTGGCGCGGGTGGCCGCGCTTCGGTCAGGTATTCCGCAGCATGTCCCGGCGGTCACGGTGCAACGAAACTGCGCTTCAGGATTTGAGGCAATCACCCAGGCATGGCTTCGCATTCAATCAGGCGAAGGTGAGCTTTACCTGGTGGGAGGCGTTGAAAGCATGTCCAGCATTCCGCTGCTCTTTCGCAAACAGGCCACAAAGAAGTTTGCCTCGTTGATTACCGGCAAGAGTTTATTGTCCAGGGCCCGAGCCTTAACGACTCTGCGTCTTCGAGATTTCATGCCCATGCCCGCCTTGAGGCTTGGCTTAAGCGATCCTGTCAGCGGTTTGAACATGGGGGAAACTGCTGAGATATTAGCGAGGGAATTTGAAATTACGCGCGCGGCGCAGGATGCCTTCGCCTTACGATCCCACAAGCGAGCCACGGAAGCCGAGTTTAAGCTTGCTGAGGAGATTACGCCGGCCTACGACACACCCCGAGGCGTGGCCGTTTGGCGTGACAATGGTGTGCGCCCAAATCAGACCCTGGAAGCTTTGGCGAAGCTGCGGCCTGTGTTTGAAAAGGAGACGGGCACTGTTACAGCAGGCAATTCTTCACAAATCACCGACGGCGCGGTGGCTTTGCTGATTGGGACGGAGTCTGTCGCGAGCAGCTTTGACTTAACTCCTCTGGGAGCCATTCGCGGCTTTGCTTATGCGGGCTGCGACCCTCGACGCATGGGGCTCGGACCGGTCTACGCGATTGAACGCCTTCTCGAGCGGCTGCATCTCACGCTCGACAAGGCAGACCTCATCGAAATCAACGAGGCGTTTGCCGCACAAGTGCTCGCGGTGCTCCAACAATTGAGAGCCAAAAACGTCGGAGAAATTTCAGACGATCGATTGAATGTTAACGGAGGGGCGATCGCCTTCGGTCATCCCGTCGGCGCAAGCGGGTCGCGCCTGGTGCTCACCGCTCTTAAAGAGCTCCATCGCAGGAAGGCGCAGCATGCTCTCGTCAGCCTCTGTGTTGGCGGCGGGCAGGGGGGCGCGCTTTGGCTGGAGCGCGCATGAACGCCGCAGTTCGTCCCCCGGCAGCGAGCGGAGCCGAAAATCCAGGGCTTGCGGACGCGCGATCAGTTTTTGTCCAGACCGGAACAGACAAGGTTGCCATCGTTCGATTCGATCGGCCGGCGAGTTCGGCCAATGTGCTGGATAGCAAAACTCTCTTCGCCCTCTCCGACATTATCAGGGATCTCGATCAGCGGTCGATCTCGGGCGTGGTGTTCGAGAGCGCCAAGCCTGCGGTTTTCATCGCCGGAGCTGACTTAAAGGAGTTGGCCAAAACGGAAGCCCGCGCGGAACTAGTGGACCTGGGCCAAAGAACCTTTGGCCAGATCGCCGCCCTTAAATGTGCGACCGTAGCCGCAATTCACGGTGCCTGCGCAGGCGGAGGGCTTGAACTGTCGCTGGCCTGCGACTATCGGGTAGCGAGCGAAGATCGGTCGACGCGGATCGGCCTCCCGGAGGTGAATCTTGGTCTGCTGCCAGCCTGGGGTGGCTCGACTCGTCTGCCCCGGCTTATAGGATTGCCTCGGGCTTTGCAAATCATCTTGCGCGGGGAATTGATGCCGGCTGCCAAGGCGAAGCGGCTAGGGGTCATTGACGCCCTTGCGCCGCCGCAGTGTCTCCGGGATTTGGCGCTTCGGTTTGTCGCGAAGGGAAAGCCGAAGTGGCGTAACCTTCGGCGTGCCGCTTGGATCCCTGCGGCAAAGGCAGTTGCCGAGTGGGCGAGGAAATCCGTTCTCAAGAAAACACGCGGACATTATCCCGCCGCGCTGAAGGCTATCGATGTGGCGGCGAAGTCTCTCTGGCGCAGCGTTTCACGTTCCCTTGCTGCGGAAAAAGAAGTCATCCTCCGCCTCGCCGATTCGGCGACCTCCAGAAATTTGGTGGCGGTCTTTTTCCTTCAGGATCGCGCCAAGCACCTGGCCGCGCCGAACGCCAAAGCGGTGCGGAAGACAGCGGTGATTGGATCTGGGGTTATGGGCTCGGGAATTGCGCAGTGGTTCGCCGCGCGCGGAATGGACGTTTTGCTTAGAGATGTAGACGCCACCCAATTGGCCAGAGGGTTGCAGCGGGCCGAAAAGCTTTTCGCCGACGCGCGCCGTCGAGGATTGCTCTCTTCTGCGGAGGCTCAAGCCGGCATGGATCGCATCGTTCCCGCAGAGTTGCCGATGGAAATGAAGCTGGTTGATCTGGTCGTGGAAGCTGCGCTGGAGAAGATGGAATTGAAGAAGCAAATCTTTGCTGATCTCGAAGAGCGTACGCGTCCGGACACGCTATTGGCCACGAACACTTCAGCACTCTCGGTCACCGAGATCAGCCGCGGTTTGCAACATCCCGAACGCGTGGCCGGCCTTCATTTCTTTAATCCGGTGCATCGAATGAAACTTGTCGAGGTCGTTCGAGCGGAGGAGACCTCAGGTGGAACCATCGACACCGCAGTCGCGTTCGTGCAGCGGATTGGCAAGCTACCGGTTGTCGTGCGGGATCGTCCCGGCTTTCTCGTGAATCGCATTCTACTGCCCTATCTCATTGAGGCGGGTCGCTTGTTTGAGGCGGGCGCTGCTGTCAGCTCGTTGGATGAGAGCATGCTGGATTTTGGAATGCCAATGGGCCCGCTGCGCCTGTTGGACGAAGTAGGGCTCGATGTCGCTTCGGACGTGGCGCGGTCGCTCTGTGCGGCATTCCCTTCTCGAATGCAGGTGCCCGAGATCTTCGAGAAGGTTCTCGCAAGGGGAATCCAGGGCCGCAAGGCCGGCACGGGATTCTATGATTATCGAAATGGTCGCGAGCCTAAAGTCAATCCGGCGGTTCTTCGGCTAGTTGAACGGAAAGACAGGGCGGAGTTCACCCGAGAGGAGCTTCAGGACCGGATGGTGCTTCTCATGATCAATGAGGCCGCGATGTGCCTGGAGGAGGGCGTCGTTGAAGACCCGCAGGATATTGACTTCGCGATGATCATGGGCACCGGCTTTGCTCCGTTCCGCGGCGGTCCGTTGCGCTACGCCGACGCATGCGGCATCGATCGGATCGTTAGAGATCTTCGATCGCTTGAAGAGCGGCACGAAGAGCCCCGATTTGCTCCCTGCCAGCGCTTGGTTGAAATGAGCAAACAAAATGAAACTTTCTACGCTTAGTAGCAACCCGCCGGGCACCGTCGCGAGTCTATTCGCCGCGGCTCACACTCGGCAAGCCGGAGAAAACGATGGGCTTTGCGTCCAGGAGAGATGACGAATCGGTGATCGACACCTCGCGCATGTCCGAAGGACAACGCGCGGCTTTGGAAGTCACCGAGGCAGCGCGGGAAGCGGCCTCTATGGAACGAACGTTCGCCGGGGGTTTGTTCTTGGGACGTTACGATTTGTCGCAGATTTTGCCTTTTCCGGAGCAAACGTTCGAGGACCGAGACCAGGGGGATGCCTTCCTCTGCGGCCTGGAGGACTTTCTTAGCAAAAGAACGAACCCTGATGACATAGACGAGCGCGGAGAAATTCCCGACGAGGTCATAGAGGGGCTTGCCAGCTTGGGAGCATTCGGGATCAAAATCCCCACCAGATACGGTGGCCTGGGTCTTTCGCAGACCAACTATTGCCGTGCGGCCATGCTTCTCGGAAGCTGGTGCGGCAACATGACGGCATTGTTGAGCGCGCACCAGTCGATCGGCGTGCCACAACCGCTCTTACTCTTCGGCACCGAAGAACAACGGCAAAAATACCTGCCCCGGCTCGCCAGAGGAGAAATCTCAGCTTTCGCGCTGACTGAGTCGGGTGTCGGATCTGATCCCGCGCGAATGGAAACTCATGCGGAGCCTTCCGCCGACGGCTTAAGCTATCTTCTTAATGGGCGTAAACTCTGGTGCACCAATGGGACGCGCGCCGGCGTGATCGTCGTCATGGCGAAAACCCCGCCAAAGGTGATCGGAGGACAGACTAAGAACCAAATCACAGCTTTCATTGTAGAGACCACCTGGCCGGGAGTTGAAATTGTGCAGCGTTGCCGATTCATGGGCCTGCGCGCTCTCTACAATGCCGTCATCGAGTTTCGTAACGTCCGTATACCTCGGGAGAATATCCTCCTCGCTGAGGGGAAGGGATTACGAGTCGCTCTGAGCACCTTAAATACCGGGCGGCTCACTTTGCCCGCGGCATGCGTCGGCTTGGCCAAACGTGCTCTTGAGATAAGCGCCCGCTGGGCGAAAGAGCGTGTCCAATGGGGAAAGCCCATCGGAGAGCACGCCGCAATTGCGAGCAAAATCGCCGACATGGCGGCGTCGACATTTGCGATGGAGTCGATGACGATGCTTACCGCCGCCCTCGTCGATCGCGCCAAGTCGGACTTCCGGCTCGAATCAGCGATCTGCAAGATGCTGGCAACCGAATGGGCCTGGAGGATTGCCAACGACGCCATGCAGATTCGAGGCGGACGCGGTTACGAGACGGCGAGTTCCCTTCGCAACCGCAATGAGTCACCGGATCCAGTCGAACGCATGGTTCGCGACAGTCGAATTAATACCATCTTCGAGGGCTCCAGCGAGATTATGCGCCTGTTTATCGCGCGTGAAGCGCTCGATCCACATCTGAAAATCAGTGCGCCTGTTCTCGATGGCCGGCTGCCTGTTTCTCTAAGGACTGCGGCGGGGTTACGCGCCGCGCACTTTTACAGCGTGTGGTATCCTTTGACATTCCTCCCGCGGCGAATTGAAGGAAACTTTCAGCCACAGCTGGCACGCCATGCTCGCTGGTGTGCCTCAACCACGCGACAGTTGGCTCGCAGAATGTTCCATCAAATGCTCGCCTTTGGACCCGCGCTCGAAGAGCGGCAACTCCTGTTAGGTCGCTTCGTGGATATCGGAGCGGAACTCTTCGCCATGTCGGCGACTCTCGCACGTGCTCAGGCGATGGTTAAGCGCTCGGACCCTGAAGCGGTAAGCAGTGTGGATCTTGCCGATTATTTTTGCCGCGGCTCGAAAATTCGCGTCGCAGAGTGGTTCAGGGGGCTGACGCGAAATGCTGACGATTCTGGCTATCGTCTTGCCCAGAAGATGCTCGATGACTTGCCTGAAACTCTCAGGGAGGGGATTCTACGAAAGACGCTCGGCGAGAGCTAGACCTGGCTCGGGATCGCTCAGAGAGAAATCTTCGTTCCTAACACATCCAGAAACCGCGCGAGCCAGGCGGAATGAGGCCACGCGGGGGCGGTGACAAGATTTCCGTCCACGCAGGCCTGATCGACGGCGATGTTCTGGAACTCGCCGCCCGCCAGCGTGACTTCAGGTCCGCACGCCGGATAGGCGGAGCACTTGCGCCCCTGCAGAATTCCCGCGGCAGCTAGGATCTGCAAACCGTGACAAATGGCCGCAACTTGCCGGCTTCGGCAAAGTGGCGCACGTAGCGAATCACCCGCGGCTTCAAACGCAAGTATTCCGGCGCTCGGCCTCCCGGAATCACGAGCGCATCAAAGTTCTCGGGGCTGACCTCTGCAAAGGTGGCGTTGAGGGTAAAGTTATGCCCCGGTTTTTCCGTGTAGGTTTGGTCGCCTTCGAAATCGTGGATACCGGTCTTAACTGTTGTCACCGGCTCTTTTCTCAGGACAAACTGCCGACACTTATGCCCAATCATCTGCAGCGCCTGGAACGGAACCATGTTTTCGTAATCCTCCACAACGTCCCTGTGATCATCAGAATATTTTTCGCGCTCATAAATCAGCTTACGCCTCAGAACCCGTAGCGTCGAGCGGTGGCCGGCCAGTGGTGCCAATTTGCAAATCTCCGCCCGCAAAAACAAAGTTCATGCGATCGATGATGTCTTCAAGTAGCTTCGCGCCGACAATTTGCTTCATTAGACGAAATGACTGGGGCGATTAGATCGGCTGAGGCGCAACGTTTGATTGATGAGGATCGACGGGAGGGTAACTGGAAGCGGTGGGGCACCTATCTTCCCGAGCGGCAGTGGGGCACAGTGCGCGAAGATTACTCGCGAGAAGGCGATGCCTGGCGCTACTTTCCGCACGATCAGGCTCGTAGACGTGCTTACCGTTGGGGGGAAGACGGTTTGCTTGGTTGGTGCGACCGGCAATGTCGATTGGGCTTTGCGCTCGCACTCTGGAATGGAAAGGATCCGATCATCAAGGAGCGCCTCTTTGGCCTGGCCGGTCCGGAGGGTAATCATGGCGAGGACGTCAAGGAATGCTACTACTATCTCGATGCCACCCCAACGCATTCCTACGCGAAGGGTCTCTACAAATATCCGCAAGCTGCCTTCCCCTACACCGAGCTGCTTGAAGAAAATGCTCGGCGAGGGAGAGACGACAGGGAGTTTGAGCTGACGGACACCGGGATCTTTGACGAGAACCGTTACTTCGATGTGTTCGTCGAGTACGCGAAATATAACCCGGACGATGTTGCCATCCGCATTACCATAGGAAATCGTGGCCCGGAATCAGCCCGCTTGGACGTCCTGCCAACCCTTTTCTTTCGCAACACGTGGTCATGGGGATGCAAACATGAAGGCTGCACGCTAAAGCCGCGTCTTTGGAAGACGGGGTTGGCGCGGGTGGCGTGTTCGCACGAGACATTGGAAGATTATGAGTGGTTAATGGACGCGGAGCCACAGGCTCTTCTCTTCACCGACAACGAAACCAATCTGGATTTGTGCTTCGGCGTTCCGAACTACTCTCCCTTTGTGAAGGATGCATTTCATCGCTGGCTTTGTGAGGGCGAGATGGGCGCGGTGAATCCCCGCAATCTTGGAACCAAGGCAGCCGCCCTATATCGTCTCGAAATTCCCGCTGGGGGCGAAGCCATCCTCAAGCTGGAGCTCGCACGCCGGGGCAAGAAATTTGCCGAGTTCGATAGGGAGCGTTTTGACAAGATTTTCGCGCTTCGCCTCGAAGAGGCTGATGAGTTCTACGCGGAGAAAATTCCCGCTGCCCTCTCGCTTCAGCAGAAGAATATCGCGCGGCAGGCCTATGCTGGACTCATTTGGACGAAGCAGTTTTATCATCTCGTTGTCGAGGACTGGATGATTGGCGACCCCTACGAGATGCCTCCCCCGGCCGATCGAAGATACGGACGTAATGCGCAGTGGCTCCATGTTTTCGCGAAGGACATCCTCTCCATGCCCGATAAATGGGAATACCCGTGGTTCGCTGCCTGGGATCTTGCTTTTCACATGGTGCCCTATGCCCGGATCGATCCTTACTTTGCCAAACAGCAGCTGACGGTATTGCTGCGCGAATGGTACATGCACCCGAACGGTCAACTCGCAGCCTATGAGTGGGAGTTCGGCGACGTGAATCCCCCCGTGCACGCCTGGGCGGTCTGGCGCGTTTATAAAATCTGCGGCACGGGCGAGTTCCGGGACCGCGAATTCCTCGAGAGCGCCTTTCAAAAGCTGTTGCTGAACTTTACCTGGTGGGTCAATCGCAAGGACCACGAGGGTCACAATCTCTTCTCGGGCGGGTTTCTGGGCCTGGACAATATCGGAATCTTCGATCGTTCTAAGCCATTACCAACCGGGGGATACCTGCAGCAGGCCGATGGCACCGCGTGGATGGGATTTTATTGCCTGACGATGCTGGCCATGGCGCTGGAACTCGCCCATGAAAATCCGGCCTACGAGGACATGGCTTCGAAGTTCTTCGAGCACTTCATCTCGATCGCCGACGCGATCAATAATTTTGATGGCACGGGTCTGTGGGACGAGACAGACGGCTTCTATTACGATCACCTGCGTGTCAATGGATCGCGTCAGGTGTTGCGCACGCGCTCGATGGTTGGCCTTATCCCCATGCTCGCGGTGGAAGTGCTCGAAGATTTCCATTTTGAAAAGCTGAAGGGATTTTACAAGCGCGTGAAGTGGTTCCTGAAGTATCGCCCGGACCTGGCGCGATTGATTACCTGGTGCACTCACTCTGACGATCGCAGGCGCACGCTACTCGCCCTCCCGAACCGCGCGCGTCTCGAGCGTCTTCTGCGCAGGGTCCTTGATGAAACCGAGTTCTTTTCCCCGCACGGCATCCGGTCGCTCTCCGCCGTGCATCGGGAGAGTCCATTCTGTGTTAAGATTGGCGGAGAGGTCTACTCTGTGGAATACGCGGCCGGCGACTCGCCGTCCTGGATGTTCGGCGGAAACTCCAACTGGCGTGGTCCAGTTTGGTTTCCGATCAACTATCTGCTTCTGGAGGCGCTGGAGCGTTATCACCATTTTTATGGGGATACCTTCACGATTGAGTGTCCGACGGGTTCCGGCGCCTATACGAATCTCGATCAGGTTACCCGAGAACTCTCTCGGCGGCTAGCCACATTGTTTCTGCCCGATGACTTCGGGGCCAGACCCTGCCATGGAGACTGCTCGTTATATCGCGCCGATCCGCACTGGAAAAACTTGGTTCTCTTCCACGAATACTTCCACGGAGACGACGGACGCGGCTTGGGCGCTTCTCATCAGACCGGGTGGACTGCTCTTGTCACCCGCTGTATCGAGGATCTCGCAGGTCATCCCACCGAACAGATCCCGCCTCCGGGGAGGACCTAGAACCCGGTCCGCATCGCCGGGGAGCGCACGCGTCCCCGCGTGCAATTTCCGGCGTCCCGCCGGGAAACTCTGTTCGGCGAGACGCCGAACACCACACGCGGGGACGCGTATGCTCCCAGGACCTATCCGGAATCCGTGGCTGCTCCATGCGCTTCGCAAATGATTTGTGAGAGTGTGCTAACATTTCGGGCTTGCTGAGACCGAGGATGGAACTCGCGTCTCCCAAGCAAATGAATTGCAGACTGGCAGCTCGCCTTTCCTAATAGTGGTTCTGCCTGTCGGTGATCAGAACGGTTTAAAGCAGGTGACCGTCTCCTAATGAGGATCGGACACAGGCACAACGCCAAAGTGATGAATGGACTCTGAAGGAAGACGAGTGCAGCTATTCAAAAGCGAGGTGAGCGCAGCGATAGATGAGCCATTTCCTAAGTATCTTCGATAGAGCCGCGATTCTCATCTTCTCGCGCGGTGAAAAGGAGCGGCGGCTAGCTCTTTTTAATAAATGGTTCGAAGAGTTCGAGAGGGATGGGAAAAATCGCCGTCGTATTGTGCTCGCTTGAGATCTCCTTCATTGTTTGCAGGTAGCGGAGCTGCAGCGCGATGGGCTCCCTGGCAATCATTGTCGCGGCTTGGACGAGCTTTTCTGCGGCCTGGAACTCACCCTCGGCATTGATGATCTTCGCCCGGCGTTCGCGTTCGGTCTCGGCTTGTCTCGCCATTGCTCGCTTCATCGTGTCCGGCAGCATCACGTCTTTGACTTCGACGGCCGTGACTTTAATTCCCCAGGGCTCGGTTTGTCGGTCGATGACTTCCTGGAGGCGTTGGTTGATTCTTTCACGCTGTGAAAGTAATTCGTCCAACTCGGCCTGCCCGAGCACACTTCGCAGCGTTGTTTGAGCAAGCAAGGAAGTAGCTTTAAGAAAGTTCTCCACCTTGACGATGGCGGCCTCAGGATCAAGCACGCGGAAGTAGACGACCGCATCGACCGTCACCGGCACGTTGTCGCGAGTCATGATTTCCTGCTGTGGGACGTTGATCGTTATCACGCGCAAGTCGACCTTCACCATACGGTCGACGATGGGAATCAGAAAGATCAGCCCAGGACCTTTGGCTCGCAATAATTTCCCTAATCGAAAGATGACTCCTCGCTCATATTCGCGGAGGATCCGAATGGTCTGGGAGAGGATGATCGCTCCGAGAACGATGATCGAGATTGCCCAGACTAACAGGTTTGCCAATGCTTCTAATGATTCCATCTGTGGTTCTCCTTAGGTTTTCGGCTTTACTTTAAGCGTCAAGCCCAGCACGGCTGCCACTTCCACAGACTCACCCTCTTTGACCGGAGTGTCGCTCACCGCGTTCCAATACTCCCCTTCCACGAAGACTTTGCCGCCGGACGGATTGATCGGTGTGAAAGCCGCAACCGTCCTGCCCAGGAGGGTTTCCTTGCCTGTCCTGCTTGGGAGCGACTGTGCTCTTAGCCCCTTTGCTAAGACAAAGATGAAGAAGAGTGCAGTCAGGATTGTTGCGGGAATGACGTAGCCCAGGGACAGGCGGAACAAGGGATCGTTGCGATCGAACAACATCAGCGAGCCGATCAAGAAGGAGACGATGCCTCCGACCGTCAGCACACCATGAGTGGGAGCGAACAGATCGAACACAAACAGCGCGAAGGCGAATCCAATCAGGATAAGACCGGTCACATTGATCGGAAGGATCGCTGCCATGTAAAGAGCAAGCACTAGGGCAATGACCCCGACCACTCCAGGTAAAATCGCGCCGGGACTGCTCAGTTCGCCGATGATCCCGTAAATTGCAATCAGCATGAGGAGAAACATTACTTCGGGGCGCCACAACGATTGGAAGATCTTCTCGCTCGGCGACATCTCGATTTCCACGACCTCAGCGTGAGCCGTTTTGAGTTCCTTGTTGGAGACGACGCGGCCGTCCAGTTGTCGCAACAAATCGGTTAAGTCCTCTGCGACGATTTCTATGACACTTAGTTCGATCGCTTTGTCGACAGGGATCGACGCGCTTTCCCGCACCGCGGACTTCGCCCACTCGACGTTACGATGACGTTTCGCCGCGATCGCTTCGATGTAACTAATGGAGAAGTTCTCCAGTTTTTGCTTCATTGTATCATCGGGTTTTTTGTCGGCACCGTTTGGAATGCCACCTCCGATCGTCACCGGATGTGCTGCACCAATGGTGGTAGCCGGCGCCATTGCTGCGACATGCGCCGCGAGAGCGATGAAACACCCGGCACTTGTCGCGGTGGCGCCCGTCGGAGCGACATAGACGACCACGGGAACCGGCGAAGCCAATAGCTGCTGCACGATAACCTGGGTCGAGGCCAACAGACCTCCAGGTGTGTTGAGTTGAATAATCAGGCATTGGGCATCCTTTGACTTTGCCTGGTTGATGCCACGCGCGATGTAAGAGGCCGTCGTCGGGCCGATGGGCCCGTTGATTTCAATCAAGCAGACCGCCCTTCCGTAAGTCCCGGCTGTGAAAAGCACGCACCATAAAGCTAAGCACGTCACCACCGCTTTCATACGCCCCCGCTTCCTAAAAGTATCACGACCTCCCAGGGGCGGCAAATTTCGGCCACCCGCCCGCCAGTTCGCCAGCGCTTTGGCACAGACGACTGTAAGCGCGACATCGTGAGGCCGAGGACAAAGGAACTTGTCTCAATTTCTCAGGTTTGGATCAGGCATGGATTGCGAGTTTTTTTCCGACGGCCTAAAGTTGTCGCCTTGGAAAGCGAGCCTGCCAGTCAAAGAAATTGTGAGATCCCGTCCGAGCTGGAGATCGAGCGCCTTCAAGCCGCGCTGGAGCCGGAGTTTACCATTCAAGCGAGCAGACCAAGATCTGCGAAAGCGACGTTCTTCGACACTTTTGAATGGAGCCTTTGGTTTGGGGAGCGGCTTTTGTATCATGCGGAGGGAGAATTGCGACTTTGCGAGCGTGACCGAGACTGGATCGGGGATCTGCGCTCCGCGACGCCGCTGCCCGCGAAGCGCGTTCCGCGGTTTGAGTGGGAATTTCCGGAAGGAAACCTGCGTGGCGAGTTAAAGCAGCTTATTGGCATTCGGGCGCTGATGCCGGTCGGGCGGCTCTCGCTGCGAGAACAGCCTGTGGAAGTGCTCGATGGAGTGCAAAAGACAGTATGCCGATTCGATATCACAAGCTTTTTTGAGGGAGACCATTCGCAGGAGCCCTTTTATCGCTTGTGTCACTTCCGGCCCTTACGAGGGTACGAAGTCGAAGCCCTCCGAGTCGGCGAATTGATGCGAACTGCCGGAGCCGCGGACATCCGCGAAGGTCCTTTGGCGATTTTCCTTCGCGAGCGGGGCAGAGTGCCACGCCGGTACACTCTTAGGCCGAAGTTCGACTTGCGATCTGATCTATCTGCTCGGGAGACTGCTCGCCGCATTGTACGCAAAATACTCTTGATCGCCCGGGAAAACGAACCCGGCATCGTTCATGACGTTGATACCGAATTTCTCCACGACTATCGCATCTGCATTCGCAAGATTCGATCGGTATTGAGCCTGATCAAAGGAATCTATCCCGAGCAAAAGACGGCGGAACTGAAAGCCGCCTTTGCGGAATTCTTTTCGGTGACGAACCGCTTGCGCGATCTGGACGTCTACTTGCTCACCCGCGAGCAATATACTGCAATGCTTCCGGCTTCGATCCGGCCGGGTTTGAAAGAGATGTTTGAAGATTTCGGCAAGGAGCGCCGTCGTGCTTTGAGAAAGGTGGTGCGGTTCCTTGAGTCACCGGCATACCGGTCCGCAATGGAAGCGGCGGAGAGTTTCTTCGCAGAGCCCTCCCATGTTGCCGAAACGGAAGTTTCGCAGCGGCCGGTTGGTCCTCTGGTCGCGCGACGCATCTACAGAAGTTACAAACGGATCGTTCGGATCGAGCGCTCGCTGGGAGCAGATACGCCTGACGAGGCAGTGCACCAAACACGCATCCACTGTAAAAAGCTGCGCTACCTGATTGAGTTTTTCAGCGAGCTTCTGCCCGCTGCAGAGACAGAATACATCGAAAAGCAGTTGCGGCGCCTCCAGACCAGCCTGGGACTTTTTAACGACTACTCCCTCCAGCAGCGAGCTCTGCTCAACTATTGGCAGCGCAAATGCAAGAACCCTGGCCGCTATGAGGACCTCGCTTTAGCGGTCGGTGGGTTGGTTGCTCTCTTGAATGAAGCCCAGCAAAGCGAAAGGGATCGCTTTCATAAAACGCTGGATGAATTCTGCGGTCCTGACATCGCTCGCGCCGTTAAATTTGCTTACCGCGATTCAAGCGCGCTCACGGGGGAGACGATGGAGAGGGCCGCCGCTGGATGAAAGTCCTCTCCTCCTATAGTATCAAGGGGGGAGTCGGCAAAACCGCACTTTCCGTCAACCTTGGCTATGCACTTCAGCAGACGGGCAGGCGCATCCTGCTCGTGGATCTCGACCCGCAAGGAGCCGCGGCGTTCTTCTTTCGGGTGAGACCGGCCGGAGAGATAAAGATGAAATCCGGCGATCTCACCGAAGCTCGACTCCGCCAAAATATTCGCGAGTCTGACTACCCAGGCTTAGATATTCTACCGTCTAATCTCGCCTATCGAAATCTCGATCTCGTTCTCGGTCGCATGCGCAAGCCGCGCAAACAACTGCGTTGGCTGATCCAGGATCTCGGCACGGACTACGACTGCATCATCCTCGACTGCCCGCCCAATATTACGTTGCTCTCCGAGAATGTCTTTCGTGCCTCGAACCTTATTCTGGTGCCCGTTATACCCACAATGCTGTCCGAACGAACCCTTGAGCAACTTTACCAGTTCTTTGCAGAAATGGAATTGCGGACCGAGATCCTGGCGCCGTTCTTCTCAATGGCGCAAACCAGAAATCGCATCCACCAAGAAACCATCGCTCATTTGCCGGAGAGATATCCCAACTTTCTGAAAACTATCATTCCGTTCACAGTCGAAATGGAAAAAATGGGCATCCGGAGAACGCCTGTTCTGGCGTATGGTCCCACGCTGGCAATCGCGCAGGAGTATCGAAGGCTATGTCAGGAAGTTCAGGAGCGCTGGAATGTGTAGTTTCGCGATCTCTTAATACTCCTGGCTGGCCGTCGTAGGATAAGGAACTTCCCTGAGGACAACTCTGATCCTCTTAGAGTAATGAATCTCACGCAGAGCAGTTAGCATCTATGAGCGTGCGCGCAGGATTCTCTCGTAGTCCTTATTCAAGATAACGTATATAAGGTTGCCCATCGATCGGATGTTGCCTCCTCGCTCGAGCCGGGCAACGGAGGACGGTCTCTTTGCTGAAGATAGCATGAATGTTAACTTTCCTAAGCGACTGCAGCATGGTCGGATTTGAGCCGAAGAGGGCTTTGGATGAATCGCGCTTTCAGCGCTGGCTTGCTTCCGCGGTGGATTCCTGGGCGTTGCCCCAGGCTCGTATGAAAGCCGCGCCCTTGGCGCTCTGCTGGACGCCGGCGGTGTGTCCGATCATGTTCATCTGGTAACGAGACGGTCACGGACCCTCTCGCTGTCGAACGATCCGGCACTTTCATTGGCAGCGCGGCTACGGAGCGTTTTCGGGGAGCCCGAGCCAGCTCAACCATCTTCTCGGATACATCGAGTCCCTGGTAGAACACCGTCGCAGTCGTATCTTTGAGGAAGGATACCGCGAGTTCTTGCGCAAACACGGGCGTCGAGTTTGACGAACGT
>CAVUTD010000004.1:0-282385 GCA_963744345.1 uncultured Verrucomicrobiae bacterium
AGTAATCTGCCTGGCAACCCGGTATCAGCCAAGGTGACGAACGTGTTTGCCACCGTTCATCAAACTTGTGCCAAACTATTAGCAAAAAAACCTCGGCAACGATTAACGAGCGCTGCCGTGCCGCCTCATGGAGAGACTGACCGATTAGTAATCGCCCGCAGGCTCTCGTATCATAACTTGGAAAAGCGGATGAGCCGCTTTCCTTTGGAGCAGACTAGGTTCTGTTCACGAATTCCTGATCAAGATGAAAGCTGAGACGATGCAGAGAGCGGCGAAGAAGGTTTTCGCGAGTTTGTCATAGCGTGTGGCAATGCGCCTGAAGTGTTTTTACTTTGTTAAAAAAGCGTTCGATACGGTTGCGCTCACGATAGCGGGCGTGATCGTAAGGGAGTTTGCGGGCGCGGGTTGGGATCGGTGGTATCACCGCCTGCACTCCGTCGTAACTCAAGCGCTCACGAATGCGGTCGGCATCATAGCCTTTGTCCATCGTGGCCGATTCGAGCACGTTGTCGGGATCCAAGCTCTCATAGAGAGATTCAAACTGGCGGCCGTCGTGGGCATGCCCGGCAGTGAGATGGAGGGCAACGCTGCAGTTTTCGTCAATAGTCGCCGCGTGGATTTTCGTGCTCAGTCCTCCACGAGAGCGCCCCAAAGCCTGGTCGCCGCCGGGATTTTTGGTGCTCCTGCCGCGTGCTGGTGGGCTCGCACCGTTGTGGAGTCCATCAACAGATGACGGGCTTGGGCGAAGCATTCGCACTGGCGGGGGGAAAGCCGCCGCCATACTCCCCGCTCTTCCCAGCGTCGAAATCGCATGTAGACTGCATGCCAGTAGCCCAACTCCGCTGGTAAATCCCGCCACGGGCAGCCCACACGATTCAAATACAAGACAGCTTCCAGAAAATCGCGATCACTCATTTCGGCAGGTGCTCCCGCACGCGAATGCTTGGCCTCTTCTAAGGCTGCCTTGAGCTGCTCCAAACACGATCGCTGATCATTACACCAGGATATTCTATCGCCATCCCAAGCTTAAATCAGCTCTCGCTAAAAAAGTCCCATCTCTTAAATTCGTGAACAGAACCTAGTCCATCTTATTTTGTTGCCAGGAGCTCTCGATGGTCTCCACGCCTTTTTCGGGCGTCATGTTGCCCGCGGCGATATCTGCGCTCACGTCATTAAACACCCGACCGGTGTCGGGACCGAGAAGTTGGTCTATGGCGATCCCAATCCACTGCGATTGATCGATCTCCTGCGCGATCGCTTTGAAAAAAGGATCTTTGATCGCTTCGGCCGTTCCCTTTACCGCAGGAATGAAAACGCCGGCCGCGGCTAACTTCGTCTGTATGTCTTTTCCCAGCCACACCCTCATGAAGTCCACCGTCTCTTTTGGCGCTTGTTTGGAGACCAGCCAGCCGTTCAAACTGGCGAACAGGTCGTTGGCCTTGCCCTTGCCACCTTTGACCTCAGGGAAAAAGAACCATCCCATCTTTTCGTTAGGAAGCCCCTTCTGGTCAGCGGCATTCCTCCGGCCATCGACCAAATCCCAGGTACCCATCAAGTGGAAGGCCGCTTTGCCGTCGTGAAACGTCCCTGCCGCCTCCGGGTAGGTGTTAGACAAGTAACCTTTGTGGAAAGGCTGAAGGGTCGCCAGATCCTTATAAAGCTGAAAGGCCTTTAGCACCTGTGGGTTGGCAAACCCGCCGTCCTTGTCTTCGTAAGCCGCTTGCACCCCCTCTTTGCCCAGGATGCGCATCATGAGAAGCGCAGGGTAAAAATGCAAAGGCCACTTGTCCTTCCCTCCCGCCGCAATGGGCGTAATCCCAGCGGCCTGGAGCTTTTTAACTGCGTCGATAAAATCCTCCCAGTAGCGAATTTGGGTCGGATCAACGCCGGCCTTTTGGCACAGGTCTTTGTTGTACCAAAATACTATTGGCGCAAGGTCATTGGGTAAGCCATAGGCTTTGTCGTCGACGACAAAGTTTTGATAAGTGGCAGGATAAAACGTCTCGTTAAACCCGCCCTCGCTAACTTGCTTCGTGATATCCTTGCAGATTCCGGAATTCACCTGCTCGTGCATCACGCCTCCGCCCCAAGTGTGAAAGGCGCTCGGCCGGTCGTTGGATTGCAGAAGAGTAGGCAATTTGGCTTTGAATGCCTCGTTTTCCAAATAATTGAATTGAACCTTCACCCCTGGATTAGCGCCCTCGGTACCTGTTGAGCGGCCTCCTTCCAGATCTCCAGGATCGTAGGGTTCGTTTGGAGGTGCAGGATTCTGACGACTGTTTCCGCGTGGACCGATGAACTGAGCACGCCCAAAAGGACGCAAAATAGAGCTGACAAGACTTTCATGATGTTAATTCTGTTTTTTGATGGGGAGCAATGGTGCAGGGGGATCTTCGAGTTTCGGGGATTAAAATCCAGTCGATGTTCTACGATAGGCTCCTGAGACTTAGTTGACAAGCGTGCGAAATCGCCGCTGATCTTTTCGTCCGCTAAACAGATTCTCCGCTTCGGAGGACATTACTTTTCGGTAGGTATCGTTGTTTTTCGAAGGGAATGTTTCGTCGAGAGTTACTCACTCGGAGAGTCTCGCGAGCACCTCATCCTTTGACCGCCCCCGAAGTGAGGCCCGCGATGATGTGCTTTTGGGCCAGGAGGTAAAAGACAATGGCCGGCGCCAGCGTCAGGCTTATATAGGCGAGAACTTTGCCCCAATCAGTCCCATACTGGCCTTGATACTGCATGATACCCAACGGCCAAGGGTACAGCCATTCGCTATTAATCATGACGAGCGGCAATAAGAAAGCGTTCCAGCTGCCTACCAAAGCCAATACCCCCACCGTGGCGAGAACCGGCCGAGACAGCGGGAGGACAATCTGCCAAAAAAAACGTGTATAGCTGCAGCCGTCGACGACGGCCGACTCAAGGAGGTCTTTGGGCAACTGCGAAAAAAAGCCATGTAAGAGGACCACTGCGAATCCGAGATTGAAGGCCACCTGCGGCAAAATGACACCCCAATAGGTGTCGAGCAGCCCCATGTCACGCACGCGAATGAACACTGGCAATACCGCTGTGGCAAAGGGAAAGGTCAACCCAAGCGCCAGGTAATTGCCGATGAATTTACGGCCCGCAAAACGCATGTGAGACAACGTAAACGCCACCATCGAACTCACCACAAGAGTCAGAAAGGTGCTCACAAGCGCTATAAAGAGTGAGTTTCCAAGCATTTGCCAGAAGCGCGCACTCGTGGCGATCGAAACGTAGTTATCGATGATCCACTCCCGCGGCAATCCGAAGGCGTTGGTGCGCAAATCGCCCGTCGTCTTAAATCCCCCGATGAGGGTGGCCCACAGCGGCAACAGCGTCGGCCCGGCAACGAGAAATAGAATTAGCAGCCGATAGTAGCGAAAGAGGCTTCCACGATCGTCCATAACTTAGCGCGCCTCCGATTCGCGCATGAACAGGCGTTTGTAGAACACCATGACAAGCACGCAGATGATGAATAAGATCACCCCCACCGCGCTGCCGAAGCCGACTCGCATGCGCTTGATTCCAAAAGTATACAGGTACGAGACGGCGGAGTGAGTCGAATTGGAGGGTCCTCCATCAGTCAGCGGAATGATCATGTCGAAGAACTGCAGTGATCCGAGAATGCTAAAGAATATGGAGAGAATGATGACCGGCCGCATCAACGGCAAGATCACGTGCCTTGTCGACTCCCAGCGGCTTGCTCCGTCGATTTGAGCTGCCTCGAGGATGTCATTAGACACCCCTTGCCGCCCCGCAACAAACAGCGCCATGTGAAATCCGAAGTACTTCCAAATGACGACAGCTAAGAGCGCCGCCATCGCCCACCCTCGCTCAGCCAGCACTTGCGGCGCCTCCAGGCCGAACCAGCTATAGATCACCGCGACAACCCCGTAATTGCCATCGTACATGTAACGCCAAATCAAGCCCGCCGCGACTTCCCCCAGGATGTAAGGGAGGAAGTAGATGGCGCGAAACATCACGCTCGATCTGGTGCGGTCTGAGATCAATAAGGCCAGCGCAAGAGCCAGCGGCACCTGGATTACCACTGAAACCAGGACGACCAGCACATTGTTGAAAAGGGACTGGTGAAAAATCGGATCCTTGAGGGCGCGAGTGAAGTTCGCCAAGCCAATCCATTTTTCTGGCGAGCCATAGCCATTCCAGTTGAAGAAGCTATAATAGCCTGCTTCCAGCACGGGGAGGGTGACGAAGACCGTAAAAAACAGCAGGGCGGGCGGAATGAAGATAAGGCACGTCGTCAGTTGGCCCGACTTCGAAAAATCCCGGAGCCGCCGCCAAACGCTCGGGCGTGCGCGCGTAACCCGCTCCTCAGTTTCCGGCAGCGAAGTCCTTAGCTTAGTCTCCGATACACTCATAAGTTTCTAAGCATTAGACGTTAACATAAGACACCAGTCGATGTCAATCTAAAAAGGAAGCGACCACTTTTCTGGCGAGCCATAGCCATTCCAGTTGAAGAAGCCAGCGGATGGATTCTGCCTTTGCAAGGGGGCATTATGATATGGATTTGCGTTCTTGTCTGACGCAAATTAGGCAGATTTCAGGCTGCCGGATAGGACATTTTGCCAGCGCTTTGAAGATTCGGCCGACTCTTTTGACGCAAATCAAGGAACCAGAGTCACGCATTTACTCTGACCCAAGTCGCGCGAAAAGGCTGCCAAATCAACGAAGAACGTTACGAGTGTCCCGTCGCAGGTCGCACGCACTGGCGACAAAGGCGCGTCAGCGTCCGGCAGCGCGTCTCCCTTCTCTACTTGCTGGCTGCTCACGCTCATCGAACCGCACCGGCCGCTCCTCTGCGACCACTGCCCTTGCATCTGGCCTCGGCCACCGAGCTTCCGTTGTTCTTGCGCTTCATGTCGTGGAAGTCTGTCGCCCGTGCCGCCATGAAACCCGAACGACCGGACCGCTCTTGAACTCCAGGAGGGCTGCAAAATGCGTCTGACTCTCCACAGGAAAACTCTCGCCTTGCGCGAACCGTTGCCGATGGTGCGATGCGAAAACGTTCTACGCCGCACGAGATCACTCGCACGATCGATCCGAGATAGCTTGGGTGGCGGATGACACCCTAGACACCACTCGTGACGAGCGTATGACCCGACTGGATCGCTACCAACCCGCTGAACCGATGGCCGAGCACAAAGACTGGCCGGAGTCGCAGCGCGCCACCGACGGTGAAGAGAACAACGCCAAGCCAGCGAATGGTCTCTCCATCGAAAGTCCAGAAATCCGTTCGGTCTGTGTAGGCTGGCAGGTAGGCGGACAACAGCCCGATCAACGCGAAGACGACAATGACCCAGCGGTTTGCTCGATCCTCGCGTTCGCCAGGGCTCATGTTACCGCCACTGAAGACCGATATGCCAGAGATCACGAAGGTCGCGATCGCGAGGGCGGTCAGGGCCGGCTGGGAAAAAAAGGCAGCGAACCCGCCAAAGCCGAGGACGGCGAGTCCGAGATAGGCAAGGGTCCCCACCAAGGCGATGAACGTTAGTCTCGGTGTCGTCGTCACGGCTGCCTCGTTCGGCAACGAAAACGTAGCCTCGTGGGTAGGCCGTTAATAGCGCGAACATTGCAACTTCGAGCCGTGATACGCCCAGCATGATCATGCAATGGCGGCAGGGCGCCAGAAAAATACGGCCCGCACTACCCGGAACTCGCGCTTGCGAGAAATTGCACGTGAGCACACAGTTCGGGAAAGCCGCTGGTAAAACGCGAGCACGTATGCGTCTCCTGGCGCCGTACCCAACGATGGTACCAGCGAGCGAACGAGCCGCGAAAGAGATCCCAAAGCGGATCCTTTCACGGCTATACGCCCGTTCAAGGCGCCTCACGTCGTTTTTGGCAGTCGCCTGCGGCCCTCGCGATAGTCCATCAGGTCGAACGCCGTCGTGAGGTCGGTGGTTTCGGCGGCGGTGCCATCCTCGGCTTTCACTTTCGAAAGAAATTGTGCAACGCGATCATTCCAGCCGAGTTTCCGCGCGAATTCGTTCCAGATATGCACCTGCGCCCGATTCAGCCGAGTGCCCCGTGCGTAGCACCACTCGAGAACCTCCTCGTCAGTCCCGCCGCTGCGCATCCGTTCGATAAGATCATCGTGGGTGATCCCGAGCATGCCGCAGAGCATTCCGTCCAGTCCGACACTCAGCCCGAGGTGCGGACGATATTCCTCCGGTAGCTCAACGCGCAGATGACACCGGATTTTGTCGAGCATCCGGCCGAAGTGATAGAGCCCGCCCACGCGATCGCACGGACTCCGAAACGGCGGGTCGATCATGGGGAATATCCTTTCACGATGAGCAACTTTGGTCACGGTGATTTCAAATGACCCAGCAAAACAATCTGCAGATGGTTCTTTCTTCCGAGATGAGATCCAATCTGCAAAGCCGCCCTTTGCCTCTAGCCGCGCTCTTTGCAGCTGCGAGGGTGGGTCTGGCAGAGTCTAAGCCCGCAGGAACCAAGAACGAAAGGAGCGCGGGCCTTGTTGAGTCGATCACCGCAACATCGCCATCCTCAATGGCGATTTGGGGACCAACCCTGCTGAACCGCGGGTCGCAAGCGCGTCAAGATCTTAGCCCCCAAGCCGCGCAGGTTGTTGTAACGCTGAACGGTCCATTCGTCCTGCCGATGTGCCTCCGCTTCAGACCTTTTCTTTTGGCGCTCTATTCCGCCGCACAAGACTTTCAGGTGCGCAGAAGAAGCCGAGTGGCCTATAAGGGCCAAACGAGCGTCGCGACGCCCGCTCACAGTATGATTAACGTGAGGATATGCAGTCGTCGATGAAGATCTGAACGATCTTGTAGTGGTTCTTGCCATCGTGAGTCCATCCTGCGACGCCAAGACCCATGTGCGTGGCCTGCTCTCTGAGGAGGTTCTTCCGGTGACCTGGGGAACGCTTCCAATCCTCCATCGCTTCTGCGGCAACCGTTTCCCAAGAAGCGATATCGGGCGCTGACCAGTCCTCGTAGAAGTTCTCCCACACACCGCAATTCTTGACCTCGTGCGCGGCAACGCGATGACTCGGATCATGACCATCGGCTTTATGCCCGCTCATGTTCTTGCGGGCCAGAAATTCCGCATATTCTTGGGCGACCAGAACGATTTTGGGTTCGATGATCAGTCCGGGAACTCCGTTGGCTTTTCGATAGGCGTTGGTCTGACTCCACATCCATGCGGAGATTTTGGGCGAGTCCACGGTGAACTGCTCAGCGCGCGCTTGGTCGATCGCAGTCGCGAGACCAAGCGCAAAAAGTGCGAAGGAAACAGGCTTGAGGTTCATGTTTTCTCTTTGTCGGAGTTCGACTACGAGAAAGGTCCATTCAGATCACACCTTTTATATGCCTGCGCACCATGTGACCGCGCTGCGCACCAAGCCGAGCAGTGTAGGATGCTGCAGTCCTTCCTTGTTATGTGCGGGCGTCAGGCAGCAGACTCTCCCGTTACCGTATTCGTGAAACCAGCCGCCGATCGAACGGCCGTTCACTGATGCCGAACGCAAGAATACGTTTGTATTCTCCGTATCGCAGATGACGAAGTAGTGTTCGTCCAAGATCTCGAAGTCGAAAGAGCCCGAATTTTCGGCGGAGCCGGGATATCTTCCCGTGTAGCGGACCTGCTGATGCTGTGCCGGGTGATATTCGAAATATCCCCGGAGCATGGAGGTATAAAGAGAGCCAACCGCATAGGAGGCTAATCCCGAATGCCAGGCGAGCCAGCCGCCGCCGTCGGCGACGTAGCGCGCAATGTCACCCGCCAACTCGTCCGTCATCCAGTGTTCCACGCTCTCATCCTCTGGATTCAACCGGTTCTCCTTGAACAGAACAACTGTATCCGGCTTAGCGTCCAGAGCGGCGGACAACTCGGCGCTCGTCACGTAATCGATGAGGATTTCGCCCAGCCTCGTCAGCGACTGCAGCGCGGTCTCCAGAGAATTCTTAATGATCTCGGTAGAGTGATAATGATCGCCGAGCAGGGCGACAACGCGTTTCAAGCGCGGTCCCTCCTCATGGATTGCATCCGTATCGCGGCCCTCGATATGGTCATATCCAAGCCACCATCGCTTCGTTAGCTATCGTTCTCAAGAAGCTCGATGATAACTTTCAAGTCCCTGAGCGTGTCGATGTAGGCATAACGGCCGCTTTCATACTCGCCTTTTTGCAGCAGCGGCATCCCGTTGCGTTCGAAGACCGCGATTTTCTCCTTCATCCCCTGAATCACGAACGCAATGTGATGCGGGCCCTCGCCATTCTTGTCGAGCGATTCGCGCCAGGTGCTCGGGTTGCGGTCCGGCTCGATCAATTCCAACTGAAGCGATCCCATGTCGAAGAAGGCCAGCTTCGCTCTGGCTTCGGAGGGCTTTCCTCTGTGTTCCGTCTGCGCTTTGTCGATCGCATCGGTGAGAGAACGACTGAGGCTTCTCCACGCCGAAGAAATGAGCATACGCCTGAGACGTTTTTTCGATATCGTGAACGAGAATGCCGATCTGCGTAATCAATTTGGTGCCCAGAATGCTATTTTCCATTTTGCATACCTCCGAAGCGAGCAGAGACGATCCTTCTATAAGAGTCTGTTAGTGGTCGCGCCTCTACTCTGTTGTCTGGTAAATTGTCGGTTTGTTCGGAAATTCAAGCGGGGGAAGATTAGGATTGGGAACAGCTTCCCTGCCGCGAAGAAAGGCTGCGAGATCAAAGCTGCGGACGCTGCCAGGCTGATAGTTTGCCACGACACGGTCGTTGGTTCGATCCAAGCCTTTGAAGTAGACATAATCGGTGAAAAGGCCGGATTCGTTGAACAGTCTCCAGAGCCTCGGGACCTCGAATGCCGCCGCCCAGGGATGCGGAACCATGACGTAAAGCGGCTTACCCTGTGCGTCCGCCGTCCGCAGCAGATCCATGAAATCCTCCGGGGTATTAATCAGTGTGGCGTGCGGGTCATAGTAGTCATCCAGGCTAAGAAGAGTTCCGGTGAGCAAATCGCTTTGTCGTGGATCGTTTGGATCAAGCGTACCTCGTGTCGCCAGAACGGCCTCCTTGACGGGCTCCATCGGATACATGCAAAACCAGCTGCGAAATGGTTGCGAAAAAATCCCATATGACAAAACCAGCGCAAGTCCCGGGAGCATTGTCGTCCAGCGTTGTTTTGACTTCCTCGCCAGCCAGGTGCCAAGCTCTGCCGCTCCTATCGCTGCTCCCGCGATGAGGCCTGGCAAAAGATAGATCAGATACCACTCGAATAAGGATTGCTGGAGCATTTTCGCGACGACAAAGCCAAGAAAACCGGGAGCCAGCAGTGTGGCAGCTATGATGGGACCCTCCGGCCAGCCACGCCGAAACATCGCTCTATATCCAAGGACGATCAGTCCGGAGATCCCGATTAGAATTCCCCCAAAGAAGATTGGGTGTGACGTTGCATACGGCATCATCTCAAGGTAGGGCGAATGCGGCAGGTTGCTTTTCCACCATGGAACGCCAGAGAGGAAATGCGTGGCCGCACTAACGAGCCAAGGCAGTCCAATCGGAACGCGGGCCTCTTCCGTCGCTAAGTAACTCTGCAGTTGCGGCACGAGGGGCAACATCAACTGGAGCGCGGCCATCGCCGCAAAACAGTTTGAAGCAAACCACCTCGCCAAAACGGGGCTCTCTCCCTTGCGGAGGACTTGGCTCAGAAGCCACGCCGCAGTGGCTCCATTGAGCACGACCAGCACGTAGGCGGACCCGGGATAGCAATAGATCAAGGCAAATTGACTCGCCGCAAAGAGAAGCCACCATCGCCATTCATTTTCCCGGATGCCTCTGAGCCAAAAATACAACACGATCGGGATGAAGCAGAGCAAGAGCGAATACCCCCTCGCTTCGGAAGCAAAGCGAATATGCCAGGGATGCAGGGCCAGCAGCCATGCCGCTAAAACACCTGCCAGCGGGGCGACATGCCTGCGAAGCAACACGCCAAGCATGCACACCGCACCCACTCCTCCCATCCAGGCGGGTAGGCGAACGACCCATTCCTTCATCTGCAATTCCCCCGGCGGCGTCACGGCGGACCACGCGGTCCAGCAAAGCCGCCCGAGAACGCTGTGAAGGACATGGTTGTTCGGTTTCCGGTAGTAATACAACGTCTCTATCCATTTCGGCGTCTCCAGAGAGACTTTGCCATCGGTCTGGACCTTGTAGGAACCGGCAATGACACGCCGTGCGCTGTAATCTTCATCGTGGACGAAACCGAAGTTCATCCGCATCGAAGCAGCCACGCCGCAGAATATCATCGCGGCCAGGATCAATGGCCAGAACCACCAAGACGACCTCGGCGGCGGAGTCCGTTGTCGAGTTACCTTCGGCGCCGCCCACCATCCCGCAGTGAAAATCAATGCCGCTAAGACCCCGAGATTTACAACGGCCGCCCAGAACGAATAATAGCCTACAATTTGCTGCAGCTTCCAGTTCGCTCGATTGGCGGTGTCCATCGTCCAAGGCTTTTCCGCTGAGAAGATGAGCCACGCCGCCAATCCTCCGGCAGTCAGCGAGAGGACCAGGCGAAAACGGAACACCGGGGAAAGGATGCGCCATCGCACTAGGGCAGCTTGCAGTCCGCTTATCAATCGAGATGACATGGGCCAAAAGGGGAGAGTTTCGGAAGTAAATGCTATAGAGATGAACAATCAGAGCCGGTGGTGGCACGACGCGGACTAAAATGATCGTGTACAGGAATGGCCGTTTCCACCACGCGTCCGGTCAGGCGATTTTGCGTAAACCCCATGGACTGTCGACGTCGACAAGGACGGACAGTCCTCCCTCTTTGCCGGGAACTTCCCAACTGCGGACCGCCTCGGTGATATTAGGGATTGGGTTCTTGGTTTTCGGACCCCAGTCATAGATATAGCACCATGAACCACTGGTCGTTGCAGCCAATTTGCCAGCTGGGAACATTTGGTACTTCGGTTCACCCAAGGCTCTGGCCCTAGCAGCGGCTGGATCGGCATCAGATCGTTGTTGATGAGATCAACGTAGAAACCGAAAGCGTCCTTTATTCCTTGGCCGGTGAGGTTGAGTTTGCCGCCGCCCTCGGCGATCTGGGGCGTTGAGGTGCCGATGATCAAAAGCCTAAAGCCCCTCGTCGAAGCGGTCATCAGGAATGCCGAAGTTTCGCAAACGCTCCTGAAGTTGCTCTCTGCTCTCAATGTCTGGAAATGCGAAAAGAAACGGGGCGTGGGACACATAGTAGAAGGCGAATAGGCCCGCGTTTGCAAGGAAACTCACTTTCGCGTGTCTCTGCTGATCACGCTTGAGCTCGCCATGCCGGTAGTCGCTCTGATCAAAGGTGATGACCGTGCGTAGTCCAGGCCGCTGGAACTGGCTTCCCGCAATCGAGCGCAGATATCTTCCTGCGAATAAGTCGGCGTCGCATTGAACTGGGCCGCACAGAAATCCACTGCATCGCGGCCCAGATCGCAGACCGTCAGTTGGGCATCAGGAAAAGCCGCTCTCAGCATCCGACAGACACGCCCGTGCCCGGATGGCAGGTCGAGGATCAACGCTGGTTCGACGTGGGCGGTAGCGAAGGCGAACATCCCGTTAAAATGCCTTACGCACTCCCTGCCCCACTTCTCGTAAGCATGAACGATGACTTCGGTTTCCGAGCGCGTGCGAAACACGTGCCCCTCTTCAACCAACTGGTCGTGAAGCTCGATGTAGTTGTAGATCTCCCCGTTGAAGCAGACCGCCAGCGAACGGTCTTCGTTGTAGATTGGCTGCCATCCTCCATCGAGGTCGATGATCGAGAGCCGCCGCATCCCCATGAAAAAGCGATGCGGCTCATCCTCATAGGAACCCCCGCCGTCAGGCCCGCGGTGAGCGAGGCTGTCTCCCATGCGGGACAAGAGCCCTTTCTCAACAAAACGGGAGAAACCAAAATTCCGCACATTGAAAGCGATGCGCCTACGCCCTGAGAGCGCACCCGTCAAACAAATTGACGGCGCCGGACGCGGCGAATAGAGGCTTGCGATCACCAAGAAATGAAACTGCCCAAGCCATTGATGATGGCGGAGGAGAGCGATCTCTTGCCGCGCATTGTCCGCGCAGTGTTGATCGGCGTCGCTGTCGTGGTCGCGATAATGCTTTTGGTCGCTCCAAAGCCTTGGGAAATCGAGCTGTCGAAGCCGGAGTGGAACCTGAAGAAATGCATCCGCTTTTCGCTCTGGTGGGCCGGATTGCTCGCCCTGCCGGTGCTGAGCATTCTGGCGCTCACCGTGCGGCGCTGGACAGCACCTATGCAGGAGCTCCGACAGCACGTCGGTCTTAAGAGCAGGATGCCTCGGCTGTTTTGGCCGACTATCGGCGTTATTACGATTCTGTATGCGGCGACAGCCGCTCCGCGCCTGCGGCAAAGCTTGTGGGATGACGAGGTCTACACTGTCAGGAAGATCGTGTTGGGAACCGATCGAATCCAAAGCGACGGCTCAGCGAAGATCAAGCAACTTCCCTGGTCGCACACCCTTTGGCACTGCGAGGGGGCGAGAAATCACGGCCTGCAAAGCATCCTCTGCCGGCTTTCATTGGGGGTTTATCGAGCGATCGTTCGCCCTGACGGCCTGCAGTTCAGCGAGACGGCCGTCCGGCTGCCAAGCTTTATCGCCGGCGCTTTGTCCATCCCAGCGCTGGCACTCCTGGTCGCGCGGCTGGGATTTCCATGGGCTGGCGTCGTTGCCGCCGCGCTGCTCGCACTTCATCCATGGCACCTAAAATTGGCCACGGAGGCGAGAGGCTATCCCTTCGTTTTTCTGTTTATCCCTCTCATCGCTCTCTGTGTCGCGCGGGCTGCGCCCAGCGGAAACTGGAGGTGGCTGGCAGCGTTTGCAGCTCTGGAATTTGCGCTGCTTTATGCGTGGCCCGGCACTTTGTTGACAGTGCTGGTTGTGAACGTCGCCATGCTCTTTCTGATCTTCCGATCTGCCACGAGCCGTGAGGCGGCCTGGAGAGTGGTGTCCCGCTTGCTGGCGGCGAATGCGTTCGTGGGACTCGCGCTCCTTCCGTTTGTCGCTCCGTGGATTCCCCAGGTTCTTCAATATATGGCGACTACACCGAGTTTTCCGCTGCTTGTCGGGTGGTTCAAAAACACGGGGGCGTTGCTGCTCTCGGGAAGTCTTTGGTCGAAGACCGGGCTTCTCGATTCGCCCTACCTGGAACTTCTGCCGCGGGCGGCCCGAAACCCGTTCGAGCTTTGGACAGTCGTGATTCTGGCTGTGCTCTTCATCGTTGCGGGCGCCCTGCGCATGATGCGCACGAACGCGGTCTGCGCATCTGTGCTCGCGGTGCTGCTCATCCCTGGGCCGCTCCTGGTTTTTCTTGCCAAGGCAAGAGGCACATACCTTCAGGAGTGGTATGTCGCCTCCATGCTTCCGGGCCTTGTCGCCGTGGCGGCCATCGGAATGGTGAATATGGTTGCGGGCTTCCAGCGCGTCCGGGCGCTGCACTGGGCTCCCCTTCCGCTCGCATTGCTCCTCATTGCCGGCTATGCGGCGTTTACGGCTCCGATACGTCACCGCCTGATCTCCCGCTCGGTGGAGCCTTTTCGAGAGTCTGTGGAGATGACCAGGCCGTCACTCGACCCGAACGCACCGGAAAACCAACGAATCATCACGGCGTCCTCGCTGATGTTTCCACTGATCTACGATCCCCTCGTGCATAAGGCCCTCACCGTTGAAGAGTACAAGGCCCTGATGCGCGAAGCGGACTCTCGCAACGTCCCTCTTTTCGTCAACAACGGATTCATTGCCGGAGTGAAAGACCGTTACCCGGAGATCCACGAATTCCTTGAAGACAAGCAATATTTCGAATGCCTCGCCACGCTCCATGGCACAGAACCCATGTTCGACCGGACGGTGTACAAATATCGCCGCGGTTCTCTCGGGGCTTTTGACTAAGATCGTCTAACCTGCCGTGGCTTTGGCGAGTCAAAAACCGAGTGCAGACTTGGTGGAAGCAAGCCACTCCCGCGACCCGTGTCGAAGTAGTACTTAGCGTCCTCGCTTTGGTCGCCGCCCTAGCTGGCCGTAACCTCGTCGAGGAATTCCAGGCAGACCCAAAGACGGAACCGATCGGCGATCGCCCCAACGTCCGATGAATACGAGGTGGGTGAGCCGCGCAAAACACGCCAGGCCGAACCCTGCCGCCAAGCCCCCCCCAAACTTAGCTTTGCTCTAATCGGGCGGGTGCCAGCCTGTCGCGTTCTCAAAATCTCCAAATGGATTCGCTGCGGCCCATAATGTTGCCTGTTGCGTCCGATGCGGTTCTCAGGATCGCGCCAGCGGGCGATGTCTGTCCCCGGCTACACGATTTTGCGCTGAGCGCTTTCGTCCTTGAATTTGGTGCCGAAAACTGACTCCAATTGGACGATATTGACGACAAACCAAATCTCTCTGGTTATCTGGCTAGATAGACTGATAGACTCAATCAAGGAATTCGAGACCGCGGGCCAGCAATCCCAAGAACCCGATCTGGAGGATTTCGAATCTGTACAAAATCCGAGAACGGAGCGGTAAGGTCATTGCCTTCCGGCCGCGGCCTCAGCAGCTGCAGATCCTGGACATGATCTCCCGCCAAGGGCTGAAACGTATTTGCGTGATCAAAGCCCGGCAGCTCGGGATGTCCACGCCTTCTGGAGGTAATTGCTGCTGACAGCTATGCTGGAACACCGGGCTTCAGATCAGCCTGGTCGACAAGGGCAAGGGACAATTGATCTTCGTGCTCGAAGTGAGATGAAAAGGCGTTTCAGGAACCGTCTCTGGGTTCTGGGCCGCGTGAATTTGATTTAAGTGCAAACGATTCGCAAGCTCTGGAATTGGGGACTTGGGCGAATGCAGGCCGGAGACGACGTGGTGCGATATCGCGTCGCCTTGAGCGCCGTCGCCTTCGGCTTGGTTCTCTGGCTCATCTTTTCGGCCGACAGGCCTTGGAGCTTTGACCTGACGCGATCCGCGGAATGGCATCTTAGTGAGATCGTCGGCTTCTATTCGTTTTGGGCCGGAGCATTCAATCTTGCACTCTTGAGCATCTTAATTTGGACAGCTCGGTGGTGGGCAGATCCGCGACGCGAAATGGACTCCCGAGGGATGCCGGCGCGATGCCTCTCCGCCATTTTCTGGACGGGAGTTGTCGGCGCGATGGTGTTCACGGGAATACTTGCGTCCAAACGCCTAAGTTTTGGGCTTGCCCATGATGAAGATTTGAGTGCTCGACGCGCGATAGTTGGCGAATACCAGCTTGCCAAAGACGGCAGCGTCCTCCCGGCGAAACTTAGATTACAGAACACTTTGTTCGACTATCGGAAACCGACCAACCACGTTCTTTACAGTGTTCTGGCGAGAAGTGCGTGGACCGCTTGGGGAATGTTCGCGCACCCGGGAGACTGGTATATCCGGGAATGGGTGATTCGCTTTCCGGCCTGGTTGGCCGGGATCTGCGCGGTGCTGGCCCTCGGAGTTCTCGTCGCCAGGCTGGCAGGCGAGCTAGCTGGAGTGATGTCCGCTTGGCTGCTTGCTCTCCATCCCTGGTTTTTGCGTTATGCGTCCGAAGCGCGCGGCTACTCGGTGCTCTTGCTCATGGTGCCCGTGACCCTCCTTGCCTGGCTGCGGGCGACTCGCGAGAACCGCTGGCGATGGTGGCTGGGGCTTGGGGCTTGCCAGTTTCTTGTGCTATGGGTTTATCCCGCGGCAATCTACATCCTTGTCGTCCTCAATGGCCTCACGGCATTCTGGCTTGCCAGAGAATGGAAGCGGCAACCGGGTGACACAAGATTTCGACGCTGGCTTGCAGCAAACCTGATGGCTGCGATCCCGACGACCCAGATGATGCTGCCGCTGGTTCCGCAGCTGCTCAACCACCTCCGAACCGCCCCCGAAGCGAGGCAACCGTTGAAGTTGAGTTGGCTGATTGAGACGTCCTCGAATCTGCTCGTCGGCGCCTCTTGGAACATGAGCGGCTCACTCATTTCGCCATACGTCGAGCTTGCAACCCGATCTGCCGAACATCCCGTGCTTTTCGTCTCCCTCCTGGCAGTGCTCGGATTCGCCGCGATCGCTGGAATACTCCGTTTAGCGCGCTGGAGGTGGCCCCAAGGCGCGATCGTTGCGTTCACCTTGCTTATCCCGGCGGTGATCACGGCCGGCGTGGCAAAGGCCACAAATCAGTGGCTCTTCGAGTGGTACTTGATCTATCTCCTTCCCGGGCTGATCGCCGTGGTTTCCGTCGGCGTGTGCGGCGAACCGCATGGGGCCTTCAAACTTCCCTGGCGAATTGTCGCCGCAACGGGACTTCTTCTGGCCTACGCGGGCTTTTCCGAGCCCGTCCGCCAGCGTATTTGTCAGAAGCCGCTGGATCCTATCAAGGAAGTCGTGATGTCCATGAGAGGCACCTTGAAGCCTACAGCCGAGTCCGGAAGCGAGCGCTTGACAGCGAGTTTTCCCGGCCATTTGTCGTACTACGACCCGCACGTGCGACGTCTCAAGACGGCCGCGGATCTACAGGAGGCGATGCAAAGCTCCGATCGGGCGGGTAAGCCACTCACCGTCACCGCGTATCATCCTTGGGGGGTCGTCTTCGGGAGCCCGGACTTGTGGAGGCTTTTCTACGAGTCAGGGCTTTTCGTGGATTTCGCTATTCATCGCGGAATGGAGAACACCTCGGATCGCGTCGTCGCGCGTTATCAGCCAGGCGCAATCGTGGGCTTTAGCGTCGAGGACTTTCTGCGTGCCAAGCATGGGGTCCCGAATCCTATGCGCCCGCCGAAGGCCTATCCGGAGAGGCCTTCGCAACCGCAAAATCCCTCGGAGCACCCGACGTCGGAAAAGGGTCCTTGACCGGGCAAAAGTCTTCGCCCTGTTCATCGACGCGTCGCCGACCTCACATTGGTCCACGCGCTACGACCGAGCATTGGAAGCAGCAACTGGATTTGTCGGGAGGCGGATTTATGTTCGATACTGGCGCCCACATGATGAACACGATTTGTCTTTTGGCTGACGCGGATTGTGAACAGGTATCTGCACTTATGAACAACCGCGGGCGCGGCGTTGATGTCATCTGTGCGGTCGCGGGTCGGTTCCAACATACCGCTCGGCGTTTTGTCTCGTGCGGATCGCAACGGTATCCGCTCAAGACTCGCGTGGTCTGCGATCAGGCGTTGGAAAAGCAGAGTGCTCCAATATCCTTCATGTACAAAGACCGAGAAGTCAAAGTTTGTTCCGAGGAAGATCGCGCGGAATTCGATAAAGAGCCCAACCGGTACATTGAGAAGATCAAAGAAGTGAAGGCTCTCTAAGTTCGCAGCGAACAAGATTCTCGCCCGCCGAAGAATGTCAGAAATTAAGCTAACGCGCCTCGGGTTGGTAATAGGTCCAGAGCCGGGAAATCCTTTCGAGATCGAAGGAATCTTGAATCCGGCTGCCGCTCGCGGCCCTGATGGCCACCTTTACCTCTTTCCACGACTTGTCGCGCGCGGGAATTATTCAAGGATCGGCATCGCACGAGTTCACTTCGATAACACCGGTGATCCGGCCAGGGTCGAGCGACTCGGCATCGCCTTGGAGCCGGAAGCGGAGTACGAAAGGCTGCCTGGCGGAGGGGGTGGCTGTGAGGATCCACGCATTACCTTCGTTGAACCGCTCCGCCGCTACCTGATGACGTACACCGCGCTGTCCCCTACAGGGCCTCGAATCGCGATGGCCGCCTCCGAGGATTTGTTTCACTGGAGGCGCTTGGGGCTCGCAGGCTTCCGCCCTTATCACGACATCGAGTTTGATGGCATCGACAACAAGGATGCCAGCGTCTTTCCCGTGGCCGTTCCCGACCCGGCTCGTCAACCGTCATTGGCTATTTTGCATCGGCCCCTCTTTCCTGGAACGCGCCCAGAGGAAACCGCTCATTATCCAACGCAACGCTCGGTGGATCTCGATAAAGAAAGCATTTGGATCTCCTACTGCTCCACAAGCATGGAAGATCCCGAGGAGCCTCATTTATGCCATTTTGGTTCGCATCACCGGTTGGCAACTCCTGTAGCATCCTGGGAATGCCTGAAAATCGGCGGCGGTACTCCACCGGTCCTCAGCCGGCACGGTTGGCTGATCGTCTATCATGGTGTTGAAGCGAAGGAGGGAGCGCCCCACAAGGAGCGAGAACTATGCTACTCGGCCGGAATGATGGTGCTCTCGAAGGAGCATCCGCACGCTATTCGCTATCGTTCGGCATATCCGATCCTCAGACCGCAATTGCCGATTGAGCGGCGGGGAGCCGTCGACAATGTCGTATTTCCCACGGGAATCGATCGTCGCGACGATCTCGGCTTATCTGAACGTTTCGATATTTACTATGGGATGGCAGACCACCGGATCGGCGTGGCGCGTCTGGATATGCCAAATTCTCTGCCGCCGAAAAGAATCGCCGACGCAACCGCAGCGGTTTAAGGTTCTAAGCCTCATTAGGAACGGACCTTGAATTTCGGAGCTAATATGAAAAGCTAGGACACCTTCGTGTCACGCAAGCCGGGTCACTCCGACGGCGAAGTCGTTGCCCTAGTGAGAGGGTGGGCGCTCCCGTGCCGGATGCCGCAATGCTAAGCCATTCATGAAGCATCGGAGTCAGTTCAAAGACCAGTCGATCACGGGTCTTATGAATCTTCATGTTGCCGACGCGATAAGCGAAGACGCAAGTGATGCTTGCTGTCCTGACGGAGCAACAAATGAGACGCGCTCGCGGCTATGCTGTGTTTCACCGCCACAAAGTTGGGTGCCTGGCGCCTTCGTACAGTATTTTTCGCCGAACCGCAATGCGCCACTTCAGGATTGGGCGCCTATTCCGGCGCAGCTCAAACAATTAGCGAGCGCGGCCCCGTCGCCGAATTCTATTCCTCAGAGCCATTACTGCAAATGAGCTGGCCGCGACGAGCGGGATGTCTATGAGAAGGAATTCCCAACTGATTTTCCATTCGCCGGTCACCACCGTGGCGACGATGCCGAATAAAGCACTCAGGAGAATCCAAAGGCCATAACGCCATCGTGGTGATGTCAGGAAACTACAGGCAAGACCTACGCCCACACCATAGATGACAGGAAATATTTCATTCATGGTTGCGCTCCCTTTCGTTGATTAGGCTGGGAGCAGCCCCGGCCGACTCTGCCCCCTGACTATAAGTTACGGGCGCTCCGAGTGAAGATGTCGCCAGCTCCGCGGGCTGCGAACTTGCCGCGTCACTCGGGGCCGGGCCAGCATCGATAGGGCCGGTTCCGGAGGCAGAATTTGCACCTTCGGTCACGCCGCTCGGCGCAGACGTAACCGAGTAATTAGCTTTTTGGACGTCGTCAATTTCAATGATGATACGCATAACGGTCTCTAGTTGAGGATCGAATAACGAGCCTCGAAGCTAATAGGCGCGTTGGTTAGATTCCGAACAGTGAGAAAATAAGTGCAGTGAGTCGCGCTCGAGCGCTCGACCTGGACGTCCCAACTGAGCTCAGCGGCGCCAGGCTTCGGGGTTGTTGGCATCATATACCAGATGACGTGCCAAGTGGTCGGCCAGCTGTGGGTAAACCAACTGCCGCTGGCGTTGGCTCCAAGATTACCGGTAAATTGGACTCCAGTTGTCATGTTTATTCCCTGCGTGTGGTTTAGTATCTGCTGAGAATAGCAAAACGGCCTTCGAAGTTAAGGGGCGTGGATTTTAGGTTCTTCACGTTGATCCAGTAGGTAGCGTACTCCGCGTTGGCGCGCTCGACTTCAACGCTCCAGGAGACTTGCGGCTCGCCGGGTTCTACCGTCGTGGGCATGACGGTCCAGAAGACGTGCCAGGTAGCCGGCCAGTTAAAGGTGTACCACTTCTGCTGACTGCCGGCGGGCAACGTGCCGGTAAATTGCACTCCACAGATCGGCTGTGTCAGCCAGCCATCGACGGGAATCTCCCAGGCGCCGCGATTGCGTGTTCCCGCGCGGAGCACGCGGGTGTGCGGATGGAAAAGCAGGTCCCCCACAAGCACATTCGGCAAATCCAGCGAAAACGGCTTCCAGGTACCGCCGGAATCCAACGACTGGTAAACGCCTATATCGGCGGCTATCCAGATGCGGCTCGCATTGACAGGATCAACCTCGACTGCATTGATGGGCAGCGGAGGCAGCCCGCCCGAGCAATCGGTCCAATTCGTGCCGCCGTTATCTGACCGGAATACGCGCCCCCCGCCGATCGTTGTGTGGGTAGCCCACAGGCGGCTGAGATTGCTGGGCGCGACGAACAGGTCGCTGACGTGGGCATTGTTGCGCGGCGTAGTGAGGGCGACGGGCGCAGACCAAGCAGCCCCCGTCCAGTCCAGCCGGAAGATGCGTCCATTCGTGCAACCCACCAACAGCTGGTTCGTCGTCGGCATATACATCGCACTGCCGACGCATCCGGCAGGCAGCGCGATTTCCGTGAAGTTCGTCCCATTATTGCGCGAGACGAAGATGCTCTGGCCAGCCTGCGCGATCACCTCGTTGCAACCTTCCATTGGTGGGTAAAAGAGCGCCTGATAACTGTTGGGCACACTCGGACCGATCCATGAGAACGAGCCGAAGTTGCCCTTGGTCGTTGAGCGCTCCATGCCCATGCCGAAGTAAGAATGGAAGACGGTGTTCGGGTTGGCCCGATTTACCGTGCAATCGCCGCCGTCGCCATCGGCGACATGATCCCAGACGCTAGAGCCAGCATAGCGTACGCTGCCATTATCCTGAGTGCCGGAGAGCAGCCAGCGTGAGAGTCCGTAATCTTGCGCCAGGTATTCGAGCTCTGTGATTGCCAATCCTCTGTTCAACGATTGCCAATGAGTTCCACGGTTGGTCGAGCGATACAGTCCGCCATCGTTGCCGATATAGAGGATATTGGGGTCGGTTGGATCGAAGGCTATCGCGTGTTGATCTGGATGAATGCTATCCCCGGACGCCTTGGAGCTGACGTTGGTCCACGTCGCAGTGGTGCCCGAAATCTCGCCGCGGTAGACGTCGATTGCGCCGATATAAATTCGGTTTTCCGAATCGGGGGCGAGCCCCAAGAACCAGTCGTACCAAGCTTGGCTCGTCTTGAGACTGGGGGGTAGTGCGATCGCCTGAAACGTGCCGCTGGAACTGCGGCGAAATAACCGAGCCGTTCCTGCCTGTGAACCGAAGACATAGACGACCGCCGGATTGGAACGTGCATGCGCCACCGCCAGGCGGTCCCAAGCTCCGCCAGCGCCCGTGAGCGTTACTGCCGCCCAGGTTTTTCCGCCGTTACTGGAGCGGAAAAGGCCGTCGGAGCACGCTGCGAGCACTTCCGCCGAGGCGCCGCCCGCAGGGTGAATCGATAAGCTCCAGCACGGCGAACTCCGCCGAGGTGCCCAGCCTACCCCCGCGTCTGTGCTCTCATGGATGCCGCCTGTGGTCGCCGCGAGCAAATGGTCGGCGTTCGCCGGATCGACGATCAAATCATAAAAGCCTTGTCCTACAAAAGGACTGCCGGTAAGCAGCGACCAAGTAGTGCCGCCATTGGTCGAGCGGAGCAGCCCCGCGCCCAGTCTCGCGTAAAAATTTCCTTCGCCTGTGCCGGCATAGATCGTCTGTGGATTGGATGGTACGAAGGCCACCGCGCCGATCGTTAAAGTCGGCATTGCGTCAGTGCGGGGAGTCCACGAGGCACCCCGGTCCTTGCTCTCCCAAACGCCGCCGGCCGCCGAGCCCAGGAGGATGTGATCGCGATCCGTGGGATCGATTGCCACGGTCGAGACCCGGCCCGCTACGTCTACGCGGCTGGCGCCATAGGTCTGGCCGTTCGGCATGTAAGTAGGCCCGAGCGGTCGCCATGATGGAGGAGGCGCCACAGTTGGAGCGGCTGTGGCAGCGCCCTTTAGCGCAATTTCCATGCTGCGGCCCGCTGCCTGCAACGCCATCGCAGCGTCGGCATACATTTGAGCGAACAATTCAACACCTGCGTCGGCAGCAGTTTGTTTGGCCCCTCCTACAGCTTTTCGCCCAACCTTACGACGCGAGCGTGTCTTGCCTGATCTAGAAGCGGCACCCGCTTGCAGTGTGGCGACCTCTGGATTGATCTGGAAGTTTCGTTGCTGCGAAAATAGCTCCATGCGTAGTAGTGCCTTGCCACCGGGCGGCTTTGGTTTTGTGGGGGTCCGCTCCAAAGTTCCCCTAGCCCCTGGCGTCATCTCCGACTCCCCGGAAATCGGTAGCTTCTCGTCTTCGATCGGACTTCGCATATGACAATTTTCTTCCCAGTACGATCAGCAGCCAGACCTGGTTTTGGTTTTTGGCTCTCCTTTCAGGAGTGATGACTTGCTTGACGCCTTTCGAGCCTTTTTTGGGGACCGCTTCTTAGCTCGCGCCGGAAGAGGAACTTGAGGGGAGCGAGCTTGCTCGAATTGTCGCAACCGCTCCGCTGCTCGGCCTCCGACCGGATCTGGCCCGGGATCGTCCTTGGGCCCTTTCACGCCATCATGGCATCACGTGTAGGTGTCTCAGGCAAGTCCTAAGTGCGGGCCACGCGCGAACGGTGTTAGCGCGCTTTGGCGGCCACGGTGATCGGCCCCAGAAGCGAGTTTTTACTCTCGGGCCGCGCTCTCTTCGCCTTTTTCTATTGCACTAACTTGAATTCCCGACACCACTCACCAGCGATAGATTTATTTCCTAGCTCCACGCGGAATTGGCTAACGCAAGCCCCGCGACGGCGCTCGTGCGCGCTATATACGAGTATTTGACGGAATGAGAGCGCGTTTCGGAATGACGACGATGCCGTCGCGAATGTAAAATCCCTCGCCGTTCATTTCCTTGTCCTTTCCCTGCGGCGAGATGGTGACGTTGTCACCGATCCTGGCATTCTTGTCGATGATCGTATCTTGAATGTTGCAGTTACGTCCGATCCCGATATGCGGAGAATCCCCCGCAGATCGTTCGACGTCGGCTTCGTAATAGTCGGCTCCCATCAGGATAACATTTTTGAGGGTGGTGCCTTCACCGACTACTGAGCGGATTCCGATAATGCTATGCTCGATCGTAGCCTTCTCAATAGCACAGCCGTCGCAGACCAGGGAGCGATCAATGTTGGAGGAGCGGACGACGCTTGCGGGCAAAAAACGCGCATTCGTATAGACGGGAGCTCCAGGCTCGTTGAAGCGGAAGCTGGGGTTTGGATCCGTTAAATTAAGGCTCGCTTCGAAGAACGCTCCGATCGTTCCAATATCCTCCCAATATCCCTGAAAGATATAAGCCTGCACTTTATATTTCTCGATGGCAGCGGGAATGATATTCTTACCGAAATCGACAAAGTCATTGTCGAGGCATTCCTTAAGCACCTCACGGTTGAACACGTAAATTCCCATGGAGGCTTGGTAGAGGTCGGCATCCGCAGGCTGGCCGATGGCTTGCAAAAGGTCCGCGGGTATGCGCAAACTGTCGAGCACCTTGGGATCTTTGGGCTTCTCAACGAACTCGACAATCTTGCGCTTCTCATCAGTGTGCATGATCCCGAATCCTGTCGCCGACTTCCGATTAACGGGAATGGTCCCGACCGTAAGATCCGCATCCGTTTCAAGGTGCTGCCGTAGGACCTGCCGGTAGTCCATTCGGTAGAGTTGGTCGCCGCTGAGAATGATATAGTAATCGACGGGACGCTCCAGAAAGTAACTCAGGTTCTGTCGAACGGCGTCCGCCGTTCCTTGGTACCAAGTCGATCCAGTTGGAGTTTGCTGCGCCGCCAGAATCTCGACGAAACTTGGCGTAAAATTGTCGAATTTGAAAGCGGAGTTAATATGCCGGTGCAGCGACATGCTGTTAAACTGAGTGAGCACGTAGATGCTGCGGATACCTGAATTCAGACAATTGCTGATTGGGATATCCACCAGGCGGTACTTGCCACCAAGTGGCACAGCAGGTTTGGCCCTTTCCTTGGTCAGTGGGAAGAGCCTGGTACCGGCTCCTCCGCCCATGATAATGGCCATCGTACGGTCGGTCGGAAGGGTTAAGGGGACGTCGCTCATAAGGTCTGTAGCTTGCCCGAATTGCCTGAATTGTCACGAAGACAATCTGCCAAATGGCCCCCGGACTGTCATAAACTCCATGGAGAACTGCGCCAACGAAGGCCCCCGCCGCTCCGACTTCAGGCTGCCTTGCTCGCTGGGCCAAAGGTGAATTGTCGCTCGCGTTTGCTAAGGAAAACGGACTTGAAAGAGCTCGTGCGAAAGGAACCCAAAGATGTCCCTCAGCGCTGCGGATGTTGATTCATAGATTGCAAAGATGTGCGCGGATGTTGACTAACGGCTTTTGAAATTCCCGAATGATCTCCGGCGGCAGCAATGGCGTCGCTCAAACGGCCGAAGACAAGGTGTCAACCGCAGTTTGTCACTCGCGTGCGCATCGGACTTGCCACGACGTCCTCACTTCGCGCATCTGGGTAGATATTTGCTTCATGGATGCGAATTGGTGAAGCGACAATCAAGACGCCTCGCAGTCTTGAGGCTCTTGCGGAAGTCGGGGCGGCGTTAGCCAACGCAACGAAGAGTTGCAGGAGCGAGCGGCGACGTTGAAGAACGCACCGCATGTCGCCCCGAAGGATAACAATCCCGAAGAATTTCGCCGAAAGCGTGGAATTCAGTGTTCGTAAGGGAAAGATGATCCTTCGCGCCCTTTAGGTGCCAGGGGAGTCGGGCTCGTAGATAAACACGAGATCCTTGTCCATTCCCTTGGGATCGACGGAACGCTCAAAGACGAGCAGGTTCTCGGTGCCGATGATGCAATGCTCCATCCCCGGCTCGAAATGAAACTGAACCCCCGGTGTGAGCGCCTCTACAGTAAGCGGTTGATTGACGGCCCGTCGCGATAAGATGAGACCGGCGCCCTCCTTGACCTCAAGCCGCTCATCCTTTTCTTCGTGCGTCTCGAGAGCCAAGTATCCGCCTTTGCGGATCACGAGGTATTTTTTAACGCGCGGATGCTCGTGCAATTCGATGACCACACCTCCCCACGGTGTTGAGATCACTTTGTCGCCCCCATGGTCGACTTCCTCGAGCAACTCTGCGTATCGCGCTGACGTCTTTCCAATTCCGTCACCAAAGTGCTCATCCCAAAGTCGGCAGGCTTCGCGGCAATAGCGATTGAACGAAGCGCGAGATTCGATGCGAGAGCACTCGCTCAATTGTCTGGCAAATGCGGTGAACACCGGATCGACAGCGAGTTTCTCGTGGCTTACATCAAAGGCGGCGTTCATGGCTTAGTGCCCGCCTGTAGTTGACACCCCGTGCATAGCCTCGTGACCACTGAGTCTCGGCCATAAGAAGCCGTAGGCCGCAACGAAGGCAAAACACAGCAGCGGCACAATGAAGCCGCGCGATAAATCGTATTGGTCGGCTACCCATCCCATCACTTTTGGAAGAATCGCACCGCCCATGATCGCCATGACGATGAAGGAGGACGCTTTCTTTGCCCCATGACCCAGACCGAAAATGCCCAACGCAAAAATGGTCGGAAACATGATGGACATGAAGAAATACGTCAAAAAGACGCTCCCCACGGCTACCCATCCCAGCTTTAGGAAGATGATGAGACAAAGCAGGACGTTCATCGCGCCGTAGACTCCTAAAAGCGTATGAGCGGCGAACCTCTTGAGGATGGCGGTGCCGGTGAAGCGGCCGACCAGAAAGAAGAGAAAGCCCAGGGATGCGAGATTAGCCGCACCCTTGTCGCTAAAGCCGAGAAGACCATCCTTATGAGTTTCAAACCAGCCGCCGAAAAAACCGGATTCCGTTTGCCACGACGCAGGAACAGCTGGCACTTGAGAAGTCATGTAGTTGATGAAGAAGCTGAAAATGCCGGCCTGGGCGGCCACATAAAGAAATTGAGCGGCGACGGCCAAGACGAAGTGCGCGTGCGACCAGATAGAATGCGATACGTTGGGAGTTGAGTCGTCGAGATGATAGTCATCCTCCATCTCGATATCGGGAACGTCGGCAAAAAAGAAGACGATGGCTAGAAGGATGACAATGACGCCGATGGCGGCATAAGGGATCCACATCATCTCAGCACCTGTGCTCTTCCCCGCAGCGTCTTTGGAATAGAAAAACATGCCACCGGCAATCGGACCCAGCAGCAGGCCGATACCATTGCAGGATTGCGCAAGGTTGATGCGCGTTGCTCCGTATTCAATTGGTCCAAGAACGGTTGTATAAGGATTGGCGATGGTTTCAAGGAAGGTCAGACCAGCCGCGATGAGGCAAACGCCGAATAAGAATGCCCAGAATTGCGCGATCTGCGAGGCTGGGATGAACCAAAAGCCGCCAACGGCAACGATCAAAAGGCCGGTGATGATACCCCCTTTATAGCCGAGCTTCGTAGCCAACCAACCTGCCGGTAGCGCCATCAGGAAGTATCCCAGATAGTGGGCAAACTGCACCCAGGCGGATTGCGACAAGGTGAGGTTCAATTCTTCCTGGAAGTGCTTGTCCATCACGTCAATCATCCCATTGCAGAATCCCCAAAGAGCAAACAGCGAAACGAGCAGGATGAAGGTGAAGAGCACATTTCTGCCATCGTCGGTGACGAACATTTTCTTTCTCGGAGCAGTTCGCGGATCATCGAACGGCACCGGGTGATCGCCGGAGGTGACAGTCTTCATAATAAAGGGTTTGTGGTGTCAGTTTTCAGGTGGTCGGCCTAATATCTTCATCGATCATGCAGTCGAACGTGGAAGGTTTTCAACCGCTGCATTGGAATCGCATGTGAGACTAACAACAGATGCCGAATTTTGTGCGGAGGACGAGAAATGCGCTCCTTCCTATCATTAGCTTGTAAAAATTAGCCTCGCCCATTGAATGCTTCTGGCGGTTGCGTCACGCAAGGACTCTCCGGTTCTAAGCGAAGATTCGTGTGCTTGACAACTCATTCGCCCAACAGTCTAAACTGCGCGCGCTATGGCTTGCAACGTTCGCATCAGCGGGTCTCTTCCGGCGCTCGGTCCCTCGCCAACGATCACCACCATCTTCCAGCGCGGCTGGGCAGTAGACTACGATTGGTTTGCCGATCGAGCCGTCACGCTTCGCCAGCCAAACCAGCTGAGATCCCTCAACTTCCCCCCGGGGTTTGACAGCGACCTTGAAGGCGCTCTGCGCGGCCAACGTAGCTTCAGTGAATTCAGCTACTTCTTCAGAAATGGCCAGTACCGCCGGGTCCAGCACGCGACGATGACTCCGGACGGAGCGTCTCAACCGACGGCTGAGCTCTGGAATCTTCCTGCCACCTATACCATCCTCGACGCGGTGCTCCCGGGCGGAGGAAGGAAGAGCCAATTTGCCTACTTCTTTCGCGGGAACGAATACGTGCGCTACGATTGGAAGACCGAAAAACCTTCGCCCGGTTACCCCAAAACGATTGGCCCCAACTGGCACACCGCCGCGCCGTTCGACCGAGACATTGACGGCGCGGTCATCGGTCTCGCCGGATTCGCCACCAAGGCATACCTCTTCAAGACGATCGACGTCACCGTCGACGGCGATGGCAACCTCGTTCCGGCGGGTACGCCTGGCTCCTCGCTCGTTCCGGTTCCCGCATATGTTCGCTATGATTTCAATACCGAGAAGGTCGACTTCACCGTGACCGATCCGGCTGCATTGGTGAGAGCGTGGAATGGCCTCTTCCCGCTGCTCGATGCGGGCCAAGCGCTCGACATTGCCGGCGAGTGGACCCGGGACGCCATCAGGGAGCTCACCGGTGCGCTGTCGCCCGACGCTCGGAAGGCCTTCGCCCATCACTTCATGAGCAATTCCCCCAGCGCATCCACTGTTACGACAGTGCGCAACCGATTCGCCCAACTGGAGACTCGCCTTGACGCGCACCCCGACAAGTTCCAGTGGACGTCAGGGCTTGATTTCGCCGCTCAGACGCGGCAGGGCCTTCTCACGGAGATCGGCGACGACTTCTCGATCCGCCACGGACCGAACGGCCGGGCTGCGGTGCTCATCCACGAAGCGGTGCACTTCACGTTCGGCACCAACGTCGATGTCCCCGAGTGGTCGGGGCAGACCGTCAACGGAACGTTCTTCGAGGCGCCCTCGGGCACTCCCGTCTACAGCAGTATCAGCACCGCTGACGCCATTGTTAACCCCAGTTCCTATGCGGCCTTCGCCCAAGAGGTCCACTTCGGCGTCGACACTCGATTCGGCGCCGCCCGGGCCCACGAATAGGCCGAATTTTCAGAGAGCGAACCGAAAGCGAAGCTCTGCGGAATGGCGCGAGACCACCTTTGAAGCAGTGGCCCGCCTCTGGCGGGCCACTAGCCATGCTCATCTGCCAAACAGCATGTAAATGCCGACCGCCATTGCAATGAGATAAACAATCGCCATCAGCACGAGCATGATCAGAACTCTGCCGTGCATGAGGTGATGGTACCACTTGGTTTGGCTGTCCTTCAGTTGATACCACGCTTTTTTGCTATCTTTCATGCGGTCGACTTAGACGAACAATTGGCGCACTATTACGACCGATCTTTCCTTTCCGCTAGAGTCAATTGGCAACAATACCCTGACGTCAACTCGGTGACAAGCCTGACTAATTCAGTATGCATCGGCGATCCCGATGCTGCGTTGTGGTAATCAGTGATGCAGCGTGTAAACTCGCGCTTCATAGGGTCGCAGGGTCAAGGAACGGATTTCTTCCCCTTCGTCGACTGCGTAGTTACTAATCAGAAGTTGCGTGCTTGAAAGCGAAACCGAGTTTGGAAGTTCGAAGACGGGCTGGTTTTTGGTGAAGTTCAAGATGACTAATAACCGGTCACTCTCCAACGTGCGCGTGAAGGCATAGATTTCTTGGTGCGACTCTAGAATCAAATCGTAAGTGCCGTACACGATAATTGGGTGCTGCTTCCGCAACTGAATGAGCTTTTGATAATAGTAGAAAATAGAATTGGGGTCGGCCAGAGCTTGCTTGGCATTGATGTCCCTATAGTTTGGATTGACCTTTATCCAAGGAGTGCCCGTAGTGAAACCGGCGTGCGCGGTATCATCCCACTGGACGGGAGTCCTGGCATTATCACGGCTCTTAACATGGATGCTTGCTAAGACGCCTGGAGCAGCGATCCCTCGATCCTCAACGTGTTCCTTGTACATGTTGATGGTCTCGATATCCCGATAGTCCTCGATTGACTCGAACTTGACGTTGGTCATGCCGATCTCTTCGCCCTGATAGATGTAAGGGGTGCCTTGGAGCATGTGCAGAAACGTGGCCAGCATCTTGCCCGACTCAACGCGATACCGCCCGTCATCGCCGAAGCGCGAAAGGGCCCGGGGTTGATCGTGATTGGAGAGGTAAAGACTATTCCACCCCTGGTTGGCCAACTCCTTCTGCCAGCGGGTCATCACTCGTTTGAGGTCCAGCAGGTCCAGCGTTTTAAAGTCCCATTTTGATCCGTGAGGAACCAAATCGAGATCCATGTGCTCAAATTGAAAGAGCATGTTGAGCGGCCCAGTCTCCTCATGGGTAATTTTCAGGCCGTCCTGAGGGGAGACTCCGGGCGTCTCGCCGACCGTAAGAATGTCGTACTTGGAAAGCACCTTCTGCTTCATCTCGAGCAGGAATTCCATAAGCCTGGGGCCATTCAGAAAATATCGGCCGCCGAATTGGTATGGCGTGTCGGTGATGACCGGAGCGTCGGGCAGCTCGGGCACTTTGGAAATCATATTGATGACATCCATGCGAAAACCATCGATCCCCTTTTGCAGCCACCACTCCATCATCGCGAAGACTTCCTCCCGGACCTTCGCGTTTTCCCAGTTGAGGTCTGGTTGCTTCTTAGAGAAGAGATGCAGATAGTATTCCTCGGTTGCCGGATCGAATTTCCACGCTGAGCCACTGAAAAAGGAGACCCAATTGTTAGGCTCCCGGCTATCCTTGCCCGTTCGCCAGAAGTAAAAGTCGCGATATGGATTGTCTCGGGACTTTCGAGATTCGACAAACCAGGGGTGCTCGTCGGAAGTATGGTTCACCACGAGATCCATGACCAATTTGATGCCGCGCCGATGCATTCCCTCAAGCATCTCGGTCCAATCGGCAAGGGTGCCGAACTCATCCATGATGTCCTGGTAGTCGCTTATGTCGTAGCCATTGTCATCATTAGGGGACTTATAAACAGGAGATAGCCAGACCACATCGATGCCAAGCCTCTCCAGATAATCGAGCTTTTCGATAATTCCGCGCAAATCGCCAATGCCATCCCCATTGCCGTCTTTGAAACTGCGGGGGTAGATTTGATAAACAACGCTTTCCTTCCACCAGGCTTTCTTCATAATGCCAATTCCGGTCGGATTGTTCGTCCAGCTACTTCTTCAACATTTCACTTCTGAGGTTAAAGAGGTAGCTTTTTCGACTTCGAGGAAATCGCTTTGAGCGCGACGCCCATACCCCCGTCTCTCAACGAGCCTTTTTTTTGACTCTCAACCACCTTCCTCGGAGCTACACTCCGCGTCGATGCCACACCACGACATAGTTCTTGGACTGGATGTAGGAACTACCAACCTCAAGTGTCTCGCTTTCGATGTAGGAGGACACCTCCTTGCTCAGGGGTCGGAGCCAACTCCAAGGTCGCATCCGCAGTCGGGCTGGACCGATTTCGAGCCGGGGCCGGTTTGGGAGGCGGTCTGTCGAGCCATTCGAACCGTCGTCGCGCAACTGGAGCACCGCGATGCCATCAAAGGTATTGCCGTTTCAAGTATGGCAGAATCAATCGTGCCGGTCGATTCTGAAGGTCAGCCATTGGCGCCAGCTATTGCCTGGTTCGATCTTCGGAGCGTAGAAGAATACGAGTACATCCGCGATCGGGTTGGGTTACGATACTCTGTTCAAGGTGTCGGGGATCACGCCCGACCCAATGTTTTCGCTTTGCAAGATTCTCTGGATAAAGAATCACCTGCCAAACGCGTTTCGAAACGCGCGGTATTGGCTGCAATTTGCCGACTACATCGCCTTCCGCCTCTGTGGTGTCCCCGCGACAGATCCAAGTCTGGCCTGCCGAACTCTCGCCTACGATTTAAAGCGCGGCGACTGGTCGAGCGAAATCCTGGAAGCCGTTGGTGTGGCGCCCTCCTCTCTGCCTCCCGTGCGCAAGAGTGGCAGCGCGCTGGGCTGTATTTCGCCTTCGAGCGCGACTGCGACGAATCTCCCGCTGACCACGATGGTGAGCGTCGGCATTCACGACCACCTCAGCGGAGCATTCGCCGCCGGAGGTCTCGACGCAGCGCTGTTGTTTGATAGTATCGGCACCTCAGAATCGCTGATCGCGACTTGTCAGGAGCCGCTTTTCGACACTCGGGTCGCCGCGCATGGGCTGGCCCAAGGCGCCGTCTGGATCGAAGAACCCATTTACTATCTGGCCGGTGGACTTCAGACCGCAGGGGCCGCGGTGGAGTGGTTTCGCCGGGAACTCGGCGGCAAAGCGAGCATTTCGGAGCTCGTCCAAGAAGCCGCGAAGGTCAATGAGGGAATTCCAGTGTTTTTGCCCCACCTGACCCGAAGCCAGACACCCTTCCCCGACCCCCAGGCGGCGGGAGCCTTTATCGGCATCAAGTCCACGACAACTCGAGGCGCAATGTTCAGGGCGGTGCTCGAAGGGCTTGCCTTCGAAATAAGGGCGGTCGCCGACACGATCATAAGTATTACTGATCTACCAGCGTTTGAGAAGATCCTCACTATTGGCAGCACCCTTGAGAACCGGCTCCTAGCCCAGATCAAAGCGGACCTGCACGGCTTGCCGTTGAAAATTAATCCAATCCGCGAAACGGTCAGTTTAGGCGCTGCTCTCCTGGCAGGAATCGGCTGCGGCCTCTTTGCGAATGCTTCCGAGGCGGCTCAGGCTGCTCGCAGAGAAGAGATCAGTGTGGAACCAAATTGGGAGCGCTCCAAGCGGCTGCAAGCGCGCTACCAGGAGGTCTACAGAACCCTTTATGAGCAGCTCCGAACACCACACCATCGGCTACACGCGCTGACCAGCTCGGCGGGACTTTCGGAGATCGCCCCGGCAAAACCGATCTCACCACACTGATCAAGGATTGGGAGCACGGAAGAAAGCCGCGCTTAACTCCCAACCGTCGATGGCTTGTTTCCAACTCGGCCTCCGGACCGTCTAAATCGAGCCGGAACCGCAGCAGTCAAGAGCGCATAAAAGGTTCTTCTGATCTTGCTCAGCCGGGTAGGTTGGCATGCACTCTGGCGTCGGACAACGTTGCGCACTCCTTTAGCAAATCGAGCGCCACGGAGGCATTTATCCCAAAGCGCGTCACGCCAAGCAAGATCATGCTGTGGACGGTTTTCAAATCCCGGATACCTCCGGAAGCTTTGATTTGTAAACTGCCGCACACGACCATGCTTATGAGTCGGACGTGCTCGATCGTCGTCGGCTCACTCATCCAACCACTACCTGTCTTGACAAAGGCCGCCCCGCCTTCGACGACGCATTCGCTGCCTTGTTGGATTTCGTCGTTCGTTAGACGAGATACCTCGAGGATCACCTTCAGCGGGAGCGGGGCGATGGCACCGACGACCGCTTTGATTTCATTCACGACGTAGCGACGGCTTCCGGATTTCAGCCGGCCCAAGTTGATCATCATGTCCAGTTCGTCGGCTCCCGCATCTACCAGCGCGCGCGCCTCCGCCACTTTGATCGTCGTCATGTGACCCCCCGACGGGAAGCCGATTGGGGCTCCCACCAGCGTCGGCGCACCGTGCGGAATGAGCGACCGCAGCAATGGCACGAAATGGGGCAGTGCATGGGCGGCGATAAACCGCGATTCGAGTGCAGAGGCTGCAAGCTGGCGTATATCGCTTTCCGTGTGGAAGGACTGAACCGCGCTGACATCGATCATTCGCGCCAGTTCGGAACTTGAAAGCGTCCAGGAGCCGGGCTGCTCGTCGAACTGCTTGGTCATGTCTTCGCCATCTCCGTTCCTTTCTCGAGCCATTTACCATCGGAGGCCGCCCCGAGACCAGCACGCTCTTCCATTTGGCGAAAAACCTTGTCCATTCGATGAGACGATCGTTAAGCAAAGAACGATCTGTCGCACTTGATCTTCGCCAAACGCGAAGAACAGGCTTGAATTAGCTCCGATTCATTACGAGTTTGCCGAGTATTTCGGAGAGGGCATCTAGGCTGGACTCGATTTCAAGACCTCAAGGAGATTCTCGACTGCACCGTACATCGCGCGGTCGATACTTTCAGGGGTGTACCCGCCGATGTGTGGCGAAGAAACCGCCCGTGGATGAACAGCCAGCCGCCAGTCCCCAGGCGGTTCACTATCGAAAACATCCAGCCCAATGCCCTTGACGCGGCCGGAATCGAGCGCTCTAAGCATTGCTTCATCATCGATCAATCCGCCTCGTGCTGTATTGATGACAATGACTCCTTTCTTCAATTTCGCAATCGAGTCTCCGTCCAGTATCGGTCGACCTCCCGCGCGCGGCGGGCAATGCAAACTAAGAACATCGCTTGATCCTAACACCTCGTCAAAGTCGGCGTAGTGGAAACCAGGCGGAACGTCGCTCCAGTTCGGCATGGGATCAAAAGCAATGATTTTCATTTCAAAGGCCAAAGCGAACTTTGTTACTAAGCGGCCTATGCGACCGCAACCTACGAGACCGAGTGTGCGACCCTCCAGTTCAAAGCCCTCGTGTCGCTCCCACCGTTGCGCCTTGATGGATCGGTCTGTCTGCGTAAGAGAACGCGCAATGCAAAGCATCAAGGCCATCGCCAGTTCGGCCACCCCCCGCGCATTCGCGCCCTGAGTTCGCAAGACTCTTATGCCTAATCGTTCGGCTGCCGCCACATCAATGGCATCCGCACCTGTGCCATTGCGACTGATGACCCTGAGCTCTTTGGCAGCTTCGAGCACCTTGGCAGATACTGTCTCCACTCCTGCGAGATAGCCAACGCATCCGGGTAGTTGTGCCAGCAATTCCTCTTCGGTCGGAAGAACACCTGGACGGCAGAAAACAACCTCGAATCCGAAATTCTTGAGCGCCTCCAAGGAAGGGTGACCATGCCGAGTCGCGGAACGAGGAGTTACTAAAATACGCTTCATCGTCTCATACGCGAATCAAGAGGATTCGCAAAGTCGTCGGTCACCGACCTTCTGGACTGAAACAGACGCACGTTGTCAAACTCGCCTCCTGGTTGAGGCTGCGCGAAGTTGACCTCGCCCGACACACGACTTCCACCGTCAAGTAGCCGCTCATGAGGGCATGTTCTAGCGAGCGTCGGACGCGATTTGAGAGATGCGATCAAATTCGGGCCCTCTGATTGGGATATCGACATCGAAGACCTCCGCGATAACTCTGGTCCAGCCATGGATGAAATAGAGCCAACCGTCTTCCACGTGAAGACCACGGGCTTCCTCTTGTGCGCGGGCCTGGTCTAAAAAAAGAAGTCGACCTCGATAGTTGAACTCCCATGCATAGCCGCCCTCTGCAAATTTTGCTGCCGCGGTGAGTGGTGATCCTTCAGCGTCTTTGCCCAAGCCGGTGGCGTTGACCACGAGCGAGCCAGGCTTCAGCTTACTTAGTAAAGCGTCGTTGTCCGTCGCTTGTGCGGCCAAGTGATATTGCACCGGGACAGGCTGAGCAAATTGATGGTGAATTTCCTCGCTCTCCTTGAGGCGACCGGCATTTCGATCTGTGACAAAAATCCGCGCGGGACGATTATGGCCGTGCTTGGCATCGAGCATGTACGTCGTCAGAGCGATACTTGAGCCGCCTGCACCAAGCACGAGCGCCTCGGCACGTGATTCCTCCCAATGGCGCCCTGGCAAAAATGCTTCCAAGGCAAGGCCTGAACTAATCGGATCCTTGGCATGACCGTATAACTTGCCGTTGCGCTTCGAGATACAACTGATCTCTCCGGTTAGCTGCGCGTAAGGATCGAGTTCGTCGAACAAGTCACGACAGGCCTTCAGAAGGTCGATCTTATGAGTCGTGACCAGCGCACCGCGCGAACCCGGATCGCCCTTGAGAAATTTGACGGTTTGCCGATACTTCTCGGCTTCGTCGTGTAACTTCAGGTCGATGCCCTTGATGGCGACGTCACCCAAGCCAAGATGTCTCGCCCAAGCCGGGAAAACTCGCATGATCGAGGACTTCGTCGTGGTCACGCCGATGAAATAGAACGTCGGTTTCTGGGCGGCTGTGTACATGTCCACTGTTCGTTTACCCGCTGATACCGCGTGTCCCTTCAGCCGGACGCCGAACGGTCAACTCGACCAAAGATGGATGACTCCTGAGCGGCAGATTTGTGATGGACACGCAGGCGCTCGCTCGGCCGTCTCCGAAGGGCAATCCAGACATCGTTATGCGCAATATCATCGCCGGTTTGATTTTTTAAAACAAGAATTTTTGCGCAATCGATCGCGCCGAAGCAGCTTGTCGCAACCTCCCCGAGCCTCTTCATCAGACAGAGAGCTGGCTTTGCTGTTGGCAGGACGGGCCTCGACACAGTAAAGGGAGAGGGTGCGCAATTCTATCACCGCCTTAAGTTTTTGCAATGTGCAGCAAAGAACTGCACCTTACTCGAGCAGACTACCTTAACTTTACTGCCACGATGTCACCCCTCTTTGATCCGGAACTCAGCCGCCGAATCTTCGATTGCGGGATCGTGGCGGTCTTGATTCTCGAACGGATTGAGGATGCGGTGCCTGTGGCTCGTTCGTTGGTGGCGGGGGGAGTGACGGCTATGGAGCTCACCCTCCGTACCCCTGTGGCACTGAAAGCTCTGGAGAAAGTGCGCGGGGAAGTTCCTGAGATGCTCGCGGGCGTCGGAACCATTTTGACGCCGGAACAAGTCACTTTGGCTAAAAACTCAGGGGCGCAATATGGCGTTGCTCCTGGCATGAACCCGCGCGTGCTTCAGGCGGCGAGGGATGCGGGACTCTCCTTCGCTCCCGGCGCGGTAACGCCAAGCGATATCGAAGCGGCTCTAGAACACGAATGCCGCTTATTCAAGTTTTTCCCGGCCGAACCTTCTGGCGGGCTCGCGTATCTTGATTCCATCGCGGCTCCCTATCTCCATCTTGGGATCAAGTTTTTGCCGCTCGGTGGGCTTACCCCGGCCAACATGGCCAGCTATCTTGCCGACCCGAAAGTCGCCGCGCTCGGTGGCTCATGGCTGGCATCCGGAGCCCTCATCAAAGCGGGTTCCTGGAAAGAAATTACCAAACTTGCCAAGGAAGCCGCCACGATGATCAGGTCGCTTCGCGAAAAGTCCGGCTAGTTTCTGCGGGTGCGGTCGATTTCCATCACCTCTGCGCCTGGCGGTGTTCGCTCACTCTGGCAGGAAACCCACCTGGAAGGGCTTGGCTTAGCGTGGTTGGGGCAAGCGGGCTTTGCCCTTCGCTCTTCAGGTCTGCGCGTTTTTGTTGATCCCTATCTTTCCGATTGTCTCGAGAAGAAATATCGCGCCACGGGAAATCCTCATGATCGCTTGATGCCCGCGCCGATAGATGCGCAAGAAGTCTCGGATCTCGATTTTGTCATCTGCACTCATCATCACAGCGATCATATGGATCCGGAAACGCTGCCAATTTTGGCGTCGAAGTCTCCCTGCTGTCGCTTCATTGTTCCAAGAGCAAGCCTTTCCTATGCTCTCAAGCTTGGGGTGCCGGAGCGGCAAATCATCGGAGTAGATGCCGGTGAGGAAATCTCGCTCACCAGCAAGGGTATGCTTACGGCCATCCCTTCCGCACACGAATCGCTTGAGAGAAACGATCAAGGCGAGTACCGTTTCCTTGGTTACGTTTTTCGTCTAGGCTCAGTGACACTTTACCACTCGGGCGACACAATTCCTTATGAAGGGCTCTCTGAGCGAGTATTAGCACATCAGGTTGACCTGGCTCTTCTACCGATCAACGGTCGCGGCAAAGGTGTCCCCGGAAACTTCACTCTTGCGGAAGCCACTCAACTCTGCCACGGGGCGCGCATTCCTTATCTTATCCCTCATCATTTTGGGATGTTCGCGTTTAACACGGTGGATCCGGAGGTGATCAAAGTCTCCGCCGCAAGAATCACCTCGCCCGCGTGCCTGATCCCTGACCCTGACACCTGGTGGAGGATGTCCTAATATTCTGCATCAATCCCGTCCATGCGACGCTTCGACTTGCGCGCACGCACTCACACGAGCTTACGTTTTCTAAAGACAAGCAGTGCAGTGAGACGGAGAAGCTCCGAATTCTTCGACTTTCTCGATGCCAAACAGCGACTCCGGAGTCGCCCTCGCAAAGCCTGGAAGGTGATTCTTGGCCGGATTCGGCGCTGCAGGCTTGTTGAGGTGCCCCGAGGGCGGCCGCCATAAGGGAAACTGCCGCCACTCCACTCGCGCCCCAGAAGACTTTCGGATGACAAGAGCGAAAGCACTGCGATAGACAACCACAGGTATCGACATTTCCTCCCTGATTTTTTGGATTAACCCGGAAGTTGCATCTGGATAATGAGCTGCTTTCAAGCTACAGTAGCGCAGTGAGTGCATGAATGATCGGGACATTACATGCACTAAGTAATGATAGGATTGATAAGGCCCTCCCGCCTTTCCGGATACTTGAAGAACTATTAAATGGAACGAGGGCGACAAAAGAAGCCGAGCAACAATCAACCGCATGTCGCCTTGATTATCGAAACTTCGAGGCATTATGGGCGGGAGCTGCTTTTGGGAATTGGCGACTATATTCGGGCCCATGAAGCGTGGTCGATTTACATCAGCGAGCGCGGGCACACCGATCCGGATCCGCCGTGGCTCAAGGATTGGGATGGCGATGGCATCATCACGCGAAGTGTGGACTTAAAGCTTTGCCGAGCCGCCAAGGCTAGGGGCATTCCGGTTGTCAACGTCCGATATTTGTTTGCCAAGCCGGAGTTTCCCACCGTTTTTCCAGAGCAGCGATTAATCGGCCAGCGCACGGCGGCGCACCTGATCGAACGAGGCTTTCATCACTTCGGTTATGTGGGTCTCGAAGGAAAGGGGTGGGAAGCGATTCGGCGGAAATTTTTTGTCCAGGCCCTCAGGGATCAGGGATTATCACAAGTGGATATCCTCTTGCTGACGCCTGACTCACAATGGGAAGTTCAACAAGAACGACTTGCCGATTGGTTGTTATCGCTTCCGAAACCGGTCGGGATCATGGCGAGCAATGATAGTCAGGGGGTTGCGCTTCTCGACGCCTGTCGTCGGGTAAAGTTGAAAGTGCCTGAAGACGTCGCCGTCGTGGGTGTCGACAACGATCCCGTGCTTTGCTCGTTGGCTAACCCTCCCTTGTCCAGCCTGGAGCAAAACGTCCGGGAGATTGGCTATCACGCGGCCTTCTTGCTCGACAGAATGATGCGTGGAAAGAAAGTCGAAGCCAGAAACTACTATTTGGAGCCGGGTCATGTCGTTACGCGTGAATCGTCTGATATTCTCGCGATTCAAGATGAGGCCATCGCGAGAGCGGTGCGCTACATTCGGGAAAATTCGGACAAGTCGATCAAGGTCAACGACGTTGTGAGTGCGTCGGGCATCTCGCGGCGATCCTTAGAGCTTAAATTTATCGAACACATCGGTGTAACACCGCTGGAAGAAATACACCGCATCCAGCTCGATCGCATCAAGCAACTCCTCATTGACACAGACATGTCAATTGCCGAACTGGCGCGCCAAACCGGCTTCCGCTATCAGGAGTACTTTGCCCGATTCTTCAAACAACGCACCGGACTGACCCCGACAAAGTTTCGGCGAATGGATCGTAACAGAAAGAGCAGCTTAACGAAATCGACAGCTGACGATCGCCTCTTTCCTTCGCGGTGACCGTGGCGAACGCTGCGCTAGATAACATTTTGGCGCGGGCTCTGCGACGCGTGAACGGCTAGGCAAAGGTGAGCGGGAGCTTATCGAGCCGATCGTAAAACTGTTGACTCGACTCGTAGAGGTCATCGAAGAGCTCGCCCATTTTTTCGTATGTTTCCATCCATTGAGGGTTCGGATTTATCGCGGGCGCGACTTCAACGCAGCGGGCAACTGCCTCCTCCAAATTAGCAAATGTCCCGTTCGCCAAGCCGGCGAGAATTGCGCATCCCACAACGCCGCACTCAGCATTTTTGACTACCACGATTGGGCAACCATAAATGCTGGCTTTTATCTCCAGCCAGAGATGCGTCTTAGCACCGCCCCCGCTCGCGACTAAGCGGTCCATAGGGTGCCCCGCGGCTTTCATAAGACGAAGGTTCCGCCGGGCTGCGAACGCCACTCCTTCCAAGACAGCGCGATGCAGGTGAGCAGTGCCGTGCCCGCTCGTCAAACCGAAGAATTGTGCCCTTGCATTCTGATGAGGTCCTAACCGTTCCCCGTTGAGATACGGCACGAAAAGAAGATGGTTTGAACCAACGGGAGCGGATTGCGCGAGTTGAACGATTTGTTCGTAAGTGTACTCATTTTCGTGAAAGGCGCGGCGCGCCCAACGCATGGCGTCCCCGCCTGCGTCCAGAATGGTGAATGCGTTCCAATTTTGGCCGTCAACACTCATGACGTTGGTGATCGTTGGATCCAGGGTCGGCTGATGGGTGCAGAGCGTCACGAGTGTCGAAGTGCCGGTAGAATCGGAGCCCGTCCCGGGACGAATTACGCCAGAGCCCAGCAAGCTCGCCGGAAAGTCCCCCACTCCGGTCACAACGGGAATTCCCTCTGGCAATCCGGTTTGCTCAGCCGCCGGCCGGCTGACTCGGCCGATAAACTCCGCCGGAAGTTTCAGCGGGGGCAAGAGATCATAATTGAGTTCGAGGAGATCGGTGATCTTCCGGCTCCAGCCGTTTGCTCGCCAATCGAAGAGAAAGCTGCAGGACGCCTCCGGGTAGTCTACGGCTCGTTCATTTGTCAGTTTGAAATTGATGTAGTCCTTCGGCATGAGCATCGTCGCCGCTCGCCGATATGCTTCCGGATGATTCTCTTTGATCCACGCCAACTTGAAGGCTTGCCAGGCTGATGCGGGCGGGTTTGCCGTGATCCTTGAAAGTTCGTCTACCGGATGGTTTTGCTCGAAACGAGTGACCAGGTCGCGAGCGCGCTTGTCATTCCAGAGCGGAACAGCATCAAGCACAAGTTCGCCTCCGTCATCAATCAAGACCGTGGCATGCATCTGACCGCAAGCTGCAATCGCGGCGATTCGCCCGGCGCCGCCGCTGAGCGAGTTAACTACGGTGCGCGTGGTTTCAACCGCTCCTTCCCACCACAGACTCGGCCGCTGCTCGGCCCAGCCTGGACGAGGCACAATCTGAGCATGCTCTTTGGCCTCAAAGGCCAGGATCTTGCCCCTCGCGTCGACTAACGCGGAGCGAACGCTCCCGGTTCCCACATCAATGGCAAGAAACAAATCGCGCGAACTCATGGCAACCTGATCCTGCCGAGTGCGTCAAGCATATGCACTGCATCCTGGCAAGATGAGTAAACGGCTCAAGCTCCTTGGGCACCTTTTGCCCCAGCTCTGTGCTGATGTCGACGATCACGGTTTGAGCCTCGCTTGCCTGAAGCGCCCAACGCTTTCATCTGGTCCCTCGAGCGTTACGAGTGACCACCGCCACGCACCGAATCTGAGAGGAATAGCTCATGTGCCGTGTAAAAAGGTTGAGTGCTAAATGTATTATGCTTGGCGACGAGTAAGAATTCCGGACTGAAGCAGAACTGCGACCAGAATAATAATTCCTTTGACAACCTCCTGGTGATATCCGGGAACGTTCTTGAGATTCATAATGTTGCCGATCACCGCCAAGATCAGAACGCCGAGCAATGCATTAAGTGCGGTCCCGCGGCCACCCATGAGGCTGGCACCGCCAATCACCACGGCGGCAATCACGTCCAACTCCATGCCGATTCCTAGAACCGGTGATCCCACTCCTGCACGTGACGTGTTTACAATTCCTGCGAGGGCGCTCAGCCCGCCGGAGATGACGTAGACTGCGAATATGTACCAAGCTATGCTAATACCGGAGAGGTGGACGGCTTCCTGATTGCTGCCGATAGCGGTGACCAACCGGCCAAAGGCGGTATAATGCAGCAGAAACCAGGTGATCCCAAAAATCACAAGCATCAAGATGACGGGATTAGCGATGCCAAAGGTGAGCCCTTTGCCAAAGTCGTTCAAAAGTTGACCATTAGCGCCGATCGATATCGGCTGCCCCTTGGAAACGATAAACGCAGTCCCTCGGGCGATTGTCATCATGCCCAGGGTTACGACGAACGCAGGCATTCCACGGCCCGCGACCAGATAGCCTGAAATCGCCCCCATTGCGCATCCGATGAGAATGGCCATGGCGACGGCGCCGCCGACCGGCATTGTGCTAAGAAACTTGGCGCTTAACACACTGCCACAGGCTGAGACGGAGCCGACCGAGAGGTCGATGCCGCCAGTCAAAATTACCATGAGCATGCCCATGGCCGAAATCCCCACACCCGCGCTCTGACGCAATACGTTGGTGATGTTGCGCCTGGTCAGGAAGTCATCGGAGACAAAACTCGCGATAATTACCAACGCCACAAAGATGAGCGCGATATTGTAGCGACCGAAGAATCCCTTGAGCACCGAAAAATCAAAAGCTCGACGATCGGCAGTGGATTTCCCGGTCCTCTCAAGTTGAGACGGTGGCTTGTTCAATGTATGACCTTTCCATCCTGTTGAAGGCCTTGGAGCGCAAGGCGCATGATGTTTGCTTCGGAGAAGTCAGGTTTCTGGAGCTCACCGGCGATCCGGCCGCGACTCATCACGAGAATGCGGTCGCTCATTCCGATCACCTCGACGAGATCCGAGGAAATAAGCACTACGGCCAAGCCTTCGGCTGCCAGTTCGTCAATCAACCTGTAAATTTCCGCCTTCGCGCCAACGTCGACACCTCGAGTAGGCTCGTCGAACAGGATCACTCGACAACCCGCGGCAAACCATTTGGAAAGCACCACCTTTTGTTGATTGCCACCGGAGAGGCTGCTCACGGGCGCCTCAATGTTGCGCATTTTGATGGCGAGCCGTTTGGCCAACCCTTGTACCGCCTGCTCTTCGGCCTTCTTCTTAATCACCCCGAGAGGACCGAGAAAGCGCCGAAGAATGGCCATCGTGACGTTCTCTCGAATGGGCAGCGAGATGACCACTCCCTGATTCTTTCGATCCTCAGGGATCAGACCGATGCCTTGACGCACAGCATCTCGAGGAGAGTGAATGGAGACGTTCCGGCCGTTGAGCGCTACCGTGCCGCTGTCTTTATGTTCCGCGCCGAAAATTGCGCGGGCCGTTTCGGTGCGGCCGCTTCCGATGAGACCTGCAATGCCCAGGATTTCCCCGGCACGTGCCTCAAAGGAAACCTCTTCAACCTTCTTTCCGAAGCGCAATTTTTCCACCCGCAAGACAACCTCCCCCACCTTTCGTTTGCCGCCGGGGAAAAGCTCGGTGACATGGCGTCCCACCATCATATCGATGAGCTGCTCTGAATTGATATCTTTTGGCGAAACGGTGCCAATCGTGCGGCCATCTTTAGTAACCGTGATCGCGTCGGCAATCTGGAAGATCTCCTCAAGGCGGTGCGAAATGTAAATGACGCTCACTCCGCGATTGCTTAGCGTCTTCACCAACGCTAGCAGGCTCTTCACCTCGGGCGGTGCGAGCACCGCGGTCGGCTCGTCAAGAATCAGGATCTTGACATCTTTCGAGAGCGCCTTGGCGATTTCTACGACCTGCTGATAAGCGACCGGAAGATCACCCAAACGCGTCTTCGGATCGAGCTTGAAGCCGACTTTTTCCAAGATACCCCGCGAACGCTCTTGAAGTTCCTTCCATGGAATCAAGCCCGGGAGTTCTCCGAGGAAAATGTTTTCCGCGACGCTGAGGTCCGGCGCCAGGACCAACTCTTGATATATAATGCCAATTCCGAGTTCTCGTGAGACGTGGGGGTTGCCGATTTCCACTTCTTTACCGCCGATCCGGATTTTGCCTTGGTCGCGGCGATACGCGCCGGAGAGAATCTTCATCAACGTCGACTTGCCCGCGCCGTTCTCGCCAAGCAAAGCATGGACTTCCCCACGCCTCACCGCAAAGGAGACATGATCCAGGGCCCGGATGCCACCGAAGCTCTTCGAAATCCCAAGCATCTCTACGGCAAATTCGGACACTTACGCCTCCTCAGAATGTCATTTTACAAAACGCGCAAGATCTGAAGCCACCTCAGGCTCCTAGAGCAAGCTTTGTCCACCCTTCGGAATTCCGCCGCAGGTTCTCAAGACGACTAGAAGACAGCGTTCGGCTTCTGAAACTGCTGAACGTTGCCTCGTGTAATCGCAGCCGGCTCAGTAAGGGTGGTCTTCGGAAAGTTAGACGGAATTTCGCCTTTGGCCGCCTTAACGGCGATCTCGACACATTTGGTCGCCACTTCCACCGGGTCATTCTTGCCCGTCGCCATATAGGCGCCCTCCTGTTTGATTGCTTCAAGTGCCTCTTTTTGCCCGTCGGCAGCAGCAAAAACCTTGATGTCCTTGATGCGACCCGCCTCCTCAATGGCCCGCAGCGCACCCAGTGCCATGCTGTCGTTTTCCGCCACCAGCACATTAATATCTTTGTTGGCCGTGAGAAGGTCTTCCATGGCGGTATGGCCGCCCTCTTGACTCCACTTGCCCCAGCCTTGGCCGACAATGGTCAGATTCGCCCTTCCAAACTGCCGCAGTTGCTCCTCAATGATCCCGAGAATTACGCCGGCGCGCCGATCTTCCCCTACGAGATTTCCCTGGTCACCGCTCAAGAGCGCAATTTTTAACGGCTGGTTCCCCATCTGCTTGACGAGATACTCGCCGACTAGCTTGCCGTTAGCTACATTGCTTGATTGCACGACAGTAATGTGATCGCCCGAGGGGTCGATGCTGCTATCCATTCCAATCACCGGAACCTTTGCAGCCGTGGCAGCTTTGGTGGCAGGGACCAAGCCTTTCGGGTCACGCGCGTTCAGGATCAACACGTTGATGCCCTGGGAGAGCATATCTTCCACATCCGCGATTTGTTTGATCATGTCGTTTTGCGCGTCGGTGGTAATCACGGTGCATCCCAGTTTTTCCGCGGCCGCTTTTGCGGCCTCCTGTTGGGCGACAAAGTAGGGGGCCGAGAGCGTATACATCGAGATCCCAACCTTCAACGGCTTGTCCGCCGCATTCGTGCTACTGACCACGAAATACGCTGCGGATAAAGCGACAAGTGAGAGCAGTTTCTTAATCATAAACCTAGAGTTGATTGGTTTAGCCATGGGGAAGAATTGTTCGTTAATTTTACGGCTGCCTGACTCGAGCTCACCGTAGGGCGAGAGCACCCGATTGCGCAGAATTATCAATTGGCTATATTTGTCAACAAGAATTCCTACGCGGTTGGCGGCCGCCTGGAGAAGGAATCTGAGGTTTTGGAAGCGAGCTGGGACCTAACGTCTTCGCCTCGTGCAAAAAGAAACCATGGGCTTATCCCGACGAGGCCGGCGAAGCAAACCGCTTGCCGACGAGCGAGTCAACCTCTTCAATGCCACGTGGTGCATAATCTGCATCCGGTACGCTGGACCAGCCCCCCGAACCATCATCCACGATGCGCAACCGCATGCCGTTGGATCGCTCAATGATGTCGTAGTCCTGCCCGGAATCCGCCGGGTAGCAGAACAGCATCACAAAATCTCCTTCCCCCAAATTCATGGATCGGTGAATCCAATATGGTGGCACATAGCACGCCGTGTTGCGGCGAATTTCCAAAGTCCGCGATTCACCGTCGGGTGACTCCATCAACATCAGTCCAACGCCCTTAAGTCCGTAGTAGAGCTCGGGGCGATCGATGATGGCATGGATGTGCCCACGTGTCATAAAGAACTCCCTGCCCACTTTGCCCGGGCTCATGCGCGTGACGCCCGTGATCAGGTCCCCCGGATTTGCATTCGGTCGATGGTCGGTAACCTCATAGACAACCTCATTGCCCCGAGTGGCCGTGAGCGCCTCAAAGGCCTCCGCGTCAGCGTAAAGACCTCGCAGGTCGCACAGCCGCTTTTGGTATCGTGTCCCGGTCCCGGCCATCAAGCCGGTTTCCACAACGACATCGAAGCAACGTGGTTCAGGCCAGCGCATTGTGTACGTTCTTCATGATGGAGGGAAGCCGCATAGCAGGGATTGCGCAAAAATATAGTATCTCTATACGCAGTCAATCAGAATTCCGCAAAGTATAAGCAGATCATAAGAATGAGCCTTGAGGTTGGAAGTGCGATGAAATCCCGCAGGCAGTCCGGGCGGACGAGTTCGCTCATCTGGTTCTTCGACTACCATCGCTTCGTCGCTATCATCGGCCCAACAACAAGTGGCGACCAAGAATGTATTTTGCGCAAAACGCCACTGTTAGGAGTAGCTTTTTCGCATATTTTGGCAGGACATGGAACTGGTGAGTGCCCAGTTAGACAGCTACGAGGTACTTTTCCTGGCTAAGGATTTCGCGCCTGCGCGCTCTGCCGACGAGGCTGACAAGTTCAGTCATTAGGGTGAGTTCGGACCGATCGTGCCATGACCCTAATTTTTTTCATTTAGCAGCGTCCGTAAAGCTCCGTCCATTCTCCGAGTCGCTCCACTCTGCTGTCTGTAAGCATGGGCGCTTGGAAGCGCCAGTCCCAATTCCCGGCGGGCTGGCCGGGATAATTCATTCGGGCTTCGCTGCCCAAATCCAGCACATCTTGCAATGGCGCAATGGCCCGATCGGCCACAGAGGACCAGGCCATCCGTATCAAATCCCAGGCGGGGTCCTCACCAGTGGTAGCTGAGTAGCGGTGGAACAAGGCGCGTTCTTCGTCGGTCATGCTCGAGTGCCAGCCGCGCGTGGAGTCATTGTCGTGAGTGCCGGTATAGACCACGGTGTGTCGATCGAAGTTATGGGGCAAGAAGCGAGCTTCCGTCGCGCCGCCGAAGGCGAACTGCAGGATGCGCATACCTGGCATGCCGAATTGGAGTCGCAAGGCGTTCACCGGTGGAGTGATCACACCGAGGTCTTCGGCGATCAAGGGCAGGTGACCGAGATGTCGACTGGCGGCCTCGAAGAAGTCGGCACCCGGGCCCGCCACCCAACGACCGTTGATCGCCGTCGCTTCACTTGCGGGCACTTCCCAATACGCTTCGAACCCGCGGAAATGATCAAGCCGCACTGTGTCCACCTGTTCGAGGCTGGCGACAAGCCGGTCCAACCACCAGCGATAGCCACTCTGCTTCAGCACTTTCCAGTTGTAGAGAGGGTTGCCCCAGAGTTGACCGGTGACGCTGAAGTAATCGGGTGGCACTCCGGCCACGACGGTTGGTTGGCGATGTTCGTCGAGCCAAAACAACTCGGGGTTGGCCCAGACGTCGGCTGAATCGCTCGAGACGAAAATCGGCAGGTCTCCGATTAATTTGATACCGTGCTGGTTCGCGTGGCGCTTCAGGTCGCCCCACTGCCGGAAGAAAAGGTATTGGGCAAACCGGTGTCGCGCGGCCGGCTCGGCCAAATCACGGCGGGCCGCGTTCATGGCGGCCGGCTCCCGGCGCCGAATCGGCTCAGGCCATTGTAGCCAACTCACTCCGCCGTGAGCCTCTTTCAAAGCCATGAACAGACTAAAATCTTCCAGCCAGGATTTTCGTTGGACGCAGAATTCTTCCACCGCCTGCTGGAGGGCGCTGTCCCGTTTCGCTTGGCAGTTTTCCCATGCCCGAGTCAGTAATCCTTTTTTCCAGTCGACCACGCGGCCGAAGATGACACGATCTTCGCGGAACGGGCCTCCCGCAATATCGCCCGGCATCAACAAGCCCTCCTTGATCAAGAGTTCCGGGCTGATCAATAGCGGATTGCCGGCGAAAGCTGAGAAGCACTGATAGGGGGAATCGCCGTAGCCGGTCGGGCCCAGCGGAAGGATCTGCCACCATTTCTGTCGCGCGCGGATCAACTGCGCGATCCAAGTGTAGGCGGTCGGGCCGAAATCGCCGATGCCAAAGCGACCCGGTAGAGAAGTCGGGTGCAGCAGAATGCCCGAAGAGCGAATCGTGCTGTCTAAATCCGTCTCCACAAATTCTCCGTCCTAAGTGCAATCCGGCACGGCAGAATGCGCGAGAGAGGATCCATGTCCACAAGCGCCCGAGCGACATCTCTTCACGGGCGACGCGCTAACAAGCCCGCCAGATTGCTGCCGATCACCTGACAGAGTGCGCAACATGCTTCAATCTTTATTCGTTTGCTGAACAAGTTGCTATGAAAAAATCTTAATCAAGCTGAGGCGAAATATGGCTAGTTTCGCAAGCCACTCGGGACAACTTTCTTGTTCACGCTTGATGATCCGGCAAGTGCTACCTTTCACAATAAGGATAATACCCACCCGCGAGCGCGACACCAGCGACGAGGAAACTTGCGTCGCCGATAAGCTATCATCTAGCGAATGATCAACCAGACCCTGCACTCAGCTCGGGCTTACTTCACAAACACGCAATAGGCCCATGGCTCCAAGGTCAGTTGCGTGGAGTCCTGCAGTTCCACAGGCTCTTTGCTAAAGAAGCCCGTATAATGTCCATGATACAAAGTTTCATTAAAGGCAATGGTCTGAGATGTGCTGGAGAAGTTAAATACGGCGAAAACCTTGTCATCTTCATTAGCTCGAACAAAGCTTAGCACTTTGTGAGGGACGGTATTTGGCACGTTAATCATCCGAGCTCCCCATTGAGCATTCCAGAGGGCCGTGTTTTCTCTTTTGAGCGCAAACAGCTGCTTGTAGAACTCACCAAGCCGATGTTCTTTCCATTGAATCGGATCTTTTTCAAAAAACTTGAGTCTTTTGGTGCTCTCCGCCTCTTGCCCGTTGTAGATCAACGGCATTCCTGCGCCCACGACAGAGAGCACAATCGCCGCTTCCAGGGCGTCGCCAAACTGCTCGAATTCGGTTCCCTCCCAAGCATTCTTATCGTGATTGCTGACGAAAGTCATCCGCATGATGTCGGCCGGATAAGCTTTATCATTCCAAGCATAGTATGCGCGCAGTCTGTCCAGATTCGATTGGCCCATCGCGATCAGGTGGACGGCCTCATTCCAGCTCCAGGCGTAGGTCATGTCGAAAGCCTCAACATGGAGATCTCGAGCCTCCCATTCTGCCAACATGAAGACGGGCTTAATGGCCTCTAACTCCTTGCGCACGTTGTTCCAGAAATCGGTGGGGACAAACCCTGCCACGTCACAACGGTAGCCATCGATATTGACCTCGGACACCCAGTATTTCATGGCGTCGGTCATATACTTGCGAAGCCCCTCTTGCTGGTAGTCAAGATCGATGATGTCGACCCAATCCCACCAAGGCGTCGGGCAGAAATCGCCTTTCCAATCCCGGACGTACCACTCCGGGTGTTCGGTGGCCAAAGGGTTATCCCAAGCGGTATGATTAGCTACCCAGTCGAGGATGACGTAGAGACCGGCTTCATGGGCCGCATTGACGAAATGTTTAAGGTCGTCCAAAGTCCCCAACTCAGGATTTACAGTATAATAATCTTTAACTGCATAAGGACTCCCCAAGGTGCCCTTACGGCCCTTTTCGCCAATTTCATTGATGGGCATCAGCCATAGAATGGCGACGGCCAAGTCTTTAAGTCTTGGCAGGTGTCGTTCGGCTGCCCTAAAAGTGCCCTCCTCAGTAAACTGCCGGGTGTTGATCTGGTAAATGGTCGCGTTCTTGCTCCACTCAGGATGCTTAAGCAAGACGGGTGGCTTAGGTTGATAGGGGTTTGGAGCATTCATGCGAAGACCTTCGGGGGAGGCGCGTCCGAAGAATTGGATATGAGATGGCGGCGTGTCTGCGGAATGTTGTTGAAACGCGCTTTGTAAGTCAAGTTAAGGGCGGGGCCGAAGGCGTGATGTGTTGTGCGGCGCGGTTGGTTTGCCGGCCGGTTTCTCGGCCCGAATTTGCTCCACAGTAATGACGCAGCCGAAAAATAGCAGGCATCCGGCTGTGAGGATCCGCCCCAATTCCAAGCGGGGATGGTTCGCGCGAGGAGTGGCGGGCAGTGCGCCAGGATTAGCTTTCGGCTGCAGGCTTTCTGAATTTTTTTCCTTGCGGCGGTCGGTGCCGAACTCTAGAAAGCAGCAACGTTGATAGTGGATCCCTCTAGAGCTTTGGACTAGCCCCATCTCCATTTAAAGGCCATGCGAAGAAGATCTTCCCCACTATCTGACTCGTTTCGCACTTGCGGCAATTCTCCGACGGACAAACACGCAGCGGTACCCGAACGATCCATCCATCACCGCGTAAATTCCCTGGCAATCTTATGATTAAAAATCTGTTGGTTATAGTTTTCGTAGTCCTCTCCGCGATACGTGGTTTTGCCCTCACGGAAGGCGAGCTTCTTGTTTGGATCAGTGATAACAGAGGTTTCAAAGCTCTTGCTGAACTGGGCAAGAAATTCGAAGAGGAAATGGGAGTTCCCGTTAAGGTCGAAACGCAGGAGCAAATCACGGAAAAATTCCAAACAGCTGCTCAAGGCGGCAAAGGGCCGGATATTTTCTTCTGGGCTCATGATCGCATCGGCGAATGGGCCGACGCAGGCCTGCTGAAGCCGCTGGAGATTGCAGAGGATTTTAAGGCAGCCTTTATTCCGATGTCTTGGGAGGCCGTTACCCATAACAAGCAGCTCTGGGGATATCCTCTCGCTCTTGAGTGTGTCTCATTGATCTGCAATAAGAAGATCGTCACGGGCACCCCCCCAGCCCAACTGTCCGAATACCCTGCTTTCGCCAAGGAACTCAAGGCCAAGGAACCGAAACTTATAGCTATTATGTGGGATTATCAAATCCCTTACTTTAGCTTTCCCTTTCTCGCCAGCGCTGGCGGCTACTCTTTCAAGAGAACTGCTGAAGGGTATGATCTCAAAGACATCGGTGTCGATAACGCCGGCGCCATCCAAGGTTTGACGGCTATCGTGAACTTGATCAACGAGGGAGTTCTGCCAAGAGGCTCTACTCAGAGCGTGATGGAACAGAAGATGGGCGGCGGCGAACTTGCAACCATGGTAAGCGGACCCTGGGCTTGGGCCAATATTCGCAAGAGCGGAGTCGATTTCTTTCTTGCACCCGTACCTGGCGTCGGCGGCAATCCGGGCAAGCCATTCGTGGGCGTTTTCACCGCGCTCCTTAACCGCGCCACCCCTAATGCTGACCTCGCAGCACAGTTCCTGGAAAAATACGTTTGCACTGTCGATGGATTGAAGGCGCTCGATGCCGATGCCCCCTTGGGAGTTCCGGCAGTCACGGCTCTTGCCGATGAAATGAGTGCCAAAAGTCCGTTAATTAAGGTTACTTATGAGAACGCCCTCAACGGAGTCGTCATGCCTAACATTCCGCAGATGGGCAAATTTTGGAGCTCGATGAAGGCGGCCTTTGAGGTTGCCACCAATGGCAAGGCCAGCCCAGAGGCTGCGCTGAAGGAAGCCAGGCAGAGCATGGGGAAATGACGTGAGCGGGTTGCCGATCCGACAAATTCTGGTCGTTCTGCTGGCGATTCCCGCGCTGTTCCTTACGTTTTTTGTTTATCACACAGGAAATGCGATCATCGCATTAGCCCTGTTGGTGTTGATCTGTCTTGGCGTTTATATCTATCTCAACCCCTCGGCGGAAACCTTTAGATACCTCTTCCCGGGATTTATTGGATTTGGCGTCTTCGTCATACTACCGCTCGTTTATACGATCTTTATCGGTTTTACGAAATATAGCTCTCAGAACCTCCTTACTTTCGATCGGAGCCTGGGATTGTTGCAGCAGGAAAGCTTCGCCGTCGAGGGGGCTGCTTCCTATAAATACAAGTTGTACGCTCAGGAGAATGGACAGTACGTCCTCTACTTAGAAGACGAGAAAGATCCCGCCAAGCGTTTTGCCTCAGAACCCTTTGACCTGAAGGTCGGAGAACAGCCCAAAGCGGACCAGGGACCAGTTAAGCTAAGCGCCCTGCCTGCGGGAGAGGAAGCAAAGGGCAAAGTCATGGAGATGGCGCAGATTAACCGCGCTAAGCTTTTAACTCCCATGAAAAGCCGGCAATTCAACTTACCCGATAACACTCTACTCGGGTTATCCGGACTGACAAAATTCAGTTCGCGGGAGCGTCTTTGGACTCCGAATCCGGATGGATCGCTGACGAATAAGAAAGACGGCACGGTCATCAGGCCCGATTTCAAGCTGGGGAATTTCGTCAACGATAAAGGAGAGAAGGTGGGCGTTGGCTTCCGAACGTTCACCGGTTTCGATAACTATATCCGAATTTTTACTGATCCACGGATCCGGGCTCCGTTTTTCAAGATTTTTATTTGGACGTTCACTTTTTCGGCATTGTCCGTCTTATTTACCTTCGCGTTCGGCATGTTGCTGTCGGTGCTTCTGCAGCAGCCAGATATCCGTTTTCGGAAAATGTACCGCACTCTCTTCATCCTTCCTTATGCGGTGCCGGGCATACTCTCGATTTTGATTTTGAAGGGGTTGTTCAATCAGGAATTTGGAGCAGTCAACGAAATGCTGAGAGCGCTCTTTGGCTTTGCGCCGGATTGGGAGACCAATCCGTGGGGAGCTCGCGCGATGGTCTTATTAGTGAACATTTGGTTGGGCTATCCCTACATGATGCTCATCTGCACCGGCATGCTTCAGTCCATTCCTGACGCCATCTATGAGGCCAGCTCAATTGATGGCAGCAATAAGACGATCGACTTCTTTCATTTGACGTTACCCCTCGTGCTCCCGGCGATGATTCCGATCCTCATCTCGTCATTTGCTTTTAATTTCAACAACTTCAACCTCATCTTCCTTCTCACAGCCGGAGGTCCGCAGATGGTAGGTGGGAATGCCGGCGAAACCGATCTCCTGGTGACGTACACATTCAACATCGCCTTCCGCGATTCCGGGACGAATTTCGGCTTGGCGAGCGCCATTGCCACCCTGCTCTTCATCATTGTCGGATTTCTCGCCTGGATAAATCTCAGATTAACCGCGCGACAGGTTAAAATATAATGCGATTGACTCCTGAACAGAAGACAACGCTTCGCCTGGGCGTTTCGCACGGCTTGTTGATTTGTCTCCTCCTCGTGGTCCTGGTTCCATACATCATGGTGGTTTCCGCTTCTCTGCGCCGAGGCAACTTTGCACCAAATACTTTGATTCCGGATCATTTCAGTTTGGAGCATTGGAAGTATGTTCTCGGTATTCCGTACGAAGAAATGGTTAACCCAGCCACGGGCGAAACCCGTATCGTCAAGGCAGAAACTCCGCCGCTACTCTGGTTCTGGAATTCGATCAAAATTGCGTCAATCGCTTCCATTGGTATTCTCCTGTTGTCCGGAACTGCCGCCTACGCTTTCGCCCGCCTGCACTTCAAGTTTAGAAACGTGACGTTGAGCTCGTTGCTCATCCTCCAGATGTTTCCGATGGTGTTAGCCTTGGTCGCCTTCTACGTCATTCTTGACTTTACGGGGCAGTACATCCCCTGGCTTGGCTTGAACACCCAGTCCGGGCTCATCATGGTTTATCTTGGTGGCATCTCGGGCTACATCTGGATGCTCAAAGGATACTTCGAGACAATTCCAGCGAGCATGGAGGAATCAGCCAGAATCGACGGCGCCAGTCAGTTCCAGACCTTCGTCCGGATCCTCCTGCCAATGAGTTTACCCATTTTTGCGGTCGTGTTTATTCTCTCTTTTATCGCATTCATGTCCGAGTATCCGGTGGCTTCCATTGTTCTGCAGACTCGCGATAACTGGACGTTGGCAGTAGGTGCGAATTCCTTTTTGGCTGAACATCAAAAGCTTTGGGGTCGTTTTGCTGCTCTCGCCGTCCTGAGCGGCGTTCCTATCACCCTGATGTTCCTTTTGTGCCAGAAGTTCGTTGTTGGTGGACTAACGTCCGGCGGAGTTAAGGAATAACGCGAAGAAGGCTCTCCTCGAACGGGCCGCGCGTTGAGCTACACTCTACGTGAGATCGAGCTGCGCGTTTGCGGTGGCGTTCACAGTGCAAACCTACGCAAGAGCCAGGCGCAGCGCCATGGAAGCCTCAATCCCGAATCTGAGATAGCGCTCGGAAGGTTCCGGAAGCAAGTCGGCTTCGATCTCCAAAGATGGCGGGCGGCACCCGCTGGCCGAACGGTTAGTCTGGTTCGTTGCGAGCGCGGGTGCGGGCGGCCTTCTTCGCCGCGGCAGATCGCTGCTTAGGGCTACGTTTGCGGGCCGCCGCCTTCGCTTGATTTGCGAGCGACTTCGCGGAGGCAGAAGCTGTACCCTCTCGTTTCAATGCTTCTTTGGTCGCGCGTGAACGCGTTGCGGACGGCCTTCTTGGTTTCCTGCCGCGTTGCAAGTCCAGTTGCGCCTTATGGCGGGTTGCAGCGTTGCCTTCTGCCGGTGGTGGCAATTCGATCCCGGCACGGCGGGCTTTCGAGAGACCAATCGCAATGGCTTGCTTCGTCGAACGAGCGCCGTGTTTGCCCTTTCGAATATCGCGAATCACTTCTCGGACAAATTCGCCAGCTTGAGTGCTTGCCGATTTTCCCTGGCGCGCATCCTCTCGTGCGCGTTGGCTTGCTGTTTTCTCAGGCATGGCAAAGACGTTTTAGAAGAATCGCTTTTCGTGCGTGTCTAGGCGGTCCTGTGAAGCGACTTCCCATGGCAGCAGCGCAAGCTGAAGGTATGCGCAAACAAAAGTTTTCAAGTCTCTCCTTCCAGAGCGAGATCTGCGAAGACCGCTCGATAAACCCCTTGGGAGTGGTCCGGTTCATTACAATGCCCCATGTTCGGATGCGAGCCCCGATTGGACCAGTGTCAAGATCCGCTTTTCACGAAGGTTGCGAATCTCGCCTGTGCGCCGCACCATAGGCGTATCCACATGAAAACGACTACCCTTACCATCCCTGAGCTGATTCTTATCGCGGGAACGCGCGTTCTCCTAGGCGCCGGACTTGCCCTATTGATTTCGAACAAGCTCAGTGCTGAACAACGGCAAACGGCGGGCGCCGTTCTGACGGCTGTGGGTGTGCTCACGACAATTCCGCTCGCGGCCGAGGCGCTGGGAAAATGCGAGGAAAAGTGAGCAGTGAGCGTCTCGGCAGCGCGATGGCACCCACTCACAAACGCAGTTGCCATAGCAGTCGGCTGTAGGTCGCGAAGGCAGCACCCAAGCGATCACGAATTAAAAGCATCATCGTGCCAGCGAAACTCGACGCCGTCATTGTCGGCGGCGGGCCAAATGGACTCGCCGCTGCAGTTGTCTTGGCCCAGGCAGGATTGGGTGTGCGCCTCCTCGAAGCGGCTTCAACAGTCGGCGGTGGCGCACGCTCTGAGGAATTGACGCTGCCAGGATTCGTTCACGACCTGTGCTCAGCGATTCATCCGCTCGCAGCCGGATCGCCTTTCTTGAGCACACTTCCGCTCAAGCGCTTTGGGCTGGACTGGATTGAGCCCGAGATTGCCTTGGCTCACCCGTTGGGTGACGGCCGCGCCGCTTGTTTGCGGCAATCGGTGACCGACACCATGGAGAGTCTCGGTGCAGACGGCCAGGCCTACCGTCGACTCATGGAGCCGCTGGCGCGCGAATGGGAACTGCTGGCGCAAGAGGTGCTCCAGCCGGTGCTGCACTGGCCGCGACGGCCGCGACTACTCGCGCGTTTTGGGTTCCGCGCGCTTCTTCCGGCGGAGGTACTGGCGAAGGCCCTCTTCAAGAGCGAGCCGGCCCGCGCGCTTTTTGCCGGGTTGGCGGCGCACTCGTTTCTTTCCTTACGAGCTCCGTTATCAGCCGCTTTCGGGATTATTCTCGGTGTGGCGGGACATGCTGTCGGCTGGCCGCTTCCGCGCGGAGGATCGCAAAAAATCGCCGACGCCTTGGCAGCTTATTTCACCGAGCTGGGCGGCCAAATACAGACCGACTGTCGCATTGACAAACTTGAGCAACTCCCGGCAGCGCGTGCCACATTGCTTGACGTGAGTCCGTGGCAATTGGCACGCATGACGACGCTGCCATCAGGGTACGCCGGCCGTCTTCGACGCTTCCGCCATGCTCCGGGAGTCTGTAAGCTTGACTACGCGTTGTCGGCTCCGATTCCTTGGCTAGCTGAAGGATGCCGGCGAGCCGGGACCGTTCACGTGGGCGGAACACTGGAGGAAGTCACGGCCTCGGAGCGGGAGGTCACTCGAGGACGGCACGCCGGGCGACCCTTTGTTCTGGTCGCGCAGCAAAGTCTTTTCGACAACACCCGCGCCCCAGCGGGACAGCACACCCTCTGGGCCTATTGCCACGTTCCGCACGCTTCGACATTCGACGCGAGCATGCAGGTCGAGGAACAGATCGAGCGTTTTGCACCGGGATTTCGGGACTGCATTCTAGCACGTCGAGTAACCCTGCCAGCAGACTTCGAGAGGCGAAACGCGAACCTCGTCGGCGGAGACATCAATGGCGGAAATTGTGATTGGTTTCAGCTCCTGGCGCGCCCGATTTTAAGCCTTACCCCCTACCGCACACCACTCCCGGGGGTCTACTTGTGTTCTGCATCGACGCCTCCGGGCGGAGGAGTGCATGGCATGTGCGGCTGGAATGCAGCCCAAGCGGTCTTACGTCAGGTTTTTGGCAGACGGTAAGGGCCCTTCCGTTTGCTCGTTGCGTTATCGGCAGCCAGGAGGTCGTTTGCCACGCTTCGCCTGACACGGACTTGGTGAGCGCTTGCTCCCGCTGAGGGGAAGGACATCGTAGAACTTCTCCGGATATCAACGATGTTTTCCCGTGAGCGGGGAGAGCGATTTCTGGCAAAGCTCAGTGTAGATGTCTTCTGCGGTTCTCAACGGCGCATTCCTCAAGGATGCCAGAGGCAAGGATTTTCTCTTAGTCGTGGATATTCATAGGGAGATTCGGAACATCCAGGAGGCCGCTAGGTTCCATCTCCATGTCGGCAGCACCTTGAAGTTTCCAGTTGTCCTTGCATGGTTCGAAGCCGGCCAATGGCAAACGGCTGGTCCGCAGCCTTGGAAGGGTATCGCAGAGCAGATGGACCTCAGTATTCTTCGACTTTACCAGATCCCCATATCCGATCCGGAAACGGAGAAATGGCTCCACGAGAATCGCGGCCATCCTTGACTGGCCAAAGGAGCCCCTGCATTGCAAGAGAGACAGATGTCTCGGGGGTATTCACGAGCGCAATTTGTCATTCGGAGCCTGCATCGCCATTCTCAAGAAGCGCATTTCACTATTGGGAAGAGGAGGCGACCAATTCACGTTCGCCAGGCGAATCAGGGTTGTGTTACGAGCATACCGACGCACGCAAGAAATTGATAACTGGGAGGAGGTCTCATGAGGATGCTTTTGCGGCTTTTGGTTGGCGCTCTGGGTGGATTGAGCGCAACAGGCCCGATGACGATCGTAATGATACTCTTGCACCGTATCCTGCCCTTCAAAGAGCGATATTCACTGCCCCCGCGCGAAATCACCGTGCACTTGGCACAGAAGGCCGATCTGCACAAGAAACTGAATTCAGAAGCGCGCGCGGCGTTGACGTTGATCAATCACTTCGGCTATGGCGCACTTGCAGCTACGGCTTACGCGCTGGTCGAATCACGGTTTGGCGCCAACTCGATTGCGAAGGGTCTCGCTTTCGGAGCCGCAGTATGGGTGGTGAGCTATTTCGGCCTTCTTCCCGCCGCGGGCATCCTCGAACCTGCCACGAAACATCCGCCTTCAAGAAATCTGCTCATGATGGCCGTCCACCTCATATGGGGTCTCTTTGTCGGAATATTCGTCGACACTCTCCTTGGAGAAGAAAAGAGCCCATCGGGCGCCCTCCTGACAGCTTCGCCGCTGCCGCAACAAGATCGAAAGTCATAGTCGCTCGTTTCGCCGCGCTTAAAATTGAGCGGGTAATAATTTCTATAGCTTCGGCACGCCGGGCGCGGCAAAACTCCGCGAAATCGCCTCTGTCTGGGCCGCCTGGGCTCTCATCCTTTCCTTCTGGTTGGTGGCGCCGGTTTCATGACGATATCAGAGAGGGCAGGCATCTAGTTACCTTTTCTCCTCGTAACATTCTCGTTGAGCAACAAGATGAAGAGCAACGCTCCTTTAACAAAGTCCAATAACCGGGACTGCCAGGTGACGTCATCCCGTCCTGGCACTTTTGTCTCATACATGCTCTTCGCAATACGACCAACACGCCATTTCGCGGCGATGCAGAAATGACTATGAATAACAGTCTTCTGAATAAAAAGGTCGCCATCCTTGCCGCCGACGGTTTCGAACAAGCCGAACTCGAAGGCCCCTTGGAAGCGCTGAAGACCGCGGGAGCCGCGGTAGATATTGTGTCTTTGGAAGCAGGTTCTATCCAGGGGATGGAGCATACCGAAAAAGGAAAGAAGTTTCCCGTGGACGTCACCCTTGCGGAGGCTGATCCGGAGAATTACGACGCGCTCGTCATCCCGGGTGGACTCTTTAATCCTGACAAGTTGCGCTCTACGCCTGAGGCAGTGAAGTTTGTCATTGCTTTCGGCGAGGCCGGCAAGCCTATTGCGGCAATCTGCCACGGCCCATGGCTGCTGGTGGAGGCAAACTTGGTCCGCGGACGCCGGCTCACCTCATGGCCGGCCATTCAGACTGACCTACGCAATGCGGGGGGAGAATGGGTCGATGAGGAAGTTGTCGTCGACAATGGTATGGTGACGAGTAGAAAGCCGGCGGACATCCCAGCCTTTAATCGCAAGATGATCGAGGAAATTGCGGAAGGCCGGCACACCCCCGTCGCTGCCCCCACCTGGTAGGCGGCATTGATTTCATCTGTGACGTCGGCGCGGGAATATAAGCCGGCTCAAGGTGTTCAAACGGCTCAAATCTCCCTCTCCTATCTTAGCGGCACGATATCGGGTATTCGCCGCATCCGACGCGGAAAGGGATTTGTTTATGTTCTGCCTGACGGCAAGCGGCTGTTGAGCGAATCCGGCGACTTTCACCGAATTAGGTCTCTGGTTATCCCTCCCGCTTGGACGAGTGTTTGGATTTCTCCATCCTCGGACAGCCATATTCAGGCGACCGGCCGGGATGCCCGCGGTCGCAAGCAATACCGATATCATGATTCCTGGAGAAGTCATCGCGATCTCACGAAGTTCGAGCGCCTTCCAGATTTTGCCCGGGCGCTGTCGCGTATCCGCGCAAGAGTTCGAAGCGACCTGAGACTTCCGGGTATCTCGCGCGAGAAAGTCTTGGCGACTGTCGTGCAATTGCTCGATCGAACGCTGATCCGCGTGGGCAATGATGAGTACGCGAAGCAGAACCGCTCCTATGGCCTCACAACCTTCCGCGATCGCCACGCCAGCATTCGGGGCTCCACCATCTCCTTCTCTTTTCGCGGAAAGAGTGGAAAGCAACATACGATCCGATTGGATGATGCCCGTCTAGCGCGTATTGTCCGACGCTGCCAGGAGCTGCCAGGGCAGGACCTTCTCCAATATCTGGACGAAGAGGGCCATCCCCGACCGATCGGCTCTCGGGAAGTGAACGAGTACATTCGAACCATTAGCGGCCAGGAGTTTACAGCGAAGGACTTTCGCACCTGGCACGGCACAACGCTCGCGGTTGCCGCTTTCAGCAGACTGGGACCAGCCCCAAGTGCAACAGGAGCGAAAAGAGATGCTGTCAAGATCATCGCCGCGGTCGCCGAATTACTGGGAAATACACCTGCGGTGTGCCGAAAATCGTATATCCATCCCGCCGTGCTAAGCGCGTGCGAAAGTCGCACTGCTCTCCCTCCGCCTCTCCGATCGCCCCTCGGCTTGAGCCTTCACGAACGGCAAACTTTAGCTCTGCTGCTGGATCCGAAGCTTAACCCCGGTCGAAGACAGCGTGCGAAATTCCTGCGCGGGCAGTCGATTTCGCCGCGCCTGGCTGACAATGGTCAAGGTTGGGAGCGAAGCAGATCAAAACGGCCACCTGATGCTCGCGAAGCGAACGGAAGAAAAGATTTATGAACACTCAAGATCCCAAAGAGCTTTACGAGCGACCACCTTACTCCGCAAAGAAACAAGCCCCACCAGGGACGGAGGAGGAAATGAAGCCACAGGCTGACCACGGCGAGGAAAGTTACCGAGGCACGGGGCAACTTGAAGGATGCAAAGCTCTGATTACGGGGGCCGATAGCGGGATTGGTCGGGCGGTTGCCTTGGCGTTTGCGCGCGAAGGGGCGGATGTCGCAATTTCCTACCTCTCCGAGGAGGAAGACGCTCGGGAGACCGAGCGATTGGTGATCGAAGCCGGGCGCAAGGCCTTGCTTCTTCCGGGTGATGTGGGCGTGCCTAAAGTCTGCGATTCTGTCGCGCGGGAAGCTGTCAAGGCGTTCGGATCAGTCGACCTGCTCGTGAACAACGCCGCCTTTCAGCGCACCGCTGAGAAGCTAGAAGAGATCACGGACGACGACTTTGAGGAAGCGTACCGCGTGAACGTTTTCGCCATGTTCCGTCTCTGCAGAGCAATCCTTCCGCAGATGCAAGAGGGTTCATCGATCATTAATACGGCTTCCATTCAGTCCTTCGATCCTACGCCGAACCTCCTCCCCTACGCTTCCACCAAGGCGGCCATTGTCAGCTTTACCCGCTCGCTGGCGGGGCTTGCGATTAAACAAGGCGTTCGAGTCAATGCGGTCGCCCCGGGGCCCGTATGGACTCCTTTAATACCCTCGACTCTACCAAAGGAGAAGGTAAAGCAATTTGGCGCTGATACGGTCTTCGGTCGAGCCGCGCAACCAGCCGAACTCGCGCCGATTTTCGTTTTTCTCGCCAGCAAACAAGCCTCGTACGTCACCGGGGAGGTCTACGGTGCCACAGGAGGTCAGATGCCGCTTTAACCCAGCGAACTTCAGCGGAGTCCGCCGCCGCAGAGTTCAGCGCTTCGGCTTGCTCTCGGTCCAGCCACAAGGGTAAGTGCGTTGCTTAATCAAGGTCCTTGAAAGGTTCTGGCGGGGGCTTCTCAAAACCTTGGATCGGAGGCGATTGCTTGTGTCGCTTGGCTCGGTCATTCGCGATCTCCTCCGGGTATTTCTTTTCCAAGACTTCCTCTTCGGCGGACTCCAGTGCCTTGTCTTCTGGACGCCAGCTATCCTTAAAGAGTCTTTTCGGATCTGAATTTTTCATGACGCAATGGATACCTACAGTTGTACTTCGCAGCTTGGCCTTGCGGCGGACTGGCGTCGGAACATCAAAGCTGTTTTTCGAACCATCTGAAGACAGGCAGTGTGCTGTAGTGCCAGCGTGACTTTCCCGATGGTCTATTTTCAGCGTGACGGCATGACTCGTCCCGAGGAAATTGCAGCGAATTCTTATTCCTTGCAAACCTCACAGACAAAGTTTTCCCGGGATCATCTTTCGAGCACGGTCGCAGACGACCTGGCGATGAGCGACTCGAAACATCACTTGAGCGCGAGCCGATGAAGACCGAGCGTTTCGCCTCCATCGTTGAATCGTCCGGAAACCCTGTGGCACATTTGCTCCTGATTTCGCCCGAAAAGGACAAGGTTCTGCAGACGGCGATCAGAACAAATCGCGTATTAACGGTGCATCAGAACCTAACCGGAAACAAGGCCGACTATGGGACCGTCGGCTTCGAGCCCGGCGGCGCACGTCAATATCTCATCTTCCCCAGATCTCTCGCGAAATTCCGCGAATTTCGAATCGTCGGCATAAAATATGACCTATTAATGACAGGAGTGAGCAAGGACGCGGGTACGACCGTCGCCAAGCCGCAGCCCTCTGCGGCGAAAAGTTCAGCAGGCGATCGGGCGCAACGCGAACGCCCCAAGAAGAAGGTCGAACCTCAGGAGGTGCCTACAGAGAAGCTCGTTCATTTCACGAAACCTGAGCTCCCGGAAGAACACGATGCCGAGAGCCAAGCTCTCCAGGAAATTAAAAATCAAGTGCGACAAGCAATGGAAATTTTGGAAGAGGGAAAGCAGGTCGCGGCATTCAATCTTCTGAAGCGCATCGTGGAGCGCTGATGACGAGAAACTGCCAATTTTCAAACTCACAATAGACATCAAGACTCATGAGAGCACTATGGAAAGGAGCGATCAGCTTCGGATTGGTTTCGATACCGGTTTCCCTATATCCTGCCATCCGCAAGGAGGAGCTTAACTTTCGGATGCTCCGACAGACTGATCTTAGCCCGATAAACTATAAGCGGGTTGCCGAAGCCGACGGCAAAGAAGTGCCATGGGATCAGATCGTTAAAGGTTACGAGTACGAGAAAGGTAAATACGTCGTCCTCAAAGAAGAGGATTTTGCCCGCGTTGATGTGGAGGCGACGCAGACTGTAGAGATCATCAACTTTGTCGCAATTGATAGAGTGGATCCGCTCCTGTTTTACAAGCCTTACTATCTCGAGGCCGGCAAAGGTGGCGACAAAGCGTATGTCTTGCTCAGGGACGCATTGGTCAAGGCTGGTAAAGTTGCCATTGCCAAGGTGGTTATCCGCGCCAGGCAACACCTCGCTTCAGTCAAGCCCCAGGAAAAAGGCTTAATGCTCGAATTGATGCATTTTCCAAAGGAACTAATTGATCTTTCCGAATTCAAGGCACCCGCCGAGAAGGCGATTGGCAAGGCGGAATTGCAAATGGCGGAACAGCTCATCGAGAGCATGACATCGGAATGGAAGCCCGAAGAGGTACACCGACGATTATCGTAATGCCTTGGAGGAGCTGATTGAGAAAAAGATCGAGCACGGTGACAAGGCTACGCCTGCTCCTGCCAAGGTGAAGCGACCTTCCAATGTCGTGGACCTTGTCGCAATTCTTCAGGAAAGCATTCAACAAAGCCACGGGAAGACGAAAACAGAGAGGACCAAAGCAGCGCCACGGCCGAAGAAGGCGACCAGGAAGAAGAAAGCGGCCTGAACAGCGCGGGTCAATCCCCAACCGCCCCCGTCGCAGACGGGCGACCGCCTCGGGTGCTTTTGTCCATCCGCTCCGAGTGTGACAGCCGATCCTGATGAGAACCGCCATGTTATCGGACGATCCGAGGAAGAGATATCCCACGCCTCCCTATCCCGAACCCCAAAACGGGTCCGCCGACGCTGATAGCGAGATGCCTATGCCAGCCGATCATGGCGAGTCTTCTTACAAGGGCCATGGCAAGTTGAAAGGGAAGGTTGCCTTGATTACCGGGGGTGACAGCGGCATCGGACGCGCCGCCGCCGTCGCCTTTGCCCGCGAAGGGGCCGACATCGTCGTGTCCTACCTCAGCCACGACGCGGATGCGAGGGATACAGCAAGGCTAGTCGAAAACGAAGGCCAGCGCTGCCTCACGATTGGCGGAGACATCGGTCAGGAAAAACACTGCATCGAAGTGGTTGATCGATGCGTCCGCGAGCTCGGTCGCTTGGATGTGCTCGTTAACAACGCGGCCTATCAACAAATGAAGGACGATCTTCAAGATTTCACGAGTGAGGATATCGATCGCACTTTCAAGACGAACATCTATTCGATGTTCTATCTCTGTAAGGCCGCACTGCCGCATCTCCAGCCCGGCAGCTCAATAATCAATGTGACATCTGTGCAAGCCTATCAGCCGAGCGCTACTCTGCTCGTCTACGCAACCACCAAAGGTGCCATCGTAAGCTTCACGAAGGGTCTCTCAGAATTGGCGATCAAAAAGGGTGTGAGAGTGAATGCTGTGGCGCCGGGACCGATTTGGACTCCGTTGATTCCATCAACTCTACCGAAAGAGGCCGTAAAACAGTTCGGTCAAGATACCCCTATCGGCCGCGCGGGACAGCCCGCAGAGGTCGCTCCAGCGTTCGTCTTTCTCGCCTCGCAAGATTCCTCCTACATCACCGGAGAAGTGATTGGAGTTACTGGGGGAATGACGATGCCATGAAAAAGCAGTCGCTCTGGCTCGACACTGCCCCCGCGGCACAATTTCCACGGCTGGAGGGTAGCCTGGATGTCGATGTCCTCGTAGTTGGAGGCGGCATCACCGGCCTCACGACTGCTCACCTCCTCAAGCAAGCGGGGCTGCGGGTCGCGGTCGTGGATCAGAATAGCATTGGCGGGGGAGAAACGTCCCGAACCACCGCCCATGTCACGTTCGTCACTGACGTACGCCTCCACGAGCTTGCTTCCGGCTTGGGAAAAGAAGAGGCCCAGGCATTCTGGGGAGCAGGGCAGGTAGCGATGCGACAGATCGAGGAGATCGTTCGTGAACTCGGCATCGAATGCGAACTGAGGAGCGTGCCAGGATATCTGTTTGCGGCAGTTGGCACCGACCGTGAAAAGGAAAGCAAGATGCTCAGAGAAGACGCCCTTCTCGCGGAGGCGTTCGGCTTCGATGCGGAGTTCATCGGAAGCGATCCTCTTTTCCAACAGCCAGCTGTTCGGTTTCCCAATCAACTTAAATTCCATCCTCTGAAATATGTGAACGCTCTCGCCGCCGCATTGCCCGGCGATGGCTGTCATATTTTTTCCAACACAAGCGGGAGCGATATCGACAGCAAGAAGCATGAGCTTCGTAGCGAGGCCGGGGTCATCAGCTACCAGACGGTTGTTACCGCGACCCACGTGCCAGTTCAAGGTGAGCGCGGAACATTTGGCGCAGCAATTTTTCAGACCAAACTCGCCGCCTATTCGACATACGCCATTGAAGCGGAGATTGACCCGGTTGCCGAATCACTATTTTGGGACACAAACGACCCGTACCTTTATTTGCGATTCGACCAACGCAATGGTCAGACCTCGGTAATCCTCGGCGGAGAAGATCATAAGACTGGCCAGGAGGAAGACACCGAGACCCGATACGCGAAACTGGAGGATATCCTCCAAAAGAACTTTGCCACGGCGAAGCTGAAGCATCGTTGGTCGGGTCAAGTGCTCGAAACGCCGGATGGATTACCTTATATCGGCGAAGTGGGGCGGCGGCAGTTTCTCGCAACCGGCTTTTCTGGCAACGGCATGACCCTTGGCACCTTTTCGGCGATCTTGATTCGCGATCTCATCACCGAAAAGACCAACCCGTGGACGGCCCTCTTCTCGCCCGAGCGAAAATCTCTCGAAGGAACGTGGGACTACCTGCGCGAAAACAAAGATTATCTTGCCTACTTCCTCAAGGACCGGTTGCGCCCCGCGGCACGCCTCGAGAACTTGCCATGGAATAGCGGAGATATTCTCAAAGTTGAGGGGAAGAAGCGCGCCGTTTATTGCGACCATCGCGGAAAGCGTTTCATGTTTTCGCCCGTCTGCCCGCACATGGGTTGTCTCGTGGCGTGGAACGATGCTGAGAAGACCTGGGATTGTCCGTGCCATGGCTCACGGTTCAGCGCTGTTGGCGAAGTGATAGCTGGTCCCGCAGAATCCAACCTCCAGGCGGTAAACTCTTAAGAATCTATGAAATCTCGTGATGTTATCGGCACCGCGTGCGGTCTGGGAGTCGCAGCATTTGTGCTGCTCCGACGCCCGCGTCCTTATCTGTTGAAAGACAAAGTTGTGGTGATTAGTGGAGGCTCTCGGGGCCTCGGACTAGCGCTAGCGCGGGAATTCGCCCGCCATGGAGCCCAAATCGCGCTCCTGGCGCGGGATGAAAAAGAGCTTCAACGCGCAGCTGACGACTTGCGGAATTCCAGCGCGCAGGCCTCGACGTGGTCGTGCAACGTCCAGGATTCCGAGAGCGTCGAACGCACGATCTCCGCGATTGCGCGAAATCATGGCCGCATAGATGTACTCGTTAATAATGCCGGTATTATGTTGGTGGCGCCGTTGGAATCTATGGCAAAGCAGGATTTCGAGGAGGCCATGGCCATCCACTTTTGGGCACCTTATCAGGTCACCCTCGCGGCCTTGCCCTACCTGAAACAAAACGCCGAAAGTCGAGTAGTGAACATTTCCTCGATTGGGGGCCGTGTGGCGATCCCACACATGGCTCCTTATTGCGCAAGTAAGTTCGCCCTTTCTGGTTTTTCTGACTCGATTCGCGCGGAACTCGCCGCTCAAGGCGTGCGTGTAACCACGGTCTCTCCAGGGCTGATGCGGACAGGGTCGCATATTAATGCCACGTTTAAGGGCGATTATGAAAAGGAATTCGCCTGGTTTTCTCTTGGCGCGGGAATGCCTTTTTTATCGATCAATGCAACACGAGCCGCACGCCAAATCGTCGCGGCGGCCCGTGACGGACGGCCGGAGCTGACGATCACGCTTCAGGCGCGTGCCCTGATCATTGCACAGGCCCTAATACCCAACCTGATGGCGCGAATTCTCAACTTGGTAGCCTTTCTGCTTCCGAAGGCCGCACCGGGACAGGGCACCGTCAAACACACGGGCTATGAGAGCCAATCGCCAATATCGCCTTCAGTGCTGACAAGCCTCGCGGACCGAGCCACCGCACGCTTCAACGAAGAACCCCGGGACTGATTTCGACCGGGTGACGCGCAGCACCGACTAACCGCATGCGCCGAGCAATGCTCTGCCGAGTTAAAGATCTCTAGGAGAATTGCCCTGAGAGTTTGCCGCGCTGCTCCAGATGCTGCACGACTTGAGTGATGACGTTTTCCCAACCGCTGTGCTCCCAAAAGACGCGCATCTCAGGATACCACGGCGAATCATCTCTTCCTTCAATCCAGCGCCAATTCGCCACTCGGTCTAGCAACAGACAAACAGGCACCCGCAGACTCCCTGCCAGATGCGCTGCCATCGCATCAATCGAAATGACAAAATCCATTTTGGCCAGAGCGCGGGCCAGATCCAGAACATCGTTGGTATAGGCGCTCAGCCGCCGAATTGGCAGCAGCGAATTTTCTGCTTCGATCTCACATGGGCCTTGCTGAAAACTGAAAAATTCTGCCAGAGGAACGTCTATCAGCGGCTCGAACACGGAGAGCGGCAGTTTGCGTCCGCCTCCCCATCCGCTGGCGGACCAGAAAATTGCTATTTTTGTTCCATCGGCTCGTAAGCCCTGAGAAAGCGGAGAATTCAGCGCCCCCTCTTCTGGCACGCGCAGGCAGGGGAGCGGCAGTGTCGCCGGTGTTGCGCGAAATGCGTAAGCGAGCTCCATGATCTCCATCTCGAGCGCGCCGTTCAGATCCTGCGAGAGCGTTTGGTTATCGCGGATGGATCCAAATCCCTGTTGATGCCGGAAGAGTGAAACGAGAGAAGGTGGAAGGGCCACCGTAAGACTAGCGGCGCCCCTACTGAGCAGCGGCAGGAAGCGGGAAAACTGAATGGTATCGCCCAAACCATGCAGGCAGCGGACGAGAACGTGCCGACCAGCGGGGCTACTTCCATCCCAGATGATATTGTTCTCGCCGCGACCGAGCAGCCTGCGAGGTGCTTCCAATTCATCCGTTCTCTTCCAGGCGCTTTCAAAGTCACCGCGCCGCATTGCCTCCATCCAAGGGTCTTTTTCGGGTGCGAGCTTCATACTTCCGCAACGGCCGCTCCGCTATAGCGGAGGACCATTGCAGCACAGAAATCGGCGTATTCCGAGGCGTCGATGGGTGGACTCGTGTGATGCGTGGCGATTCCGCGATGCTCAGGTGTAAAGCAGAAGGTGAGTGTAACCTCAAAGTCTGCGAGTGCTTGCATTTGACGGTCAAACCACGCCTCCGCGCCCGGTCGAAAGCTGTCTGCCCAACTCAGCCCGGTCCGCAGGTAGCGGACTCCCAGTCGGCGTAACCAGAGCACGGCGTCATCAAGCCGATGGTCTTGGAAGTGGAACCATTGGCAGATGCCCATCTCGGGCGTGTAGCTCTTGAAGTGGCGCAATGCCAGCTTAGGCGTGCCATCCTCCTGAAGTAGACCCATGTAGAAATGACGATAGTAAGCAGATCCTTCTGCCTCACGGTGGCGAGTCGTGGCAAGCCAAGTGCGAGGCAAGTCGTAAAGACTGTACCAATGAACACGCGGAGTTCGTCCCCGCAGCAGCTCAGTCGTGCGGCGCAGCCCGAATTCCTGCACTTCCTCCGCGCCAAAACTGGAAACTCCCACTTCCGATACCCAAACCGGAAGAGTCGTTACAGCTTGAATCTCGGCGAGCTTCATCGGCCACTCATCAATCTTCCAGTGATTCCAATCCAGCGGAAAGCCATGGACGGCCACCGCATCCACACAATCGAGAACTCCGCGTGCTTCCAAGCGCCTCAAGAAATTCGGATCTATCGGTGACATTCCACCAAGCACCCGCGTGAGGTTTGGGTTGACCGCGGCGATTGCTTCCCCCGCTAATTTCACCATGTCGGCAAAGCGATCCCACTCCGGGTCAAGCTCAATGTCCCAGTGGGATTTGTTATTCGGCTCGTTCCACAGCATGACCGCCTCAATCATGGCGATTGCTTTTCTTTCACGCGGCAGATGTAGACTTCTTCTTCAGGATGATCAGTGATGACAAAGCCAGAACTTCGCAGCATGGCCTCCACGCACGCCTGATTTGGAAACCACCAATTCGTGGGATCATTGGCGTAGCTCCCTTCGATGAAGTGAAGGATGGGAAAGCCTGCCTTCTTGAAAATTTCCGTTTCCCGAAAGGGATAATTCGGATCAAGCAAGAGGATGCTGGAATCGCCACGCTGGAGGGATTGGAAGACAAACAGGTCGCGCGCGACATGTTTGCGAATTAAATCAAGGGCGAGCAGGGGATAGCGCAGGTGATAGAGCACGCCCATAAACAGCACGATGTCGAAGCGCTCGCCAAGCTGCTCGATGTCATAGACAGAAAGCTCCGCTAACTCGATCGGGAGGCCCGTCACTTCAGAAGCGAGTCGAGCCTGCGCCAGATAACGGGCGTCGCTGTCGATCGAAACGACACGCTCCGCCCCTCTTCGCTTCATCTCCAACGAGTGAAATCCTGCGTTGCATCCAATGTCGAGAACGGTGCGCCCAGAAAGATCCGCCGGAATCGCCTGAGCGAAACGCTTCCATTTCACCCGCGGATAGTCACCGAGAAAATGATCCGGAGCGGTCGCGACGCCGGCGAGATCTATATTGTGGAACCAGGTGCCGAGCTCATTGATGCGCTTGCGCAACTCCTCGCCCCCGAGAGGCACGGTTCTCATCCTAGGAGGTCACTTCCTTCTCGGCAGAATCGACCGTCGGATGCCGCGAATCCTCCTCACCTTCGATAAATGCCTCCACGGCCAGCCGTGCTTGTTCATCAGTGAGTTGCATGGGAGGCGACTTCATGAAATAGCTCGCCGGACCGGCCAAAACTCCCGCCAGGCCGCGATCAAGGGCAATTCTGGCGCAGCGGATAGCATCGATGACGACCCCTGCGGAGTTTGGGGAATCCCAGACTTCAAGTTTGACTTCGCAGTTTAAAGGAACGTTTCCGAATGTCGTGCCTTCCATACGTATGTAACACCACTTCCGATCCTCGAGCCATGGCACATAGTCGCTTGGCCCGACGTGAACCTGGTCGGAATGCATCGGGTGCCCGAGTTGGCTCGTCACCGCCTGCGTCTTGGAAATTTTCTTTGATTCGAGGCGCTCGCGCTCGAGCATGTTGAGAAAGTCACTGTTGCCTCCGAAGTTCAGTTGGTACGTCCGGTCGAGACGCACTCCGCGCTTGCGGAATAGATCAGTGAGCATGCGATGAACGATAGTGGCTCCGACTTGGGATTTGATGTCATCACCGATCAACGGCAGTCCATGCTCCTGGAACCGGCGCTGCCATTGCGCGTTGGAAGCGATGAACACCGGGATGCAATTCACGAAAGCACACCCCGCGCGCAGCGCTTGTTCTGCGTACCAACAGGTGGCGCGCTCAGATCCAACCGGCAAATAGGAGACGAGAACTTCCGTTTTGCTCTCCTGGAGGATCGAAGCGACGTCGGCCACCCGCTCAGAAGATTCTGGCACTTTGTCTTTAACATACTGACCGAGCCCGTCAAAGGTGGATCCCCGCTCAACCCGCACGTTCAGCGGCGGAACAGCCGCAAAGCGCATCGTATTATTGGGAGGTGCGGCGATGGCTTCAGCAAGATCCAGCCCCACTTTGTGCCGGCTCACGTCGAAGGCCGCTGTAAAGACGACGTCCCGAGGATGATAACCACCCAGGTTGACATGCATCAATCCGGGAACGAACTCTTCCTCCGTCGCGTCGCGATAAAACTCTACACCCTGAACCAGAGAAGAGGCGCAGTTGCCGACTCCGACAATTGCCGTGCGGATAGTTTTCATAGAAAGGTTTCTTGCGGTACGCTGCTCTTTGACTCTGCCACTTGTCCTATAATTTCTTCCAACTCGCGAGCCCGATGCGAGCCGGTGTGAGCGAGGAGAACGCGTTCTCGCGCGCGGCGACCGATTTCTGCGCTTTCCTCTTCGGAATACTCGTTGAGAATTCCGATCACTTCTTCGGCCCCCTTGGCGAGAAGAATCTCCTTTCCCGGCACGAAAAACGTTTCGATGCCCGGCCATCGATCGCTGATAATCGGCACACCACAAGCCGCCGCCTCGAAGAGGCGAACGCTCGGCGAGTAACCCGCTTTGATCATCGCAGCCCGGGTGAGATTGAGGGTGAAGCGCTGTTGCGAGTAAAAGAGGCGATGATCTGTCGGCCCGAGGTGCTCGATCCTATCGACGTTTTTCGGCCAGGTGATGTCCTTGGGATACTGTGGACCTGCGACGACAAATCGCTGAGCACTTTCTCTAGCCAACGCGCGCAATAAGCTCTCCAGCGCGTGTTGTCGATCCGAAGCAAATGTACCCAGGTAGCCGAGTTCCCAGCGCCGGGGAACGCGTTCGAGAAAGTAAAGTTCAGGGTCTACCGAGCAATAAAGGGGTGCAGTACGTTGCGCTCCGTACAGGCGCTCGAAGTTCGCCAGCATCGGTCCTCCGGTAAAGGAAAGGTAAATGTCATAGGCGCCTACGAGCTCCCCGCTGAGATAAGCACAACTACCCTCGCGTAGGGCTTCAATGGTGACGGGGGTATCGATGTCATAGAAGGCGGTTACTCCTTCGGCCAAAGAGGTCACCCACTCTCCGAGGATAATGCCATCCGGCACGTACGATCCGACGATGACCGCGTCAGCCTCGCAAATGGCGTCTTGGAAGCGTTCCCGGAGTTCGGAGAGGGTTTGATAAAGACATACTTCACAGCCCGGGATATTGGCAAAATCCCGATGTGCAGCATACCATGGTTTGTCTCTCTCGAGGAACAAGATGCTATGTCCTCGTTCACCCAGTCCGCCGACCAGGCAACGGTACGTGGTTGCGTGACCATTTCCCCAGGAAGAGGTGATTGATAATCCCAGGATAACGATATTCATGCTAAACAACGTGCTTCGAAAAGCTTCTCGAATTCATCGGCGCGGTGGGCATACGTATGCTCGCCAAGCGCGCGCGAAAGGGCACTCCGTCCAATGTTACGGGCTTCTTCCGGAGAAATTGCATCCAGAAGCAACGCTACCTCGTCTGCATTGTGCGCAACCAAAATCTCTCGCCTTGGTTCAAAGAATTCTCCGATACCTTCCCAAAAGTCCGTCATGACGCAGGCTCCAGCGCCGGCTGCCTCGAAAACTCGCGTCGCCGGAGAGAATCCAAAGCGCGCCATGCTCTCACGGCTGATATTCAGGGTCATTCGCGCACTACAATTAAAAGCGTTATGATCGCCGGTGAAAACGTGTCCGGCCAAGCGCATGTTGCTTGGAAGACCTTTATCATGCCACCCGTTTCCACCTAGGAGAAAAGAAAGATTCGGCTTCGCCTTGGCCGTCTCGATGAAGAAGTTCTCGACCCGTCTTTCGCGGTCGGGCAATCGATTGCCAAGAAAGGAAAGGTCCGACCGGTACTCACTCCTGGGGAGTACGGGATGGTGGATGTCGGGGTCGAGTGCGTTGTAGATGGGCCGACATTCACGAGCGCCAAACTCTCGATAGGCGTTCACCACGCGTGCGCCGCCGCCATAGGTCAGAATGAGGTCATAGCGGGGAATGAGTGCACGGAAGGGATCGGCGCCGTTTGCCTGCAAGCGTTCGAGTGTCGCTGGAGCATCGACATCCCAGAAAGCGACCATGGTTTGCTCCGAACGAAGATCCAAAACGGCGCGTTCGAGCAGCGGATCGAAGACGCCCACCCCGCTTGCTTTCACCACCAAATCGGCAGACCGAGCGTGCTGGACGTGCCGAAGAGCACTTTCCTCCGTAGCTTCGTATACCACGGATTTTGCCCATGGCGGCGGTTCGATGTCCCGATGCTGCTGACGATCGTAGGCATCCGGTTCATAGAAGGTTACTCGATGCCCGCGGGCATGAAGCGCTCGGATAATCCCGCGATAGTATGTGGCAGCTCCATTCCAGTAGGCAGAAAGCAGGCTGGAGCCGAAAAAAGCGATGTTCATGCGGCCTTTTGGCTGGAAGGCTCTCGCTTGCCTCCGGAGAGGGAATGGTAGAGATCGTAATAGCTAGCGCACATCGCCTGACGACTGAAGTTGTTGGCTTGTGCGCGCGCCTTTTGACCAAGCGCTGCTCGCGCTTCTTCGTCGCGAATTAATCGCTTGAGCTCGGCTTCCCACGCGTGAGCGTCTGTAGGATCGAGCAAGACAGCGGCGCCCTGCCAAAGCTCTCTAAAGGTGGGAATATCAGCTAAAACGAGTGCACAACCGGAGAGGGCGGCTTCAAGCACGGCCAGCCCGAAGGGTTCATAGAGCGCCGGCGCAGCATAGATCCAAGCACGGTTGAACTCCTCGCGAATCGCCCAGGAGCTCAGCTTGCCCAGAGCGTGAACATGCATGAAGCGGCTTTGAGTATTTGAAAGTGGGCAGACGGGCTCGCCTGCGATCAGGACTGGCCACTCCAGCTTGCCCGCGATGGAGTCGAGTAACTGGAAATTCTTCGCTTTGTCCCACACCCTCCCCACAGACAGTATTTGCCGAGCCTTGGCGCCCGCCGCGAAGTGAACCGGATCAACTCCGTTGGGGATCACCCGGGAAGGGAAATCAACATTGTAAATGCGCCGAAGATCGCGAAGCATGCTGTGAGTGGGAGCGACCACGCAATCCGCCACGGCAAGGCCGTTCGCCACCTCCTGGCGATAGCGATCCAGTCGTGGCGGGGCCGGCTCCCTTATCACGGCGTTCCACCAAGACAGCACACAAGAATGCGCACCTACTACCACAGGTGCGGGCCATTGGACTCTTGAAGCTAACGCATAACCGTTAAGGTGGATAACTGCCGGGTTGACCTCGCTCACCAAGCCATGCAAAAGCTGAGCCGCAGCTTCGACATCCTCCCAAGGATCCTCCATCCATTCTAGACGCAATTCGGATTCGGTACAGTGCACATGGGAAAGGCGAGACACTTCTTCCTGTTGCGTCTGAGAAAGCTTTCCGCCAAACACTACGAGATAAATCGTAGCGCCGCTCTGTAAACCGCGGGCGAGCTCCAAGACGTGGTTCCACACGCCGCCAAGCCCATCACCGGTCATGACGATCTTCATCGACATCTCAGGCGACCAGGTCTTTGACGTTCACAGGTTCTTGGTCCCGCATCCAGGAATGCAGCGCGCGCATTCCGTCCTCCACCGACGTCACGGGAGTCCAGCCAGAGATCGTTTCGAACTTGGTGCAATCACTCACATAATATTTCTGGTCCCCAGGGCGCCAATCTGCGTATTCCGGCGCAAGGTCGCGTTCAACAAGCTCGCCGATCAGCCTGAGTACCTCTTGGATGCTGGCGGTGTTCGCGGGGCCACCACCGATGTTAAAAGCTTCGCCAGAAATCAGATGACTACGTTCGCGAGCCAAAAGTAACGCCTCCACCAGGTCCTCGACAAAGAGAAGATCTCTTACTTGCCGGCCGTCGCCGTAAACGGTAATCGGTGATCCCTCGAGAGCTTGTCGAAGAAAGTGTGCGACCCAGCCTTGATCCTCGGTTCCCATCTGCCTGGGTCCATAGATGCAGCTCATTCGAAAAACGACCGTCTGCAGGTCAAAGCTGCTCGCGTAATCAATAATGTATTGATCTGATGTGCCCTTCGAACATCCATAAGGACTGGCAAAGGCGAGCGGCTGAGACTCGTTGAAACCCCGCTCTCGGATATTGCGACTCGCGGGCACATAGCGGGTGTCCCCGGTCTCGAGCAACAATCGCTCCATGCCGCCGTAAACCTTGTTGGTCGAGGTGAAGATTAAAGGAGCCGAAGCGTTTGTGCATCGCAAAGCTTCAAGCAGATTGAGTGTTCCTGCAGCGTTCACTTCGAAATCAAGGCTTGGATCAACGAGGCTCGTGGTGACGGCGGCTTGTGCCGCAAGATGAAAAACAGAAGATGCCAGCTTGATGGCTGACCCTACGGCAGCACGATCCCGAATGTCGTGACGACTCAGATGAAGGCGGGCCCCGTAGCGAGAATATAGCCAGCGCAAATTTTGGTCGACCCCTGGCCGCGACAAATTGTCGAGGATCAGGACTTCCTCACCAGCCGCCAGGAGACGGTCGGCAAGATTTGACCCGATGAACCCGGCTCCTCCTGTGATAACAACCGGTGCATTTTTTCGCGCGGCCTTCATGCCGCCAGTCCCCGGACGAGCAGCTCGTTCGCGGCAAAGTCAACGTGGTCTTCAGCAGTCTGATCTTCAAGCCACGCCGCCAGTTCGCCAAGACCATCCCGAAGTCGCACCTTGGGTCGGTAGCCCAACAGCGAACGCGCTAAAAAAATATCGGCAAAGCAGTTCCGAACATCTCCGACTCGGTAACGCTGAGTAATTTCCGGTTCAATGTGGTCCTTGCCCAAAGCCGAGGCGATCATCTCGGCGACCTCGCGGATGGAGACCGACTCGCCGCTACCTACATTGAAGACATGACCAGCAGACTGCGGTATCTCGAGGGCCAGGCGGCAGGCTTGAGCTACATCGCGCACATTCACAAAATCGCGTCGCTGAGCACCGTCTTCGTTCACCAGTGGTCGGCGATTATTGAGCAGTCGTGAAGCAAAGATTGCAAGCACTCCAGTGTAAGGATTTGAGAGCGCTTGCCGCGGACCATAAATGTTGAAGAATCGCAGGCCTACCGTTGATATCCCATAGGCGGGGCCGACGGTCATGCAGAGCCGTTCCTGGTAGTATTTTGAAATCGCATAAACTGAAGGAGAGGTGGGCCACTTGCTCTCGGGCGTAGGCAAAGGAATCAGCGGATGACCATCGCCATCGAGCAGTTCCCATTGACGAGCCTTGAGCTGCTCGAGTGTGCGGCTGCCAGGATCAAAATGGGAACCATCAACTGCCCGATAGCTTCCTTCCCCATAGATACTCATGCTCGAGGCCACGATAAGCCGCTCAACCGGACGCTTGGCGAGGGCTTCCAGCAGCACCGCTGTCGCACCAGCATTTACCTCGGTATAATGAGCGATTTTATACATGCTTTGACCGACCCCCACCGCTGCCGCGAGGTGATACACCGCGTCCACCCCATCTAGAGCTCGCCAGACCGCCTGCCGATCGTTTGCATCTGCCCGAATCAACTCTATTTCTGGTGCGAGATAGGTCGGGCGACTGGAACTTTCTCGATGGACTTGCGGCGAGAGGTTGTCCAGAGCTCTTACTTCATAGCCCTTGTCCAGCAACTCATCTGCAAGATGCGAACCGACAAAGCCCGCGCCACCAGTAATTAGAATTCGTTTCGGCATTTCTCAGCTCGGGAGCAGGGGTTGGATCCGCTCGCCGCAACACGTTCGCAGCGCTCCCCGACCTTTTTCGTCAGGTCATGGCTTCATCACTGCATCAGGTATTCACCCTATCCTTTTTTCAGATAGGAGCATACGGTCCTGTCCCAACGAAGGGAAAACGAACCCTTTTGTCAACGTAAGAGCCTCTCACCAGATGAAAGCCGCAATAATTTCAATTCCCGGCAGGGTAGAAATCGTGGATGCGCCCATGCCCTGCCCTGAGCACGATCAGATATTGGTTCGGGTGGAAGGGTGCGGAGTGTGCGCATCGAATATCCCTCGCTGGGAAGGAAAGCCTTGGTTCACGTATCCGACAAGACCAGGGGAACTTGGCCATGAAGGTGTAGGGACAATCGCGAAAGTAGGCAAAGGGGTAGATAGCTGGCAGACCGGGGATCGAGTGGCCTTCTTTTCGAATAGCGCCTACGCTGAATACGACCTCGCATGTGCCAGCGACGCTGTGCGCATCCCCGAACAACTCCGAGACGCTTGTATCCCTGGCGAGCCACTCGCTTGCGCGTGGAATATTTTCGATCGGGCGGGAATCGGAATGGCTAGCCAGGTGGCAATCGTCGGAAGCGGGTTCTTAGCCTGTTTGCTCATTCAACTCGCCGTCCACACGGGGGCTAGGGTGATTGCCGTAGCGCGCAGGCCTTTCTCAGACCGTGTTCGCGAAAGCCTCGGACTTTTCGAGATGGTGACTTCCGCCGAACCCGCGGTCTGTCAGGAAAAGGTTGAACAACTGACTGCGGGCCGGATGTGCGACGTTGTGATCGAAGCGACGGGCAAGCAGGCACCGTTGGATATTGCTGCTCGATTGACCCAGACCCGAGGACGTCTGGTCATAGCCGGATATCATCAGGATGGACCACGACAAGTTGACATGCAGCTATGGAACTGGAGAGGAATCGATGTGATCAATGCTCACGAGCGCGACCCGGCCATTTATACCGAAGGGATGCGACGCGCCTACGTTGCCACGGTCGAAGGCACGCTCAACCCAGGGCCGCTTCTCACCCACCACCTTCCCCTTGACCAACTCGGGACTGCATTTGAGTTGGCCCAGCTAAGGCCTGAAGGATTTATGAAGGCCGTCGTTTATCCCTGACCGCTGTCGCCGCTTCGCGATCCCTTGAAAGTTCGTCTCTTCTGCCACTCGATCATCTCTGACTGGAACAACGGTCACGCCCATTTTCTGCGCGGAATTGTGAGCGAATTGATCGAGCGGGGAAACGATGTGCTCGTTTACGAAGAAAAGAACTGCTGGAGCTTAACGAACGCTTTACGTGAACGCACGGATGTCATTGAGGCGTTCCGGCGCCGCTTCCCATCAGTTCGGGTCGAGCAGTATGAGAATCTTGAACTTTGCTCAGCATTAGCCGATGCCGATCTCGTCGTCGTTCAGGAGTGGAACTCCCCGGCGCTTGTCGCGGAACTGGGCGCTCTGCGGGCCAGAGAAAGGCAATTCATCTTGCTGTTTCACGACCCGCATCACCGCGCCGTGACCGATCCGGCGTCGATGGGGCAATTTGACCTGCGTCATTTCGATGGTGTCCTGGCCTTCGGCGAGATCCTTCGCCGAATTTATCTCGAAAAGGGCTGGGCACGTCGAGTGTGGACCTGGCACGAAGCAGCTGATACTCGAATATTTCATCCGCTTCCCTCCATAAAGAAAGATCTGGATCTGGTATGGATCGGAAACTGGGGAGATGGCGAACGTTCCGCGGAATTGCTAGAATTCTTGATTCGCCCTGTCCAACGTCTCGGCCTTGACGCCATTGTCTTTGGGGTTCGCTATCCGGCGGAAGGATTATCCGCTCTGGCGAGCGCCGGGATCAGCTATGGGGGATGGCTAGCCAATGCCGAGGCGCCTTCCGCGCTCGCTCGAGCTCGCGTAACTGTTCACGTCCCGCGGAGACCCTATGCCCGCCAACTCCACGGAATTCCTACCATTCGCCCCTTCGAAGCGATGGCTTGCGGCATTCCACTTGTCTCTGGACCCTGGATGGACTCGGAGCACCTTTTTTGTCCAGGAAGGGATTTTCTCTTCGCCCGGAATGGGGAACAGATGACGCATCATTTAAAGCGAATCTTGGAAGACGCGCAGCTCTCTAATTCGCTGGCCACCTCGGGTCTGAGGAGCGTTCACAGCCGGCACAGCTGCCGCCATAGAGTGGATCAACTGTTGTTAATTTACGACGAACTTGCGGGCAATGGATCCTAAAACGAAGGCCCGCGAGGTAGCCAATCCTCACTCACACGTGCGTGGCATGCTCTGAGCTCGCCGACTATGCTTTCACATCAGCGTGCCTTCCAGTTCAGAGTCCATGAGAGCGCGAGGTCAGCCTTATATTTCCTTCAGGACATTCCTGAGAGCTACGTGCCATCTAGGTCGCGAACCTCAGTCGACATCAACACTATTATGGGACTATTTTCACCAACATTTGAAACATTGCGGGATCTTTACCTCAACGAACTGCGCGACCTTTACAGTGCGGAGACGCAGTTGACCGAAGCGCTGCCGAAGATGGCTGAAGCTGCGAGTTCCTCCCAACTGAGGGCGGCCTTTACAGACCATCTGGAGGAAACCGAAGGTCATATTAGCAGACTGGAGGAGATCTTCGAGGCCTTGGGCGAGGAGCCTAGCGGCGAGACTTGCAAAGCGATGGAAGGTTTGATTGCCGAGGGCGAAGACTATGTCAAGGCCGGTGGCGATAAGGACGTTCGGGACGCGGGGCTCATCGGCGCCGCGCAGCGGGTTGAGCATTATGAAATTGCGGGTTACGGCACCGCGCGCACCTTAGCCATGCGTGTGGGGGAAACCGAAGCTGCAGAGAAGCTGCAAGCTACCCTCGACGAGGAAGCGGAGGCCGATCGCAAGCTGACCACGATTGCCGAAGGCGAAGTCAATCCGGAAGCCGCAGCATCCTCCCGGTCGACGAAAAGCCAATTGTAAGCAGGACAATGTGGCCAGCAATAGCCATCATTGCAAGCCAGGAAGTCCATTCGCGAAAAGATGCAAGGACTAACGTTTCGCAACTTCGAAGCGCGTCTGGCCATAAGGGATGCCCGCCTATGATTATGAAGCCGTTCGAGAAGATCCCAATCAGAAGAGACGAAACTCCGCACGAGCAGCTAAGCCAGCATTTAGCCGGAACTGTCTTAGCGGCCGGAGCCCTCTCATCTCGCCTTGTCAGACGCGGCGCTCCTGAAGCAAGAGAGGCTGCCCGGCTGCTCGATATGATTCTCAAAGCCAACAATGAATTCAGTTGTCTAATAACAAGCTTTGATAAGCGACGCTAAGCTCAGTTAGGAAGTTTCCGTCTTCGGACGCGCTGATCGCCGGACAGCACAAAAGATGGATTTTCAGTTCCCGTCAAGGCATCTGTTGTTTCCGGTCGCTCGTATTCCGTAGCAAACTTTTATCTCCACAGATCATGAAACCTGACTCTGCATTGACGTTAGTAACCGTTTGCTGCGAGACGAGCGTCGACAGCACTTAGTCGTATCCGTGAGGAACACGCCGATGCCATAGAAAGCCTTGAAGAGAATGTGCGTTCGATGGGTGGTAAGCCAGACGCCGAAACAGGGGCTTGTGGTGTTTTTGCCGATGCCGTCCAGAGCGCCGCCAATCTCCTCGGCACGAATACCTTTCTTACTGCGGGGACGCGGAGGGCATCTTTGGGAAATCGTGAAGAAGGCGCTTCGGATATTCGCGCAGGATGAACATACCCAACTCGTCGCGCTTGCGCTGGTACCAACTCATCTGCCCGGGGCTAAGGCTAAAAAGCCCGGTTGAGGGGCTAACTGCCGCGTCGGAGGTTCGCGCACTATCTGGAAAGGCGCCGAAAAGCACCGACTTTCCACAGCCGGTGGAAACCTCCTTACAGAATTTGGTTCGAGTTATTGGACCAAAATTAGAATGACTCGTAGAGGAAGGCTGCTGAATCGCAAAATTGACGCGCTCGTCACATTTTCAATGACGGCATCGCGCCACCATGAGCAATGTCGCCTCGTTTGAGCGCGCCCCCAGACCCCGCCGAAACAGATAGGCGGATCGCGAAATGGACGGTTGTCGTCTCGATTATTGCGCTCGTCGTCTCGATTGTTGCCATTGTCGTATCCGCCCATTAGGGGTGCAAGCGACTTCTTGACGCTGAAATGTGCCCTGACCCGCCTCCTTCCACCTCAAAAGGTGCCCACCCCTGAATCGACTTCCACGCACCATTGCGTCATCATAGTCGCCGGGAAAGCTCTGGCTTCGGATTCCCACCAGACGCGCGCGGGAGGGCCAAAAGCGATCTCCTATCAGTAGCGGAGTCATGTCTGAATTCGTGTCACAACGACTTCAAGGAACTTTTCCCGTAACTTCCGGTCGATCGAAAGTGGCTGACACCATGACGCCCACATCTCTGATTCGCCTTGGCTGCATGCTGATCGGATTCCTGGCTGGCTCGAATTTGCTTGCGCAGCCAAGTCTGCCGCAGCCCGCGATTCCTGGACTGCGGTACTACTATCCCGCAGAGAGGACCGAGCCGCGGATCGTGAAGTGCGACGTCTGCGTTTACGGCGGGACGAGCGGCGGCGCGGTCGCGGCGGTGCAGGCGGCTCGGATGGGGCGAAGCGTGGTGCTGCTGGAGGTCGGCAAGCACATCGGGGGGTTGACTTCCGGAGGTTTGAACTCACCGCATGGCGAGGGAGAGTTGCTGTGCGGCGGCGTGGCACGCGAGTTCTACAACGCGGTGGGCCAAATGGATTTTCGTCCGTCAATCGCTGAGCAACAGTATTTAAAAATGCTCAAGCAGGCAGGGGTCGAGGTGTTTCTCCTGAGTCATCTCGATCGGGTTCGCAAGGATGGCGCGCGCATCGTCGCGATTACAATGGAAAACGGGCTGGAGGTTCAGGCGAAACAATACATCGATGCGACATACGAAGGAGACCTGCTGGCCCGCGCGGGGGTTTCCTGGACGGCCGGACGCGAGGGGATCTCGATTTATGGGGAATCGCTCAATGGGATCCGCACCCCCGGCACCGGCGGCCACAACTATCGCACTTCGATCGATCCTTTCCGAGAACCGGGAAACCCGGCCAGCGGACTCTTGCCGCGGATCAACGAACATTGGGGACAACTGGGGGAGGGAGATGCTCGAATCCAAGCGTACTGCTTCCGGATGTGGTTGACCAAGGACAATCCACTCCCCATCCCGAAACCGGCGGCTTACGACCCCGAGCAGTACGAAATCCTCGCGCGGCTGTTCGAAGCGGGCGTCGACCCGCGACCGCAGTTCGGCATCGACACCAACGTCCATACCCTGTTCGGCGGCGCCTACTTTACTGACTTCGTGGGGGGAATCACGGCTGGCCCAACGCCGGCTGGATCGAACGGGAACGAATCTTTCAGGCTCACGCCAACTATCAGATCGGCCTAATGTGGTTCCTCGCGAACAGCGAGCGGATTCCCGAGAAATGGCGGGCCGAGTTTCGACAATGGGGTCTGCCGCGGCGCGAATACGTCGAGACCGGCGGCTGGTCGCATCAACTCTATATTCGAGAGGCCCGCCGCATGGTGAGCGATTACGTGATGACGCAGGCGAACTGCCAGGGTGATCGGATCGCTGAGGATTCCGTCGGCCTGGCTTCGTACAACATGGACTCTCACCATTGCCAGATGACGGTCGTGGACGGAGCCGTGCGGAATGAAGGGAGTTTCGCGGAGCCGGTCGATCCCTATCCGATCGGCTATCGAGCGCTCGTGCCGCGGCGCAGCGAGTGCACGAACCTACTGGTCCCGGTGGCGCTCTCCGCGTCGCACGTGGCATTCGGTTCGATTCGCATGGAACCCGTGTTCATGATCCTTGGCCAGAGCGCCGCCACGGCCGCCAGCCTGGCAATTGACACCGGCGCGGACGTGCAGGACGTCGACTACGAGAAATTGCGGAAGCGACTTCTGGATGACAAGCAGATTTTGACCTACACTGGACCATTGCGGAAGAAGCAGGGCCGGTGAGGTTCGAGTCCCCCTTCCCGCAGCCCAGATTCTCGCGATAGAGTCCGCCGGCCTCAAAGTTGGTGTGGCTGTTTGCGAAGAGAAGAATGTAGAACTGGTAGAGATGTGCCTCGCCGATGCGCTTGAGCATCTCCCAAATGTTCGGGGCTTGCTTCGGGACAGAGTATCCACGCTCGGAAAGAAGCTTGGAAATGTCGGCATCGAACCGCTCGTATAATTCGCGGCGGCGTCCGTAGTCCGCGGCAGTGTTCGATATGCTTTCCCACCATTGCCTGCGCGTTCGCAGACTAGCCGACACTCCCTGCGGGCCTGAAGTTCCGGGGCCGAGGCCGAAGCATCGTCATCGTTCTGCTGGTATGGGAGCCACTTTCGAGCGCCTGCAGCGATTGCCACCCCGGCTAAAAAGGGGTGCCCCTTCTCGGCGCGGCAAATAAAAAATATTCTCCCAATAGCGGCCAGCTAAGAGCGAGCGAGCAAGGCAATGTTGAGCATGATTCGCAGCTCTGCGATACGAGGCATCGGCATGTCCTTTCGCCGAACAGAATGGCCCGCAAATGGCCCACAGCTTGTTTCGCAGGATAGCGTCAAACGTTGCAAGTTATTGATTATAAATAGAGCCAGCGACGGGATTTGAACCCGTGACCTATCGATTACGAATCGGAAGCGCGCTGAAGTGATTCACTCAAACGTTTAATAAAGCTTGGAGATTGGGTCACGGGGTGCGTGAACAATCTCCCGCGATAGAATTCTTCTTGGCGAGACGCTCAAAGTCCACCCGCTCCTAGCAGTTTTGGAAGTTGCTCCCGCCGGAAGTGACAGAAATGGGAAACAAATCGGTCCCGTTCGACGGGTGCCGATTGAAGCAGGTCAGCAGCTGCCGTATCAGATCAATAAGGGCCGTCGGTTCATATCGTGATATTTCACGACATAGCCAATGGCGCAAGACACTTGGCGAACGTTGGTGGATTTCCCTGGATCGATTATGAACAACGGTTATGATTCGCCGACTACAACCAATTGTGCATGTTGCAAAATACTGGTAATTAGTAAGTAATGACTTCGACCGAATCGAAGCGCCCTCGAAGCCCGAGAGGAGTGGGAAGAGCGATTACGAAGCAGCCCTCGCCGAAGAGGGAGTGGAAGATGGTTGCAAGAAGATGATCCGTTCGAGTCTCCTCCCCCAATCCGATGAGCACATCCGCATATTGGAGCGCCTGCAAAAAGCGGCGTGACGAAAGCGCTGTTACTGAACGAGCACGCTAGGCGGAGCGGGAGCGGCCTGCTCTGCTAAACTTGACTGCGCTTCTCTCTCAAACGGAAGGCGTCTTCAGAGGGGTGTCTTCAACCGCGAGTCGCAAAGCCTCCACACCAGATTCCAGTGTTACCCGAAGTTGGTGAGTCGGATCCGAGATAGCAGCACGAACATCAGTAAGCATCGCTCGCACGGCATCCGCATAGACTTCCATTTTTGGGCGACGAATGTCGAAGGTCCCTTCGATCTCCTCGGCCGCGTAGAAGGACTCACCGCTAATTCGCACTGGATGTGGCAAGGCGGCGGTGCGACCGGGAACGGAACGGCGCCCCGTCTCCGTAAAGTGAGGCAACATGTGCCAAGGCGGGCTCGGTGGCGGCGTTCGCCAGTGCGCGGACTCTGCCCGACAGGGGAAACCAACCCTCAAGTTCCATTTCGGCAAGATCGAACCAGAGCCGGATCGTTGTCCGCTCGAAGAAGAGGGGCCGACTGAAGGTGTGGTACTGGGTGGCGGTCAAGCCATCGTCATAGCAAACTGTTGCCAGCATGCTCTCTTGCATCCCATTGGGTCGACGGTGCGACCAGCGATCGACTTTGACGGCTCGTGCGTTAGTCATGGACCCAATCAGGTCAAAGAAGTGGCCGGCATGCTCTACGAGGATGCCGCCGCTTTGGGCTATGTCCCAAAACCAGTGTCCCTGCGGAAGAGTCTCGTCCTGAGCGTGATTTTCCACCGTGGCCCGTCGAAGCCGCCCGAAAGGCTGTTCGTGTTTCCAAAGGGCAAGAATTTCGGCGATCGGAGTGAACCGCATCAGGAAATCAACCGTCGCCACGCGCCCGGTGCGATCCCTGATCTCCACAAGCCGATGCGCATCGGCCAGCGCGGTAGCTACCGGCTTTTCTACAAGCACGTGCTTGCCGGCCTCCATGACCGCTCCGGCGATCGCGGCATGCAAGTTCGGCGGAGTGGTGACGGCTACCAGATCGACCTCCTCGTCGGTGAGTAGACCATCCCAGTGTTCGTAACACCGCATGTGATTTGGCCTATCATGAAGCGATGCGGCCGCGACGATTTGCACGCCCTCCAGCGAATTCCACGATTGTTCGAGAAATCGCGCGAAGCTGCCGTAACCTGCAAGGCCGACGCGAAGAGGTAAGGAATCCATAGTTGAGGTGCAGACTATCTGCGCAGGCTCACCGCAAAGCCGGTACTATTCTGCCTCGCATTTGCTCAATACCCTGATCAAAGATTTGCGCAATAAATGCTGCAAAGTTTTTCGCCCGGCGCAAATTCGCTTTTCAGCTGAAAGCGCACAAAAATCAAGTTCATCTTACGTGTTCGCGGCGGTCTCCATCCGCGGAAACATCCACAAGCCTCGAAAGGTTGCTCAGCTGGAGGACGGCATCAGCAAGTGTCGTAACTGTTTCGGTGGCACCCGGAATCGTGCAACCGTTGGGCCGCCTGCGCCAGGTTTTCGGTTGCACCCCAAAGCCCGACGACGATTTTCAGCTCCGGGGTCTGCGCTCGCAACTTCGCGCAAAGGTAGCGAGCATGGATGATAGTGGAAGGCGCCACCACGGAAACGCAGACCTGCATCGGCGTTAACTTCATCGACCAACTTGATCAGCTCGCTAGCGGCCAATTTCGCCGGAGCATTGTATGCATCGATACCTTCATTTTTGAGCAACTGCGTGATCATGCTCCCAGCAATTTCATCGCGTTGCGCCCGCGCCGGCAGACAGTAAACCCGCTGAACAGGAGCCTGCGTTTGCGGCAAGCCCTCGACTTCGGTGTCGTCAGGAAAAGGACGGGAATCGTCTGCAGGACGAGTCCCGATCTCTTCGACAAGATCTCGAATACCCTGCTCGACAGCGTCGCGCTGTTCGTCATCTAACGCGGCGCGGGCATTGTCGATCTCAGCCGCGATGATCACGGGTATAAAGACCGAATCATAAAGCGCGGTCAGGGAGTTCGTCTTGAGGTAACTATCCGCCATTTCGGAAGCTTCATTGAGGCCGACTGCCAGCAACCGATGGTAGCACTCCTCCGCTGGGGTCAACGGTTGCTCATCGCTAAGCAAAATGCTGAAAAAAGCGAGACTTGGGACGTGCCGGCCCATGACGACAAGACAAACCGTGAGCGGCGTTGAGAGGAGAAGGCCGAGCGGGCCCCACAGCCAAGTCCAAAAAACCACAGCCACGATGAGTGCCACGGTAGAAACTCCCGTGCTGGCGCCATAGAGCCACGGCTCCATGAAATTGTTACTGATCAACTCGAGCGAAACAAAAAGTCCGATGGTGAGCAGCGGCATCATCCAATCGGGCGAAATCGCGAGCGAAATGATAATGGGAACTGTGGCCGCAATCCACGGGCCAACGTAGGGGATAAAGCGCAGAACAGTTGCAAAGGTTCCCCAAAGGATGGCGTTAGGCAGACCAATCAAATAAAGCCCAAGAGCGACCGCAAGGCCATAGCTCACGTTGATCAGCAGTTGCATCAGCAGGTAGCGAGAGACTCGTCCCCCGGCATCCTCCATCGCTCGCGTTGTGGCGCTGATTCGCCCCTGTCCGATCAGGCGGATTAGCCGGCTGCGAAGATCTTCCCGCTGCAAAAGCATGAAGATGACGAGAATTACGACAAGTGCCGTCATCCCTAGTGGTCCAAGCAGCGAAGACACGATAGTCTGGACAAGGTCAATCGGGTTCGCTCTGGACGTCTCGACCACTTGTATAGGCAGCACGGGTTTCGCCCCGACTGGGGTTGCGGGCGCTGTCCTCTCCTGAGATTGTGGAGGGGTTGGCTCCGGAGAGCCGGGAAGCTCCTTCTTTAATTCCTCAACGGTCTCCGAGAGACGTGTGAAAAGACCTCCAGAGGGCACTTGGAAGGATCGAAGCTTGGTCTTGATATTGACCTTATAGTCCGGAAGTCTCGTCGCGAGATCCACCAGTTGACGTGTAAGCACCCACCCGGCGATCCCGATCATACTGAAGAGCATGGTAACGACCAGGAGCACGGCCGCAATTCGGCCGATCCACCGCTCCACTCTGCTGACGAGCGGCGCCAACAAGAAGGTTAGCAGAGCCGCCAGCGCTAAAGGAATGAGCACGTCCCGGCCAAAAAAGAGCGCCGCAATGACCAAGGCGATAAGAATGAGATTCCAAATGGCAACAAGCGTTTCAGCCGCGCCCGCTCTAGCCTTGGGTGATTGCATCTGCAAGGGAAGTATCGCCCAAAGGCGTCTCGTCTTCGTTTAAAATACCAGCCAAGCGGTTGTATTATGCCAAATTGTTGTCCCGGGTGCTCTTATTACGTCCAGCACGAGATAAGATTCGAGGTAATCACGACGTCACAAAATTTCTCGCTTCTCCAGGTACAGCGGGTATGGGGATTATCGCCGAGCGCAACCTACATCTCTTCTCATGCCTTGACTTGCCTTTCGACGGCTACCGCATTGTCCGCGGGCACTACACGGGCACCGAAGCGATTGGCATAGACCCGAGTCAGCTCAGCACCAAAGAAAAGGATCAGTGAGGAATAGTAGACCCACAAGAGAAGGACGATCAGTGACCCTGAGGCGCCGTAGGACGAACTCACGCCACTCTTGCCAAGGTAGAGACCCAGAGCAAACTTGCCGAGCGTAAAGAGCGCTGCGGTCACCAAGGCGCCAACCCAGACATCGCGCCAAGCGATCTTGGCGTCTGGCAGAAACTTGAAGATCATCGCGAAAAGCAAGACGGTCACCGCAAAGGAAAGCAGAGAATTGAGAAGCTGGATAACGGCCTCAATCCCCGGGACCATGCCCCCGAACCATTCGCCGACAAATGCAATGACTGCTGTCAAAATCAGGGAGACCAGCAGTAAGAAGCCGACGACCAGGATTAAGCTGAAGGAAAGAACCCGATCCCTAATAAAGAGGACGAGGGCTCGCCCGGGCTTCGGTTGAACCCCCCAAATCGCGTTGAGCGAAGCTTGCAGCTGCACAAAAACACCTGTGGCGCCAAACACGAGAGTCACCAAGCCGATCACGGTTGCCACCACACCCGTTCCAGGCTGCGCGTTGGCGTTCTGAACTATATCTTCGACCGCTTTTCCCGTGTGCTCGCCGACCAACACTCTCAGTTCATTGAAGATCTGCCCTTGGGCAGCCTCCTTGCCGAAAAACAAGCCGGCTAGGGAAATAGCTATGATCAATATCGGAGCGAGCGAAAAGACCATGTAGTAGGCCAAAGCCGCGCCCAATGTCATCGCTTGATCATCCATCCAGCCCCAAGCTGCTTTCTTTGTGATATCCAGGAGTTCTTTTGGCTTCATTAATGCTCTTTGTCATGTCTTCGAAGCAAAGTGTTGGACAGGATGCCTCAACGACTTGCGGAAACGGACTCAATCAAGTGACAGACTCCATCCAACCGCAATAGGTAGCGGGAACGATACACGACGATGAAACGTCGCCGCGTAAAGCCCATTGGCGGGCGTTCTCCCGCTCGCCCAGTCCGCGCCGCAGAAAAGTTGCCTGACTTAGTTGAAGATCCGCTCCCAGAGAAACCTGACATGAGAGCGGAACAAGAGGCGGCCTTCGACAGTCCGGCGGATTCAGATGATCGCACCGGGAGCAGCGAGAGCGATCAAGGACGTACTCGGTAACGAGACACTCCTCCCGTTCTCAAAAGGACCGCCGAATTTAGTGAGTAGCAGGCGCTGCAGGTGTGGTAGCGGGTGCTGCTGGAGCCGCGGGCGCAGCGGCTGGCGTGGCCGTCGGGGTAGCCGCGGCTGGTTCGCTTCTCGGTTGTTCAGCCCGGTCGCATGCCGAAACTGCTGAGAGTGCCAGCGCGGCAAGACTCGCGAAAACGAAGCGCTTGATGTTCATAAAGCCACATCGAGCCTGAAGCGCAACATGTGCGTCAGGTGTCAAACGGATACAGACATCAGGGGCGTCTGAGGTCGGCAAGAAGAGCATGTGCAAGACGGTCTCATCATTGTTTATCGCTGCTTGCCGAACGCGACCTTGTTTCAACCACTTCTCTTACGAGACCAATCAGCACATCCATCTGAGGGAGTACCAGCGAAACAGAGTCGTATGAACACGCTCCAAATCAAAGGCAACTGGAATCGCATTAAAGGAAAGCTCAAGGAAAAGTATTGGCAGCTCACGGACGATGACCTGACGTTCGTACAAGGTGGAGAGGAGGAGTTGCTCAACCGTCTTCAGGACCGTCTGGGCATTAGCAAGGAAGAGATCCGCCGGGAGATCGACCAAGCACAAGAGACCTTAAAAGCTGTGGTGAATAAAGCCGAGGAGGCTCTGGATACGGGAAAACAATACGTGCGGGAAAACTCGCTGCCAGTTATTCTGGGAGCGCTTCTTATTGGCGTCATTGTGGGCGTATTGCTGGCTCCGCGCCCCCGCAAGGAACCTGATGCGGTGCAAACCGTTCGCGACTGGCTGGAAGGCACCTTGGACGACTTCGGCAAACGATGGCCCCAAGCGAAGAAGCAGGCACAAGCTATCCAAGAGGACATTGTGGATCAGGCTCAAACCCTGAGTAAAAAGTTACAGGAGGACATCGTCGACCAGGCTCAAACCCTGGGTAAAAAGTTACATCTCTGGGGATCCTGAGTTCCGCAGGGAAGTTGCGGCGAGGCGCACCTGCGCAGCCACCTGAAAGGCGAGGCGCGGCCGGCGATTCCATTGGGCATTTCGGTTCCTGTGCCGTAATGTGAGTCGAATATGCGGCCGAAGCCTCTACCGCATTCGAAAATTATTCATGGATCTGCCCGACGACGTCCAAAAGATCGCGTTCCTCTCGGACTACGTTCCGAGGCAGTGTGGCATCGCGACTTTTACGGCCGACCTCCGCGGAGCGATGGCCGAGCAGTTTCCCTCGCTGCAAAGTTCCATCGTCGCGATTACTGATCACTCCGCGGGATACAGTTATCCTCCTGAAGTTCGTTTTGAGGTCCCCGAGCAGGATATCTCCGCCTACCGGCGGGCCGCCGATTTTATCAATCTCGCCAACGTTGATGTCCTTTGCCTCCAGCATGAGTTTGGCATCTATGGAGGGCTTAATGGCCGCCATCTCCTCACCCTGCTCAGAAATGTTCGCCTGCCGGTGGTCAGCACCTTGCATACGATATTGCACGAACCCACGCGCGAGCAAAAGCTGGTGTTCAAGGAAGTGATAAGATTGTCGACCCGTGTTGTCGCCATGGCCGAAAAGGGCATTGAGTTCCTTCGTGAGGTGTATGAAACGCCTTTGGAGAAGATCGATCTTATCCCCCATGGGATTCCGGACGTCCCCTTTATCGATCCGAACTACTACAAGGATAAATTCGGGGTGGAAGGACGGCCAGTTCTCCTCACCTTTGGCCTTCTTTCGCCGAACAAAGGAATCGAGCAGGTTCTCAACGCCCTTCCGACAATTGTCCGAGAGTTTCCCAACGTGGTTTATATGGTTCTGGGTGCGACTCACCCGAATCTCGTGGCCACTCAAGGCGAGACGTATCGCCTCAGTCTCGAGCTCCTAGCCAAGAAGAACGGTGTTGAAAAGAACGTGATTTTCTTCAACCGCTTCGTGGACAATGACCAACTGGTAGAGTTTCTCGGAGCGGCCGACATTTATATTACGCCGTACCTCAACAAGTCTCAAATCACGAGCGGCACGCTGGCGAGCAGTTTCGGCGCCGGGAAAGCGGTCATTTCCACACCGTATTGGCACGCTGAGGAATTGCTTGCCGACGGCCGGGGAATTCTTGTCCCTTTTGGAGATGCTTCCGCGATCGGGCAAGCCGCGGGGGATCTCCTCCGCAACGAGACGATGCGCCACAGCATCCGAAAAGGCGCATACCTCATCGGCCGGAAAATGGTCTGGTCGAGCGTGGCGCATGATTACATGCGCAGCTTCCATCGGGCGCGTTACGAACACTCGACCCAGACAGTGCGCAGCATCCAACCAGCTACTTTGGATCGGCAGGTCGCGCTGCCGGTCTGGCGGTTCGAACATCTGATGTGCCTTACTGATGGGACAGGGATGCTGCAGCACGCAGTATACACCCTGCCAAACTATGAGCACGGATACTGCAGCGACGACAATGCTCGCGCGTTAATCCTCATGATGTTGCTGGAAGAGTTGGAAGAGTCCTTTCCTGAACGCCATCGCTTGACCAGCATTTATGCAGGCTTCTTGCAAAATGCCTTCGACGCCGATCGAGGATGCTTCCGCAGAGTGATGTCCTATCGTCGGGAGTGGGAAACAGAAATTGGGTCCGAGGACAGCCACGCTCGAGCCCTATGGGCGCTGGGAAGCTGCGTCGGGCGCTCCCAACATGAGGCGCTTCGCTCATGGGCGGCGGAGCTTTTTGAAAGAGCCTTACCCGCGGTGCAGGATTTCACTTCCCCACGCGCGTGGGCCCTTGCGATCATCGGATTGCACGAGTATCTGCGCAAGTTGAGCGGCGATCTCATGGCCAATCAGCTTCGCGCGGAATTGTCCCAGCGTCTGCGATCTCGTTACCAAGCTGAGGCCAGTCCAGATTGGCTCTGGTTTGAGGACACAGTCACCTATGACAATGCCCGACTTCCCCACGCATTGATTCTGACAGGGCGCTGGGCAAGCGAGCATGAATTGCTTGAAATCGGTCTGCGAAGCCTGCGATGGCTTTTCGAAAATGAAACCGCGCCGGAGGGGCATTTTCGCCCCATTGGTTCCAACGGGTTCTGGAAGCGCGGGGAGCAGCCGGCACTCTTCGAGCAGCAGCCTATCGAGGCCCATGCAATGATCTGCGCCTCTCTAGAGGCTTACGAAGCCACCGAAAATCGCTACTGGCTCTCCCAAGCCAACAAAGCTTTCGAGTGGTATCATGGCGGGAACGACCTGGGACTCGCGCTCTACGACGCTCAAAGCGGTGGTTGCCGAGACGGCTTGCATATCGACCGGGTCAATCAGAATCAAGGCGCAGAGTCGACACTTGCTTTTCTGCTGTCTCTAGCTGAGATGCGCCGCGCACAAGATGCGATGTCCAGTTTGGAACAGTCCGTGCCGCTTGGCGAACCGGTTGTGCGACCAATGGCATCCGATCTCGCCGCGTCCCCTGCGTATAGCCCGACGGTGTCTTCTCCTTCGCGCGTCCCAGCCGTGGTGACTCCGCTGATGCGGACTGCCTCTTAGAAGAGCTAAGGAAAAGCCAAAGTCAGCACATCGGCTAGGTGTTCAAGCGCTCAGTCGCGGCTTCTTCTCGCCTTTCGCCTGAGAGGGCTTCCGCTTCTTCAATTCATCCCTGGCCCGCGCGGCAAGCGCTTCATAATCGGAGCGGATCTTATCGAGTTCTGCCTCCTCAAGATCTTCGATGTCGAGGAGAGCATTGTGCGCCGTCTTGTCGGCTCGGATGAGCTCGTCCAGTTTGACTTGAATGGCTTCCGAATCGCGATTCTGCGTGTTTTGGATGAGGAATACCATGAGAAAAGTCACGATCGTTGTCCCAGTGTTGATCACCAACTGCCACGTATCACTGAAGCCGAAGAAAGGTCCCGAAATCGCCCACAAAATCAGCGCTCCCACAGCGATGGAGAACGCCATGGGACGTCCGGCAGCGCGAGCCGTCCACTTTGCAAATCGGGTGAAGAACGACGTTTTCTTAGAGTTCATTCAGGAAATGTCATTACCCAAGTTTGGTCCTCCTTAGAAGAGAAGGAAAGCTTCAACTCCATACCGATCCTGGAGAATCAAAGGCTTACCGCCCCTAACCGATTAAACCAGGGCGACGATCTTAATGGTGCCTTCCTTCAACCCCGCAGAGCCATCCCCGGTGTCAGAATCGATTAAACGCGAGCACACGGAGAGCAGCAACAACAAACAGACGGTGGATCGCCGAGGAGGATGTTGAGGTTTTCGCCCGTGCGACTTATGCCCGATCTTCAAGCTTGGAAGGCCCATCGTCTCGCGCACAGTGGGCGCAGCAGAAGACTTTTCCACCCTTCTCCACGCCATGTCCTATAACTCGGCACCCGCATCGGGGACACTGTGGCGCCAGCGCATGGATCGCGCATTCCAAGCTGTCGAAGACGTGCCGCTCGTTACCTATCAGGACTTCGAAGGCCTTGTCGTAGTCATTTCCGCAAACTTCACAACTTGCCATTTTGATCCTTTCTTTACGAGCAAATCGACCGGCGGCCATTCAGTGGATGTCAGCCCTTCCTTGAAAAGGCTTTCCCAATGTTCCAGAGGTATTCATCAATAGCTTCGCCAGCCCCAAATTCTTTTAGGGTCTTTCCTAGATTAGAGGTGAGGAGCCGAGGTTAGTGATGAGGAGGTTGAAGAGGTTATCATGGCGATGATTGAAGCGCCATTCGGTTTCTTTGAGGTGGTCATAGAAGTACTCCCAGCGAACGCCGCGAAGCTTTGCCAGGCGCAGTTTGGCGTAGCTCCAGAAGGACTCAATGCCGTTGATATGACGATGCTTTCTGGCAAATTCATTGTCGTGATGGTGGATGCGATGGTGCTTATAGCCTTCCAGCACCAATCCGTCGTAGGCGCGCCAGCCATCGGTGTAGATCGTGCTCTTGCGGGGAAGCACCTGGCCGCGGATCACCTCGATCAATTCAGCCTTCGAGCAGTTCATGACCGGAGAGCAGAAGACTTTTCCCTTCCTCTTGAGCAGACCGATGACAGCAACTTTTCGGCCCGATCCTCGGCCTCGGCGCCCGCGCACTCGACGCGGCCCGAAATAGCTTTCATCCACCTCGACGCTTCCAGTAAAAGGAGCGGCTTCGCCTTTGGCCATTTCCAGCACGCGAGCCCGCAGCAACCCGTAAAGACGATGCGTGGTATTCTTGTTTAAGCCCGTCAATTTACTTGCTGTCAGTGCTCCAACATCCGCGCAATACATCTTCAAAACCTGTCGAAATTCCCGCTCCGAAACGTGCGCCCGCTTCAAATATCTGTTTCTCACTGTTTTCCAATTGCTTATACAGCTCCTTACTGTGTAATCTAGGAAAGACCCTTCTTTTAAACTAAGGAGACTTGGCCTATGTTGGCTGCCAGCGGCGGATTTCTGCCGCGCAGAGGATATTACCACCTCGCTTCCTTTTCACGCGTCAGACCGGTGAATGTTCAACTTCCTATCGCGATCGGCGCCAGGCTGGACAAATCCTGGCGGATCGACTCCGTCGCTACATCCTGCCACGCGAAGTGCTCGCGCTAGGGTTGGCTCGCGGAGGTATTCCCGTCGGCTACGAAATCGCCGTGGCTCTCGATGTTCCTTTTGACGTTTTTTTAGTGCGTAAGCTCGGGGTGCCAGGCAGAGAGGAATTGGCCATGGGCGCCATTGCCTCAGGCGGAGTGCGAGTTCTCAACTCCAAAGTCCTCACCGCGCTTGGCATTCAGCAAGCTGTTCTCCATGACGTTACTGAGCGTGAAAAACGGGAACTAACCAGACGCGAGAGCGAATTGCGCGGCGCCAATCCCGCTCAAAAGCTGTCGAAGAAAACGATCATTCTGGTAGATGATGGACTTGCTACCGGTGCCAGTATGCGTGCGGCGATCCAAGCGCTAAGGCTTCGCAACATAGAACAATGTATTGTCGCGGTGCCTGTCGGAGCTCCAGAAACGTGTGCCGGCCTGCAAACCGAAGCCGATGAATTCATCTGCCTCGCGATGCCGAAGTCTTTTCGCGGTGTGGGACAGTTCTACGAAGACTTCAGGCAAACGACAGGCCACGAAGTCCGCGATCTATTGCTCCGTGCTTCGAAAGGCGGAGAGGCGATCTCGTGAGCTTCCAACGCGAACGAAGACGATTGATGGATCACAGGCCATCGCATCGGCTGTTGGTGCCACGGATCATCACTATCGCATCGATGTCGCGACCGGCCGCGATTATCGCCCCAATCGTACATCACATTCATCGTCGTCGCGACCACCTCGGCCTGTCTGCTCTGGCTTGGCCAAGAGCTCGCGGCAGAAGACCGAAGCACCGCTTTACTTCTCCAAACATTCCGGACAGCGCCCGAAGAATTCCAACGAATGGCTTAGATTACGAAACCCGTAATGTTCTGCCACCCTCTTTTCCGTTTCGGCGAGCGGACAGGGGATGTCGATCACGACGACCTTTCCGCAACCGGTGCAGACAATATGATCATAGTGCTTCGACGGATCGTTCAATTCGTAATAGCTGCACGATCGTTGAAGATTCACCTTGTGCACGAGGTGCAAGCGATCAAGCAGAGCGATCATGCGAAAAACGGTGGCATAATCGGGGCCGGCGCTTCCCAAAGCGGCGAGCTCCTGGATTTCCTGCAGTGAGAGGGGTCTCTCCGCGTGAAAGAGAACGGTCAAGATGTTTCGCCGGCTTGCGGTAATGCGCATCCCTTCGCCGCGCAGTCGATTCAAGATGGCCTCTGCGGAGAAGGACGCCACATCTTCACTCATGAACAATTTCTAAGGCAAGCCGAGCCTCCTCTCAACCGAGAAGCATTACAATCGGACGACAATCCCCCGCTGCGCGAGAAACTCCTTCGCCTGGGCGATACTGTAGGTGCCGAAGTGAAAAATGCTGGCAGCTAGCACGGCATCCGCATTGCCGCGGAGGAGCACCTCAGCGAGATCGTGCAATGCTCCGGCGCCTCCGCTGGCAATCACGGGGATGTCCACGGCCGCGCTCACAGCGGCGGTAAGCTCGATATCATAGCCTCCGCACGTGCCATCGGCGTCCATACTTGTGAGCAGGATCTCGCCCGCGCCGAGACGTGCGACCTGGCAGGCCCAATCAACGGCATCCAAGTGCGTGGGGGTGCGGCCACCATGGGTATACACGCGCCACTTGCGCCGCTCATCTTGTTTGGCATCGATGGCAACCACAACACACTGCGAGCCGAAACTCGCGGCTGCCTCCGGAACCAACTTAGGATCTCTGATCGCGGCGGTATTTACGCTCACTTTGTCCGCTCCCGCCAGCAGCATCGTCCGAAAGTCCTCGACCGAGCGAATCCCACCGCCAACGGTCAAAGGCATGAAGCATTGCTCCGCCGTGCGTGCAACAACATCCACCATAGTGGCGCGATCGTCGCTGGACGCTGTAATATCTAAGAATACGAGCTCGTCCGCGCCTTGTGAGTCATAGAGCTTTGCGCATTCTACGGGATCTCCCGCATCCCGGAGATTAAGAAATTTCGTGCCCTTGACCACCCGCCCTCCGGTGACATCAAGACAGGGAATTATCCGCTTTGCGAGCATCCTCTCACCTCTCGTTGCTCGGTCGCGCCAACGCGAGACTAATTTGTTGCGATAAGATCGAGTTTCCTTACCTTGCGCTGATTCGCAGGGGCGCGAGCCCAACGGCATTTGGTATGATCAAACTCAGAGAACTCCGCTGCACATCTGCCATTCGCCGGTCCTGGTTCTTTGCCATTTCTTTGCTCATAACAGTTCTCTTAGCGGCCTGCGCCTCACCCTACCGACGAGGAGCGGGGAAATTCAGCACCGTCATCATCGATGCAGGACATGGCGGACATGATCGCGGTGGCTGGCCAGTGTCAGGCTCTCCGGAAAAGGTTCTCGCACTTGATACGGCGCGAAGGCTGGCGGCCATTTTGCGCAGCCATGGGTTTCGCGTGATCGAAACCCGAACCCGCGACGTTTTCGTACCCTTAGAATCGCGCATTAAGATGTCTAATTCGACCTCGCGCTGCATCTTTGTGAGCATCCACTACAATTGGACGCCGCGCAGGCGCGCACGCGGGATCGAAATCTATTATCAAAGTCCTCGATCTTGGCGGCTCGCCTCTAACATCCTCCAAATGACCAGACTCTCTTCCCCGACCGGCGATCGAGGGGTTAAACGTGGCAATTTCCGAGTGCTGCGGAAGAATCGGCGACCCGCGGTGCTTTGTGAGCTCGGCTTTCTTTCCAACACGAAGGACAACCGTTACGCCCAAAGCTCGGGACATCGTCAACGTCTGGCTGAACGCGTCGCCGCAGGCATCCTGCGAGAGCGACAAAGCGCCGAACGTTAAGCCAATTGACCACCCGAGACCAATATCGGCAGAGGGGAATCTTTTCAGGAATCCAGCTCACGTCCTGCAGCGTATAACTTACCAATAAAATCCTCTTGCCCGCTTTCACGACCGGTGCCACTGTCCCGGGACCGCACGAAAAAAACCGCATTTTCACCATGACAACAGTAGTTGGCATTTTCGACAACGCCCGGGATCTGGATCACGCTATCGATCGCTTGGCCCGGGAAGGTTTTCAAGACACGGTGTATGATGAAGCGATCGTGGAAGGAGAGCCAGCGAATACCGGCCGTCCCGTGGTGTTCGCGCCGGGATACGCCCCTGCGATGGTTTTTGGAAGCGCCAAACCTGAGGCGCGTCCCAAGCGAGCTGATCACGGTCATCACGGGATTGTGGAAGCTTTCAAAGGTCATCTTGCCGATTATAAGGTGCCGGCGGACGTGATCCACTCCTATGCGGTAACGTTCTACCACAATGGCGAGTTTGTCCTCGTCAAGACCAAGCCCAACCGCGCCGACCAAGCTATGGAGATCTTGCGGGCATGTGGCGCCACGAGGGTTAATCGACACGATAAGTGAGCGCTTCAGAGTTGCCGCGGCTTAAGGCTGACAGCTCGGCGATCTCTTAGCGGCGCGGGTTTGTCAGGAGCGACATTGTTAGCTTGTTGCTACGAGGGCTCGCACAAAGCGAAAGGGTGGTGCTTACTTCGTCGATCGCTGAATAAATCTTTGCAGATCCTCGGGGAAGGGACTGAACCAAGCGAACATTCGACCGCCAAACTCCATCGAGAGTTTCGAAGAGTGTAAGGCATGTCGAGGAAGCCAAAGCTCGGATGCCATGTGCTCTGTCCAGCCGTTCTGGATGAAATCGAGGTAATGGAGGTTGCCTTTGGCATAAATCTTGTCACCCACGATCGGAAAACCCAGGGAGGCAAGGTGTACCCGAATCTGATGTGTCCGGCCCGTTTGAGGCCAGACCCGTAAAACGGAAAGGCGGCGATCGGGAAAGAGATTCAATCGGCTCTCGACGCGAAACCGCGTGATCGCTCGCCTGCCGCCAGGATGAACGGCCCGCTCGAGCCAAACGGCCGATGAGTTAATCTCGCCCAGCCGCAGGATCGGACCATCGGCAGCTTCTTCATGCCATTCGGGCCAGCCAAAAACGAGCGCTATATATTCCTTGCGCATCTCTCCGCTCTGAATGGCCGATCCCGCAAGGCGTGCAGCTCGCGCGTTTTTGGCCACGAGCACGATCCCGCTCGTTTCCCGGTCGAGCCGGTTGACCAGGGAGATCTGCCCGCCCGTGGCAAGTTCGTACCTAAGCAGCTCGCACACTCCGTGCCAGAGCGTTCTTGGCCCACCGGGTTTCGTCGGGTGCACCAGGAGACCGGCAGGTTTGTCAACTATTAGAAAATCTTCCGTTTCATCCAGGATTTGGAACTCAACTTGATTCTTCGTCTCCACGCCGTCAGTTTCCAAATTACCATGATTCGGTTAAACGGGGTCACGCGAATCTATGCAAAAGGCGAGGGCGGCATCCGCGCTCTCGACAACGTCAGCCTGGAAATTCCTTCGGGCGACTTCGTCGTAATTACTGGTCCCAGCGGCTGTGGCAAGAGCACACTCCTCAACGTCCTGGGGGGTCTGGACACCCCTGATTCTGGGGAAATCTGGATTGGCGATCTTCCGCTTCATGATGCCAGGGATGCCGAGCTTACTCGGTACCGCCGGTATGATCTCGGTATCGTGTTTCAATTCTTCAATCTGCTGCCAGCCATGACCGTGGCGGAAAACGTGGAGCTGCCGCTGCTGCTGCGCGGCGAGCGCAAAGCCGCTCCGCGGGTAGCTGAAGCTCTCGAGCTGGTCGATCTTGTCAAACGCCGAAATCATTATCCCCATCAGCTCAGCGGTGGCGAAATGCAACGCGCCGCCATCGCTCGCGCGGTCGCCGGGCAGCCTAAAATCCTCCTGGCTGACGAACCGACGGGCAATCTCGACAGCGGGAGCGCCGCGCAGGTGGCCGAAACCCTCCTAAAGATTGCTTCCCAAAAATTTGCAACACTTGTTATTGTTACTCATAGCGAAGAGCTGGCCCGGCTGGCCGCGCGCCACATTTCAATGCTCGATGGAAAAATCACCACGCAAACTCCCCAATAATGACAAGCGTCTGGCGAAGTTCACCGTATTCGCGGATTTGGACGGCAACGAGCTACACACTTTGCTTGAGCAGAGCGCCGTTGAAGCTTATCCAGCCGGTCACCGCATCATCAACGCCGGCGACGTTGGACTTTGCATGTATGTCATCTTGAGCGGGAACGCCCGGGTGACGGTGAAGAGCGGTCAGGAGGAAATTGAGCTCGCGAGCCTCTCTCCCGGAGATTTCTTCGGCGAAGTCGCACTCGTTGATGACGGACCCAGATCCGCCACCGTCACCGCAACCGACCCGTGCGAGCTCCTATGCATCACGCGAACAACCCTCGGCGTGCTTGCAGCTCTGCACCCGGACGCCGCGATTGAGCTTCTCGCCGCAATTGGACGAAGCTTGGTCGCCAGACTCCGCAAAGGTAATCAAAAATACGTCGACCTGCTCCTGTCCGGCGGGCCAACCTCATAGATCAGCCAAGATTGTCGATCCTTCGTCGTCTAAAGGAATGAGTCGGCAGGCGGGGGATCACCAACGAGGTTCTGGATTTTATACTGTGGAAAAACAACGCACCCTTTCATCTTCGGCCCGCCTCACCGGCACTGCCTTGCATACAGGCGAAAAAGTCAATCTCACGCTTCATCCCGCGCCCATTGGGCACGGTTTTAAGTTCAAGCGATCCGACCTTCCCGACGATCCGATTATCGAAGCCCGCGTCGAAAACGTGAAGACTGTCGAGCGCGCGACAACCCTTGTCGAAGGTAATGTCAAAATCCATACGGTCGAGCACGTCCTCTCAGCATTGGCCGGAATGGGAGTCGATAACGCGCTGGTGGAAATGGATTCCAACGAACCTCCTATTGGCGACGGTAGCGCCGCGCCCTATGTCGGCATGATTAAGGAAGCAGGTATCGTCGAGCAGGAGGCGGCTCGTTCATATCTGGAGCCGCGAGAGTCAATCGTCGTCCAAAGCGGAGAGTCCATCATCATGATCCTGCCGGATTCCAAGTTCCGCATCTCATGCACCCAGGTCGGACCGAACGGACGTTTCACGCAGTACCTGAGCGCCGAAATGAATCCTGATTTCTACGAGCGGGAAATCGCCTCCGCACGCACCTTTGTCTTCTACGAGGATGTCAAACCGCTCATCGACAAAGGTCTTATCAAGGGTGGCAGCATTGAGAATGCGATCGTCGCGCACGGGGAGACCGTTCTCAGCAAGGAACCGCTCCGCTTTCCCGATGAATTCGTCCGCCACAAAATCCTCGATATCATCGGCGATCTGATCCTGAGCGGCCGGCGTCTACGCGGACACGTCGTTGCTATCAAACCGGGTCATGGACCAAATACCGAGGCGGCCCGTTCCCTTTCCAAGCGCTATTCCGAATACCTTGCCATGGCGCCTCGCCCCGTCGCGGCAACTGGCGCCGTCCTCGACGTCAATGAAATCATGCGCATACTGCCGCATCGCTACCCTTTCCTGATGGTGGATCGCATTGTTGAGTTCCGAGAAGAGAAGGCTGTGGGGGTGAAGGCCGTTACGATCAACGAACCATATTTTCAGGGCCACTTCCCCGGTCATCCCGTCATGCCTGGCGTGCTTCAGGTGGAGGCCATGGCTCAAGTGGCAAGCATGCTCATGATGCACAAAACAGAAAACGCCGGAAAAATCGGCTACTTCATGAGCGCCGACAGTGTCAAATTCAGGAAGCCAGTCTTCCCCGGAGACACCCTCTTCATCCATTGCGAAATGATTAGTGCTAAAAAGCGGCTGGGAAAGGCCGCATGCAAATGTATCGTTAACGACGAAGTCGTGTCTGAGGGGGAACTGCTCTTCGGATTGATAGATAAATGATCTGCCTGGATGTTCTTGGGATGGGCCTCCAATGATCCATCCCACCGCCATTGTTGATCGCCGTGCGCAAATCGCCGGAGATGCGGAGATTGGTCCCTACTGCATGATAGGTCCGGACGTGGTCATCGGTGCTGAATGCATTCTGAAAAATCACATCACGGTAGCTGGCCCTTCCAAGATCGGACGAGCCAATCTCTTCTTTCCCTTCTGTTCTATTGGTCAGCGCACCCAGGATCTGAAGTATACTGGCGAGCCAACCTACCTGGAGATTGGTGATCAGAATAGCTTCCGCGAATTTTGCACCGTCAACCGTGGCACGATGCCGGACACAAGAACGGTCATCGGCAGTCACAACCACTTCCTCGCTTACTCGCACGTTGCGCATGATTGCGCGGTCGGCGACCATGTCGTTTTCTCCAACAACGGCACCCTTGCCGGGCATGTCATCGTTGAAGACCACGCTGTTATAGGGGGCCTCAGCGGGGTCCATCAATACTGCCGTATCGGTAGACATGCGATCCTAGGCGGTTGCACGAAGATCGTCCAGGATGTTCCGCCGTACATGATTGCGGACGGAAATCCCGCAGAAATTCGCGGCGTCAACCAAATCGGACTTGAGCGTCGAGGCTTTGAGCCAGAGGACATTCGCGCTTTGCGAGAGGCGTATCGGCTCCTCTATCGGACCAATCTGAATGTCAAGCAAGCCTGCGAAAGCATCCGCGCCGAACTCCCCTTCACGGAACACATCTCACACCTCGTTGCCTTCATCGAAGCGAGCAAGCGCGGAATCGTGCGATAGAACAAACGCCAAACTGTTCGAGATCGATTCTGACGGAGCTTTCCCACACGAATAGAGGCGAGCGGGATGCTTTAAAAAATTTTTGCCTTGGCTGTAGACACCCAATCAGCCGACTCGAGGGCGAGGAGCGCCTTCAAGAAACCTCGATTGCTGCATCACCTGCCGCCGCGCCAGCACGGGATGGATCCCAGTGGACGTTCCCGACGGCAGAATCGATCAAATGATAAGGCTGTGTATCTTGAGTTGTTGCAAAACATGGCGCGCCGCGGTCGCCAAACAAAAGCGAGCCTGTGCCTCCTTAGAACCGGCGGGATCGTCCACCGCCTTTTCGCGGCCCTTGGAAGCTCTTATTGCGAGCGCCGCCTGTGCCCGCAAAATCTTCGCGGGGACGAGCTTCATTCACCGTAAGCGTGCGTCCATGAAATTCTTTCCCATTGAGCAGTTTGGCAGCATTTTGGGCTTCCTGCTCTGTGGCCATCGTCACGAATGCGAAGCCGCGGGACTTACCCGTCATCTTATCTTGGACCAGGAATACTTCGCGAACACTGCCGCTCTCGGCAAAGAGATCCTGGAGGTCATTTTCTGTGGTGTCGAAAGAGAGATTTCCGACGTAAAGCTTGGTTGTCATCAGGTATGGTTATTTTGTTGAGGCGAGTCTCTGCGGCTGTTCCCGATCATCGGATTTCAAATCGCCGCTGGGAGCCTGCAGTTCTCACCGCTACCAACACAACTAGCAATCTAACAACGCCCCAAGGGCTCTGTCCTGAAAGAAACAGAACAGGTTTCTCGAAGTCTGCAAGCGCGATCTGGCCCAACTCGCAATTCAGTTCCATTTGATCCTTCTCTCCGCAAGAAATCAATAATCTGCAGGCAATCGCGTGGGTATGAGTAACGTGAGATGGACGCTGATCTCCGGGTTCAGGACGGCGAATAGGGGCCTGATGATAGTGCGAGCAATCGCAAGAACCGGAACCTTTCTCGCTGCCAGGAGCTTAATCGTCAGCCCGGCGAAGAAACCTGGCGCCGACAACGCGCCAGAAGGTCGTCACTTCCTCGACACGAAGAGCGAAGCACACGACAAGATAGGCGCTCCCAGCACATGCGATGACCATAAATAGAGCCGCTGCCTTTCGCCAAAGACTTGGACTGCCCAGCCATGGAGCTCCATAGATCGCTCCGTACCAGCAGACGAGTCCGAGAGCGAGGGAAGCGAGACCGCACCGGCCAACCGCGCCGAGGAACCGCCGCGTTTCGAGCCGCCCCGCGCTATGATGCATCAGCAGATACAGCGTCAGAAAATTTGCCGCGGCCGAAATCGAGGTTGCCAGCGCCAACCCCCTGTGGCCCAACGCCATCTGAAAAATGAACAAGTAATTGAGGCAGAAATTCAAGCCGATCGCCGCGAAGCTGACGAACATCGGCGTCCATTTCTTGTCGATTGCGTAGAAGGCTGGAGAAAGCACTTTGATGCACGCATAAGAGACCAGGCCCAGAGAATAAAATTGCAGCGCGAAACCTGTCTGCAGGGTGTCGTTCGCCCTGAATTCTCCTCGTTCGTAAATGACGCCAATAATGGGCTGCGCGAGGAAGAAGAGGCCGACGGCGGAGGGCAGCGTGAGGAATACCGCCAGGCGCAAAGCCCTACCTAAAGTCGGCCCAAAATCCGACCGGTCCGAGTGAACAGCGATTCGGGATACAGCCGGCAGCGTAATCGTTGCGACAGCCACACCGAACACGCCAACAGGAAGCTGCACCAGACGAAAGGCGAAATTCAACCATGAAACTGCTTCTTTTCCGACCAGCGACGCGAAACTGCTGTTTACCATCACATTGATCTGCACGGCGCTCGCGGCGATGACAGAAGGCACCATCAGCACAAGGATTTTCTGGATGCCTGGATCGTTCCATCGAAAGTCAGGCCGAAATCGAAATCCTACTTGGCGCAGGCTCGGAAGCTGAACCGCCAACTGAAGCACTCCGCCAATAAGAGTACCCACCGCGAGACCAAGCAAAGCCTTTTCCCCGAAACTTGGATCGATCAACCAACCGAAGAAAACTCCGCCCGCTATGGAGCCGATGTTAAAAAAACTGGACGCCATGGCTGGGACGCCAAAGACATTCCTGGCATTGAGCATCCCCATCACCAGCGCGGCCAGCGAAACCAAAAGGATAAAGGGATACATGATCTGCGTAAGCTGAACCGTCAGCTTCGCATCTGGGGGCGCAAACCCCGGCGCCAGCACGCTAATGAGTTGCTGGGCGAAGACCACCCCAAGCAGTGTGACGATGCTCATAAAAATGGTTGCCAGCGTCATCATTTTTGACGCTAGCAGCCAAGCCGATCGCTCGCCGTCTTTCTCCATCCTTTGGGAAAAAACCGTGATGAACGCGGTCGAAAGCGCGCCCTCTGCAAAAAGATCGCGAAGCAAGTTGGGAGCGCGGAAAGCGATCGTGAAGATGCCCATCAGTGCCGAACCAAAAAGTCCCGCGAAGAGTATCTCTCGCACGAGCCCGAGGACACGCGAACACATGACCGCGACGGCAATAACCGCGCTCGCCTTCGTGTTGAGCTTGCGCAAGTTAGTCACGCGAGGCAGCCTTGCGCAAACGCTCCATGATCGCAACGCCCAAGCCCCGTTCGGGCACACCTTCCGCAACGATGAGGTCCAGGCCCGCTTCGTCAAGTCGGCGCAAGGCACCATAAAGATTTGCCGCAGCCTCTCGCAGGTCCTGCCCGCGACTAAGATGCTCGGCAACGGCCCAGCTCTCGGCGGGCTGTGACCAGAGCAGCAATCCGGTTTTGCCGGGCCAATGCTGCCTCAGGTGTTCGAGCAAGGCGGCATCCCCGGGCCCCAAGATCCGTAAGGGAGTGCGGGGCGCATAATGCGTTCCCATCGATCCTGGTGATGCGATCGGCGTTTCCCTGGACAAGATGTTTGCTACTTCAGACAATCGCTCCTCGGTGATGGGACCGTGTCGCAAAATTTCCACACCTTGGTCGCGAACGAGCACAATCGTCGACTCAAGCCCGTGAAGACACGCCCCTCCGTCCACAATCAACGGGATGCGTCCTCCGAGTTCGCTCAACACATGGGCAGCGGCAGTCGGGCTGATGCTTCCAAATCGATTTGCACTCGGCGCAGCGATGGGGCTGCCATACATTCGCGCGACTTGCTGAAAGATTGGATGTCCGCTCATGCGCAGGGCGACCGTGCCTTGTCCCGCGGTGACCAAATCCGGAACCAAGGGCGTGCGTGCCAGGACCATTGTGAGCGGACCAGGCCAGAACTCTTCCGCTAAGCGAGCCGAAAGCGCATTGGAATTTGCCAGGCGGTCTAGCCATTCCAGCGCACAAAGATGCACAATGAGCGGGTCGTTGAGAGGCCGCTCCTTGACTTCGAATATCTTGGCGCAAGCCAGCGGATCAAGGGCAGCCGCGGCCAGCCCATAGACGGTTTCCGTAGGTAAGGCGACCAGCTCCCCGGAACCGAGAAGCGTCACGGCTTCCTGAAGCCCCTCGGGCGCTGTGACGACTCGGGTCTTCAACTGTCCAGCTTGCTCTCGAGAGTGTCCTGACTCTGCTCGCGCCGAAAGTTCTCCAAGGCTGTGGAAATCGCCGGATGGTCACTTGCCAACAAGGCCGCCGCGAAAAGCGCAGCGTTCTTAGCTCCCGCAGGGCCAATTGAAAATGTGGCCACGGGTACTCCCGCCGGCATTTGAACTATCGAAAGCAGAGAATCGATACCGTTCAACGAGCGACTGAGAATAGGTACGCCCAGAACTGGCAAAAGCGTTTGCGCCGCAATCATGCCAGGCAGGTGAGCGGCGCCGCCCGCCCCGGCGATGATCACTCGAAGACCGCGATGTGAAGCGCTCTTGGCATACTCTGCCATGAGATCGGGAGTGCGATGTGCTGACACAACCTTGCATTCATGAGGCACCGTCAATCTATCCAGCAATTTGGAACTTTCGCACATCGTTTCCCAGTCCGACTTGCTCCCCATCACGACACCAACTAACACGTGTTGGCCTGAAGTTTGCTCCATCTGAGGTGACAATTAGTATTCCGAAGCGTCGATTGGTGCCTCCATGCGCATACGATAGGTGCGCTTGGGTGCTGCTTCTATCGACCCGTGGAGAAAATATCAGAAGTATATGGCGAGAGGAATAGTAAAGTGGTTCAACGAGAAGAAGGGCTTTGGGTTCATCGTGGATCCCGGTGTGCGTGGCGACATTTTCGTCCACTTCTCGGCGATCATGGCCAAGGGTTTTAAGACTCTCAAGGAAGGCGAGGAAGTCGAATACGAGCTTTACGAGGATCAAAAGGGCTCGCGAGCAAGGAATGTTATGAGAATTTGAGGGGTGGTACCCAACCTCGTTCTCATCGGGTTCATGGGCTGCGGCAAATCCTCGGTGGGCCGTCGTCTCTCCGCACTGATTGGTCATCGCTTTGTGGATACCGACGAGCTTGTCATGCAGGCAGAGGGCCGCGGTGTTGCGGAGATTTTCGCCGAGAACGGCGAGGATTACTTTCGCGATGCGGAACAACGTATCCTCCAGAATCTTGTGGGTGTCTGCGGCATTGTTCTCTCTACGGGAGGCGGATTGATCCTTCGTGCAGTTAATCGCGAAACGTTGAAAAAGATCGGCATCATAGCTTGGCTTGATGCCAACCCGGATGCCCTCTTTGAGCGGGCAACGCGCAGCGGGAAACGGCCTCTTCTCCTGACCACGGATCCTCGCAAGAGCTTCGATGAGCTGCTGAATAGTCGGCGCAATCTTTATAGTTCAACGGCGGACTTTTGCATCGATTCGAGCCGGTTGACTCACGATGAAGCGGCACAAAGATTGCTCGATGAGGCTTTGCGTAGATATCGTCGCTTTTGAGAGTTGACGGTTACGTCTTTGTGAGCCTTAACTGAGCCTCACAAGAAAAATCAACTCCTATACTCTCATGGCTACAATCGGCATCAATGGCTTCGGACGCATCGGGCGGCTCGTGTTTCGCGCGATGGTGGAGCAAGGGCTCCTGGACGGGGGCTACAAGGTCGCAGCGGTAAACGATCTGGTTCCCGCGGACAATTTGGCATACCTTCTTAAATACGACTCAACCCAAGGCGGATTCAAAGGCGAGGTCTCCAGTGAAAAATCGAACGGGAGCGCTGAAGACGACACGCTTGTGGTCAACGGCAATAAGATCAAGTGTCTCGCCATTACCAAAGGTCCCGCTGCCCTTCCCTGGAAGGACCTTGGCGTGGACATCGTCATCGAATCGACTGGACTCTTTACCGAAGCGGCAAAGTGCAAGGGTCATCTCGATGCGGGCGCCAAGAAAGTCGTTATCACGGCTCCCGGCAAAGGTGATGACATCACAATCGTCATCGGCGTGAACGACGACAAATACGATCCCGCCAAGCATCATATCATCTCGAACGCGAGCTGCACGACGAACTGTCTGGCGCCCGTGGTCCACGTGCTCCTCAAGGAAGGCTTTGGCATCGAGGAGGGACTCATGACGACGATCCATAGCTACACCGCGACCCAGAAGACGGTCGACGGACCCTCACGCAAGGATTGGAAGGGTGGACGCACCGCAGCGACCAACATCATTCCGAGCACAACGGGAGCCGCCAAGGCAGTGGGCCTCGTTTGTCCCGAGGTGAAGGGTAAGATCACCGGCATGGCGTTTCGAGTTCCCTCACCGACCGTCTCCGTGGTAGACCTCACGGTAAAGACCACCAAGTCCACAAGCTACAAGGAGATCTGCGCGGCGATGAAGAACGCCAGCGAGACGTATCTCAAAGGAATTCTGGGCTACACGGAAGACGAAGTGGTTTCGACCGATTTCGTTCACGATACGCGCTCAAGCATCTTCGATTCCGGCAGCGGCATCGAGTTAAACAGCACCTTCTTCAAGCTCGTCAGCTGGTACGACAACGAATGGGGCTACAGCTACCGCTGCGTCGATCTGCTCAAGCAGATTGCCTAGAACTTCGCCGGGCGAATTTCCCATGAAGAAGTCGATCACCGATGTTCCGTTGAAGGGCCGCCGTGCCATCATGCGCGTCGACTTCAACGTGCCACAAGACAAGGAGACCGGTGCCATCACCAATCCGGCACGCATCACTGCGGCGCTCCCAACTATCAAGTATATCCTGGAGCAGGGAGGCTCAGTCGTCTTGATGAGTCACCTCGGGCGACCCGATGGCAAACGGACCGAAAAATACTCTCTTAAGCCGGTCGCGCAAAAACTGGAGGAACTTCTCGGCAAACCCGTCAAGTTCCTCTCCGATTGCGTTGGCCCAGAGATTGAGGCCGCGTGTTCGTCGCTCAAGCCTGGAGAAGTCGCCCTGCTGGAGAACCTTCGCTTCCACCTCGAAGAGGAGGGATCGGTAAAGAACAAGGACGGCACCAAGACGAAGGCGGACCCACAGAAGACAGAGGCTTTCCGCGCGTCGCTGACGAAGCTCGGTGACGTCTACGTCAACGATGCCTTTGGGACAGCACACCGGGCGCATTCCTCGGTTGTCGGTGTCAATCTGCCGGACAAAGTCGCGGGCTTCCTGATGCAAAAGGAGCTGGATGCCTTTGGGGCGGTGTTGGAAAACCCGAAACGTCCCGTGCTCGCGATCCTGGGAGGAGCGAAGGTCGCCGACAAGATTCCCCTCATCCGAAATCTTCTGGATAAGGCTGACGAACTTATCATCGGCGGGGGGATGACCTTCACCTTCAAGAAGGTGCTCGAGGGCATGGAGATTGGCGAGAGTATGTTCGACCCGGAAGGCGCCAAGATCGTCGGCGAGTTGATGGAGAAAGCGAAAGCCAAAGGCGTTAAAATTCACCTTCCCGTCGACTTTATCTGCGGCGACAAGTTCGAGGCGGAGGCCAAGACTCAGGTGGTCGAGGACAAGGCGGGGATACCGGCGGGCTGGACGGGGCTGGACGTCGGTCACAAGAGCCGACAGCTTTTCGCCGAGGTCATTGGACGCGCGAAAACCATCATCTGGAACGGACCTCCCGGGGTCTTTGAATTCGAGCGCTTCGCCGAAGGCACCAAGAATATGGCCGAGGCCATCGCGGCAGCCACGGCTGCCGGAGCCATCTCGGTCGTTGGCGGCGGCGACACCGCCACCGCCGCAAAGAAATTCAAGGTGATTGACAAGGTGAGCCACGCCTCCACCGGCGGTGGAGCTTCCCTCGAGCTGCTCGAAGGCAAAATGCTGCCAGGAGTAGCTAACCTAAGCGAAAAATAACTTCGAACCTGCCGAGACCTACAAGCGATCAGGATTCACGAGTCAGGGATTATCCCTCGATCCTCGAAAACCACGGGCTCGTCACCCCCTAATTATACCATGCGGAAGAAAATCATTGCGGCGAACTGGAAGATGAACATGACTCTGACGGAGACGGAGAATTTTCTTAACGCCTTCCGCCCGGAAGTCGAGGACGTCACTACCGTGGAGATCGTCATTGCACCACCATTCACTGGCCTCGCGAAGCTTTCCGGGTTGCTTGGAGGTTCACAAAAGATCCGCCTGGGAGCGCAGAACTTCTACTTTGAAAAGTCTGGCGCGTACACGGGGGAGATCAGTGCAACTATGCTTCGGGAACTCTTCGTCAAGTACGTCATCATCGGCCACAGTGAGAGACGACAACTTTTCGGAGAAACCGATTCCCTGATAAACAGGAAGGTTGTTGCGGCCCACGCCAACGAGCTAAAACCGATTCTCTGTGTTGGAGAAACCCTCGAGGAGCGAGAGGCCGGCACTGAGAAGGATGTTCTCGAGAAACAACTTCGCGGCGCACTGACCGGGATTAGTGCCGACCAGCTTCTTGAAACGGTGATCGCCTACGAACCAGTATGGGCGATTGGAACTGGAAAGACTGCAAGTTCCGCGCAGGCCCAGGACGCTCACGCCCATGTGCGCGCAGTGCTCAAGGAACTCTCCGATAACGGCACTGCCAGTAAGGTCCGTATTCAGTACGGCGGCAGCGTGAAACCATCCAATGCAAAGGAGCTCCTCAGCGAAGCGGATATTGACGGCGCCTTGGTTGGCGGAGCGAGTCTCGAACCTCGTGGCTTTGCCGAGATCGTCAAAGCCGGTCAGCAGCAGTCATAGCGAGGAGGCCGCCCCATCGGGTGCATCGATTGCGGCGGGGATGCTCCCTGCCGACATGGAGGAGATGCTGACTGCAGGCGCGCACGGGATTTGCCCAAAACGGCGATCCTGAAGCGCAAGCACGCCGGCCATTGTCGGCGGCGAAATGATCCGGCTCGTGCGCGATCGGGAGCGGGAAAGGCGTGGCCTGCTTCGTCTGTCCCGATGATCGCGAAAGGCTTCCGGGAGGCGGCGCAATGAAGGAGATCGCCGACCTCCTCCATTTGCCCGAGCGCACGGAGGCTTTCACAAATTCACGATCATGGAGCACCTGGGCGTTAAGACGAGCGCCGAGTTGGTGCGATATGTCCATGAGCATGGAATGTTGAAAAGGCACACGTGAGTTCACAGGTAATTCAAGTTGTTTTTTGACAGTATCGGAGGTTTAGTCGTGGAGCCGTGATCAAAGCTCTCCTCAGCCGCGATGCGGACCCGGCGGAACGGCTACGCGTGCTGCTGGCCGATCATGATCAGGCGATGCTCGCGCTGACGGTCGACGCGCTGGCCGGCGAGTGTTTGGTGGTCGGTAGAGTGGACGATGGATGCGAACTCCTTGCTGAGGCTGAGCGGTCCCATCCTGATGCCATGGTGCTCGACATCACCATGTCGCGGTTTGACGGCATCGAAGCGGCGCGCCAACTCCGGCGTTCGCAACGGTCTGTCCGCCTTGTCTTCCTCACGGTTCACGAGGACCCCAATTACGCCCGGACGGGTTCCGGCGCGCGCGGATTAGGCCATGTCGTTAAGGCGCGGACAGCTTCCGACCGTGGGCGTGCCAGCCAGGCAACCCCTACCGATCGTCACTTCGTCTCGCCCACCGTGTCTCGACCAAGGAGACCAACCTCTCCGACTCGCGCGGAGAAACCAAACACCAAAATCCGGAAAGCCATGAAGCAGATCCTCACTCCGTTCAGAATCCTTCCCATAATCGCACTCCTTGCCCTGGCGGTGGGCTGCGCCAACACCCAGAGCAAAGAAAACTCGCTCATTGCCGCGGGCTTTAGAGTAAGCGTTCCGAAGACCGCGGCGCAGCAACAGAAACTCAAGACCCTTCCGCCCGACAAGGTGACCGTGGTTCACAAGGATGGGAAGACCTACTACGTTTTCCCGGATGCGGCCCGCAACCTGGCCTACGTCGGTGGCCCAAAAGAGTATGAAGCCTACCATCAAATCCGCTTGCAGAAGAAAAAGCTCGAAGCAATAGAGGCGAAAGAGGAGGCCGAACAAATAGATTGGGGAGGCTGGGGGTCCTGAGGAGCGTGGGGCACGGCCTGGCATCAAGCCTATTGCGACCGCAACAGGAATCCGGGCGCTGGAGTGCTAAAGCCTAAGCACTGCCACGAAATCGAGGAAATGAACCTCCCGCAAGATTTCGCTCGTTCTCGTCTCCTGCGGCGACAATGGCAAGGGAATCTACTTCGACCATCGACAACAGCGCTTACATCTCGGCAAGACGGAGCACTTCGCCTGGGACTCGTGGGTATATATCGACGGAGAGAACTTCATGGGAGCACGAGCCGACGTCCGGGGCGATCCACAACCCTACTTTTCTGTTCAGGTTCCACCTGCAAGGACGTCACCCTGTTTGTGAGCGATCAGGCTAAGAAACGCTATGTGACCGAAGAACTCTCCGCAGGAGACCCGCCGCTTAGCCTCGGCTTTCAAGGCCTCGGCCGTCTCCTGACCGATCGCGCCAACAGCGGCCAGCAGCTCTGCGCCTCGATCGACGAGCGTGAGCATGTAGCTCGGCTCGCTTGTTTGGGTGTAGCCGTAACCTCGCAGGCTACCTAACGCGAAGCCTTCGTCCTTGAGGAGCTTGGGCAGATGCCGCGTCAGCCATCGATCGTGAACAAAATTAGCAATTGTCGTCTCGACTGCCTGTTGGAGCGGATCAAAGTCGGAGGTGGCTACCGTGGTTGTCACATAGTCCCCATCAAAGGCCGCCAAACAGCCAGCGGACCGGAGTACTCGATGAGCTTCGCGAATCGCGTTTTTTGGCTCGGGGATATGGCATAACGAGGTGTGGAAAACTACCAGGTCAAACAATTCGTGCCGGAACTTCAATGCCCTCCCGTCCCCCTCGCAAAAGGAAAGATTTGCAAGATGGCTGCCCAGCTGGCGCGCCTTGTTCAGAAATATGCGGGAGGGATCCACTCCCACGACTTCGATTTCAGCGAAGCGCTCAGCGATAAGCCTGCTCACAGCACCTGTGCCACAACCGATTTCAAGCGCCTTCCCACCGCTAGGTAGTTCAATTTCCGAAAGATATTGAGCGGCCATAGCACGTTGCTGCGGTTCGGCGGCTCGCAGTTCCAAAACTTCAGCCAGTCGCAGCTGAATCGATTCATCCGCCTGTGCAATGGAAGCATACGGATCTGGCATAGCGAGGATGCTGGTCTCGCTGCTCTTGTTTGACAAGAGCGCTCACCCGACGGCGTTGCCGTCGAAGACAAGTGGCGAACCGGCAGTTCAACACGATCGCTCCGGCAACAAGTTTCGAGAAGCTTTCAGCATCTCCCGCAGCCCTTCATCGAGGTTGCTCACCGGGAGCCAACCCAGGCTCGACAATTTCTCAGTCGATGCACAGGAATGTCGGACATCGCCCGGCCTGGAAGGAAGGTACACCACCGGCGATTCGGAGTTGGCTGCAACTAAGATGCGGCGCATGAGCTCGTTGATTGTTGTTTCGCGGCCATAGCCACAGTTGAACACGCCTCGCACTCGGCCGCTCTCTGCCGCAAATACGAGAGCAGAAACCGCATCCTTTACATAAATGAAATCGCGGCTCTGCTCACCGTCACCATATATTGTCAACTGCTCGCCGCGAACGGCGCGCTGCACGAATCCGGACACGGCCGCAGCATATGCACCAGCCGGATTCTGCCCTGGTCCAAACACATTGAAGAAGCGAAGAGAGGCCGTTTCCAGCCAACCTTCCCGCGCAAAGATCTCGCAGTAGTACTCACCATCGAGCTTGGTGACCGCATACGGGCTTTTCGGCTGAGGCGTTACCGTCTCAACCGTAGGTCGTGGCGGTTCATCGCCATAGACCGCCGCAGAGCTGGCAAAGACAAGCTTGCGCACTCTCGCGTCCGCCGCCGCACGCAGCACGTTCAAAGTTCCCAATGTGTTGATCTCTACACATTCTGCCGGATTTTCCATCGACTCCTTGGCGCTGATCATCGCCGCGAGATGGTACACGACATCTACTTCCGACATCGCAGCATGAAGAGCGGCCTTATCGAGCACGCTCGCCTCAACGATCTGGAGACCGGAACGCTCCACGCCTTCGCGTTTCCCGCCGCGAAAGTTGTCGAGAACACGCACTTCCGCTCGCCGCTGCAAGAACCCAGCGAGAATGCTGCCGATGAAGCCGGCTCCTCCAGTAATCAACACCTTCATGGCATCGAACACCTCCTCGCTGTTTTAGCGTCCAGCGACGGAGAATAACATGCGCTCCGCAGAACGCGAACGCTCTTACTCTGCATCGAACTGACTTAAGCGACGAAACGTGTCGAAGCGCTCTGAAATCTCCTCGCGAGTGACAACCTTAAGCCTCTCCAGGCTGAATGCTTCAACATTATAGCTGGCCAGAATACTGCCGTGAACGACGGCGCGCCGCAGAGCGCCGAATTCCACCACGGAGCTATACTTCGCCAAATAGCCTGCAAGTCCCCCGGCAAAAGTGTCGCCGGCGCCTGTGGGATCGTGGATGTCCTCCAAGGGGAATGCCGGGCAACTGAAAAACTGTCCGTTCTCGCCAAAAAGCAAGCAGCCGTGCTCGCCCTTTTTTATGGCGAGAAACTCCGGCCCCATATCGCGCAAGCGTCGGGCCGCCTTGATCAAGCTTGTCTCGCCGGTGAGCTGTCGCGCCTCCCCGTCATTGAGGATGAGCATGTGAACGCGCGCGAGGAGCTCCAACAACCGCGGCCGCGCGGTATCGATCCAGAGATCCATCGTATCCGCGATAACGAAACGCGGAAGCCGCACTTGATCGAGCACGTGATGTTGCAAATCAGGCGCGATGTTCGCGAGCAGCACTACGGGCGTGTCTTTATAGGGTTCAGGCAAGATGGGAGTGAATCGTTCAAAGACATTTAATGCTACCGAGCGGGTCTCGCGGATATTCAAGTCCCACATGTATTCGCCCGACCACCGAAACGTTTTTCCGGGAACAACCTGCAATCCGGCCAGATCCACGTTTCGGCGTTTGAAAAGCTCGAGATGTTCCTTGGGAAAATCCTCGCCAACAATCCCCACCAGATTGACTGGGCTGTAAAAGCTTGCTGCCACGCACGCATATGAGGCAGAACCTCCCAAGAGGTCTTGATGCTCCTCAAGCGGGGTCTTTATGTGATCCAGTGCAATTGAGCCAACAACGAGTACCGACATGCCCCGCGCAGATTGCCAAAGCTCGCATATTCGGCGAGCAAAAAACTGAAAATCGCTCGCACGGCACAACGTCTTGCGGATTGCCCCAACGTCCCCTAGCGACTAGCGAGTAGAGCATCTGATGATTTCGATAACCATCGAAAACCTGGTGAAACGATTCGGGGAGCACACCGCGTTAGATCGCGTAACCTTCCGCGTTGAAGCGGGAGAAATCTTTTTCCTGTTGGGGCCTAGCGGCTGTGGAAAAACGACCCTCCTGCGTACTATCGCTGGGTTCTACATGCCGGATTCGGGGCGCATTCTTTTCGAGGAAGAAGATGTTACGAAACTCCCACCACATAAGCGCAACACCGCGATGATGTTTCAAAGCTACGCACTCTGGCCGCATATGACTGTCGCCAAAAACGTCGCTTTCGGGCTCGAAGAGCGACGCCTCCCTTCTCAGGAAATCAACCATCGCGTTAAACAGGCTCTTTCCTCCGTGAGAATGGAAGATTATGCCCAGCGCCGGATCGCCCAACTTTCCGGCGGCCAGCAGCAGCGAGTTGCTCTTGCGCGAGCGCTCGTCATCCGCCCTCGCGCTCTCCTGCTCGACGAACCTCTCTCAAACCTTGACGCTAAGTTGCGCCTCGAAATGCGCGCAGAAATTCGACGCGTCTGCAAAGAGTCCAGCCTAACGGCCATCTACGTCACCCACGATCAAAAGGAAGCGCTCTCCATCGCCGACAGGATGGCGATCCTCGAAAGCGGACGCGTCGCGCAGATCGGCGAACCCGAAGAGATATACCGCCAGCCTCAGTCCCGCGTCATTGCTGATTTCATCGGAGAAACCAATTTCATCCCAGGCAAAATTGCTTCCTCAAATGCGACGACGACCAGAGTCGACACGGAGATTGGACTATTCGAGGGAGTTGTGAGCGACCGCACCTGGCATCCCAAAGCTGGCGAAGCGGCCACACTCTCGATCCGTCCCGAAAGTTGGACCATCACTGGAGAATTCCACGACGTTAACACCGTGCGGGGACGAATTGGGGAATCTATTTACCTGGGAGAGTTCGCGCAATATGAGTTTCGGACAGCCTCCCAGGTGCTGAAGATCTTTGAGATGAATCCTCATCTCTCCGCTCGATCTTCCGAGCGGGAACTCTTCGCCAGCACAACGCCGCAAGACGTCGTCGTCTTGCGGGCTTGATTTCATGCGAATCGTCGCCGTTTTTGTCGCTCTGGCGTTGATTATCGCCGTTCCGTTCGCCTTAAAGCCTAAAAACGATCTGTTGGCGGAGGCGGACGACACCGTGGTCATCGTGACGCCGCACAATGAGCAGATTCGGTATGAATTCAGCCGGGCTTTTGGCGAGCTCTACCATCAAAGCACTGGGCGCACGATTCGTGTTGATTGGCGAATGCCTGGAGGAACCAGCGAAATCGCTCGCTACCTCAAGGGAGCCTACTATGCCGCCTTTGAAAGAATGTGGAAAGCCGCCGGGAAAGATTGGACCGCGGAAGTTGTCGCCGCATTCGATAACCCGAACGCAGAAAGCGAGGCACGCCGCGAGTTTCTCGCTTCGGATGTTGGCATCGGCGTCGATCTCTTTTTTGGCGGAGGCGCCTTCGACTTTCAACAACAAGCTGATGCCGGACGATTGGTCGACTGTGGACTTCTTCAAAGCCATTCCGCCTGGTTCCGGGATAACTCCATTCCTCAGACAGTCTCGGGCGAAATCTTCTACGACGCAGGGGGCCGTTGGATCGGGGCGGCACTCTCCTCTTTTGGCATTTGCTATAATCCTGATTTTCTGCGGCGCCTAGAAGTCCGCGAGATCCCCTCGAGGTGGGCCGATTTGGGCGATCCGCGGTTCTTCAAACAAGTTGCACTTGCTGATCCTTCCCAGAGTGGGTCGGCGGCCAAGACATTCGAGATGATTATCCAGCAGCAAATTCAGGAAGCTTTCCTGGAGGCATCCGGCTCTCCAAACGAGGAAACTTACCTGCGTCTTGGCTGGTCGCGTGGACTGCAGATCATCCAACGCGCAAGCGCCAATGCCCGCTATTTCACCAACGCCGCTTCACAAGTGCCTATAGACGTCTCGCTCGGGAATGCCGCTCTCGGGATGTGCATCGACTTCTATGGGCGCTTTCAGAGCGAGGCCCTTCACATCGAAGACAGCGGCTCGCGCCTGCAATACTTTACTCCTGCCGGCGGTTCGGCGGTCGGGGCCGATCCGATCGCGTTGTTTCGAGGCGCCCCGAACGCAAAGGCGGCGAAGCTGTTTATCGAATTTGTGCTCTCCTTGGAAGGACAGAAACTTTGGAACTTTAAAGTGGGAGCTCCTGGCGGCCCGAAAAAATACGCCCTTCGACGCCAGCCAATCCGCAAGGAACTTTATGCTGCGGAATATGAGTCTTTTCGGTCAGACCCTGGAGTGAATCCCTACCAGGAGGCAAAATCTTTTACCTATCACCCGAAGTGGACCGGCCCGCTTTTTAAGGTGATGAGCTTTATCATTCGCGTAATGTCTCTCGACAGTCATGACGAACAGGTGGCTGCTTGGACGGCTTTAATCGAGACGGGTTTTCCGCCAGAGGCGACCGCACGATTCAGCAATATGGACGCCGTTGGTTACGAGCAGGCGCTTGGGAAATTTCGCCCCGCGCTTAATGCCGCCGATCGCATCGAGGAAGTGCGGCTCGCCCGCGAACTCGGACAGCATTTTCGCAACCAGTATCGCGCCGCCGAGCAACTCGCTAAAGCCGGCCAATGACTATTATTCCCTAGCAATGTCGAAACCGCTCTCGATTGTTGTCTTTGTCCTCACTGGTCTCTTCTTTATCTTTTTCTTTGCGTGGCCGATCGGTGAGACATTGCGGGGCGCCTTCTTCACGGGACAGGGCCAATTTACAATGTCCTACGTGGCAGAGGTCTTTAGAAATCCAATTTATCTCGAAGGCCTCACCAATTCCTTTTTGCTCGCGATCGCGAGCACAATCTTCACGGTTGCCATCGCTCTCCCTCTGGCATTGCTGAGCGATCGCTTCATCTTTCCGGGAAAGGGGATTTTGTCGGCGCTCATTCTTGTCCCAACGATTCTCCCACCCTTCGTCGGAGCGATCGGAATCAAACAGATCCTAGGACAAACCGGCGCTCTTAATGCTCTGCTGCAGAATCTTGGCCTAGTGAACGCTGATCCAGGAATCGACTGGCTGGGACACGGGCGATTCTGGGGTGTCGCCGCCATGAACACTCTTCATCTTTATCCGATTCTTTATCTGAATATCGTCGCAGCGCTGGCCAATCTGGATCCTGCCATGGAAGAAGCCGCCGAAAACCTCGGTTGCACCGGCTTTCGGAAATTTCGCAAAATCACGCTTCCGCTGATCATGCCGGGACTTTTCGCCGGTGGAACGATCGTCTTTATTTGGGCGTTCACCGAGTTGGGTGTGCCGTTGATCTTTGAATTCACTCGTGTGACCTCAGTGCAGATTTTTTTTGGGATCAATGACATCGGAGGCAATCCCTTCCCCTTCGCGCTTGTCGCGGTGATGCTCGCAGCGTCAGTTTTTCTTTACACAGCGAGCAAATTTCTCTTCGGCCGGGACAGTCACGCGATGATTTCCAAGGCCACCAGCCAGGGCGGCCCGCGGAGGGCGGGTCCGGTGATCGGCGCGCTCTGCACCTTGGCTTTTTGCGCAGTAGTGGCTCTGGCCATGCTTCCGCATATCGGTGTCGTCCTCGTGTCATTTTCTCGAGACTGGTATGGCACCATTTTGCCGACCGGCTGGACTCTTGATCATTTTCAGGAAGCACTCGGCCATAGCCTTACTCTCTCTTCAATCCAGAACAGTTTGAAGTACGCCAGCCTCGCCACACTTTTGGATGTCGTTCTAGGCATCGCGGTCGCCTATGTGGTGGTGCGCACGAAACTTCCTGGGCGAGATCTCCTCGATGCCATGGCCATGCTTCCGCTGACGGTGCCTGGCATTGTTCTTGCATTCGGTTATTTGGCGATGACACAGGAGGGAAAGCTGCTTGGCGCACTTAACCCGATAAAGGATCCGCTGATTATCCTCGTGATCGCCTACAGTGTTCGCCGGCTTCCCTATGTCGTCCGCTCCGCGGCGGCAGGGTTTCAGCAGACGAGCGTAACCCTGGAGGAAGCAGCCCAAAATCTGGGGTGCCCGCCCGTGAGAACGCTGATGAGGGTCACAATCCCCCTCATCCTGGCGAATATCGTCGTCGGAGCCCTGCTGGCGTTTTCCTTCGCTATGCTCGAGGTCAGCGATTCTCTCATTCTCGCCCAAAGGCAGCAGGACTACCCAATTACAAAAGCTATCTACGAACTCTATCAGTTGCTCGGGAACGGACGCTTTATCGCAAGTGCGCTTGGTGTTTGGGCCATGTGCTTCCTTGGCATCACGATCATCGGAGCCAGCCTCATCCTCGGCAAAAAGCTCGGAGCGATTTTCCGCGTTTGAACGGCCGGTGACCGACTTCGTCATCAAAATCTGCAACGATTTGGAGGGTCTCACAGCGGTCACTCATGCTGGGACGCTCTACCTCGCAGAGAGGAACATCTCTTCCACAGCAATGTTTTCGCCGATTGATCATCGATGCCAGTGGCAGCGTTTCGGCTCGGCTGTCAGCTTGCTCCTGATTCCGCGCAGGTTCCGGATAAGAATACGTCGCACGTCAGCGACGGTATTCGGATGCAGATGGGCTTCGTGGCCGGTCGGCACGAACAGCTCAGATTCAGCTCCCGCGAGGTGAGAGCTCCAATAGCCGACGATCCCGTCGGTGCTTTCAACGCCATCACCTCTCCCCCGATCTCCGATGATGGAGTTAAACTTCAATCGCGCAGCAAAAGGGGCATCCTCCAAAGCTTGGAAAAGCGGCGCTTTGGGAGAGAGCGAACTGATTCCAGTCATCGCCCGCGCTGTGAAGAAGTCGCCTTGCAAGATATCTCCCAAGGCATCGAGCATCCGGGCTTGAAACCGAAGAACGTCTTGTGGCAAGCGGACAAGGCGCTGCCCGATACTTCCGAATGTCGAATCAACCAACCGCGTGCCACGATGCGGAGTCGCGATAAAGATCGTTCTGTCAACTCCGGGGACCGGATGCCAAAAGAGCAACCTGCGAAGTGCTGCTCGGTCTTCGGAATCGATGGGAGCTCGATCGAAGGGAACCGTCGCGATCGCGTCCCAGAATCGAGTGCCAATGTTCGTCGAGAGAATTCGAGCAATGACACCTCCCATGCTGTAGCCCACAAGAACGAGGTGCCGGGAGGCGACTGACGTACCGCGCGGATCGAAGGTCTTTCGAATGGTCGAGATATCGTCGTGAATCGAAGCCGCAGATTCCGTGATGGGCATCCCTGTCGGGTAATACACATACCAGAACTGGTAATATCTGCGGATCATTGAGTCAGCCATCAGTTTGGTCGCGATGCTCCGCCACACGAGAGGCGACGATGTCAAGCCGTGGATCAGGACTACCGGGATGCGATTAGGATCAAAAGGTTCGGTCAGATAGAGCCCGGCATCCTTTTTTCGCTTTTCGATATTCATCACTCCACTGATGCCCATGAGAAGATCGTTGATGCCGCGGAAGGATAAGGCGAACGGAGCGGTAAAATCTCCGCGGAGAGGAATCTTTCCATCGTCGATGGCGATCTCACTCCGGCAGCTCAAATCAAGAAGATCGATGCTCGCCCGAGAAGCATTTGGACGAGACTGGAATTTTGCGACAGCTGCAAAGGGTGCATAAACCCCTCGATCTGGCGGCTGATAGTACATTTCCTCTTCTCTCCCAGCAGTTCGTTCCCGAGCGCCAACTAGTGCAACCCCCAAGCCTTCGCTAATGATGCGCTGAGAAATACCCCTTACGCCCACATGAGCAGCCGGGATGAATGTATCGAAATAGCCGGCACGATAAGGCGGATGCGCCATGTACTTTGTGGAAACAACAACTCGCCCGAAGGGAGTCCAAAAGTCCTGATCCGAGAACCCGCGGGCAAGCTCCTCTGCGCTAAGCGAAACGAAACGACCAAGCGCCGCATTGTAGACTGCGACCGCCTGACGCGTAATCTCAACCGAAAGCCACTGCGACGTAGGAATACCCGAGGCCTGGAGACTGCGATAAGCAAGTTGCAGCGCGGCCAATGCGAAACCTTTGACATTTGTCGAGCCCCTTGGACGCATATCTAAGACCGCTTGCGCTGCGAGGGTCAAACGATCCGAATCGTCTCCTGCCCACTGCCTCAGCGTTTTTGCTGCCTCTTCCAAACTGTGCGTTCTTGGTGCGACACCGGAGCGCTTCTCCATTCGCCAGGCTTGCCGAACGCTCTGCGTCGTGCGGGAGCGATCGAGAATGTCCCGAGAGTGTATCCGGGTGACGATGGTGCCCCCGCAGGCTGTCAGGCTCAGAACGCACAGACCGACTACTGTGAACTGGCGAAAAGACATGGAAACGGCCCGCCTGAGGCAAGGTCCCTGCAAAGTCAAGTCGAACTGCCGTCCGACGCAATTATCACATGCCGATCGATGCCCGAAATGGAATCTTTGGCAGCTCGCCTTCCGATTTCATCTTGCTTGGAAACCTGTACGCATCCAGTTTCCCACGCGTCGTCGCAAGGTTGTTGGCGGCACGCATGCTATCCTATTCTCAAAGGTGAACAAGAACAGAGCACTCCAAGCCCTTTCCATGCTGCTAGTGAGTGGCCAACTCCTGGCGCTCGATTCCTCGATTACTCAACTTGCTGTTTCGGTAGCCCCCAGCTGGGATTCACCTTCCGGAAGGCTTCAGCTGTTTGAACGGGAGACCAAAGGCTGGCGCGCAGTGTCACCCGCCCTGCGCGTTCTCTACGGGAAGCACGGCCTTGCTTGGGGACGAGGAGTTCTCGGAATGCATGAGTCTGGACCTCAAAAAACCGAGCGCGATAAGCGCGCACCGGCAGGCGTTTTCAAGATAGGGACGATCTACACCTACGATCCAGCTTTACCTGCTGGAGCTCGGTACCCCTTTCATACGATCACAGAAGCGGACGCTTGGATCGACGACCCCACCCTGCCGCAATACAATCGCCACGTCGTGGTCGATCCCCAAAATCCGCCGCCATGGTTCGAGAAGCAAAAGATGCGCTTGAACGATCCGCCACACCGCTGGCTGATCGAAATCCGACACAATTCCGACCCTCCTGCGCCAAACGCCGGCAGCGCGATATTTTTCCATATCCAACGCGGCGTCAATCACCCGTCCAGTGGGTGCACCGTCATGCCTGAAGGCACTATTCTCAAAATTATTCGCTGGTTACACAAAGAGAAAAATCCGCATTATGTCCTTCTTCCCAAGGATGAATACCGGAAGCGTTGGAAGAATTGGGGACTTCCCTCACCAGAGGAAGCGGTCGAACTCCTCGACTAAGAACCTCTAGTTTCCACATCGGCCACGCTTACTGCGCGCCTGGATCTGACCTTCCAGAGCATCGGTACCTATCGGATTGCGTTTTTACCTCCGTGTTTTGGGCAACTCCAGTCTAAAAACCTGCGGCCTAAAGCTCTCCTCAAAGCGAATTTGAGCCGCTTACATGCATTGCTTGCCGAATGCCGTCTGAAGCTATTGAATGCGACAATCCCATTTCGCTCATGAAGCTTTCCTACTTCGGTCACGCGTGCTTCTGCGTGGAGATCGGACGCAATACCCTCCTCTTCGACCCTTTCATCACACCAAATCAGCTCGCCAGGCACATTAAGCTCGATCAAATCACCGCAGACTACATCCTGATATCGCACGGGCACTCCGACCATATCGCTGACACAATCGAAATCGCCAAACGCACGAAAGCCACAGTTATCTCTAATTATGAGATCGTCGTGTGGCTGGAAAAACAGGGGATCGAAAAGGCGCATCCGATGAACCATGGCGGAGCGTTCAAGTTTGATTTCGGCCGGGTAAAATACGTCAATGCCGTCCATTCGAGTCAGCTTCCGGACGGCAGCTACGGGGGAAATCCAGGCGGCTTTGTTGTGGAGAGCGGAGACGAGGCCTTCTATTACTCCGGAGACACTGCCTTGACGTGGGACATGCAATTTATCGCGGGGGAATTTAAGCTGCGCTTCGCTGTATTGCCCATTGGAGACAATTTCACAATGGGAGCGCGCGACGCCGCAAGAGCCGCTGGCCTGCTAAAGTGTGACCAAGTTGTCGGAGTCCACTTTGACACCTATCCGCCAATTAGAATCGATCACTCTGAAGCGGAAGCGGTCTTTGCGCGAGCGGGTGTGAAGCTGCACCTTCTCGGCATCGGAGACTCGAAGGAACTGTGAGATTTCTTTGCAACACAACCAAAGAGTTGTAGGTTGCTCTTAATGAACCTTCCAATCGCCCTCGGTATGCCCGGATGGCCGGAAATCATCTTTATTCTCGTGATCGTGGTGCTGCTCTTCGGCGCGAAAAAGCTTCCCGAACTGGCTCGTGGAATTGGGCAGAGTTTGGGAGAGTTTAAGAAGGCTCGTGACGAGTTTGAGCGTGAGGTGCACAAGTCTCAGGCCGACCTCGAAATCAAGGAGCCAGCCGAAAAGAAACCGCACCAGCCTTCATAAATTTCCGGCAGGCCTCCGCTTCATGCGCAAGGTAGCCTGCTGGTTTCTTGGCCTTTCTCTTTGCGCTTCACTCCTTGGCCAGGAGATTACCGTCGCTTCATACAACGTCGAAAGCTACCTCGAGGTTGGCCGGCGACGGGATGCCGTCGGCCCCGCTCCAAAGCCGGAGCGAGAAATCGCCGCAGTCGTCAAAGTACTCCGGGAAATTCAGCCCGATATCATCGGCCTCATCGAGGTAGGTAGCGTGTCCATGCTCGATGATCTCCAGCAGCGGTTGAAGAACGCCGGGCTGGACTATTCGCATCGTGAATGGGTTCAGGGAGCCGACGAACAACGCCACATCTGCTTACTGAGCAAGTTTCCGATCGTTGAACGGAATTCGCGCGCTGACGTTCGTTTCGAGCTCGACGGCAAAATCCTGAAAATGAATCGTGGCATCCTTGACGTGACGGTGCAGGTAGATGCCGCTTACCGCCTGCGGCTGGTTGGAGCTCACCTGAAATCGCGACGTGCCGTGCCTGAATACGACCAGGCTCGCATGCGCGCCAGGGAGGCATGGTCGTTGCGCCAACACATTGACAAGATCCTGGAAACTGACCCCCAAACCAACCTGCTTTTGTTCGGCGACCTCAACGATGCGAAAAATCAATATCCGATCCGTGAGATCATCGGCTGGAAAGGCCTCCCAAATTACATGATGGACGTTTGGTTGCGTGATAGCCGTGGAGAGCATTGGACCTACTATTGGAAGGATGCCGATGAGGTACTCTCGCCTTGACTATTTCCTCGTCAGCCCAGGATTGGTCAAAGAAGTCGTTCTTGAGAAATGCGGAATAAGTGATTCACCGTTTTGGAACGAAGCCAGTGACCACCGGGCAATCTACGCCGTTATTTCCGCGAAAGAAAAAACATGAGGAGGCTCGTCCTCTGCGTTTTCATTCTCCTTATCTCTCCGCGCCTGAATGCCGGAGTCGCTGAGGAGTGGGCATATATCCTCTCGCTCGACTCCGGGCCCAAAAAAAAACCGACGACGCACGATGAAGTCGCGCTGCTCGCAAAAAACCATCTCCTTCTCCAGAGGAAGGCCCTCGAGGGATTTCTCGCCAAGTATCCAAAGGATGCGCGTGCCTTTGATGCCAAGCTCAAGCTGGCTAGAATCCTAGCCGCTGAAGGAAAGATTGCCAACGACCAAAGGGAAGTAAACGACGCGCTTGTGCTGCTTGGAGAGCTCGAAAAGACACCTGAAATTCCTCGTGAGAGGCTGGCCGACGTAGGTTTCGCGCGGGCTTCGCTCTTGATGCAAAGCCAAACCGGCGGTAGCGCGCAGGTTCGCGAATCCATCATCTCGTGCGCGCAAAACTTCTGCGCGAAGTATTCGGGGGATCGCCGCGGGCCACGCTTGCTTGTGGAGGCTGCCTCGATTTGTGACGAGGTTCCTGACCAGAAACGAAGTCTGCTCCAGGAAGCGCTGCGCTTGACCGATGAGCAACCGCTCAGGCGCCGAATCGCGGATGATCTCCGACGGCTGGATCTCCTCGGCAAACCCTTGAACTTTAAGATGACTCCCTTGAGTGGCGGTAAAGTCGATCTCGCCACGCTTCGGGGCTACGTCGTCGTGGTGATTTTCTGGTCGGCGGACTCTCCCCACAGCCTGCTTTGGCTGCGAGATTTTCGGACCTCTTGGGAGACACTTCCTAAAGATCGACTGCGCGTCGTCACCGTGAGTCTCGATCAAAGCCAAAAGGTTCTGCAAAGCCGACTCCGGGAGCTTCGCGCCAATTGGCCAACGCACTTCGACGGCTTAGGGTGGCGCAGCCCAATCGCACGCTCCTTCGGCATTAACGCTCTGCCTACTGTCTGGATTTTGGACACAAAAGGAATTCTCAGAACAATTAATGGCCGGTCCAATTACGAAACTTGGATCCGCCAGCTTCTCCAGGAAGAAGCCGTTCGCTCCCAGAGATAGGCTTCGCCCTGCGTAGCGCCGGCTCTGCGTCCCTGAGAACCCTTTTGGCTGAAGGAATCATGACCCCGAGAGCATTAAATTCTTCGAAACGAGTTCATCTCGAGGACCAAGTCCGAGATCACGCCCTTTCGCAATAAATTGGGAGACAACTTTGTCCAGTTCCAGGAGATGCACCGACCGGCTTCCACCGCTGGAGACGAGGCGCACCAACACCCGGGGTTCCTCCCTTGCCACCGCGCCATGATCCTGCAAGTGGAACGTGAGGTGCAGAAAATTGACCCCTTGGTAGCGCTGCCTTACTGGAACTGATCGGTTTGCCTCCCTCCGCGCTGCCCTTACTGCTGGACCTGCGTAAGATGAGGGCGCAGCGCACCGATATTTCGGGATAACCGAGATCATTCTGAGCGTCGCGTACCAGGATCAGGATGGTCGCTCGGGACTACTGGTGAACCTGGTCAGCAAGCCGGTATTGATCACCTTCTTCTACACTCGCTGTCAGAAAATTGAAATGTTCGGCAGCCATTGGTCGATTGGTATCCCTCCACCAGCAACTCACCCAAGCCGGTCTCGAGAATAAGGTCCGCCTGCTGGCCTGCGGTTTGGCGAGAACGCTCCGGCAGTTCAACTCGATGCCGGCACGCATGAGAGGCTCGTCGATGAATTGAGTGCCCCGGTCAATTACAACGCCGGCTGGGTGAACACACACGGTGTTGAACTGAGCCTGCTCGATTGCAAGGGGGATTAGTGAGGAAATATCATACTTTACTTTGGAACAACGACCAGGTGCTGGAGGACTTAAGGCAAGTTTTGCAACAGGAATAGTTGGCTTGCTCGAAGAACAAGGGAACGTTCCAGCAAGGCGAAAGAACGATGTGAGGGAGTGGCTCTAGCAATTCCCGTGACCTTAGCCTCTACGACGACACCGTAGAGGAGCGCACCTAAAGTCTCGGTCGATGCCAACATTTTAGCGATTCTTAACGAGAACCGCTCTAGACGCTAGATGTGTTGATATAAATTGTGTCAAAGAACCATCAGGCCTTCCTGGCAGGCCCAGCCCCTCCGCTCGACGAGCCTCGAACTCACGCGCCTGTCTGTGCTAGCGTGCTTTTGGGCTTGCCCTTTTTAATTAGCATCGTCATAGCTTAGAGAAGTTGCAGGTGCCTTAGTAAGCAGCAGAGGACCTCCTGGTATTTTGCGAAAATGATAAAGCGATTGCAGACCTGTTTTGCTTTGCTTCATGATCAAGACAAACTACGGTCGAAGAAACCCGGCTTCAAAGCTATTCTTTGTCAGTCATTCGCCGCCTTGGCGCTGCAACAGCCCAATCTTCCCGTCAATGGGACAACCTCTTTTGAGTTTGAACATTCCAAAACGCACCTGGAAGCCGGCCGGGTTGAGTTCCTTCTAAGCTACTCTGGGAACGAGCTCATCGGCGATCGCGTTTTCCTATTTGCCTAACCTTTCTTAACACGCTCCAAAATCATGACACCGCAAGAACGACTCGCTCGAATTAACGCGGAGCTCGCAGCTGACGAACAAGTGCCGCAGTTGGATACCCTGGGCATTCCTGAAGCCGCCCTCGCAGAAGCCGCTGCTACGCCTAAGAAGTACCGGCTCCTGGCGGAGGGGGACTCATGGTTCGATTACCCGCTCGGCAAAGATGTTCTCGATTATCTCAACAACTTCTTTAAGCACCCCATTACCAAGCTCGCTCGGGCCGGCTCCACACTGAATGAGCTCGTTTACGGCCCCGACAAACTTTTTAAGACTGATCCAAGTCAGGGCAAAACTCGCCTCACCAAGGTCGTGGAGAAGCTTCGCCAACAGCGTTTCGACGCCTTGCTGTTTTCAGGAGGAGGCAACGATATTGCCGGGCCGGAGTTTTTTTCCTTTATCAATCACGCCGCGTCAGAGCTGCCCAACCCGAACCAAAGCGTCCTCGATGGAGTGGTCAATAGCACCTTTCGTAAGGCTTATGAAGACATGGTCGAGGTCTTGCTAACAGAGTCGCAAAACCAAGGGATCCACCTGCCGATCTTTGTGCATGGTTACGACTATCCTTGGCCCGATGGACGGGGAGCGGTCGCCCTCGGAATTGTCGGACCATGGTTTGAGGACTCCTTTCGAAAAAAGGGCTACCCGCTGCTGACTGGTGATGGACCAGATCTTGACCAGCGTCGCGCGATCGTCGCCGCATTCATTAAGGCGGTGAACGATATGCTCGACGGACTACAGACAAAATACGCCGGTAAGGTTTTCAAGGTTGATCTCCTTGGCACCTTGCCAAACCGCAGTGATTGGACTGATGAATTGCACCCAACCAATGCGGGCTTTGCCGCTGTAGCCCTGAAATTTAATAACAAGCTCTACGAGGTCCTGCAATAGCGCTCATAGTCAAGAGCTCAATTCGCCTCGGCCCTTAAGGACACGTCCGAGCGAACTTGTCGCGATTTGACGCGTCACTGGCCGAGGCGAGGCGGCGTGAACGCAATAGCGCCTATATCCTGTTCCCTCAATTCGCCTCTCCTCTGATGTCCTTGTGCTTGCAAGACTTGGCACCGGGGCCGTAGCCTCGTCATTTCCCCCGACGAATTTCACCCCCCACCCGACGAGGAAGACATGAAGACGCAACGGATTGTAAAAACTCTGACGTTCTGCGTGGCCATGAGTATCGGCTCCATCGCCGGAAGCGACGTCGTCACCGAATGGAACACCGCCGCGCTAAACGCAATCCGCGGCAGCAATAGGATACCGCCAACGACGCCACCCCAAGCTTCTCGTGCGCTCGCCATTCTCCACGCCTCGATCTATGACGCAGTAAACGGTATCGCGCGTACTTATGAACCCTACTTTGTGGAGGAAAGGGGTCCAATGACCGCCTCGCAAGAAGCCGCCGCCAGCGCGGCCGCACATAGAGTGCTGACGGTGCTGTTTCCGGCGAGCGCACCGATCTTTGCGGAACTCCATGAAGCCACCCTGGCCGAAATTCGGGACGGCCCGTACAAACGCCGCGGGTTGGAGTGGGGTGAATCAGTAGCGGATCAGATTCTGAGCTGGCGCGCCCAAGACAAGTCGGACAACGTTGTGCAGCCACCGGACAGCAATAAATGCGGTCGGGATGGAGAACAGCCGTGCCCGGGAGCGTGGCAGCCGACACCGCCAGGCTACCTCCCCTACTTGCTGCCGCAGTGGGGCCTCGTGACGCCCTTCGCCATACCGTCAGGCAATTTCTTTAGACCCAGCGGCCCTCCTAACCTTCAGAGCTTAGAATATGCGCTGGAATATAATGAGGTGAAGCTGTTGGGAGAGAAGGACGAGTCCATTCGAACCCGTGAGCAAACTGAAATCGCACTCTTCTGGGCCGACGGAGCCGGCACGGTGACACCGCCCGGTCACTGGAACGTCATTGCACAGGATGTCGCCACTAAACGCAGAAACAGCCTGCAGCAGAACGCACGCCTCTTCGCCTTGATGAACGTTGCTATGGCGGACGCGGCCATCGGGGCCTGGGATGCCAAGTACCACTACAACTTCTGGCGCCCGGTCACCGCGATTCGGGAGGGCGACACCGATGGAAATCTGCTCACAGTGAAAGATTCCTATTGGGAATCCCTCATCATCACGCCCCCATTTCCCGACTATATCTCGGGGCACAGCACGTTCAGCGGTGCCGCCGCCGCCGTGTTGTCCCTCTTCTATGGCACGCCGAGAATTCGATTCACCACCGGGTCGGATGCCTTGCCCGGCGTTGTTCGGGAGTTCAGAAGCTTTTTCGAGGCGGCCGATGAGGCGGCGCTTAGCCGTTTGTATAGCGGCATCCACTACAGGTCGGCGAACGAGGATGGTTTGCAGACCGGCGTGGCTATTGGCGAGTGGACGTTCGCGCACGTCATGCGGAGGAGATGACGTGAGCTCCTGTTCATCGGACTAAGAAGTGTATCCTCATCAGAGCGGAGGGCTTTCTTCTGCCTCCCACTGACTCGATGTCTAGGTCGTAGTGCCTATGCCGAGTGGCTAAGCAACTGCACTCAGCTGACTGAGTCTCGACGCCGAACGCCCGGTTCCCGCTCAAAAAAGTCGGCCACAGACCTCCCCTGCAGATAAGGGCTGTGCTCGCCACGGGCGCGGCTGGAACGCGAATCTGTCCAGTCGGTCGTCACCGCAACTTCTGCGAGATATGCTCCCGCTCAGGCTGAGTTGCTCCAGAACTTTTCGAAAGCTTCCGACCAGTCGCGTGTTTCAACATGGCTACGGCCGAGTTCTCCCATGCCTCTTCGCAACGCCGGGTCTTCCGTCAAGCGTCGGATCGCATTGGCCAACTCACCTACGTCGAGCGCTTTGGTGATAAATCCATCCCGGCCGTGCTGCACAAGATCTCTCGGACCGCCGGCATCGGAGACAATAACTGGAAGCCCGCTTGCTTGAGCCTCAAGGACAACGTTGCCAAAAGTGTCCGTTGTGCTCGGGAAGACAAAGAAGTCCGCCGAGGCATAAGCCGTGGCCAACTCTTCTCCTCGCAAATAGCCGGTGCAAAGGGAATCTGGAAGCAGGCGCTTTATTTCGGGAAGATAGGGACCATCACCGATGAAAAGTGGTCGCGCCGCTATTTTCCATTCTGCAAGCCGGCGAGTTGCAGCGACCAGCGTATCGAGATTCTTCTCCTTGGAAATTCGTCCAACGAAGAGCATGCCCGCCTCTCCGTCGCGCAATCCCCGGTCACGCCAAAAATGATCATCCCGCTTTGAAGGATGAAACAATTTGGTATCGAGGCCGCGTGGCAGAATTTTCAGCTTCTCCTGGGGAATGCCACGTTGGATCCAACATCGCCGGTAATCCTGAGAGTTTACGTAAATGACATCGAGTTGGCTGTAGAACCAGTGCATATAGTCCCACGTCAATGTCTCGAGGAACGAATCATCGGTGAGGATGCGCACATACTGCGGAAAATCGGTGTGATAAATGCCGACGGCGCGAAGACCCAGCGTCTTCGCGGCGAATAACGCGCTCAGCCCCACGGGACCGGGGGTGCTGATGATCAATTCGGAGAAGTTTTCACGGATCAGGTAATCCATAATGAGGAGAACAGGTGGAAAGCTGAGGCGCTGCAGCTCGTATTCCGGTAGCTCAAACTCCCCAACGGGCTCGAAATTCTTTAGACGGATGCCGGGCTCGCAAGTACCCGAGCGGCATGTCACCACTGTGATATCGTATCCTGCTGCCGTGCCAGCAGCAGCCATCTTGCGGATCGTTGTCGCCACACCATTGACATCTTCAAGAGTGTCAGTGAACCAGGCTCGTTTGTGGTTTGCGAGGAAGGGAGGAGGTGTTCCGGCCAAAACACGAGTCATGTCCTGCAACCATTCGCGACGAGGCTGTCGAAAAGCCTGGATATAGGGGCTTAGCAAGGCGCCTATCGGCACCAACGGGCTGATCGTCTGGATACTTTCTATGAAGCGCACCTTGGAGAGCTGATCAATGAACTGGGTGAAAAAACGATACCCAAGCTGACCTGCGATCAGATTGGCTATGAGGAAGGCTCGACGCTCGGGTTCCGCGACGCCGGCCGTCTCGCGAGCCAAGGCGGCTTTCACGTCGCCTCTCGAAAAGTAAGCTGACAGTTCCTTCCAAAGCGTGGTGTTGCTCACCATAGCCATCTCGAAAATTTTGCCGGTGGCAACGCCTTGAGCCAGGAAGGTGAGCTTTTCGGCCAAGGTGAACTCGGTGGGGTCTCGGCCCTCCATAAATCGCGAGAACGCCTTTTCGATCAACCCCGCGGCTGGATCATTGGATCTGACCGAGAGCTTCGCTTTGACGTAGCGAAAAGCGGTACGTGTACGTCCCATGGGCGAGCGCCAGCGGCGTGCCGGCGTCGCCCCCTGGTTCGCAGCGACCTGCACGGATATTGGCAAGAAAATCCATGGAGGTGGCCGACCATGGGGTTTCCGTAAACGCGCGCGCAGGATAAACTCCACCGTGATCGTCCGAGCCGCCGACAAAAACCTTTCGCCAGGGCTCTTCATGGGTGGGGGGGAGGCCGGTCCGCGCGACAAAGACTTCGATGCTGGCGGGGGTTAGCGAGCCTAACGCGTAGCGGACAGCATAGCTCAAGCGACTATGATATCGACCATTAACGCCCTCAAAATGCCGAAACGTTAAGGCAAGTTTTTGAAAGTGCCGAGGAGTCAGCTTTTCGTCAGGGCTATGCAGAGGATGAGCAATCGCGTGAGCCAGAGATTGCCCGACGAGATATCGATGCAAATCGAAGATATTAGCGCGCAGTGCCTGGATTTCCCGGTGCTGCGTCTCAGTAAGTCCCCAAACCAGCAGATGGACTTTGCAGTCATCGTCAGGAAAATTTGCCGTCACTTCTTCACCGAAAATCACGCCCGGCAGGTGCGCGATTTCTAAGCATCCGGCTATGGTGTTATGGTCCGTGATGGTCACGTATTGCATTCCGAGTTCTCGCAGGCGCTTGTAGGTCTGGAGCGGATCCGAATAGCTGGCCGGAAAATCCAGACGGCGCAAAACCCAATCTGCCGCACGGGTGCTGTGGCGAGAATGAATATGAAGGTCGGCTTTCGACTGGGCGGAGTTCATCGGGAACGCATACGCGCAAGCCAATCCTCATAGGTCATCACGTCGCGTCCCGCAAGGGCGGCGCGAATCAATCCCAACGCCTGCCGGCGAATGCTGCCGTGTCTCCAGTCTGTCGGATGAAGTCCGACGCGGAGGAGCGAGGCTGTCGAAAGCTTGCGCGCTAAAAGCGCGTTCCAACAGAGACTCAGCACTCTCCGCCAACCCGCTCGCACGCTCCACACGAGACTTTGCGAGACCGTCAGCCGCCCACTGACAAGGTCTTTGAAATTGCGCAGTCGGGTGGTGTATTCGAAGCCGGTGCTTTTTACGGCGGCCTCAGCTTCAGCGCCCAAAAGCCACGCCGGCGCAATGAAGCCTCGCGCAGACAATCCTTCCGCGACAAAATCCCGCTTCGCCACTTCTAGCCGGGAGGATGCGTCGCTTCGGGGCAGATCAAAAAATTCGCCTTCACCGGCAGTATAATATTCGGTGATTAGAGTCTCCCACCATTTTCCGGTCCGCGCGGGGCGCATGTGAAAACAGCCATGGAGAACCAGTTCATGTTGCCGGGCCGCTGTCCTTAGCCATTCGCAAAATGTGGGATCCCCCCTCATAGGGGCTACTCTGTGGTAGTTAGGAACCACCAGAAGCGCCGTTCGGTCGACTCTCAATTCATTAAGGTCGCGCAGCATACACGCCACCGCTTCCCGGGTAAGCGGACTCACGTCGTGGATCGAGACGACAAGAGCCGGGCGCGGCGTTTGCATTTGCAGAAAGCGTGTGTTAACGGGATGTTATCAATCAATGTCTGAAGAAAATCCCAAACCAGATAAAGAGCACCGACCTCCCGGGGGAGGAGACCCCCAGCTAAACTGGCGCGGTCTAGTGCTCTTTGCGGTTGCTCTCGCCTTGATCGGTGGAGCATTTCTCTTCCGTGGCGGCAATTTCACTCAAACCGAGGAAATTTCCAATAAGCAATTCCTTGATCTGCTGAAGGCCGGAAAGATCGTCTCCACTGAGCAACGACCCGTCGAAATCGTTGTGGAAGAAGGCCGCAATACGCAGTCAATCGCTGGATTTTACAAACGCAAATCACCAACAACGAACGAAGAGATTGAAGTTCCTTTCCGGACCCCCATTTACATGCCTTTCAACGGCACGCAAATGGAACAGGCTCTCACTGCCAGCAACATCACGCCTTCGATTCGACCCGAATCAAACGTGCTTGCTTCGGCAATCGTAAGTTTTCTGCCGATCGCATTGTTCCTTGTCATCCTCTATTTCTTCTTCAGGTCGCAAATTAAGATGGCTGGAAGGAGCGCGCTGAATTTCGGCAAGAGCAAGGCGCGTATGCTTTCGAAGGAAAAAAATCGGATCACCTTCAAGGACGTCGCCGGCGTGGAGGAGGCCAAGGAGGAAGTCTCTGAGCTTGTCGATTTTTTGAAGGACCCCAAGAAGTTCCAGAAGCTTGGCGGTCGCATTCCAAAAGGGGTGTTAATGGTCGGGGCCCCAGGAACCGGAAAGACCCTCCTCGCAAGAGCGATCGCAGGTGAGGCCGACGTTCCTTTTTTCTCGATCAGCGGCTCCGATTTTGTGGAGATGTTTGTTGGCGTTGGAGCCTCGCGCGTGCGCGATATGTTCGAACAAGGGAAGAAGAACGCGCCATGTCTGATCTTCATCGATGAGATCGACGCCGTGGGCCGGCACCGCGGCCACGGTCTCGGCGGAGGACACGACGAACGGGAGCAAACTCTCAATCAGCTTCTCGTGGAGATGGATGGCTTCGACACGCAGGATGGCGTGATCATTATCGCAGCCACGAACCGTCCCGATGTGCTTGATCCGGCTCTGCTTCGTCCAGGTCGATTCGACCGCCAGGTGACGGTCAGCTTGCCAGATGTCAACGGCCGCGAGGAAATCCTCAAGGTGCATGCCAAGAAGGTGAAACTCTCCGCAAATGTCGAGTTGGCGGTGATTGCGCGCGGCACACCGGGATTCTCCGGCGCTGAACTCGCCAACGTGATCAATGAGGCAGCTCTGATCGCCGCCCGCCGCGGCTTTGAAAGCCATCACCTTGGCCGAACTTGAGGAAGCCCGCGATAAAGTGCGCTGGGGACGCGAACGCCGCAGCCTCGCCATGAGCGAAAAAGAGAAAATCTCCACCGCGTGGCACGAGGCTGGCCACGCCATTGTCAACGTCCTGCTCGAGCATACCCACCCGCTGCATAAGGTCACTATCATCCCGCGCGCGAATTTCCTCGGAGCGACCATGTACCTGCCTGAGGGTGACAAGTATTCGACACAGCGCAAGGAGGCTCTCGATTTGCTGGCTGTAACAGCAGCGGGCAGGGTATCCGAGGAGCTTTTTACTCAGGACGTTTCCAACGGCGCTGCAGGGGACATCAAGCAGATGACGCGGCTTGCGCGCAAGATGGTCTGCGAATGGGGAATGAGCGATGCCCTCGGCATGGTCGAATATGGCGAACATGAAGATTATGTCTTCCTGGGAAGAGATATCAGTCGAGCTCGCGACTATAGTGAGGACACCGCGCAGGAAATCGATCGCGAAGTCCGAAGACTAGTCGACGAAGCGTATAGTCGTGCCAAGAAAATCATTTTGGACCAGCGGGACAAGCTGGAGGTGATTGCCAGGGCGTTGCTGGAATTCGAGACGCTGGATGCGGCCCAAATCAAGGAAATCATCGCCTACGGCGAATTAAAGAATCCACCCCGCAAAGAGAAAGCGCCGCCTCCGCTCCCGCCGCCTCCGGCCGATGCGGTTCCTGAACCTCCAGAGCCCATCAAACCGGAGCTGCCTCCCGGAGGTCTGCCCGCGCCAGCTCCAGCGTAACCTCATCGTCCGTCAGAACAAACCTTTCGCGGACTGCTCGTTGGCCCCGCTCTCGCAAGCCAGCAGGTTACCAGCCGGATCGCATCCTGTTTGTCGTCATGGAGAGCTCTTGTCGTTGGAACCTCTACGATCTGCGGCGTGTCAAGGCGCAATCGACAGGATAGGGAGCCTTTTACGAAAGTATCTTGAAGGCTCTCTTTGGATCCTCCACCCGTAAGATCAACAGCCCCTTCTTGGCGGTGGGCATAGAAGCCAGATAGGCATACTCGATGTTGATCTTATTCGACGAAAGGAGCTTGGCGATCCGCGAGAGGCTGCCTGGCTTATTATCGTTTTCGATCATAAGCACGTCGGTTTCCACAACCAGCGTTCCCCGTGATTCGAAGATCGCGAGCGCTTTTCGCGTATCGCTCACAACCATGCGCACCACAGCATGATCAACGGTATCTGAAATGGTTAGTCCGTAGATGTTCACACGATCCGCGGCCAGCGCATCGCAGACTTCCGCAAGCGTCCCTGGCTTGTTCGCGAGAAACACCGCTAACTGCTCAACAATTCTCACGCGGCCAGGTTATCGCGAAGCGGTGACATTCTCATTAATTACTTGTCCAGCCTCCTCCTTAGACTTTTCGTCTTCAGGAGCAACCGGTTTCGCAGCCGGAACAGTGGGGCTAACTTTCCAGAATTTGGCTCCATAGCTGGGCCAATCAGCAAGGATCTCCCGGGCAATCTCACTCTCAGTGTATTCCAAATGCTTGTAAACAAGCGCTTTTAGCGTCTTGATGTCTTCCTCGGCTTCGAGGCGCGAGGGGGTAATAAGCTGAGCATTATAGCGTTCGAGGAACTCATCCTCCAGATCGAGGACGTAAGCCACTCCGCCCGTCATCCCTGCACCGAAATTCTTCCCGGTTGAACCGAGAACAACCACCGTGCCATTAGTCATGTACTCGCAGCAGTGGTCCCCAACTCCCTCGACGATGGCGGTTCCACCCGAATTTCTCACGCAGAAGCGCTCGCCGCCGCGACCATTAGCGAAGAGCGCTCCGCCAGTGGCCCCGTACATGACTGTGTTCCCCAGGATAATACATTGGTGCGGCGTGTATTTGCGCTCGGGAACCGCTTTGATGACGATTTCGCCGCCACTCATTCCCTTACCGACATAATCATTGGCTTCCCCTGTGAGAATCAGCCGCACGCCCGGAGCGAGAAAGGTGCCAAAGCTCTGACCCGAACTTCCCTTGAAGCGAAGTTCAATCGTGCCATCAGGCAGACCCTCCTCTCCGTGCTGATAGCCGATTTCGCCAGAAACCTGGGTGCCCACTGACCGATTGATGTTGGTAATCTTATAGGAGAGCGAGATTGGTCTGCCATCGCTGATGGCGTCCTTGGCATCCTGCAGGATGATGTCGTCCAGAGTGCGATCATCGGGCCGATCATTGCGGGCGCGTGTTGCATACCGGACCATTGTGGAATCGTCCTTGGCAACGTCGACCAGTAAGGGGGCGAGGTTTAGGGTGTTCGCCTTGGGGTGATCCGGAATCTCGCGCTGCCGCAGGCACTCGGTGTGACCTACCATTTCGTTAACGGTCCTAAAACCGAGCCGAGCCATGATCTCTCGTACCTCCGCAGCTACGGCATTGAAAAAGCGGACAACGTTGTCGGGTTTTCCTTTGAACTTCCCGCGCAGCCTTTCGTCGAGGGTGGCAACGCCGACCGGACAGGTGTTCAGATGACACTGGCGGACATACACGCACCCCATGGCGATCAGCGCAGCAGTGCCGAAGTTATATTCCTCGGCCCCCAACAGCGTCGCATAAGCGATATCCTCACCTGAACGCATGCCTCCATCGGTGCGTAGGGTCACTCTGTTTCGCAAACCATTGAGCAGAAGGACCTGATGAGTTTCGGCAACACCCATTTCCCACGCCCCTCCAGCGTTCTTGATCGAGCTTAATGGGGAGGCGCCGGTGCCCCCTTCATGGCCGCTCACCAGGATGATGTCGGCATGAGCTTTGGCTACACCCGCCGCAATGGTGCCCACCCCGGCTTCGGCCACCAACTTCACGCATACCCGAGCCCGCGGATTAACCTGTTTGAGATCATAGATCAGCTGCGCCAGGTCCTCAATTGAATAGATATCATGGTGAGGTGGCGGAGAGATGAGAGTCACTCCCGCGACTGCGTGGCGCAAGCGCGCAATATACGGACTAACCTTATGGCCCGGCAGTTGACCCCCTTCGCCAGGCTTCGCACCCTGGGCCATCTTGATCTCGATCTCTTTGGCGCTGGCGAGATACGCGGCCGTGACGCCAAACCTGCCGCTGGCAATCTGCTTGATCGCACTATTCGCCCAATCTCCGTCTTCCCGACGCTTAAAACGCACCGGATCTTCGCCGCCTTCGCCGCTGTTGGATTTGCCGCCAATCCGATTCATGGCAATAGCGAGCGTCTCATGAGCCTCGGGGCTTAGCGCTCCCAAAGACATCCCCGCCGTCGTAAATCGGCGACGAATCTCTTCGACACCCTCGACTTCGTCGATGGGCACCGGGCCCCCGGGCGACGGAACCATTTCGAGCAGGTTGCGCAGCGAATGAGGGCGATTGGCAAGTACGGCATCAACGTACTTCTTGTAGTCTTCAAGTTTTCCCGCTTTGTCGTCCCCCTTGATCCCCACATAAGTATGAAAATTCTGAATGACCGGCGGACTCACCGCGTGCAGTTCGCCACCGCGGCGAAAACGGAAATAACCGGGATCGTCGAGTTTGCCTGCCTCGATCGGGACCGCATCGCCAAAAGCAAGCGCGTGGCGCGTCAGACTCTCGGTGGCGATCTCGCCGAACCCGACGCCCTCGATTTGGCTACACGTGCCAGTGAAGCATTCGTCGACCAGCTTTGAAGAAATCCCGATAGCTTCGAAAATTTGGGCGCCGCGATAGCTGCTCACCACGGAGATGCCCATCTTCGACATGATCTTGAGGATGCCATTCTCCAGCGCCTTCTTGTAATTGAGAGCCACCTTTCCGAAATCCAGTTCCACAGAGCCCTTTTCCATGAGCTCGCGCAGCGTCTCGAAGGCAAGGTAGGGGTTCACACAACTCGCACCGTACCCGATCAAACAAGCAATCTGATGCACGTCGCGCGCTTCACCGGTTTCGCAAATCAAACTGGCCTTCATGCGCTTCCCGACGCGACGCAGATGATGGTGCACAGCTCCAGTCGCCAAAAGCATTGGCACCGCGACATTCTGAAAATCCACTCCGCGGTCTGAGAGGACGATCAAGCGAACGCCTTCATCCACGGCCTCCTCGGCTTCCCGGCAAATTCGATGGACCGCATTCTCAAGACCATCAGTTCCTTCGGCAATTGGCCAAACACATGGGATCGTCCTTGCGGGGAACTCGCCCCCGAGCGCATGCAGTTTTTCGAGCTCGCCGTCATGCAAGATGGGAGATTCCAGAATAATTTGACGACAGTGTTCCGGCGTCTCCGAGAGCAGGTTGCGCCGCCAACCGAGTACAGTGTGCAGGGACATGACCAATTTCTCCCGGATCGGGTCAATCGGAGGGTTGGTCACCTGAGCGAAGAGCTGCTTGAAGTACGTGTAGAGAAGTCTGGGCCTAAGCGAAAGGACAGCCAGCGGGGTATCGTCGCCCATCGAGCCGACAGCTTCCGCACCGTCCTTGAACATCGGCTTGAGCACGATGTCCAACTCCTCGCTGGAATAGCCAAAGGCAATCTGACGTTGTGTGAGGGTGAGGATGTCGAGCTCCCCTGCGGCCATCGAAACGTCGCGTGCTTCAATGTGTTCGAAGCGAACGAGATTGTTCTTGAGCCATTCCCCGTAGGGTTTGCGCGCCTGAAACATCGTCTTGATATCGCTGTCGCGCAAAAGACGGCCACCGGCGGTGTCCACCGCGATCATTTCCCCCGGCGCCAGACGCCCCATCTCGACGATGTTACGCAGATCGATTCCGGAGATGCCGACCTCTGAGCCGAGACAAAATACCCCTTCGTCGCTCAACATGTAGCGCGCTGGACGCAGCCCGTTGCGATCGAGGCAGGCAGCGACCGTAATTCCGTCTGTAAAACACAGCGCCGCTGGGCCATCCCACGGCTCACAGATACAGCTTTGATATTCGAAGAAGTCGGCCACGCCTTGCGGGATCTTCTTGTCTGAACGCCAGGCCGGCGGCACCAGCATGGACATGGCGTGCAGGACGCCGCGACCGCTCATGGTGAGGACCTCAAGCAAATTGTCAACGCTGGCGGAATCCGACCCATCCGGCTGAATGATAGGCTTGAGGAGATCGATGTCCTTTCCCCAAAAATCCGCCTGGAGCTCAGCCTCGCGAGCGGCGGTCCAGTTTCGATTGCCCCGAATGGTATTGATCTCTCCGTTGTGCGCCAGCATGCGAAAGGGCTGGGCGAGCGGCCATTTGGGGAAGGTATTGGTGCTGTATCTCTGGTGATACACGCACATGGCGCTCTCATAATCGGGATTCGAAAGATCCGGATAATACTTCTCGAGGGAGGCCGAAACGAGCAGTCCTTTGTAAACAACTACCCGGTGAGAAAATGAGGGAATGTAGAAATGGCTAATCTTGTCGACCGCAGCGGTATCTTCGATCTCGTTGCGCGCAAGAAATAGGCGCCGTTCGTAATCGTCATCCGCCATTCCCCAGGGTTTGCCAATGAGAACATGCTCAATTCGCGGCATGGTTGTTTGTGCCTTTTCGCCAAGGACGCGAATGTTGATCGGCACTTCGCGCCAGCCGAATAAGAAGAGCCCCCGCTTTTCGAGAACTTCTTGCGTAATAGCTTTGGCGCGGGCCTGAGCGTAGGCATTATCGTGCGGCAAGAACATTACCCCGACGCCGAGGTCCGCCTCTTTGTAAAGCGTGTGACCCAATCGGCCGACTTCCGGCATGAAAAGCTTGTACGGAATCTGAGTGATCACCCCGGCGCCGTCCCCGGTCTTGGCATCAGCGTCGAGCGCGCCACGATGCATCAGGCTGCATATTGAACGAAGTCCCAGCCGGAGAATACGATTTGAACGACGTCCATTCACCTGCGCGATAAACCCAACGCCACACGAATCGTGTTCATGCTCCGGCTGATACATGCCCTGATGGGATTTTGTGGCAGTCTTCATGTGTAAGTTTCCCGGTTGTCGTTCCGATTGCTAAGGAGCTTTAATCTTTGAGCAACTTTCATTCCATAGATGGTCTGTGTCACCAAGTTTTTGCCGCAACAAGCGAAATCAAGGATGAGTCATGTCGTCGGCGCGCACCCAACGGTCGAAATCTTCGGCGCTGAGAAAGCCGAGGGCGATGGCAGCATCTTTTAGATTGGTTCGCTCGATGTGCGCTTTCTTCGCGATCTTCGCCGCTTTGTCGTAACCAATGTGCGGATTCAACGCGGTGACGAGCATCAAAGAATTTTTCACATAATCAGCGATCCGTTCACTGTTGGGTTCAATCCCGGCCGCACAGTGCCGGTCGAACGAATCGGAGCCGTCGGCAAGCAAGCGCACGGAATTGAGGAAATTGAACACGATGACGGGTTTAAAGACGTTGAGCTCGAAATTTCCCTGAGAGGCTGCGAACCCAATCGCGGCATCATTGCCCATGACTTGGACCGACACCATCGTCAGCGATTCGCTTTGAGTAGGATTGACCTTCCCTGGCATAATCGAAGATCCCGGTTCGTTCTCGGGAATGCTGAGCTCGCCCAGCCCGCAACGCGGACCCGAGGCCAGCCAGCGAACGTCATTAGCGATTTTCATGCAGGAGGAGGCAAGACTCTTTAAGGCTCCGCTGGCAAAAACAAATTCGTTGTGAGCTGAAAGCGCTGCGAATTTGTTGGGCGCTGCGAAGAAGGGCAGTCGAGTGAGTTTGGCGATGTGGGCCGCCGCGCGATCCCCGAATTCGGGATGCGAATTGAGGCCGGTGCCAACCGCAGTTCCCCCTATCGCCAGCGCATAAAGACCGGACAGCGAAGATTCAATGCGTTGAATGTCTTGGTCGAGAAGCGCGACATAGCCAGAGAACTCCTGACCAAGTGTAAGAGGAGTCGCATCCTGCAGATGAGTGCGACCGATCTTGACGATCGAGGCGAAGCTCTTGGCCTTGGCATCGAGGGTTTCACGAAGCCTGTGAACCGCCGGGAGCAGCCTCTGCACGACTTCCGACGCCGCGGCGATGTTCATTGCCGTGGGGAAGGTGTCATTGGACGATTGCGACATGTTGACGTCGTCATTGGGATGGATCGGCTTCTTCGAGCCAAGCTCTCCGCCGGCAATCTCTATTGCGCGGTTCGAAATGACTTCATTGGCGTTCATGTTGCTTTGTGTGCCGCTGCCGGTCTGCCAGATGCGAAGAGGGAAATGATCATCCAGCTTCCCGGCAATAACCTCATCGGCAGCCTGCACGATAAGCTTGCATTTTTCGTCGGAGAGTTTGCCCAGGTCGCGGTTCGTCAGCGCACAGGCTTTTTTCAAGATACCGAGCGCGCGGATCAGCTCCGGCGGTTTAACGTCCTCACCGATGTCAAAATGGATGAGGGACCTGGCAGTTTGCGCACCCCAGTAGCGGTCATGGGGAACTTCGATCGCACCCATGGAATCCGTTTCGGTGCGATGAGTTTCCTTGCGGGAGAAAGAGGTCGTTTCGGTAGTCACGAGGAAATTCTAGGGTATTTACAGGCACTTGAAAAGGCTCTACCTCAGCAGTCCACCTTCTCGAGCAAGCGCTCTAAAAACGTGCGCTGACCCTGGTTGATCTTCTTTTCCGCCTGTGCCAGGGAGAAAAACTCCGCGCGATCGATCTCTGGAAAGCTCTGAATTTTTCCGGAGCGCGGTGGCCACTCCATATCAAAGGCACTGCTCGCAGGAGAGATCGTCTGCCTAGGCTCAGCCTCAAACGCCCAAGCATAAACGATCTTCCCCCCCTTCTGCTTTATCCATCCGAGATCGAGAAGATCGCCTTCTGGTGCCAAGCCGATCTCCTCGCGGAACTCGCGAACCGCAGCGGCCGGCAAATCCTCATTCTCCTCAGGCTCGCCCTTGGGAATGCTCCAGACGCCCTCGTCTTTCTTTTGCCAAAAGGGACCTCCCGGGTGGACCAGCAGGACTTCGATGAGGCCCGACCTGCGTACATACATTAAGAGTCCAGCACTCTTCTTCCCTGACATGTCTCAAAAACTCATCGGCAAGCCCTACCCCAAGATTCGCAAACTTGAGCGGGGTTTTACCAAGGGTATTCCGGCGCTTGCCTGCTATCATTCATCGCCTTTGGGGGCTGCCGAACTCGCACGTCTTGGCAGGAGCATTTTCACCCGTCAGAGGAGAGCAGGAAAGCGTTAGGAAATGTTGGCCGGAGTCGGCGGCGAAATCGAGGGCTGGCTCTCAAAGGTAAGCTTTTCGCCGTCGCGCTTTACGTGAATATTTTCGTGAGTCTTTATCGTTCCTCGTAACAACTCCTCTGCCAAAGGATCCTCGAGATAACGCTCGACAGCACGGCGCATCGGCCGAGCACCGTAAAGCGGATCGTAGCCCTTCTCGATGAGGAATTCTTTGGCGGACTCTTCAAGGATCAGGTGAATATTCTTCGCTTTGATGCGCTGTATGACCTTGCCCACTTCCAAATCCACAATCGTAATAAGATCGGGCTTGCTGAGCGTATGGAAGACGATCGTGTCGTCGAGGCGATTGAGAAACTCAGGCTTAAACACGCGCTTAGTCTCTTCAAGAATTTTATCCCGCATCACATCATAGCTATCGTCCGATTTCGCAGCCCCGAAGCCGAGGGTCGTCTGCCTGCGGATCAGTTCTGCGCCAACATTCGAGGTCATGATGATGATCGTATTGCGGAAATCGATTTTCCGGCCAAGAGAGTCGGTAATCTTACCTTCTTCCAGAATCTGCAATAAAAGATGCATCACGTCGGGATGCGCCTTCTCGATCTCGTCGAAGAGCACGACCGAATAGGGGCGCCTGCGAACGGCTTCGGACAGTTGTCCCCCCTCTTCATAGCCAACGTAGCCCGGTGGTGAACCGATGAGCCGGGACGCCGTGAATTTCTCCATGTACTCGGACATGTCGATCTGGATGAGCGCGTCCGCGTCGCCAAACATAAACTCGGCCAGCGTGCGAGCGAGAAAAGTCTTCCCCACACCCGTTGGTCCAAGGAAGACAAAGGAGCCAATCGGCCGGCGAGGGTCTTTGAGATCGGCCCGTGAACGGCGAAGCGCCTTGCTGATCGTCGTGACGGCTTCGTCTTGGCCGATTACCTTACCCTTGAGTTCGCTCTCCATGGCCAGGAGCTTCTGCGTCTCCTGTTGCTCCATCCGGGATAGAGGAACGCCCGTCCACTTGGAAACGACGTGCATGATTTCGTCCTCGGTGACGAGAACTTCCTTCTCTTCCTTATTAATCCTCCATTCTGAGAGAATCGTATCAAGACGATCTTTTGCCTGTTTCTCGTTATCACGCAAGGCAGCCGCTTTCTCGAAATCCTGCGCTTTGATCGCTGCTTCTTTGTCAACGCGAATCTGCTCAATCTGCGCCTCGATATCCTTCACGTTCGGCGGCCGAGTCATCGCGGCGATGCGCGCGCGGGACCCGGCCTCGTCCATGACATCGATCGCCTTATCTGGCAGGAAGCGGCCGGTGAGATAGCGATCAGACAGTCTCGCCGCGGCTTCGAGGGCCTCATCCGTGATCTTGGCTTTGTGGTGCGCCTCGTATTTCTGGCGAATTCCTTTGAGGATCAGAATCGTCTGATCAACGCTGGGTGCCTCGACCTTGACCGTTTGAAAACGACGCTCCAGCGCAGCATCCTTCTCGATATATTTGCGATACTCGTTGAGTGTTGTCGCGCCGATGCACTGCAACTCGCCTCGCGAAAGAGCTGGCTTGATGATGTTTGAAGCATCCATCGCGCCCTCGGCTGATCCGGCGCCCACAATCGTATGAAGCTCGTCAATAAAGAGAATGACGTTTTTCGTGCGCCGAATCTCGTCCATGACCGCCTTGATCCGCTCCTCGAATTGGCCGCGATATTTTGTGCCAGCCACCATCAGCGCGAGATCGAGGGTGACGACCTTTTTATCGCGGAGAAGTTCGGGCACCTCGCCGGCGACGATTTCCTGGGCAAGACCTTCGGCGATAGCTGTCTTGCCCACACCGGCTTCACCGATGAGGACGGGGTTGTTCTTGGTGCGGCGGCACAGAATCTGGATGACACGTTCGATCTCGTCGGCCCGGCCGATGACCGGATCGAGTTCATTTTTCTTGGCAAGTTCGGTGAGCTCGCGACCGAATGCGCGTAGTGCCGGTGTCTTGGAATCTTTCTTTCCTCCGGTCTCCGCGGGAACACCTTCGCTCTCTTCCTGGGGCGCGAAGTTTGGATCGAGTTCCTTGAGGATTTCGTTTCGGGTGCGTTCAATATCGATTTCCAAACTCTTCAGGACGCGCGCGGCAACACCTTCCCCTTCACGGAGCAGGCCCAGGAGAATATGCTCCGTGCCAACATAGGAGTGCTGCAGGGCTTTCGCCTCTTTGCCTGCCAAGGCAAGCACCTTTTTTACACGCGGGGTGTACGGAATGTTGCCGACCATTTTGGTTTCCGGACCCGAACCGACCTGCTTCTCGACTTCCATGCGGACCGTTTCAAGATCAAGCCCCATCTTTTGAAGCACGTTGACAGCAACTCCCTGCCCCAGCTTGATAAGTCCCAGGAGTAGGTGCTCCGTGCCGACATAATTGTGGTTGAAGCGGTCCGCTTCCTTCCGGGCAAGGGCAAGGACCTGTTGCGCGCGAGGCGTGAAGTTATTCATCATTTTCCTGGGATCCAGAGGGTTTTATGGCAATCTTCGCCGTGTCCGGCTCAGGAAGCCCTTTAAGTTTGGCGCGAACTAAGTTGGCACGCAAGGCATCCCTTTCTTCAGCCGACATTTTCTGCGCCTGAGCGCCTTTCTGAAGGTGGGCCGGTTGGGTTTCAATGAAGAGCTCATCAACCGAGAAGCGATGAGATTCCGGAAAAAGGCCGAGGTCAATCCCTAGCTTGATAACGGAAAGTTGGTTGAGAGCCTCTTTCGAACTGATGGAGTGAGCATGCGAGAGAACGCCATAGGCCCGCCCGATTTGATCAAGCAGCGCGACCGGTTTGCGCTGGAGCAAAAGCAAACGGGCGTTTTGCTCGTGCTCAATGATGGTTTCGATCACCTTTTTGAGCCGCTCGATAATTTCTTCCTCAGCTTCCCCAAGGGTGACCTGATTGGAAACCTGGAACAAGTTTCCCATCGCCTCTGTGCCTTCGCCATGCAGACCTCGAACTGCCAAGCCTATTTTGTTCACCGAGTTGATGATCTTGTTCATCTGATCGCTCATCACAAGGCCGGGAAGGTGGAGCATCGTGGAGGCACGCATTCCAGTGCCGACGTTAGTCGGGCAAGCGGTCAGATAGCCAAGCTTCGGATGGAAGGCAAAATCGAGCAGGGGCTCTAATTCGCTGTCGGCATGGTTGATCATCGCAAAGACCTTCCCTAACTGCAGGCCTGAGCAGATCGCCTGCATTCGCAAATGATCCTCCTCATTAATCATGAAGCTCAAACTTTGCGCCGCATTCATCACCACCGCGCTCCCGACGCCCTTGGCCGCATGTTCCCTGCTGATCAGATGCCTCTCAACAAGAACCTGCTTTTCCAGCGGAGACAGCGCTTCAAGATTTTCCGAGAAGGCATCCATCATGGTCGGCAATCGCATCACGGCAGCCTTCGCAGCCTTGAGCACCTCTATCCTTTCCGCCTTCTTGGCCCAGCCCGGAAATGGCCTCCCTTTGAGGTTGCGCGCCAGGCGCACCCGACTCGTCACCACGATCTGGCAATGTGGACCGTCGCCGTTAACCCATTCACTCGTCTTGGCGATGATCTTGGAGAGCTTCATACTCGATAACCGGATTCGATCCGGCGGATTTGATCGCGCAGATCGGCCGCCTTCTCGTACTCTTCTTCGGCCACAGCTCTTTCAAGACTGGATTGGAGGCTCTTAATTTGAGCGTCCAGTTGACGATTTTTGAGAAGGCCGGCTGGTGCTTTACCAACGTGCTCGGAACCTTTTTGCATATTCTTTAGCATAGATTCGAGACTCTCAGCGAAAACCTCATAGCAAGAACTGCAACCCAAGCGACCCGTCTTCTTAAAGTCGGCCTGAGTAAAACCGCAAGCGGAGCAGGTGATGCCGCTTGGCGAGCGCTCAATTTCCTGCGCCGCGCCCATGCCAAGCAGAAGGTCAGCGAGGGCGAAACCGGTCGGGTCATTCACGCCTTTCTCCTTCGAACAAGCCTCGCAGAGATTAACCTTCTGCATCTTGCCGCCGACGATCTGCGTCAGAAAAACGGTAGCCTCCTTCTGTTGGCAAACATCACATTGCATACCACTCAATAAATCGCCGTCCCTGTGGTCGCTGTCAACTGGTGGAACCGATCGATCAAGCGGCGCGTAATTGGCCCTGGGACTCCGCTTCCGATCACACGGCTGTCGAGCTTAACGACAGGAATGACTTCAGCCGCTGTACCTGTTAGAAAACACTCATCAGCGGTGAAAATGTCGTATCGGGTCATCTCCGGTTCGCTGATCGGTATACCAAATTCCACGGCCATCTCTATGGCAGCCTGCCGCGTGATTCCCGCGAGTGCGCCCGAAGATATCGGTGGTGTGAAGATCTTTCCATGCTTCACGGTGAAGATGTTGTCCCCGGTGCATTCAGCGACGAAACCCTGTTCATTTAGCATGAGGCCTTCCCCGGCGCCGGCCTGCTGCGCCTCGATCTTGGCAAGCACGTTGTTGAGGTAATTAAGTGATTTGACCATCGGGCTCAAAGCGCCATGAGCAACTCGCCGCGTCGCGCAGGTCACAACCTCAAGGCCAAGGCGATACATCTCTTCGGGATAAAGCGTAATCTTAGAAGCGATAATGAATATCGTCGGCCTTGAACAGAGGGCGGGATTTAATCCTAAATCACCGCTTCCCCGCGTTATCACAAGGCGCACGTAGCCGTCTTGAAGTTCATTCTTGCGGATCGTTTCCAGCACCGCCTCGATGATTTCTAACTTCTCGCCAGGGATCTTCAGGCAGATAGCCTTGCCGGAGTCGTAGAGCCGATCGATATGCTCCGCCAGCCGGAAGACCCGTCCCTGATAAAAACGGATGCCTTCGAAGATACCATCGCCGTAAAGCAAACCATGATCAAACACTGAGATCTTGGCGTCTTCTTTATCATAATACTCACCATCGAGATAGATCTTCATTACACGTGTGCGCACTTCATGCGAAAAAGTGCCGGAGATGCAACTCTTAAACGGGTCCCGATGAGCCGCTGTTTCCTTCCCGGAAGCGATAACTTGCCGCCATGAACTCGGCGACGAATCGATTCGATATGGCGGGCCGGAAGTCCCGCCGCGCTCAACTTTCGACCTTCCTGCCCGCCAAGACCAGCACCTTGTTGCGCTGCTCGGGCGTCAACACCTCCTGAAAAATTTCAGCCCCTTGCGAAGTTCGGCGATGGCGGAGGAGCTGAAGCCTCTGCTGCTGGCTGATCTTTCCCCGCTCAAATTTACGATTGATCTTCCCGACATACGCGATGCCCTTCTCGCGAATATCTTGAACCTGCCTTTTCTGCCGATCTGTCAGTCCCAAAGTCGCCTGCACGCTTGGCGTATAGACCATCGTCACGCCGAGAAACTTCCGTTCCATCTGGAACAGCTTTTCGCGCTGCGCTTCGCTCAGCATCGAAAGAGCTCGGCGGTTGAACCGCTCGTTGAGCTGCCGAAGCTGCTTCTCAGCCAGAGAGCGCTCGCCTTGGTCGACGGGCAACCCACTCGTCACTTTACGTGCGGATGACTTATATTCGGACCGCAACGAATCGAGCAATGCTCGCTGCAGGGAATCCAGCTTCAGTTCGGCGCGAACCTTGTCATTGGCGAGCAGGATGGGTAACGAGCCAGGGTGTTCGACGGCTGCCGTCGTCGCCTTGCCGGACGAGACAAAAACCCCCAGAAGCAAAAAGACGGCGAGCGCTCTAAACACGCTTAGAACGCCTTGGCGATCATACTTTCAAGACGTACGATGTCCGCCGCAAAATTGCGGATGCCTTCAGCAAGCTTGTCTGTTGCCATCGCCTCTTCGTTGACCAACCAACGAAACACTTTCTCGGTCACTTCGATGCGGTCAATATTCTGCGCTTTAGCGGCATCAGGACTGAGCTTCAGGCTTACAGGACCTTCTGATTCCTGCAGCTTTCCGAGCAAGTCCGGACTGATGGTGAGAAGATCGCAGCCGGCTAGCTCGATGATTTCGCCCGTATTGCGGAAACTGGCGCCCATCACCTGGGTCTTGTATCCATACTTTTTGTAGTAGGTGTAAATCTTGCCGACTGACTGCACGCCAGGATCATCGGCACCGACATACTCCTTGCCAGTGGTCTTCTTGTAATAATCGTAGATGCGTCCCACGAAAGGCGAGATGAGGGTAACGCCCGCTTCCGCACAGGCAATCGCCTGCGCCAAAGAAAACATGAGAGTGAGATTGCAATGAATGCCTTCTTTCTCACAAACCTCCGCCGCTCGAGCTCCCTCCCAAGTCGAAGCGATCTTGATAAGAATTCGTTCCCGCGGAATGCCGGCCTTTTCGTAGAGGCCGATGAGGTATCGGGCCTTTTGAATGGTGCTCTCGACATCGAAGGAGAGCCTGGCATCGACTTCGGTCGAGACGCGACCCGGGACAATTTCAAGAATCTCCGCTCCGAAAGCAATCAACAGGTCATCGATAATCTTCTTGTGAAGCGCGGCGCCGCTCAGAGAGGAGCCTCGATTATCGGCAACAGCCTTTTCAAGAAGAGGCTTGTATTCAGGAAGCTGGACCGCCTTGAAAATCAAGGTGGGGTTTGTCGTAGCGTCCTGCGGAGCATACTTGCGGATGGATTCGAAATCCCCTGTATCGGCAACAACCGTGGTGAATTGCTTCAGCTGATCCAGTTGACTGACTGCGGTAAGTGTCGCGCTCATCATGGCGAATTATCGCTCTGCGCAGTGTCGAAAGCAACCGTGAAATCGGCGCCGGGGAATCGTCCAAATTTTATTGTAACTTGAAATCCAGAAGTGAACCGAAGACCTCTTAGCCGGCTATGATTCGCATTGATGCATCCATGTGCGCGCGCAGCCGTCTGGCTGGCAAACGCTCATGCCTCCTAGCGGGCACATTGGTCATGTTGGTGGCGTCCTTTGGCATCGAAGCGTCAGCCGACACAGAACGCGCCGCGCATTATTCCGCGCGCCACCGTGAGCGGGCGCTTCTCATTTGGCACAAAGGTCGGATCCGCCTGGAGCGCTACGCCAGCGGCGGCGCACCCGACAAGACGGAAAACATCTACAGTATAACGAAGAGCGTTTGTGCTTTGGCGACTTTTGGCGCCATCGGCAGAAGCGTCCTGCAACTCGACGAGCCGGTTAGCTTGACATTAACCGAATGGCGCAACGATCCGCAGAAGCGCAAAATCACGGTTCGCAATCTTCTGAATCAAACTTCGGGTCTCTCGCCCGGCTTTGCGGAACTGTACGCTGCCAATTTAAGAAACAAGGAAAAGGTCGCGCTGAGGCTTCCGGTGATTTCGCCTCCGGGGAAAAAATTCGCCTACGGACCATCACACTACGAAGCTCTCGAAGTGCTCATGGCGCGAAAGCTCCGGCGTCCGCCCCTCCCTTGGATCGAAGGAGCTCTGCTGAACCCTTTGGGCATCAAACCTGGCCGATGGAGGCAGGATCGGATGGGAAATCCCTATTTTTCTGCGGGAGCTCAGCTTTCGGCTCGAGATCTACTGGCCGCAGGTCAGGTGATTCGTAGGCAGGGCTGGAACCGGATCTTCTCACGCGTTCCCACCTCTCTTATTCAAACAGCATCTATCGGGTCTTCCGCAAACCCGATGTATGGTCTTGGTTTTTGGCTAAATCTCAATGCGCTGAGAGAGGATGCCTTGGAGTATGATATTGAAGAGACCATTGAACTGTCTCAGGCGCCCTGGAGACGCTCCTGTCTCTCAAAGAGAGCTCCCTCCGACCTCATCGTGATGGCGGGCTCCCATGGACAGCGCGTTTACGTTTCCCCATCGCAGGACCTCATTATCGTCAGGCTTGGGCGCCGCGCAAAATTTCGGGATCCGGACTTTCTTGGAGCTTTGTTTCGTTAACAGCTGGTTAGTCTCCAGAGCGACCAAGAAGACCGCTCGTGGCGCCAATCGCTTCCTTTTCCTCACAAGAACTACTCAGCACGCATTGATTCCACCGGAGTCCGCGGAGCCGCTCTTGGCGTCGCTTGTTTCAGTGCGAGAAGCAAGTTTGATTCGCCAGCGCGCCACTTGTATCCCGTCCCAAACGGCAGCGTGATGGCCAGACCCGGCGTGACAAAGGCGGCCTCAAGATCGCTCTGATAATATTTGGCAAAGATATCGAGCGTTCCCGAATAGTTGCCAAAGAACCAGCAGCGCCAATCGGCGGTGCGGAAGAAGCGCCACGGGATTCCCGAATCGTCCTGCAGAACGGAGGCGGCTTGGCTGAGAAGGAAAGAGCGAATGCGAGAGAAATAAGGTTCGTGAAGGAGGTAAGAGGCCGCCTTGAGATAGACGTTGCCTCTGCCAAAGTGGCCCACCCACTTAAGGACTGACGCGTTGGATTTCAGGGCGTCGTCGGCAAGGTTTGCCTGCACGTAGTACAAGGTTTGAACACTTGCGGCGCCGGCTCGGCGAAATTGGATCTGCACTCCCGGCAAGACGCCGCGCGAACCCGAGAAGGGTTCACCATATTCGCGAAGCGTCCCATCGCTGCCCACTCCAACATATCGAGTTGAAATGAGCTCCCCGCCAGCAAGGGAAATAAACATGTAGATGAGTGGAAGCACTCCGCGGAAAGCCGTGCGATCTAGCTCGGCCTTCATATCTTTCGTGATGAAATGCCCAAATGAGAGAATGCTGTCCGCCGATCTCCGCAGATGGTCCAACCCCTCCGCGAGAGCCTCCGGCGCGAGAGTATTGGGCGCGGGAATGGACCCCACCGATTCAAGTCCACCCAGGATATACACCGGGGCATCAGGGAAAAGTGCGATGACACTGACGGCATCAGGTCCCCCGAAAAAGTAATACACCGGGAGATTCATCGGAATTCGCGGCGCGAGTTCGGCCGCGCTCCAGGCTCGCATCTTGGAAAAGTAGTTGCGATCGTAGTTCCGCGTAAGGCGCGCGAGAGCGGCCACATGCGTGGAATACATTGAAGACTCTTGCCAGGAGGCGAGAGGCGATCCGGAATCAAGAGAAACTCCTGCGAGAAATTTGGCCAGATCGTCAGGGGCAACGGACTGCACGGGCAGCGCGCGACGCACCTCCTGTCCATGGGCCGCAAGACTTACGACAAGGAGAACCGCTGTCGCGAGCAGGCTTCTTCTCATTACTTGATTCCAGGAGTACGTGCGAGGAAATACAGCCCGATTCCGACGAGCAACGTCGCAAGTCCTGCCAGAGCCTCCTCGGGCTTGGCCAGCGCGCTGTACACCATGGTAAAGAGGTTCAGCCCCAGGAATACGAGGGGCGTCAGCGGATATCCCAAACAGCGAAAAGGTCTAGGCAGATCTGGCTTGCGCCAACGTAAGACCAATACCCCCAGGACGGTCAGAAAGCTGCACGCGAGAATGGCAAATTGCGCGTAAACCAGCACAGCTTCAAACGTCGAAGTCATCAGCATGAGCAAAACGAGCAAGGTTTGTATCCAGATGGCCAGACGGGGGACGCCGCTTTGTGAGGTCCAGGCGAAGAACCGCAAGGCAGCGAAGTCTTGCCCAACTGCCTGCGCCACCCGCGGGCCAGCCCAAGTCATCGCGCTGATTGAGGAAATCAAACCCCCGGCGATCAGTGCCGCCATGACACGTCCGCCTTGTTCACCGAGCAAGTTTCGCGCGGCAATCTCTCCCACTTCAATTTTTCCTTCGAAGGCGTCCATGGGTGCGCTCGCGAGAAACACTGCATTAAGTGATACGTAAAGGATCGTTACGATTACCGTGGCCAGGAGCAGCGCGCTTGGCACTGTCCGGTGCGGTTCATTGACTTCGCTAATGATGTAAGCGACAGCGTTCCAACCCGAGTAGGCATACAAGACAAACATCAGCGAGACGGCAAAAGGGGCGTGAAAGACCAGCCCGAGGTCTCCTTGATTTGGAGCAAAGAACACGGAGCCTGTCAGAAAAAATCCCAGGCAGATAAAGCACGAAATCAGCGCAACCTTGAGGGTGGTGATGACGACCTGAAAATTCCCGCTCGCCCGAACGCTCAAGGAATGCGCGACGGCCAGGAGCAGAACCGCCAGAAGGGAAACCGCTGTTGCTTGAATGCCCGGAAACGCCGCAGCCGCGTACTTTCCCAAAGCCATCGCCGAAAGAGCGATCGGCGCCGAAAAGCCAACCGCAATCGAGACAAAGCCGCTCATGAAACCCAGAGCGGGATGATAGATCACCGAAAGAAAATTGTACTCTCCTCCTGAACGCGGTAGCGCGGCGGACAATTCCGCGTAGCTTACCGCCCCGCAGAAAGCCACGACACCTCCGAGTAACCAAACGAGCAGGATGAGAAATGGAGACGGCAGCGCCGCCACCTGAAAACCCAAGCTGGTGAAGACACCCGTTCCGATCATGTTCGCAAGAGCTAGCGCGGTACAGGTGACGAGGCCAACTTTACGAAAAGCGCCCATGGTGCGCGAACTTTCCGAAAAGGAACTCTCCCTCACAAGTCCTCAATCATTCGAGATACTTGCTGAGTGTCTGTCGGAGTCCAGCGCGAGCGCGAAAAAGGATGCTCTTTAAAGCTTCCACGCTTGTGCTAAGAACCTTCGCGATCTCCTCGTAAGGCATGCCTTCATAGCGTCGCAGCACGATGGCCAGTCTTTGCTTCTCCGGGAGGTTCGCGATCGCTGCATCAATCGCCTGCTGCAGTTCGGCCTCGAGCAACTTTTTGCTCGGCCCCGAAACGTCGGCGGCAGCGAGTTGGTGCGGCGCAACATCGTCTTCGACCTCATCCATGGAGACCAGATGCGCTCGGCGTCTGCGACGCAATTCATTGAAGACCAGATTACGCGTAATCGTCATGAGCCATGTGGTGAATTTTGCGGTAGGCTCGTAGCGCGCAGCGGATTTCCAAACACGAACAAACACCTGCTGCCCAATATCTTCGGCCTCTGTCGGACTGCCCAGCATTCTCGCTGCCGTCCCGACGACACTGTGTTGATGTCGTCTGACGAGTTCCTCGAAGGCGCCGATATCGCCGCCCTTCGCACGAAGCATAAGCACAACATCCTGCTGGGCCTCATCAGTATCCTCAATCGCCGAAGAAGGCTCCCGCTCGCCTTCTTTCCCGTGAAAGCGGCCGGCACCTTCAGAGATGGAGCTCACCTCTCATTAAACCACGCGTGGGGTGAAATGGCTCACAAAATCAGCTTGGCGAAAAACCGGGGGAACGATTTGCTGGAGAACTTCATGTCTCAGCCGATCGTCGCCAGCTACTGTACTACCTTCCTCAAGCGCGAGATGCGGCATATCTACAGGCAGGTTACGGGCTTGCGGGATTTCCAAACCTTCGTGATGACTAAGTCTCGCGAGAATACGAATCTGTTTCCGTTCGCGGACGTCGAAGTCCTGCCGCGCCCGCGAATCAATTTTCTTTTGCGCTTTCACAAGAAGTACATCCAACAGTTGGAGCCGGTTTTTTATCGTGGAGAGTACGATCAACTCGACAACGTCTTAAGTCGGCGTCGCGCGGATCTGCTGCACGTCTACTTCGGCCACACGGGTGTTCATCTGCTGCCCTTTCTGAGAAACTGGCCGAAACCTTCTCTGGTCTCTTTCCATGGCATGGACATCATGTTGCGTGATGAAGAGCCTGACTACAACAAGAGGTTGCGCGAATTGCTCGGGGTCGTGCCTCTCGTGCTCGCCCGCAGCGAATCTCTCGCTGCCCGCCTTGTCGAACTCGGCTGCGATCCCAAAAAACTTCGTATCAATCGCACCGGAGTGCCCATGGAAGGGTTTCCTTACTTCGCGCGCTCTCTTCCTCCCGACGGTGCCTGGCGGATGATCCAAGCCTCGCGCTTTATCGAGAAAAAGGGGCTGGACACAACTCTGAACGCTTTCGCCGATTTCAGAGCGAGATACCCAAAGGCGCAACTCGTTTTGGCCGGTGAAGGTCCGCTCGAAGCGCGACTCAAAGAGAGTGCCCGACGCCTCGGCATCGCTCACGCCGTTTCTTTTACCGGTTTTCTCAGTCAGCAGGCACTCGCAACAGCCTACCGCTCTGCACATCTTTTCTTACATCCAAGCCAGACTACCGAAGCTGGGGATCAGGAAGGGGTTCCCAACTCCATGCTCGAAGCCATGGCCAGCGGACTACCGGTGATCGCAACGCAGCACGGCGGCATCCCCGAAGCTGTGCACTCTGGACGCGAAGGTCTTCTCGTGCCCGAACGCGACCACTGCGCACTGGCCGCTGCTCTCTTTGCGGTCACGGATAGTCCTACGACGTATCAAAGCTTCTCGCAAAACGCAGCCGACTCCGTGCGGGAAAAGTATGAACAGGCTCGTTCCATCGCCAAGCTTGAGACCTTTTATCGCGAGCTGATCAACTAAAGCGTCTTAAGAGTAAACTGTAAAAGGGCCGGGAATCGGCGAGAAATTTCATCTGAAATTCTGTCGGCGGGTATTCGCGCCCGTTTTCCTCCGCCTGTCCCAGTGAAAGAGGTCGGCCGCGTGCGTTTCGATCGCTTGCAAGTAGTTTGGATCATCGGTGACCAGCCGCAGAATTCCAGAGCCTTTGAGCACGCGCGAAATTTCCCTCAGGAACTGCGTCTGTACCATCCGGCGTGCCTGGTGGCGGCGTTTTGGCCAGGGGTCCGGAAACAGAACGTGAACGTATTCCGCACACGCTCCAGGTAAACGACGGAGAGCCTCAAGTCCGTCACCATGCACTACCGCGGCATTCTCCAGGCCAAGCCGGGAGATTTTTTCCTGAGCCTTTTGCGCCCGCTTCTGCTGCCGCTCAACACCGAGGAAGTTCGAGAGCGGGAACTTCCTCGCCATTTCGATGAGAAAACGGCCTTTGTGGCAGCCTACATCGACCTCAAGGCATCGGGAATCGTCTTCTCGCCAGGCAGCAGGGAGCAGATCAGGCTGCGCTTCGGCGCAGGAGATCAAGGTCCGTTCCGCGGTTGGGAAGGGCGCCATGGTCTGTCAGAATTTGGCAAAGCGCATCGGAAGTTTGATTCGAATCGAACAGCTGCCAGCACCGTTCCCGTCCCCGCATGCCCATCTCACGGGCAAGCTTCGGATTATCCAACAAGTAAGCCATCTTCTGCGCCAACGCCACAGAATCTCCCGCTGGAACGATGAATCCTGTTTCCTTGTCCACGATCATCTCCGAAACAGCGGCCACGTTGGTCGAAACAACCGGAAGAGCCGCTCCCATGGCCTCCATAATCACCGTCGGAAGATTATCCATCGCGCCATCCTCTGCTCTCATGCACGCGAGCACAAACATTCGCGAACGTTCAAGTAGCCGCTTGATCTCCCCCTCGGTCTTTGGGCCTGTGATAGAAACACTCTTGTCGATCCCCAGCAGAGCAGCCTGTTCCTTAAGGCTCTCCTCGAGAGGACCGTTGCCAATCATCTGGCATTCGAACTCTCTGCCCTCCAGGCGTGAACACGCTTCCACCAGCGTGCAAAATCCCTTCTTGGGAATGTATCTGCCAACACTAAGAATCAGCGGCCGGCCATCAGGAAACGAGCTTGCCGGAAAGCGATCCACCTCAATGCCATTGAAGACCCGGTAAAATTTCTCGCTATTCGAGGGATACTTGCTGCGCAGATAGCGAAGGCTGAATTCGCTCACAGTCACCACCACGGCCGCCGCATCGAATATCTGAATCAAGCGTTCTCGGGGCTCGTCACGAAAAATGTCATTGGCATGCGCGGTGACACTGTAATTGATTCCGAAAAGTCTCTTTAGCCAGAATGCTGTCCGCGCCGCGCGGCCGGCAAAATGCACATGGAGATGTCGGACACCCCCTACTTTAAGCAGCGGGCCCAGCCAAAGCGCCTCGTAAATGCGTCGCTTCTGCTCTTCGCAACCCCAGAGCGCACGCAAGCTCTCAAGCGCCCGGCGCGCCGAACGCCGAAAGTTTGTGTCCGAAGCCAAAATGGTGTCGAACTTCTCCGGAAGAAAATAGATGGGACCAATGTCCGAAAAATAATCCTGCAGCGGCTCGCCGGTGGGCTTGCGAATGGAAAAGACAGGGAACTCCAGCCCGCGCCGGTGCATGGCCTCAACTTCACGGACGCAAAACGTCTGGCTAAAGGAGGGAAACCTTTCAAAGAGATAGCCAAATCCCAGCGGAGCCGAAATCTTTCCGGGCATTATCTACGCGGCGTCTTTGTCCTGCCGCTTCCGGACAAGTGGGGTACGTTTGCCCTCAACCACCGCTCGATTAATAGTGATCTCTGCGATGTCGTCTCGCCCAGGCGAATCAAACATGACGTCCAACATGATGCGCTCAAGCAGCGCCCGCAGCGCGCGAGCCCCTGTCCCCTTGCGCAGCGCCTCGGCTGCCAAGGCACGCAGCGCATCCTTGGTAAAGGTCAACCCCACGCCATCCATGGCCATAAGCTTGGCATACTGCTTGACCATGGCGTTCTTCGGATCGGTAAGAATCATGAGCAGTTCGTCCTCGGACAACGCATCAAGGGTGCTCACCACAGGAAGACGTCCGATGAATTCGGGAATCAGTCCGAAGCTGAGCAGATCTTCTGGTTCCACCGAGTGAATCGCCTCGCGCGCAAGGACGTCGGGATCGCGCGGTTCGCGGGCGTGAAATCCCAGCGTCTTCCCGCCGAGCCTGCGTTGAACGATCTTGTCCAAGCCGACGAAAGCGCCACCACAGACGAAGAGAATCTTCTCAGTGTTCACCTGAATGTATTCCTGGTGCGGATGCTTACGACCTCCCTGTGGAGGCACATTGCAGACGGTACCCTCGAGAATTTTCAGGAGCGCCTGCTGGACGCCTTCTCCGGAGACGTCGCGTGTGATACTGACATTTTCAGTCTTGCGGCCGATCTTGTCGATCTCGTCAATGTAAACGATGCCCATTTCGGTGCGCTTGACATCGTAGTCGGCGTGCTGAAGGAGTCGAAGGACGATGTTTTCGACATCCTCGCCCACGTAGCCTGCTTCAGTAATGGTCGTCGCATCGGCAATGCAGAATGGAACATCGAGAATGCGCGCAAGGGTTCGAGCCAGGAGCGTTTTGCCCGAGCCGGTCGGTCCGATCAGCAAAATATTGCTCTTTTCAATTTCGATCTCGGCGAGCGGTCCGAGCTGGTGGACCGTTGTGTCGAAGGACGCGCCCTCCTGAAGGATTCGTTTGTAGTGGTTGTGCACCGCCACCGCGAGCACCTTCTTGGCCTGCTGCTGCCCGATGACATGTTGGTCGAGCTCGCGCATGATTTCGGCCGGCTTCGGCACACGAATGGCGGTCTTTTGTTTACGCGCTTCGTCGTTGAGCTCCTTGTCAAGGATGCCTTTGCAGACGGTTATGCAACTATCGCAGATGTAAACGCCAGGGCCGGCAATAAGCTTGCGCACCTCTGCGTGGCTTTTGCCACAGAAGGAGCACATCGTCAGATTGCTGGCGCGGGCCATAAGAGTAATTTACTCGGAAGACTTCTCTACGGGAAGCTCTTTAATTTCCTTACGTGATTTGACAACTTCATCGACGAGCCCGTATTCCTTGGCTTCCTCGGCAGTCATGTAATAGTCGCGATCGGCATCCCGGGCGACCTGCTCCAAGGGCTTGCCGGTGTGGATAGCAAGGATTTGGTTCAAGCGCTTCTTAAGCTTAAACATGAATTCCACTTGTCTCTCCACATCGCTCGCTGCTCCCTGCGCGCCGCCTGACACCTGGTGAATCATTATGTCGGAGTTCGGCAATGCATAGCGTTTACCCTTTGTGCCCGCGCAGAGCAGGATCGCCGCCATGCTCGCTGCGATCCCCATACAGTAGGTGTTTACATCACAGGTGACGAACTGCATCGTGTCGTAAACAGCTAAGCCGGCGGTGACGGAGCCGCCAGGCGAGTTGATGTAGATGTTGATGTCCTTCTTGGCATCTTCCATTTGCAAAAACAGCATCTGCGCCACGACAAGATTGGCGACGTGATCGTCAACGGGAGTGCCTATGAAAACGATGCGATCCTTCAGCAGCCGGGAATAAATGTCGAAGGCACGCTCCCCCCGGCTTGTTTGCTCAACGACTGTAGGTACCAGATACGAGTTCTTCATAAGATTTAAGTTTTGGCGGCCGGCTCGTTGGAGGGCTCGCGCACCGTAACATTCGCCGCGAGCAAATCAAGGGCCTTGCCCACGAGGATCTGTTCACGCACCGCTCCCAACCCGTCGCGCCGCTGGAGATCTTTCATCAGCTTGTTTACCGGCATCTCATAGCGCGCAGCCATTTCGATGACATAGCGGTAAACATCCTGCTCGGAAACTTCCAACTTCTCCCTCTCCGCAATCCGCAGAAGGAGGAAGTTACCGCGGACCCGTTCTTTTGCTCCCTGCTGGGCTGCACCAATGAGCTCGCTCTGGTGCTTGCGAATTTCCTCGTCACTAATTCCGCGAACTTGATTCTCGCGGACAATGTCCCGCAAAATGCCTGTCATCTCCTTTTCAACAACCGGCGCAGGCAGTTCACAGTCGACTTTGTCGAGTAAGTATTTGATCGCGGCCTGGCGCTTCGCATTTTCAAACTGCGCGTCAGTGAGTCGTTCCAGGCGCTCGCGCACCTTTTGCACAAACTGCTCCGCTGTCGTTCCTGGCTCGATCTTCTCAGCAAGAGCGTCATCGAGTGGTGGAAGGCTCTTTGTATTTATCGCGTGGAGGGAAACCGAATAGTCCAGCTTTCTCTCCGAAAGTTTAGCGACCGGGTAATTTGCGGGAACATCGATGGGAAAAGTCCGTTGTTCATCGATATTCATTCCGATGATCGCTCGGCAGAAGCCCGGCAGGAGTGGACCTGTCGTCCATGAAAATCCAGGCATTTAGGCGCCCTTGGAGCTGCGCCGGCGCTTCCGGAATAGCTTCGCCAAGCGGCACCCCCTCAATCTTCGCTTCATAGCTGAGCACGGCGTAGTCGCCCATGGAGAGCGACCGGTCCTCGACGGGAGCGTAGGTCGCGTGCGGTTCACGAAGCTGATCGATCCAGCGCGAGACGCTTTCCTCAGTGACCTTCTCCTTGGCGATCTCAGCGAAGATCGTCGAGTAATCCGGCAATTCGAATTCGGGCGCGGTGACGATCGTCGCACGATAACTCATGGTGCGATCTTCCGCGATCTCGACATGCTCGACCTCGGAAATCGAAAGCACGCGGAGATTGTTCTCCCTAATCGCCTCGTTAAGGCTTTCCCGTAGCAGCTTGGAGGTCAGCTCTTCCTTGATGTCCTTGGCAAAGCGACTTTCCACAAGACCTTGCGGGGCTTTGCCCGGCCGATAACCAGGAATGCGCGCCTTGCGCTGAAAAGTCCGCGCGATATTCGACCATTCCTTCGAAACTTGATCGGAAGGCAACTCAACCCGGAGGGTTACCAGACAATTCGGTTGGGATTCGACAACAACATTCATTGCGGACAGATCAGGTAAGCACAGGGCCGAGGCCTGCACAACCGGCGAATTCTTGCGGCCCCCAAGCTGCTTGGCCAAAGCGGGCGAAACGGCGATGAAAGTTGAGCCTGTCTAATAGCAATCATTACGTTGCGTCAGAGGGACGTCTCGCTATCCTGCGCCACGGTGATTCGCTTATTCGTCTATGGAGTTCCCACATTGCTGCTGGCGCTCATCGCAGCCTCCTTCCTCAACGTTTCCTTATTGTCGACGAAGAAGAAAAACGAGATGTCGATCGGAACACTCGGCGAGCCCTCAACTCTCAATCCTATTCAGCAGGCAGATGCCGCAGCCGGCGAAGTTCAAGCGGTGATTTTTAATGGATTGCTTAAGTACGACGAGAATCTTGAAATCATTGCGGACCTCGCCAAGTCCTTCAAGCTCAGCCAAACGACCACCGTCTTCTTTTCAGACCCCAACGCTGCGCTCAGCGCTCTGCTCAAGCTGAAAGCCGAAGAATCGCGCTGGCAGGAGTGGAAACTAAAGAGCACCAGCATCCGGGATAGTAGCCTGCTTATTGAGCTCGGGGAACCCGGAATGGATATCTCGCGCGAGATCGTTTCCCTTTTCGATGCCGCAACGATTCTTCCTCTGCATATCATCCGGGTGGATTTGCAGGATAAAGCCAAAGATACGCTCGAGAGCTTCCGCGCTGCATCCGGCACTTCGCGAATTCTTCGAGAATGGATCGAGTCTTCCGGCGCATTTGAAGTCACGGTCGCGGGGGACCCGGATACCTTTCTCAAGGAACTCATGGATTTCCTGTCGAGCAAACCCGAGCTCAAGGCGCACGCAGCGATTGCGCAAACCGAGCAATTCCTGGCGGAACCTGAAGTCGTCTTCTCTTTGCGGAACGATGTCCGATGGCACGATGGCGAGCCCTTCACTTCCCGAGATGTCGCGTTCACTTATCGCGCGATTATGGATGAGGCCACAGCCTCACCCCGCAAACCAGACTTTCTATACATCCTGCGCGTCGAAACCCCCAGCCCGCATACCGTTCGGGTCATCTATCGCAGGCCGTATTCTCCTGCTTTAAGCAGCTGGATGATCGGGATGCTGCCGGCTCACATCCTGGAAGGTAAACCGCAAGATTGGTGGGCAGTGAACTTCAATCGAAAACCAGTGGGAACGGGGCCATTCAGGTTCGATGAGTGGAAAACGAACGAATATGTTCGCGTTACCCGCAATCCAGATTACTTCAACGCGCCGGGGCCTTGGCTCGATTCTATCGTCTTCCGCGTGCTGCCCGACCAACTCGCCCTCCGGCTCGCTTTTGAAACTCGACAAGTAGACTTCTGGAATGTCGATCCCTGGGCCATTGGGCACTTCGAAAAAGAGAAGCGCTTCGATCTCTTCGCCTCACCGAGCAGCGCGTACACTTACGTCGGCTGGAACCTTCGACGCGAAATTTTCCAGGACGAAAAAGTGCGTCGGGCACTTGCCCATGCCGTCAATGTTCCCGAAATGATCAAGTACATTCTCTACGGCCACGGCACCCAGAGCACGGGGATCTTTACGCCGAAGATGTGGTTCTTCGATTCTGCAGTCACACCGCTCGTCTACGATCCTGAGGAAGCTCGCCGGCTTCTCGCTGAGGCCGGCTGGAAACCCGGCGAGGATGGAATTCTCCAAAAAGATGGTCAGCGCTTCGCTTTCACCCTCATAACAAACAACGGCAACGAAATTCGCCGCGATATTGCCACCCTCGTGCAGGACGATCTCAGGAAGCTTGGTATCGAGGTGGAGATCGAGCTCTACGAATGGGCTGTCTTTTTGAAAAACTTCATCAACAAGGGAAATTTCGACGCCATCGTGCTGGGGTGGGCGCTGGGGCCTGATTACGACCAATACCAGATCTGGCACTCGTCCCAAAGCAACCCGGAACAGCTCAACGTCGTCAAATATAACAATCCCAAAGTTGATGAGCTGCTTGTCGATATTCGTGAAGAATATAGTCGTGACAAGATCATCAAGCTGGCTGGCCTTCTTCAGAGCACGATTTACCGCGATCAGCCGTATTTGTTTCTCTATGTGCCTGAAGGAACGTCGGTGATGTGGAAAGATAGCTATCGTATTCGCCGGCCCGATGGACGTGGCAGTTGGATCGACAGCGCTGTCGAGATGACCAAGGCCGGATGGGGATACTACATGGACTGGTTTTATCGCCCCGAATACGCCGACCTGCTCCCGAAATGAGACGTGTTTTCCTTCCGCCATGCTGACCTTCATCCTTCGACGGCTCCTTATAAGCGTCGTCCTGCTCTTCCTAATCAGCATCGTCTCATTTTTTATTATTACGTTGACGCCAGGGAGTCCTTATCCATGGGGCGAGCTCAACCCTAAGATCACTCCGCAGGTCAAGGAAGCCTTCAAGAAGAAGTTCCATCTGGATCGTCCTCTTTATGAGCAATACTGGCTTAACATGCGCGACCTTTTCAGCGGTCGCCTGAAAAGCATCAAGGATGATCGGCCTGTTCTGCAACGCATCGCCGAGCGCCTGCCCGCCACTGTATCTCTCAATATTCTCGCGATCATCCTTTCGCTAAGCTTTGGGCTCCTTCTTGGCGTCTATGCCGCGAAACACGCCGGCAAGCTTCCCGATGTCCTCACCTCAATTCTCGCTTTCGTCTTCATCGCGCTGCCCGGTTTCTGGATCTCGGACCTCATCGTTATCGGCCTCGTTAAATTTACCAATGCGCCGATTCTCGGGACGCAAACCTATGGTATTGACTTCCCCAACGTTGCCACACTCTGGATGGACCGTTTCTGGCACATGGCCCTTCCCGCCATGGTGCTTTCCATCGGTGGCATCGCCGCCCAGTCGCGTTTCATTCGCGCAAGCATGATTGAGACGATGCGCGAAGATTATATCCGCACCGCCCTGGCCAAGGGCCTGGCGCAGGAAACGGTCTTTTACAAGCATGCATTGCGCAATTCCGTGCGCCCCTTGATTACCGGGATCGGAGGACTTCTGCCTGGCCTTATCGGAGGCTCCATCATTATCGAAACCATCTTCGCCTATCCCGGACTCGGTCGCCTCGGTTACGAAGCAGTTCTTGAACGAGACTACCCGACTTTGGTGGCGCTGAACTTCATCGTCGCTGCACTCGTCCTCCTAGGCAATCTGATCTCCGACGTCCTCTACGCGGTGGTCGATCCACGCGTTCGCCTCGAGTAACATGGTCACCGTTTTCCAAACGCACGCGGCCCATCTTCAGTCGGCAACCCTCTCAAGTCCAGGGCGGCGTATTTGGAGTCGCTTCAGCCGCAACCCTGTGGGCCTTACTGCAGCGATCGTTGTCGCACTATTTTTCATTATTGCGGTCATCATAGGTCTTTGCGCCTGGTCGGGCGTGTACTTTCCCTACGACCCGAACGCCACCAACTTGGCTCTCAAGCTCAAGCCGCCCAACCCCACACACTGGCTCGGCACGGACAACCTCGGGCGCGACGTCTTCGCCCGGATGTTGAACGGTTCGTACATCTCGCTAACCGTAGGCTTCATCGCGGTAGCCGTATCGCTTCTCATTGGTGTCACTGTCGGCGCGATTTCCGGCTATTTCGGAGGATGGGTCGACAACGTAATCATGCGCGTCGTTGATGCCATTCTTTGCTTTCCCACCTTCTTTTTGATCCTCACTGCGGTGGCTCTGTTGGGTCCAAACATCGTGAATATTATCGTAGTTATCGGACTCGTGAGCTGGACCGGGACCGCGCGTCTCGTTCGCGCTGAGTTCCTCACATTGCGCGAGAGCGAATATGTGCGCGCCGCTCGCGCGCTCGGGCAACGATCTCTGCTGATTATCTTCCGCCATATTCTTCCGAACGCAGCGGCGCCCATCATCGTGACGGCGGTCCTTGGGATCCCGGAGGCAATTCTGACGGAGGCCAGCCTAAGCTTCTTAGGGTTTGGCGTTCAACCGCCCCAGGCCACATGGGGCAACATCATCACCGACGGCAAGACCTACCTCCTGGATGCCTGGTGGCTCATCGTTTTTCCTGGAATGGCCATCTTTATCGCAGCCCTCTCCTTCTACCTGGCCGGCGACGCGCTGCGGCAGGCTTCCGAAACTCGCTCCGAAAAGAAATGATGACGCCCAACCTGCTGGAGGTTCGCCAGCTCTCGATCCGATTTCGCACGGATGAAGGTCCCGTGGCCGCTGTGACTAATGTCTCCTTCTCCCTCCGAGAGGGCGCCTCCCTCGCTATTGTGGGGGAGAGCGGAAGCGGCAAAAGTGTTACGGCACTCTCACTTACCCGGCTTCTTCCCGAGCCGCCCGCCGACATCCTTCACGGCGACATTGTCTTCCGAGGGGAATACGTGCTTGAAATGGACGTTGAACGTCTGCGAAAAATCCGGGGGGGCGGTATCGCCTATATCTTCCAGGAACCGTCGACCTCGTTAAATCCCGTTTATTCCATCCGCAGCCAAATTGCTGAAGCGATCAGACTCCACCGGCCTGAGGTTCAGGACGTCGATGCGGAGATCGTGCGTTGCCTTACGGCCGTTGGCATCATCAACCCGGAGCAACGCATGCGCGACTACCCGCATCAGCTAAGCGGAGGTATGCAACAACGCGCGATGATCGCCATGGCGCTGAGCTGCCGGCCAGCTCTCCTCATTGCCGACGAGCCCACCACCGCTCTCGACGTCACCATCCAAGCACAAATCCTGAATGAGTTGAAACGGCTACGCACTGAGTTCGGCATGGCTCTTATCCTCATTACGCATAACATCGCTATCATTAGAGACCTTTGCGAAAGGCTGGCGGTGATGTTTCGCGGCGAGATCGTTGAGTATGGCGATACAGCCAGCGTCCTCAATAATCCCCAGCACCCCTACACCAAAGCCCTCATCTCCTGCATCCCAAGACTTGGCGCAAAAGAAAAACGGCTTCGGACCATCGAATACGACTGGCTGGAGCAAACGTAGATTTTTGCAGGTTGTTATTGTCAGTTGATCGAGTTTTGCCAAAGTCGCCTCCAGCAACCTGCAATGAAAGGAGGGGAAACTATCGTGAAATTTGTTAAAGTCTTCGCTGCTACTGCTCTCGCGGTAGCCAGTTTGAGCTTGGGAGCTTGCGCGCACAAGTCCCAGCCGCCACCGCCGCCGCCTACCGTGGGGATGTCCAAGTAGATGTTTTGAGGTTGGGCGGGATCTCATCCCGCCCAACCTTTGCAAAGGAAAAGCGACTTACGTGGGGATTGCCGCCGGCGTAGAATCTCCACGGGCGTTCTATCGAGCGTGTTATCCCCACGCGTGGCGAAGCTTCAACCTTTTGAGAGCCGGGTCGCTTAAAAAACGAAAATGCCGGATCGACACATAGGTCCTTTCCATTGTGGTGGCCCGTCACTCCCAGCGCCTGGGTAAGCTTTCCGGGGCCGGAGCAGAGTTGCTGAAAGTTTTCGGTTCGGCGTGCTTTCTTCATCTGTTCGACCCCATCGAGCGGCTCCAGCGCCCGAATGAGCACGAATCCCCAGCGCGCTCCTTTGACCAGGACGTTGAGCATCCAGTGCGCGCCATAGCTGAAGTAAACGTAGGCTGCTCCGGCGGGATAGTTCGTGACAAAGGCTCTTGCACTGGGCCGAGAAGCGGTGTGGCACGCTCCGTCACCCTCCGCATCATAAGCTTCCGTTTCAACGACGATACCGCTTAGCGCCCCCCAATACAGACCACAACCAATAAGTTCTCGGGCGCAAATCAGCGGATCCCGCTCAAAGAAGCGTCGTTTCAACATCATTCAACACCCCTATACACTGGTTCCAATCAATACCAAAGATGCGACTTCTACAGCCGTTTCGCACTTAGCAAACGATCGACAAGCTTACCCTAGAGGTCCGGGACTTTTCGCATCCAGAAGCATCTGGAGCTCTCGGGCCGTCACTCGCTGCCACTCTCGCATCGCTCGAAAACCCCCGGCTCACAAACCGGGGTAAGGGCGTCTTACATTTTGCTTGATGCCATGCGTGGCGTGGTTATTAACCGGGCGACGGCGAGACGGCCGAACACGAAATGATCAGGTTAGGTGTGCGATCGGCAGGTGTTCCAAGGATCTTGCCGAGTGAATATGGCTCCTAGTTTTCTCCTGACTGATCGTTACCAGCTCACCATGCTGCAGTCCTACTGGCAGCAAGGCATGCACGAAACCGCAGTTTTTGAGTTCTTCGTTCGCAAGCTTCCCGCCCAGCGAAGTTTTCTCGTCGCGCTTGGGCTCGATCAGGCGCTAAGCTATCTCGAGGAATCGACCTTCTCTGACGACGAAATCGATTGGCTTGGGCAAACGCATGGCTTCCAAGCCGACTTCCTTCGCTGGCTGAGAAACCTGCGTTTTACGGGCGATGTGAACGCAATGCCCGAAGGCACCGTATTTTTTCCGCACGAGCCGATTCTGCAGGTGATCGCTCCCTTGCCGGAAGCTCAACTCGTGGAAACACGCCTTATTAACCTCCTCAACTTTCAGACCTCGATTGCATCGAAGGCGGCGCGCTCGGTATTAGTAGCGCCGGGGAAGCTGCTCGTGGAGTTTGGAATGCGCAGGGCGCACGGTGCTGAGGCGGCCATCATGGCGGCACGCGCCACCTATGTGGTCGGCTTTCACGGGACGTCGAACGTACTGGCGGGACGGCTGTTCGGCATTCCGCTTTATGGCACGATGGCGCATTCATTCATTCAAGCGCACGATAACGAAATGACGGCCTTCGAACATTTCGCCGCGGCGAACCCCGGGAATGTTGTTCTGCTCCTCGACACCTATGACATCGAGGCTGCAACAGCCAAGGCGGTTTCTTTGGCGCAAGCTCTGAGAGCCCGCGGCACCGGAATCAACGGAGTCCGCATAGACAGCGGCAACCTCGGCCAACATGCGGCCAACGTGCGCGCCATTCTCGATCGAGCTGGTCTTCACGAGCTAACGATTTTTGCCAGCGGCAATCTCGATGAGTATAGCTTGCGCGATCTTCTCGCCAACAAAGTACCGATCGACGGTTTTGGGATCGGCACACGGCTGGATACAATATCCGATGCTCCCTACCTCAACTGCGCCTACAAGCTGCAGGAATATGCAGGCCGGCCACGTCGCAAACGCTCCGAGGGTAAGGCGACTTGGCCGGGCCGCAAACAAGTCTATCGCGAGGTCGACACTTCTAACCACATCAAGAGTGATGTCTTGACGCTCGATAAAGAGACCCTGCCGACGCGAGCCTTGCTGAAACCAGTCATGCGTGCCGGCAAGCGCCTCGAGAAGTCCCCGCCACTAAGTGAACTGCAAAAATATACCGCAACACAGCTCGAGCAGCTGCCGGATTGCTTGCGCGCCCTTGACGGCTCCGCACCCTTTGAAGCGACTGTTTCAACATCGCTGCGCGAATGTGCTCGCGCAGTCGATGAGCAGATTATTTAACGGCGGCCACCGCACTCTCTTCGATTCTTTGACGAAACAAGAACGAGAGGAGAGTAGTCGACGTCTTCAGTCCGGCTTAGCACCTCAAATTACTAAGGAGCAGCTCAAGTACTTCAAATTAAGGCCCCAAGCGCTCAATGATCCAGGAATCGTCCGCTTGGCGCGTATACTCGAATCGATCGTGCAATCGGTTGGGGCCCCCTTGCCAGAATTCAACCGTGATCGGTTTGATCCGGTACCCGCCCCAGAAGGAAGGCATGGGCACCTTTCCTTCGGCAAACTGCCGTTTCATGTTCTCCCACTGCATCTCCAGGAACTTTCGGGAAGAGACCTTGCTACTTTGTGGGGAAGCCCAGGCTGAGAGCTGACTTTCACGCGGACGCGTGGCAAAGTACTTGACCACGTCAATGGTGGGGAGCCTGAACGCCAAGCCCGTGACAACAACCTGACGCTCCATCGCGAGCCACGGAAAGAGCAACGAGGCATGGGGATTTTCAGCGAGTTGACGTGCCTTGCGGCTTTCCAGATTTGTAAAGAAAATAAAGCCCGAGGTATCAAAGCCCTTCAGGAGAACCGTCCTCACGAGAGGCCGCCCGTCTTTCCAGGCTGTTGCAAGAGACATGGCGTTGGGCTCGATCAATCCTGCGCGAAAGGCGTCCTCGAGCCAAATCGAAAACTGCGCAATGGGATCGCTTTGAAGCTCTCCGCGCTGCAAGCGCCCCAAGCGATAGTTCTTGCGAAGGTCAGAGAGATCTGAAGGTTTCTCGTCCACGCCGTTCAGTGTTATCATGGCGCCTCAAAAATTCAAATTGCCGAAGGCGAGCTCAGGAGCACCGAAGGCCGTTGAGCACGATTGCGGGCAAGCGCTTTCAAAGCTACATCGAGGGCTGATCCAGCGGCTTTGGCCGTACTCACCACGATAATCTTGTCTGCGGGCAGCTCAACCGGGGATTCGTATGATCGATTCAAGGCCTGAAAATCCTCCAGCCGAGCATCAGATATCTCGCGTGACTGAACGCCACGCTGCCCTAAGCGTTTCTTTAAAATGGCATCGGGTGCCTGCGCCTCAATAAAGCAGTAGTCGAGCCTTCTCTTTGTAAGCTCCTTCCTGAGTTGTTCCCGGTGTCGACAACGGCCGTATGTTGCATCCAGAATAACGCCGTTCTTCTCTCGGGCGGTCATGACAGCCCTCCTCGCGAGAGCCTTATACGTTCTCCTTGCCATCGCCTCAGAGTAAAGCTGGCGCCGCATCGCCTCGTCACCACGCCTGTACAGCGGAACACCTGCCAATTCCTTCCGGATCCGATCGGAAGAGAAGACGTTCCATTCAAGTTCTTTGCCCAGAGACTTCGCTAATTCGCTTTTGCCGGAAGCGATCCGACCCATGACGATGATCACGATCGGTTCCGATCCGCAAGTGGCATACTGCAAAGCAAGCTGGAAATATCTCCGCGCACGATTTCGATCGGCGCGCGCGTCTGCGCCTCTTAGGCTATGCACCTTTCCGCGCACAAACGCGCGATAGCATTTGTAAAAGTCTATTAGCTTCGACATGCTTTCATCACTTAGCACCTTTGCCATGCGTCGGACAAAATAGCGGGATAAGTCTCGCCGGCCTTGGTAATCTAAGTCCATCGCCAGAAAGGCCACGTCGCTGGCAACGTCGATGTAGCGAAAACGATCATTAAATTCGATGCAATCATAAATCGCAATCCGCTTGGGAGTGAGATGAACATGGTCAAGCCGCAGGTCGCCATGGCAATCCCGCATCCGCCGTTCACGAACGCGACGTTCTAAAAGCGGGAGGTTTCGCTGGTAAAAGCAATCGGTGTAAAACCGAATTGCCTCGAAGGCGGCCGCCGAAATCATCGCACCGGTAAAGCTTTCCGACTGGCGAAAGTTCTCCCGCGTGCTGATCTTCAGTTTTTCGATATGACCCCACTTAAGGATATCATCCGTTGGTTCCTGGCTTTGATAGAATTCCTTGAGCACCCGTATGATGCGATCGAGCTCTCGGCGGCCCACTTTGTTGCGCCTGAGGAGCTGTGAGAGCAAATGACGTTTGTCCAACTGGCGCATCTTCACGGCGTATTCGACAACTTCGCCTGCCGGTTCAAAAGTCAACGATCCGTGTCGGACGAAAATAGGGACCACTCCCAGATGAACATCCTGGCTTAAGCGTCGGTTGAGAGATACTTCCCGCTCGCAAAAATACCGCCGCTTTTGCAAAGTCGAAAAGTTAAGAAATCCGAAATCCACCGGCTTCTTGACCTTGTAAACATAAGGACTCGCAGCAAAGACGTACGACGCATGCGTTTCAACTAGGCGCACACTCTTTGGCCGGTGCGGGTAGGAGCGACGGTCAAGGAAAAACCGCAGAAGCTGTTCCTGCCCGACGGTCTCCTTCTTCGAGGCGGTGCTGGATTTTGTACGCTTCATTTAGTGAACAGCGTATACACCGAAGTTGGCCAAGGTCATTCACCCGTTTCGACCACCTGATAGACGATCGCCCATCATGGTCGACGCTGTGGCCGACCGGTCAGACTTTGGTGATCTGCAGATGATCAATTTCCCGTCCAAATTCATCGAGTTGACGCATCAGCAGAACGTCGGGATTGACGTCAAACAGGGTGAACGAATGGCGGTCAGAGAAAAAAATTTCCACGTAGGCAACATGAGAATCTTCCGGCCGGGTCCACTTGGCAGGGTTGTTCGTGTATCCAGGATCGTAGAGGTATTTGACGCCTGCGCCGGTTGTAATATAGAGGATGCCATCTGCCTTTGTCATCGCCTTGCCATCAAAACGCCTATCGATCCTGAACTCGCCGGCAATTCGCCGATCTTTGCGGTTGATGAGAGAAGCCCTTGAGACGTCTCGCGGCAGAAATTTTAACGGCTTGGTGCGCTGGTAAGTGTGCTCGTGACCGCTGAGGACGACATCAACCTAAGTTCTTCCAAAAGGGGGGACAACACCCGCATGTGCTGTTCCCGATAATGTTCGGCCCCAACATTGAAAGCCGAGTGGTGATAAACAACGAACTTCCAGTCTGCCTTCGTAGATCGCAGGTCATTGCGTATCCACTCCTGGAGACCGGCATTTGTTGGATCAACATACAAATTCGAATCAAGGCAGAGAAAGTGGGTGCAACCCCAATCAAAGGAGTAGTTCGCCATTTGCGGGAACCGCTGGCGAGCGCAGGCTTTGAATGCCTGGACGCGACTCGGGTCCCCACAAAGGGAAGTTGGGCAGGCAGGGACAGGGCCGTTCTCCGGCAAATAGAAGTTCGTATAGTATGCGAGAGAGTCCGAATCTGCGTCAAAGTCGGCGACGGGATTCCCGAGCTTATCCTTATGATGAACATCGTGATTTGCGATGACGCAGTAGAATGGAATGGAACGCAGCAGCGGTGCGCCGATCCGAGGATCGGGAATTTGGGCATTGTACACGGGGAAGAAGTGCCGAGCGTATTCGTTATCAAGCCCGCCTTCGTAGACATTGTCCCCGGTGTTTATGACGAAGTCTGGATGTGTATTGTAAGCGTGGAAGGCGATGGCCCTCTCGCCCTCGACACCAAAGGAGTTGTCGCCGAAGGCGACGAAACGGACCCGACGCCCCGAAGGCTGCCGCGTAGTAAACCAACCTTCCACCACGGGGTCACCGTTGCAGCGCACACGGTAAAAGTACTCTCGACCGAGCGCCAGTCCCGTAAGCGCGCTGACGTAGTTCAGAGTCTTCCGTAGCTTTGTTCTGTCTCCGTAAGGCCGTTCCGTTCGGAGAATGCTCGCCTTGTTCGCGAAGCTTTTGTCTGCCGCGTAGCGAACTTCAAAATCCGCAAAGATAAACTCCGTCTGCCAAGCGATGCGAACGGTTTCAGCACCATGACGAAGGCATCCGTCGGGACCGGGCTGGATGTAGGGAAGCGCAGTAAAGATCGGCACTGGCACGGCTTCCAGCGCCGAAGCTTTGGCGAAGAGGCCGCGGCTCGTAGGCACGAGCGCCAGAAAAGTAATTCCCCCCGCGGCGCGCAAGAATCGACGGCGCGTAAGATTGCCTTCCCTTGATTGCTCCTCTTTCCAGATTCGCGCTGCTGCTTTTGGCGGAGTTAAAGGCACACCGACAAGCCCCTTCCAAGCGATCCAAACCAGATCTTTGCTTGCATCTATCCCTAATGTTACTTCGCTTTAGCGCTCAACCCAATCGAACGCCCGGGTGACGGCTTTCTTCCACTCGGTGTATGATCTCGTGCGAGCCGTGTCATCGGAGGCAGGCTCCCAAATTTTGTCCACACCCCAGTTGGTGCGCATCTCATCGGTATTCTGCCAGAAACCAACAGCCAAACCGGCAGCATAGGCCGCGCCCAAGGCAGTGGTCTCGGCAACCCTGGGCCGGATCACGGGCACGCCCAGAACGTCCGCCTGAAATTTCATGAGCAGATCATTATACACCATGCCCCCATCAACCTTTAGCGCCGTTAGCGGCACGCCGGAATCTGCGTTCATGGCGTCCAAGACTTCCCGGGTTTGGAAGGCGGTCGCTTCGAGAACAGCCCGCGCGATGTGGCCGCGGTTAACATAGCGTGTCAAGCCGGCGATGACACCCCGCGCGTCGCTCCTCCAATAGGGCGCAAAAAGTCCGGAGAATGCCGGCACAAAATAGATGCCCCCATTGTTCTCCACCGTGCGAGCGAGGACTTCCACCTCCGGGGCTTTTTCGATCAGCTTGAGGTTATCGCGCAGCCACTGCACCAACGAGCCAGCAACCGCGATGGAACCTTCCAAAGCGTAGACTGTCGGCTGGTCCCCGAATTTGTAGCAGCAGGTCGTCAGCAAGCCGCTCTTGGAAGGGACAACTTTCAGACCGGTGTTCAAGAGCATAAAGCATCCAGTGCCATACGTGTTTTTGGCTTCGCCAGGGTTGAAACAGGTTTGGCCCACCATGGCCGCTTGCTGGTCGCCGAGATTACCACACACCGGGATTCGACCGCCAAACGGTCCATCAGGAAGGGTATATCCATAGATGGCAGGATCGCTAGATGGACGGATTTCGGGCAGCATGGATGGGGGAACGGTCATGATCTCCAACATTTCGTCATCCCAGTGCGTTCCCTCCAGAACCATGAGCATCGTCCGCGAGGCATTGCTCACGTCAGTGACGTGGACTCCGCCGTTAGAGCCTCCAGTCAAATTCCAGATGAGCCAGCTATCGACGTTGCCGAAGATTGCGTCGCCCTTCTCCGCGGAAGCGCGCAAGCCATCGACGTTGTCTAACAACCACTTTATTTTCGGGCCGGAGAAATAAGTCGCCAAAGGCAAGCCAACCCGGGAGCGGAAGCGATCTTGCCCGTCACCTTCCCCGAGTTCTGCGCAAATCTTGTCCGTGCGTGTATCTTGCCACACCACCGCATTGTAGGAAGGCTTGCCAGTCTTTCTGTCCCAAATGACAGTAGTCTCGCGCTGGCTGGTGATGCCGATCGGCGGCAATATCGGCGGCAGTGGCCTTGACTTTCCGCAGCACGCCCTCAATCGTCTCCTGGGTGCGTGCCCAGATTTCGAGGGCATCGTGCTCTACCCATCCCGGTTTAGGATAAATCTGCTTATGCTCAAGTTGCTCTATGGCGACGGACTCGCCAGCGTGATTAAACAGCATACAGCGAGTACTCGTCGTGCCTTGATCTATCGCCGCAACGTAGTCAGCCATCAGGAAAATTCTTCTTTACCACCTTCGAGTGCAAAGACCGAGCGAATTGCTCGCGAACTTGGGCGAATCGGACATTTGACTTCCGTTTACCTGAGCATGTGACGCTCGCAAAGGGGCCACGGCGCCAAGACTGCGTAAGAGCTTTGCTCAGCGCATTCGCGAGTGTCGCCCGAGTTCACGGTGATCATCCGTCCTGCAAGAGGTATCCCTGAGCCACTTTGGTGTATTCTTCGACCACCTTGCTTTTCCAGCGGTTGTCCCGGCCCAGTTCTGTCGCCATCAGTTCAGCTACCAGCGGAGCGGCTTCGATGCTTGCCCGTGCTCCGAGCAACAGCGCCCGCGTCCGCCGCGAGAGAACGTCTTCGACGCTTCGCGCCATCTCCTCGCGCACCGCCCAAACCACTTCTGCTTTTATATAGGGTAGTTTCGGGTGAATCTTCTCCGCCAAGGAAGGATCCGCGACAGCGAGCTCTTCGATCTCACGCGCGTTGGCACCGTAGACACTCAAGCTTGCACGCTCGACCGCCTGTCTGGTCCAGCCGTGAATTTGCAGGTGAGTGGTCTTGCAGGGACGCTCATCAAGACCGGCCATCGTTTGCGCCTGATCTACCGCGTCCTCGGCCATCTTGCGATACGTTGTCCACTTACCGCCCGTTATCGTGAGGAGTCCGGAATTGGAGATCAAGATGGTATGATCCCGGGAAAGCGCTGCGGTACTTTTAGCGTCGCCCACCTTCACCAGCGGCCGCAATCCTGCAAAAACACTAAGCACATCGCCGCGTGTGGGAGCCTTGGCAAGGTACTTGGCGGCATTAGTTAGAATGAAACCGATCTCCTCGTCCATGGGGGTCGGCTCCTGTTGAATATCATCAACCGGCACATCGGTTGTGCCAACCACGACATGATCGTGCCAGGGCACTGCAAATAAGACTCTGCCATCGGGCGTATGCGGCACCATGATCGCGCTGCTCCCCGGCAGAAATGACTTAGGCAGCACGACGTGAGAACCTTGACTGGCGGCGACAATGCGTCTTGCCTCCGGCTCATCCATCCTGCGAATAGAATCAGTAAATACGCCTGTCGCGTTGACGACAGCCTTGGCGCGGATCTGATATTCCTGGTCCGATTCGAGATCTCTAACGAGAGCCCCCACGATCAAGTTATCCTCTTTGATCAGAGAACCGACCGGCATGTAGTTGATGGCCGATCCGCCCAAGTCGAAAATCGTTTGCGCAAGATTCACCGCCAGGCGAGCATCATCGAATTGTCCGTCGTAATATTCGACTCCGCGCTGCAGTCCGGAAGGTTCCAGAGTGGGGATTCGCCGCAGAGTTTCTTCCCGCGAGAGGACCTCTGACGGCTGCAGACCGAGTTTGCCCGCGAGACGATCGTAAATCTTCATGCCAATCCCGTAGAATGGACCCTCCCACCAGCTATAAATCGGAACAATAAAGGAGAGATGATGGACCAGATGCGGCGCGTTCTCGCAAAGCAAACCGCGCTCCCGAAGAGCTTCGAGGACCAGGGAGATATTTCCCTGCTTCAGATAACGAACTCCCCCATGCACCAGTTTCGTGCTGCGGCTCGATGTGCCTTTGGCAAAATCGTCCTGCTCAACCAGCAGCGTACTATAGCCTCGCGCCGCAGCGTCCACCGCCACCCCAAGGCCGGTGGCGCCTCCACCGATCACTAGGAAATCCCAACTCTTCGTGTTCTCGATTTGATCAATGACTTTCTCGCGTCTCATACTGAACCTTTGCTTCAACGATGGACGATTCTAATCATTGAGCAGGGAGCGAGACTTCCAAAAAATCGACGCTCGAGACAAGCAAAGTGTTCCCTGGGAATTTCAATCACTCGAACTCGCTCTAGAAGGTCGGCTATGGACGCAAGGACTCTCGAGCGCCGGCCTTCCGCTCTGGAAGGATGTTTTCCTCGTAAGCGCGAAGCAGAAGTTGCAAGGCCGCGATCTCGTGCCGAATGGACTCGCCTTCACCGGTGTCTCCAACAAGGCGCGGCGGATCGAAGACACGCATGGCGTGAATTTTCGGGATGATATCGGCGCCCTGGGTGATGGCTTCGCTGATCGATTCGAAATGATGATGTTGCGCGAGGTACGTGCGATTGGCATCGAGGACAAGCGTGAATCCTTTGTCACCATACACCTCGGAGAATGCTCCATCAATCGTGATCGCCTGTCGGCTGGCTTTGATGGGAGATTCTCCCTTTTCGATTCGGACCGGAACGTGCCCGTTTACGATGAGGCCATGTTCGCGATCAACACCGAAGTCGCTCAGGATGTGCCGGCAAAAGTCCCGTTCATGAATGAGTTTAAAATACGGATTCTTCGTCTCGATTCGCGCTTTCTTCTCCGCCACGAAGTAGTTCTCGAATGTTGAAATCTTATCCTTGCCGAAAAGAGGGGACAGCGGTCCACACCAAAGATACCAAAGCATGTCGAGATGGCGTTGTTCTTTATGGCGGAATGCACGATACACTACCTGGCTGAGCGTGTCGAAGAGCGCCCGTCCCCGGTATTCGACCTCGTTTACGCTGAGAGGAAGGAAGTTGCCCGATTCGTCTACCGGGACGCAGCCGTGGAAGATGAGGTTATAATCACGAACCAGGTACATCGCGCCGTTTTCCTCAACGTAGCGCATCTGATCCCGTAACGTCTGACTTTGGATGAACGAATGCCGCAGCTGTGCCATGCACTCCTCTTCCTCTGGTGAGAGGGCATAGGGATCGCTCCAGTCGATGGTGGGAAAATTACGGTCGAGCATCGCATAACGGCTTCCGTCAATGGAAACCGTCCAATTCTGATGATCAATCTGATGAAGAAGATTGCGGTGCTCGAGGTGAAAACCGGGATTTCGTCGGATGGTCTGGCTTTCGAGTTTGAATTGGATGATCGCCATCGCCTTCTGCATCTGCCTCATTGAGAGTTCGTCGCGTATTCCCTTGCCGTGACACGAAAAGCAGGTCGCCGGATCATCAGCCCAGACCGTTCGGATCAGTTTTTCCAGCGGGGCCATGGGAATTCCGTAGCCCATCTCGAGCTGAAAGAGCCGCTGATAACGTAATGACATGCGCAACACATTGGCGATGCACGCCTCCTGGCCAAGGGCGGCGCCCATCCAGGACACATCGTGATTCCCCCACGTGATGGAGACGCGCGGTTGACGCATGACGTAGTCGATTGCCTTATCGATGCGCGGACCGCGGTCGCCGAAGTCGCCGGCCACGATGAGTTCGGAAAAGAGCAGGTTGCGGATGATTCGCGCCATGAGTCGCAGGAATGTCAGTTCCTGCTGATGCTCAACAAACTGGTCGAGCATCGCATTGACATAATCTTCGGAGCGCTCGAGGTAAGCACAAAAGAGGAGTTCTCGAAACAACCCTTCATAATGGGTAGGGAAAACGCTTTCAATGGCCTCCATGCTGTAGTGGCGTGAAATTTCGCGCAAAAGTTCTATCGCAAGCCGCGTCTGTCTCCGTAGGAAATGTCGCCGGGCCGCTGCATCAGGCAGTCGCTCTTGAACGTGCTCATAGGTCTCGCGTGGATAATAGATGATGTTGAGTAGATCGAGCTTCTCGCCAGCGGTCAGACGCTGGCCGAACGTCCGTTCAACCAGCGGGCGCAAACAGCCGGAGGCATTCTTAATCACGTGGATCAGCTTCTTGAATTCGCCATGAATGTCACTGATGACGTGGACGGTGCCTTTCGGCAGGGTAAGCCCAGCATGCAGATTGGCGATGGCTGCGAGCGTGGCGTCAGTATTGGGATACTGCACACTTAATGCCCGCAAGTACGCGAGCGTCTTCTTATCCCAGGGATAATGATCGGGAGACGGCTGGTCACTCATGGCAAAACCTTTCAGCTCCGGAGGTTAGTGATTGTGGCTGTCTAAATCCTCGGCGACTTCAAGGCGACAAGATTCGCAGCGCAATCGGAGCTGCTCCTCGGCGCCTCGAAAACTTTGCGATCTCCCCGGCTTCAGGTCGGTTGCCGGAAGAAACAGGATTCTTAAGAGGAGATGATCCACGCGACCTAGCGCCTTCGAGCGCTAGATAAACAGCGCTCATGCTATTCCTCCCGCTTCCCGCAACATCCTCCGCAGGCGGCAGCAATTATCGCCGCGAGCGTACCACGAGGACGTGCCGGATCATCTTGATAACCAAGCGCTGCAACCTGCCTAGAATTTGAGAACTATTTTTCCGAAATGTGAACCACTCTCCATGTACTGCAAGGCTTCCTGAACTGATTCCACTGGGAACACTTTGTCGATCACAGGTTGCAATTTACTCAAAGTAATCGCGCGATTCATTTCCTCGAACATCCGTCGGGAACCCACAAAAATGCCCTGCAGGCGCACGGATTTCATGAGAACTCGGGCAGGGTCGAGCCCTTCTCCACCCGAAAGAACACCGATCAATGCGATGTTGCCACCCAAACGAACAGAGTTGACAGATTTCGGCAATGTTCCTGCCCCACCAACCTCGATTACCTGGTCAACTCCCACACGATCGGTCCGCTGAATGACCTCCGTATCCCAATCTGGGATTTTCTTGTAGTTGATCGTTTCGTCCGCGCCCAACTCAGACACTCGTGCAATCTTTGCGTCGCTGCTTGACGTGGCGATCACGCGCGCTCCATGCAACTTGGCGAATTGAACCGCGAAGATCGAGACTCCGCCAGTTCCTAGAGTCAAAACAGTTTCACCTGCTTTAAGTTTTCCGAACTCCACAAGAGCATGCCAGGCCGTCACGGCCGCGCACGGAAGCGTGGCAGCCTGCTCGAAGGAAAGGTGATCAGGAATTCGAACCAGACCCTCTTCGTCGAAGGAGCCGTAGTCGCGCAAAACGCCGTCCAAATCTCCTCCGCCCAGTGAGGTTCGGCTCCCGTCGCGCGTGAGGGGGCCATCGAGCCAGCCCTGCATGAAGATGGGACAGACGCGATCGCCGACTTTCCATCGCGTGACCTTTTTACCAACTGCAGTCACCTCTCCGGCTCCATCGGAGAGCGGCACAACTGGAAAGGTGGCCTTAGGATTATATGCTCCTTTGAAAAAGCGCACGTCTCGGTAGTTCAAGGATGCCGCACGCAATTTCACGACCACTTCGCCATCGGCAGGCCGAGGCTCTTCACGTTCTGTCAGGACAAGATTGTCCAACCCAAATTTTCGATATTCGAAGGTTCTCATCATTCGCTACAAATAAGATCGCTCTTCATCTGTTAAGGCATTTGATTGTTCAAGATGCACGCCAAATGCTTCGCTTGTCGAAGTGCTAAAGATCCCGGTGATCCGACAGGAAGTCCGGGCCAACCTCTAGCAGGGTCTCGTCTGCCACCCGGTCCCTGATGCAAGTTCGTTCCCTGAGAGCATTTGACATTACTTTGGCCCGTGGCACTGCTATTTCTTCGAAACTCGTAGATCGCCGCCATGGTTAATTCGGAAGGTCCGCTGTCACAGTACACCACAGGGAGAGCATGACTCGGCGAGTAACAACCTTTGATATCGCTCGAAAAGCGGGTGTCTCGCGAACGACGGTCTCGCACGTCTTGAATAATCAGGCTGGGATAAATCTTAGCGCCAAAACCAAGGCGCACGTCCTCGCGACTGCTCGCAGGCTTGGCTACGTACCGAATTCGGCCGCTCAGATGCTCGTGACTGGTCGAAGCCGAAGTATTGGTCTGGTGCTTCCCCGGCGCGACATGCTTGCGGTGGACGGTTTTGTTCCGATCATGATTTATGGATTGAACGAGGTGTGCCGCGAGAACGGCTACCGCCTGATCATCGAAGCTATCGGCCCGGAGACCGGAGAGGACGCCTATTTGGACCTGGCGAAGAGCAAACGGGTCGACAGCCTGATCGTGGTTAATCCCCGCGCAGGCGATCTCGCGTTGCGAAAAGTCATCAAATCGAAATTTCCCGTGCTGTTATCCGGAACGATGGAACAGCCCGACGAGAACGCCATGACCACGCACGAGGGGCGCGCCAGCTGCAACATCACCCGCCACTTGATCTCACTCGGACACCAGCGTATCGCCCATATCACTCACGCCTCAATGGACTACCTGTCGGTGGTTCAACGTGTCCAAGGCTATCGCGTCGCGCTGGCAGCAGCCAACCTGGCGTCTGATCGAGAGCTCGTCGCCGAAGGAGACTTTTCTTTCGAAAGCGGCTACAATGCCATGAAGCGAATTTTGGCCTTGAAGACCGATTTCACAGCGCTCGTCGCCGGGAACGACACCATTGCCGTCGGGGCAATGCTCGCCGTGCGGAAGGCGGGCCTCTCCATTCCCAGAGACCTCGCCGTCGTGGGATATGATGATCTTCCCATCGCTGCCTACGCTTGCCCCCCGCTCACCACGGTCCGGACCCACGCCTTCGACCAGGGCAAACTCCTCGCCCATGCCGCCATCGCACTTGTGGATAAAGAGAAAATCGGGAGGCAGCAAAATGTCGTCCCCCTCGAACTGGTCGTCCGTGAGTCTTGCGGCGCTCCACTTCGAAAAATTCACGACAACGAGCACCAGATGTCCATGGACCCTCCAAGCAGAATCGCCGCGGAACCGCTGCGAGGGACGCGATAATCAAAATTCCAAAGACTGCACGAAATGTTCAGCCCTTGACTTCTCTCAAAAGACTTCAGAAAACCGTTGACACTTTACTAGCACGTGTCAGAGTCTACCCACTTGACTTTTTTAACACCCGTCACCCCCGGCGACGGCGACGACCACCCCCTCATATTAAATTTTGCGATTGTGCGTCGCGCCAGGCGCGGCTTTGGCTGCGGCAAAGGGCGAAAGATTATCGCCCAACATCGTGGTCTTGCTGGCGAGCAAAGCGCCGTAGAACCGCTGAACAAGCGATGAACAGGAAAGGCGCGGACGCCTGGCCCTTGCTGCAAGAAGCGATCCATCCACAGAAAACCTTCCTTTCTCTGATCACTGATCAAGGCAAGGATGTTTTCCGAATTACAACCGTGGCGCGCGAGGGCGCTTCTCCTCGATGAAGGGGACCCCGCCGCGACGATGCCAAAGGGGAACGAGGAAGCAAACGCTCTTATAACCGATAAACTTTGGACTTATAGCCATCCTGAGGACTCCCTGCTATACAGGGGACAATCCCCGGTTCAATCCACCATAGTTATGAAGTACCAATTAGTGAACAGGTCACCACGGAAAATTACATTCATCGGAGCCGGAAGCACGGTCTTCGCGAAAAATCTTATTGGGGATATCCTTTCCTTTCCCGAACTCGCCGATTCGAGGATCTGCTTGTATGACATCGACGAGAATCGACTGAAGACTTCCGAAGTCGTCGCCCGGCGCATCGTAAAGAGCTTGGGAGCCTCCAGTCCGATCGAAGTGACTACTGACCGCGCCCGAGCGTTCGAGGAGGCCTCATACGCAATCAACATGATCCAAGTCGGCGGCTATCGTCCCTGCACGGTCACCGACTTTGAGATCCCTAAGCGATACGGTCTCCGCCAGACCATTGCAGACACCTTGGGGATCGGTGGCATTATGAGAGCGGTGCGGACTATCCCCGTGCTGATCGAGATGTGCCAGGAGATGGAGCGCCTCTGCCCGGACGTCGTGCATTTCAACTATGTCAACCCGATGGCGATGAATTGCTGGGCCTTGAGCCAGGCAACCAGCATTAAAACCATCGGACTTTGCCACAGCGTGCAGCACACTGCGGGAGAACTGGCTCACGACATCGAAGTCCCGCTTGAAGAGATCAATTATGTTGTCGCAGGAATTAACCACGTCGCTTTCTTCCTGCGCTTTGAGCGAAATGGACAGGATCTTTATCCGGAGGTTCAGCGCGTCATCTCCGAGGACCGAATTCCGGCCAACAACCGCGTGCGCTACGACATCTTCAAGCGGCTGGGTTATTTCGTTACCGAATCCAGCGAACACTTTGCGGAATACACTCCTTGGTACATCAAGAGAGGTCGGGATGATCTCATCAAGAGATTCAACATTCCGCTCGATGAGTATCCGCGCCGTTGCGAATCTCAAATCAAAGAGTGGGAGAATCTTCGAAGAGATTTAGAGTCCTCGGACAAGCCTATCCCGATACGACGAAGCGTCGAATATGGTTCTTTGATCATTCACAGTCTGGAGACCGGAACTCCGCGCACCGTCTATGGAAACGTGATCAATGCTCACCTCATCGACAACCTCCCCGAAGGTTGCTGCGTTGAGGTACCATGCCTCGTGGACAAAAACGGCGTTCAACCGGTGCGGGTTGGGCGCATTCCGTCACACCTCGCTGCGCTCATGCAAACGAACATCAACATGCAAGCTTTGACCGTGGAAGCCGTTCTCAAGGGGGATTCTAAGTTTCTGCATTACGCCGCTATGATGGATCCGCACACTAGTGCCGAACTTGATCTCGATCAGATCAGCTCTCTGCTCGAGGATCTTCTGGTTGCGCACGGCGAGTGGATTCCCCAACCGCTACGACCCTCGTTGGAGAAGTCTGAGGCTGCCTAACCTTTTCACTGCCCTACTGAGATGCGACCCCAAATCGATCAATAAGCCTATGAGCGGATCGTCTGTCCCCCCGGCGAGTCCCAGCTCAGTTCTCAACTTAGCTCTTGGTTTGTGACCGGGACAGCTACGACTCACGATATTGCTCGCGAAGCTAAGGTGTCGCGCACTACGGTCTCGTATGTGCTCAACGATCATCCCGGAATGAGCGTAAGTTCGGCGACCCGAAAACGGGTCCTGGCAACCGCGCAAAGGCTTGGTTATGTTCCAAATTCAGCCGCTGAGATGCTCGTAACTGGTCGCAGTCGAAGTATTGGGCTGGTCCTCTCACGTCCAGAGTTGCTCTCGTTTGATGGTTTTATACCGATTATGATTTACGGTATAAACGAGGTCTGTCGCGAACGCGGATATCGCCTGCTCATGGAGGCCGTTCACGATCCGCCTGCGCGAGACGACTATTTGGACGTGGCCAAGGCGAAACGCACCGATTGCATGATCATTATCAATCCACGCAAGGGAGACATCGCCCTGCGAAGAATCGTCGAATCGAAGTTCCCTGTTTTGGTTTGCGGTTCATCCGAGCGCCCGAAGGAGAGCGCACTCGCCACACAGGAAACTGAGGCTAGTTATCAAGCTACGCGCCATCTCATATCGCTCGGTCACCAGCGGATTGCCCATATCAGTCATGCGTCGCTTGAATACGTGGCTGTGCATCGCCGCCTCGAAGGATTTCGAACTGCGCTCGGTGCGGCTAAGCTTTCGTTTGAGAAAGCGCACTTCGCTGAGGGAGATTTCACCTGCGAGAGCGGCTATCATGCGATGAAGCAGATCTTAGCTTCTAATGCCAAGCATCCCACGGCGCTTTTCGCCGGCAACGATACTATCGCTTTCGGCGCGATGCTCGCTATTCGAGAGGCGGGCCTTTCCATTCCAGAGGATTTTGCCGTGGTCGGTTACGATGACCTTCCTCTGGCGGCGTATGCCGCCCCTCCCCTTACCACCATCCGCACGCATGCCTTCGAATACGGGAGGCTCCTGGCAGAGGCTGCAATGAGGCTAATCATCAAGGACAAAATCGGCAGCCAGCAAAATGTGCTCCCTCTCGAATTGGTGATTCGAGATTCCTGCGGCGCCAAACGGGAAGAGACAACTCAGTCTGGCTCTCGCTCGATGAGTTCGAAGCAACGTATGAATGCCAGGGCGTCGAAGGAGAGGCTGAAAGCTATGCGTTCAGCTGTGGAATTTTAGGATCAGACGTAGCCTCCAGCTCACCTGGCCTTCCGCAGGCGGGACACTCCTTGACTGAAGCGCGGGAAGCACTTTCTCTCTGATGCGCCTCGCCAAAATCTTATGGATCAATGCGGCCCTGATTGGTCGAACCTTGATCTTGGAGGGTTCGTTTGCATCTCTCGGCGCTTCCCTGCGAAGTCGCCTTAGCCTCGAAAGGTCACGTTCTTCGAGTTTCTCCTAACCGTCCGGATGCGGAGGAGATGACGTTTTGCAGCAGGATGAAGACAAGGACGAGCACACCGACCACGATGCGCGTCCACCAGGTATTCAGGTTTCCCTGGAAAGTGATGAGAGTTTGAATAAGGCCAAGAATCAGCACGCCCATCGCCGTGCCTGCCATAAAGCCCACGCCACCACTCAACAGCGTGCCACCGATGAGCACAACGGGGATGCCGGCCTTCTTGATCTCGCGCATGACAGGCTCCCATCCGGTTTCGACGACCGGCGAGAAAGCAATCACGTCGACATCTTGCGCGATAAACGATCGAAGCGCTTTGATCTGATTTTCTTGCTTTTGCTGAGCGTCTGCGAACTTGAGATCGATGCCACGCTTGGCCGCCTCGGACTTGATTGATTCTGTGTTTGCTGTCCGCCAGCCGCTCTCCGCGCCAATCTGCGAGAAGCCAACAACAATGGGTTTGTCAGCGGCAAAGGCCGGCAGCGCGAAGCCAACCATCACGGCATCCATGGCCAGAGTGTTGCGCGATGCATGTTCCAGCCGACTAATCGACTTTTCTGTTATTGTTTTGTCATGGGGGGTTATCTTTTTTTTACGGCAAGTTCCTCAAGCTGGCATGACCCCGGAGGTGAGACACTTCATAACTGAAGTTCTGCAGGTTCCTTAGTGTTTTGGTTTTCGTTTGTTTGCCACCTTGTGGCGTTGATCCTTAGTTCCCCCCGAACGCCTGCCGCGGCGAGCGGCGCGGAGTTTGGGGGCGCGCAGCCCCCATCAAACCGGTTCGTCCTGCTCCCGGCATACTCGCTCGGAGTGCGGTAGCCAAGCGAACTATGCGGACGACGCTCGTTATATTCGAGGCGCCAGCTTTCCAGGATAACGCGCGCTTCGTGCAGATTGCCGAAGAGTTCGCGGTTGAGGCATTCATCGCGCAGCTTGTCATGAAAGCTCTCAATGTGGGCGTTCTCCCAAGGGCTTCCGGGCTTGATGTAAAGCGTCTTGATCTCCTGGACCTTCAGCCAGTCCTGCATGCAGGTGGCGATAAACTCGGGCCCGTTGTCGCTGCGCAGGTGTTCAGGCACTCCATAGCGGGCGATGGCCGCTTCGACCACCGTGATGACATCGACGGCTCGAATCGACCACGCAGGAGGAATGGCTAGGCATTGCCGGCTGTGTTCGTCCAGCAAGGTGAGAATGCGAAAGCTGCTGCCATTTTCTGTCTGGTCAGCCACGAAGTCCCAGCTCCAAACTTGCCTTGGCCGCTCGGCCCGCTGCCGCTCTGCCGTTGAGATCCCTAAGCGCTTCATGCGGCGTTGCTTCTTGCTGACCTTGGTTCCTTCTTCTCGTCGAATCCGCGCCACTCGCTTCCCATTGACCTCGAACCCTTCGCGCCGCATGAGCGCCGTCATGCGCCGATAGCCATAGCGAGGATGCTTCGCGCTTAGCTCGAGCACTTCCTTGCGGAGACGCCGGCTTTCCAGGCTCGATCGCCCGCGGCGATAGTAACTCGATCTCGAGAGCCCCAGCGCTCGACAGGCCGCCGCCACTTTTCCCATGCCTTCTTGCACACTCATCTTCACAGCCCGCCGTCTTGCAGACGGGCTCACCACTTTTTTGCGTTGACCTCTTTAAGAATGTGGATCTGCACGGCCTGGTCGGCCACCAGACGCTTGAGCCGCGAGTTCTCTTCTTCCAATGCTCTGAGTCTCTTGGCTTCACTGACTTCCACCCCTCCGAACTTCCTCTTCCACGCCTGGTAGGTCGCCGTGCTGATATTGTACGCCGCACAGACCGTCTTGATCGGGCTTCCGGCCTCCGCTTCTCGCAAGATCCCAATTATCTCTTCCTCGCTGAATCGACTTCTCTTCATGTTCTGCTCCTTTCCTTTCTTTGAGCAGAACTTCACTTATCTCACGTCCCCCTTTTGGGGGTCAGGCCAAAGCGACGACTCGTCTCACTTCATCGTCGGCTCACCATGGCTCTAATAACCATAGCTGTCTGAGCCGATGCTTGCCTGGGGGATCATCTATTCTCAGAGCACTATAAACTAGTTTTCGAATTGTGAAGCTTTCCTTGAAGAGCGGGTCTGCGAGAACAGCAAAAAAGCTCTAATTCTTTGCCTCGCACGATTCACAAGATGGAGTAGCCGCCGTCCACCAGGCAAACTGCTCCAGTGACGTACGATGACGCCTCTGACGCCAAATACACCGCCAGGCCCCCTAGTTCGAACGGACGTCCCATTCGATTCATCGGCGTGAGCTTCGTCCAAAGATCAATTTTCTCCTTATGCTCCGCCCTGAACTGCTCGATCATCTCAGTCTCCATATAGCCGGGCGCAATTGTGTTCACCCGAACATTATACTTGGCCCATTCATAGGCGAGACTCTTAGTCAGCATGATCACCCCGGCTTTAGAGACATTGTAGGCCGCTTGACATTGAGGTGTATTGACGATCACTCCAGACATAGAAGAGGTGTTGATGATTGAGCCTCTCTGTTGCTTAATCATCACTTTGCCTACTGCTTTCGAGACGATAAAGACGCTGTTCAGATTTACACTCATCATGCGATTCCAATCCTCCAGTCGCATTTCTTCAGCGTTAACCCATTGAGCAATACCAGCGTTGTTAAAGAGCACGTCGATTTGACCGAACTGACTGAGAATCTCGTTAACCATCCGATCGACGTCCCCGGCATCTGTCACATCTCCCTTCAGAGCCAGGGTCCGCACCCCTTCCGAGGCAAGTCCATCTGCGGTCAACTGGGCGGACTTCAAATCTAAGTCAATGATCACGATATTGGAGCCAGCTTGGGCCAGGCTCTCCGCCATCGCCTTTCCCAAACCTCTCGCACCGCCTGTCATGATCGAAACCTTGTCTTTCAGACTGAATCTTTCCAGAATCTTCATAGTCGCTATTTATTGATGCTTATCACTCTCAGCAAGAGTCAACTTGGTTAATGCTCACTATCCAGATCAGCAAGAAGTTAGCGGTGGGCATTGACAACAGAAGGCGTCTTGCAACTCCACGGGCGCGCAGCCTCAAGGAGACGAAAGCGCTTATGGAAGAAAGATTATGAACAGAGATCACTCCAGGACATTGGTGGCAGTCGCTGGCATATTGATTTTGCTGGCCCAATCCACACTGGCACAATTTGCCTACGTCGCAAATGGGGGAGGAAGCAACAACATCTCGGCATACAGAATTGATGAGAACGGAGCACTCTCGCAGATTCCAGGTTCACCTTTCGCAGCTGGGAATTTGCCCTCCAGTGTGGCGGTGGATCCATCGGGCCGATTCGTCTACGTTGTCAATGAAGCAAGCAATGATGTTTCAGGCTACAGAATTAGTAAAGATGGTGGGCTAACTCCACTTTCAGAGTCGCCATTCAGGGTAGGGATCGATCCCCACGAGGTGGCGGTGGACCCTGCAGGCAAATTCCTCTACGTCGTCAATGCGGTCGATAACAACGTCTCCGGCTTCCGTACCGATGGAAACGGCGCCTTGATCCCACTCTCGAGTTCGCCCTTCCGAACGGGTAGTTTTCCCCGCTCCCTGGCGGTTCATCCAAGCGGAAGCTTTGTCTATGTGGCAAATCAGGTGAGTAATGACGTCTGGTGCTACCGCATCGATCAAGACGGCGCGCTCACGACGATCCCGGGTTCGCCGGTCCCGGCGGGAATCGGTCCCTTCTCGATTGCAGTGCACCCGTCGGGCAAGTTCGCCTACGTTGTCAATGAGGGTGAAGGCAGTGTTTCCGCCTATCAAGTCGACCAAGAGGGCGCCCTTACGCCTGTACCAGGTTCTCCGTTCCAGGCAGGAAGCGATCCCGTTGAAGTGGCGATCGATCCATTCGGCAAGTTCGCCTATGTGGCGAACCAAGTGAGCCATAACCTCTCCGCTTACAGCATTGGCGAGAACGGAGCTTTGCAGCCGATTCCAGGCTCGCCCTTCAGCGCGGAAATGGAGTCTGTTTGGCTAGCGGTCGATCCTACCGGAAGGTTCGTTTATGTCATGAGCAGATTCAGCCACAACGTTTCTGCTTTCAAGATCGCTGAAGGCGGGAGCTTGACGCCTGTGGCGGGTTCTCCATTCCCAGCTGGGACCGGACCCAACTCGATCGCGTTCAGCCCTCGCGCGAAGAGCTCCGAGTAGCCGTGTGTCGTGTAGGCCCGAGCCGCGCGGAGCGAGACCGAAGATCAGCCCGAAGAGTGAGGCAAACGCCTGATCAATCCTGCTCCCGCAACCAATTTACGTCTCTGTAAGATCTCGTGTGCAGGTAGTTGGTCCGTTGGTCCCGCGACCGACGTCCCGCTAGGTTTCAGCGGCCCGAGGGAATCGTTGCGATGATCTGTCTATTGTAACGAAGTACACCGCTTCCGCCGGGAATCCTCTGGCGCTGATTAGCCGCGCAAAGTCTTCCCGAAAAACTCAATGGTGCGCGACCAGGCAAGTTTGGCCGCCGCTTCGTCGTAGCGAGGTGTCGTGTCGTTGTGAAAACCGTGGTTTGTGCCCGGATACATGTGCGCCGTGTATTTGGTGCCGGCGCTCTTCAGAGCCGCTTCATAGGCAGGCCCACCTTCATTCACCCGTTGATCGTGTTCCGCGTAATGCAGCAGCAGCGAAGCCTTGATCTTCGGCACCTCCTCAGTCGCCGGCTGGCGTCCATAAAACGGAACAGCCGCGACGATGGTCTCCGGCAACCGCACCGCGAGCGTATTAGCCATCAGCCCGCCGAAACAAAAGCCTACGACGCCCACTTTGCCATCGCAACCGGGATGCTGATGGAGCCACTGCGCCGCGGCGATGAAGTCTTCCACGATCTCCTCGGGCTTGCGCTTCGCTTGCATCGCCTTGCCTTCCTCATCATTGCCTGGGTAGCCACCAAGCGGGGTGAGCGCATCGGGGCCAAATGCCAGATAACCTTCGACGGCCACACGGCGCGTTACATCTTCAATGTAGGGATTCAGTCCCCGATTTTCGTGGATGACGAGCACCGCCGGTCGCTTCTGCTCCTCGCCGGCAGGACGTGCGAGATAACCGCGCATCTTTCCCGAGCCTTTCGGCGAAGGGTATTCCGCATATTCGGTCTTGAGCCGCAAATCGTCTTTGGCGATCTGCTCGGCGAGGGCGTAGTTGGGACTGAGCGCTTCAAGAATCGCGGCCGCCGTCAGTCCGGCGACGGCGAACTTCGAGGCTCGATCAAGAAAGTCGCGCCGGGTAATTCGACTGTGGGCGTAGTCGTCATAAAGGTCGAGGATTCGTTGGTCGAAATCGGCAGCCGTTTTTCGGGACATGATTATGCGATCCTAGGAATCGCTCCTTCGCTTGGAAAGTGCTTTGGCGACTCTCGAAAGCTCTCCCATGCGCCTGAGGTCCCGCCATCCTTCAGGCGGCGACTGAACGGCGCCGGAAGAACTGTAGCGGTGTTGGCCCAATATGCGGGCCCCGTCATGATTTCATTGCTCGTTCAACCCCGGGCGGCAAGGTGTTCGAACCTTCCGTGCTCACCACGTCAGCTTCCCAATCAGGCCGCCGAGTTGGCCCTTTTCATGGCCGGATTGGGCGACCAGATCGCTGAGCCTCGCGGGATCGCGGGCCAAGAAACCGAGAAGCTTGCCTCTTGGATGGGTGAGTTCATGTGGACCGGCGCGCAGCCCACAATACTGCCCCATGCGAGAAAAATGCGTGACCTTATGGATCGAATCGAACAGAGGTTTGGCCGTTTCAGCAGGCCCTCTCTTGACATTTATCGACCGACATGGCAAGACATGGTAGATAATGTCAACCATCACCTATCCACCATGCAAGTCTTGTCTTGTGTCAGACGTGAAGTTCGGCAGCGCAAGTTTTCTCGGTTACTTCGCTTTGCGGCTCGTTTACTTAATGTCTACGGCCCGTCAAAATCGAGCGCGAGAGTTCCTGCCCGTGCCATGAATGAAATCCTTGGCCGGATGGCTAACTGCCCGAGGCTACCGATAACTTTGTCTCTAACGAGGTCATTATCGCCGGTCCGCGGCAGATGTGTGGCCGCTGCTCAATGACACGACGGCGTGGCGGAGCTACTACAGCAATGCCTCCGAGATTAGATTCCACGATGGGACCGGACCAAGACTGAACGCGGCCGCGCGCTTCCGATTCACGACCTTTGGATTTCCGGTTGAAGCGAAAGTGACGGAATACGAGCCACCCGACGGCGGAAAACCGGCTCGGGTCGCGTGGCACGGTTGGGTGGAGGGCGATGCCGACGCCCGTCTCGATGTCCACCACGCATGGCTGTTCGAGGACTTGCCGGGTGGAGGCGTGCGGCTTCTCACGCAGGAGACCCAGATCGGAAAGCCGGCGCGGGAATTGGCCGCGACCAAACCCAACCCGATGCTCAACGCCCACCAGGAATGGCTCGCAGCGCGTCGGAAGCCAAAAGCCGGCGAGAGTCAGCCAAGGGAAACTTGTCTTAACATCGAAAAACCTCGTGTCGGTGGAAACCAGGAGGGAAAGTGTTGACAATATCAACAAACGCGCAAGAACTCGTTGAGGTGTCAACCACCTTCGACCTCGCGACGCGAGCCTTGTCGTACGCCAACCGCGTGCGGCGGTGGCGCTAATGTCTCGTCGCGACAATCAATCCCAATGAAAGCCTGGATAACGACCCCTCAAATTACGAGCCTTCTCGACACACTTTACTCTGACGCGAAAGACAACGATCCGGCCGTCCACCACGCGGCGCGAGAGGGTGGCGCGACTTACCAAAGCGAAGCTGACTACTATCGCGCTGTGCGGAAAGCCTACATGCCGGTGGGGCGTGAGTTTGGAATCTTCTCTATTGCTTGGTTAGAAGCTCAAAAGCAAAAGCGGTGGTGGAATTCGGCACGTCCTTTGGCATCTCGACCATTTATCTAGTGTAATGTCCCGTAGATATGATTGCTTAAGGAAAGGTTTTTGGCATGGTAGGGATTATGCCAGCCGCCATTGCGATTGAGGTCAGTTCTGAACAGCAACGCGAACTCCAACGCATCGTGACAGCGAGGACGAGCAGTCAACGAGATGTCTTCAGGGCCAGGATCATTTTGGGCTTGGCCGAGGGACTGAGCCATGAGGAGATATCGCGAGAGCAGGGCGTCAGCCTCTTGGCCATCGGTCGCTGGAGGAAGCGTTGGGCGGCCAAGGGCCTGGAAGGGCTTAAAGACGCTCCTGGGCGGGGACGCAAGCCGACCATAGCGGCTACGGCCATCCGCTCGGCGCTGAGCTTGGCTGCTCGAGAGGCTCCTGGCGGAGGACCCTGGAGCGTGCGCACGATGGCGCGGGAAACCGGCTTGAGCAAATCGAGCGTGCAACGTTTGTGGTCGGCTCACGCAATCGCTCCGCATCGGCGCCAAGAGCTTCAAACTTTCCAAGGATTTGGCCTTTGAAGAGAAGTTCTGGGATGTGGTGGGCCTCTATCTTCATCCGCCCGATCGCGCTCTGCTTCTCTGTTGCGATGAGAAGAGTCAGTGTCAGGCCCTCAAGCGCAGTCAACCCGGTCTGCCCTTGAGCCAAGGTCATATCCGCACCCAAACCCACGATTACTACCGTCACGGAACGGTCACCTTGTTTGCCGCCCTCGACTATCTCTCGGGCAAGGTCTTTGCTCATACCGCCGGACGTCATCGCCATCAGGAGTGGCTGGCCTTCCTGCGCAAGATCGAGCGCGAGGTCTCCCCCGAGCTGGATATTCATATCATCTGCGACAACTACGCCACGCACAAACATCCCAAGGTCATCGCCTGGCTCAAGGGTCATGCCCGCTTCCATTTGCACCTTACGCCAACCTCCTCTTCCTGGCTCAACCTGGTCGAGCGCTTCTTTGGCGAGATTACCCGTAAAGTGATTCGCGCGGGCAGTTTTCGCAGCGTCGGAGCGCTGGTGGCAGACATTTTCCGCTTCCTTGATCATCATAACCTTAACCCGAAGCCCTACCGCTGGACGGCCAATCCACACCGTGTTCTCGATAAGATCGATCGCGCGTGGGAAGCCATGTTAGAAGAAACATACAATCCTTTTTACGGGACTTCACACTAGCAGCGGCAGTCCGCGACAACGGGGAAGGCAAGGTCATCACCACCGAGTTTGAACCGGAAAAGGCTGAGCGAGCGAAAAGTAACGTCGCGGCCGCTGGACTTGAGGAATGGGTGGAGTTTCGTGTGGGTGATGCGCTGGAAACGCTGAAAGCCAACCTTCCGCACGAGATTGATTTGATTCTGCTCGATGGCGCCAAGGGACTTTACCTCCATGTGCTGAAACTTCTGGAGCCTCGCCTCCGAAGTGCGGGAGTAGTCGCCAGTGACAACACCGACCATCAAGGGATGGAGGCTTTCCTAAAGTATCTCCGCGATCCCGCGAACGGATACACGTCAGCAGCGATCACTACTGCTGGGACGCAAAAGGGACACGAGATCACTCTTCGCAACTAAAAGCGCCGATATCTTCATTGTTCCTTCTTCCTCAACTGCGGCAGCGGATAGGCTCCTTTCAAGAGTTCCTCCCGCGGCTGATACAGCCGGAGGAACAGGACGAAGTTCCCCGCCTGGGCCGTCAGCCAGTTCGCCTTGTCCTGCGGTTCGTCATGCTGGATGACAATGGCATACGAGCCGTCAGCGCTGACCTTCGCCCGGCGGTATCGGAACCCACCTTGTAGCGATTGATCGGGTTGTCGACCAGCATCTTGGTCACGGCATCGTAGATCGTCAGCGACCAGAATGCGCCCACCGGTGGTTCGCTCTTGAACGAGAAGACGTACCGGTTGGCCCCACTCAGGGGTTTGTTGTCGGCGGCCGCATAGGTATTAGGATACAGCGCCTCCTGGGCCGTGTTACCGCCGAGGTAAGGGCCGGAATGGACAGCACGTAGCGGATAGTTATAGCCGGTACTCATCGAGGACGATCCTGATGCTGATTCTGTTGTTCACGATTCGCTCCTTTACGATTCACTCTTATGAACCCGATTTACAGTCGGAGGCGTCCAGCGCTGCTCCTGAATTTCCGGCCCCGGCAGGTAGCTACGCAAGACGAGGTCGAAATCTTCCTTGGACGCGGGCAACCGGTTCGATTCCTTGTCCTTGCCCGGGGGACTCGTTCTGACTAGATGTCGAGCGAGCCGTCGTCGTTGAACGTGAGCTTGTCACGATCCCCCAATGGCGTTTGAGCGGATTAGCGACTAGGTTGTGCCTCGCGTGCACCGCGCCATCGCCCTCGGTCTTGGGAACCGGATAGTGCGCCGGCAGTTTCTTCGCCGCGGCGCTTCGTGGGCCAGCGGGCTGATGACTTGGCGACCGCTCACGCTGCGCACGCAGCTCGCACTGACCGCTCACATTCGTTCGCCGGGCAATTGGCTGGCTTGCTTCACCCAGCCGGCGAATTGAGCTTCGTCGAGCTGGTCATCCTCGTGGATGTCGAGGTAGCGCACTTCCTTTTGCTTGGACTCACCGGGAGGGATAGGCAGCAGCGACGTGCCGCGGAAGAAAGCCACCTTGACGTACTTCGTGAAGCAATGGATGCCAAGGAACCAGCCCTGGCCTTCGACTCCGTAGAGCGGCGAGTTCCACTTGACTGCCTTGTGAACGTCGGGGACGGTGCGCACGATGAGCGCGTCGAGGCGCCGCCCGATGTCGCTTTTCCAGCTCGGCATGGCCGCGATGTAGGCCTGCACGGGGACGTCGCCATAGGCCTTCGCGATCTGGGGGTTGCCGCCCGAGAGGAGGGCGACCTCGCCGGACTGCAATTTCGGTGCCGACTTGCACGGCTTGGCCGCCTTCGCAGCGACCCGCTTGGCGGCTGCCTTCTTTGCGACCTCCGCCGACTTCTTGGACGTCTTGCCGGCCATTGTGTTCACTCCAGGACTGCGGTGACTTCGACGTCGAAGAGCACGTTGAGAGGCAGCTCAGCCATGCCGATGGTGGTGCGGGCGTGCTTGCCCTTGTCGCCGAAGGCCACGACAAAGAGTTCGGACGCGCCGTGGGCGGTGAGATAGATGTCGGTAAAGGCGGTTTCGGATGCCGGAGTGACCGTTACGGTTCCTCCGCATTCATCCTCAACTGAGGCGTTCTCTTCTTTCACTTGAATCATGGTCGCTGATCAGCGTTGGGTTCGCTCCGCTCCAGAGTGCCAGCAGCAGCTCGTTTAGAGGTCGTCCGGTTAGCTGGACCTCATGGCCCGCACCGGCAACCACCGCCCGCGACGCGCCGATGCGTTCAGCACGGTCGTCGCATATCGCGTCGAATCCGGCGCTGTGTCCACCGGATAGGACAAGCTTGGGGAAAGAGGCCGTCGCCAGCTCGGCCAGCGGGAGGTCGCTTTGCCAGAGAGGTCGCCCGTAGCGGAGCACGGGCACTAGTGACACGGCGGCGGCGATCAGCTCGGGGGAAAGCGCGTCGGGATCACTCCCAACGGTCCTCAAAAAGCAGATGACCCAATGCTCACCGGAAAGGTTTTCCTCCCAGAGGAGGCGTACTTCGTCAACAAGGGCTCGTGCGGCTGGATGGTTCTGCCCCAACGCGAATGTACCTCGCTCCAGCAACGTCATGGATAGGGTCGCATGCGGGCGGCGGGCAGCTGCGAAAAGCACGCCGAGACCGCCGTAAGAATAACCCACGAGGTGCGCACCGTCGCCCATGAGCTCGGCGATATCGTCGGCGTGCTTAGGAAATCCTCACCTTCCGCGACCGGGCTTTTCCCATAGCCACGCCGGTCCGGCACCAAGAGGCGAAAGCCCTCATCCGCGAGCGGTCGCTGCGCCTGCCACTCCTCGGCGCCCGTTGCGAGGGAGCCGTGCACGAGCACCACGGGGGTCACGGTGCCCCAGAAGTCTACAAACAGGTCGCTCATTTGCTTCGCTTGGTTTAAAACGACACACGATAAGCAGAACGCTCGCCAGATGCATGGCGAGATTTCATGCTGTCCCTTTCAGGCGTCACACACATCAGTTGCAGCTCGGCCATTTCGACGGAGGTGGGGGCGGGCTTGCCCTTGTCGCGGAAGGCCAGTACCGAAGAGTTCGGAGGGTCCGTTGGCGGTGCGTGACCACCACGAGTGCAGCCAGTCAATGTCTCGTCTTCTCTTGTTCCTCCTATTTAGAGCGCGATCAATCCGACTGAGTTTCTTTCTGATATTGTTCAGCGAGTGTCAGCCATTTTTCTCGATCGTGAGGTGTAATTTCGCGGACGACTCTTGCTGGATTTCCGGCGGCAATCACACCGTCAGGAATGTCTTTGACCACTACAGAGCCGGACCCAATCACAACATTGCTTCCGATCTTTACTCCGGGATTGACTACGACGTTTCCACCCACCCAAACATCATCGCCAATACATACTGGATTCCCAAATTCCAGAAGAGAATTGCGAACAGCGGCATCAATAGGGTGTGCCGCTGTGTAGATGCAGACCCTAGGGGCGAAGAAAACATTTCTCCCGATGGTTACAGAACAAACATCAATTATTATGCAATCGTAGTTTGCATAGAAATTCTCACCAATTGAGGTATTACAGCCGTAATCGGTTCTAAAGGGTGGTTCAATGTAGATGTTGTCTCCACTTGACTTAAATAACTGCTTCAAGAGAATCTTTCGGTAGTCTTGCTGCTCCTCTGTTGAGCTATTGAATAGCCTTGTGAGCATCCGAGCCTTCTTGTTGTCTCTGCCCAATTCTTCGTCGAAGGGCAAATACAAGCGCCCGGCTAGCATTCTTTCTTTTTCTGACATTAGAACACTCCTTTGCAGCGCGCGGGAACCACCGCGCGTCGGAACAGCATGTAGCTTGTGCCGCCGGCCGGGCCGACGTGGCGTGGCGCGACCGACCAGGCGGTCCCGCGACTCTTGCCTGGATTCGTGACGCCTAACATTGTGTAGATCACCTAAGTTTGTCATAGCGGGAACGGTCAAGAGTAATGTTGCATACTGAACGGACGTGAGAACGGTTAACCATTTGCCGGCGGCAGTCGGATGCGACTGCTGGCAGAGTTGATGGTTGATAGTTGATCCTGTTTTCCGCCCTGCGGGCTACGGCGGCAAGTGGTTGGTGTTCCTTTTGCCAGCCCTCTGTGTTCCCGGTGCCCTCTGTGGTGACGATCAGTTGCAATCTCAGAGTCGCTTTGTTCGTGCGCACAGCTCGTCTTTCCGATAGAAACACACGAAGCACGCACTTAGAGCGGGTTTGTGAGATCACCTTGCGCACACGTCTCCTGCTGTGACCTAGCCGAGCTGTTTCCAGTCGCTGACAGGGGGCGCATTCCGCCACAATGTCTTCTAACAGGATGGTTCGGGCGAGCTCAGTCACATGGATGAAAACGGCGGCGTAAAATCTTCGCCCATCCGTGCTCGGAGCCTGGCCGCGTAACGGCCAATCTCGTTCGAATATCATTGAGGTGACCGCGCGGACAGCAAAAAATCGTCTTCCATTTCCGCTCGGTTCCCAGCGACTCCTCATCTTGGTTCGGCAGGACGAATTCATAAGCCTCTAAGGTGCGTCAAGCGCTAACGGGCCATCTTCGATAAGTCAAATTTCTGTGCCGACCTCCGATCGCGGCGCGTAGAATATGTAAAGGGTTTTATGGGGAAGACGGTGCTTTGGATGGAGTCTGGGAGCTGCAGTGGTGAATCGATGGCGATTTTAGGCTTGGATGGCCCGTCAGCTAAAGGGGATTACAATCTTGCGCAATTCTTAAAGGATGAAGAGGTTCGCCTGCTTTGGCATCCGTCGTTGTCTTTGGAATCGCCACTGCAGCTCTTGAACATTGTCGACTCGATCGTTGGCAAGAGGGAGGGATTAACGCTGTTTTGTCTCGAGGGGAGCGTGATCCATGGCCCGAATGGAACCGGGATGTATGATTCGATTCACGGCAAACCGAAGAGAGACCTCATCGCAGCCCTTTGTCGTGAGGCCGAATACGTTCTTGCGATGGGATCCTGTGCGGCTTTTGGGGGAATACCGGCAGCGCCACCCAACCCGTCCGGATCGAGCGGTCTTCAATTCAGGCTCGACAAACCTGGCGGCCTCCTGAGTCCAGAGTGGCGCTCCCGCGCGGGATTTCCCGTCTTCAATTTATCAGGTTGCCCGGTTGATGCGGTGACCATGCTCAAAACAATGAGTTTGATCATAAACGGCGCGCCGCCGGCTCTAGACGCGTTGAATCGGCCATTAACGGTGCGGCCGTGCTTGTCAGACGAATCGCGCAGGAAGTGCCGCACAGCCGAGAAGGTGGGATATAGCTGTTACAACTGTATCGGCGCCACCTTTCCTGTCAGCAAGCGCTTGTTCCGCCACACCACCGGAACTTGTCCATCGGGAGCGGGCCCTCGAGCGCAAAAAGAAGAAGCTTTAGCTACCCGATCGTGCTAAAAGACGTGAAGGAGGCTATCCCGTGAGCAGAAGACTCATTCAGTTGGATATGAACCGGGTTGAGGGCGATCTTCAGATCAAACTCGAGGTCGAGGCGAATACGGTTACCGACGCCTGGTGTGTCGGCTCGATGTATAGAGGATATGAAGAGATCCTGGTTGGGAGGGAGCCGACCGATGCGCTCGTGATCGCACCGCGCATTTGCGGAATATGCAGTACATCTCAACTGTATGCGGCGACATTAGCTCTGGAACATGCCAGCCAGACTCCGGTGGCGCCAAACGGCACACGGATTCGCAATCTATGTTTAATGGCTGAAGCCGTGATGAATGACGCGAGGCATACATTTCTGATGTTTGCTCCGGACTTCTGCAACTCCGCCTATAAGCAAAATCCACTATACGAAACGATCCTGGAGGCCTTCGAACCGCCTTTCAAAGGGAGGTTGGCTCGCGAAACGGTGCAAAATTCAAAGCACATCTTAGGGATCATTCTTGAGTTTGGCGGACAATGGCCGCACTCAACTTATATGATGCCGGGCGGGGTCACCTGTCCGCTGACGCCTGACAGACTAGACAATTGCTTAGCCACCATTGAGGCTTATATCGGATGGTACGAAAGAATCGTCTTAGGATGTTCCTCAGAACGTTGGCTATCGATGAACAATGTCGAGGACTTCGACAGTTGGTTGGAAGAAAGCGAAGATCATCAAAACAGCGGGGTCGGATTGATCACGCGATTTGGACGTTCCATTGGTCTACAGAAGTTGGGCCAAGGGGCGTCAAACCTCTTGAGTGCCGGATGCTATTGTGATCCAGAAAAATGGCAGCCTCCGTACGAGAACCGCAACGTCTTGATTCCGGGAGGCTTCTACGATGCGGAAACGAATGAGGTATCACCCTTTTCTCATCTGGAGATCACCGAACACGTCCGCCATTCGTGGTTCCAGGACTATGGTGGCGGGAGACACCCGTGGGAGGGGCAAACGATACCTGATTATCGACCTGACGGTGACAGGTATTCGTTTGCCAAGGCACCGCGCTACAAGGGAAAGGTTGTCCAGTTGGGCCCCTTAGCCGAATTCGTGATTGCGGGGGATCCGCTTATCGCGTCATTTTTCAAAGCCGAAGGGCCAAGTACGTGGCTCCGGCAATTTGTGCGACTACATCGGCCCGTGGTCATTCTTCGGCAAATGCGGAAGCAAATTGCGGACCTGATGGAAAATATCGGCGAGCCCACCTTCGTAAAGTCCGAAGCTCGAACGGAGGGAGTCGGATATGGGTTTGTTAATGCTGCACGCGGCAGTTTGGGTCATTGGCTGCAGACAGCCGATGGCAAGGTCAAAAACTACCAGGTAATCACCCCGACCACGTGGAATGGCTCCCCGCGCGATTCTTCAGGTAAGCGGGGACACTGGGAGGAAAGCTTTATCGGTCTTGAGATTAAGGATTTGGAGAACCCCGTTGAAGCAGGCCACCTTGTTCGTTCGCACGATGCCTGCCTTGTTTGTACAGTGCATTTCGTCCAAACCGGAAGACGAATTACCTATCAGACCTGATGCTGCACATCATTTGCTTTGGGAATCTATGGCGTGGAGACGATGGGTTCGGCATTCACGTTTTTCGCGAACTGAACAAGAGCTGTGTTCTCCCAAAGCAGGTCAAAGTGTTTGAAGGAGGCGTCGCGGGCTTGCAAGCCCTGCCGTACTTTGAGGGCTTCCGAAAGGCCATCGTCGTGGATGGGCTCAGATCGTCCGGGACTATCGGGAGTGTTCATCGTCTTGAGCCGGACGACCTCTGCGATCCCGAAACGGAATGGAGCCTTCACAATTTCGGTGTGAATCATCTTCTAAGGGTGCTGCCGACCTATCTAGGCGGCGTCGCCATCCCGAAGATTATTGTCATTGGGGCCGAGATCGACGTAAGCCCTTGCCTATCCGATCGACTGACACCGCCTCTCGCCGCTAGCTTAAGCGAGACCGTCAGACGCATCATCGACGAATGCATGAATTAAGCATCATGGGATCGGTGCTCAAAATGGTGGAGGAGCAAGCGGTCACTGAACATTTTCACCGCGTGATCAGCATATGCTTAGGCGTAGGAGAATTGTCGAACGTGGAGATTCAAGCGCTGGTTTTTTGCTTCGCGATAGCAAGAAAGGGCTCGCTTGCTCACGATGCAAGACTTTCCATCGAGATAATTCCAGGCGAGGCTTGGTGCGAGCATTGCCAAAATAAGGTTCACATTGCATTCAGAATTGACCCCTGCCCTTGCTGTGGCTCTTGGGGAGTCTCTGTCACCGATGGCGACCAGATCACAATCAAAGAATTGGAGGTAGAATAGATGTGCGCGACCTGCGGATGCTCCGAGCATGAGGTTGAAGTAGCCCCGCACCGGGGCTTGGGAGACTCTCACCATCATGACCACTGCCACGAGAACCACCATGGCGGCACCGACACCGCCTTGCATTCTCATCATCATGGAACGGAAACAATTCGCGTCCTGAAATTGGGCGCCAATGTCCTTAAAGAAAACGTGAAGTATGCAGAGCTAAATCGTCGCTATCTTCGCGATCGCTCGATACGCATGCTCAATCTTGTCTCCAGCCCAGGGGCCGGCAAGACGACCTTGCTTGCCAAGTCAATCAGGGACTTGAAAGGCTTCTCCAACATTTGCGTGATCGAAGGAGATCAACAGACGAGCCGGGATGCGGAGCGGATCGCCGCGACTGGAGTTGAAGTCGTCCAAATCAATACTGGAAAGGCCTGTCACCTCGATGCACAGATGGTTGGTCGTGCCTTCGAGGCACTGGACATCGAGAATGGGGCCATTCTCTTTGTCGAGAACGTGGGGAATCTCGTGTGCCCAGCCGATTTCGACCTTGGCGAAGAGAAACGAGTGGTGATGATCTCGGTGACCGAAGGTGATGATAAACCTTTGAAGTATCCGAGTATCTTTGCCTCGTCGGACTTGATGATTGTTACCAAAATCGACTTATTGCCGCATGTTGATTTTGATTGCGAGGCATGCATCGAGTATGCAAAGCGGCTGAAGCCATCGCTCGAAGTCATCAGGACATCTGCGAAAACGGGCGAAGGGCTCGGGCAATGGTATGATTGGCTTTCCGGCGGACTTGTGCCTCGGTACGGTGCTGAGCAGTTTGCTTAGAGGTGTGGAGGGTCTCTTGCTTTGGTAAGCGTCACGTCACGGAGTTCGCTTGCCTACGCCAGACCTGGCCTGCTCGATGGGGCGAGCCCCTGAGTGGCTGTGACTGATCTATGAGCACAACCTCACCCAATTATTGGGAAGACCCAGAAGCATGCCAGCTCTTCTGATCCGCTCCTTCGGTCTTTCACGAATGGATCCCCAAAACGCTCGCCAATGGCTCCCGAACGGACTCGAGGCATGAAGCCGCCCGAGCTTGAAACGGAGGCGCTTCCATTTCCGCGCACGATAATTCCGACTTCTCTCGCAGCACAATTCTTGGATCGTGACCCTCAAGGTCAAGGCGCAGATCGATTCTGTTAATGTTGCCGCCGTCGCGCGCGGCAAAATCAGTCAGCAAATCGAATCAGCATCTTCTGCGAAGCGGTGCCGAACAAAGCAAAGCGAGAAAACTACCGATGGGCGGACACTAACAATATCATCGGCCGCTCCCGCTCCTCCGCCAACTCAGGCCGCGCGGCGATTTGCTCATCTGTCGGCCGCCATTCCTCCACATGAGCAATGGTAAAGCCCGCGCGAATCAGATGATTCAGCAACGTGCCGATTGTTCGGTGGTGCTTGATCACCCCTTCGGCAAGCCAATTCGTGACCCGGGCGCCTTCCCGTTGATAGCTGTCGATCGGCCACACCTTACGCCCGTGCGGATCGATCAACCAATCCGGGTGTTGCGGCGTCATGTAGATCGGATGCTCGATCGAGAAGATCAAGTTTGCGCCAGGTGATAGCGCGCGATGCACTTTCTCAAACAGGCCGGCGAGATTCACAATGTAATGAAAGGTGAGGGAACTATAGGCCAGGTCGAAGCTGGCCTCTGGCAAATCAAGATCTTCCAGATCGGCTTTTGTGTAAGTGATCGCAGGGTCAGAAGATGACGACTTCGCTCGCTCGAGCATCTTTTGCGATACGTCGAGACCGAGAACAGTTTCGGCTCCCTGCGCACGTGCCCAACGACAAAACCAGCCGTAACCGCAGCCAAGATCCACCACGTTGAGCTCACGCATGTCCGGAAGCAAAGCCATAAGCGCCGGCCATTCCGCTGCGCCTGCCAACCCATCCACTGAACGCCCGAGCTTGCTGTAAGCCTCGAAAAACGCCGGGTCGTCATAGATATTCTGTGTCATTCTCTTCGCGTAGCGTCGACGGCATAGGCCATGTCTCCAGTGTCGACGATTAGATGGGCCGCAATCTCCATGGTGAAGCCTAAAGGTTTGAGTTAGCGGCGCCGCGCTAGCGCCAACTCACTACCGTCGACCGTGACGAGCGCCCCGAACTAAGAGCAGAGGCAATTTACTCTAAGTCGCCCAGAAACCTCCGTCGATTCGGAGAGCGAGGCCGTTGAGCATCGCGGCGCTGTCGCTGAGCACAAAACAGATGACTGAAGCGATATCCTCGCATTCGGCGAAACGTCCCAAGGGTATGCGGGCTAGCATCGGTCCACCTTTGCTTGGATCGCTCCACGCTCGTTTGCCCATCTCGGTCATCACTACCGTGGGGTTCACGGAGTTAACGCGAATCCCGAATCGCCCGAGCTCGACCGCCATCACCTTACTAAGCTGATCGAGTCCGGCCTTGGACGCGGCATAGGCAGCATGATCGGGCAGAGCCTGAAACGACGACATGCTCGAGACATTCACGATCGAGCCGGTGACACCTCGTTGGATCATGCCGTTGGCGACCACTTGCGAGACGATTAAGACAGCCCTGAGATTGACTGCCATGGTGGCATCCCAGGATTCGACTTTCGTCTGAAGGAATGGCTCCAGGATCGCAATGGCGGCATTATTGACGAGAAGATCGATCTCGCCAGCCTGCTCCGCCATTCTCCGGGCTTCAGTCGCATTCCCGAGCTCGGAGACGATCGTCTCACAACCGATTTCCTCCTGTAACGTGCTAAGGTCTGCCTCGGTTCGGCTCACCGCAACAACCTGAGCATTGAAGCGCCGAAGCATCACGGCAACGGACCGCCCGATACCTTTGCCGGCCCCGGTAACCAAGGCTCGCCGGTTCTTGAAGTCAATCTGCTGCGCGGATAGATCGAATTTCATGGATGTCGAGCATTCTCACATCGTTGAAGTCGTCGTTCGACTTCGAGCGCCCACAATCTATTCTCCCAGCGGTCGCCGACTCTTGAGCCCGTTTAGTTCAGCGACTGAGCATCGAGTGCCTGTCGACTCAGAAGCCAGGAAGTCTCCTTAGTTTTCCGATTTGTCGGCGCGTTAGCGAATCTACTTGAGCACCTGCTCAGTTTTCGGATCGAAGATCGTAGCCTTCCCCAGATCGAAGTAAGCGGAAACGTCTTCACCGAAATGGAAGACATGGTCTCCCTGGATCCGTGCGATCAAGCTGCCGGAGCCGGTCTTTAGATACACGAGAGACTCTGATCCCATCGGCTCTGAAATTTCCACCTTCATCTTAACCGGAACCGAGCCGTCATCTTTTGGCTCATTGTCAATGTGCTCAGGTCGAATGCCTATAATGACATCCTTATCGACGTACTTGCCCGCGAGAGCTTCGATCTGACCCTTCATAGGAAGGGTCAGCGGGTTGGTTTCGGCCCTCTCCACAAAAAATAGACCACCTTCCCGCCTTTGAATCTTGCCCGCGATCAGGTTCATTGGCGGGCTGCCAATGAAGCCGGCGACAAAAAGGTTTTCCGGGTGCCGAAAGAGCGTTAGCGGATCGGCCACTTGCATAATCTTTCCGTCTCGCATCACACAGATGCGATCACCCATGGTCATCGCCTCCACCTGATCGTGGGTCACATAGATCATGGTGGAACCCAGCTCCGCGTGAAGCCGCGAGATCTCCGAGCGCATCTGAACGCGCATCTTGGCATCCAGGTTGGACAACGGCTCATCGAAGAGGAAGACCTTCGGATTACGCACAATCGCCCGACCGAGAGCTACCCGTTGACGCTGACCTCCCGAGAGCGCTCCAGGCTTGCGCTCCAGCATGTGATCAAGACCGAGGGCTTTCGAGGTCTTCCCCACGATGTCCGAGATGAAATCTTTGGACTTTTTGGCCAACTTCAGCCCGAAGGCCATATTGTTGAACAGATTCATGTGCGGATAAAGCGCATAGCTCTGGAATACCATCGCAATTCCGCGATCTTTGGGCTCCAGGTCATTGACCACCTTGTCCCCGATCGCGATGGTTCCGCTCGAAATTTTCTCCAGACCGGCAACCATCCGGAGGCACGTGGACTTGCCACAACCTGATGGACCCACCAAGACCATGAACTCCCCATTTTTAATGTCCAGGCTGACGTTCTTGACCGCCGTAAACGTCGGCCGACCGCGGTCATCCGTGTAAGTCTTAACCAGATCCTTGATTTTTACAGAAGCATCTTCTTTGGTGTTCATACGGTATCAGCTGAAATCCTTTCGATTGTTTCCTTAGAAAGCGAAAAGATCTTGTTTGAGGTTGTTAGGCTTTGCAGCGCGCTCTATGGCGTAAGAGGGTTCATCTACTGCCATTTCCATTTTTCGCAGCTCTAGCCCTTCACAGCTCCTGCGGTGAGGCCCGCCACGATCCGATTCTGGAAGTACATCACCAAAATAATCAAAGGAATTGTAACGACCATGGAGGCCGCCATGATCGATCCCCACGGTTGCTCGTAGGAACTCGTGCCACTGAATTGTGAGATCACAACCGGCACCGTCTTCATATTGTCGGTCACTGTAAAGGTGAGCGCAAACAAGAATTCGTTCCAAGCGCCAATGAAGGCGAGAAGTCCCGTCGAAATCATTCCTGGCACCGTCAGGGGAAGCAAGACTTCCCAGAACACTGTCAAGGGCGATGCCCCGTCAACGTAGGCCGCTTCCTCAAGTTCCTTCGGGAAGGCTGCGAAAGTACTGGGTCATCACCCAAACTGTAAATGGCATCGTAAAGATCAGATAGGTAAGCACCAAACCCGGGCGGGTGTTGAAAAGCCCAAGGCCTTTCAGCATGACGAACAGCCCCGAGAGGACAGCAATCTGCGGAAACATCGTCATCGTCAGCACCAAGTAGAGCACCGAGCCTTTGAAACGGAAAGGAAGCCGACCAAGAGCGTAAGCACACAGGCTTCCGAGTCCCAAGGCGATCAGGACAGTGGATCCGGCGATGATAAGGGAGTTCAGAAGGCTCTTCACGAAACGAGCATCCGCAAAAACAGCCTGGTAATGAGCGAGAGTTAAAGATCTGGGAATCACCTGCGTCGAGAAGAGCTCCTGACTGGGCCGGAACGAGGAAACGAGCGCATAGATGGCCGGAAACAGATTGAAGACGAGGACTAATGCGACCAGAAGCCAAAAACCCACCTTGAGACCGATCGACTTGGAATCCTGCTCTTTCGTTGTCATTGGAAGCTGGTCTTGCTGATGCGGGTATAGAGGATGACGAAAACCATGATGAAGAGGAGAATAATGACGGAGGTCGCGGAACCCACGCCAGCGTCCAAAAAGTCGATCAGTTGCAGCCGATTGTATGTCGCCATCGTCGCCATGTCTCCCGCGCCACCAACCATGATATAGAAGATGTCGAACACTCGCAGTGCGTCGAGGGTTCGAAAGATGAGCGCCACCAGCAAGGTTGGCATAATGAAGGGAAGCGTTAGAAAGAAGAACTTGCGAATCCCAGTGGCGCCATCAATAGCACCAGCCTCGTACATGTCGCCCGGAATCATTTGCAACCCGGCCAGGATCAGCAGAGCCATGAAAGGAGTTGTCTTCCAGACATCTACGGCGATGATGACCGGCAAGGCCGTCTCGGGAGTGGCCAGAAAGGGGATCTTCTCGGAGATGATGCCGAAGTTTGTCAACAGGAGGTTGACCACGCCATACACGTCGTTGAACATCCATTTCCAAATCTGCGACGAAACCACCGTGGGGATAGCCCAGGGAACCAGAAGCGCGATGCGGAAGAAAGTTCGGCCTTTGAAAGGAGCGTTCGCTATCAACGCTACCGCCAAACCCAAAATTGTTTCCAGCGTGACAGAGAAAAAGGTGAAGATCAGCGTATTCCAAACTGCGCGCCACCAATCCGGGTCCGACAAGACAAAGGCATAGTTTTCCAAGCCCACAAAGCTTGCCGGGGTTACCCCGTCAAGCTTGTACTTCATGAAGGAGTAGACGACGACCTGACCCAGTGGAAAGCCGATGACCAGCAGCACAACGAGCACTGCTGGCACTATTAAAAACCAGGCTAGACGCCTTTGACGGTCGTAAAGATCAATTCCCTTGGCCGCTTTACCACTCTCGGCCACCTTGCGGTTGGCCACATCTGATGCTACCGCCACTAGTCTCCTCCGGGATGAAGCTTATCGGGCGATGCGTTTGGCGACCCTCTCGACTTGCGAGACGGCATTCTTGGGAGTTTCACCGCCCGTAAGCACTTTGTTTACATTCTGAAAAAAGGCCGTTGAAAGTTGATTATAATCGGCGCCGGTCGCCGTTGAAGGACGAGCCACCGCATTCTGCAGAACGTCGAGCAGATTTTTGAACCATGCATGCTTTGCGAGCACCTCGGGATTACTATACAGGGCGGGAAGCGTCGGGAGATAGCTTAGCCCGATCGCGCGTTTTATCTGCTGCTCTTCGGAGGCAAGGTAACGAACCAGATCCGCAGCGGCATCAGGGGCCTTTGAGTAAGCTGAGACCATCAACTGCCAGCCACCCAGGCAGGCAGCGTTCTTGCCATTATCGCCGCCCTTCGGCAACACCGTGACGTCAAACTTACCGGCAATGGCGCTCTTTGGATCGTTGCCCAGAGTATAGGCGTAAGGCCAGTTGCGCATGAAGGCCGCGTTCCCAGCTTGCCAGACGTTCCGCGCTTCTTCTTCGCCGTAGGTGGTGACGCCTTTAGGCGCAATCGTTCCTACCCAACCTTTCGCTGTCTCCAGCGCCTTAATAGCGTCCGGATTATTAATCGTTACTTTCTTGTCTGGTTCAACAATGGTCCCGCCGTTGAAGCTGTAGATCCATTCAACCGCGTTACAGGTCACGGATTCGCTTGCCTTTCCTTGGAACACAAAGCCCTGGAAATCCGGTTTACCCGCCGCACGTTCACCTTCCTGGATCTTTTTCGCCATCTCGGTGAGTTCTTCCCATGTCTTCGGTGGCCCCTTGTAACCATATTTTTCGAGGAGATCGGTGCGATAATAGAGCAGTCCGGCGTCAGTGAACCACGGGATGGAGACAAGCTTGCCGCCCACGGTGTTGTTCTCGATGATGCGCGGGAAGAATTTACTGACTTCGTCTTCCTTATAATACTTTTTCAGATCGACGGCGTGCGGGGCGAGAATCCCCTGCCAGATGACATCCACCATGTAAACGTCGATATCGGCGCTCTTGGCTGCCCAATACTGCTGGAATTGCTGGAGTGTCGCTGAGGCGTCTTGAGGCCGGCTAATGTATTCGACTTTGTTTCCCGTCTTCTTAGCCCACTCTTCTGCTGCGGCGCGCGAATAGCGTCCGCCTTCTCCAACATCTGAATCGCCGGCGAACCGGATGAGGGCACCCTGACCGAAGACGAGCGGGGAGAGAACCGAAAGGAGAAAGAACGAACAGAGCCACGGAATGAGGCGGCGGCTAAGGGAAGATTTCAGAGTCTTTGAACGGAGTGACTTTTGGTGGGGAACGGAAATACTCATAGTCAAATCTATGGTTGTTATTCCCGATCCAATCAGCAGGATCTTTATGCGTCAAGAATAAATCTCCCTTCAGGCAAAAGGTGCTACCTTCAGGCTAGATGAAACCATCGCTGAGAGCTCGCGGCACTCTCAAGGATCTTGCCAGGGCTATTGGGGTGTCTCACACGACCGTTTCGAATGCCTTTAGCAGGCCCGATCAGCTTTCTTCGGACCTCCGCGAGAAGATTCTCGCCGTGGCACGTTCCATGAGCTACCCTGGCCCCAATCCGGCCGCAAGGATGCTGCGGACCGGCTTCGCCAAAACTATTGCGGTGGTGTGGACCGATCCCATGCCACATGCCTTTGAGGACCAGGCGGCGTCTTCGTTTCTGGCGGGAGTGGCCGAGGCCTGTGCGGAGCGGGACTTCAGTTTGCTCCTCGTGCAAGGAGGAGCATCCTCCTCTCGCAGCCTGCAGACTGCAGCGATCGATGGTCTTGTCGTTTACTCAATGCCAAACAATGATGAAACCCTTAGGATCGTTGCAGATCGGGCGTTACCGACCGTCGTCGTCGATCAACCACTGATTTCTAATATTCCCTTCGTCGGGATCGACAATCGTAAAGCATCGCAATCTTGCGCACAGCATCTTAAGGCTCTTGGTCATGAGCGATTCGCCATCATCAGCCTAAGGCTAAACAATGATGGCTACCGTGGATTCGTCCCTGCCGGCCGCCTGAAGACTGCCAGTTTCGAACTAAGCAGAAACCGCATCGACGGGGTATCTTGATGTGATCGCCAAAAACGAGTTCGCTCCACCGGTTAAAATCTGGGAATGCCCCTACAGCATTGAAGAGGAAGGTCGAACTGCGGCGGAGCAGCTTCTTGCTCTACGTCCTCAGCCCACCGCTATCCTTGCCGCCAGCGACCGGCTAGCAATAGGGGTGATTGAAGCTGTGCGGCAGCATCGCTTGCGCGTTCCAGAGGATGTTTCGATCGTCGGCTTCGACGATATCCCGGCGGCCGGGATGATTTCGCCGCAACTTACCACTTCCAACCAGCCCCTACGGGAAAAGGGACGCTTAGCGATTTCCGTGTTGCTCGATGGTAAAGCACCGCTTCGACGCACTCTGGCGACCAGGCTCGTGATTCGGGATTCCACGAGCACAGCAAATCCAAGTCTTCAGAAATCGCGAGTTGCTTTGGAGTAGAGCCCGGTCAATTCCCAGACCTTGCCGAGCCGAATTGGTCCCACGAGCCCTGCCAGCGGGATTGGACGGCGCTCTCCATATCATAGGCCCTCATTTTGTCCTCGGTGGTTTCATAGAAAGCAACCAGCCTCCGTACCCTCTGCATATAATATTCGTAGTCTCTCTCACTTCCCAGATAAACGACTCCGTTCTTTTCGTCCTTATAGGCGTAGAAAGCCTCTCCTCTCATAAAGCCTTTGTAGAGCCGGTAAGGCGGCAATGCGGCGTAAGCTTCCCGCTGCCTTGGCGTCTCCGGCACTCGGGCAAGAAAACCGCTCTCAGAGAGGGTATTTGACTGCGTTCTGATCTCGAAAGCTTTGCAGCCGTTGAGGACAAAAAAGGCGCCGATAAGCAGGACGAAGAAGACGCGTGGGAGCCGAACCCAGGGAGGGCACTCGAGTCTGGTGTCGTCTCGGGCGTTCCGCTCAAGACCCGCTTTGCGGCCAACTTTCACTTTCACAACCTCCTTGCCGGAACGTCTACGACGGTAGGCGTGCGATCTCCCTGTCCGCTGTACACGCAAGCGCGGCAGCACATTTGCTGCCGCGCCACAAAGACTATCTTCGACGTTGCGATAATCAGTCTACCGGACTAGCCGCGCCGAAATCCTTCCAGGATCCATACCAGCGATAGACGAGATCGTTGTCCATATTATGCGCAACCTGCTTTTCTTTCCTGACACTCTCGTAATTGTCTAATCAAATCGAGAATCACAGTTCGTCGACGACCTACGGAATGCGACCCAAATACCACTGGCTGTACTCATGCACGTCTTTCTCATCAAGCGCGATCTGAGCGGCCGTAAACTGCTCTTCTTTCAGCTTGGCCTTGGCAGCCAGCTGTCTGTACTCGGCATACTCCGCTTGGCTGCCGAGATAGACCACCCCGGCTTTCTCATCCTTGTAGGCGTAGACTGTGCGTCCTTTCAGCGTGAGTTGATGGAGCCGGTAAGCCGGAAGTGCTTGATATGCCGCTTTCTGCTTCTCGGTGGTGGGCGTTCGGCTCTGGAACCCGGCCTTTTGAAGCAACGATTCCTGGCTCGCGGACTCCATACTGGCGCACCCGGACAGCGCCAAGAGCGCGCAGACTGCGACGAGAAACGACGTGATCTGTAAGACGGATCCGCATCGCTGTGTCGAAGACAATGGCTTCATAGAGCTTAAGATCTCGATCCAGGCTTTACGAAATCTGAGAGAGATGCTGCGCTACTCGCTTAGAACCATGTCTCAGCTTGGACGCCAAAGACCCATCCGTAGTTCTGGTTGGCGTAGGGTGTCCCACCAATGGCGCCCTTAAGCTCGTCAGACCAGACGGAGAAGGTCGCGAAGGCGCGCAACTCAGGACGGGTAAAAAAGCCCCCTCGGGGTTTGATCGTCGGGGCGATTGTGAATATACCCAAGGCGCCTCCTTCGCCAATGGTTGGACTTGTTATGTCTCGATTGTTCGAGATATAGGCGAAGGCGGCGGCACCTTGAATCGCGAACGGCCCCCAGAGCCAGTAGTACGGCCTGATGCCGGCACTAACCAGATGGCTGTAGCGCGATGCGCTGGAGATATCGCCATTAGAGACCCGGTAGCTAGTGAAGCCCTGATCATCGAACTGATAGCTAGCCCAGGTGCCCATCGAGAAGTTTTCCGTCGGATTCCATACCCAGAAGACATTGGCCCGTGCGCGCTGGCTGTTATTGAAAGGATCGATGTCCTCGAACGATCCAGCTGGTGAGTTATTCGCGTTAACCGCCGACTGATAAGATCTGACGAGCCTATCCAAGGGCACCCCGCTCGGGTCGAAATCCACAAGTCCCCAGCCGTAGAGACGCGGCAATTTGAACATAGCTGAGCTTGCCCCACGCTGGAGGAAGGTCCCATTGTTGCACAAATCCACCGCCGATGCCGCCCGAATCTTCGACGTTGCCCTGCCCATCCACGTTAGGATCGGTAACGGAATCCGTTCTGTCCTGTACGTGCATCGATGGTAAAGTTGCCACCCTGCATGTACGAGCCGATCAAAACGAGTTTCAGCTTGCCACCGAGGAAGTCGACATCACCCCAGCGCAAATCGAAGACGTGCCGGTAGAACTCACCGGTTCCGTCATCAACAGCGAGGTCGACATCATTGAAGCTGGTATCATCCAGGAAGAAGGTGCCCGTGCCGCTTCTGATTCCTCCGAAATAAGCGATCTGCAAGAGGCCCGGACCCAAGTGGATGTTATAGGCGCCCGCGCCAAATCCCGACGTGTTCAGGAAGAAATAATCCGAAGGGTGAATATCGTACCGGTCGTAGAACCGTTGGCCGGCCCAGAAGGTGACCTCCGGCACGCTCTTGATGACGTTCTTCATCTCCACGTAGCACTCTGCCATACCGACACCAAAGTCCGTCATTGTCGAGGTTAACAGGTTGCGACTTGTCGGTATTGTCGAAAAATTGGAAGGTCATTTTGGCCTTCACGTCGATGGCGTCGGGATCATCTCCAAGCATGTGATCCCAGATCGGACCCAGCTTCAATATAGAAGTCGTTTTCGTTGCCAAGACGTTGATGTTTTCCCAAAGCTCTGCGTCCGGGGTATTGAAATTGAACGTTTGGCCCACCCCATTGGCAGTAAAGCCGGTGCCGGCGCGAAAGTAGGTATGAAACTTGAAGTTACGCGTAAACGTATCGAGAGCCGGAACAATCACCGGGCCCTCCTTCATGCTGATTTCCTTCCCGTCAGGTCCGGTGAGCGTTCTCGATTTGGCAATCGAACCGGCGAGGGCAACTTGCGCCTCCATGGACTTCAATTTTGCTTCCATCTCAGCGAGTCGCTTTTGAAGGTCCTCCATTTCCGCGCTTGTTTGCGCGGAGAGGGTGCCGACGCTAAGGCAAGCGGCGCCTGCGACTACCCCTAGTAGCAGACCTCGAGTCTTGGAGCGGAAGTTAGAAGTTGTTGGTGGAGCGTGGAACGACAACGGAAGCAAAGGCATAGGCATATGGGGTCCTTTTGTTTTTTTCGAGTCGAGAGAAAATTGAGAATCCCGCGACAAATCAAGAAGATTTTTTAAAAAAGTGAAAAAAATTTGAACATTTTTCATTTTGCTGTTTGGCGGCGGCTTTTCCAAGCCGCGCATGGCCGCGAAAAAAGTGGCACCGGTCGTCGTGGTTCTTTGACGGTCCGCGACGCCTTTTGTCATCGGTAAGATCCGCTAGCATTGTGCAAGCACCCGATTGCAAGATACATGCGTTCATCTCGTGTCTCGCGAGAGCACGCCTCGGAAACATTGCGTTCTGTGCAGTTCACCGAGAAGCGGCTCTCAGCTGCACCGATCCATTTCAGTCGAGCGTCACGCGCCGGAGGTGGAACGTCGTGACGCGCCAAACCGGGTCCTGACCAATGATCGGTGGCGCTGAACGTGCGCCCGGAGAGGCCGTATCCGTGAAGATGCAGGCACCGCTGAGTTGCAAGGTAATGGCGCACGACCGGCCCAGAGTCTCCGGCATTGAGGCCCCACGCGGTGTCCAGCACGCGCCTTTCGTCCACAGTCACTCGCATGTTTTGGCGAAGATGTTCCGCCCATGTAGAGACGAGGTATTCCAACCGGAAAATACCCGGCCGCTCGAGGCATTCGTCAAGCCGGCAGTGGAATGCTCCATTGCGTCGCACGATTGCCTGAACTTCTTGCATCAGGGTTCGGAATTGTTGTCGATTTTCGCCTTCGATGGCATACTCGATGGTTACAGTGACTGGTCCGTCCTCCTGGTGAGGGGTGGCTGGAAACTCGTGCAGTGGGTTGAGGGGGGCGCGCATCAACGAGTGCCTCTGAGCTGAAGTTGATGGAGAACCAAAGCCCGAGCCCAAGCACCGACAGCGCCAGCACAGCGGCGGCAGCAAAGGTCAGGCTGGGACCGGCATGTGCCACTCCCGTACCCCATATGAGTGCCCCAATCGCGATGCCACCCTGCCCTAACATGATCTGGAAGGAATTCATTCTTCCGCGGACCCATCCCGGCATGACGCGCTGTCCAGCCACCCACAGTTCTGATCCGGCCAAAGCCCAAGCTACGCCGGCCACTGCCGCGCATGCCATAAGAACAGGCAGTATGCGCATGAAGGTCAATGCCAGCAGCACCACGATCATCAAAGTCATCGCCAGGGAGGTGATCGCGTTCGGCGAGGTCCTTTGCCGCAGGTAGGGGAGCGCGAACACCGCTCCTGCCAAGGACCCCACGCCCACACAAGTGAAGACCAGGCCAAGTTGAGAAGCAGATAGATGCAATTCTCTAAGCGCGATTACAGGTAAGAGCGCTGGCACAATCGAGATAACGAGCGAGAAAAGCAGATTTCGAAAAAGGATGACTTTCATGCGCTCGGAGTGCCGAGCGTAGCGCAATGAGCTGATGAAGCTCTCCGTGAAATTTTCGCGAAGCGCGGTCGATTCCGACTGCCGCGGTTTCCATCGCGATATGGCCAAAGCGACAAAGAGGAACGTGAGAGCGATTAACCGAGATGAGGAGCGGTGCGACCGAGCAGCGGAAGCAGGAAGCCTCCCAGAGCCGGACCCACAATCCCGGAGAGGTTCAGCTGCACTCCTCCCAGCGTGATGGCAGAGGGCAGTTCATCTTTATCGACGATATCCGGGCACGATCGCTCCCATGACCGGGGCGGCAAAGGCAAGCCCAATGCCCAAAGCGAAAATACAAACAACTATCGAAATCGGATGGACAACTCCCATCCATGTTCCGAACGCGAGGACTGCTGAGCACGCTCCCTGCCACAAGTACGGCACCCACCAGCAGAGTGCGCCGATTTACAATGTCCGCCACAGCTCCTGCTGGTAGTGTAAACAGGAAGAAGGGAGCCGAAGCCGCGGTGGCCATGAATGACAATGCAAAGGCGGAAGCGCCGAGACCATGCATCAGCCAGGTCGCGGCGATGTCTTGCGCTGAGGCAAACGTGCCGGATAAAACGTTGGCGAGCCAAAGACGGCAAAACACCGGGTTCTGAAGCGCAAACCAAGTCGAAGTCGATTTCGTATCCATGGCGTGGCACCTAAGGGACGACAAGCCTTCACGGTGTCCCCCGATTTTGTCAATAAGTCGCTTGCCGGCGGGGCAAGCCGAAAGATGTCAATTCTTTGACGAGGCCGGCGTTTGGCCGAACCTCTTGGAGTCTGCCGCATACTTAGCTTTGCGGCCCCTGCCCGGCCGAAGAACAAGAGCTCGGAGGCGAGCCCTGCCTTTCACGTCATTTTTCGATGGAGTTTGCCGCCTCGTCCAAGGCGGCTTGAGGACTCGCCCGGCCGGAGGTGGCGATCTGCAAAGCTGCCCCAACGGCGCTCCAGAATTTGCTCATCTGAGGAATATTAGGCATCACCACCCCGTTCATCGCGTTCTCGTAAGTCGCCTTGATCAAGGGATTGTTCGCGCTTAGCTCCTCGGCGAGGACTTTCAGTGCCGGAACGCCGATCGGAATATCGGCATCGAGGGCCCTGAGTCCGTCTGTCGTGCAGACATATTCCTCCAGGAACTGCATCGCGAGGTCGTCGTTCGGGCTGGCGCGGTTTATCAGCGCGGAAAGCACCCCAACGAATGGTCTGCCTGGATGGCCGCCGACCCCAGGCAGCGGGGCAAGACCGAAGTCAATGCTCGCTTTACGCAGCTCCATCCACGCCCAGGGCCCGCTGATCATCATCGCCAGCTGACCTCCAGTCATTTTTTCTTCCATGATGCTGTTGGTCGAGCCCGCCGGCAGGATGCGTGCTTTAATCAGGTTCACGATCTCCTGCAGACCTTTGACCGCCCCCGGGTCATTGACCCCGGTATCTTTGACGTCATAACCACCCTCCACTTTTTTGAATGCATAGGCACCGCCACTGGCTAAGAAAGGCCAGCTAAAATAGGGCGTGTTGTAGTCCCACATGATGGGCATTAACTTGGGATCCTTCTCCCTGAGTTTTTTCGCGAAATCGGACATTTCCGACAGCTGAGCCGGCGGATTTTCGGCCACAAATTTTTTGTTGTAGATGAGAGAGATTGCTTCGACGGCGAGCGGATAGCCCCAAATCTGCTTGTTGTGCGTTACCGCATCCCAGGTCATGGGGAGAAAGGTCGCCTTGAAATCTTCGCTGACCTCAAGCGGCTTGAGCAGCCCGGCCTCAGCCCACTCTCCAAGACGATCGTGCGCCCAAACAACGATGTCAGGCCCCTTCCCGCCCTGAGCGGCAGACTGAAACTTGTTCGTGAGATCGTCGGGAGTTTCCACTTTTACCGGAATGCCCAGGTCCTTCTCGAATTTCTTGCCAAGCTCGCTCAAACCACGCCAACCTTTGTCGCTACTTATCCAGACAAGCAGCTCGCCTTCACTCCAAGGGAACGCCTGGCCGGTTGAGAAAATCGCAATGATTACAGAAAGAAGTGTCTTGTTCATAAGTTCTGGGGAAGTGGGGGAACGATAACGTTCGCTATGGTAAATAGAGCCTGCCCCTCAAATATTGCACGTGGAAAGTGGGCTCCACTCCATCTGCAAAGTAAGCGGAAAACGTCGATTCTTAAGGTTGCGCACCGAATACAAGGACATTCGGGCGAGACGCCCGATCCAGTTGCACGATTGAGACGATCATTCCTGAAAGGACGACACCCGTGAACGGCCACGCGGCCATATTAGCTGAGAGTGAACTGTCGTGTCTTTCCTAGCGTTTTCCTTCGAAGTTCGCGACGGATCTTAGCATTATTCTTATAACATGTCCCGGGCACGGCGATTCAGCCTGGTAGGTGGTGTCGTCGATCGCGTGCCAAAGCTCGGAGCACGTGCCGCATACGCACTCAAGGCAATCCACGAGGAACTCCTCGATCATAAGAGCTATATCACTCGCTATCGGGACGACATGCCAGAGATCCGAGAGTGCAATGGGGCGCATCGGAGGGATCACAGCTCGTCAAGGCGGACACCGCCGCCGACAATGTCTGAAAAATCTGACCTGACATTTTTGACCAGGCCTTTCGGTTGGGTTGCCTACCTTGCGACGAAAGGAACTCCAGGCTTCAGGCTTCCTGAAGCTAGTGGAACGACTGAAGCTTGAGTGTGTCCGTTGGTGAGGGCATTGTTCGCTGACATGATTTCAGTTCTCCAACTTCTGGTCGAGCAGCCCAAGCGAAGCTTCGCCGCGGGAGAGACGATCATCATGGAAGGGAGCCGAACGGGCATGCTCTTCTTCCTGATCGAGGGAGAAGTCGAGGTGTGCAAAGACGACGTAGCGATCGCGACCGCCTCGGAACCGGGCTGCGTCTTTGGTGAAATGTCCGCGCTGCTCGGCACGAGTCACGGAGCCAGCGTGCGAACAGTAGCGCCCTCAGAATTCTACCTGGTGGAGGAAGGCCGCAGTTTTTTGGAAGCGCATCCCACGGTGTGCCTGCACGTTTCAGAGATCCTCGCCCGCCGTCTTGATGAACTCAACAAATACCTGGTTGACGTGAAGCAGCAGTTTGACGGCCACGACCATCTAAGCATGGTGGACGAGGTGCTCGGCGTGCTCATGCACCGTCAGCGGAGGCCACCCTTACGCTGATTTCGCCCGCGGCTCCTACCGCAAACTCCCCAGGCAGTCTCCTTCCAGGGAAAACCAATGCGCCGTCATCGCGTCCAAATCGAAAATTATCGAGGTGGGTTGCGGACCTATCTGCCGTCCGGGATTGAAGATCCAGGTTTTTCCAATTCGATCAATCCAAGATCCCTCCGCATAAAAAGGTGCGTTGTGAATGTGGCCGGAGAGCACGAGGTCTGGTCCAAAACGGTGAATCCACTCCACGAGATATTTGTCTCCCTCGAACTTCGTTCCCGTCCAACTGACTGACGAAGGGCTTGGCGGGGCGTGATGGATCCATATCCATTTGCCTGCCACACGCGGAGCGGCGTGCTTGAGCAGGTTCTCGAGCTCCGCTCGCGAAACGGGTCCATCCCACCAGGGACATAAGGTCACAGTGGCCTCAGGAAGTGACACCTCATCCCCATCGACAAACAAACCATCACCGCGCGCTTTCAGGAGCCATCTTGCGAACCACTCGCCCGCGCCGTTCCGGGCGTCCGCGTCGTGATTTCCGGAGACGACGAGAAGACGGGTTTGGCGTCGCAGGCGCTTGAGGTATTTCTCGACAACGACGATTTGCACGTCTGGATCTAACGCTCCGCCCACGTCGAGCAAATCGCCTCCGATGGCGGCCACATCATAGCTCCTGGCATTGGCGAGGAGCCAATCGAACTGCCTCAAACTGTAGTGAAGGTCCGCCACGTAAAGGATTTTCATTCTCTTGCTCTAAAGCACCGGTGCGGTCGGTTGATCGGGCGGACAAAATCTTGCGTCGCACAGGTCAGGCCGATCGTCGCGAAGCTTGCGCTCAGCGCGCAAAACTTTCACTTATGATGAAACGAAAGGGTAGGCGTCCATCGAGGTGCGGCGCAACATGGCCGCGCACTCGCTCCGGTTTCCTTACTGGAAAAACCCCTCGGCCTCGTCGAAATCATCAAGTCCTAGCTTCTCATTTTCTTTCGGGCGTGCTGACGGTCTGCGCAGCTCTTGAATTGAATATTATCTCGGGTAGGATGCCCGGAGACGTCCAAAGCATTTGCCGTTGACCCGTGACCAGGATTGGCTAGCCCGCCGCTACTCGCAGATATTCTTGATTCCCTTAATGTCGCGCTCAATCGATTATCTCTCTACCGGCGGCCACGAGAGCGCAACCAGTTTAAGGACCATCGAAGGAGCGAACTGCGGCTCGGAACTTCAAGGCGCGTTCCTTAGACCGGGCGTCCCGTCGCCTCCCACTGGGAACAAAAACGGCAAAGCGATCGCCGGCATCGTGCGCCGCCTGCTCGAAGCGCGCGCGGAGAACTCCTCTCAATCATATGCGACTGGATAGCAAGCTATCGATGGCCAGGCAGATTGCGACAAGGCTTCGAGCAGCGTTGTTCCGACCGCCGAAAGCTCCTCACCTCGAGATGGGACGCGCCGGCGAAGAGCTCGCAGCCAAATACCTCCGAAAAAATGGACACAAGATCCTTTATCGGAACTTCCGCGCATCTCATGGAGGAGAGGTCGACATCGTTTGCCGAGACAGGCAGCACAACGAACTTGTCTTCGTCGAGGTCAAGACCCGATCCTCAGAAGAGTTCGGCCGTCCCTTTGACGCCGTCGACCAGGAGAAACGGCGCTTGATTCTGCGCGGAGCGATGACCTGGCTCAAGATGCTCGACATGCCTGACATCGTTTTTCGCTTCGACGTTATCGAAGTGCTAATGCCTAAGGAAGTCATCCGGCACATCGCCAATGCATTTCAGCTGCCGGAAAACTATTCCTATTGATCCCAACGGCGGACTTATCGCAAAACCGCTTTCCAATAGGCCTCTTTCGCCAGTCCCTCAAATTCTCATGCGCATCCTCTCAGGTATCCAGCCCTCGGGCACTCTGCATCTCGGCAATTACTTCGGCATGATGAAGCCGTCCATCGAACTGCAGGACCACGGCGAAGCCTTCTATTTCATTGCCGATCTGCATGCTTTAACCACCGTGCACGACGCGGAGGACCTGAGGGAAAACATTCGCAATGTCGCCCTGGACTTCCTTGCGTGCGGTCTCGATCCGTTGAGAGCGTGCTTTTTTCGCCAATCGCACGTGCCGGCGGTCACAGAGCTTGCCTGGATCTTGAGCACAATGACCCCCATGGGTTTGCTGGAGAGATCACACTCCTACAAGGACAAGCTCAGCCGAGGGATTGCTCCTTCGCATGGACTCTTTGCCTATCCTGTGCTCATGGCAGCCGATATTTTGGCCTACGACAGCGATGTTGTTCCCGTGGGCAGCGACCAAAAGCAACACATTGAGATTACGCGCGACATCGTCATCAAGTTCAATGAGGCTTACGGCCCGACCTTAAAGCTGCCCGAGCCCAGTATTCGCGAGGAAACTGCCATTGTGCCGGGACTTGACGGGGAGAAGATGAGCAAAAGCTATGGCAATACCATTGGCATCTTCGAAGAAGAAGGGACGATGCGGAAGAAAATCATGAGCTTGAAGACCGACTCAACCTCCGTTCACGCTCCCAAGCCGGCCCAAAATTCGACGATCCTCGCCTTGTACAAGCTGGTGGCAAGTCCCGCGGATTACACACAAATGGAAAAGGAGTTTCGCGTGGGTGGAGTCGGCTATGGAGATTTCAAGAAGCGCCTTTTCGCTGCCCTGTGGGAGTATTTCGAGCCCATGCGGCGACGAAAGCGGGAGATCTTGGCGGATCCGGGCTACGTCGAGGCGGTGCTGCGTGACGGCCGGGAAAGAGCGAATCAAGTTGCTGAGAATGTCATGTCTCGCGTGCGCTCTGCAACGGGTCTTTAGAGCGCTTCTGAGAGAAGGTTTTCGAGATGTTTGCCGCGCGGAAGCGTGCGGCGAGCAGACGCGTCCTCGCGTATGATGTTCGGCGCTTCACCGAGGGGAGTTTTCCGGCGGTGACGCCGGAAATTTGCGGCGCGCGTGCGCTCCCCTGACCTACCCGTCGCGCAGGGAGCATGGAAGTTCACTCCGATTGGCTTCTCGGCTGCGCCCGATCCTTATAGAACAAAACTCCGTGACGCCGCAGATTAGCAACGAGAGTCTTGAGATTTTCTGCCGTCTCTCGATCCGAAAGCAAGACGCCCAAGGGGCCTCTTCCCGTTTTGGCTTGTTGAACTATAGAGCGAACATCTGAGCGAACATCTCCGACCGCCTTTTTTATCTCATCGGCCGCACTCTTGGCCGAAGCAAACGTCTGTTGCCCTGTGTCAATGGCGCCCTCGGCCTTCTTCACCACCCCGTCAAACTTCTTGGAAGCTTCGGCGAGCGATGAGCTTGAATCCTTCAAATTTGAAAGGGTGGTATGCAGGTTGGTGATGGTTGTTTCCTTGAACACCTCCGTGTTCAGCTTCTGCGCAACCTTGTTGATATTACCCACAGCTTCCTGAATGTTCGACAAGAGCGCCTCGGCCTGCTCGGTCATCTCGTTGATTCCAGACTCGCTCTCTCCCTTCACGACAGCGCCCGGTTGGAGCGGCGGTGACGACTTGGCGTCTTTGTCGAGAGCGATTTGCACAAAGCGATCTCCCAGCAGGCCGGAACTTCCGATGGTAAATCGAGATGCGCTGGGAATCTGGAGTTCTTTGTAAATCTTTAGGTTTACGTAAACGCCATCCAAGTCTGGGAGAATTACGGGATCGCTCTCGACCGAACCGACCCGTGCACCGGCGAGAAGAACGCTTGCTCCCTTATAAATGCCGCTCGCATTAGGGTACTCGACGCGGATCTGGTAATAGTCGCGAATGCTTTCCCCAAAACGCCCGAAGTACACGACCATCAATGCGATGGCCAGCAGGCCAATGCCCATGAAGATCCCGACCCGCAATTGCGTTGTATATTCCTGCACCGTCATAAGACTTTAATCCTCGCTATCCTCAGAACGTCCGTCCACAAAATCCCGAACGGTGGCGTCCTGGGTGTCGCGCAGCTCGTCAAGAGTTCCGTAGAAGTGGCGGCGACCCTCATTCAGCAACGCCACGCGATCGGCAACCCGATAACAACTCGTCATATCGTGCGTGACAACGATCGATGTCACCGAGAGTTGTTTCTGTAAGGTCCGGATGAGTCGATTGATACTGTCGGCTACGATTGGATCGAGACCGGCGGTGGGTTCATCATAAAGGATGACCTGGGGCGGGGAAATGATGGCGCGGGCCAGCGCGACGCGCTTGCGCATGCCACCGCTCAAGTTCACCGGCATTTTCTTGTCGTGACCACTCATGTTCACCAACGCGAGCGCTTCCTCTACCTGCCGACGAATGGACTTTTCGCGCTTTTCTCCCTGCTCACGCAGCGGGAAGGCCACGTTGTCGTAAACATTCATCGAGTCGAAAAGCGCTCCGTCTTGAAAGAGCATGCCAATCTTCCGGCGAATGGGCACCAGTTCCCGCTCATTCAGCCGCGCCACGTTCTTTCCTTCGAAGAGAATCTCCCCCGAGACGGGTTTCATCAGCCCGATGAGGTGCCGCAGAAAGACACTCTTGCCACCGCCGCTCTTGCCCAGCAGGACCAAGGTCTCGCCCTCAAAAACATCCAGGGAGAACCCACGAAGGATCTCCTGGGGTCCGATCTTTTGCACGAGATCGCGCACTGAGATCAACGCGTCGGCGGCCACTATCGCTGCCCTGCGGGGAAAAGAATGTTGAGGAACATCGTCAGAAAGAAGTTTGCAATCAGAATTGCCAGTGAACAGATCACCACCGTCTCGGTGGTGGCACGACCTACTCCCACGGCCCCTTCTTTGGCATGAAGACCCTCTCGACAACTGATAAAGACGATAATGTTTGCAAAGACAAAGCCCTTGATCAGCGACATGGCAATATCGCTGCCTTCCGTGAATTTCTGCATGTTGATGACAAAGTAAACGGCTTCGATATTGAGCACGTAAACCGCCACCCAGTATGAGGCGAGGACACCGCAGCCCACACATTCCACGACGAGCAGCGGCATCGAGACGAGCATGGCCAGCGCGCGTGGCACGACCAGATAATCGACCGGATGCACGGCCAAGGCTCGCAACGCGTCGATCTGCTGGGTCACTTTCATGGTGCCAATCTCCGCGCTCATGGCAGCGCCCACCCGTCCTGCGACCATGAGTCCGGTGAGAACCGGCCCCAGCTCGCGGAACATCGACAGGGTTACTACCGGGCCCACCGCGGTTTCCATGCTCAAGCTCGCAAACTGAAAATAAGCCTGCGCCGTAAAGACGGCCCCGGTGAATGCCCCGGTGACGATCACCACCAGTTGCGACCCATAGCCAATTTCTGCAATTTGGAAGAGAGTTAACTTAAGACGAATGCGCCCGGCAAAGATCGAGCAAAACGTCTCCCAGGCAAGAAGAGCGACCTGGCCGAGATAAGTGAAAAAACCGGAAAGCCCGCTTCCGAAGAGATTGAGCAGGGCCATTCAGCGTAGCTCGCCAGACAAAGCGAGCGCTCCAACACTACGCCGCGGCATTTTCGATCCGTTGCGTGCTTTTCTTTGAGCTGATCTCTGGTGGTAACTGACCCACAAATTTGGCTTCCAAACCCGTTTTGATAAAAAGGGATTTTAACGCAGATAGAGTGGGCACCTGTCCCGCGAACTCCATGTAGATGATGTCATGATTAGTGTCTACCTTGTAACGCAGGCCGGAGATGACATCCAGCTCCAGCGTTAGAGCCATCATCTTCTCTGGGTTGCGCACGCCCGCGGCATACACCTCGAGTTCGATCATGCGATCATGCTTCGTCCGAGTCATTCCAAAATCAAGGCAAATTAGGTCGGCCGAGACGGGCCAGACGGCCTTCCGGCAGGGTTTTGGCGGTTTGCCTTTGCGAGGTTGACGGATATCCGATACATGATTCGCCCGCCTTTCATGCCCAAAGACACTTCGCTTCAAAAAATTCTCCTGATTGGGTCAGGTCCGATCGTCATTGGTCAAGGCTGCGAATTTGACTACTCTGGAGTCCAGGCCTGCAAGGCGCTCGCCGAGGAGGGTTACGAAATCATTCTCGTCAATTCGAACCCGGCCACCATCATGACAGACCCGGAGTTCGCTCACCGCACTTACATCGAACCTATCACGCCGGAGGCGGTCGAAAAGATCCTGGTCCGCGAAAAGCCTGATGCTGTGCTCCCTACCCTCGGGGGACAGACAGCATTGAACGTGGCCATGGCCCTTGTGAAAGGCGATGTGCTCAAGCGCTGCGGGGCCCGGCTCATTGGAGCAACCGCCGATGCCATTCAACGTGGCGAGGACCGCGAGCTCTTCAAACATATCATGCTCGAGATCGGCCTTGATTGCGCCCGCTCGGATGTGGCGCGAGCTCTGCAGGAGGCGCGCGATGTTGCCGAGACCATTGGCGGCTTCCCCCTGATCATTCGGCCGGCTTTCACGCTGGGCGGAGCAGGAGGTGGTATTGCCTACAATCGCGAGGAATTTGAGGAAATCGTCCGGCGCGGTCTCGACCTCTCGCCGGTGGGCGAGGTGCTTGTCGAGGAGTCCCTCCTTGGTTGGAAAGAGTTCGAAATGGAAGTCATGCGAGATCGCGCCGACAACTGCGTGGTCATTTGTTCGATTGAAAATGTCGATCCGATGGGCGTTCACACCGGCGATTCCATCACCGTCGCTCCGGTGCAAACCCTTACCGATAAAGAATACCAGGCCATGCGCGACGCGAGCTTTGCTGTCATTCGCGCGATTGGAGTGGAAACGGGCGGTTCGAACATTCAATTTGCGGTGCACCCGCAAACCGGCCGGATGGTCGTCATCGAGATGAACCCGCGTGTCTCTCGGAGTTCAGCGTTGGCATCCAAAGCTACTGGCTTCCCGATCGCCAAGATCGCGGCCAAACTCGCCGTCGGTTACACCCTGGATGAGCTGAAAAACGACATCACCCAAGAAACACCCGCCTGCTTCGAACCATCAATAGACTACTGCGTTGTTAAGGTGCCACGCTTCACTTTCGAGAAGTTTCCCCAAGCGGACCCAACGCTGACGACACAGATGAAAAGTGTCGGCGAAGCCATGGCGATCGGCCGTACCTTCAAGGAAGCCCTCCAAAAAGCTCTCCGCTCCCTTGAGACTGGACGCTTCGGGCTCGGCGTCAACGGAAAGGATGTGGCACCGGTTCTCGCGAATGGATCGCCCGACCTCCCCCTGATCGAACAAAAGCTCCGCATTCCGGGCCATGAACGAATCTTTTTCATTCGCTATGCGCTGCAGGCTGGCATGACCGTCCAACAAATCCACGAGCTTTCGGCGATCGACTCGTGGTTCCTGGAGAACATTGGTCAAATCGTTAATGAGGAAGCGCGCATTTCCCGGGAGGGACTTCGCGACCTGCGCAAGGCGAAAAAGATGGGATTTTCGGACAAGCAGATCGCCCACCTTACCCAAAGCACCGAATCTCAGGTCCGCTCGGCCAGAAAGGCGGTCGGTCTTCTACCGACCTACAGGCTTGTGGATACGTGCGCCGCAGAGTTTGAAGCCTACACCCCATACTATTACTCGACATACGGAGACGAAGACGAAACTCGCTCCAGCTCGAAAAGAAAGGCGGTGATTCTTGGCGGAGGACCTAACCGGATCGGACAAGGAATAGAATTCGACTACTGCTGCGTCCACGCAGCCTTTGCTTTGAAGGAGCTCGGTTGGGAAACCATCATGGTCAACTCGAATCCTGAAACCGTTTCCACCGATTACGACACGAGCGACAAACTTTATTTCGAGCCGCTGACGCTGGAAGATGTTTTGAACATTTATGAGCGTGAGAACGCTGATGCCATTATTGTCCAATTTGGCGGCCAGACCCCTCTCAATCTCGCCGCGCCCCTCGCCGCCAATGGTTGCCGAATTATAGGGACCCAACCGGCCAGCATCGAAATGGCTGAGGACCGCAAGCATTTTGCGGCCATGCTTGATAAGCTCGGTCTGAGGCAAACCCAGGGAGGCACGGCCAGCAACGAGCACGAAGCGGTCGCGGTCGCTCGCGAGATCGGCTACCCCGTGCTGGTGCGACCTTCCTTTGTGCTTGGCGGACGCGCGATGGAAATCGTCCACGAGGAAAGAGATCTCCGGCGCTACGTTCGCACTGCCATGGAGGCTAGTCCGGACCGACCTGTCCTGGTGGATCGCTTCTTGGAGGATGCCACCGAAGTGGATGTCGACTGCGTCGCCGACCGTGAAACGTGTGTGATCGGCGGCGTCATGGAACATATTGAGCAGGCGGGCATCCACTCGGGCGACAGCGCCTGCGTCATCCCGAGCTTTTCCCTTTCAACCACCGCCCGGGAAACCATCAAGCGTGCCACCAAGGCGATGGCTCGCGAACTTGAGGTGCGCGGCCTGATGAATGTGCAGTTCGCCGTGAAGGGAGAAGAAGTGTATGTGCTCGAGGTCAATCCCCGCGCTTCGCGCACGGTGCCTTTTGTCAGCAAAGCAATCGGGCGACCGCTTGCGAAGATCGCCGCTAAAATCATGGCCGGTCAGACGCTCAAAGAATTGTGTTTTGAGCAGGAAGTTCTCCCCGACCATTATTCGGTAAAAGAAGCCGTCTTTCCCTTCATAAAATTTCCAGGCATCGACGTCACGCTGGGGCCTGAGATGCGTTCGACGGGCGAGGTGATGGGCATCGATGCAAATCTTGGCATTGTGTACGGCAAGGCACAGATGTCGGCTCAACCCGCACTTCCAACTCAAGGGAACGTTTTTATTAGCGTTAAAGATTCCGATAAGCACTCGGTAGTCCCTATCGCTATGGAATTCGCTGATCTTGGCTTTACCCTCTACGCGACGGGCGGAACCGCCAGAGTGTTGTCGAACGCCGGCATCCCGGTCAAAATCCTCTACAAACTACAAGAGGGCCGACCGAACGTGCTCGATCTTATCAAAAACGGCGAGATGCACTTCATCGTCAACACCCCCAGCGGCCAACAGCCCCGTAAGGACGAGGTGATCATCCGAAGCGCTGCGGTGGCGGCACGGGTGGCGATTATGACGACGCTCCGCGGCGCACAGGCAAGCTGTGCGGCCATTCGCGCGCTCAAGAACTCCGGATATCAAGTCAAGAGCCTGCAGGAATACCACCAGAAGATTTCAAGTGCGCGAGATGCATCGACTCCGCGAGCATCGACACCGCGGTAAGCGGCGGCCAGTGCGACCCTTAACATTGGGCCAAGAGAGTTGACCGCACCGTGGCTAGTTCTGCTTCTTCCATGAGAAGCGTGGTGACGGATCTTAAGCGCCGGCTGAGCAGAGAAGCCAAGCTGATGATCAACTGAACGCCGGCTTGAGGGTAGTTGTTGACAAACGTCTCAAGATCCGAGCGAGCAATCGCCCAATACTGAGCGGGCTCGATCACCATCACGGAGCACATCGTACTCACCGGATCAAATAGATCGACTTCCCCTACCCATTCCCCTTTTCGAATCGCGCCAAGCAGAACCTCGCGCTCACCATCGCGGCGCACGGCGTGCAGCACGCCGCTAATGAGAAAGAACAGTGTTCCAGGAGAGTCGCCCTGCTTGATCAACATTTCGCCCTGCTCCGCGAAACGAAATTGTCCATAGGAACTAAGCATGCCACGGTCTTCGTCCGAAAGATCGGCGACGAGGCCGACAGCAGGAAGATAAGGCCCTTCGAAGTGCTCGCGCATCAGCTTCAATTTATCCAGATGTCGTCCCCGCCGCGACAACTTTCCACCACGGCCTTTCTACATCTCGATGGTTGCAGCCGATGCTTCCTCGATGATGGAGGATCGAACGTGTGCCTCCCGGGGCGGGGAAACTTTCCTTGCCAAGGCGGTAGGGGCATGCAAAGCTACCAGGTTTAAAAAGGCGAAATACAATGGCAAAAGAAGGAATCGAAGTCGACACACTCCGGCTTCACGAGAAGGACACTGGCAGCGCGGATGTTCAGATCGCGCTGCTGACCAAACGCATCAATGAGCTGACGGAACATCTCAAGGGTCATATTAAGGACCACGCATCACGGCGCGGACTTCTTAAACTCGTGGCGCAACGTCGTAGCTTGCTCGATTACTTGAAGAACACAGCCTCCGATCGCTACCAAACGGTCGTGGAGAAGCTTGGCCTGCGTAAGTAGCGAAAGTCTCCAAGTCTCGTCTGGTGACGGGACTTTTCATTAAGCCGTTCCGGCACGTTGCGCCTCGGAACGAACCCCTCTTCCACACCATGTCTCAAACCGTTACGGCCACTATCGGCCAATCCCCGATCACCATGGAAACCGGGAAACTCGCCCAGCTCGCTGACGGCGCGGTTACCATCCGTTCAGGCGAAACAATCGTTCTCGTGTCCGCCGTCTCTGCGACAACTGTCAAAGAAGGCCAGGATTTCTTTCCGCTCACCGTTGATTATCGTGAAAAGGCCGCTGCGGTAGGGAAATTCCCAGGCGGTTATTTCAAACGGGAGGGCCGTCCTTCCGAAAAAGAAATCCTCACCTGCCGCATGACCGATCGGCCGCTTCGTCCGCTCTTTCCCAGAGGTTACCTCTACGACACTCAGATTATTGGCATACTTCTGAGCGCAGACGGCGAGCATGATCCCGACATCCTCTTCATCAACGCCGCCAGCGCAGCTCTGTGCGTTTCGGACATCCCGTTCGCGGGCCCCGTGGGCGCCGTCCGCGTCGGTCGTATCGACGGCCAGCTTGTGGCCAATCCGATTCATAGTCAGCGTGCGTCAAGCGATCTGGACCTCGTTTATGCGGGGACCGAACACCAGGTGATCATGATTGAAGGCGACGCTAAGGAATTGCCCGAAGAAGATTTTGTCGCCGCGCTCGCCTTCGCCCAAGATCAAGTCGCTCATCTTATTCGCGCACAAAAAGAATTGACCGCTGCGGCGGGCAAGCCCAAGCGCCAAGCAACCTTCTTTGTCGTCCCCGACGAACTCCTTGAAATTGCCTACCGCGTGGCGGGGGATCGCATTGAAGCGGCTCTCTATACTCCTAGCAAAGTGGCCCGTCAGAAGGCTGTAGACGCACTTAGAGAAGAAGTTAGTGCCGCGATCCTCGAAGCGTTCCCTGTTGCGACAACGTTCGAGATCAGCCAGGCGTTTGACTATCTTCAGATGAAGGCGTTCCGCGTCAGTATCCTTGACAAGAAGGTTCGCCCGGACGGGCGTGGGTACGATCAGCTCCGCGCACTCAGTGCGGAGACTGGCTTGCTTCCCAGGAGTCATGGCAGTGCCCTTTTTCAGCGCGGAGAAACTCAGGCCCTCTGCCTTGCAACCCTCGCCCCCGCTGACGAAGCCCAGGAGCTTGATGGCTATACCGGCGGAGAAACCAGCAAACGATTCATTCTGCACTATAACTTCCCTCCGTTCAGCGTCGGAGAAACAGGACGAACCGGCGGCCCCGGTCGCCGCGAGATCGGGCACGGCGCTCTTGCCGAGCGCAGCATCGCCCCGGTTGTTCCGGACGTAGCAGAATTCCCGTATGCCATCCGGATCAGCAGCGAGATCATGGAATCGAATGGCTCGACCTCGATGGCCAGCGTTTGCGCAGGCGTCCTGGCTTTAATGGATGCTGGTGTGCCCATCAGCAAACCAGTCGCGGGAATCAGCTGCGGACTGGTGACCGATTATAGCGGAGACGTGATTTCCCGGTACGCGCTGCTCACCGATATCATTGGCAGCGAAGATTATTTCGGCGATATGGACTTCAAGCTCTGCGGCACTGAGCAAGGAATCACCGGCTTTCAACTCGATCTGAAGCTCGCGGGGATCCCGCTCAATCTGCTCGAGGAAGCCATTTTTCGCGCCCGGGACGCGCGCCTCAAGATCCTTGAGGTTATGAGGGCCACCCTGGACGCACCCCGCACCGAGTTGAGCCCTTACGCACCACGCATCGAAACTATTCGCATCAAGCCAGACAAGATCGGCCTCTTGATCGGACCAGGCGGCAAGACGATAAAAGGTATCGTCGCCGAAACGGGCGCTGAGATTAATATCGAAGATGACGGCTCCGTTCATATTTACTCCAACAGCGGCGAAAGCCTTAGACGAGCCAAGGAAATCATCGTTGGCATGACCAAGGAGATCACGGTCGGCGAATTGTACCAAGGCACCGTCGTCTCAACCAAGGAGTTCGGTGCCTTCGTCGAGGTTCTACCAGGAAAGGATGGACTTTGTCACATTTCCGAGCTCGCCGACTTCCGCGTCAACAAAACGGAGGACGTCGTGAAAGTCGGGGATTCTATCTGGGTGAAATGCATCGGGGTCGACGATAAAGGACGCGTTAAGCTCAGCCGCAAAGCGGCCATGAAAGAACGGGACGCCAAAGCCTCCGCCTTCTAGCGTTAGCTCAAGGATTTCTGACCTCTTCTTTCAAAACGAAAGGACATAGGGAAGCCCGCCCCGCAAAGGCGGGCTTTTGAATTTGGAATCCTAATTTGTGACGAGAAAGTCACAATTTGCGCCTTTGAGGAACAGATCTGGGGGCCCAGTCTCCCGCCTGCCTCATCATGAAAGCGCGTTTTCTCTTCTCTCGGGTGGCGGGATTTATGGCCGTCGCAGTCTTTGGAAGTGTTTCGATAACTCCGCTGCTGGCGGGAGTGGCTCAAACGGCGCTCTCCGAATCGACCACGGTCTCGGAATCCACCCAGGAGTCGTGGCTCGAGCAATGGTGGACGGGCAAATACGCCAGCGGCAACTGGTTTGGCGTTCGCGACACGCTCGAGGATCGCGGGCTCAAGCTTGGCGGCAGATGGATCGGGGTCTACTATGGGGTGGTCGATGGAGGCCGGCCCAATGTGCGCGGCAGTTACTTCGACGAGGAGATCAAGTTTACCGGAGAGCTCGATTTCGCCAAGCTGACGGGCTGGGAGCCTCTGGAGGGCCTGCGCGGCTTTGGGGAGGTGCGCTGGCGCGACGGGCTTAATCCCAACCTGCGGGTGGGCGCTTCGGGCAACTTCCAGCCCTCGCATTTTCAATCCGGCAAGCAGTGGCGGCTGATGACCTTCGGGCTCTCTTACACCACCCCGGAGCTCTTCGGGATGAAGGAATTTCTGACGCTCACCGGAGGTTGGATCCAACCGCAAAAAGAATTCATCGATCAGCCGCTTTCCAAGCTTTTCGTCAACAATGCCTTTGAGAGCTCCAAAGGGGTGGGGGCCAACATCCCCTTTTCCTCGAGCTTTACCACCTGGGGAGGCACCCTCAGGATTAAACCCCTGGAGTGGTACTACGCCAAGGCCGGTCTCTTCATGTCCTATCCGGAGGCGACCTCCACCGACAATCATGGCTTGGCCTTCGAAGGCTTTGGTCCCGATCCGAGCCGCAACGGGCTCTTCTTCATTGGCGAGACGGGATTTACTCCCAAGATAGGGGCGGCCAAGCTGCCGGGCAAATACGCCTTGGGTGGCTATTACTATGAAGAGGAAAACACTTCCTTTTTTGGCACCGACTATGACGGTCGCTACGGTCTTTACTGGCAAGTCGATCAAATGCTTTTCCGGGAGCCTTCTTCCGAAGAGCCCGCTCCCTTGGCCAAGGGTCCCTCCGATGGCAAAATGGTCGCCGAGCAAAAATCGGGCAAGTCCCTCGAAGAGCCGGCCCCGGCCAAGAAGCCCAAGCTTTCCGACCAAGGCCTCTATCTCTTTAGCCTGTTTACCTATGCGCCGAAATACAACAACATCCTGCCCTTCTATTTTCACACCGGGCTCGTCTATAAGGGCCTTATTCCCACGCGCAACGAGGATCAACTCATGGCCGTCTTTGCCTTCGGGCAGTATAGTTTCTTTAATATCGAAGCCTTGCAGCAAAGGGGCACCGTCAATCAGCCCAACTACACCGCGGTGCTCGAAATTGACTACCGCATCCAGATCACTAAGTGGGCCTTCTTTCAGCCCTACATCCAATACATCATCCAGCCGAACGGAACCGGCGCCATCGACAACGCCACCATTCTCGGTTTCCAAACCGGCGTCATTTTCTAATCTTTTTTGTCTTCGCAGGAGTGAAAAAGCCGCTGCCGGACATCACCTTCTGGCAGCGGCTTTAGCTCTCTCCAGCAGCAATCGAACGGACGAGAAAGCATTTGACTCAAATGCTCATTTTCCGTTCAATCGATCAGCTACCCTCATCCCATTGCGTATGAGCGCCTCGTGCCCCCGGGTGACAGCTGTGGGTCGAGACGGGCTTAGACGATCTGGCTATCAGAAAGCTCCTGCACCCATCTAATCCGGCAACTTCGGAGCGTGGAAACAAAATAGAGTAACCCTTCTTAGACATGCCTGCTAAACTCAATACAGCAAATCTCAGTAGACTCGACCCAAAGATCCAAGTGCCGCGATACGACCGTCAGAAAGTCGGTCAGGCCATCCTTCATGTGGGAGTTGGCGGCTTCCACCGAGCCCATCAGGCACTTTATTCAGATGATTTGCTTAACCAGGGCGAGGATGCCCAATGGGGACTCTGCGGGCTGGGGTTGCTCAAGCATGATGCCCGAATCCGAGATGTTATGCGCTCGCAGGATTGTCTTTACACTCTCGTCGAACGCAGCCTGGAAGGCGACACGGCCCGCATCATTGGTTCGATCGTCGATTTCTCGTTCGCCCCAGATGATCCACAAAAAATCCTGGAGCAAATGGCATCTCCGACGACTCGGATCGTTTCTCTGACGATCACGGAGGGCGGTTACTATATCGACCAGTCTACGGGGGAGTTAAACTCTCAACATTCAGACCTTCTCCATGATCTCGCGCACCCGCATGAGCCCTCCTGCTCCTTCGGGTATCTGCTGGAGGCTCTTGATCGTCGCCGCTTACGCGGACTCGCGCCGTTCACTTTGATGTCTTGCGATAATATTCAAAGTAACGGTGAAGTCGCCAAGAAGATGCTGATGGCTTTTGCGGAGTTGAGGGATCCTGCGCTGAGGAATTGGATGTCCGACAACTGCTTGTTTCCCAACAGCATGGTCGATCGCATCACGCCTGCCACCACCGACGAACATCGCAATCTGGTCCAGGAGAAGTTTGGGATTGATGATGGCTGGCCCGTGATGACGGAGTCGTTCAAGCAATGGGTCATCGAAGATCACTTTGTTCAGGGACGGCCAAAGTGGGATCAGGTGGGCGCACAGATGACCGGTGACGTGCTGCCGTACGAGAAGATGAAACTTCGCCTGCTTAACGCGAGCCATCAGGCTCTCTGTTACATTGGCATGCTTGTCGGATATCAGTTGGTCCACGAGACGATGGAAGATTCCGACATTCGCCGGCTCGTGGAGAAGATGATGGACGACGAGGTCACCCCAATCTTGCCTGACGTTCCTGGCATCGACTTAGCAGAATACAAGAAGACGCTCATCGAACGCTTCGCCAATCCCGCCATTCGCGATCAACTTTCGCGCATAGGAATTTATGGTTCATCAGGGATTCCCAAGTTCGTTCTGCCTTCCGTTGAGGAGCAATTAAAACGCGGAGCGCCTATCAAGTTGCTCAGTTTCACTGTGGCATCTTGGTTTCGTTATCTCAACGGGCTCGACGAATCAGGGAAAGAAATGCCGATGCTTGACCCGATGGCGCCCGCATTGCGCGACCGGGCCAAGGCAGCCGGGAAGGATGCTCGTCAACTGCTGAACATGCGTGAAGTCTTCAGCGAAGAATTGGCCAATGCGCCCGCTTTTGTCAAAGAGGTCTCCGCTACCCTGAACAGCTTTTACGCAGAAGGAGCCAGGGCGACGCTGGTCAAGAGTATTAGCTAAGCGCTCTGATACCACTGTCACGCCAACGCGGCCTAGGTTCATGAGGCGGCTGTGTCAACTGCCTTTAAGCGAAAACGTCTCCAAGAGGCTTTTACTCTAGAAATCAGCCCTAAACAGGTGGGGCTTTTATTCATGCGGCTGGGCAACTCCGCTCGCGGCACCAGCAGCAATGAAACTCACCGTTAAAGAACTCCCCGGCAAGTCTTCTACTCCCTGGACGGTCGCCGTGCCCAAGATGCTCACACAAACCAAGGGTGTGAGGAAGTTTTTTTAGTCTCGGGAGGTGCTCTTGATTATACTCAGCCGGGTCTATCGACCGGCTGTTTTCCATTTTCTCGCGCGTAATCCAAAAACCCGTCGATCGGCTGATTGCCGTAAATCCCGGCGAGCTCATGTCCATTTGTGTAAACCAAACGCCGAACTCTATCGAGTTGTCTGCTTCTTTAGGCATCTCCAGGGCCATACGCTTGTCGTGGTAAGAGGCAACAATTCTTTCGGAAGGGGCGAGGGCCGCCCGCCTCATGGGGCCGGAGGGTCAAGGGGCGCGGGAGTCGTCGCGGGAGCCGCCGGAGCCGCAGCCGGGGTTGGTGACGGTGTCGCGGCCGAAGGTGGTGTTTGCGCCGAGCGATCGCAACTCGCCAGCAATGCGAGGGAAGCGAGACTTGGGAAAGCGAAGCGTCGAAGTTTGATGTTCATAATCCGCATATCGGGGGCCACCTCCTTCGCAGGGGTAAGGGAGACAACGGATCGAGCTATCGGTCAATTTCCAATGTCAGCGGTCGGATCAAAGTGCATCACTCAGGGTCGAATCAAAATGCACCACCTGGACGACGGTTTTCTAAGTGGATTTCGGTAGTGGTTGCAAGGGTGAAGTGGTTATGGGCGGCGAGAGCCGCGTTTTTTCAGCCGGAGGCTGCTAATTGTTCCCCTTAGAGGAAGGGTTTGGGGAACCGTGGTTCCCCAAGTCGTTGGATCAAATCAAATCACTTATTTTGTCATTTGATGCGCTGGGGAGGATTTGGGCTTGGGCGATGTGCGTTGGTTGGCGCTTTCCTGGAGCCGGTAACTGCGTCCGGTTATCGCGATGACTTCGGCGCGATGGAGCAGTCGGTCCAGGATGGCGCTGGCGGCAGGCACGTCGCTCAGGAGCTTTCCCCATTCTTCGATGGGACGATTGGAAGTCATCAGGGTGGAGCGGTTTTCATAGCGACGCATGATGATCTCCAGGAGGATTTCGCCGCTTTTTGGCGGCAGGATCTTGAGTCCCATGTCATCAATGATGAGGAGATCGGGCTTGAGATATTTTCCCAACAGGCGGCTCTCGCCGGCTTGGGTTGCCTCGAGGGAAAGCTCGCGCACAAGGTCGAACACTGAACGGTAGAGCACCAGGAAACCGGCCTTGATCGCTTCGATTCCAATGGCTTGAGCGAGATGACTCTTTCCCACCCCGGGCGGGCCGACAAGGAGCGCGTCGCGCTGCTGGCGGATAAAGTGACAGGCGGCCAGTTCGTAGATCTGCACGCGATCGATGCAAGCATTGAAGGCGAAGTCGAAGTTGTCCAGAGAGCGGATCTCGCGGAAGTCGGCGGCTTTCTGGCGCCGGGCGATTGTGCGCTGCTCTCGCACGTTGATTTCGTCCTGGAAAACGAGTTCCAGGAATTGGTGGTAGGGAAGCCTGCCGGCTTCGGCTTCATTGAGGCGCAACTCGAGCGTGCTAAGCAGTCCCGAGAGACGCAGTCGGTGCGCATATTTTTTGAGGGTGTTGTTGGTCATAGTTAGGTGAGTGGTGCTTACTGATGAAGTCGGAGTAGGTTCTCAGGTCGCGGATTAAAGGGTGATTTTGAGCGAAGGCAAAGTTGCCCTGCTCGCTTGGTTCACCGATGAGGCGTTGGATGTCTTTGAGTCGCCGGGCGCCGGCCTTGAGCGCCTTATGACAAGCGGCGTCGATGGTGGCCGCCGTGTGCTTTTTAACCAGATTGCAAAGTCCCATGATGGATCGCAGCGCCTCGGGTCCTCGCCGATCAACGCTGGACTGCGCCCATTGGCCGCAGGCTTCGCCCAGCAGCGCCGCGCGTCCTATCCACCATCGGCAGGAGGAGAGCACCGGAGCGCTCATCCCGGCAACACCCAGAATGCGGCTGAACTTTCCGGGTTCCAAGCGGAGGTGGATTTGCACCTGCTCCATGCGGTCATTGAAAATGCGTACGCAGCGACTATCCCATCGCACCCACACCTGCCGGCCGATGTACTCCGGGGGCGCTTCGTAAAAGGCTCGCTGGACCTCCACAAAGCTGTCCCGGCTCACGTTGCGCCGGGCCTCCTGATAGCACGGAAAGAGCGAGGGTGGCAGCGGCTGCAGATGGGGGCGTTCCTCCTCAAAGCGTGCGGCGACCTGTTTGCAGGTCGTTCCGTGAATGCGTTTGTCGGCGACGTTCTCTTCCCATTGGCTAAGAAAAGCGTTCTCTTCGGCCAGAGACTTGAAGCGTCGCCCTTTAAGCGCGTTGCCGCGAACATAGGACACCCCGCGCTCCACCTTCCCTTTGTGTTGAGGCGTCCGCGGACGACAGGGCATGACGTGGATATGGTAATGGCGGCAAAAGTCCGCCAGCTTCGGGTTGATTTGCGGATCAAACCAATCGGCCTTGAGAACCGCCGCCTTGAGGTTGTCCAAGTTGAGCAAGAGCGGCACGCCGCCAAAATGACGAAGCGAGTTCTCCAGGCACCGAAGCAAGCTCTCGGTGTCCTGGCGCATCACCGCTTCACTGTAGCCTTTGCGCGAGTAGCTCAGCACGGCCCGCATCACCCAGCTGCGGCGCATCTTGCCCTCGTCTTGCTCAATGGGAGCTCCCATGCCGAAATCCACCTGCATCTCCTCTCCGGGTTGGCATTCAATGCGCCATACCCGCTCTGGCTGCCTCTGTCTTAGCCGACGCACGAAGCGCTTGACTGACTGGTAGGAACCCAAAAATCCCTTTGCCTCAACCAGATCCTGATAGATGCGCTGGGCGCTCAGCCCGGCCCCCATCTTCAAATCAATCGCTGCCTCAAAGGGCTCGCACCGGCTCTTGCGGCCCAAATGATCGGCAACCGAAACCGTCGATTCCCTTCCAACCATACTCTCCGAGCCGGGGGTCGAAATGCTGCTGCACTTTGAGTTCGATTCCTCACTCGAGCCGGGGGTCGAAATGCTGCATTTTGACTGCCCCCGGATGTAACGCCTGACGGTTCGCCCGTTGACCCCAAGCTCACGCGCGATGCGACGCTGGGACCAACCCTTCTCATGTAAACTGCGGATCGCTTCTTGGTGGCTCACTTTCAGGACGTTGGACATGAGCCATTCCAACCGCCCTTCGGCAGTCAGATAGAGCTCTTCTCGCGTCCAAGAAGTGGTGTATTTTGACGCCCTCTATTTCGACCCTTCGTGCTGCACTTTCAGCGACCGGCGACAATTTCCAACGCGCCCGAAAAGGGTAGCAAGCACATCGAGCGATGTGTTTTCTCGACCTTTTCACATTGCCGGGAGCTTTGGTTGCAAGGGCGACTTGCCAGTGAAATTCGCTGCGGATTGGCGATTGAAAAATCGCTATGGCCCAGATTGCGGACGGTCTTTTTGCTCGTTGAATAGTATGACGTCTCTCATCCTCACCACACTTACGACCTGCAGATCGTCGTCCAACCGCTCATTGCCACTGGCTTCGAAAACAATATTCGCTCCCCACCCTTCTGTGGCCCCTCTCACCACGTCGGCAAGATGTGCTCACGGACATTACCGGAGTGATTCCCGGATACTTCGCGGCGAGTTCCAGCTTAGGCGTTTGGACGTCCGAGACAAAACGCGGCGCCTGCTTGCAAAAGCCGCCTAAAAACTTGCCTCGTTTTTTGCGACTTTTGGCCTTAAGGACAGTCAGAGATCAAAGTTGGTGGGCAGCATGACCACGTCGCGGATGGTCATCCCCCGTGGCCGTGTCAGCATGAACATCACCACATTGGCCACCTCGCTTGCTTCGAGCAGGCTGCCTGATTCCTTGGCCTCCTTCAATTTCTCCTCCGGCCAGTCGGCCAGAAGCGCGCTGATGACGGGACCGGGCGAGATCGAGCCCACGCGGATGCCGTGCTTGAAGACCTGGCGGCGTACCGTCTGGACGAAGCAGTTTATAGCCCATTTGGAGGACGCATAGACCGGCTCCCAAGGCGTGGGAAAGTGCGCCGCTAACGAACTCGTCACCACGATGTCGCCCGTTCCACGCTCGATCATATGGGGCAGGACATCGTGGACGTTTTTCATCACCACGTTGACGTTAAGGTTCAGCATCCTGTCGATCGCCTCCGTGTTGGCATCGACCAAGTCGCCGCCGACATAAATGCCGGCATTGGCGTGCAGGATGTCGAGCTGGCCTGCCTTCTCCAGGATCTCCGGCATCAGCGTCGCGCAGCTCTTGGCGTCAAGCAGATCGATGACCAGCGGAATCACCGCGTCACCGTGCTTTTCGCGGAGTGCCGTTAGCGCCGCCTCATCGCGGTCCACCAGCACCACGCGCGCGCCAGCCGCAAGCATCGCCTCCGTGCTGGCCAGTCCGATGCCCGACGCCCCGCCGGTGACAGCGGCGACCTTACCTTCTAATTCCTTTGCCATCTTTTCTCTGCTCTTAGTGTGGGGTTGTCCTGACCTGAAGTGAACAAACATTCATGTTAGGATTAAATACTCACTTTAAAATGAAAAATCCGGCGGTTCTCGAACTCCGGGGGATCAGCCGATTTTTGGAACTCATTGATTTCGCCGTGGGGCACAACGGAAGGAAGGATTTGTTGCGCTCAATTGTATCCACCTTGAACCTTCAGTGAATAGCGCTAATTTGCGCAAATATATCGCAATCTGCGCACGCCCGTCAGCGCACAGTTCTGCGAGCAATAACTCTTCTCAGGTGATGACCCAAACAGAAACTCTCTGATACCTCCACGAGCCGTTAATGCCTTTTCAAGCCTCCGGCTATGCCGGAGTTTTTGACTCAGTTCCTTTCTGGTCCTCATTCACAGAAGGAACCTGGCGTGCCAGGGAGACATCTATCGCATCCAATAAGCTCGGGTCTACTTTGGCCCGCTCGGCTGTGACTGCATCTGCTCTGAGTTCCTTTTGCGAAAGTGCCCTGGCTGCTTCAATGATCCAGTTCGCAGCCATCGCGATTGATATGGTATCGGTATCAATAGCCAGGTCGAAGTTCGATGCGTTATCCCATGCTTGGTTGTAGAATCTCCAGACGAACTTTTCCCGGGCCGTGTCGTCCGCTTTCACTCGTTGCTCAGCTCCCAAGCGGTTGGATAAGTTTTCCCGCGCCATCACTCGTTCCACTCTGACTGAGAACGGGGCCTGGAGGCGCACGTTGAGGACATCGGCATACTTGCTCAAAGAGGCATAACCACCCCGCCCCAGTATCACCATATCCCCTCGATGCGCCAGGGCTTCCATTGTGTCATTTAACATCGAAACGATTTCCAGATTCCTCGCGTTTGCCAGATCCCAAACATTCGGAGGAGACGTATATAAATCGCCAAATTTTTCCAGCCCATACTGGCGGAATATCCCCTCCAGAACGCTCTTATTCACCAAAGTATAGCCTAAAGCCTCGGTTACTCGCCGGGCGATTTCGGCCGCTTCGCTGCCAATTAATCTGGAAATTGCAATTGTTTTCATCGGTGTCTTCAACTCGCCTTGCGATGCTGCAAGCAATCGAATGCTACGGCCAGCATCAAAACCGCACCCTTGATAATCATTTGCGCAAACTGGCTCACGTCAAGCAAGACCAGGCCGTTGCTAAGAACACCCAGGATCAGGACCCCGGCCACCACATTGGAAATCTTGCCGAATCCACCCGTCACACTAACACCACCGAGAACACAGGCTGTCAACACGTCGAATTCCAGTCCTTTGCCAGACAAAACCTGAGCCGAATTCGTCCTGGACAAGATCACGATACCGGCTATTCCCGCGAAAAATCCCGACAGGGTATAGACCAGATACTTTACATTATTGACTTTTATTCCGGAGAGATTGGCAGCCTGTTCATTGCCGCCCACCGCGTAAAAATATCGGCCAAAATACGTCTTATTGAGGATGAACGACCCAATCGCCAGGATGATCGCCATGATGATCACCGGAATGGGAATGGGTCCTATATATCCCTGCCCGATCACCGCGAAGGATTTGGGAAAACCGTAAATCGGCAGCCCCTTACAAATCAAATACGCTAAACCTTCGATGATAATCAGCATCGCAAGGGTTACGATCAGGGGCGGCATTCTAATATTGGCAATAATCCATCCATTAGTGAATCCGATCGCTGCGCTCATGATCAAAGCCAAGATGCTCGCCAAAATAGGATTCATCGCGGCGTTGACCATCAACCACGCTGCGACGATGTTCACCAAGGTAACAACCGACCCAATCGACAGGTCGATGCCCCCCAGCAGCAGAACAAACGCGAAGCCGACCGCCGCGATGCCGAGCATAGATACCTGCCTGGCCACATTAAGCAGATTGCTGGAACGGAAAAAATTCTCTGTGGCTATCGAGAAAAATATAATCAGCACCAGAAGCACGACATATATTCCGTATCTTTTTAAGAAATCTACAGCGCCAGCCGCGACCTTAAGTTTTTCAAAGTATTTCATTTGGAATATTCCTAGGCTTTTTCAGGATCGGGACGCAAAGGCCATGATGGTTTCTTGATTAAATTCCGCTCGATTCAACATTCCGGAAATCCGACCTTCCCGCAGAACGATAATTCTATCCGACATCCCCATGACTTCTTCCATTTCTGAAGAAATCATCAGCACCGCCTTGCCCGATTCGACCAGTAAATTCACTAAGGCGTAAATTTCCGATTTCGCCCCCACATCGATCCCCCTGGTCGGTTCATCGAAAATGACGAGGGTCGGTTCCGACGCCAGCCATCTGGCGATAATGACCTTTTGCTGGTTGCCGCCGCTCAGGTTTTTAATCTTCTGCTCGATCGTCGGGGTTTTGATCCTGATGGCATCTTTATAGTAATTGGCGATACGCTTTTCTTCGGTCTTATTGACCGTGAAGAATTTGGATATCCTTTCAATGATCGCCATGCTGATATTGCCCCTGATGTCTACTTCCATCAGTGCGCCCTGCTTTTTCCGGTCTTCGGGCACCAGGGCAATCCCGGTGTCAATGGCTTCTCGAGGCGATTTCGGATCGCTCTGCTTGCCATTGAGGACCACGGCTCCCCCAGTTTTCCGCTTCGCTCCAAAAAGCACTTCCGCCAGCTCCGTTCGACCTGCGCCAATCAGTCCCGCAAATCCCACCACTTCGCCTTTTCGGATTTGAAAGGTGACATCGTGCACCCCGTTGCCGGTTAAATTCTGGACATCCAGCAAAACCTCATCAGAAATGCAATCCTTTCGCTTAGGGTAGGTTTCTTTTAACTCCCGACCAACCATGAGTTTGACAAGGTCGTCCAGATTCGTGTCCTTCGTGTTTAACGTGGCAATTTTTTGACCATCCCTCAGCACGGTGATACGATCTGTCAGCCTGAAAATTTCCTCCATCCGATGCGAAATGTAGATGATCGTGACCCCTGAGGCCTTCAGCTTCTCGACCATTTCATAAAGCCGTTCCGCCTCGGCCTTGGTTAACGGCGCCGACGGCTCGTCCATGATCAAAACATTCGCCTTTTGCGAGATGGCTTTGGCGATTTCGACGAGCTGTTGATAACCAACCGTCAGATTACTAACCAATTCGTTCGGATCGATATCGATATTGAACTGCTTGAAGATGGCTTCAGATTCCCTGACCATAGCCTTCTTATCGATAATGATCCCTTTGCGAATGGCTCTTCCTAAAAAGATATTCTCCGCTACAGAAAGTTCCCCCACCAGATTGAATTCCTGATAAATGACCCCAATGCCGTTTTCTTCAGAAGACGCGGGGGTGAGAGACGAAAACTCCTTGCCTTGGACAATGATCTTGCCGTGATCCGGCACGACTGCGCCCGTGCAACTCTTGATCAACGTCGATTTGCCTGCCCCGTTCTCCCCGACCAAGGCATGCGCTTCGCCTTTGACCACGTCAATGCTGACGTCGTTCAGCGCAACGACGCCTGGATATCTCTTCGTGATATTTTGTAACTGCAAAATATACATAATTATTTATGCATCGCGATGCTATGCCCGTAATTGCCTCGCTTGAATGTATGGCCTGGCGAAACGCACTGCGGGCATTCCAGGCCATACACACAAGGTGAATTCATACAGTTGACGGCTCACTTGTTGAGGTATTCATCAACATTCTCTTTAGTTACAGGAATCAATTCGCGATAGACCTCTTTCTTTTCTATCGGTTTTCCAGAAGCCAATTGGTCAACCATTTCCCAAACTTTTTCAGCTATGACTTTAGGGGTGCCAGTGATCGTCACACTCATTCTGACGCCTTCATTGTTCTTCATAGCGGTAAGTTCCGGTTGGGTTGCATCAGCTGCGAAGATACCGAAGTCGTCGGTGATTTTTCCGCCGGCCTTGGCCGCTTCATTGGCACCTACTGAGCCACCTCCGCCAATGCATCCCACAACTTTTACATCAGGGTTGGCCTGGAAAATCGTTTCCATCTTGCTAATGCCTTCCGCAGGATTGATGGCGCTTGTTTCTGCGACGATTTTTGCGTTTGGCGCCAACTTGGTAACGGCCTCCTTAATACCATTACCCCGTGCAAGCAAGATCGGCAATTGCGGGTAATTAAGTATTGCGACCTTTGCTTTGCCGCCCAGTTTTTCATTGATCCACTTTGCAGCGTGTTCGCCGATCAGATAACCCAATTTATGATTGTCGATCAGCCAGGCGATATCGGAGTTCTCAAGGTTGTCGTCCCACGCGAGGACTTTTACCCCCTTTTCCCTTGCTTGTTTTAAAGCGTCTTCAACCCCCGCGGGGTCAGCTGGATGGACAATCAGAACATTGACGCCGCTTGAGACGAAGTTTTCGATTTGAGTGATTTGCTTGTTAACATTGCTTTCACAGGCAACAAAATTCAAACTTCCACCCTTGGAATCAACCTCCTTTTTGATAGCCTGGCAATAGCCTGCCCATGTCGGATTGCTTAGATCCTGTACGGCCATCCCGACTTTGGGGCCCTTCTCTTTTGAGCTTGCCGCTGTCAGGCCTGCTATCATGACCAGCAGCACACCGAATAGGTTTTTGATATAGTGTTTTTTCATTGGATTTGATGATGTTTGCTTGATTTTATGATCTGGGCAATGCCTTTTCAGGCCCCGGGTTGATGCAGAGAAGGATTGCGACGCTGGAGCGGTTTCGTAAACCGATTGGGCGGGAAAGGGGCCCGGCCGATCCGCACATCGCAGGTGAAGATGACGGCGGTCCGCCGATTCGATATTCGAAATGTTGAGCACGTTGGGTTCCGACGAACCCGATTTCGATTCTCATCTTGCGCCTCATGCTTACTCGTGAATAAGATGACTGACAGGCATACGAGATGCTCTTTTCATGGGTCTCTTCTTGTTCTCGGCAGCGTTGAGGGGTTGCTTGGTAAGACGTTCTTTCGCCGTGGGGCACAACACAACGATTTGTTCCGCTCAAAATTATATCCAGCTTGAATCTTCAGTGAATAGCGCTAATTTGCGCAAAAAGATCGCAAAAAGATCGCAATATGCGCACGCGTCCTAAGCGCACAGTTCTGCTAGCAATAACTTCCGCGACCCACCACGGTTTCTACCGGGGCGCATCGCGGTACACGGTACAGCATCACTGGCATTTGGTGGCCGATACAATCTATGCGTCCATGGTCCCGATAGGGTGGAAAGGCGATGGCATCCTCTCTTTTGTGGGATATTGGGAAGAGCTCGCCAATTACGTAAAGTCGGCAGACGTGCCCGCGGTTGAAATTTCGTCCGTTCGCCAGGATTTAGGCTTGCCTCATGTTGGTGAAGATAACGAGGCGATCGGCCGTCTGGCTTCTGAGCATCTTCTTGAGCGTAATTTCAAGAGCTTTGCGTGGGCTCCATTCTGGGACGATCAAGTGAACAAAGAGCGCTATCTCGGTTTTTCACGATCCCTACAGGCCGCTGGATATGAGTGTGTTCGACTGATTCCAGTAAGCAATCGTAAAGCGGCCTCCCACAGCAGGCATCTAAACTGGACCTTGCGCCGCAGCTCGCTGATCCGCGCGATTCGCTCGTTACATCATCCTGTCGGTATTTTCTGCTACAATGACTATGTTGCTACGGATATCATGGATGCGTGCATTGAGGCAGAAATCCATATTCCGCAAGAAGTTGCGGTCATTGGAGTGGATAATGATCCAATCCTTTGTGAGTGTGCGCAAGTGCCACTAACCAGCGTACGACACGATCTTGAGGGAATGGCCTATCAGGCAGCTGCCTTATTGGATCGATTGATGGAGGGTCAGGCGCCGCCTAGAGTGCCGGAGCGAATAGCGCCAAAAGGAGTCATAACTCGAAAGAGCACAGATGTGCTCGCCATTGAACATCCGGAGGTGGCTAAAGCTAGCCGCTACATACAGGCCAATTTCCCCCGAAAAGACTTGTCGGTTTCTTCTGTCGTCGAGGCCTGCAACTTATCTCGCCGATTTCTGGAAAAGGCATTTCGAAAGGAGCTTGATCGCAGCATCCTAGCTGAAATTCTGCGAATCCGCGTGAATCATGCCCGCACGCTGTTGGAATCCACGGACTTGTCCATTGCTACTGTGGCGATGAAATCCGGGTTTGGAAACCTCAATCATTTCTTCCGCGTTTTTCGCACTCATAATAAAATGACCCCGCGTGCATTTCGTCTGGCGAACAAGAGCGCAGCATGAAGTTCGAAACAGTCTCCCGAAGAGGTCGATCGCTGCGACGGAGAGAAGTTGGAGCCGACAGGGCATAACGCTAAAACGATTCTCTAATTATTGAGAGCATTTCAGCGTCGGTCGGAATTTTTGGATTTTTTGTGTAATCCGGAAGCACCATCGACTGTCTGGCGAGTGCGGATAATTCCTCCTCCGGAACACCCAGCTGCTTCAAGGAGTAATCTAGCTCGATGCGAGCCAGAAACTTCTCAAACAATTCTAGGCTCGTCTGAGCTGCCATCTCATCATCGGCCTGATGCAGTGAAGTATCCAGAATCCGCCCGAGCTTCGAAAATTGGGGTATCGCGGATTTCCAGGAAAACTTCATACATGCCCGATAGATACTGGCGAGCGCTGCGCCATGAGCGACGCCCGGGTACATACCGCCGAGCGCCATCGCAATTCCATGGGGTAGAGTTGTTCCGGCCGCGCAAATGGACAGACCCGCCAAGGTGTCTGCCCAAGCTAAACTGCTTCGACCCCTAAGATTGTGGCCATCCTGTATCAAAGCTGGCAAATCAGTGATCACTCGTCGGATGGCTTCCCATGCCACAATTTCTGACATCGGATTACTGCCTGGGTTCAGTGACGATTCAAATGCGTGGCAGAACACATCGAATCCTGTAACAGCAGTGATTTTGGCTGGAACTGATAGCGTCAATTCAGGATCCCCCCAGCATGCCGCCCGGAGGGCAGACAGTCCCAGAGGATTTCGCCAAAAGTGTAGAATTCGGTATTCATAAGCGGGAGAGGTTATGCCTGGCGCACTTCATACGGCAGCCGGCTCGTAGATGAACACGAGGTCCTTGTCCGTGCCCTTGGGATCAGTGGAGCGCTCGAACACGAAAAGATCCTCCGTCCCGATTGATGCAGTGCTCCATGCCCGCCTGGAAATGGAGCTGGTCGTCTAACCCGCGCCTCGGCCGCGAACGTAAAAGTAAGCTCTCGTAAGGAGTATCAACATTTAAATGGGATTTCGCGGGTTAGGCCATCGTAGAAGTTCAGGCTGGCACTCTGTCAAAATCTCATTGGCGCTCGGCACGCTGTTCGTCGGGCATATAGCAGAGATGCAAAATGCCTTTCATACTTTTCTTCTTGTTCTAGGAAGTGGTTGTTTGGTGAGACGTTCTTCGCCGTTGGGTACGGCGGAAGATTCGTTTTGGGAGGGAGCTTGTTGCTCGCAGTTATAGGCAGCTTGGATCTTCGATGAATAGCGCTAATTTGCGCACAAAATCTCGCAACATGCGCACGCATCGCAAGCGCACAGTTCTGCTAGCAAGGTAGTGTCCGGAAGTTCCGCAAAAGGTGTTTTGTTCCCAGGCAGTCAGACCTGTGTAGTTGAAGAATTCGAGGTTCCCTCACTGGTGGTGGGGAAGTGTTGATTGAGTAGCGAGTTCTTTATCGTCAGTGTTGATGGTTCTCCCGACGGAGTCGCGGCCCTCAAGTCCCAGGGAAGCTTGTTCGAGGCTACTGCCGCTCACGACCCCTCGCCATGGCGCAAAAGGCCGTGGAAGTTGGCGCAGATAAGGGCAAGAAACCGGAAAGTGATACGACTCTCATTCCTATAAAATCTGATGGCCTGGCGATATCCGATGCGGACATTGCCAGGCCATTCAACGCAAACGTCAAATCATAGGATTGGCCGCTTACTTCTGTAAGTACTGGTCAACATTCTCTTTCGTTACGGGAATCAACTCGCGATAGATCTCTTTCTTCTCCACTGGTTTTCCCGAAGCCAATTGGTCGACCATTTTCCAAACTTCTTCGGCGATCTTTTTATCGCTGCCGGTGATCCTTACGCTCATGCGGACGCCCTCATTGTTCTTCATAGCCTGCAGTTCCGGCTGGGTTGCATCAGCTGCGAAGATCCCGAAGTCCTCGGTGATTTTTCCTCCTGCCTTGGCCGCTTCATTGGCCCCCACCGAGCCACCAGCGCCGATGCAGCCAACAACTTTTACATTTGGGTTGGACTGGAAAATCGTTTCCATCTTGGTAATGCCTTCTGCAGGATTGATGGCACTGGTCTCTGCTACGATTTTCGCATTTGGCGCCCCCTTGGTAATGGCTTCTTTAATGCCCTGTCCTCGTTCAAGCAAGATCGGCAACTGCGGGTAATTAAGTATGGCGACCTCTGCTTTTCCGCCAAGTTTTTCATTGATCCACTTCGCAGCCTGTTCGCCGATCGCGTTACCCAATTTACGATTGTCGATCAGCCAGGCCATATCGGCGTTCTCAAGGTTGTCGTCCCACGCGAGGACTTTTACCCCCTTTTCCCTTGCTTGTTTTAAAGCGTCTTCAACCCCCGCCGGGTCAGCTGGATGAACAATCAAAACATCGGCGCCGCTTGCGACGAAGTTTTCGATTTGAGTGATTTGTTTGTTAACATTGCTTTCACAGGAAACATAAGTCAGATTTCCACCCTTGGAATCGACCTCCTTTTTGATAGCCTGACAATAGCCTGCCCACGTCGGATTGCTTAAATCCTGTACGGCCATGCCAACTTTAGGGCCCTTGTCTTTTGCATTTGCCGCTGTGACGCTTACCATCGTGACCAGCAGCACACCTAATGTGTTCTTTAGATATCGTGTTTTCATTTGATTTTGGTTATTGTTTGATTGTTTTGTGATCTAAGAATCGCTTCTTCCAGGCCCGTCGTGGAGGAGGTCCCATCCGGAGGAGCGAGATTTAATTCTCACGACGCGACCTGCAGACACCGATACCTCCTCTCGGGCTCCTCGCCCGCTGGTGTGCGCTCCAGCGTCGAAACGATTCCTTAACTCGTCTTTCGAACCGCCGTTTCGATGCAAGGTTCGGTAATTCGATCTGTTGAGAGCCGTATGTCGAGAAACCGGTTTCGTTAAACTGGTCTCGTTGGATCCGCACGTCGGAAGCGAAGATGACCCCTCCGCTGCCTTAATACCGCGATGGTTCAAGCGGGTTTCGACTTCGACTTTTCGGTCCATGGTGGTGGCGACATTTCGCAAAGCCCCAGCAGCCATGAGCCTGTGATCGATTTCAGTGAGCCAGGAGCTGCTGGCAACTTTTTTTGTCATGGGGAGATTTTAGATTCAAGACCACAGCACCTAGCTCGCGAGCGTTCCATTGGAATCCTTTACACGGAGATAAATATTCTCTAGCAATCTCACCAGCGTCGGGTGAGCAGATCAATTTTTTGGTTGGAGGTAGTTCTTTACTTAGCACAATTAAGAAAAATCGCTGCGATGCGTCGTCATTTGTACCTCTCGGCGAGAGAAAAGAGGAGAGGTGCGAATTGTGCAAACTACTGGCTGTCCTTGAGCTGCGCACCACTTGCGGCACGATCCTGCCCCCTTGGGATATTGTCCGGCCTTTCTGTGTCATCCATGAACCCGGAGAGAGCCTCGAGCCAAATCCCTACAGCAACTGCTCCGGGGTCGGCATGGCCGAGAACGCGCTCACCGAGGTAGCTTGAGCGCCCGCGCCGGGGAGCCATCTGCCTTGTTGCTTGAGCGCCCTCTTTTGCCGCACTGACAGCTTTTGCCCAAGCCCCGCTGCCCGTTTCGCCAGCCTTCACAGATGCGGCGAAAGTTTCGGCTGCGGGCAAAATGGCGTCCATCATTGTTCGATCGCCTTTACCGGCGCCGCCCAGATCGCTCATGCCCTGGCAGCCGGCAAGAAACGCTCGAGCCCACTGTGCGGCCGGCGCTTCGTCCTTGGCTCGATTCTCCAACTCCTTGGCTGCACGCAGAAAAAGCACGGCGTAGAGCGGCCCCGAACTTCCACCCAATGCCTCGCGCAAAGTTTGGCTTATGCCTCGCAAAGTGGATGCCGGATTATCCAAGTCATAGCTGGGAAGGTCGCGCTCCAACGCCTGCGCACCCCGTGCCAGGCTGATTCCCAAATCTCCATCCCCCACAACTCGGTCCAGCTCTGTCAGGTGCGATTCCGCGCCAAGAAGCGCCTGAACGGCGCGGCGAATTGCTGACGAAAGCAGCCGGCCCGTCTCGGTGGAAACACCAGTAGGCGCTGCGGCTGTTGCGGCCGCGGGTTCGGCTGGCCGCACAGTAAACCGCACCTTATCCAGACTAACCGGATGATCTGGCACAGGAACTCGAGGCCATGCGGGAGCGAGGACTTCTCGGTCAAGTTGCTTCAGGCGCCGCTCGTTCAAGCGCATGATCGAAATGGAACATCCCCCCATTTCAAGCGCAGTCAGAAAGGTCCCGACGTATGCGCGTTGCACTACGATGTCGCGATGCGCCAGAACCTGAAGAGCGCTCCGCGCCGCGATGTGAAGCTCCATCGTCGTTGTCCCACCAAGGTTATTTACGAGCAGCGCTATCTTGTCGCCGGCCTTCAATCCCCGGTCCTCGACGATCTTGGTCACAAGTTGATCGGCGAGGTTGTCAACGTGGTCGATGGGCGCGCGCTGTATCCCCTCCTCTCCATGAATGCCCAGGCCAAGTTCGATTTCATTCTCGCCAAGAGTGAAGCTTGGCTGTCCCGCGGCCGGCACGGTACATGGCGATAGTGCAACCCCCATGGTCCCAAGCGACTCCGTAGCGGCTCTGATATCCTCGACTACAACCGAAAGCGGTTCACCTTCAGCTGCAGAAGCTCCCGCAATCTTGTGTACGAACACCGTCCCGGCAATGCCGCGGCGGCCTGGTCCTCCTGAGCCGGACCCTGTCACAGCAACGTCGTCTCCGACCAATACCATCTCGACCGCTAATCCTTCGGCGCGCGCAATTTCAGCAGCAAGACCAAAGTTCAGCCGGTCCCCGGTATAGTTTTTTACGATGAGGACAGCTCCGGCCCGCCCAGTAACAGCGCGAATTCCTTCGAGTATTACGTCCACGCTCGGTGAGGTGAAGACATCGCCGGCCACAGCCGCGCTTAGCATTCCCGCTCCGACATAACCCGCATGAGCGGGCTCGTGTCCACTGCCTCCGCCGGAAATCAACGCCACTTCCCTATCCCTAAGCTCAGCGGTAAAATCGGAGCGGACGACGACGCGTCGGTTTGGCAACAGCTGGAGTCCGGGCGAAACGGAAACAAACCCTTCGAGGAACTCGTGGAGGACGGCACTTGGTTCATTAATAAGTTTTTTCATCGGTAGCCTCTGGTGAGTTCTTCATGACTAAAATTTCCTCTCCAACTGGGGTATATCTGGCCGCCGTCAGTGAGTGGCGCTGCTTCTGCGTTCGAGGTTGGAAGGAATGTTAGGTTTCGAGGGTGTTAGATCCAGACAGTTTTTGCGAAATGTTCGATTTGTCCAGGATAATGGAGAAGCGAGACTCGTTTCAAGAACAAAATGTCACAAATCGAACAACAGTCTAGGAAAATCGGCGATCGGACTTCTGAATTGTTTGATTGTTTGCGCAATTTCCAGATAGAAAGCTCGGAACGGAAGATAGGGGTGGCGGGCTTGGAACTCCGAAGTGCAATCGAGTCGTTAGCCACCCGAGAGGAATTGATCCGCGAAGATTAAATCACACTTTAAGCCGGAAAAATGAGGGCGGATCTCAGCCTCCCGATTCCGGTCAACTATCCAGCCTGTGACAGCGTCGAACGGGCCAATCGGGGCGAGGTTAACTGACCGCCATTTGGAACTGTCGGCAATCACATAGACCTTGGCTGAATTTCTCATCACGGCCCGTTTGACCTTGGATTGCGCGAGGTTGTTGTTTGTCCAGCCAGCCTCGGGATCCGCTCCGCTCACGCCCATGAAGAAGACATCGTAGTGGAGCCCTTGAAGCTGTTCCAAGGCCTGCGCGCCGGCGGTCGCGAGCGTGATTTGGTCGATGTAGCCCCCGATCTGGTGAACGCTTCGGATCGCCCTGGCCTCTGAGAGGTAACTTGCAATGTTGGACGCATGTGTCACGACCCGCAAGGTGTCTCGCTGGGACGCCGGTAGTTCGGGAATCACACGCGCCAATTCCATGGAAGTTCTTCCGGCATCCAGGTAAACCGTGCCCTGCAGAGGGAAAAGCTGGAGAGCTCTTCTCGCCACAAGTTTCCTATTTCGCAGAATCATCCTCGGACCGACGCTTCTTCCCTGGAGCAGTCAGCGAAACAGCTCCACTGTGAGACACCCGCACCAGTCCGAGTCGTACAAGCTGAGGCAAGACAGATTCACAGACAATGTTCGAATGTTCGAATGTAAGCGAGAACCGCAAGCCGTTTCAAGAAAAAAGTAGAATCGAACAAATTAAGCGATACTGCCAACCGGACTTCTTAATTGTTTGATGGTCTGCGCAACTTTCGGTCGTAAGCTTCGGACTGGAGAACAACCATGGCCGGACTTGGACTCCGAAAATGCATACCAAGCGCCAGGTAAAGGCGTCCGACAAGAATCGTCTAGTCCGCAAAGATTAGATCACACTTTAAACGGGAGAAAAACGGGCGGATCTCGGCCTCTCGATTGCGGTCAACTATCCAGCCTGCGACAGCGTCGAACGGGCTAATCGGGGCGAAGTTAACTAACCGCCATTTCGAACTGTCGGCAATCACGTAGATCTTGGCTGCATGTCTCATGACGACCTGTTTAACCTTCGATTCCGCGAGGTTGTTGTTTGTCCAGCCGGCCTCGGGATCCGCTCCGCTCACTCCCATGAAGAAGACATTGTAGTGAAGCCCCTGAAGTTGTTCCAAGGCCTGCGGGCCAACGGCCGCGAGCGTGACTTGGTCGATGTCATCCCCGATCTGGTGAACGCTTCGGACCGCCCTAACCTCTGAGAGGTAAGTTGCAACATTGGACGCATGTGTCACGATCCGCAAGGTGTCTCGCTGGGCCGCCGGTAGCTCGGGAATCACACGTGCTAATTCCATGGAAGTTCTTCCGGCATCCAGATAAACCGTGCCGTGCGAGGGAAAAAGCTGGAGAGCCTTTCTCGCCACAAGTTTCATATTCGAAGAATCACCGACGGGGCGAGCCTTCTCCTCTGGAGCGGTCAGGAAAACAGCCCCACCGTGGACACGCCGCGCCAGCCCGAGTTGTACGAGCTCATCCAAGTCGCGGCGGATCGTCATCTCAGAGACGGAGAATGCCTTGGCAAGCTCGCTTGTCTTCACAGACCCCTCTGCTTTGAAAGACTCCAGGATGGAATGCGCACGTTCCGACACGTTGGCACCGCCCACGGACGAGGGAGAAGAATTTGCCTCCTGATTGTCTTTCATTCGATCTGCCGACCGCGGCCAGACTACTATTCCCGCCCCTGTGCGCAAGGCCACTCTTTTGAAGTGAAAGGTCTCCCTATCGCGAGTCGGGCGTATCGAAAACCAATTGCACCTTGAGTGTATCAGGACTTCCGACTCGGGACAGATATTCCGGCATTTCTTCCAAGCTCACCTGGTGAGATACAATTTCGTCCACCGAAATGGCTCCCTTCCTCAGCAAGTCGAGAGCTTCTTCGATCTCGCCGCACAGCGAACACGAACCGAGGATCGCCAACTCCCTGTCATAAATCTCGAAAGGCGAGAAGGGGACTCGAGCCTGAGGCGGACAAACTCCGAACAAGAGGACTGTTCCTCGATCCTTTACCAGATCGGGTAACATTTGGATCACGCCAGGAATGCCTGTAGCGTCGATGGCAACATTGAACTCCCGGCGATGAGTATCTGGGCCGATCTCATCAGCTTGAAAACACGCCTGAGCACCCAGTCGACGCGCTGTTTCAAGACGGCCGCTGTGTCGGTCAACACACGCCACTTCAGTAACGCCTCTGGCTTTCAAAACCTGAAGCATCAACATCCCGATCGGTCCCGTGCCGAAAATAATCGTGCTTTGCTGGGGCGAGAGGCTCAGGCGATTGAGACCGTGCAAAACGCACGCCAAAGGTTCCGCTAGCGCAGCAGCTCGCATCGATAGACCCTCAGCTGAATGGACCGTCCCAGCATCCACCGCCACGTATTCAGAAAAGCCGCCATCGAGGGTGGAACCATACGTTTTGAGATTTAAACACTTGTTGAACAACCCTGCCGCACAGGCGGCACATTGATGACAGGGAACGTTTGGATCAACCACTACTGGGCGACCGATAAGGCGCGGATCTGCTTCTTTTCCCACCTGCTCTACGATGCCGGCGAACTCGTGTCCCGGAATGACAGGAAAGTTGGCTCCGTAATTTCCTTTGAGGATTTCGATATCAGTGTGACAAATTCCTGAAGCCCCGACCCTGACGAGCACTTCTCGCCCTGAGATGGAAGGTTTTTCAAGACTGACAATTTCGGTCTGATTTACACGAGGGAATTGCAACGCTTTCATTTTTTGGGCCTTCTAGATTAATGGCTTTGGGAATGTAGGGCCGCCGCCGGCTCCTATCCAGAAAAATCACATCAATCGAACATTTTTTCGCACATTTTGTGGTTTATTGTACGTTTTTCCTTGCCAAAACGCAAATTGTTCTCAACTGTTTGTTCGGTTAATCCCTAAATACACATGTTAGTTAATTCTCCCAAAATATTCTACAGGCACGCGTTTGAAAACAAGTACGCCTTTCCTGCTTTTAATGTCTGGAATCTTGAGATCGCAAAAGCTGTTGCCAAGGCAGCCGATCTTGAAAACGCGCCTATATTAATGCAGACTTTTTACGGCGATCTCGACTACGGCGGCATTGAAGAACTTGCCAGTATGAGCCGCCTCGTCATCAAACGGGCGAAAGTGCCAATTGTTCTTCACCTCGACCATCCAACCGGTTTGCCGATGGTTCTTCAGTGTCTCAAAAATGACTATCGCTCGGTCATGTTTGATGGGGGAAGCCTTGCTCTCGAGGACAACGTGCGAGAGACGGGAAAAGCCGCCGAAGTAGCGCATGCCCTTGACGCGGTCATCGAGGGCGAAATTGGTCAGTTTGGAGGAGAACACCAGGCTGGAACAGTCCAGGAATGTACTCCCGACGACGCTGAACGCATGTTCAAGGAGAGCGGAATAGACATGCTTGCTATTTCCGTCGGCTCGGTACACGGACAGCCCAGCAGACTCAAGCTGCCACTCTTGAAGGAAATTGCGGCTCGCACCGGAGGACAGTTGGTTCTTCATGGCGGAAGTGGCATCGATCCTGAGGACCTTACAACTTCGTTGGACCTGGGAGTCGTGAAGGTAAACATAGGGGCAGCTATATTCGAGGCGTGGATATCCGGCTTGGAAGAAGGAGTGGCTCAAAAATCATCGGATCCGCATGAACCACGGCATTACGGCATTTCGAAGCACGCGATGGACAAGGTGACAGAAGCCGCTCGCGGACGGATAAGATTACTCCGTGCCTCAAACCGTGCGGATAGCATGAAGAAAGCTCTTCAAGGCGAAGATTGAACCATCGAACTTCGTAGCAAACATGCACAGTAGTAGGGTTTCTTCACGCTCATTTCTTTACCCGCTGCAAAATCATTCATGTATGAAAATGACTGCTTCACTTAAAGGCTCTCTTTGTCTCCTCTTCGCAACCCTTCTTGCGTCGCCGTTGCTTGGCGCTGAGAAGCAACTCAAGGCGGTCGGTCTGCCGGTCGCCGACCTCAGTAACCCCTTTTTCGTGCAGATCGTCCGTGGCGTCGAGGACCAAGCGAAGCAATATAACCCAGAGGTCAAAATCACATCGCTCTCGAGTGGGGCCTATGATGTGAACAATCAGACAAACCAGATCGACAATCTTATTTCCGCCGGGGTCGATATGATTATTCTTGGCGCCGCCGACAGTAAGGGTATCGCTCCGGCCGTCAAGAGGGCTAAAGAAGCGGGTATCGTGGTGATAGCTGTTGACGTCGCCGCTGAAGGCGGCGTGGACGCGACGGTGATGTCGGACAACAAGCAAGCCGGGCAGCAAGCGGGCCAATACATCGTCGATAAGCTAAAGGGGAAAGGGCAGATGGTCATCGTGAATGGTCCTCCGATCAGCTCGGTGCAAGACCGTGTGGCGGGTGCGCTCGAGGTGCTTAAGAAACACCCGGATATCAAGATCTTGTCTCAAGACCAAAATGCTGGTGGCAGTCGCGATGGCGGATTGCGAGTGATGACCGATCTTCTGACCGCGTCCCCGAAACTTGACGCCGTTTTCGCGATCAATGATCCGACGGGTATTGGCTGCGACCTCGCCGCCAAGCAGGCGCAACGAAAGGAGTTCTTCATCGTGGGAGTTGACGGTTCGCCCGACGGCGCCACTACGCTCAAAAGCAAGGGGAGCCTGTTTGAAGCCACTCCGGCTCAAGATCCGTACACCATGGCGAAAAAAGCCGTCGAAGTTGGTTACGGGGTCATGAACGGCAAGAAGCCCGAACAGGAAACGATATTGATCCCGGTCAAACTGATCACCCGCGAGAACGTGAACGAGTATCAAGGCTGGACGAAGTAGCCAGAGCCCACCGGCGAGGTCACCCTGATCCTTGGGCGTTCGTGTGGGAGTTTAACTGAAAGCTTTGAAGGTGCTGATGGAGGAATTTGCATGACTTCGCTTCACGCGTTGCTGGTAGCCTGTTGGAGAGGCAACTCTTCCCGATGAGCGCACTCACCTGCGGTGTCGATATCGGGTCCACTAATGTCAAGGTGATATTAGTGAACGAGCGCGCCCGCGCGGTCTGGACTAAATCCGTTCCGACACCGCGCGTTCCCGACGACAGCGGCGTAGCGACCGATGTGCTTCGGCTGGTCGCGATGATTGAGGAAATGATCATCGAAGGTTGGCATACGCATGGCCAATCTCTGCCACTTCAAGCGATCGCTGTCGTAGGAGTAGGTGAAGACGGAGTAGGTGTCCGCGCCGACCTTACACCAATTGGCCTTTCACTTCCATGGTTCGACGAGCGGGCCGCGATGCAGGCGAGCGTTCTACAACGGACTTCCCGTTACGCCGCGCAGGCGGGGCTAGCAATCGATTCTTCCCGAACGGCCGCTAAGTGGCTATGGCTCAGACAGAACCGACCAACCGACCTTGTATCCGCTGCATTCTGGATAGCTCTGACCGATTACCCGGCAGTGGCCTGGACGGGTCGCCCCTTCATGAGCGAAACCCTCGCTGCTCGGACTGGCTGCTACGATGTGTATGCACGCTGTTGGATCGAGCCCCTGTTGACAGCCGCGGGCGCCCCGGCTCTGCCACCCGTGGTACCTGCTGGCACTGTCCTGGGCAGTGTTCGGAACGGGCCGCTGCTCGAGAGCGGAGCCGCGTCTACAGCGACGGTAGTCGTAGCCGGCGGACATGATCATCCGATGGCCGCCGCCACAATCCGGCGATTACATCCCGACGCCTTGGTGGACTCGATGGGAACGGCCAACCTGATTTACGGCGAGACGACACATGTGGGCGAACCGAAGCTCGATCCTTACGTGGCCTTTTCGGTGCCGGCGATGGGCAACCCTGGCCTGTCCTGTCTCGGCGTCTTTGAATTGGCGGCGGCGATCCAACCACTTCGCGGGACCACCAATGTTCTTGGGCGGTTGCTTGCGTTGGAGCGTATTCCGGGTCTCCCTCTCGATCGTCCTATACCAATCCCCGGTTCTGACGAATTGCTCGTGCGGTCTGGCCACGAACCGACCGAAGCTGATGTGCGAGCCGCCTTAGAGGCTGCGACCTTCTACGCGCGGAGGCTGTTTGATGAGATATTGGCGGCCGGTGCCAAGCCTGCCCCGATTTTCGCAGCTGGTGGCTGGGCACGTTCGCACGCCTTCATAGAATTACGCGCGAGCATCTTTGGGCAACCGGTGAAAGTGGTCGATGAGCCTGAACTTACGGCCATCGGCGCAGCTCTTATCGCGGCGCAAGGTGCCACAGGCGTCGCACTGCCGTTTGGAGAGGGACTGAACCTGCAAGAGATCGAGCCGGTGGCGGCCTGGGTCGAACCTTATGCCGCACTTTATCAAGACTACCGCGCGCGGCTTGATGCAGCCACGGCACAGAAGTCGATTACCGAATCGGCTTAAGCTCCGCAAGGCGTATAGGAGGTACAAGCGGTGCGCGCTATCCTGCGGCGGCCTCATTGCTGACAACGCGATCTCTTACCTCTCATGAATACGAGCGATCGATTGCATGAAACGCGAGGTGGATGGACTTAGAGTGACAGTTCAAACGCACCATCCTACATCGAATTTTTTATTATAGGAACGTTGGTCAAGCGATACGGCAAGGTTTCCAATCCGATCGACAGCCCTCGGCTTGCCGCCTTGAGGAAGACGATTTAATGAGGTGTGCCTGAGGGCAGCCCTTCAGAAAAGAGGTATCCGAGACGCGGAACCAAGACTCTTAATCTCTTGCGGCCTCTTTGGCGGGTGATCCCAAGGCATCGAACTCCTCGGGAACTTCGCAATGAAACTCTGCGTCGGCCACGAGCAAGCCTCACCGAATGGAATGCTGTCTTACTTAAGCTCCTCGTCGAAAACGACCGCAACCTTGCCAGACTTCCCGCTGGCCATAAGAGCATAAGCTTCGTCGGCCTTTTCCAGGGGAAATCTGTTTGTCACGAGGTCTTCAGGATGAATCTTCCATCGCGTAATCCGCTCTACAAGATCCTCCATCAACCAGATGCTCGTCACCCAGGATCCATAAAGAGTCTTCTGATCATGGATCATGTCCGGACTTGGCCGAAAGCCTAATGTTCCGCCCTCACCCACGAGCGCAATCTTGCCCCATTTGCGAGCAGCCTGGATCGCCGTCAGTCGTCCTTTGTCACTGCCGCTGGCGTCAAATGCCCTTTCCACCCCCTGACCTCCCGTCAGACTTCGAATCTCCTCGACGTTGTCCGGTCCCGCTTTGAGCACATGGTCGGCCAAGCCGAGGCTTTCCGTGACCTTCAAGCGATCCTCAACGACGTCGACGCCAATGAGCTTGTTAGCACCCATCGCCCTGGCAAGCATCAAGGCAGCCAAGCCCAACCGGACCCAAGCCAACCACCAACACGGCATCATCGCCAGAGATACCAATTTTTTCAAGCCCTTCATAGACCGTTCCGAAACCGCACGCCACCTGCGCACCATCGGTATAAGAAAGCTCATCAGGTAGAGCGACAAGGTCCTTCTCTTCGGCAAGAATATAAGGCGCCATGCCTCCATCCCTTTGCCACCCGTACGCTGCCCGAAAGGGGCTTGTGCAGCTGATCATATAACCTCGACGGCAGTCGTTGCAGACCCCGCATCCGGAAATATGATAGATGACTACGCGATCGCCCTTTTTGAATCGCCTCAAACCGGGACCTTCTTCGACAATTTGCCCGCACGGTTCGTGTCCGGCGATTTTGTTCTGGTATCCCTCCGGACCCTTGCCGACGTGCTCACGATAGATTGCTCGAATATCGCTGCCACAGATCGTGGAGGATTTCGTTTTCACGAGCACTTCTCCGTGGCCGGGTTCGGGAACTGGGAAATCCTTAAACTCAACCGTGCTGTTTCCAGGGAGCACGGCTCCCATCATTGTCTGATTCATAAGACTCTTGGTGTCTTCTCGTTCATAAACACCCCGCCTGCTCTGGTGCCTTTAACTTAGAAGTTGTCAGCAAATGGCCGGACAGGCGATCGCTCAACAGCATCGCAAAGTTGAACGGGAACAAAGCTGGTTCAGACACCTTGTGAGAAAACGCCATTAATTCTCTCGAATAGCATTTTCGGTTTCGACGTCGAAGAGATGGACCTTCTCCATGTTCAGTTGGACGGTCAGTCGTTCTCCAGGATGATAAAGGTGTTCACCGGGCACGCGTGCGATCAAGCTGCCGGTTGCTGCTTTGAAGTAGACAATCGATTCGGAACCCATCGGTTCGGCAATTTCGATGGCTGCAGTAACCGGAACGTGATCGGGATCACTCACCTGATCGCTGAGATGCTCGGGTCGAATTCCAAAAAGAACTGGCTTGCCAACATACTTAGAGGCCAGATTTTCGAGTTTACCACGCAAAGGAATAGTCAGGGCGCCCGTCTGCCCATCCTCGACAAATGCCAAACCACTATCGAGCTTTTGAACCTTACCCTTAAGGAGGTTCATCGGCGGACTACCAATAAATCCGGCGACGAAAATATTCTCAGGCTGGCGGTAAAGCGTGAGCGGATCGGCCACCTGCATAATGGCGCCATCGCGCATCACGCAAATTCTGTCCCCCATCGTCATGGCTTCCACCTGGTCATGCGTCACATAAACCATCGTGGTGGTCAGTTGTGTGTGGAGTCGAGAGATCTCCGAACGCATATGCACACGCATCTTGGCGTCCAGGTTGGAAAGCGGCTCGTCGAAGAGGAAAACCTTCGGATCACGAACAATGGCGCGACCCAGGGCCACGCGCTGGCGTTGGCCTCCCGAAAGCGCGCCCGGCTTGCGCTCGAGCATCTTCTCGAGCCCTAACGTTTTCGCAGTCTTGTTCACGCTCTCTTGAATGAATTCCTTCGGTTTCTTGGCGAGCTTCAAACCAAAGGCCATGTTGTCGAAGATCGTCATGTGGGGATAGAGCGCATAGTTCTGGAAGACCATCGCAATACCCCGATCTTTGGGGCGCACCTTGTTAACCACCCGGTCGCCAATCGAGATTGTTCCCCCGCTGATACTTTCCAGTCCAGCCAGCATTCGCAAGGTGGTCGATTTTCCGCACCCCGAGGGACCGACCAGAACCATAAACTCGCCGTCCTGGATATCGAGGTTAATCCCCTTGACCGCAGTGAATGAGGGATTCCCATGCTCATCCAGGTAGGTCTTCACCAGGTTTTTCATGTGAACCGAGCCGTCATTCATAAGCCAGAAAAGGAGGTGGACACTATTTCACCGCGCCAAAGGTCAGTCCGCGGACAAGCTGTTTCTGCGTCATCCAGCCCAGCACCATGATCGGGGCCACCGCCAGGAAGGACGCCGCGGACAATTTCGCCCAAAACAATCCCTCCGGACTGGAATAGGAGGCAATAAAGACTGGCAGTGGCGCCGCATTTACGCTGGTCAGATTGAGACTCCAGAACGCCTCGTTCCAGGAAAGAATGATCAGGAGCAGCCCGGTAGAAGAAAGACCTGGCAACGTCATGGGACGCAGCACATGCCACATCTCCCCCCATATGGTCGCCCCATCGATACGCGCCGCCTCAAGAATGGCACCCGGAACTTCGCAAAAGTAAGTGTAAGCCATCCACACCGCGATCGGCAGATTGATCAGCGCGTAAATGATGATGAGCGCGAAAATGTTGTCCAGCAGCCCGAAGGTCTGGCAAAGGATATAGAGGGGAATCAGAACACCCACCGCCGGCATCATCTTGGTTGAGAGCATCCAAACCAAGGTCGACTGAGTCTTTTTCGTGGGATAGAAGGCCATGCGGTAGGCCGCAGGAATAGCGAGCGCAAAGCAGAGCAGGGTCGAACCGATCGACGCAAAGATCGAGTTCAACACGTATTGCAAATAGTTGCTTCGGGCGAAAACCTCATAAAAGGATTCCAGGGTGGGCAGGAAAAACAGGCTCAGCGACTGAGCTTCGCGCTCGTTCTTGAACGCGGTGATGATCATGATGAAGATGGGAAAGAAGATGATGATTGCGACAAGCCAGGCAAGAATGCCGAAAGCCCATTTGCTAAGCTTAGACTCTTCCATATCAACGGGACTGGAGGTTTTTCGCCACCAATTTGACCATGAAGTAGGCCACGATGTTTGCCAGGATGACCGCGAGAATTCCTCCAGCCGAAGCAATGCCGGCGTCAAACTGCTGAAGTCCCAGGGCATACACCAAAAAGGCTAGATTGGTGGTGGCCGTTCCGGGTCCGCCGGAGGTGGTGGTGTAGATTTCGGCGAAAATCGACAAGAGAAAGATCGTCTCAATCATGACGACCACGCCGATCGCCCGGCTCAGGTGCGCCAGGGTGACATAAAAGAAGAATTGCACAGGATTGGCGCCGTCGACCGCCGCTGCTTCCTTCTGCTCCTGATCGAGCGACTTGATCGAGGTAAACAGGATGAGGAACGCAAAGGGCAGCCACTCCCAGGAAACAATAATGATGATGGAAAGCAGAGGATGGGTGCTAAACCAATCGATCGCCGGTAAGCCAAACTTTCCCATCACCACGGCGAGAAGCCCATAAACCGGATGCATCATCATGTTCTTCCAGATGAGGGCGCTCACCGTCGGCATGACAAAGAACGGCGCGATGACTAGAAGCGCCGCAATGTTCTTTCCAAAGAACTCCCGATCAAAGAGCACGGCCAACAGGGTTCCCAGAACGACCGTGATGAGCAGCACCGCCCCGATCAAAATGATGCTATTGATGATCGCTGGGACGAACGCAGGGTCTTCCCAAAGGTACCGGTAGTTCTCGAACCCCGCAAATCCCGTGAGCTCCGGGTTGAGCAGATTCTTTCGGATGAACGAAAAGTAGATGGTCATCCCCAGAGGGACGATCATCCACAGGAGCAAAACGCCTACCGCCGGCGCCTGAAGCAAGGGCAAAACCTTGCTCGGCTCTTCTTCTTCAGGCGCGATAATCGGCGCTGCGGGCTGTTGGGCGGTGCTCACGGAATTTCGGAGGCTCGCCGTGGAACGAAGTTACTTTTGCAATCCAGCCTGCTTAACAGCTTTGTTCGCCGCCGCCTGACTTGCCTTCAGAGCCTGATCCACGGTCATCTTGCCGGCCAAGGCGCCAGCCACATTCTGCCCCACAACAGTACCCGAAGGATTGGAACTCGGGGATGCCCACGAATTGGACGCCGGTATAGGGCACAGGCCTGATCGCCGGATTGGTCGGATCCGCGGTCTGCATCGCTTTCAGAGTCACCGCGGCGAAGGGAGCCGCTTTCAGATATTCTTCATTCTCGTAAAGCGATTTCCGAGTTCCGGGAGGCACGGTCGCCCAGCCCGTCTCATCGGCAACCATCTTGATGTATTCCTTGGAGGTCGCCCAAAGCGCGAACTTCTTAGCCTCTTCGGAAGCCTTGGAGGACTTGGGAATGGCGAACGCCCAGGACCATAGCCAATGGGAACCGTTGGGCGTTTTCTCGATCGGCGCATTGGCGAAGGCCACCTTGTCGGAAACTTGGGATTCCTTGGGATCGAAGAGCGGACCCGCACCGGAAGTGGCATCGATCCACATGGCCGCCTTGCCCGTGGCAAAGATGGTCAAGTTCTCGTTGAACCCGTTGGAGGTGGCTCCCGGAGGCCCGTAGGCCTTCATCAGATCGACGTAGAAACTGATGGCGTTTTTCCACTCTGGGCTATCGATGGTAGCCTTCCATTCCATGTCGAACCAAGTGCCCCCGAAAGTGTTCACCAGCGTGCTGACGAAAGCCATATTCTCCCCCCAGCCTGGCTTCCCGCGGAGGGTAATTCCATAGATGCCCTTCGCTTTGTCGTTTAAGGCTTCAGCCCATTTCTTGATATCGGCATAGGTTGCTTGCTCGGGCACCGTGAGCCCCTTCGCTTCAAAGAGATCCTTTCGATACATCAGCATCGAACTCTCTCCATTGAAGGGCAAGGCATAGAGCTTTCCATCGTACGAGAGCCCATCGCGCAGTGACTTGAAAACGTCTTCAATGTCGTACTCGGCGGGGAGATTGGCCATCTCGGTAAGCCAGCCACGCTTGGCAAAGAGCGGCGCCTCATAAAGGCCAATAAAGATCACGTCAAACTGGCCACCTCCCGTAGAGACGTCAGTGGTTATCCGCTGGCGCATGATGTTTTCCTCAAGCACAAGCCAGTTGAGTTTGATATCCGGGTTTGCCTGTTCGAACTTGGTGGACAGCTTCTTGAGGGTAATCATGTCCGGATTGTTGACCGTGACGATGTTTACTGTCTTCTGAGCCACCGCACTCAAAGTGGCGAGGAGAGTAACGGCGAGGGATAGAGATAAGAGGCGCTTCATGGAGGGAGCTGGTTGTGGGGTTACTTTTTCGTTAAAGAAAGGGACATTCTTTTACGGATTTTTTCGCGAACTCTTGCATCAGCCGCGAACAGATCAGTTCAAGACAATTCGCTCATAAACGTCAATGGTTTTTGCAAGGCGCGGAGTTGACCTGAGTCGCTCGCCTCCAATCCGGAGTGAAGGGAACATTAGCAGGAGTGATATGGCCGAGCCGCAGCGAGGTATGATTCGCAAATGTCGGGGGCCGCTCGAAATTATCCCTGGCGGATCCAAGAGCGGGTACGGAAGCCCCGTTGTATCTCGCGGGGCAAGCGAAGATAGTCATTCATACTCTCCCCTTGCGCCCCTCAGAGAAGATATCCGGGAAGCGGAACCCCGTCGCTTATTCTCTTGCCGCCTCTTTGCCGGCTACTCCCGCGGCCTCGAATTCCTTGGGGAACTTTGCGAGGAAACTTTGCGTGGGCCATGAACAGGCCTCACCAAAAGCGCAAACGGTCCGTCCGGCGATGTTATCGGCCACACTTTTGAGCACCTGAGCATCGTTGGTCACCCCACCTCCATCCAGCATGCGCGTCGTAATTTTCGACATCCAGAGACTTCCTTCCCGACAGGGCGTGCACTGGCCGCAGCTTTCGTGGGCATAAAACTGATTCAAGTTGTTTAACGCCCAAACCATGTCACGCGAGTCGTCCATCACCATCACGCCGGCGCTGCCGATCATGGTTCCCACGGCGGCGAGACTCGAAGCATCCATGACGACGTCAAGCATCTTGATTTCTTTGTCGACCATTTTTCCTTCAGCGTCCTTGGCCTTCATCTTGTACACCTCATCGGCTCGCAGCACTTTTGCGGAACTGCCTCCAGGTATCACCGCCTTCAGTTTGCGACCGGGTCGTAGGCCACCGCAGACATCGAAGATCAATTCTCCCACCGTGACCGCGCCCGCAGGAAGCTCGTAAAATCCGGGTTTCATCACATCGCCGCTCACGCACATGGTGCGCGTTCCGCCATCGCCCGAGGTTCCCATCTTCGCGTACTCCGCAGCCCCCAAGCGAATGATGTGCTTCACATGGCAGATCGTTTCCACATTGTTGACGATGGTCGGTTTCAAATACAGCCCGAGAACAGCCGGGAAATAGGGCGGCTTGATACGCGGGTATGGGCGCTTCCCCTCCAGCGACTCGAGCAGGCTCGTTTCCTCGCCGCAGATATAAGCTCCTGCACCCTGGTGCACATAAACCTCCACGTCGAAGTTTGAGTTGAGAACGTTCTTCCCGAGGAAGCCCTTTGCGCGCGCCTCATTAATGGCCTTCCAAACGATCCGCGCGGCATCGGGAAACTCACAACGGATATAGATGTAACAGAGGTGCGTATTGGTCGCGTAAGCTGAGATAACCAATCCTTCGATGAGTTGATGAGGGTCGTAATGAAGAATATAGCGATCCTTGAAGGTGCCGGGCTCGGACTCGTCCGCGTTAACGACGATGTAGTGTGGTTTGCCATCGTCATACTTGATGAAGCCCCACTTCGCCCCACAGGGAAATCCCGCCCCGCCTCGGCCGCGAAGATTGGAGGCTTTGACAGCATCAACGATCTCCGCCGGCTTCATGGTCATTGCCTTGCGGAGCGACTCGTAGCCACCATGGGCAAGGTAGGTTTCAATCGTGCTGTCATAGCCCGCTTTGCTGATGTTCTCGAAGATGATGCGGCGTTCCTTGGGATGCGGGGGAGGCATCACAAACGACTTCGTCGTGCTCGTTGGTTCGCCCTGCAAAAGGCCGGAAACAGCCTCAGGAGAAATCCTTTCGCGCAACTCATCGTTGATCAACGCAACAGGCGCGTTGCCGCAACTGGCCAAACATTCAACGAACTCCACGCTAAATCGGCCGTCCTTAGTCGTCGGCGGCGGGCTGCCGTAGCCGTGATGTTCCTCGTGCGGGTCGAGACCAATCGTCGCGCAAAGCTCTTCCTTAACCGCATAGCTGCCAGCCATCGCACAGGCCAGCGTCCGGCAAACCCGGATGATCGCCTTGCCCGCGGGCTCTCGGCGGAACCAGGGATAAAAGGTCACAAGCTCGTAGATATTGACCGGCCGAAGCTCTAACCGCGTCGCGATCCATTCAATGCCGCTGTCATCCAGATATCCAAAATGATTTTGCCAGTAATGGAGCAGCGGCAAAGATGCGCTGCGCTTTGATACAGGATAATGTGAAACGATTTCATCGATCTCCGCCTCGAACTGCGGCGTCAGGTTGTCGGCTTGGCGGCCACTAGCGACCGTCGGACCGAGTGCGCGAGTCTCGCTCATAGGCAAAGGTTGTCGTGGTTTCCCACTCCTCCATCAAGCAAAAGCATATGCTGCAGAGAAGAATTCGCCCAGGAAAGAGTTGTCTGAATTCTTCTGCGAATGCCCGCATCGTCATTTTTTCTCAAGTTTAGCTTTTTCACCTTATCTGCTGGCCGACTGATCACTTAACTCGCGAGGGACTATACTTCGCGGCCATCCTTCCAATCGTCCGCATAATGCGATCTCGTAGTGCGATGGGTTCAATAACTTCCGCGTGGTCGCCCCACCCCAGAATCCAGCTTTCCAGATCGGGAGCGACGCCGATTTGCATTGTGACCTCGATGCCACCCGCCGCGATCTGACGGATCTCTTGCGACCCATGCCATTGCCGCTCAGAAACAAGTCGCGCGGCAACGCTATCGAAGCGAATCCGAACGCCTTCCGTCTTGCCAGCCTGAAACGCCGCAAAACTTCCAGAAAGCATTTCGGAAACGGAAAAATCCGGCGGCCGCCTAAAGGAGCTCTTCAGTTTTGTTACTCCGCTAATCCGCGTCAACGCGAAGGTGCGAAGGTCCTGGCGAGCCTGGTCCTGCGCGATCAGATACCACTGGTTGTTGATGCAAGCGAGGTGATAGGGAGCCACCCGCCGGCGCTCCGGTCGCCTGGCGCGAAGCGAGAGATAGTCAAACTCGACCAACTGTCTGGCGACGACACCCTGCATCAGCAGTTCGAAGATATCGATCTGACTGCGGGGAACCCCGGCATGGTGAAAGGAAACCGCCCCGGATAACTCATGCAGAGACACACTCGCCTCGTCGCCCAGACTGGACACTAACTTTCGAAAAGCGGTCTGCAGCGGCTTCTCGAAGGGAGTGCCCCGATACTGCTCGACAGCCTTTTGCGCAACCAGAAGAGCGACCAACTCGCCCTCACTCACCGTGATCAAGGGGAATTGGGCAACCGCTTGCGTGTAGAAAAATCCATGCCGCGCGCGATCATACTCAATCGGCAGCACAAGCTGGTCGCGCATAAAGTCCACATCGCGCTGAACCGTCTTCGCCGACACCTCGAATTCCCGGGCCAGGAGCGAACAATTCGGAAATCGCCCGGCGGAAAGCAGGTCGTGAATCCTGATCATTCGGGCCAGCGGGGGACGCGTCGTCCGCGGGCCCAAAGAGTCTGGACCGGAGCGCGGGGACGATTTTGTTTTATCTTTCAGCATAGGACACCAGATGTCCCATAGCTTTTGGCAGAGTCAAGGCGATATGAAAAGCGTTCGTCATTTAATTCTGAAGATCACCCGCAAAAGTTCTCCTATCACCCAGCAGTTGGAGTTGCCGCTGGCTGGTTCGCAGCTCACTCGGGATGAGGCTCACTTTCTGCGCCGGATCCGGCAGCTTCGCGAGCAACTGGCCGCGACCCGGACTTGAAGGGAAGCGAAGTCGTTATTGGCGGAGGGAAGAGTTTTGGCTATGGTGGACGGGATGAGAAGAAAGAACCTGGCCCGTGAACCTGCTACCACAGGGAGCTTGGCGCGGTGCCGCAGACACCCCGTCCTCTGGTGATCTCCTGATCGCCCCCGTGGCACGCGGATCACTTGCTTACCTCCATGCATGCTCAAGACATCTTCCGATCGACTCGGACTACCTTCTCTTTTGAATTCTTCCCCCCGAAGAGTCCCGAGGCCGTGGAAAGTTTGTACGAGACCATCCGGGAGTTGGAAGCCTATCAGCCGCACTTTGTCAGTGTCACATACGGGGCGGGTGGATCGACGCGAGAGCTTACCCACGAGCTGGTGGTGCGCATCAAAGGGACGACCTCCCTGGATCCAGTTCCTCATCTTACCTGTGTCTGTCATAAGCAAGCTGAAATCAGCGAGATTCTAGAGCGCTACGCGCTTGCCGGGGTCGGTAATATTCTCTCACTCGGCGGCGATGCGCCCAAGGGAACGGAGTATCGCAAGACAGAGGATGAGTTCCCACATGCGGTTGATCTCGTGAAATTCATCCGCAACTTCAACGATCGGAAGATTCACCCCGACCGGCGGGGGTTCGGCATCGGCGTGGCTGGATTTCCCGAAGGGCATCCGGCCACGCCAAACCGCCTGCTCGAAATGGACTACTTCAAGCAAAAAGTTGATGCCGGCGCGGATTATGTTGTGACACAACTCTTTTTCGATAACCGGGATTTTTACGATTTTCGCGATCGGTGCGAGTTGGCGGGCATCAATATTCCGATTGTTGCGGGGATCATGCCGATTACCTCGATTACTGGAATGAAGAGGATGGCCGAACTCGCCGCGGGCGCGCGCTTTCCCGCCAGGTTGTTGCGTTCCTTGCGGCGTTGCCAGGATGATCCGGAGAGCGTGGCTCGTGTGGGAATCCACTACGCTTCCGAACAATGCCATGATTTGCTCGAGCACAAGGTTCGCGGGATCCACTTTTATACCCTTAATCGGTCCCATGCGACCCGCCGGATCTTCGAAAGCCTGGGCCTTAAACACTCGCACCTGAAGGAAGCGCACCTCGCCTGAACCGGCTTTGCTGCACCGAAGTTTCTCGGAAGAAAGGGCTTGCCTTCTTGGAGTTGCCGGAGTAGGAAGCGTCCAAAAATGAGCCCTCAGCTTGTAAGCACAAAATCTGCCTCCGTACGCAAGGCCGCAGGCCTTGGGCACGTGGCGATTGTGCGGAGCTGATTTGAGAGCACCCACCGAAGCCACGGCCCCGCCGAAGGCCGTGGGATTCTCTTTCACGGCTGAGGTTGGACGCGGGTTTTTTGAAAAGCACTAACCCATGAATTCCATTACATCGAAAGAACTCTATACCCCAGGGCACACGCCGATTTCGTCCAGTTTCATGGCGACCCATGACTTGGAAAGCCACGGGTTTTTCCTCTTACCGCTTTTGCAGCCAGGATTTGACGTTCTGGACGCTGGCTGCGGCCCGGCCACGATCAGCGCCGATATCGCCGACGCAGTGTATCCGGGCAAAGTAACGGCGGTTGACATCTCGCCCCTCGAGATTGACCAAGGTCGCCGGCTTGCCGAAGGCCGTGAGATTTTGAATCTGGAGTTTCTTGCGGGCTCGGTCTACGAGATACCGTTTCCGGACAATTCCTTCAATGTGGTCTTCTCTCATTCCCTCCTCGAGTATCTCAAGGAACCGCAAAGGGCACTGCGAGAGTTCTATCGCGTCACGGTCCCCGGCGGGTTCGTCGCTTTGAGCAGCCCGGACTGGGATGCCTTTGAGATCAGCCCATTGCCGATGGCTGTGGGTCGCGCAATAAATGGATATCGCGATCTGCTCGAAAGCCACGGTGGAAACAGTCGGGCCGGATCTCACCTCCACGAGTGGCTCACCGAAGCGGGCTTCGCCCCTTTGTCCCACGATGAATGGATTGAAGAATACGAGAGCCCTAAGCAAGTCGCGGAGTATTTTGGAACACAACTTGAAACCGCCGGGCAACTCCATCATGCAACCGTGCTTCGTGATTGGGCCAACGAACCCACAGCCCGCTTCCGTCAATCCTGGAAATACGCGACCGGAATACGCCCCGGCGCGCACAAGCGGCGCAAACGCGTCATGGAGTAAGGTTAAGGGCGGAGAACTTCGATTTTAGTCCTCAGGGCCGCCTTTTTCGTTCCCCGGCCAACGAGCCAATCCGTCGGGTGATGCGTGCTTTCAGACGTCTCAAGCCATGATAGAGCGGGCAACTTCGTCGGCCTTCTCGTCGCCGAAAAGCGTGCGCACAGCAGCGAGTCCAAAGTCCAAGGCGGTGCCGGCTCCCCGCGAAGTGAGGATTGTTCCATCCTGGACAACCCTCTCTTGCGCAAGAGCCTTCGGCAGCTCGTCGTACACGGAAAAATGCGCCGTAAACCTCCTGTTCTCCAGCAAGTCAGCATCCTTCAAAACGACCGGCGCGGCGCAAATTGCCGCAACGATCTTTCCCGTCTGGTGGTACGCTCTGGCGAGTTCGGCCGGCCGCCCATCGGCGCGCAGCGCTTTGACGCCGGGTCCTCCAGGCACGAGAAGAAGGTCAAAAGGTTCGTTTGCCACATCCGCTAAGGCAACGTCCGCTTGAAGGGTGAGCTCGTTGCGCCCGGTAACCGCCCGCTCCTCGCTCAAACTTGCTACCAGCACATCGGCACCGGCCCGTCGTAGGAGGTCGATCGGCGTGATCGTCTCAATTTCCTCGAAGCCGGGAGCAAGCAGGCAAAGAACGCGTTTACTCATGGAAGTGTTCAGATGTCAGTCGCGTGAGCCATCAGATCCTCAAGGGAAACGAACTCCACCGCTGAGGCATGTGTCGCCTCCAGAATGACGGGAGGCGCCACGCCGGCGTCAAGAGCTTCCTTCCAGCGGCTCACGCAAAGGCACCAACGATCTCCCTCACCGAGGCCCGCAAACCCCATTTCTGGACGGGGGTTGATCAGATCATTACCTCTCGCAGCCGAAAACTCGAGGAACTCCGAGGTCATCACCGCACAAACGGTGTGAAGGCCGAAGTCTCCCGCGCCGGTTCGGCAGTAGCCGTCGCGGTAGAATCCGGTCACCGGATCGGTGCAACAGCATTGTAAGCTTTCTCCAAGAACACTGGATGGCATCAGGCCCATCATAAACGAAATCTTGATGCTTGCAGTTGAAAATTGAAACGGACTGGTTTCTTCTCCTGCGATGACGCGACACCCCTTAGGAAATTCTGATCTGAGTATCACACGTTTTGGATTCGGCGCGTGGGCCGCAGGCGGAGGCGGATGGCAGTACGGCTGGAGCACTCAAGAGGACAGGGATTCCATCGCTGCCATCCATCAAGCGCTCGAGCTCGGCATCAACTGGATCGACACCGCCGCGGTCTATGGTCTCGGACACTCCGAAGAGGTTGTCGCTAAAGCTCTGAAGGAGTGGCCCGATACGAAGCCTTACGTTTTTACAAAGTGTGGAATGGTCTGGAATGACGCCAGGGAAATCGACTATTCGCTCAAGGGTGATTCTGTTCGGCGGGAATGCGAAAAGAGTCTAAGCCGCCTCGATACCGAGGTGATCGATTTATATCAAATTCATTGGCCCGCGGACGATTTGTCCGAAACTGAGGAGGGTTGGGCGACCCTCGCCGCGTTGCAGAAGGAAGGCAAGGTGCGCTGGATCGGCGCTTCCAATTTCAGTCGCGAGGAACTTGAGGCCGCTGAGCTCAGTGCTCCCGTCACCTCGCTTCAGCCTCCCTACTCTCTTATTCGCCGCGACGTCGAAAATGAACTGCTCCCATTCTGCAAAGATCACGGCATCGGTGTGATCGTTTACTCCCCAATGGGTTCAGGACTGCTAACCGGCGCCATGACGCGCGAGCGCGCTTCCAGCCTCCCGAGCGATGACTGGCGCAGCAAAAGCGCTGAATTTCAGGAACCCAAGCTCTCACAAAATCTGCTGCTTGCCCAGCGCGTACGAGAGCTCGCCGAACGTCGAGGCGTCTCTCCCGGTGCAATTGCAGCAGCGTGGACGCTTGGTAATCCCGACGTCACTGGAGCCATCATTGGCGCGCGAAATGCCCGCCAGGTTCGCGACATCTTTCCGCATGCAGATCTGATTCTCACACTCGAGGATATTGTTCAACTAGGTGGCTGACGCTCGCTCAGCCCAGGGAACCCAGCGAATATCCTCGCCGCTCCGAGTTCTTTTCGTCCCATTTGGAAGCGAGGGAGATGTCAATCCGCTGTTGTGGCTGGCTGAGGGAATGGCGGCGCGCGGTCATGCGCCCTTCTTCCTGATTACCCCGCATTATCGACGCCTTGTTGAACAGCGGGGCTACCCGTGGTCGCCCATCGGCACGGAGGAACAATTCATTCGTTTCGCGCGGGATCCGCGTCTCTGGCACAGTATGCAAGGAACGAAGATGGTCGTCCGGGGCATGCTCGAGACGCTTCGAGCCTACCGGGAAGGCTTCGCCAAGGCTGGTGGCGATTTTGATTTGGTGGTTCTTTCGAGCATGGCCATGGGAGCCGCTTCGGCGGCGGAAGCCGCCGGCGTCCCACGATTGACGCTCCACATGCAGCCAGCGTTATTTCGGAGTGTCTATGAGTGCCCGGTTTTCTTGCAGGAGCTCTCCTGGCTCGCGCGATCTCCTCGCTGGGTGAAAAGTCTCTTCTTCCGTCTGGTGGACGTTCTTCTCTGGGAGAGGGCCCGCAAAAGGCTTAATATTTTTCGCAAGAGTCTCAATCTTCCTGCCTTGGAAAATTTTTATGCTGAAGCATTCCATGGAAGCGAGGGTGTCGCCGCTTTGTTTCCGGATTGGTACGCTGCTCCGCAGCCTGACTGGCCTGCAAAGGTCCGCCAGTTCGGTTTTCCCCTTACTCTTGGCCAGCCGCGTCCTTTGCCCGCAGGCCTGGAAAATTTTCTCAGCGCGGGCGAGCCACCGGTCGCTTGGACCCATGGCTCCGCCAATTTTGATATTCAGCATTTTCAATCCCGAGCTCTTGCCGTTTCGCAGGAGCTTAAAATCCGCTGCCTGCTCCTGAGCATGGACCCCCCTACGGGATCACTCCCTGCCGGCGCGTTTCACATCGCGCACGCCCGCTTCGAGGATCTTTTTTCCCGGTGCCGTGCGGTCGTTCATCATGGCGGAATAGGAACCACCGCGAAATGCATTGCCGCGGGAGTGCCGCAGTTCATTATCCCGCGCTCCCACGACCAACCCGACAATGCCGCGCGGGTCGTCCGGCTCGGCCTTGGGAGAACATTTTCCTACCGCCGGATGGACGGCGCGGATTTCGCCGCAGTCCTGAAAGATCTGCTGGCGTCGAGAATAATCCTGTCCCATTGCAGGGAATTCAAGGGGCGCCTGCTTGGAAAAGACACCCTTTCGGAGGTGTGCGACTGGGCAGAAGAAATCGCCGAAAGAGGCGGACGTGAGCTTCGCTTGAGATCAAAATGTGCACCCAACAGAGAGCAGTCATTCGACTTCACGAGCAGTTGACTTTGCCGATGAGGAGACGATTATACCGTCGTATGAAAAGACTTTTCCTCGTGTTCGCCTGCGCCGGTTTCATTTCAGCTTCGGCTTTCGGTGGAAGCTGCGGCGGCTGTGGCGAAAAAAGCAAAGAGGGAGAAAAGGAAAAGGATGCTACGAAACAGAGCCTCGCGATTATTCTCTAAATACTCCCGCCGGATCTAACAAGGAGCGCTTGGGCGAAAATCCAGCGCTCTTTTTCTTTTCTCGAGGCGCCAATTGCGATTAGTCACTCCCATGGGCAGCGCGATTCGCAACGGCCTGCAAAGGGCATGGCGCACCATCGTTCACACAACGAATATCTACTTCGAAATCGACGGTGAGCAGCGCGCCGCGGCGTTTTCTTACTACGTTCTCTTTTCCCTCTTCCCGTTCTTCGCGCTCTTGCTTACCGTCGGATCATCGTTCTTTAATTCCGGGCAAATCATCGACACGCTAAAGAGCTTCTTGCCCTTCAGCGGCCCTCAACAGAATTTCATCTGGGAGGCTGTGCACCAGCTCGAGGTGGCCCGCGGTGGCATCGGCGTAGTCTCAGTGATCATCTTTCTCTGGTGTTCGCTTGGCTTTTTTCATGCTCTCGTTCATGGCGTCAACCGCGCCTGGCACACCGTTGAAATTCCCTGGTGGCAGGCCCCGCTCAAGAACCTGCTGATGATTCTCATTGTCGCCAGCGCGCTTTTCGCTGGAGTGATTGCCCCGGCAATTCTTCAGGGAGTCCGCAATGCATTGCTTGCCGCTGAAAGCTTTTTAGAAAAACATTTCCCCAATTTCGATCTTCATTTTGTTTCCGGGCTACTGGATTTAAGCCGGTTCGCTCTGGGGGTTGCCGTTCTCTTTTACTCCTTCAGCATGCTCTATAAGCTCGCACCGCGGCGAAGAGTTTTGTTCAGGCAGGTTTGGCTACCGGCCCTTATCGTCACCTTTGCCCTGATGCTCTGTCAGATCGCCTTTGTCAATTACCTGCCGCACTTTATTAACTACGGCATCTACGGCGCGGTCGGCGGGATGATGCTTTTGCTTCTCTGGGTGTACTTCTCCGGAATTATCATCATCTTCGGAGCCTGCCTTTGCGCAGCCATCGAGCAACGCAACGGAAATGGTGCGGGACCTACTCCAACCAATCGAGAATGTTGAAATTGTTCGAGACCATCACCGTGATCAACAGAACCGTTACGAGAAAACCCAAGAGGGCAACCGTCGGGACCAGAATCAAGATCCTGCGAATGAGACGATCTTCGGGATCCTGAATTTCACTCATGGCGGGAGAGATAGAAGCGCGCTGTGAACAAGTCAAGTTCGGGGCGAAGTGCAGCCGCAATCGCAGAGTCCAGAACTAGGCCCGATAACGCTCAGGCAAGACGGCAAGCAGGCTTTCCTTGGGGCTCCGCGCGAGAAACTCGCTGAAGATTTCATCTCCTTGCTTGTTCAGGGCATATAGCCTGAGAAGGGAGTCGATAACCAAATGGACGTCGGCAGCCAGAATCTTGCCTTTGAGGAGATCGCCGAAGCGACTGACCTTGCCAAGATGCCCGCCGACGAAGAGATCATACGCGTCGACCATCTTCCCGCCAACCTTCGTTTTCGCCCCGCGAAATCCAATTTCGGCGACCTGATGCTGTCCGCAGCTCGAGGGACACCCACTAAAGTGAACGCGAATCTTGTCTTTGTACCAGCCGCTGGTCGTTTCGAGCTGGGTGACCATTTCGATCATGCGGTTTTTTGTTTCAGCCACGGCGAGATTGCAAAACTCGATACCCGTGCAGGACACACAGCCCTGCCGAAAATTGGAAGAGTCATAGACAAGTCCCAACTCGTCCATCTCCCGCTTCATCGCGGGAAGCTTCACCTCGGGCACATTCGGGATAATAAGGTTCTGCTTGTTCGTCAGGCGCACAAAATTCTGCCCATTTTCGCAGTATTTCCCGGCAAGACGCCCAACGTCCGCCAGCGCGCCATTTCGGATACGCCCGCCGGAGAAAGTCAAACCGACCCAGAACAGACCCTGCTGGATTTGAGCGTGGACTCCCATGTGATCAGCTTCCTGATCGCGCGGGAACTCAAACGCGCCGTGGCGTGGGAGCTGATAGCCGAGGCGCGTTTCAACCTCGGCGAGGACTTTCTCCACGCCCCAATCGGCAACCAGGAATTTAAAGCGGGCTCGGTTACGCTTCGCGCGGTAGCCCTCGTCACGGTACAATTCGCTGATCGCCCTGGCCACGGGCCAGGCCTCTTCGCGTGAGACCCACACTGGGAGGGTCTTGGCTAGATGCGGCGAGCTGGAAAGCCCGCCTCCGACCTTTACACCATAACCGGCGTCGCCCTTATCATTGCGCAGTCCAAAAAAACTTAAGCAGTTGATATCCGGTTGATGGCAGTGGATGTGGCATCCGCTAATGGCGATCTTATATTTTCGTGGGAGGTTCGAAAATTCCTTGGTGTTGGTTAATCCCCGGCTGATCTCGAGCATCTGTGGGGTGGCGTCCAGGGTCTCGTGCGGATTAATGCCGGAGGCTGGACAGCAAGCGACATTGCGCGTGATGTCACCGCACGCACCGCTTGTGATGATGCCCACCTTTTCCAGGGCATCGAAGATTGGTGGCACATCTTCAATTCGCAACCAGTGGTACTGAATTGTTTGGCGGGTCGTGATGTCGCAGAACCCATGCGCAAATTCGTCCGCAAGCTCCGACAGCCTGATGGCTTGAGCGGCGGTCAACTGGCCGCCGGGAATCTTCGTCCGGATCATGAAAAAGCCGCTATCCTTCGGTTTCTGCCGATAAACCCCGTACCATTTCAGTCTGTCGAAGTCCGCCTCCGCAATCGCTGAAAATCCCAGCTTCGCGTAGCGGTAGATATCATGGATAACGTCCAGGCCGTCCTTCTCCAACTTGAGCTGCTCCTGCGGAGTCAACTCGATCTGTCCGCGTTTGACGGCGTCAAAATTGGGGTGGATCTCTCCCATCGCTCAACAAAGTTAGACGCAATTTGCGAGCGTCGATAGCCGCTTTAACGGGTTTTTTTAGGACAGCAAAGAAATTTGACCCTGCCCCTTTTCGGTATCTTTCGCTTCGGTTCTGAAACGAGGTGACACGAGAGCACTTTTCTGCGAGGTGAAGAATCCCGATGGCCCCCGAAGCTGAAGCCGAGCGCATTCTCGCACGTGATCAGCGACGGGAAGCATGGGATCTCTGGGGACCCTACCTGAGCGAGCGCCAATGGGGGACAGTGCGGGAGGACTATTCAGCAGACGGCGATGCCTGGAACTACTTCCCTCACGATCACGCACGCTCCCGGGTCTACCGCTGGGGCGAAGACGGCTTGCTCGGTTTTTGCGACATTGATTGCCGGCTTTGCTTCTCGACCGCTTTCTGGAACGGCGCCGATCCCATTCTCAAGGAAAGGCCATTTGGATTGTCCAATCCGCAAGGCAACCATGGTGAGGATCTCAAGGACTACTTTTACCATCTGGACAACACACCGTCCCACAGCTTCATGCGCGCTCTCTATAAGTATCCGCAAGCGAGATTTCCCTATGAGTTTCTTGTTGCGGAGAATGCGCGTCGCACCCGGCTGGAGCCCGAATTCGAGCTCATCGATTCCGGAATTTTCCATGAAAGTCGATATTTCGACATCTTCATAGAGTACGCCAAGGCCGCCCCAAACGACATCTGCATCAAGATCACTGCGGTTAATAGAGGGCCAGAACCCGCACAGCTCACACTCCTCCCCACGCTCTGGTTTCGTAACACATGGTCATGGGGACAGGAGGGAATGACCAAACCCCGGATGCAGCTTACACCCGAGAAGTCCGTCAGGGTAGTTCCCTGGGGCCTTCCCGTTTATGAATACTACTGCGAAGGGGCTTCAGAATTTGTCTTTACGGAGAACGAAACAAATAACCAGCGATTGTTTGGGGTCAAGAACCCCGCCGCCCATGTTAAGGACGCGTTCCACGACTACATCGTCGAGGGAAAGATGGATGCGGTAAATCCAGCCTGTGTTGGAACCAAAGCCTCTCCGGTTTATCGGAGGACCATCGACCCTGGTGAGACCTCTACCATTCGTTTGCGACTTGCTGAGATATCACCGCCGGATCCCTTCGGAGTCGCTTTCGAAACCGTCTTCCGCGAGCGCGAAAAAGAGGCCGATGAGTTTTACGAGGCACTGACGCCCGGTCTGCCCGAAGAGTCAGCAAGACTCCAACGAGCCGCCCTTGCCGGACTGCTCTGGACAAAGAAATTCTATTATTATCCGGTCGCTCAATGGCTGGAGGGCGACCCTACAATGCCTCCGCCCCCGCGTGGGCGCTGGCAGGGCCGCAACGCCTTCTGGAAGGAGATGCACGCCCACGACATCATGGCGATGCCGGACTGTTGGGAATACCCCTATTTTTGCGCCTGGGACTTGATGTTTCATTCCGTCGCCTTCGCGGGCATTGATCCGGCGACGGCAAAGCGGCAGAACCTGATCCTCCATGGCGAACGTTTTGCTTCGCCGAGCGCCCAATTGCCTGCGTACGAATGGGCGCTCTCCGACGTGAACCCGCCGATCGCGAGTTGGGCAACCTGGCGAATTTACTCCATCGAGCGAGGAATGAAGTCCGAGAGCGATCGAGAGTATCTCAAGCGTGCCTTCAATAAGCTCTTGCTCAGTTATGCGTGGTGGGGAAATCGAGTAGATCAAACCGGGGATAACGTCTTTGAGGGAGGTTTCCTCGGCATGGACAACATCGGCGTTTTCGATCGCCGCTATCTCCTGCCAGATGGAAGCAAGATTGAGCAAAGTGACGGGACGGCATGGATGGCGATGTTCTCGCTCAGCATGCTGAACATCGCTCTGGAACTGGCCACAGAAGATCCGGCTTACGAGGATATTGCGGACAAGTTTCTCAATGATTTCATTTATCTTGCCGCTGCCATTAACGCTCGAGGAACCGGCGGGTTCACGCTGTGGGATGATGAGGATGGGTTTTACTACGACGTGCTCAGACGCCCTGACGGCACCGTCGACTATCTGCGGACCCGCTCGATGGTCGGTCTGACTCCGCTTTTTGCCGTCGAGAGTTTCGATACCGACATTGCCAGGCGTTTCCCTCTGCTGCGAAAGCGCGTGCAGTGGTTTCGCGAACGCCGTCCCCATTTGCTGGATCAGCTTCATCATATTGGAGTCGAGGTTCAGGGACGCCGCCTTATCTCATTGGTGCCTCCCGAAAGATTGCGAAGGATCTGCAAACATCTCTTTGACGAAGACGAGTTTCTTTCGCCACACGGAATTCGAGCGCTCTCCCGATACTACCTTGACCATCCGTATAGTTTTACTGAGGCTGGCGAAACCGAAACGCTCCGCTATAGCCCGGCGGAGAGTCCTGTGGCAATGTTCGGCGGCAACTCGAACTGGCGCGGTCCGATCTGGATGCCGATGAACTTCCTGCTCATTGAAGCCTTGCAGAAGTTTGGCTTCTATTTCGGTGATACTTTCAAGGTCGACTTCCCTACCGGAAGCGGGCGTTTGATGAATCTTTGGGATATCTCCATCGAACTCCAAAAAAGACTGATCTCGATCTTCCTGCCTCGCCCCGACGGCCGCCGCCCTTTCAACGGGAATGTCGAATTGCTTCAGAACGATCCGCACTGGCGCGATCTGATTCTTTTCAACGAATACTTCGACGGGGATAACGGTGCCGGTTTGGGAGCCAGCCATCAAACGGGCTGGACGGCGCTCGTCGCCAAAATGATCCGCCAGTTGCACACCTTTGACCGAAAGATAGATCGGTTCTTCTAAACTGTAGGTGCACGGATTCTGGATAGGGACAAGTTCAAAGCCGAGAGAAGCGGCGTAGTTGCGCAGGGACTGGGCAGCGGCGAAGCGTCCGGGGAGCGCCTCCCGGAACTTGCCCTGAAACGGTGGCGTCTCAGCGCGCTTGGCGTTCAACGCTGCAAGATCAAGACTTTGTCGGCGACCTGATGCAGCGTCGGCGGGACGGAATCAAAGCTCACCGAGATCCCCTTCGCGCGCAACGATTCGTAAATGTGCCTCCGCATATTCTGGCAAGCGGCCGTCAACTTGGAGGATTGGAAAGACGCGAACCTCTCGGGCTACTCGAACGAGCTCGCTAAGGCCATCGACATGAAAGGAAATTGAGTGCCGTTCAGGCCGCAGGAAGAACAAGAATGAACAAAGCGCCAGATCGAAAGCGCCATCGGCGAAAGGAAGGTGTGGCAACGCGGCCGGCACATACCGCCCCTGAGCCTTGCCGTCTTCAAAATCCGCGAGAAACAGCGCGACGGCTTCGATGCGGGCTCGGCTGACAGCTTCCCAATCGGCAAAATAATTCCAGTCGTAGCCGGTGGGATTGCGACGCAGCTTCTCGACCAACTCGCGGTTTGTTTCCCGCGCCCGCGCCTCGATTTCAGCATAGGAGAAGGCATAGAGCGGATCGCAAGAAATTACACTGCCGCCGCGGCGGGTCATTTCCGCGTTAAAGCTGGAAGGTCCGTCGGCGCAGCCGAGGATTCTTCGACGGAGGTGCTCGAAAGTAAGTTGAAAGATGCGCGTGTACTCATTCGACTGGCGGCCCCAGGGCACCAAGTCTTCGAGGCCGAATTCCATTATCGACCGTATCACCCTGGTGCGTTATTCTCAAAGATGCTCTCTGTCGTTTTGTCAGACGATTGAGAGAGTATCTAATTCGCGCATGCAACTCTTGATCGATGGGCTTTCAGAATCGACCCATTGGAGAATTTATTGCCGCGCGGCCGAACATGGGCGCAGCGTCAATGATGAAATCCTCGCTACGCTCAATGCCGACAACACTCAGATCGCCCCTGATGCAGAGTTAGCCGGCTGGAGGCCGCACGCCACATCCGTCAGCAGGTGCGATCAAGGGAGGGTCCGCGATGATTGTGGTCTCTACCGACATCGTGGCCGCGCTCTATCTGCCGGGAGAGAACACTGCAACCGCGGAAGCTGTGCTCACGCGTGATCCCGCCTGGGCGTCGCCGATGCTCTGGCGAACGGTATTTCCGCACTATATTACGGAGCCGCTGCGCTCGGGAGCGGTAACTCCGCTACTTGTCGGCGAGATGCTCGCGGAGGCGGAGAAATTGTTTCTCAGTCGAGAATTTCCCGCCCCGGTGAAAGAGAACATGCAGTTCGTTTTCCAGTCGCAATGCTCCGCTTTCATGGCGCCATTCTTAGGATTGGCCAAGGGAGCGGCTCTCATCCGAATTTCGCCGAAGTCTTTTCCGCTGCAGGGAACATACGCTCCCGGAGATGCATGGCCGCGGCACCTCGCCCTTACGCCGCCAGAGGAGCGGAACGCTGAATCTTTGCTTCCCGCTGTTGCACACGTTTCGCCGAGAACTTCACGAACAACCACATCGCGCCCACATAAGCAAATGTTCCGAAAGGAATAAGCAGGCCTTCCCACGTGGGATACAAACCAAGCCACACACCCATCCACGATGGCAATTCCAAGCCCGGAACCGGATGAACAGGCAGCCAGCCGACCGTCTGAAACAGTCTCACGGTCGATCCAAGGAAAGTGAAGAGCACGAAAATCACCAGAACCCCAGTCACTACCAGCATCTTGCGATAAGGAAGCTTTGCTCCGATCGAGAAAACGGCAAAGCCAACGGCCGCGATGAAAACACCGCCGAGCCCCAAGCCGAGCAGCACAGGGCGCATACCTGCTTCAAGAATCAACGACTGCATGAAGAGAGTCGTTTCGAATCCTTCGCGAAAAATCGTCATGAATCCCACCCCGACGAGAGCCATGCTTTCCCAGCGGGTTTCCTGTTGCCGCTGGGCCGCCTTGCTCAGTTCCCGCAATCGGGCGTTCCAACCCGTCCAGTAATACTTGTGAAATACCCAGTTCGTCACAATGAGCAGGACGGCGACCGCGACTATTGAAATAACAGCCTCGAGAGTTTCTCCATAGTGGGAAAGTCCTTGAAGGAGCGTGCGCGAAGCGGCGAAGACAACGGCCGTTACCGCCAGGGCGAGCCATGCACCGGCACTGATTCGCCTGCGAATGCCAGCGTTCTCCGCTCCGCGAAGGCCTGCGAGAAGGGCAGCGAGGATGACGACAGCCTCCAAACCTTCCCGCGCGACAATGAAAACCGCGCTGATCGTCGCGGCCATCGGCGAAAGGCCCACCTTGATCAGAGCAGAGCATTCCTCCAGCGCTTCAAAAGCGCGCTGATACGCCGCTGTCAGTTCCTCTCCAGGAAGTCTCGCGTCTAAAGCCGCTTTTATTCCAGGCGCCCCATGACCTCCATCCAGGAATGTCTTCTCCGCACGCATCGCCAGCGTCGGATCGCGAGGCAGCGTCCGGGCCTCAATTTCAAGGTCGAAGTTGATGTAAGCGTCCAAGCGAAGCTGTTCGGCTTTGCGCCACTCCTTATTTTGCGCCGCCGCGAGCGATTGTCCGAGAAGGGAGCGGACTTCAAGAGCAGTCTCCCCGACTACATCGCCAGCCATACCGGCTCGCTTGAGAGACAGGCCGAAATCGCGCTGGAGCAAATTCGTGGCTTTGGCGACGAGATCATCCACCGCCGATTGAGCTTTCTTTTGATCGATCACCTGTTCGAGCTCTTCAAGCGTTACGAGCAAGTTGGGCCCATGCTCCTCAAGAGCCTGCGCTTTGGACTGTCGCCAAACGGGGCTTAATTCGTTGATGATCTGACGCGTTTGGATCGTGAAGTTCTTCGCTTCCCGATATTCGATGGGAATCGTGATCTCACCGTCACGCACGCCGGATTGATACTCCTTCGGGATAAGCCGCAGCAGCTTCAGAACGATCCGCTCACGCCGCTCGACATCCTCTTCGCTGAGCAGATTAGGATACCGTTCTTCCAGGGACATCCTCCAGGCTGCTGCCAGCTTCAGAACGGCATTTGAGTTTTCCCGCGCGGCTGATAACAACGCTTCAAGCTCGCTTCGGCTTTGCCCGTTGCCTGAGGGCGTCGAGCCGATCGCCAACTTGAGCAAGGTGACCGGGATATTCGAGAGTGCCTGGATTTCCGACGCCCGTGCGTAAAGAAGGGTTGGCGTAGCGCGACCTTCTTGAATCAGGCGCATCAAGGCGTCCGCTTTTTCCCGCGCGCGAGTAATCTGCCAGATGACAAATTCCTTGGCGAGTAGCCTGCTCACTTCATCGCGCTGGGTAGGACTCGCTCCAAGACGCTGAAGCGCGAGGGCGCCCTCAACAGAGTTAGCGAACTTTGGCAACTTAATGATCGAGCGCCACTCTCGTGCCGAGTCCAGGTTGCCGGCGCGCTGGCTGCTGATCATTTCGAGAGCCGACACATGCTGCAGTCGTGCCTGCATGTTGCCGAGAGCCTCGGTCGCCGCAAGGGGATCGCTATCAAAAAGCGGCAGCGGAGCGTTCCAGAGTTCCCGAGCCTCAGAATCCGTCAGCATCCCGGCGAACCGATCTCTCGCTCCCTTCAGGTTTTCGCCAATTCCTGGCGACCACCGCTCGCCATGAATATCGAGGAGCGCTTCATCGAAAACATTCTGAAGCGACGCTGACTCATCAATCACGTCAGCTTGAACAAAGGCGATCAAGAGAAGGGCAAGCAAGGAGAGAATCATCCCTCTCACTCCGCCTGATCGTCGTTTACAGCTCATTGTCCCTATCGCGGCCTGGCGGCCGTTTCTGTCAGCTCTCGATTTTTACGCCGACGACTGCGGCGCTCTGCTCGATCTGCGGCACGAGTTTGTCGGTTTTCTCCTTTGCTTGGGTCGCCAATTCATCGATCTCGGCACCCTTGATCTCTCCTGCTTTCTCGCGCGCGTCGATTTTGTCAATGAAGGTCATGATCCCCTTAAAGCCAGCGTCAACCGATTTCGCGAGCGACTTGTCTTTTTCAGCCACTTGCTTCTCAACGGCGTCGTACATGACCTGGCAGCTCCCCATGATGCCGCGCATGTCGGAAATGCGGCTCACAGCTTGAAAGCGACCCGACTTCTCCTTGGAATAACGCGACTCTTTCCAATCCTCAAAATAATCCGATAGCGTCGGCGTCATCACCACCATGGCCCCAAAACAGTCGCTTACCGACGCGTTCCACGCCTTGGCATCGACGAGAAGCTCGCCAAGCTTCTTGTGAACGTCCTTCGCAGCCGCCGAGAGAACTTCCGGACGCGGAAGTAGTTTCTTGCCCCCATCCACGGGAGTTACCCAGCGCTCATTACCGGCCCAGAGCATTGGTTCGATGATGTAGGTGAAGAGAGCACCCTGTTTGTCGATTTTTTTGCCGTTTCCCATATCCAGGATAACGTTAGCCACGTCCTCGGGCCCTTCGGAGGCAGGAACTCCGGCATCCAGATAGATATCGTAATCGGCCATCGATGGAACTCCTGCCACGATTCCCTCCACCGTCTCATACCCAAAGCTGTCCATTGCCTTGTAGTTTTCCTGCATTCTGCTCACTAGTTTTTCCACCTCTTTGGGATTGGCCTTAAATGCAGCCTCCACGGACCCTCCATTCGCCGCGACCAGTGCGGCGTAAGCCTCGCTGTTCTTTAAAAATTCTTCGGCTGCCGCGTTTATCTTTTCCAATTTCTTGAGCAGATAGCTCTTTACGCTTGCAGCCGTCTCTTCAGCGCAAAGCCCAGTGACCAGAGTTGTCAGAACCAGGGAAGTGACGAGCACGGATTTAAGGAGAGGGAAGGCAGTCTTCATTTGAGATTGAGTTTCAATTTCTAAAAGCTGAAGGGGTCTGGCAAGGCAAAATCGCGCGAAGGGCAGACGAAAAACGCGCCGAGAGGAGGGAGTCAAACTCCGAGAACGAGGATGTCCAGGTCGCGGTTGTGGTGAGTTCTGCGATGCTCGAAGACGAAGATCCCCTGCCAGGTTCCTAGCGTCATTTGCCCGTTGACGATAGGGATGACCTCGCTTGTCCTGGTGAGCGCCATGCGCAAGTGGCTGGTCGCGTCGTCTGGACCTTCAAGGGCATGGACGTACTCAGCATTTTCGGGCGCTAATCTTTCGAAGTAATCATGCAGGTCGGTCCGGGCGCTCGGGTCGGCGTTTTCGAAAATGACGAGGCTGGCACTGGTATGGCGAATAAAGACGGTCACCGTTCCCGTTGAGATATGGCTCTGCCGAACGAACTTGGAGACCTCCTCGGTAATCTCGTAGGTTCCTTTGCCTCTGGTGCGGATCGAAATCCTCTCGTGTTTGGCGATCATTGAGGCTTGATGGTGATGAGCAGCCAACCCGCGAGAAATAACAACCCGCCGATGGGCGTGATTGCGCCAAGCCAGCGGATGTTGGTTACGGCGAGGAGATAAAGCGATCCTGAGAAGAGGAGTATCCCGGCCACCCAGATCCATACAATCATCGGGTTCCTATCCCCAGCCCATAGCGCGGCCGAAGCATGAATGAGATGGTAAAGAACCGCGGTTTGCCAGATGGATGATGTTTGGTTGGCGGTGAGGAGCCCCGCGAGCTGGTGGGCACCAAAGGCTCCAAGCGCGACACCAAGGAATCCAAAAATACCTGCGATTTGAGTGGCAAGTTGCATAAGCGCGGCATGATCGCTGCGCCGACTTGATTATTCAACCTTGGCGAATTCGCTGGATCCGGAAGAAGCAGCAACGACCGTGGAGCGCTTCAGTGCGCCCTCCTTCGGATGTGGATCAGCGCGTCTCTGAGGTTTCGACGCGGCCCGGCGCTAGATTTCTCGGAGCGGATCGTGCTCTTCAGCGATCAATGAGCTGCATCATCGGCTCGGAGTAGCGCTCTCCCTGGGCCACGCCAGGCGGGAAAAGATGATCCATCTGCGTGAGTTCATCGTTCGTCAGCGCCACGTCAAGAGCTCCAACATTATCTTCGAGGTAACGGAGGCGCTTGGTGCCAGGAATGGGGACGATATCCTCACCTTGCGCAAGCACCCAAGCAAGCGCGAGCTGGGCAGGCGAGCAGCCCTTTCTCTGTGCGAGGTTCTTTACATGGGTTGCAAGCTGCAGATTGCGCTCGAACGCCTCTCCCTGGAAGCGCGGATTGGTGTGCCGCCAGTCATCATCCGCAAGATCGGATGGCTTCTGTATCGCGCCCGTGAGGAAACCGCGCCCGAGCGGACTGTACGCCACGAAGCCGATGCCCAGTTCGCGACAAGCGGCAAGCGTTCCGTTGCGCTCCACATCTCGAGACCAAAGCGAGTACTCGCTCTGCAGCGCGGCAATAGGATGCACCGCATTCGCTTTTCGCAAAGTGCCGACGCCCGCTTCCGAAAGGCCGAGGGCCCGCACTTTGCCCGCGCGAACCAGCTCCGCCATCGCGTCGACAGTGTCCTCAATGGGAACAGCAGGATCAACCCGGTGCTGGTAATAGAGATCGATGGTCTCAATCCCCAACCGGCGAAGACTTCCGTCGCAAGCCTTTCGCACGTTGGAAGGAGAACTGTCTACGCCCGTTCTGGTAGCGTTCGCATCTATCCGGAAGCCAAACTTTGTTGCGATGATGACTTGCTCGCGCGGGATGTTGCGGAGAAATCGACCCAGAAGCTCCTCATTCTTGTAGGGGCCGTAGATCTCCGCCGTGTCAAAAAAGTTACCTCCCATATCGAAGTAGCGTTGAAGAACAGTCAGTGCCTCGGACTCATCTGTCGGCCCGTAAGCGTATGACATGCCCATACAACCCAACCCAAGCGCCGAAACTTCAAGTGAACCAAGTTTGCGTTTTTTCATAGTCAACTTCTCGAAACCTTGCACGAAAGGCGGTCTCCTCAAAATCGTTTGTGCCGGTCACGGTCTCGACACCACAGCAGGGTTCGATGGCGCGAAAACCGTATTGCGCGAACGCCTACATGCTCATTCCACCGTCGACGGCGAGCACCTGACCAGTGACGTAGGAGGCCTCAGGACTCGCGAGAAACACGACCACGGCGGCGATATCCTCCGCGGCGCCAAATCGAGCCAAAGGGATTTGCGAGAGAGCAGCCTTTCGGACATCTTCGGTTAAAACCGATGTCATATCCGTCTCGACAAATCCTGGCGCGACAAGATTAGCCGTGATGTTGCGGCTGGCCAGTTCGCGGGCAAGTGTCTTGGTCAATCCCACCAGGCCGGCCTTGCTCGCCGAGTAATTAGCTTGTCCGGCGAGTCCAATTAAACCGCTCACAGAACCAATATTGACGATGCGGCCCTTACGCTGCTTGACCATAGCGCGAAGGACGGCCCGGGAGAAATTGAAGGCGCCTTTGAGATTGGTGTCCACAACCATATCCCAGTCCTCTGAGCTCATGCGCATGATCAACGTGTCGCGCGTAATGCCGGCGTTGTTCACGAGCACATCACACCGCCCAAAGTCGTTCAGAATTCTTTCCCCCAGCTTCTGGACTGCATTGAAGTCTGCCACGTCGACCGCGTATGGCTTGGCCGCTTCTGGAATGGCCATATTGATTGCTTCGGCGCTCTTTTGAGAGTTGACCTCCGTGCGGCTGACGACGGCCACCTTCGCACCCTCCTCCGCAAAACGTTTGGCGATGGCTTCCCCGATGCCGCGGCCGGCTCCCGTGACGATAGCAACCTGATTGTCGAGTCGTTTCATACGCAAGGTTGTGTCAACGTGTCGAACTCTGCTCAAGCCCTCTCCGCTGAAAACTGCCATCTCGCGGCTTAGTGGTTGCGGAAGATGGCGTGACCCGCGGGGGACCAGACCTTCAAACGCTGGATTGACGGCGAACTGGAATGGCCTATTGTAGCCGAACGCAGGGGAGCTCTTCGGAGCTGAGAGTCCTGAATCAATTAAATGATCGGGAGACCCTTGGAACCTGATCCGGCTAACACCGGCGTAGGGAGCAGACATGAGTTCTAACTCGACAGTTTTCAGTTTTAAGCGCGAACCACAATCGGTTCGACCTCTGGTCTTCTCCCGCCGGCTGGGTCTGGGCACTTAAACTATAAACCTTAGAACTTCGAATGATCGCACCAACGAGCGCTATCGAACCTGACAGCACTGATCCGCTGCCAAATTCCCGACGGGTATACGTGCAAGGAGATATGCACCGGGACGTCCGCGTGCCCATGCGCGAGATTACTCTCTCGCCCACCAAAGCCTTCAACGGAACTACTGAATGCAACGAAGCTGTCAAAGTTTATGACACGAGTGGCCCGTGGGGCGATCCAGATTTCGACGGCGACGTTGAAAGCGGCTTGCCGGCGCTCCGGCGCCAGTGGATCCTCAAACGAGGAGACGTTGCGGAATACGGCGGGCGCAACGTGCAGCCCGAGGACAACGGCTACCTAAGCGCAAAACATGCGCGCGTGGCGTTGCAACGTCGCGGTGGACTCTCCCCTTTCGAAGCACCCCAAAGCGCACATCGTCTGCCGCTCCGAGGCTCTGGCAGCCATCCCGTTACCCAACTCTGGTACGCCCGGCAGGGTGTGATCACGGCGGAAATGGAGTTCATCGCGATCCGCGAGAATCTTGGCCGGGCGAAAATTGCCGAGTTGTCCAAGGATCTGGTCCGCAATGACCTCAACAAGCAACACGCAGGCAGCAGCCAGATTGTGGGAGAGGCTGACGCGGTCCAGGGTCAGAGTTTCGTCCCGTCGGTTTTCCGTCGATTCCGGCCAAGGATCGCCGCGCAAATCACTCCTGAATTTGTGCGTGAGGAAGTAGCTGCGGGCCGAGCGATCATCCCGGCCAACATCAATCATCCTGAGTCGGAGCCGATGATTATCGGCCGCAACTTTTTGGTAAAGATCAATGCGAACATCGGTAACAGCGCCGTCGCCTCGAGCATTGAAGAAGAAGTGGAGAAAATGCGCTGGGCCACGAAGTGGGGAGCCGATACCGTAATGGATCTCTCCACGGGCAAGAACATCCACGGCACACGCGAATGGATCCTCCGCAATTCACCAGTGCCGATCGGCACAGTTCCGATCTACCAGGCACTGGAGAAAGTCGGTGGTAAAGCCGAAGAGCTCAGCTGGGAAGTCTACCGTGACACACTCATCGAACAGGCGGAGCAGGGTGTCGACTATTTCACGGTGCATGCCGGAGTGCTTCTGCGCTTCATTCCGTTGACCGCAAATCGCATGACCGGGATCGTATCCCGTGGCGGCAGCATCATGGCGAAGTGGTGCCTCGCCCATCACCAGGAAAGCTTCCTCTATACCCGTTGGGAAGAAATTTGCGAAATCATGGCCGCTTATGATGTGAGCTTCTCGATCGGCGACGGCCTGCGTCCCGGGAGCCTTGCCGACGCCAATGACGAGGCGCAATTCGCCGAACTCTATGTGCAAGGCGATCTCACCAAGCGAGCTTGGAAACATGGCGTGCAAGTCATGAACGAAGGCCCGGGCCATATTCCGATGCATATGATCGAGGAGAACATGGCCAAACAGCTCGAATGGTGCCATGAAGCGCCGTTTTACACGCTCGGCCCTCTGACGACCGACATCGCACCCGGCTATGACCACATCACCAGCGGCATCGGAGCGGCCATGATCGGCTGGTATGGTTGCGCAATGCTGTGCTACGTGACACCCAAGGAACATCTCGGCTTGCCGAATAAGAAGGACGTCAAAGACGGCGTGATTGCGTATAAGATTGCCGCGCATGCAGCTGATCTGGCGAAGGGCCACCCCGGCGCCCAGTACCGGGACAACGCGCTTTCCAAAGCGAGGTTCGAATTCCGATGGGAGGATCAGTTTAACCTGAGTCTCGATCCGGTTACCGCGAGGGAGTTCCACGATGAGACGCTCCCCCAGGAGGGGGCAAAGTCCGCCCACTTTTGCTCCATGTGCGGACCGCACTTTTGCTCCATGAAGATCACCGAAGATGTGCGGAAGTATGCCGCTGAAAAAGGGCTTTCTGAAGAGCAAGCGCTCAAGAGCGGCATGGAGGAAAAGTCCGCCGAGTTTGTTGAAAAGGGGGCCGAAATTTACGCCAAGGCAGAATCGGCGCTACCCTGATCACGACAGGCAAAGCTTGTTTCCAAAGGAACGGGCAATCCTCCATGGAGGAAAAGTCCGCCGAATTCATCAAAAGGGGGCCGGGAGAAAAGAACAGAAGAATTTTGCGACGGTCATAGACCGCCGCTACAATTTTGCCCCATGGCCGAGCGTCTGCGCCGCCTCGAACGGCTTTTCGAACGAAATCCGATCTACTTCGTTACGGCCAATACCAAGGACCGCGCAAAGATTCTCGGCACGCCAACGGTCCACAAGGGTTTGCAACGCTTCGCCGAATCGGGGCCAGACCACGGCGCATGGCTTGGAGCGTATGTCCTGATGCCGGATCACGTCCACGCCTTCGTGGCCTTGGACGATCGAAAAATCTTGCTCTCTGCATGGGCAAAGTCCTTGAAAAATGCCATATCAAGAGCTCTACGCCAGTCCGCCATCGAATCCCCGCATTGGCAGAAAGGCTTCTTCGATCACGTTCTGCGGAGCGCAGAATCTTATTCCCAAAAGTGGCACTATGTCCGCCAGAATCCCGTGCGAGCCGGTTTGGTTTCTCGTTGGGAAGACTGGCCGTACCTCGGCGAAGTGCATCCTCTCGAATATCGAAAGTTGTA
>CAVUTD010000005.1:0-163747 GCA_963744345.1 uncultured Verrucomicrobiae bacterium
CGGCTTGAGCTAAGCATCGGCGGGGCCAGCCTATGAAAACAGAGGAGAGACGAATCTGCCCGGGCTGCGGTAATGAGTTCTCAGGGGCAATGAAACTCTGTCCGATCTGCATGTTGCGCGAGGCTTTGGATGAAGAAACCGAGCTCTTTTCAGAACAGGCGTTGAGCGCGTCTGTGCTCGAGGCGGGAGCGGAACGGTTTGAGCACTTTGAAGTTTTCAAGGGAGAAGACGGGAAGCCTGTCGAGCTGGGTCGCGGCGCGATGGGGATCACTTACAAAGCGCTGGACGTCGATCTGCGATGCCCGGTGACACTGAAAGTCATCAATGAGCGATATCTCGGTGACGAATCGGCTCGGCTTCGTTTTTTGCGCGAAGCGCGTGCGGCGGCCAGTGTTCGTCACCCGAATGTCGCCTCAGTCTTCCATCTAGGCAGAAGTGCGGAGGGTTACTTCTACGCGATGGAGTTCGTCGAGGGAGAGACCCTCGAGGATCTCATCAAACGCTCGGGCCGGCTTGATGCGAAGCTGGCGCTGGAAATCGCGGCGCAGGTCGCCGCCGGTCTGGTCGCCGTGCACAAGAAGGGCCTCGTCCACCGGGATATCAAGCCAGGCAACATCATGGTGAGCTTGGAGGCAGGCGGCGCTGTGACCGCGAAAATTATCGACCTTGGACTGGCGAAGGGGGCAGCCGAATCGCAGGCTGATGCTGCGATTTCCGTGCCTGGGGGTTTTGCGGGGACACCGGCGTTCGCCAGTCCGGAGCAATTGGCGGGAGCGGAGCTGGACATCCGTTCTGATCTTTACTCACTTGGGGTGACGCTCTGGAAGATGCTGACAGGCCAGGTGCCATTCCGGGGTCCTGCCGCTGAGGTGACGCACCAGCATCAGCACGCAGCGTTACCGCTCGAAGAACTCGGTGGTATCCCGCAGCCGCTGGCCGTTCTCCTCGAGCTGCTCCTTGAGAAGGACCCTGCGCGACGGTTCCAAAGCCCGGCCGAGCTCCTGAAGGTCATCCCGATGGTAAGGGATGCTCTCGAAGCGGGAAGCCTTCTCACGAAGACGATCCGAGTATTCGTTTCCTCTACGGGTGATGTCCAAAAGGAACGCGTTCTGGCGGACCGGGTAATCCGCTCTGTTGCTGCCGAGGTTGGCGTCCCGGTGAGTGCTCTGCCAAATTTCGAACGCCTGGCCGAGGACAATGGTGAGCCGGAGAATCAGGGAGCGTGGGTGCTCTGTCCCTATTTTCTGGAGTATCAAAGGTTCCAAACGGACGCGGGATACCGGAGACAGATGCCGAACACGGCCGAATTTGATCTGGTGATTTCCATCCTTTGGTCCCGCCTCGGCGCGCTGCCCGACCCGGGCCTGATGATGCCAGATGGAGGTTCCGCCAACTCAGGAACGGAATACGAAGTAGCCTGGGCGCTAGACCACGCGAAGAAGAACAGAGGCCTGCCGCTCTTGCATGTCTATCGCAATTGCTCGAGGCCGACGCCTCCGTTGGAGCCGAAAGAGGAGCGCGAAGTCTTTATCCGGCAATGGGACTTCTTGCAGGAGTTTTTCACGCGTTGGGAAAAGAACAGCGAAGGAGGCTTCGCCGGTGCCTGCAGCGAGTATCGCGACTTGCAGGAGTTTGAGGAACTCTTGCGGGAACATTGCCGTGACTTTTTGGCGGGTCAGGTGGAACGGGAAAGCGGACAGAAAGTCTCGGGCAGGAAAGTGCGCCGCTGGAAATCGTCTCCGTTTCGCGGGCTGAATTTCTTTGATTTTGAACACGCCCCGGTCTTCCACGGTAGAACCAAAGCAATTGGGGAAGTGCTGGAAGCCCTGGAAGCGCAAGCCAGGGCGCAACGGCCGTTTGTGCTGGTGGTGGGTGCGAGCGGCTCGGGAAAAAGCTCCCTGGTGCGAGCGGGCGTGCTTCCGCTGCTAACGCAGCCCGAAACCGTTGAAGGGATCGGGCTGTGGCGGCGGTCGGTAACCCGGCCTGGGGCCGGTGGAAGTGGCGGTGATTGCTTCGATGCCCTGGCGGCGGCCCTGCTCGAGCCCTCTGCGCTGCCAGCCTTGCAGGACTCCGAGTCACAGAACGCAATCGGCGATCTGGCGACCGAACTCAGGAAACACTCTGACGCCGTTGCCCTGCGGGTCCGCGACGCGCTGGATCACGCTGCGCGGGAATGGAAAATTCAGCAATCCCATTCCTTGAAGGAGAGAGAGCGGCAACTGCGCGAATCAGGAAGGTTGGAGGAGGCGGACCTGGCTCGGCAACACAGGGAGGGCCTTGAGCTACCGAAAGCGCGGTTGGCATTGGTGATTGATCAGCTGGAGGAACTGTTCACGGCCGGTTTTTCTCTGGAGGTTCGGCAGAAGTATATCTCCGCGCTTGCCGGTTTGGTTCGGAGCGGCCGAGTCTTTGTCCTGGCGACACTGCGGAGTGACTTTTACCCGCGGTATCAGGAGTTCCCTGATCTCATCGAGCTCACCAAGCCGAGCGGGAAATTCGATCTCCGGCCGCCAACGGCGTACGAGCTTGGAAACATGATCCGGCTCCCGGCCCAAGCAGCCGGTCTGCGCTTTGAACAGAAGCGCGAGACTGGCCAACGCCTGGATCAAGCGTTGCGCGATGCTGCCGCTGTCACCCCGGAATCCTTGCCGTTGCTCGAGCATGTTTTGTCGTTGCTCTACGAGCAGCAGGGCATCCGGGGCGATAGCTTGCTCCGGTGGTCGGATTATGAGGAAGTAGGCGAACTGAGAGGTGCGCTGGCCAAGCATGCCGAGGCGGTATTCAGCATGTTGGGGCCGCGTGAACAGAGCGCGTTTCCTTTGGTGATGCGCTATCTTGTCACGTTGAGCCAGGGCGAAGAGGAAGTGCCCAACGGGCGAACAGTACCCTACCGTGATTTCGTTAGCTCAGACGAGAATGACAATGATCAGAAGGCCGGCGCAAAAGGCTTTGTCGATCTCTTCGTTGAAAAACGGTTGTTGGTCGCAGACACCGACCCGCAGGGAGAGGTTACCGTGCGTGTTGCGCACGAAGCGCTGCTACGGGAATGGCAACGGGTCAAGGAGTGGCTCACCGAGAACCGCGAGTTCCTGCGGATGCGCGACCGGGTGGATTCCAGCCTCAAGCTCTGGCTGAGTCGTGGAAAACAAAAGGATGACTTGCTGGGACCGGGACTTCCCTTGGCAGAAGGTGAAAAGCTGGTCAAAGACTTTGGATCGTCGCTGAGCCGAGACCAGACCGATTATATCCACGGGAGCGTGGCGGAGCGGACACGGCGGAAACACCATCAAGAGCGGATTCGCTACGCGGTAACGGCAGCGATCACCGTCCTAGCAATCATTGCCGGGTTTCAATGGTTCCGAGCTGAACGCCAGCGTCAAAGCGCAGCCCAAGCCTTTAAATCTGAAGCCGAGCTAGCCGCGAAGCTACAGGAGCAGCTGAAGCAGGCGAGTTGGACAAGCTTCAGCCAAGCCGAGCGTCAGTTCCAGCTAGGAGAGTGGCGGGAAGGTATCGCTCTTCTGGCGCGTGCGATCAAGTTTGACCCGGAAAATCAAGTTGCTTCACAACGATTCTTCCAAGAACTCATCGTTCATCGTGAAAAGGCGCTGCCGCCGCTCATCGCCTCTTTTGCCCATCAGTCTAGTATCCGTCGGGCGGTGTTTAGTCCGGATGGTGCTCGGATCCTGACGGCAAGCTGGGACGAAACTGCCAAGCTCTGGGACGCGGCCTCGGGCAAGCTGATCGCCTCCTTTGCCCATCAGGGTATTGTCTATTATGCGGCGTTTAGTCCAGACGGTGCGCGGATCCTGACAGCGAGCGCAGACAAGACTGCCAAGCTCTGGGATCCGGTCTCTGGCAAGCTCATCGCCTCCTTTGAGCATCAGCATAGTGTCAACAGCGCGGTTTTTAGTCCGGACGGCACTCGGATCCTGACGGCAAGCAGAGACAAAACCGCCAAGCTCTGGGATGCGACCTCCGGCAAGCTGATCGTCTCGTTTAGTCATCAGGACGAGGTCAACGATGCGGAGTTTAGTCCGGACGGTGCTCGGATCCTGACGGCAAGCAGAGACAAAACCGCCAAGCTCTGGGATGCGGCCTCCGGCAAACTCATCGCCTCCTTTGAGCATCAGGGAATCGTTAGCCGGGCAGAGTTTAGTCCGGACGGCGGTCGGATCCTGACGGCAAGCTGGGACAGCACCGCCAAACTGTGGGATGCGGCCTCCGGCAAGCTGATTGCCTCCTTCCCCCATCAGGGCGAGGTCAACAGCGCGGAGTTTAGTCCGGACGGCGGTCGGATCCTGACGGCAAGCTGGGACAAAACCGCTAAGCTCTGGGATGCGGCCTCGGGCAAGTTGATCGCCTCCTTTGATCATCAGGAGGGCCTCTACGGCGCGGAGTTTAGTCCGGACGGCGCTCGGATCCTGACGGCAAGCATAGACAAAACTGCCAAGCTCTGGGATGCGGCCTCGGGCAAGTTGATCGCCTCTTTTGCCCATCAGGAGGGGGTTACTCACGTGAACTTTAGTCCGGATGGTGCTCGGACCCTCACGGCAAGCACGGACAAGACCGCTAAGCTCTGGGATGTTGCCTCGGGCGAGCTGATCACATCCTTTGCCCATCAGGATGGGGTTCAGTGGGCGGCATTTAGTCCCGACGGTGCCAGGATCCTGACGGCGAGCACGGACAAGACCGCCAAACTCTGGGATGCGGCCTCGGGCAAGCTGATCGCCTCCTTTGCCCATCAGGATGGGGTTAGCGCTGCGGCGTTTAGTCCCGACGGTGCTCGGATCCTGACGGGAAGCGCAGATAACACCGCCAAGCTGTGGGATGTGGCCTCGGTCAATTTGATCGCCTCCTTCGCTCATCAGGATACGGTTAAAGCCGTGGCGTTTAGTCCGGATGGTGCCCGGATTTTGACAGGGAGTGCGGACAAAACCGCCAAGCTCTGGGATCCGACCTCTGGCAAGCTCATCGCCTCCTTCGCCCATCTGGATGAGGTCAATGCCGCGGTGTTTAGTCCCGATGGTGCTCGGATCCTGACGGGGAGTGCGGACAAAACCGCCAAGCTTTGGGATGCGGCCTCGGGCAAGCTCATCGCCTCCTTTGGCCATGAGGATGGGGTTATCCATGTGGCCTTTAGTTCGGATGGTGCTCGGATCCTGACGGGAAGCGCAGACAACACCGCCAAACTCTGGGAAGTGGACTCAGGGAAGCTGGTCGCTTCTTTTACCCATGAAGACACCGTCCGAAGGGTAGCGTTTAGTCCCGACGGCAGTCGGATCCTGACGGCGAGCGCAGACAACACCGCCAAACTCTGGGACGCGGCCTCGGGCGAGCTGATCGCCTCTTTTGCCCATCAGGCTGGCGTCTACTGCGTGGCGTTTAGTCCGGAGGGCAGTCGGATCCTGACGGCGAGCGCAGACAACACCGCCAAACTCTGGGACGCGGCCTCAGGCAAGCTCATCGCCTCCTTTGACCATCAGGGGACAGTCTGGTGGGCGGCGTTTAGCCCTGATGGTGCTCGGATTCTGACCGCAAGCTGGGACAAAACCGCTAAACTCTGGGATACCGCTACTCCAGCTGAGTTAGCTCGCCAAGTGAAGGAATCCGCTCATAACATAACGAGAACAGGTTCCTCCGTTTCGATGGCCAGCTCCCCAGCGCAGCAAGTCGAATCGCTCTCAGATATAGCGAGCGGACTTCATTTTTCAAACGACGGCTCGCTCGTCGCGGTCAACGAAGAAAGCAGATCGAAGCTGACAAAGGGATTGAAGGATTTGGCACAAGGCTTTGGTCCCAGCCCGCGCTTCATACGATGGTTCTTTAGCACCGGAGGCGATCGAACGGTCTCTCCGGCGAGCGACGTCAAAGTTGCCGAGTGGGTGGACAACACCCTCCTGACCAATCCAAGCGTAACCGAAGAATGGCTCCGAAACGCTTTAGTTTTCCTCCCCGATAACCCATTGCTTCATATCGCGTTGGCAGTGTTTGAAACCGACTCGAAGCGCGCTGACTTTCTTCGCTCATTCGCCCTGGCGAGGCTCCCGAAAAACAGTGTTGTCTGCATCCGCGCCGGCGAGATGCTGCTAGGACAACATCTTCCCGAACTTGCGCTGACCGCGGTCGATAAGGCGCTTCTGGCAGATCCAGCGAACCTATCCGCTCAGCGCCTCCGACTCAAAGTTCTGGACGCGATGCCTAGATGATGCGCTTATCGAACCGCTAGCAATTGTTAATCGCCTTAAGCATAGCAGGCGGCTCTGTAATGTTCTTTCGTAGGCGATCACCACCCGAACTCTAGCAGGTGGATCGTGCCTCAACAGTGTGCGACGACACTCAGAATCTCGTTGCGTTCAGATCGAATTTCATGTAATAGGTACAGTAAGGCTTCCTTTAGAACGTTTATTCGTTCGATTCCCTTATCTGGGTGTAGGGCCGACAAGGCTGTCGAGTGATTCTCGTTCGGCGCTTGTCTAGACGATGTGTAGACTTGCTCTAGGAGGGAGTAAGAACAACATTGAAGGAGGTTAAAATGCCGTTTCCTTGCTAGTGCTGATTCAAACGCGCCAACGATGAAGCTCAGGAAAAACAATATTGGTCTCATCGGTGAAAGAGCGGCGAATCTCTTCTAGCGAGATACAAGATTCGGCAGTCAGATTATGAAAAGATTTCTACACTCTATAACTGGGGTCTCCGTTGCAGCAGTGGTTGTCTTCGCGGGACTAAGTAAGCCAGTCCTTCTCGCTCAGAGCGATGAGCCGAATGATGCGAAAGGAATGAGTCCGCCAAAGTAAACGTAGATGGTAATGGAGTTATTTTGAAGGGGTATGATACGGTCGGGTACTTCGAGCAAGGAAAGCCGATGAAAGGGAATTCGTCGCTCGAGAGCACCTATCGGGGCGCCAGATACTTATTTGCCTCGGCATCGGATAAAGCCGAGTTTGACAAAGATCCTGCAAAGTATGCTCCGCAGTACGGCGGATTTTGCGCCTACGGGGTACTTAAAGGAGCATTGGACGACTTCGAAGGTCCGGGCGATTTCACTATCTACAAGGGTAAGCTTTACCTCTGTGGCAACCAGAGCGCGTTGGAGATTTTTAAGACTAATATCGACAGCCAACATCGAGAAGTCAGACGCGATCTGGCGAAAGTTAACCGAGAATTAGTCTCTGCGGAGTCAGCAAATGGCTGACTGCTTAAGGTTCTTACACAGAACTGGAGCACTGCAAACGGCGGTCGCTGGATGACACGGCCGTGAGCAGTTGACAACGTTCTGTCCCTTTGATTGTGTCTTCACCGGCTCTGCCTTACGCGCAGAATTATACTGCCTTGGTGTTCTCGCCAGATGACTGGAGAGCAAGAATACCCAAGTCGGTCGGGATTAGCGCAGATCGATTGGTCTTCAAGGCGTTGGCTGGATTCAGAAGGTAGATTGGTAACTAACGGGTGTTAGTCCTAGAACTACTGCCCGCGTCTGGTCTAAGGCCATTTCATGCTTCTGCATAGGCCCTATCGTTGAGCCTTACCAGCAAATTGTTCAGTATGAGCGCAGCGGAGCGGCCCAAAAACGCACGTTTCTATTGACCAAAAATTAAGGCCGGTATCGAAAGCAAAAGAACAGGAGCGGCCGGTTTTCTGCGTTGCGTAATTTCCCCTCTGCCGAGCCGGAGGGTCGAGGGATTTCAGCTACGGGGCCGGAATATACCGGCCCGAAACGGTCCAACGAACCGTCCCAAACCCCGCCGCGGGATTACTTCTAACGGCAAGGAACGTGAGCTTTGCTCCCGGCCCGGCATAGACTTTCACCATCTTCGTGCCGAACTGCCTGAGAGTTATGTCTCCCTTGCCGGTTGCATATATCGAGGCGGCATCGGTCTGCCGGTCGTCGACAGCCATTGTATGCTCCACGACGCGGGAAAATGGATCCCCCGGAGGATCCGTGACTAACAGAAGGAAGAACGCCGGCCAAGTCGGAACTTCCACACTAGAGAAGGTGACTTGTTCCACGACCAGCCACTTGCCCGCAGGGACCGTGTGGAATTCGCGGGTGGTTCTAAGGAACTTGAGGCTATAATCCATGAAGCTGTCCAGCGCCACAGGGTCAAAGGGTGTCTCCCCGCTGGGAGGGTTGACCACGTTGACTGGCACGGGAGCCGTAGGCGTATTGTCGACGATGACGTCCGATGCTGGCTTGTTTGCCTGGGCCAGGGCAGGATCCGCCGACATGAAACCTATGCAGGCGCTGAGGAAAAGCAGAGGGGCGGAGGCCGCTGGCAAAGCCGAGAGGTGAGTCCACCAGGTCCAACTTCGCGATAGTCTTGAACTGATAGAAAATTGCTTTCTGCCCTTCCGCGTGTTTGGAGAGAATCCGCCGCCAAAAGAGTCGCTTCTCATGACCGCAGTCATGGCAGAATGCCTCAGGAAAATCAAGCGTAATCGTCTCGGCTGCGGGGCGCGCCTTGCAAGCGTCGATGGTGCGCCATTGGCAGTACAAGTGAGAACTGAAAACGCCAAAGCCACCGACCGCAAATTGCAAGTAACATCAGTTAATTCGGAGAAGCAAAAGCAGAAGCGCCTGTGGCAAATGTCCTAGACATTTGCTCGACGGATCCAAGGTCGGCATCCTAACCGGCGTACAGATCGACAGACAAGAAACAAGCGTATTGCCTTTGGCCGAGGGTCTAATAACTTTGTTTTCTTTTCGCCTTTGTGAAACGCAAGTCTAATGACTGGCTGCGGCGCTTTGCGAAATTCACGAAGGCGCGGGAGGTCCAGGGCGTTCACGAAATTCTGTTCCAAAAATGCCTTTATCCGCTAGTATTGGTTAAAGACTACCTCCTCGTGAAACGCGACCATGGTCCGCCAATGGAGGGCGCGGCGAGCTTTCACACCACGCGCTGGACGATCGTCATGGGAGCAGCGCAAACTCAGGCGCAGGGAGCGCAGGCTGCTTTGGCTGAGTTGTGCCGGCTTTATTGGTATCCACTCTACATTTTTGCTCGGCGGCGCGGGCATTCGCCGGATGATGCTCAGGACCTGACCCAAAGCTTTTTCCTGCACTTGCTCGAGCACCGGGCGCTTACCGGTATTGACCGGCTCAAGGGCAAATTCCGGTCTTTCTTCCTCGCCTCTTTCCAAAACCACCTCTCGGATGCTTTCGATCGTGCCCGCCGCCTCAAAAGAGGAGGAGACAGGGAATTCGTACGACTGGATGCCGAAGAAGCGGAAGAACGTTATGGACGGGAACCGGTCGAGTTCCTGACAGCAGAAAAAATCTTTGATGCCCGGTGGGCGATGACTGTCCTGCAAGAAGCGCTCAAAAAGCTTAGTCAGGAGTATGCTACCACGGGAAAAACTGACACATTTGAAACGCTAAAAGTCTTCCTGGACCCTAACAGCAGCATGGCTCCACCCTCCTATGACGAGGTGGCGAATCGGCTTAAGGTCAGCACAGGCGGGGTAAAGACCCTTATCCATCGGTTGCGAAAACGGTACACCGCACTCTTGCGAGAAGAGGTTGGCCGCACGGTGTCAGATCCTACAGAGATCGATGAGGAGATTCATGCTCTTTGCGACGCTCTGGTTGCATCCGAGGGGCGGTTAGGTCCATGAAAATGAAGGAGAGACGCACCTGCCCGAGCCGCGGTAATGAGATTTCCGGTGTGGTCGAATTCTGCCCGGTGTGCATGCTGCGCAAGGCTCTCGATGACGGTGGCGAATCCGGCGTGTCTTCTGCTGAGCGCGACCGCTGAAGCTTCTGGCGGACGCTGCGTGCGTGCCGAACTGCACCGGCATCGCGGCATGTTTCTTGCGACGATCGGCGGCGACGAGATCCAAATTGAGGCCGCGTTCTGCGAAGGTATAAGAATCGCACGAAAGCAGCTTCCGACTACCTCCTTGGTAACTTCTGGCAGCTCCCGGCCTTCGAATTCTGGCGCGTCAGGTTGGGCAAGCGATTCACGGGCGGTTCGATCATCACGCGGCAATTCTCGTTCCGCCGATGGACATGGTACCTATTCTTGCGGTCGGCTGCTTCGCCGGCGTGCGGCCTGACGAATCGGCACGCTTGGAATGGCAGATGATCGATTTTGACCGCAAGCATATTGACTTGCCGGCCGCAATTACCAAGGACGGTCAGCCACCGAATTGTGGATATGTCTGACAACCTGCTCGAATGGCTATTTCTTTGCCGCAGACCATCCGGGAAGATTCTACCGGAGAATTTCCGCAGGAAAAGGGCGCTCTGTTATGCGATGAACTGTAAAGAGGGATGGCCGGAAGACATTTTGAGGCATTCTTATGGCTCTTACCACCTCGCGAAGTACCGCAATGCCGCCCTTGCGGCCGATCAAATGGGGCACAAGAATGCGCGGATGCTCTATGCGCACGATCGAGAGGTAGTGAAAAATTCCGACGATATCACCGCCTAGTGGACGACCTCTCCGCCAGACGATGGCAAAGTAGCCAGCTTCGCGGCGTGATCGATTGGAAATGGAGGATCTGGAATTTGTCCCTGAAGGATGGGAGAGGATCCTTCATTCGACCAGCGAGCATGGTTGCAACGCGAATCTTACATGATACTGTTATCATGTGAAGACGACCATTACTGAACGTGGGCAAGTGTCCATTCCCGCCGAATTACGTCGCGAAATGCAACTCACCCCGGGTCAGACGGTCCTTTGGGAGAAGGTTTCCGCGACGGAGTGTCGACTTGTAATTGAGCCGCGCAAAGCCATCAAGCCCGATCCGGTTGGCGCAATCGGTTTTGCCAAGCGTCACGGTCTGCCCGCGCGCACCACCGCAGGATGGATGAAGATTCTCCGCGAAGGGGAAGACGACTGATGTCGTGGGTGGTTGATACCTCAGTGTTGCTCGACATTCATTCGGCCGACGCAGCGTTTAGCCAAGCCTCAGCGGAATGTCTGGCGAAGTATTGCGCAGAGGGCCTAGTAATTTCACCGGTCACGTATGTCGAACTGGCTCCGGCATTTGACGGTGACGCGGCTCTCCATGAGCAGTTCCTCGCCGAAGTGGGGATCGGATGGCCCGCTTTGTGGACGCTCCAGGACACCCAAGCAGCTCACGATTTGTGGGCCGCTCACATTCGAACGAAGCAGAATGGCCGCGCCACAAAACGCCCGGTTGCTGACGTGCTTATCGAGGCCTTCGCTCAGCGTTTTCAAGGTCTCATTACGCGAAATCCAAAGGATTTTACGACTGTCCCAGTAATCGTTCCGTAATGGTTACCGGCGTGCCAATCCCGCTAATGGATCGCCGACGACGGCCTGAAAGGATGCCGCTGCAAGATAACGGAAGGAAATGCCGGAGTCGCTTAGGAAGGTTGAGCTTAGATTACAATAATGGCGTATTCTTGGCTAAATTTCGACTTATTAGCTAAAGCACAAATGGTTATAAATTTTAAGGATTCTGATTCTAATCGTTTCTAATCGTATATCCCGACACGACGAGGCCCAGTTCGTGCGTTAAGCTGCTTTCCATTGCTTCCCGTGACGGATTGCTAGACTACAAATTTGGCTAAAAAGGAACCGCCCGGGAAAGATGGATTCTCCCGGGCGTTTTCGCGGATCTTGATTTGACTGGCGTCGCGCTGTTACTCGCCGCCGCGAACGCGCACACCGTTTTTGGTGATCGTCCACGCAGTTTTGTCCGAGGCTTCCTCTGGCTTAGCCTTCTTGTTGCCATGAGCGCGGCGTTTCTTCAATGCCGGTTTGGTATCTTCGCCGCCGTTCTCGGAAGCTTCCCAGCCTTCAAGCTTCTTCTGCTTCTCGGCCTTGGCTTTCATGTCTTCAACTGTCTTCTCGTCGGCGATTTGAAAACAAAGGGTGACCGAAGAGTCATCCTCCCTGGAGGCCTTCGCCTTGTCTTCGTCCTCGGACTGTTTGGCTTCCATCGTGACGTTTTCCAAGAGCCGGGTCTCGTCGCGTTGAGAGGCGATCTGCTCGTCGAGTGGGAAAGGATGGATCTCGACTCAGTAAAGCTCTCCTGTGTCGAGTGTGGCGAGGCATTCAGCCAATGGGAATGGAACGGACGAGGAGAGGAATACGAACGCTGGGCATTCGAGAACCCGAACCATGCCACGACCGCCGGCTTCCGGCTTTCGGGCCTCAACTCGCCCTGGCTTGATTGGAAAACCGATCTTGTTGACGAGTAGAAAGAAGCCAAGCGCGTTCTGGACATGGGCGATGATTCACTCATGAGAGTTTTCTACAACACGAAGCTGGCCAGGCCCTGGCGGGTTCTGGGCAAAAGCGTGCAGCTCGATTTGTTCAATGATCGCCGCGAGGTCTACGAATGTCACAGCCGCGATGCGGACATTCCCGACGGCGTACTCCTCCTTACCGCGGCGATCGATGTCCAGGATAACGCACTCGTCTATGAGATCGCCGGCTGGGGAAAGGGCCGGGAATGCTGGGGGATCGAAACGGGCGAATTCCCGGGCGATCCACGAAATCCGGCAAGTGGGGTGTGGGATAAAGTCGATCAATTCGTTTTGAACCGCGTTCTGCGCTACTCCGACGGCAAACTCGCCAAGGTCCGGTTGAACGTCGTCGACTCGGGCGGCCATTGCACAACCGAGGTCTACCGCTATTGCGGCTCCCGCCGGCCGAGAGTCTTTGCTCTCAAAGGCTACGGCGGCCAGGGGAAACCGATCATCATCGGCGGGCGGACGACGGAGAAAAGTCAGAGCGCCTGGCTTCTGCGGATTGGCGTCGACACTTTGAAGGACGATTTCCACAGCCGGATGGCCATGGATAAACCGGGTCCCGGTTTTCTCCACTGGCCGATGGGAGAGGATGGTGCGGAAGTACGTGGCTACACCGAAAGCTTCTTTGCCCAGCTGCTCAGCGAGCAACGCGTTTTGCGATTCTCCCGCGGAGGATACGCTCGATACGAATGGTGGAAAGAACGTCGCGCGCAAAACGAGGCACTCGATCTCGCGTGTTACAACCGCGCCGCACTTGAGTATCTGAAGGTACGTCTGGAGCAGATTCCGCGAGATGTGCTCGCTCGCATGAATCCCAACTCCATTGAACGTATCGAAACCGGCCTGGGCCAATCGATCCTCGTGCAACGGCAGCCGCCCAAGGGCGTCGTCCCGAGACGATCACCGCACCTCTCCACCACAAAGATCGGAGGGCTCGAGAACGAACTTGAGGCGAACGTGCAGTGGACGGGAAGCGCAGTCCAGGGGACGATCCCTAAGTTGCAGAAAGGTCGCTACGGCGCCGTGGGACAGAGTTTCTGAAGCTTGGTCATCGTTCAGGGATGAAGATAAAGGAGCGAAAGAAGGAGAAGAAATTACAAGAGGCCGATTTGTTACTATCTTCCGGGCCTCAGCTACGCGTGGTCATTTTGGCAGCCCGCGCGAATTGTCAACGCGAACGGAGGCATGCCGGCCGTTCATTCCACGGGAATAGATTCATGGCTCAACTGTAGGTGAGGCTCTGGGCCTCTTGATCGATACGTCGGGAAAGCTTACAGTGCAATTGCAACGCAAATATTTACGCAAGACATGATTGCTGAAGGGCTTACGTGTCGCGCTGCTTCAATTTAAGACGACGCCGACCACAGCTGCGGTCACGGGGCGGTAGCTAACTTTAGGTTTCCGCGTAGTTGCTCACTGTGTGGAGCACCAAGGAGAATCCATAGAAAGCACGGAACGAAAGTGGCCCAGGTCGTGATGAAGGCGCCGAGGGTCCGGGCGTAGTTTCGGCAAGTCCGAGCCATCCATCATTTCCTCGGCCGCAGCGCGCTGCTCCGCCGATATTTCTGTCTACTAGAGAGCGGTTTTCATAGGGGGTTTTGAAACCTTGGCGTGCAATTTCCGGCATCCCGCCGAAAACCCTGTTCGGCGAGACGCTCCGGCAGCCGCCGGACGGGGACGCGTATGCTCCCCGAACCTACCCCGAACCGTCGCCTTTCCGTGCGCTAACCCGAAAATTCGCGCGGTGCGAGCTGATAGAAATTTGCGCGGCGAAGCCGCCTCGATCTATGCCGCTTGGGGCATGGGAGCGATCTGGACATTATAGCCAAGGTTCTCGATGCGCTTGGTGAGGCGGTAGAGCACTTTGAGAGGATTGAGTTTGTCGAAGAAGTCCGCTCCAAGTTCACGATAAGAGGTTTTGGATTTGAGGATACGGTAGATAGCGATGGCCAGAGAATGGGCGACGGCAATGATCGCCTTCTTTTTACCGCGTCGTGCCGCGATGCGCCGGTATTGAGCGCCGTAGTAACTCTCTTTCTTGCGTATGGCGCCATGCGCCGCCTCCACCAGGGCGGCACGCAGAGAACGGTTGCCTTTGCGAGTTTTGCCGCTTTTGCGTTTGCCGGCGCTTTCGTTTTGGCCCGGACAGATTCCGATCCAGGAAGCAAAGTGATGCTCAGTGGGAAAGCGCTCCATCTCGGTGCCGGCCTCCGCGATGATGACTTCGGCCACCCGTCGGTTGATCCCTGGAGTGCCATCCAGACGGTTGATGTCATCATCGTCTTTGTGGAGCAGGGCTTCAAGGTGCGCGTCCAATTCCGCAATCTGAACAGCAAAGAGTCCGATGTCGGCCAGCAACTGTTCGATAATGAGTTTGTGGTGGGAGCGCAGATTGCCGCTGAGGGCTTTCTCCAATTGTGGGATTTTGCAACGCAGCCGCCGCTTGGCCAACTGCGCCAACTGCTTGGGATCTTTATTTCCAGCAAGCATCTCTGCCAGCATCTCAGTGGCCGAGACACCCGTGATGTCGGTGACCACACTTTGAAGTTTGATGTTGGCGCTCTCCAGGGCCTTCTGCAGTTCGTTGGCCGCCTGGCCGCGTTTGGCAGCAAGGCTACTGCGATGGCGGGTGAGCTCCCGCAAGTCACGCTGCTGCCGGCTGGGAATGAAGCTGGCGCGCAGAAGCCCGTGGCGCAGCAAATCAGCGATCCATTCAGCGTCCTGGACATCGGTCTTTCTTCCCGGCACCGCTTTCATATGAGCGGCGTTGGCGACGATCAACTCGAAGTGGCCCTCCAGCAGATTATAGATCGGCATCCAGTAGTTGCCCGTGGCTTCCATGGCCACATGGGTGGCCCCCTGCTCTTTGAGCCACTCAAGCATCTCCATCACCTCGGCCGTGGTGGTGCCAAAGCTCTTGGTTTCGCTCACCGGCTCCTGGCCCAGCTCGCCCTTGAGAACGCAGGCCACCACCGTGCGCTTATGCACGTCGAGGCCCGCACAATAACGATGTTCAACTTTCATGCGCGGTATTCTCCTTCTGTGACTGCCCCCGCATGCCAGAGGCGGTCTCCGTCAGGATACTCTAACCCTCGCGTTTCCACGCCAAAGTTATCTCGGCGCTTCTCGCACTGTGCGGTGCATGAAAGACTGCCACGCCAATCTTTTCGTCGGGCTTACCGCACCAAATCGCTTTCCGGCGTTCGTCCAACACGCGGCGACCCGTTCATCCTATCACAATTTTCATCCCGCGTGGAGCCCCGTTTGCGGGGCATGAAGATCTTTTCGGAAAACGCTTTGTGAGAGAGTTCTAAACGGCGCTACGCGTATTTTGAAAGGGATGAGACAATGCGGAATTTCCGACTACCGCGGCTGGCTTCAAGTAAATCCGGCGCCGATCGATGCGGGCGCCGTGGCGAAGAAAATACTGCCTAAGCTCGGAATTCATGTGACGTCCGTCGGTCAGGGCGTTGAGATCGAACTGGAGCCGGCCCGTTGAAGTGAGGCGCGCTGCTGTGTCACGCAAGAAATACTCCCACTCTTTGGTTCCCCACGGCGTGCCATCCTCATAGCGGTTAAAGCATGTCATATGCGCGGTGATGAGGTCGAAACGTGCTCCCGTGTCCGGCAATGGTCGGAAGGGTTCGATTCGATGAACGATGCGCTTCAATCCAAGCAAAGAGATTGTCTCCCGAAAGACGGGTTCTCGGTCAATATCCAGACCTAACACGTCGTGACCCAGGCATCGGGCAATATGGAGGAAGTACCCGGAGCCACACCCGATATCCAGGATCCGCAAGCAAGGCGGCGCTTTCTTGATCCGGAGATCGCGAACTCGTTTAACGTTTGTTCGCATCCAACTCTCCAGGTCGAGATATTTCTTGGGCGACACAAAGTCGTTGGGATCGTAGTAGCGCTCCTTGATGGCGTTGAAAGCCCTGGCGTCGACGGCCTCGATGAATGGTCGGGCATTCAGCGGATAGAAGAATCGAAGAAGTGTCGCCTTGGCGCTATCGTAGGCGTCGCGGTTGAGGAGCTTCCTAATTTTGTGCGAAAAACGCATCGAGTTCTCAAATCTCAGCGGGTCGAACAGTCCGTCAACAGAAATAGACGAGACATCCTAAACAGATCTCCGAGCCTGACCGAGCCACCTTCGATGAGAAGTTTCGCTAAGCCAGGCATCCCCCTCACAGAGCGGTGCGATCCCCCCAGGCCAGATTTTAGAACGCGTGGCGTTTCCTCACCTTCGCTCCGTAAAGAGCGCGGCAAATGGACTGGAAGGAGGCTTCTGGGACGGCATTTTATTGCGAAGATTTGGTTTTTCGAGAATCGGGATTTCTCTGAGCACTTCAATGCGCACGCGGGCGATTCCCCGATAGTACATGCCGAGTTCTCTGGCAGCGCCCACCGTGAGATCGATGATCCGCCCTCGAATATAAGGACCGCGATCATTGATGCGCACAATCACGGAGTTTCCCGTTTTTAGGTCGACTACGCGAACTTTAGAGCCGAAAGGCAAGGTCTTGTGGGCAGCTGCGAGAGCGTTCACATTGAAGCGCTCGCCGCTTGCCGTTCGATGATCCCTATACCACGAGGCTATGCCTGTTTGAACGTGCACGGGCCTCGATTCGTAAATCGCGGTCTTCTTACGCGGCTCCAACACCTTGATGGCGCAACCACCGAGCCAAAATAAGAGAATAACAACAGAATAACGTCGGAGGGGGGGCACGAGTTTTCAAACGCGAGGACCTGAATCCTTCTCATAGGGAGCGAGCCTCGACTTAAGTTCTGGCGGCACGTGGGCGATGACGATGGCCGTGTCGCCTTCGTAACTGAGATTGAGTATGTGACCGACGCGATGAATTTCGGCAAGGAGCGCGGATTCGGTATTTGGAATTCGAAACTCGATTCGCATCCGCCAGGAGGCCAGACGCACCTCCAGCTCCTGAAGAAAGGAATCCATACCCTCTCCCGTCAACGCGGAGATCGCAACACTCCCAGGATAGCGCCGAAGCTGGCTGTCGACGATTTCCCGTTGCGCCAAGCGATCGATCTTGTTGAAAGCAACGACAGTTTGCTTTCCAGCGGCACGTAGCTCAGCAAGCGTTTCATCAACGGCAGCCATCTGTTCGCGGTATTGCGGGTGGCTGATATCGACAATATGAATAAGAAGATCGGCGAGTTGGACCTCCTCGAGCGTCGCTTTGAAGGATTCGATGACCGTGTGTGGTAGCTTGCGGATAAAACCTACCGTGTCAGTGAGAAGAACCTTCTGCTTGTTGCGCAGAACAAGCTGACGTGTTGTCGGGTCAAGAGTGGCGAACAGCCTGTCTTCGGCGAGAACACCTGCCCCCGTAAGGCTGTTGAGGAACGAAGATTTTCCGGCGTTAGTGTAACCGACAAGCGCTGCGACGGGCCAGTTTCGACGCAGACGCCCCTCGCGTTGGACCGTGCGGTTTTTTCGAACGCCCCGAAGATCGCGCTCGAGGCGGGCAATACGTTCCTGAACGCGACGGCGATCCACTTCGAGCTGTGTTTCGCCAGGGCCCCGGGTGCCGATGCCGCCGGTCTGGCGTGAGAGGTGGGTCCACATCCGCGTTAAACGTGGCAGCAAGTATTGCAACTGAGCGAGCTCGATCTGCAGTCTTCCTTCGCGGGTGCGCGCTCGGCGGGCAAAAATGTCGAGAATCAATTGCGTACGATCTACCACTTTACGGCTCGTGAGCTGCTCAAGGTTGCGGCCCTGGGCCGGAGAGAGCTCGTCATCGAAAATCAAGGAAGTGACGTGCTTCTCGCCGCACTGGCGGGCGACCTCCTCAGCCTTGCCTTTGCCGATGTAAAACGGCGCGGTGGGCTTCTCCAGTTTCTGAACAACGGTGTCGATGACTTGCGCCCCGGCGGTAGCGGCAAGCTGACGAAGCTCCGTCAGCGAATCTTGAACGTCCCACCGGCTGACTCCCTCACGTTCCAATCCAACAAGTATGGCCTTCTCCTGGACCCGCGAAGTTGTGTCCGCCATCATGCCGAACCAAGGGATTCCATGGCGAGAGGGAGCATCTCGTGCGTGTCGCGAAGGCCAGTCAAGTCAATGGTTTGGAAGCTAAACTGGTTGCGAAACCAGGTCAATTGTCTTTTGGCATAGCGGCGGGTGGCCAGCGCCACAGCGATCATGCATTCCTCCTGGCTGATTTCTTTCCGCAAAAGAGCCTGAATTTCGCGCAGGCCGATGGCCATGGCCGCTGTCGGGCCGATCGGCCCGATCCTGGCGATCTCCTCAACGACACCGCGCTCGAACATTGAGCGCACATTCTCAAAGATTCTCGCCTGAAGTTCCGATCGAGAGCGCACCAGCAGAAGCCCTCGAAACCCCGAGACCGTTTTTTCCTTCCAGCCTCGGCCCAATGCGGACGCCGGACGGCCCGCGAGAAGCGAAATCTCCAGCGCGCGGAGGACGCTCCTGGGATTCTGCATATCTATTTCGGCTTCCGGATCGACCTTCTTGAGCTCCTCTCGCAATTGCTGCGCCGACAGCGCGGCAAGCTTGGCGCGAAGGAGAGGATCCGCCGGCGGCACACCTGCCAGGCCGTGGGTCAGCGCCTTGATGTATAGGCCGGAACCGCCTGTGATGATCGGCACCTTGTCCCGCGCAACAATCTCCTGGATTCTTTCGCGTGCGAGGCTTGCAAATCGCGCTGCATTAAATGCGTCAGTCGGCGGGACAAACCCGATCAAATGATGCGGCGCCGCCCGCCGCATTTCCGGGGTTGGCTGGCCGGTGAGCGTCTCGAGTCCCTCATAGATCTGGTAGGCATCAGCTCCGACGATTTCGCCGTCCAATTGCTGTGCCAGCTCAAGCGCGAACGCCGATTTGCCAACCGCGGTCGGACCGGCGACAATGATGGGAAGCTTATTATTCCCCTTGGCGCCGTTCGCCACGCTTCTCTTCGACTGCTTTCGCGCCGCTTACGACCAACTTTCGTCCCATGTAATCTTTGTCGTGAAGCTCGGTGACAGCCCTTTTCGCCTCGTCGATCGTTTGCATCTGCACGAAGGCGAAGCCCTTTGACTTATGGGTATGTTTATTCGAAACGATCTCCACGTTCTGGACAGAGCCCACCCCGCGGAAGAGTTCGAAGAGATCATCCTCGGTCGCGTCGAAAGAAAGGTTGCCGACGTAGATACGAGGAGAGGAAACCTCGACAATTTCAGGCTTGCGAAAGCCGGGCGAACGCGCCAAGCGTTTCGATTGAACCGCGTCTCCGTCGCCAGAGAATGACTTCGCTACAGCGGCACTGGGCGAGGTATCGTTTGTGCTCGCGCCACTGAAGAACTCGACGATCTTTTGCCAGAGCGTTTTTGGTGGTTGGACAGGCATTTCCTGCTGATTGCGGGCTTCGCCGCGGGTGCGGCCGGATCGGCGGCCACCCCGTCTTGATGGGCGGTTCCCGTTGGTTGGTGTGTATTCGGATGACATTGGATTGATGGGTTGCAGTCGCAGACGCCGTGGAATTCCGAACAAGGGATCTCCCAGCGCGCAATCCTGCCGTTGATTCCTCAAGCGGTCTCGATTTCGCTGCAAAATTGTCCGGCTTCCACTTCGTGGAAAATCTAAGGACAATCATGCAGAAGAGCCGCTGTCTGAACAACTTCAAGACATTCGCAGCGACTCGTATATGCATTTCATTAGGCCCCTGAGGCTTGCGCAAAAATCGTCCAGCGGGCCTTTTATTGCAAGCCGCAAATCCGCGGCTTTAAAGAAAGCGGCCTCGGGTTACCTCCGAGTTGGAAGGTTCAACCGCCTAAAGAGGCCAAAGAGCAGCGATCGATCAAGCGGATCCAGGGTGCTGATCTTAACGCAATGCGACAATGTTCCATCGCTGTTAGCCAGGAACTAGCCGACCTTAGCATCCCGCAACGCCATTTGTTTCGTTTCGATCTTCGAAACCGGCCTAAGCGGCGCGAGACGATATTGCGATGGCCAGCGAGATCTTAGGAATTAGTTTTCGGATAACTTCCGATCACCTTGACAGCGCGGCAAGATCGGGAAAGCTCCCGAAAGAGATCCAGCATCTGTAATTCCTTGATGTGTCCGGCCGCCTCGACAAAGAAGAAGACGTCCTGACTGCCGTGAGCCGCGGGGCGGCTGGCAAAGTGGCTGAGATTTATATTGAGCATCTTAAAGGGCTCGAGCGCCGTCACCAATGCTCCTGGCTTGTCCTCGATGCGCAGCATAAGCATGGTCATATCGTTGCCCGACGGTGGACTGGAGTTACGCCCCAGAACAAAGAAGCGCGCCGCATCGTTGCGGGTCGTTTCGCTCGCGAGCAAGATTTCCGCGCAAATGGAGAGTTCGGTATGAGCGAGTTGGTCAAAGGTGTGGTTGGCGAGCCCATGTTCGGGATCGTCGATGGGCACGACACCGCAATCGGCGCCATCACGTCGCACTTCGCGGAACACCTCCTCGGTGGTTGGAAGAAACACGTAGCGAACACTTGAACCGAACTTGCTTCTCGCAGCTTGGTGGGACGCCGAGCCGGCCGGAGCCAGGCAAGCGATGGCAACGTCTTTCTCCAACGCCAATGCGGCGGACATGATCTCGCAATAGATCGCACGAATGGCTTCCGGTTTAAGCGGCCCTGCGCTGCGATCGATAAGACTGCGAATCACCCGATCCTCCCGTTCAGGCGAATAGATGGGAAGCCCCTCACGGCTCTTGATAACGCCGATTTCCCGAGCAACATTCGCGCGTTCGTTGAGCAGGCGAAGGAGTTCTACGTCGATTGCGTCGATCTTCTCTCGCAGGTTAACGATGTCACTCATTAAGGCTTCCCCCAGGTTCAAGCTTCTCGGCATTATCGGCATCGGGCTGCTGAGTTCCTTCGAGGCTCTGCTCGGCGGGCAGTTCCAGCTGGACGACTCCCGCGCCAACTGGAGCGGCGGCCACCGGGAGGTGCATCCTGCGCAATTCCGCCGCGTTTGGCAGTTCATCGAGGTTCTTCAGGCCGAAATGATCCATAAAGTGCTGTGTGGTCTCGTAAAGCAGAGGCCGACCTGGAACCTCGGCTCGCCCGGCGATCTTGATCAAACCGCGATCAAGGAGCGTTTGCACCACTCCGTCCACGGCAACTCCCCGGACGGCTTCGATATCGGCGCGAGTGATAGGTTGGCGATAAGCAATGATCGCGAGCGTTTCGAGCGCGGGTGAGCTTAGCCGAGCAGATCGAAATTCGGGAAAGAGCTGCCGCAGCCAGGGAGCGAAGCCAGCTTTGGTCACCAGTTGCCAGCCGGAAGCAGTTTCCCGCAACTCGTAGACACGTGAGGGATCCCTGCAGTCAGCTTCGAGTTCATTAAGTGCAGCCCGTAGGGCCGGCTCCTTGATCCTGGATAACGCGACCACGTCTGTGTCTTGTTTCTCCGCCTCGGCCGCGCTTTTCAAAATGCCCTGAAGATCCTTAAGTGAGACGGGCCTTTGCGAAGAAAAGAGAATCGCCTCTATCACCTGCCTGAGAGAAAATCCTGCAAGGTCGGTGCTCACATCATCCTCTTGAGGGCTCGAGATTGCCGATCCCCGCGCGTTCGATCCAGATTTCTCCGAACGCGTTCTGCTGCCGGACGCGAAGTTGCCTGAGACGGATAAGCTCCAGCATCGCCAGAAAGGTGACGACAATTTCCGCGCGGCTCGCCGCCTCGGTAAAACATTGCTCGAAGCGAACACGGATGGCGTCGGAGATCAATTGAAGCAGAAAATCGATCTTCTCCGAGACGGTAAAATTTTCCTCGAAGATTTCGCGCAGATCCTCGCCTTGTTTGCTGTTCTCCAGCCGTTTGAGAGTTCTTTGAAAAGCATTGATGAGATCGAAGATCCCAACCTCTTCGAGAAGAACGTTGCCGAAGCCGACAAGCTCTGGCGAAGCGGGGAAACGCGGAAAGAGCTCTTCCTGCATGACTTCACACGTGCGCAGCTGCGAGGCCGCCTCCTTAAATTTTTTGTACTCGATGAGTTGTCGGATGAGATCCCAGCGCGGATCGTCCTCGTCGGCATCTTCCTCTGGCATCTGCTGGTCCTTCGGCAGCAGAGTGCGACTTTTGATGTAGAGAAGGTTCGCAGCCATCACGATGAACTCGCCGGCAATGTCGATGTTAAGGGATTGGAAGGCGTCGATGTATTCCAGGTACTGCTTGGCGATCCGCTCGATGGAAATATCGTACACATCCACCTCGTCCCGCTTGATCAGGTAAAGCAGAAGATCGAGGGGCCCTTCAAACACCTCGAGTTTTACCTTATATTCCACCAATGGCTTTGGGGTTACCGACGCTTGAATCCTCTCTTCTTCTCTTCGCTCGCCAAACGAGAGCGATGTTTCTTGCGGTCGGCAATCCGGGTTTTGCGCTTTCTTAGTTGTTGGGACAGCTTGCCCGTTACTTTATCGATTGCGGTGTAGAGATCGTCCTCGGCGTGCTCGGCGTAGATGTCAGGGCCAGGCACCGCGAGATGCACCTTGATGATATGCTTTTTGGTTCTCGTCTCATCGTGAAGCAAAACCACATGTGCTGCCAGGATGCGATCGGTGAGCTGTTCCAAATGGCTGATCTTGTCCGCCACGTATCCGTAGATCGCTGCAGTAAGGGTAAGATGCCTGGGGCTAAGGTGGATTTGCATGACCTGAAAAAATAACGCAATTGAGAGCGCCCGCGAGGGAAGAATGCTCCATGAGCAGACTAGCGATGCCGGGGAACAATAGCGAGGTAATTTCGCACGGCTCCAAAGGAGGCAATATGAATCAAAGCTCTACCTTTCGCCTCTGCATGCAGAGCTGTCGAAGAGCCGCCGTCGAAGTTCAGCGCGTTTGCAATTATCCATGGGCCCGCAATTCCCTTCACGGAGAGCATTCTTGCCGCATCTGCTAAGGTCACCGGCGAAGTCACAATGATCGCCCATTGGCCCTTAGCATCGGATGCGACAATAGTGCGGCGCGCAAGGCGCTGCTCGTCGAGCCCTGCCACTGGCGCGCCTTTCTCGAGAAGCCATGGGCCTGCCTGCAGAGCTTCTTGCAGGTCTTCGCCCTTTCTGAATTGACCGGAGCGGACGAGTTCGATGCGTCCTTTTCGCACGGCGAGAACTCCGCTTAAGAGTTTGGCGCGTTCGAAGGGATGCAACGTTTTTCCCTCGACGACGACCAGTCCCAGGGGCGTGTGATCGTTGTGGAAGTAGCCTCCGTTGGACCCAGCGAAGGCTTTCACACGGGCCAGCGCAGATGGAAGGGACTGCGAATCCTGAGGCGGATTGTCAACGACACGAAAAACGCAATCCTTCGAGTGGAAAGACACCCCATGGAGGCGAACCGTGCGTCCGCCGGAGGAAGCTTCCCCTTCCCAAGCGGCGGCGTTGCCTTCCAAGGTTCCGAGTTCGTTCCACCTCTCCAGCGTCCAACCCAAGGCGCCGTGGCAAAGCGAGGCGACAACAAGCAGAAAGAGTAAGCACAAACGCATGGAGGAAAGGAATTCGATCGCGCCTGAGCGGCCAAGGGAAATCGCAAAATTTCCCGCATCAGCTGCTTGAAGTTGCAAAACCGATGCTTGGCTTGCCTGTGCGTGGAAAAAGACGGGGAGCTGGGTTATTGGTGACGAATGTCGCTCAGTGACGACGACCTTTTTGACACGCGCTTTCTCAGCAGGCTTGAACAGGTGCGCTTACAGGTGCGCAAGCGATTTGCGGGCACCCTGAGGGCCGAGCGCCGATCGCGTCGCCCGGGCTCGAGTCTGGAATTCGCCGACTTTCGCAATTATGTGCCCGGTGATGATCCGCGCCGCATCGACTGGAGTATTTACGGGCGGGTAGAACGACTTGTGATGAAACTCTACGAAGAAGAAGAAGATCTCGACGTAGGCATTCTCATTGATTGCAGCGCCTCCATGCATTGGCGCCCTCCCGATGCTCCGCACGTAACCAAGTTCTCGCTGGCCCGCCAACTCGCGGCGGCGCTGGCCTATTTTGCACTGCATGGACTTGACCATGTGGCGCTGTGGTTCTTCGATTCGGCGCTCCGTGCGGAAAGCGGCCACTACCGTGGAAAAACAGCGTTTCACGAAGTCTTGCGCTTCCTGCGCGCCAAGCCAACCGGCCGGGGAACAGACTTATCTGCCAGCCTCGAACGCTTTGGACGCAGCCGGCGCCGGCGTGGCCTTGCCATTGTCCTGAGCGATTGCCTCGATGCGGAGGGATACGAACGTGGCTTGAGTGCGCTCGTCGGCCGCCATTTCGCATTGCATCTCGTGCACGTGATGGATCCCGCGGAGTGTGATCCTATCACCAGCGGAGATCTGACGCTCCGCGATTGCGAGAGTGCGGAAGAGATGACCCTGACGGCAAGCGCGGCTCTTCGTCGCATTTATCGTGAGGAGGTCGACCGCTTTCGTGATGCCGTCAGATCTTGGTGCGCGAGGCACAATGCGGGCTACTCATTCATCATCGCAGACGCTGATTTCGACGACGTCATCCTGCGCATTTTCCGACGGGACGGCCTGGTGCGATGAATTTTCTGTTTCCGGGGGCATTCTTCCTGAGCGCCGTGGCGCTGGCGATCGTGGCGCTGTATTTGCGACGCCCCCGACAGAAATCTTTGGAGGTCTCAACGCTACTTTTCTGGCGCCGGATTTTTGAGCGAGAACCGCACCGACGATTTCTTGGCCGTTTGCGCAATCCATTCTCGCTCCTGCTGCAGCTCTTAATTTTTGTGGTATTGCTCCTGGCATTGGCGCGCCCGGAAGAAGCTTCGCCGCGAGGTAGTCGTTCCATGGTTATCGCGCTGGACGCGCGGGCTCGCATGCAGGCTTCCGACGTTTTTGATAAAGCGGTGGTCGCGGCCCAAGATCTCGTTTCAAGGCTGGGGCCAAACGATGAAGTGGCAATCCTCGCCGCCGAAGGGTCTCCCCGGATTGTCTCGCCATTCTCAAGTGACGGGAAAGACCTTCGTCAAAGGTTGGCGCTGCTGACCCCCTCGGATGCTGGTGGCGACATGGAGGAGACTCTCCTCCTGGCCCGCAGGCTGCTGGATGCAAAGCCCGGCGGGCAAAAACTCATCATTATCGGGGATCGCCAAACGTCGGTCTCCGGTGACGCCGAACAAATCGCCTTCGGCAAGCCCGAGGAAAACATCGGCATCTTGGGATTTTCGCAGAGGCCCCTGCCGGCCAGCCCCCAATCTGCAGAAGTCTTCCTGAGGCTGGGAAATTTCTCCACGACCGATCGCCAAGCCGAAATCGAGCTCTCCCTCGATGGGAGAGCCTTTGATTTACGCCAATTGCCGATCGCCGCCGGAGAGAATCTGAACTTTTCCGCGATTGTTCCCAAAGAAACACTCGCTGGGGGCAATGGTTTTCTTGTTGCGCGATTGACCTCCAAAGATGGCCTGGACTTTGACAACACAGCCTACGCTGCGCTTCCCATACGCGAGCGAATTCGTGTCCTTCTGATCGGCGAGGAAGACCCATTTCTTGAGTGGGCGCTGAAGGCGGATCCGTCGCTTGCTCTCGAGATGCTGACCCCGGAAATGTGGCGGCCGGAAATGGGCGCGGATTTCGACGCGGTCGTGTTTGATAATTGGCTTCCGCAGGATGCAACCCTCGAAAAACTGGGCCGCGGTTCGTTCTTTTTTTTCGGCCGCACGCCTTTCGATGTCACCGGGAACGAAATTCGGACAGCCTCCCTGGAATTGACCGGATCCGAAAGCCCGCTTTTCTGGAATGTCGAGCTTGAGGAAACCCCCCTGGCTAAAGCTGGCAAGCTTGCTATTCCGAGCGGGGAACAATGGCGTGTGTCCGTGCCGGCGGAGAGCGAAGGCGATCCCATGGTTGTGGCGCTCGAGGGGCCGCGGAGAGAGCGCATCGTGGCCGCTGCCTTCACTGTGGGATCCTCGAATTTCCCGTTGCGTGTTGGCTTCCCTTTGTTTGTCAGCAATGTTGTCCACTGGTTGGCTGGACGTCGCTCAGAGAGAGAAGACCTCTGGAAAGCGGGTCAGACCTTCATTCCCGCGAAAAACGAGCAAATTTCCCAAGAGCCCATCGGCCGAGTAGAGGCCAAAAAGGTCAAGACACAACCCCTGAGTGGTGGCGCTCCGATCAGGCTGACAAAGAATGGCTTTTATCAAGTAAGCGGTCTTCAGCAAACCCGATGGCTGGCCGTCAATACGGGGGATGCGGCCGAATCAGACCTTCGCGGCGCGGGGACGACGAACAATATTTCCATCCTGGTAAAGAGCTGGGGAGCCTTGCAGGTCTGGCGTTGGCTCGCCCTTTTTGCTTTTCTCCTTATCGTCCTGGAATGGTTTCTTCACCATCGCCGCCTCACGGAATAAGGACGATCTTGCCGCGGGCGTTCGGGGCCATGATCGCGCGGTGAGCCTCAGCGGCATCAGCTAAGGGAAGCTCTTGACCGATCACGGGAGAAATGCGTTGAGCTGCAAGTTCTTCACCAAGCGACTTGTAGATGGTGGCCAGCTCGGCGGCGGTCGCATTCCCAAAGACCATGCCGCGAATATCGGCGTCTTTCATCATCGCGTCCCGAGGATTGATTTCCACGCTGCCGCGGCTTCCGATCACGACCACTCGTCCGTGTGAGGCGAGCAGTCGAAGATCTTCGGCAAGGTTGATGTTTGCGAGCATTTCCAGGATGCAGTCGACCCCGCGGCCAGCAGTGGCATCAACGATCGCCTCGCGATAACCAGGATCCCTATGGTCAAAAACTTCGTGCGCCCCGAGCTCACGGACCAATCGGCGACCCTCGGCGGACCCAGCGGTGCCGAGCACGCGAAGTTCGGCGGTCCGCGCCAGCTGGACAGCCGCCGTGCCCACGCCGCCGCTTGCGCCGTGCACGAGGACCGACTCCCCCGCTCGAACTCGACCCCGCTGAAACAGGGCTCGATATGCCGTCGCATACGGAATTCCGAGAGCTGCCCCCTGAGAGAATGTCGCGCTCTCTGGCAGCGGGTGCACCTGCTCCGGTGCACAAACCGCAAATTCCGCATAGGTTCCCGAAATCGAGCCGGAGAGAAAAACATGTTGCCCAAGCTGGACCGTATCGAGCGTGCTCCCAATAGCGCTGACGATTCCCGCGCCATCGCTTCCCGGTGTATAGGGCAATTGCGGCTTCCGAGGGTAGTTGCCGCTGCGAATGTAAGTCTCCAGAGGATTGACTCCCGCGGCCTTGATGCGCACTAACACCTGTTTGTCCGCGACCTTCGGTTCCGCCAATTCGATCAATCGCATTACCTCCGGCTCACCAAATTCGTCGACGCGGATTGCCTTCATGGTGCAAGGATAAACCCCCTCATGGCCTTGCCAGAGACCAGAATTCCAGCAAGAAAGTACTTGCCAGATCCCCTCCGCCGAGAGCAGACTTAGCTATCGGCGTGACGGCATCACGGCCCCCGCAAAGCGACCTCCGGACGCGCTGTAGCAAGGCAGTCCATGAAACGCGGCTCGCTCCTTCATTCTCTCGGTATCTGGGTCTCATCTTTCACTTCTATCTTCGCCGGCCACTCGCTGATGGCGAAAGGTGATAGTATCAAAGAGCTGACCAAGACCAGCAAGAAACTGAGGCCCAGCCAATCCCAAAGCGCCGGCGAAGACGCCACCCCGCCGATGCGAGAGAAATGGCGAGATCAGCCACCGGAGGGTGCCGACCGTTATCCGTGGAAGAAGAACATTGTCACCACCACATTCTGGATCGGAGAGAAACCGACACCGAATAATCCCGTGCCGAACCACAAGAGCAGCTGGGACGCTAACTGGGCCGAGAACTACGGCGGCACCGACACCCCCGACCGGAACGCGCGAACCAGCGAGTTCATCCCGTCGGGTTTCATGCCGCGTCAAAATCCTTTTTATGTCGCCCTTCCCTATAATGATTTGACCTCAAAGGGCCACAAGGCTGAAGCCAAGCAAGTGATCCCCTGGTTTCATAAGCAATTTGAAGGGGCAGGCAAGTCCGTGTGCAAAGGCCGTTGGATCGCCATCCGGAAAGGGGATCGTGTTTGCTATGCTCAGTGGGAAGACGCGGGACCCTTCCGCACCGATAACTGGCAATATGTGTTCGGGCCGGAACGCCCTCTCCCAAATCTCAACAAAGGCGCTGGACTCGATGTGTCGCCTGCCGTGCGCGATTTCCTCGGCCTGGTCGAGACCGATGTGACCGATTGGAAGTTTGTCGATTTCGAAGAGGTCCCCGGGGGCCCGTGGTCTACCTACGGCGACAACAATACCTTCATTATCAATCGCCGCGCCGCCGAGCGTCAGCTCGCGGCGGCGAGGACTCCCGCAAAGACGGCCGTCGATTAGGAAAGCGCGTTGTCGGAAGAGAGCGCGAAGAGCTTCGAGCCAGTTTATGGCTTGAGATATTGAGTGCTGCCAACGGGCGCGAATCGGCCCACGTTGGCCTTCGGCGCTCGAGGATCGCGGGTAGACTCATCCATCGGAAGAAAACCTGCCGAGCCGTCTGCAAATGCCACCATGGCCAGACCGTTGTGCCGGAAGTGGACAGTAATCTCCCTCTCATCCAGAAGATAGAATTCTTCGAGCATAGGGTTCCGCGGCGTCGCAGGCCGTTGGAAGGTATTGACCTGTGCGCTGGTGGCAAACACAACGATCCGGGAAGGGGTTGTCAGGGTCCAATAGCTCAGCGGCTGACCCATCCCCATGGCCCCGCCGCCGAGGAGCGCATTATATCCTACGCCAATATAGCCGAATTGATACTTGGGCTTAAATGCCTTGCCACTTGAAACCAAACTTGGATCCGGACGTATTCCCGAAGGGACATACCCTCCTAGCGGACCCCGATCGGGATCGAACTCTCTCTGTCCTTCTGGACGGGAGAAGCTCTCGAGGGACTCAAACCCGAACCACCATCGCACCCCCGGTTCTCCCTCAGCATCGGCCGAGCGATACCTCCAGAAAACGTAATTGTTTTCGGAAAGGTAGTGCGCGGCTCCGGCGCCGAGTTGCCGAAGATTATTTGCGGAGATGGCCAGCGAAGACTGCTTGTAGGCTGCCAATGATACGCTCGCGATTACGCCGATGAGCACCCCAAGTATTCCGAGCGATACGAGAAGTTCGACGAGACTAAATCCGCTTCTCTTCATGGCCTCTTCGGAATAACCAAAGAGCAACCGTGCCCCCCACCAGCAGAAGAAGAGAGCTGCCAGCTTCAGGGACTGGATTCACGTCGACCGGCGGGACACCGCCGGGCCCACCGGGTCCAGGAACCGGATTCGGGTCGACGAGCTGGACATCGCTGGGTTCGCGGCTCTCTTGACTGAAAACGAACCCATCCCATGACCCTGGTTCGATGACGCGGTAGGGATATGAAATCCCCGATCCAAACTGCCATTCGGAAGAAGGGACTGGCACAAGGGCAAGAAACCCAGCCTGCCCGCCTCTAACCCATTGAGCCCAAAACGGCCCGATTAGAGGAAACGGCGTGTTGGTGAGCGTTGTTGTGCCGAAGGTGATCGCGTTGAGAAAATAATTTGGAATCTCCTCGTCGCCGAAATTGATGAAGCCAAGGGTTAACTCCGGCGCCGCGGAATCAATTGCGGTCAAGAGCGCATAGGCATCCAGCGGAGATGACGGGTCGAAATCATAGCGATACTCGTAAAGCAGGGGATCGTCGCCGAACTCGTCAGCCTCAATGAGTGCATAGGAAACATCGGCGCCCTCGCCGATAATCGTGAGCGCTTGCCCAGACGCCAGAAAGGCGCCGAGGCTGATGATAAGTTGTGCGAGAAGGACTCGCATCGGGTAGATAAACTTTTGCATGAAAGACTTCCAGTGGTGGGACCGAAATGGCGCCCTTTTATGGACTGCTACCCGATCCTCATTCTTCTTTTTTCTGCGAAGAAGGTTTGTCATTCCGGTCTCGCAGCATGGTTACCGAAACGAATGAGCGCCTGGCGATGAAGTATTCTGGCTCCTGGACACTTTCCGCCTACGGCGGACCTTCCTTCGTCCCGTCTTCACCTCCGCAAGCCGGAGATTGACCTCTGCCCCCTTTTTTGGGAGAGGGACGTCGTTTCCAGTTACAGCAGCGCGACTGCTCCCGCTTTTCACGGGATTCCATGCAGCGCCGGGCAAGATATTGATCAATGAGATTCTCTCAGTTGGCGGTCACCTCCTTTCCGGTGAGTTATCGGTTGATATTGATTGGAAGGCCTTCCTCTGTGACGTCGGCGCCGCCCGGTTCGGTGTCGTAGTTGAGAATCGGCTGCAACCACTTTTCGATTTCTGAAACCGACATGCCCTTGCGCGCCGCATAGTCCTCGACTTGATCACGCTCGATTTTGCCCACGCCAAAGTATTTGGCCTCCGGGTGGGCAAAGTAAAGTCCGCTCACGCTACTCCCCGGATACATCGCGAGGCTCTCGGTAAGCTGAATCCCCGCTCGGCGCTCAACATCGAGAACCTGCCAGAGAATCGATTTCTCGGTGTGATCGGGCTGGGCGGGATACCCCGGCGCTGGCCGGATGCCCCGATATTTTTCCCGAATCAAATCCTCTTTCGTTAGATTTTCTGTGTGCCCGAAACCCCAGCTTTCACGCGCCTTCCTATGGAGGCACTCAGCAAACGCCTCCGCAAAGCGATCGCCCAGGGCTTTCGTCATGATGGAAAGATAATCGTCGTGGCGACGTTCAAAATCTGCAGCAACTTCGTGAACTTCCTGTCCTGTCGTGACGGCAAAGGCACCGACATAATCGATTCGTCCGCAGTCGCGTGGAGCGACGAAATCCGCCAGCGAGAAGTTCGGCTGGCCAGAGGGCTTTCGCATCTGCTGGCGCACGCCGTGAAAGACCACCAGTGGAGAAGTGGCCCCGGTATCCGCGTAAAGCTGAATATCCTCGCCGATCCGATTTGCCGCCCAAAAGCCGAAGACACCTCGAGCGCGGAAGCGTCGATGGCGCACGATGTCCTCCAGGAGTCGCCTGGCATCGTCATAGAGTTTGCGCGCCTCGAGGCCGACGACGGGATCATCAAGGATCGCCGGGAAACGCCCTCGGAGTTCCCAGGCATGGAAGAAGGGTGACCAATCGAAATAGTCGACTAGCTCCTCAAGAGGAAATTCATCAAATTGGGATATTCCAAGACGCTCAGGCGTCGGGATTTCAATCGTCGACCAGTCGGAGCCGAAAGCATTCGCCTTGGCCTGTTCAAAAGTCAGCAGCGCTCTTGCCGCGGAACGTCCGGCATATTCAACGCGAAGATTTTCATACTCAGTGTTGACTTGGGCAAGGTACTCGGGCCGTCGCTCCGGATTCAGGAGCGAGCTCACGACGTTGACACTTCGGCTGGCATCCAGCACGTGGATAACGCCATGCTTGTAATGCGGTTGGATTTTGAGGGCGGTGTGCGCCTTGCTAGTGGTCGCACCTCCAATAAGCAAGGGAATTGAAAAATCCGAGCGCTGCATTTCTTTGGCGACGTAAACCATTTCATCCAGAGAGGGCGTGATGAGGCCGCTCAATCCGATGATATCGCAGTTTTGTTCCCGCGCTGTTTGCAAGATTTTTTCGCAGGGAACCATAACGCCGAGGTCGATAACCTCGTAGTTATTACAGCCGAGCACGACGCCGACAATATTCTTTCCGATGTCGTGGACGTCCCCCTTGACAGTAGCCATGACGATGCGCCCTTGCGATCGGCTTGCAGGATTGGCGGCGCGGTCCTTTTCCATGAACGGCATGAGCCAAGCTACTGAGCGTTTCATGACACGCGCACTCTTGACGACTTGAGGCAGAAACATTTTGCCTGCTCCGAAGAGATCGCCGACCACCTTCATCCCATCCATGAGCGGGCCTTCGATCACGCTCAAAGGTTTCCCGTATCGAAGAAGAGCCTCCTCGGTATCGCCGTCGACATAGTCGACGATGCCCTTGATCAGAGCGTGCTTGAGGCGCTCCTCCACCGCAGCGCGGCGCCAAGCCGACTCTTCAGTCTCGGACTTCTGTCCCGTCGGCGAGCCGGCAATTTTGCTCTGCTTGATCTTCTCCGCATAGTCCACGAGGCGCTCGGTCGCGTCGGAACGGCGGTTGAAGAGCACGTCCTCGACAAGCTCAAGAAGCTCCTTCGGGATCTCCTCGTAGACGCCGAGTTGTCCCGCATTCACGATTCCCATATCCAGGCCCGCCTGGATGGCGTGATAGAGGAAAGCGGAATGCATCGCCTCGCGGATGGGGTTGTTTCCTCGAAACGAAAAGGAAATATTGCTAATGCCGCCGCTCACTCGGGCATAGGGCAAATTTGCCTTGATCCAGCGAGTAGCCTCGATGAATGCCCGGGCATAGTCATTATGTTCCTCAATGCCGGTGGCAACGGTGAGGATATTAGGATCAAAGATGATGTCCTCTGCGGGAAAGCCAACGTCTTCAGTAAGGATGCGGTAAGCGCGTTGGCAAATTTCGATCTTCCGGGCGTAGGTGTCGGCTTGCCCGTGCTCGTCAAATGCCATGACGATGACCGCCGCTCCGTAGCGGCGAACCAGACGCGCCTGCCGCTTGAAGACCTCCTCACCAGCCTTCAGCGAAATCGAGTTGACAATCCCTTTGCCTTGGACGCAGCGCAACCCCGCCTCGATCACCTCCCATTTGGAAGAGTCAATCACCACGGGAACACGGGAGATGTCCGGTTCGCTGGCGATCAGGTTGAGAAATTTGGTCATCGCTGCCACGCCGTCGAGCATGCCCTCGTCCATGTTGATATCGATGAGCTGGGCCCCCGCCTCCACTTGCTGACGGGCGACAGCGAGCGCTTCGTCGTAATTGCCGGCCAGGATCAACTTGGCAAAACGCGGAGAGCCCGTGACATTCGTCCTCTCACCGATATTGATAAACGGGATTTCCGCGCGGGCGGTGAAAGCTTCCAGCCCGCTCAAGCGCAGCGTGCGCGCCCGTTCGGGAACTTTCCGAGGTGGCAGCCCTTTCGCAGTCTCGGCGATGGCGCTAATGTGAGCAGGCGTCGTCCCACAGCAGCCGCCCAGGATATTTACCCAACCCTGTTCGGACCACTCCCGGAGTTGCGGCGCGAGGCTTTCCGGCGTTTCGGGAAATCCGGTCGGCGACAAGGGGTCGGGCAGACCAGCATTCGGATAAGCGCTGACGAACAATGGCGCCCGTTTTGAAAGCTCTTCGATGTAAGGACGCATCTCTTGCGGTCCGAGGGCGCAATTGAGACCCACCGAAAGGAGCGGAAGGTGCGAAACGGAATTGAGGAACGCCTCAACCGTCTGACCGGTCAGCGTGCGACCGGAAAGATCGGTAATCGTGCCGGAGACCATTACCGGAACACGTCTCCCGTTCGAATCGAAGTAATCCGAGATCGCGAATAAGGCGGCCTTGGCGTTCAGCGTGTCGAAAATCGTCTCAACCAGAAGGATGTCCACCCCCCCTTCGATCAAGTGCTCGATTTGCTGCCGATAGGCGGCGGCGACTTGCTCGAAATTCACGTCACGCTTTCCGGGATCATTGACGTCGCGCGAAATGGAAAGCGTTCGATTAAGCGGCCCGATCGCGCCGGCCACAAATACCTGGCGGCTCGTACAGGCATCAACCGCTTCGCGGGCAAGTTTCGCTGCCGCTCGATTGATCTCGGGCGCGATCTCACCCATACCGTAGTCGGCCTGCGCGATCGTGGTGCTGCTGAAGGTATTGGTTTCGATGATGTCGGCGCCCACTGCCACATATCCGGCGTGAATCTCACGGATAATGTCGGGCTGCGTGAGGACCAGCAGATCATTGTTGCCTTTCACATCCCGAGGCCAATCTCTGAAACGTTCCCCCCGGTACGCAGCTTCGTCCAGTTTGTACTGCTGGATCATCGTACCCATCGCGCCGTCGAGCATCACGATGCGCTCGGCAAGACGTACCCATTGCGCCGTCGAGCATCACGATGCGCTCGGCAAGCAACTCACGCAGCGCTCTCTCCGCCGAAATCAACATCTCAGTAAAATCATGCCAGATTCGCGTTCTTGGTGCCTAGATTTCGTCCGCCATGGACGAACGAATGCTACCGAGAACGCCCCAAGCGTGCAAACACCCACTCCCATACGCTCGAAGACCCTGTAAAATCAACACATGTAAATCTTTAGATATGTATAGTTAAAATGCAACTTAGAAAATCTCGCCTGCAAAATCCGCCCGCCACCATATTCAACCCTTTCGCTTCGAGTTCGGAGCGCAACTTAGGTCTGCTCGAAGGCATAAAGTAAAGCACATCACATCTCTCATCCACAGAGGGATATTAGCTCATGGAGTCAGTAGGAACAGAAATCGGTTCGTGGCAAATTGCGGCTATAGAACGACAGAACTGCATGACGGCCTTCGAGGTGAGCCCATGCCTTGCGCTTTTACCCAAAAAGAATTGCCCCAAGGGTAAGCCGGCCAGACCGACGCCGCGCCAATCCCATGGGGAAGCCGGACCGCCCCAGAGTGGATTCGCTACAGGCGTACATGAAAAAAGCGGAGCTTTGACCGCTCCGCTTTCTCACGATGCCGTCTGTCGTGCTCGGTTACCCGGAACGGCGACGGATCCAGCCGATAGAGGCGATCGCCATACCTAACAGGCTGGCTGGTACTGCCGGCATCGGGAACCGAACTGGAAGGAGGAGGCTGGTTGCCCCCGCCTACCCCCGTAATGTTAAAGCTGGCGAAGAAGACATTGTCATAGGCCGACGGATTCTCGGTGTCGATCGTGATTACCGTATCGCCGGCACTAAGGAAGGGCGTCAACGTGTAGAGTTCGTCGTCTAGTAGGGGATTGCTGAAGCTGAAGGCAAGGGGATCCGCAGGGTTGTCCGGATTGTCCCCAATGCCGCCCACGGTGATGAGTCCGCCGTTGCCAATGCTGTTTGGAATTCCATCGTCTTGCCCACCGGCATCAGAGGTTAGACGTTGCCCATTGACATCCACGGTTGAGAACTGGTTGCCAGGACGGAAACTGAATCCGATACCCAACGACATGAGAGCCTCGAAATTCGGGTCCACCGACTGCGCGGCTGTTAGGGGGTCGGCAAGATTGATGCTCGTTGTATCGCCTCCGGAGGCGCTAAAACCATCGAGAAAGGCAATGGTTCGCACCTGTTCGGCGGGGTTGCTGTAGACGATCGCCAAAACCTCGCCGTCGACCGGAACGGTACACATCCCAGTGGAGTGCTCCGCTCTACCGAGCCGGTCACATCGGATTAAAAACCCCCGTGCTAGGCTCGCCTCTTATGCTTAGCTTTCATCTCCCGTGAGCAAAGTTCATTTTCGGATTCTTCGCGCGCCGATCGATGCCGATTGCCGGTGTCATCCGGATCTGTTACGGGACGCTGCTGCTGATCAATATGCTGTGCCTGGCTCCCTACCTGGAGCTGTGGTTTACCGAGGCGGGCCCGATTCCGCTGGCTGCGGCCCGTGCGATTCTCGACCCCGATGCTTGGATTCCCTTTGCGTGGCTGCCGAATTCGGACTCCGCACTGACAGTCTGGCTGAGCTTCACGGTCATGCTGGTACAGATCGTGTGTCTGATTGCCGGGTTCTACGCCCGTTTTCAGGCGGCGAGCATTTTTTTCTGGCTGGTGGCCTTTCACCACCGCAATGTCTTGGTGTTTGATGGCGAGGACGTGCTTTTTCGCCTGTTGGCTTTTTATCTGATCTGGCTACCGGCAGGTGCTTACTTCGCGCTCGATGCGCTAAACGATCAGCGTCCGGTATCCGAGCGCCGGTACCCCGTCTGGCCGCTGCGTTTGCTGCAGATTCAAATGACACTGGTCTATCTGTCGACGCTGGGCGAAAAGCTTCGCGGCACGGATTGGTTCGACGGCACCGCACTTTATTACGTCTCGCGGCTCGACGATCTTTTCGGCCGTTTCCCGTTGCCTTCGGCAGTGCTGGACTGTCTGACGTGTCTGAAAGTCGTCTCGTGGTCGGTCCTGCTAGTCGAATTTCTGATTCCCTGCCTGCTCTGGAACCGGCGCACACGGCTGCTCGGATTAGCACTCGCCGTGCCGTTTCATCTCGGGATCGACTACTCGATGAATCTCAATTTATTTCACTGGATAATGCTCACCGGCTTGTTGAGTTTTGTCGATTGGAACCCGCGATCGCCGGGGAACCTGACTTAGGGAAGTGACAGGTTCCGCGTAATAGAGCCTTACGCTAACCCTTGACCTTGGCGGCAAGCCGACTTCCTCCGAATCTGAGCAGTCTAAGTTACGCCCGAAGCCCGCCGCGGCGCCGGCGCCCGCTCCCCGCGGTCGGCTCCGTCATCAACGCCACCACGCCAGCCCGCGTGGTCGCGCCGTAACAGAACAAAAAAGACCCGCCCTAGTGGGTGCACTGGGTGCCGGTATGCTGCAGTTGCCACCGGCAGATTCACAACAATCTTACAATGGCAAAGGAAAAAGGATTGTTACTTTGAACCGCTATCTATTATTCTGGCCACGGGGTTGTCCCTGATTGCCCTGGCCCTGACCCTGGTTGCCCTGACCCTGGTTGCCTTGACCCTGGTTGCCTTGACCCTGGTTGCCTTGACCCTGGTTGCCTTGACCCTGGTTGCCTTGACCCTGGTTGCCTTGACCCTGGTTGCCTTGACCCTGGTTGCCTTGACCCTGGTTGCCTTGACCCTGGTTGCCTTGACCCTGGTTGCCTTGACCCTGGTTGCCTTGACCCTGGTTGCCTTGACCCTGGTTGCCTTGACCCTGGTTGCCTTGACCTTGGTTGCCTTGATTGCCGCGATTTCCTTGGTTTCCACGAGCAGCCGCTGCCTGTTGAGCCGCTGCCTGCTGGGCCGCTGCCTGCTGGGCCGCTGCCTGCTGGGCCGCTGCCTGCTGAGCCGCTGCCTGCTGGGCCGCTGCCTGCTGGGCCGCTGCCTGCTGGGCCGCTGCCTGCTGGGCCGCAAGTTGCTGCGAGGCAATGTTATTGGCGGTCGTGATGGAACGTGCGGCTTGCCCAGCCTGTGTCGTCATAGCTTGGGCTGGCAGACTTCCGGGCTGAGTCAGAAGATTATTCAGACCGGGCAAGAATCCACCTAGAAGCGATGCATCCTGCTGATTGCCGGCATTTTTCTCAATGGCTGCTTGGTTGGGAAACGGTCCCAGCCCGCCCGCCTCCCCCAGCATCGAAGTGGCGAGAAGCGTCGTGAGGTTGATCGTTGTGGCGGCAGGGATTTTAGTGGCCCCGGCCGCGACATCGACCATCTGCCCGGCCTTAAGCCCCCTGCCTTCCTTGGGATTCGCCGTGAAATAGACGAGAACCTTCCCGCTGAGACAGATTACCTTGACGCGTTTGTTGATATTCGAAATCAGGAAGTCCGTGCCCGTCACCGCCGCAGTGATCGCCCCAGCCTGAACTTTGCCTCCTCCGGCGCCTTCCGGGGATGAGAACAACAAAGTGCCGCTATCAAGTGTGATTTCTCTCTTGCCTGCAAGAAAGCGGAAGAGCGCGTTGGAACCAACACGGGTAATCGTGACGCGGTGATGGCGCCAGCCTGAACCTTCCCTCCTCCGGCACCCGCCGGGGAGGAAAAGAGCATCGTTCCGCCGTCCAGAATGATTTCGCTCTGCCGGCAAGGAAACGAAAGAGCGCGTTGGAACCTACACGGGTAATCGTCAAGTCAGGGAACTCCAATTCGGCCCGTGAATCCCCCCCTGTCTTAAGCGCATTATCCCCCTGACGACATCGCCCGGGGCGGCTCTGGTTTGCCGAGGCAAAAGCGAGACGACATTGATTGCTTTGGTGACTTCGGCCTGCTCGAAGGGCTCCGCACGGACAAGCCGACGGGCTCGCGATACAAAGGAGCAAAACGAAAATCCAATGCCTCATAGGCTAGAAGCGGAAATCGAGGGACCGAAAGTTCCGCCGGCATTCACCACGGTATAATCGAAGAAGGAGTCTGTCGAGTTGTTCGCGCCAAAGTTCGTCCCCGCAGAGAGCCGCGCCCAGCGCGTGAGACGAAAGATTAGAGTGGCGCCCACGTTGTGCGTTACATCGAAACGCGAATCTTGAGGATAATGAAAGAGCGACAGAATGTAATAGGTCTGTAATTCGAGCGGGGTGAGGATGCGCCAGCGCCAGCCCAGCCAGAAATCGTATTCGTGACGCCGCGCGGAAGAGGGATGGGCGTCAAGGGCAAAGAGATCCCAACCAGCCCATTTGCAATCCACATCGCGTCATTAAGTCTGAAATGCCTTGTAGAGGCCTACCGTCAGCGCGTTGTTGACGTAGAACTCATCGAGCGTGTCGCTATCGAGATAGCGCTGATATTCGTAATCGCACCGATGCCGTAAGCTGGCCGAGATTGCTCGAACACATAATCAAATCCTCCGCCCGCGTTGAAGTAGTTGAAGTTCAGCGAGGAGAACTGTCGCATATTGAAAGACCTGATCAGAGACGTGACCGTCCAGGTAAAGGCCTCCGATCAAGTTCGGACGGATGCCGACACCGCCTCCTCCGACGAAATACATGTCGCCGCGTCCGCCTTCGCTCGAGAGGCTGGGGTTGGACGTGTAGTAGAGGCTGGCATTGCCGATCAAATAAGCGCCAAGGAGGCTGGGCCTGGCCGGATCGGCTCGAGCGTGCCGAAGTCAGCGTCGGCCTGCGCTGCGACTTCCGTCGCAGCCTGGGTACGTGCAAGTGATGCCGCGGTTCGGGCAGCAGTGTCGGCCCGTGTATCCTGTCCTGTGCGCGGCATGAAAACCGCACGCGAGAGAGGCAAGGCAAAGAATTCTGTTAAGACGCACAGTCCAGCATAGCCGCATTGAAACTGCTTGAAATGTCAAGCAGTGAGTCGCACTGCGGCTTGCATTAGCTCGAGAGGCGGGTTCCCTTTTGAGAATGCCAATGACCCGTTTGTCTTCCCTTAGACTCCGTTGGCAAGTCTTGGCCGGAACCTTCGGCATGCTGGCGGTGTTGTTGGCAACATTGTTCATGCCATTTGTCGGCAGCCTCAATTTGTACATTCAGGATTGGCTGTTGCGAGTCACGACTCGGAATTCTTTGCCTGAGGATTTTGCGCTGTTGACCATCGACGAACGCTCGATGAGCCTTAGCGAAGTAGATCCCGAAGAAGTTAAAGCGTCTCGTCCTCTTCAGCTGATGCAGGCGGGCTTTCCCTGGTCGCGTGAAGTCTATGCCGCCTTGATAGATAAATTGATGGCAGCAGGAGCACGCCTCATCATTTTCGACGTCCTCTTTCCAAGCTCTAAGGAGGGCGATGAAGTCTTCGTCAACGCGCTTAAGGCATACCCCGGGCAAGGTGATTCTCGCCTCCTCCTTCGAGAATCCCGACTCTCAGGATCGCGGGGCCAAGACACCCGTGCTCGTCCTAGCGAATGAGAAATTGCGCGAGGCGGTGAACGAAAACTGGGGGGTGGTCAATCTGCCGGTGTGGAGGGATAGTAAGGTGCGTTCGGTTTACACCTCAGTCACTGCCTCGGACATCATGGGAGTTCCCCCTTTGCCTCAGGAGGAGGCCGTTCCGTCACTTACGGCAGTAGCTTCGCGCTCGCTGGGAGTTCAGCCGCCTGAAAATCCTCGAGGAGAACCTCTCAGATTTCGTTATTCGCTTCCGGGAACAACACGTGTGATCTCCCTCTTTGAGATCTTTGTGCCGGATTTTTGGAACCGCAATTATGGCGGGGGAGCGTTTTTCAAGGATCGTGTCGTGCTTATCGGGGCAACGGCCGAGCGCTTGCACGATTTTCATCTTACCCCATGGGGGAAGCTCTCCGGTCCTGAAATCAATCTTCACGCCTTGGCGGCGATGCTCCGAGGTAGCTGGCTCAAGCAAGCGGGACTTGCCATGACAGTGGTGACGATCCTTTCCGCTGCGCTGGCGGCTATCACTCTGAACTTCTCGCTGCGCGGAGGTACCAAATGGCGGGTGGCGGGTTTCGTGGGCGGAGCGATCCTTTGGCTTTTGTTGTGTGCGGCGGCCCTTAGCTTCCTTTCCTTTTTTCTTCCTGCGGCTCCGCCTTTACTTACCTGGCTGATCTGCGGGATCGCAGGGATCGCCTGTGACGTCTCGCTCGAACGCCGCGAACGCAGCCGGATGCGCGCCACGTTGGAACGCTACGTCTCGAAAGACGTTGTGCAGGAGATCGCGGACAATCCTGACTCGTACCTGCAAACCCTGGGGGGTCAACGCAAAGAGATGGTTGCTCTTTTCTCCGATCTCAAGGGCTTCACCTCGGACTCCGAGCGACTGGATCCCGCCGAAATGGTCACGCTTCTCAACGAATACTTCCGTGAAATGGTGTCGGTGGTCTTCGAACATTCTGGCACGCTCGACAAATTTATTGGCGATGCGCTGATGGCAACCTGGGGCGGAATTCAGCGGGGAAGTCTGGAGGAAAATGCCCGGAAGGCCGTGCGGACGGCGCTAGCCATGCACGAGCGCCTCGCCGCGATCAATCTCCGCCGCAAAGAGCTCGGCGTGGCCCCGTGGAGTTCCGGCATCGGCATCAGCTTGGGTCCGGCAGTCTTCGGAAATATCGGGTCCCAACAAAGGATGGATCTGACCGTCATCGGCGATACCGTTAATCTCGCCTCGCGCATCGAAGGACTCACGCGCGTGTACGGCTGCGACATTCTTGTCGATGAGCGTATCGCGGAGAAGGCCAGCGACGTCTGCCGGTTCCTCGAGGTGGATGTGGTTCGCGTCAAAGGACGAAAAAAACCTGAGCGCTTATTCTTTCCTTACCTTCCAGAGCACGCCGCCTGGGCCGAAGCCTTCGCGGCAGCACGGGCCAGCTATCGTGCAGGGAAGTTTGACACAGCTCTGACCTCCTTTAGCGAGCTTGCTCGAGATGGACTCGCGCCGGGCTTGGCGGCCGTGTACAAGACGCGCTGCGAAGCCTTTGCTGGACAGCCCCTGCGCGCCGGGTGGGAAGGAATCTGGGACTTTCTTGAGAAGTGATTCCGTTGCCAGCTTGGCCCAAGGGTTGAAATCATCTCAGTTTTTTCGCATGCTTTTCGACTGCTGATGGACATTGTTTACTTTGACCTCGAGACTCAACGCACTGCCAACGATGTCGGTGGTTGGGATAAAAAGTACCAGATGGGAATGTCGGTGGGCGTTATCTACAGCACCGCTAACGGCAGCTACGAGATCTACTCCGAAAGACGCGCCGACGAACTCGTTGCTCGCTTGCGAAAAGCCGATCTCGTCGTTGGCTACAATATTCTAAGTTTCGACTATGAAGTGCTCATGGCTTACACAATTCTTGACCTGCCTCACTACCTCCCCACTCTGGATTTGCTCCACCACATCGAGCGAGCCGCTGGTCATCGTCTCAAGCTGGAGGAACTGGCGCAGGGCACGCTCGGAGTGAGCAAGATTGCCGAGGGACTTGACGCCATCCGTTGGTGGAGGGAAGGGAGGGTGATGGATATCGCCAAATACTGCTGCTTCGATGTCAAAGTAACGCGCCTCGTGCACGAACATGGCGTTCGCAATGGCGAGCTGTTCTACAGCGATCGATTCGGGCGCAAGCAGCGCGTGGAGATCAACTGGAAGCTTGAGAGCCAATGATTCAACCTCTCAAGTCCTCGAAGACAACATGGTTCGTGTATTGGCTGGATCTCGAGGAACCAATCCCGGCCGGAGGCGACTATTTCCTGCCAACCCTGCTCATCGTCTGCGATCTTGCGGGAGCTCCACTGAGTGCCCCTGACATTCTTGAGGAGCTCGATCAAGCACGGGTCGAGAGCCTTCTCGTCAAGCTCTTCGAACGTCTGGGAGCACCCGATCGTCTCACGATTTGTCAAAGTGAGGATTGGGATGACGATGCCTGGAAAGACTTCTCCCAAGATCATCGCGTGGAGATCCGTTTCCAGCGCTTCAATCGCGGCAGACCCGACGAGCTTCGCGGTCTGGCCCGCACCGTCGTGCTGCGATTTGCCCGAGAGGGAGACTCCGCTCCGCATTCCCGAGAAGTCGCCAGGGGTCTGGTGAACACAGCTCTTCGCACCCGCTCCCCCCGCAAGAAAATTGCCCTGTTGCGCACCGCACTCGCTCGCGACGCGGATTGTTCCTCCGCACGTATCGAACTGGCCGATGTGGAGTTTCAGCATGGCAACTGGAAGGTCTGCCTCGCCGCGTATGACGAAGTCATCGCTCGCGAGACGCCCCGTTGGGAGGAGCGGCCGCCCAGGTGGTGGATCAATCGAGAGACCAGGCTTCTTCTCCGTGCAATGTATGGACGCGCAATGACGCTGTGGCACCAAGGGCGCTACGGCGACTCCGCTTCCCAACTCGAGGCTCTCCTTTCGCTGAATCCAAGTGATAACCAGGGCGTCCGCTTCTTCATTCCTTTACTGCTCCTTCTCGGCGAAGATACAGAATCTGCCTCTCGCTATTTCGAGACCTACGCGCAGAGATATCCCCACGATTATCCCGAGCCTTCTTTTCTTTTCGGCTGGGCCCTCTGCCTTGCCTTTGCGGGTGACGAATTCTCGGCGCGGGAAAAATATCGCGAAGCGATCCTCAGAAATATCTACATCGCGCCGATGCTGCTTGAGGAGCCTGAGCCTCCTCGCGGCCTGTGGCAGCCGAACGAGCGCGCCGAACCCAACTACGCGGCCGAGTTTATTGACTCTTATGCCGTCCTCTGGGACCGAGAGGCTGGAGCTTCGCGGATCCTCCGTGAATGCTGGCAGGAGCTCCAGCCTCGTATCGCGCAAATTCTCACACTTCGTGAACGCATGGCCGACTTCCAGGATCAGCGATACGAGCCGGAGTACAAAAGACTCTGGCAGCAACTGCTGCAGGAAGACGAAAAGTTGACCGCTGGCGAGCTCTGAGCAGCTCCGAAGAGAGTTTTCCCGCAATTCACGCTGATCGACGGGCGATCGTGCGGTAGGCTTTCCTTGATGAACCGTCTCGCCGAAGAAAAATCGCCCTATCTCCTCCAGCACAAGGATAACCCGGTGGATTGGCGACCTTGGAGCGAAGAAGCGTTTGCCGAGGCGAAAAGCCTCGATAAACCGGTCTTTCTCTCCATCGGCTATTCAACCTGTCATTGGTGTCACGTGATGGCGCACGAATCCTTTGAGAATCCGGCAATCGCCAAATTGATGAACGAGAGCTTCGTTAATATCAAAGTAGATCGCGAAGAACGCCCTGATGTGGACCGGCTCTACATGGCTTTTGTCCAAGCCACAACTGGCGGAGGCGGATGGCCCATGAGTGTCTGGCTCACGCCGAATGGGCGTCCTTTCTACGGAGGGACCTATTTTCCTCCCGAGAACCGCTATGGCCGTGCCGGCTTTCCAAATATTCTCACGCAGATCGCTCGTTTGTGGCGGGAAGAACGCGAGCGAGTCCAGGGAGAAGCCGCCCGCGTTATGGAGGCGCTGGCAGAGACGGGTCGAGGCGAGCGTGAGCAGTTTAAGAGCGATGAGAAACCGCTCCGGCGCGGATACGAAGATTTTTCCCGAGGTTTTGACGAGGAATATGGCGGCTTTGGCGGAGCGCCTAAGTTCCCCAGACCCTCAGTAATGAATTTCCTCTTCCGTTTCGCGACGCGAGTTCAGGGCCACGAAGCGCAGCGGGCCGCGACAATGGCCCTTTTTACACTGCGCAAAATGGCCGCAGGAGGGATGCGCGATCACCTCGGCGGTGGATTCCATCGCTATTCGGTGGATGGATTTTGGCACGTTCCCCATTTCGAGAAGATGCTCTACGATCAGGCCCAGCTGGCCGTCTCATTTACCGAGGCCTGGCAGCTGACCCACGAAGACTTTTTCGCCGGAATCGCCCGCGAAACGCTTGAATATGTCTTGAGAGACATGAGGCATCCTGACGGCGGCATTTTCTCCGCCGAAGACGCCGACAGCCTGCTTGCTCACGGTCGTCCAGAGCACGCCGAAGGTGCCTTCTACGTCTGGACAAGGCGGGAGATCCAGGAAGCTTTGGGATCGGACCACGCGCGCATTTTCTGTCGCCACTACGGAGTCGAGGAAGTCGGGAACGCGCCGACGGGCAGCGATCCCCACGGAGAATTCAGGGGGAAAAACATCCTCTTGGAACGACAAGACGCTGCCACAACCGCGAGAATCCTCGACTTATCAGCGGAAGCGGTCTCCAGCTCGCTTGCGGAAAGCCGTGCCAAGCTCTTCAATCGGCGCGCGCAGCGTCCACGACCCCATTTGGACGACAAGATCCTAACGGCTTGGAACGGGCTGATGATTTCGGCGCTCTCCAAAGCCGGCGCCGCTTTTTGTGAGCCGCGCTATCTGGAGGCTGCCTCAAGAGCTGCGAATTTTCTCAGAAGTGATCTAACGAGACAGGGCGGCCTCTTGCGAAGCTGGCGAGGCCAAGCCGGAAACGTTGCTGGTTTTGCTGAAGACTACGCGTTCTTGATCCAAGGGCTGCTTGATCTCTACGAAGCCGATTGGGAAGTCGCCTGGTTACAATGGGCGCTAAAACTGCAAGAGCGCCAGGACGCTCTCTTTTGGGACGAGACGCTAGGAGCCTATTTCAGCAGCCCAGCTGGTGACCCGCTGGTTCCAATCCGAATAAAGGAAGACTACGACGGCGCTGAGCCATCGGCGAATTCCATCAGCGCTCTAAACCTTCTGCGGCTGGCACACATGTTTCATGAGGAGAGGTTTGAAGCCCGAGCCAAACAGATCCTGGCGGCAAGCCGGCAAGCTCTTGACCGAGTGCCCACCGCAGTGCCCCAAATGCTTGTCGCGCTTGATCTGGCACTTTCTGCGCCGGCCCAAGCGGTCGTCGCGGGTTCTCGCGAAGCGGATGACGTGCGCAAATGGAATGCCAAATTGCACAGAGATTTTCTGCCGCGGCGCGCTCTGCTTCTCGCCGATGGCAATAGCTTCCTCGCGCAGAGAATCCCGATTCTTAGCTCGATGAAACCTCTCGATGGTCAGGCTGCCCTCTACCTCTGCGAAAATTTCACTTGCCAGGCCCCTCAGAGGCTCGAATGACGATCTTGGCGGGTTTGTTTGATCGCCGCTCGGTCAGCCTTGTCGCGGCGGCCAAGTCGCGGCATCGCGAACTCGCGGCTGTTCGCGGGCCCACGCCAACAGCGGGGGACCACACGCGCGCTGTCGTCAGCGGCGCGTTGATCGCCGCGGCGGCCAGGATGCTCTATCTCCTGTCGCTCCGCTTCGTCCACGGGCGCAAAAGAGTCAACGATTGCCTCAGGATCTTCAAGACCGGTCAGCGCTCTTGCGTCCTCCAGGCTTGGCAGGAAATAGTCGGCGAACGGGACAGTAGCCTCGATGATGGCTCTGGCTCGGACAGTGACCAGAGCTTCAGCCGCAAGTTCGGGTCGTAGGAGATCTTCACGCCGCTGCCGCGGGCGCAAACGAGATGTCATCACTCATTGGGCCAGTGATTCACCCAATGTTTGGGCTGTTCGCCCCGGAACACGCGAACCACTTCCTCAGCGGCTTTTGTCTGAAGTTCCGTGACGGACTCTTCGGAATACCAGGCTGTATGATCGGATAAAACGGCGTTTGCCAGGCCGAACAGCGGATTGTCGCGGAGTGGCGGCTCAGTTTCGAAAACGTCGATGCCCGCGCCGAAGATTCTCTGATTGCGCAGCGCTTCAACCAGAGCGCTCTGATCGACAAGCCCGCCGCGGGCGGTGTTGACCAGGATCGCGGTGGGTTTCCTCAGCGCAAGCCGGGCCCCGTTAATAATGTGCGCTGTGTCCGGAGTCAGCGGCGCATGCAACGAGATGAAGTCGCTCTGCTCACACAGCCGATCGAGTTCTACCTTTTTCTGCTGAAGTTGAACCCTTGAAGAACGGATCGTGCACGAGGACGCGCGCGACGACGAACGCCCGCATCTTGCACTCGAAGGCCTGAGCGATGCGTCCGAAGCCAACGAGTCCCAGGGTCCGACCGCCGAGACGATACATCTTCTGCTGCTGACCGACGTTCCAGACACCGCGGCGCACCGCCGCATCGCGAGTCACAACGCGGCGAGCGACTGCCATTAATAAAGCCAGCGCATGATCGCTGACTTCCTCCGCGCCGTAGTCCGGCACGTTGGCTACATAGATGCGCCGGCTGCGCGCGGCTGCGAGGTCGATGTTATCGACCCCGATACCGTACCGCACGATCACCCGACAGCGTTCCATGGCCTTGATTGTGTCTGCATCAACTGGCGATTCACGCACGAGAACCGCGTCGGCTTGAGCAGTGGCGGCCTTAACCTTCGAGGCGTCTCCTTCGCACGGACTGAGAATAACCTCGCATTGAGCGCGCCGAGAAGCCGTTCTTCGACCTCGTAAGAGGCATAGCCCCCGTCGATGATAACTATTCGCGCGCCAGTCTTTGCGTTCATTGCTCCTCCTCTTGAAAGCGCCGGTCCGGCCGCCTGGACATTTCTTTCACGCTACTGCCGCGCGGAAGTCTTCTGAGCTGGTTGAATTTTCCAGATACGGAAGTTGGGAATGGGCGGGTTATCGAAATCCATGTCGCCGTCTACCCGGACGTTGAGATGGTTCGTCACAAGGTAGAGAGAACCGTCCGGGGCCCAGGCAAGGGTGTCCGGCCACGACATTTCTGGATGGCTTATATAAGTAGACACTTCGCCGGTCTTGGCGTCGCGCAGCATCAGGTCGTTGAGCTGCAGCGCGGTAAGGAACAAGTTGTTTTCGGTCGGAGATAATTCCATCTGTGTTCGAAGGAAGTGTGGCCACCCGCTTAACCGCCGTGCGCAGCTCCGATTCGCTTGTGTTGAAGTCGCGCAGCAAAGCAGTGTCGATAGCGTCGAGTGTGTTACCGGTGAGATTGCTTGAGTTTGCGCTGGACCGCAATCGCGACCTGCTGGTGCGCCTCCTGACAAGCGTGTGCAATAAAAGTACTCGTTCAGGAGCCAATGAGACTCTGGCACGCCAGCTTGATATGCGATTTGACAACGCCATGATCGAGTGTTCGCGTAGCGATTACTTGCAATCAGCGTATCAGTTGGTCGCCTCAAAGATCCAGGCGCTGCGCGGCCGCTTGCCAAGAGACGATCAACATGTTGCCTCCTGCCGGGACGATCATGCGGTCATCCTCTCTCTGATCGGCAGCGGCCAGGACTCCGCCGCCGTGAAACGCCTGCGCGCCCACATCAAGAACACCGAAGACTCCTATCTCGCCGCGAATCGGCGCTTCGCAGAGGGCGCAATGCCGTTTGCAAAGGCTGGTTAGCGTAGGCGAAGCGTCTCGCCTTGCCCTCTTGAGTCTTCGTTCATTACCGAGGGCTGGTTGATCTTCGCAAGGTTGGAAGAATCTGTTGGCGTGCATCACTCAACCCGAAGACGAACAACTTCTGATTCTGCATCATCTGGATTGGGCGCTGCCGAGCAACCACCGCTGCAGAATTACCGCGACCAAAACCAATTTGTGTGGACGCCTGAAGGTGTAATCAACCGATCGCTCAAATCGGTCCTACGGAGTTGCAGGGCGATCTGATCTCAATGCGACGCCGCTGAATTCTCGCGCAATAGTCGTTTTGCACGGCGACGGCTTTGATGTCCAAGTGGGGATCGAGAAGGTGCCGCACTGCACCCTGCTGGTTCCCGCGGTTTTGACATTGTAAATTTCCTTACTCCTGTCCGGCTTGAATGGCGGTGATGGCGATCGTGTAGACAATGTCCTCCACCAACGCGCCGCGGGAGAGATCATTGACCGGACGTCGGAGGCCTTGGAGCATTGGACCGATGCTGATAACATTGGCGCTGCGCTGAACGGCCTTGTAGGTCGTGTTGCCGGTGTTCAAGTCGGGGAAAACGAACACCGTCGTCCGACCCGCTACAGGGCTGTCAGGCGCCTTGGTTGCAGCGACATCAGCCATGGCCGCCGCGTCATACTGCAGCGGCCCATCAAGGAGCAAATCAGGCCGTTTGCTCTTCGCGATTCGCGTCGCCTCCCGCACCTTGTCCACGTCCGCCCCAGAGCCCGACTCCCCTGTTGAATAACTGATCATTGCGACGCGCGCCGGAATCCCGAACCTCTCGGCGGAATCGGCGCTTTGAATCGCAATGTCTGCCAGGGTTTCGGCATTGGGATCGGGATTCACAGCGCAATCTCCATAGACCAAAACCTGATCGGGCAGACACATGAAGAAAATTGACGAGACCACTTTGGCACCCTGCTTGGTCTTGATGATTTGCAGGGCCGGACGAATGGTGTTGGCCGTGGAATGCACGGCGCCGGAGACCAAGCCGTCCACTTCACCGAGCGCGAGCATGACTGTGCCTAGCCAGACATTGTCGCTGAGGAGATCCGCGGCATCTTCTGGAGTGAGGCCCTTGTGCTTGCGCATCTCGACAAGCGGTTTGACGTAATTCGCGCGAAGGAGGGCCGGATCCAGGATCTCGAGGTTTTCCGGAAGCTCGACTTCCAACCCCTGAGCGACCCGCTGGATCTCCTCGGGATCTCCCAACAAAACGCAGCGGGCGATATTTCGCTGCGCGCACAGAGAGGCCGCACGGATTGTGCGCGGTTCGTCGCCCTCGGGAAGAATGATGCGTTTCTCAGCGGCCCGGGCGCGCTCGGTGACGCGGTAACAAAAAGCCGCCGGCGACATGCGGGTCTCAACAGGGATTGCGGAACGGGAAGCGATCCAGTCGGCATCGATATAGAGGGCCACATGATCCATCCCGAGCTGAACACGCTCGAGATCGTCTTCCGGCACCTCCGGGTCCATTTGCCCGAGATGGGTGGCAGTTTCCCAACTGCTGGATTGGACGCTCAGCACAGGCAGACCGGTCTCCAACCCAGGCTTGCAAAGATTCCACACCCGCTCATCCAGGTTGAAGTCACCGGTCAAAACCAACCCGGCCATGGGGGTCTTCAAGGCCGACAGCGCGACTGCCATCATGACATCACTCCGATCAATTGGCGTAACCAAAATGGATCCGGCTTGAAACGTGTGCAGCATGTTGGGCACGGTGCGGGCTAGCAGAGAGATTTTTTTTGCCCTGCGGATTTGAATCTCCCCTTCGTGCAGCACTTTGGCTTCCAGGTGCCGGGCGATATCGATCGTGCGACAGGCCGTCAGCTCGGGATTCTGCGGAATGGCTCCAATGAGATGAAAGCCTCCGCGCTCCAGAATGCGGCTCTTCGGCGCCAGGGACTCACGCAGCTCGGCGAGACCAAGCTTCTGCGAATCCAGGACGTGATTGATGATGCATCCGATGACAGCACCGCCCTCAAGTCCGCCATATTGGCTCCCGACAACCTCCAGCCGTTCATCGAAGTCCTCCATGGACAACCCAGCCAGAGAGCCAATCAGAATAACCTGCGCGCTTAAGGTGCGCACGAGTTGCACGTTGAGTGTCGCGCCCAGAGGCATATCGGAAATCTGCGCCAACCCCTCTACGATCACGACATCAGCGTCGGAGGCTGATTCATGAAAATCGCGCATCACCCGCTCCATGAGCTCATCAGTGCGGTCCGACGAAATGAGCCGCTCGGCCTCGTCCAACGAGATCGGGAGTGCAGGCCGCAGATTTGTGGTCGCCCGGATGAAATGCGTTGATCTTTCCGGCCCCGTGCCCCTTGCAACCGGTTGACCGATGGGTTTGCAGAACGCGACGCGCACGCCGCGGTTATCGAGGGCACGCACGAGCCCAAGAGCTACTGACGTGAGTCCGACCTTGGCGCCGCAAGGCGCGAGATAGAGCGTGTGAGGCATGAGATTATTGCGTTGGGGTGAGAAATCGGGCCGTTTCGCGTGCGATCACAAGTTCTTCGTTGGTTGGAACAACGAGCCCTAGAAGCCCGGAGTTTTCGGAGGTAATTCGCCCTGCCGTGGATTTCCCGTGCTGCCCATTGAGCGTCTCGTCAACTTCGGCTTTCAAGACGCGGAGATTCCTCAGCGTTCGAGTTCGCACAGGAGCGGAGTTTTCGCCGATCCCGCCGGTAAAAACCACAGCATCAATGCGGTCGAGAGCTGCGCTGAGAGCCAGGATTGCCTTGGCCAACCGATAGCAAAAGACCTCAATGGCAACTTCGGCGCGGGCATTGCCATCGCTGACCGCCTCCACAAGCGTGCGCATATCATTGCTTAGCCCGGATAAACCGAGCAGGCCGCTCTCTCGATTGAGGATGTTGATAACTCCGGCAAGATCAACGTCCAAGCGGCTGGCAAGGAATTCGTGAAGGTTTGGGTCGACATCGCCGCTGCGCGTTCCCATGACGAGGCCTTCCAGCGGCGTCAATCCCATCGTCGTGTCGCTGCTGGAACCTTCTCTTACAGCGCACGCGCTGCATCCGTTTCCCAGATGGGCGGTGATCAAGTGCAATTCCTCGAGTGGTTTTCCGAGCAGTCGGGCCGCTTCTCCCGCGACAAAACGGTGGCTCGTTCCATGAAAGCCATAGCGCCGGGCCTTGTATTTCTCGTACAGCTCGTGGGGGATGGCATAGAGGTAGGCTCGGGGCGGCATGGTTTGGTGGAATGCGGTGTCAAAAACGGCGACGTGCGGGACCGCGGAGAACTTCTGCATCGCAGCTCGAATGCCGGTTAAGTTGGCAGGATTGTGGAGGGGAGCCAGCTCGCGGCAGTCTTCGATTCCCTGCAGAACATCCGCATTGATCTCCACGCTATGATTAAACTTCTCTCCGCCGTGCACAACGCGGTGGCCTACTCCGAGGATTTTTAACCCGCCCATCTCATGGAGAATTTCATCGAGCACTTCACCGTGACCAGCGTCAGGCAGCGATGTTTCATGACCTTCGCCGCCGGAGAATTTTGTCTTTACCCTCGCATCGGGTGAACTCAACCGCTCAGCCAAACCCTGGATCTCGGCTTTGCCGTTCTCGGGATCGATAATCGAAAATTTCAGCGACGAGCTTCCACAGTTGATGACGAGGATAAAAGACATGGAGAGATTTTCTAGTGCGGGAGACGCTCAGTACCGATTTCGCCCACACCGCTTGCTGGGAGCTTGGTTGGCCCGTGAAGATGCACTGCCCGGTCGCGGGCTTGCTCTCGAGGGGAATACAACGAATAGTCACGCTCAACTTATCCTTGATTTCCTCTTCAAGCTGAGCGCTGCCATTCCAATAGGCAAGAGCAAAGCCGCCATGGATCTCCGGTCTGGCCGAATTTTTCGGCGTGAAAAACTCATAAAATTCTGCCTTGCTCTCGATGATCTGCGTGTGGCTGTTCCGAAATGCTGTCGCACGGGCGAGCATTTCAGCTTGTATCTCGTCCAATATCGAGGGGATGTGCCGCGGTAATTCCGCGGCACTCAAAAAGGACCTTTCCTTATGAGGTCGGTCGCGGCGTGAGAGCGCCACCATGCCTTGCGCAAGATCGCGAGGTCCGATCTCAATGCGGACCGGGACACCCTTTTTGATCCAGTCCCAACTCTTCACGCCGCCGCCCAGGTCTCGCTGGTCGAGCTCGACATTGATCAGGTCGCCGTGGTAGCGAAGCTCGCGCAAGGAAGCAGCGATTCTCTGCGCCGCTTCAAGCACTTTGGCGCGGCTCTCTTCCTTGGGTGTGATGGGAATGACGACCGCCTGAGCCGGCGCGACACGAGGAGGCAAAGCCAGCCCGTCGTCGTCACCATGGGCCATGATGAGCGTGCCGATTAACCTGGTGGTTGTCCCCCAGCTGGTTGTCCAGGCGTGCTCGAGCAGGCCGGCCCGAGACTGAAATTGAATACCGGCGGCTTTTGAGAAGTTCTGTCCAAGGAAATGCGAGGTGCCAGCCTGAATGGCTTTTCGATCCTGAGCCATCGCCTCAATGCAAAGAGTCTGCAGGGCGCCGGGAAAGCGTTCGCTTGCGGTCTTCTCGCCGCTAATCACGGGCAGAGCGAGAAAATCCCGCGCGAAGGTTTCATAAACGCGCAACATCTTCAGCGTTTCCTCTCTGGCCTCCGCTTCGGTTTCGTGCGCGGTATGCCCCTCCTGCCAGAGAAACTCGGTGGTGCGCAGGAAAAGCCGTGGACGCAGCTCCCAGCGCACGACATTCGCCCATTGATTGAGCAAAATCGGGAGATCGCGCCAGGACTTGACCCACCGCGCGTAGGCTGCGCCGATGATGGTCTCGGAGGTGGGCCGCACAACCAGCGGCTCGCTCAACGCTCCGGCAGGGATGAGTTTGCCATCTTTTGTCTCCAGACGATGGTGTGTCACCACGGCGCACTCTTTGGCAAAGCCTTCGACGTGTTCAGCCTCTTTCTCAAGATAGCTGAGCGGGATAAAGAGCGGAAAGTACGCGTTTCGATGTCCCGTTGCCTTGAACATCCCGTCCAGGACTGCTTGCATTCGTTCCCAAAGCGCATATCCCCACGGCTTGATCACCATGCAGCCTCGAACTTCAGAGTTCTCGGCGAGATCTGCGGCGCGGATGACTTGTTGATACCACTCGGGGAAGTCTTCCTCACGAGTTGGGGAGACGGCATTTCGATCAGGCATGGGAACACCCAGCATCAGCGGACCACCGCGCGCAATTCAACCGCAAACCGCATCTCTGACGAAAGAAAACCCACGTGCCACCATGCAGCGAACCCTGGGTCTTTCGACTTCGAGGCTTCGCCTCATTTCCGTTGAGGGCCGACGACGCGCCCTTCATAAAAGCCTGGGGCAACGCCCCAGTGACTGGTTACGCGCCTAAGCAGCGCTGAAAGCGCGATTCATCCTAGGCTAGCTTCCCTTCGCAGCCGCACATGACATTGAGGGATGACGAAGGTTATGTGTGTCGTATTAAAGCGATACGCCCATGGGTCGCGCTCTCCGGCTTCTTCCAAAACGAGTCAATTTTCCGTCGGGGGAGCTCAGCCGAGATGTCGGGGAGGTGCTTTCTCCAAGGGCTCTAGAGGCTCAGCAGGAAGCGTTTGAAGAAGGCGACGCCTGCTTCGAGATCCTCGACTGCTATCCATTCATCCGCCGTGTGCGCTTGCTCGATGGAACCCGGGCCGAGCGCAACAGCCGGGGTGCCGGCTTCGCAAAGCACCGCCGCATCGCAGAACCATGGGACACCCACGCAGCGCGCACCGCAGGATTCCAATACCCCGATCAACGGATGAATGGAGTCCGTCTTCGAAGGGCTGGACACCTTTTTTCGTTCGATTTCAAGATCGGGAAGGCGCGCGGCCAGAGAATCCAGCAGCGCGGAAAGATCCTGTTCAAAGATCGTTCGGATGTCGACTTCCGCTTCACAGACGTCCGGCACGATGTTGATTTTGGTGCCGCCGCGGATAGTGCCGACGCTGAATGTCGGCATCCCAAGTATCTTGTCGATCTGAGAGGCGAAATTGGTGCGAAGTTCCCGGCGCAAAACCGCGAGGGCCTCGACCATTTTTTCGATCGCATTTTCGCCTAGCTGCGGCATGGAAGCGTGCGCGGCGCGGCCGCGGGCTCGGAGCGTCAGCCAGAGGACGCCTTTGTGCGCATTGACGATTTGCAACTGCGTCGGCTCGCCGACAATCGCGAAATCAAACCTCTCGGCGGCAGAGAGAGCTTTGGCGCCCTGCTGGCCGGCTTCCTCCCCCATCAACCCGGCAAACCAGATTTCGTGGGAGAGATTTGACAAGGCAGCGCGGCATTCTCGCAACGCGATGAGCATCGCGGCCATCGAGCCCTTGGTGTCGGTTGCTCCTCGTCCGGAAATCTTGCCATCCCTTAATGTTGCCCCGAAGGGGTCCATCGTCATGCCGGCCACGCTCACCGTGTCCGTATGCGGCGCGAAGAGCAGCCGCGGTTTGCTCTTCTCGTGTGAAGGAAAGCGGGCGACAACATTTGGCCGGCCAGGCAGGATGCCTTCCACGCTAACTTCGGCACCACAGGATCGCAGAAAACCAGCGACAAAGTCCGCACACTCCTGTTCGCCGGTGCGCGCCGTGCCGGGGTCGCCATCGGGATTGACGCTTGGGATGCGGATCAATTCTTGGAGGAGGTCGACGACAGTCATCGCTTCTTTTGCTGGAGGTACCACTCGATAAATTTTGGAATTCCTTCCGATATTCTGACTCTCGGGTGGTATCCAAGTAAGGCGCGAGCCTTGTCGATGTTTGCGCAGGTCAGTGGCATGTCCCCCTGCTGTTCGGGAAGATTCTCGATCATTGCGGTTTTTCCCAAGGCATTCTCAATGGCGACAATGAGGTCGGAGAGCGTGGTAGTCTGATTTTCACCAAGATTGAAAATCTCGAATGGCGTTCTGGTATACTTCAAGGCGCCGATCACGCCCTGCACGATGTCATCCACATACGTGTAGTCGCGCCGCGTTGAACCATCCCCGTACTGCTGGACTGGCTTGCCGTGATAAATGCAGTCCGCGAACTTATGAATGGCGAGGTCGGGTCTCTGGGCGGGCCCATAAACAGTAAAGAATCTCATCACCACCACCGGGAGATTGTAGAGATGCGAGTAGTTCCCGCAAAGATGCTCAGCGGCAAGTTTCGTCGCGGCGTAGGGGCTCAGTGTCTGAGGAAGAGCGAGGTCTTCTGAGAAGGGCACCTTATTCGCGAGGCCATAAACAGAGGAACTCGAGGCCAGAAGAAACTGGCCCACCTCTCCCGCGCGCGCGGCCTCCAGCAGATTGAAGGTGCCGATGACGTTTGTTTGGATGTACGCAGAAGGGTTCAGCACGGAGGGGCGGACGCCGGCCCGGGCAGCAATGTGGATGATCGAATCGTATTTGCCCCGCGTGATGACCTCCTTCGTCTTCCCGGCATCACGAATGTCGCCTTCGATCACTTCGGCGCTTCCGTTGAAAGTCCTCACGTTTCCCCGCTTGATCGCCGGATCGTAGAAGTCATTGAAATCATCGAGAGCGGCGACAACATGTCCCTCGCGCAAGAGCCTTCGCACGACATGGGAACCGATGAAACCGGCGCCGCCGGTGACGAGAATCTTCATCGGGTAAGGCTAATTGGCCTGCGAAAAAGCCGACAAGGAATTTCCACGCCCTTCAGACCATTCTCTGCGTCGCAGCCAAATGTCCACAGGCCAAAGCACTAGCGCTGCGGCAAGCAGCCACACAGCCAGTTCCCTTCGGCTGCTGGCCGCTGCGAGTCCAGGGCGCAGAATTTCATCCGGCTTGACCTCAAACTTTCCACCCGTGAGGGCGGAGAGCTCCTGCAAGAGTGGCGTCCCATCTTTCATGACTTGGAACTCTGCGGGATAGTCTGGCGTCCAGGCTTGGGAGACCGGCCGGCCGGCTCCATCGCTCACGGCGATGATAGCCGTACCGGTCTCTGGTTTCTTGAGTGCGGCCCGGTAGAGGCCTGGCGCTATCTGCTCGGCGGGCACCGATACGGCGGCAGTTCCCTGAGCAGCAAGCGACACCGTGACATCAAGGTTGTTGCGGAAAGTTCCCTCAGCCGTCACCGCTTCGGCATCAACAATAAGGCGATCGCCTTCTTCCACAGTCTTGACGAAGAGATCGTTTCGTTCCGGCGGACGGGCGAGCATCCGCGCAATCTGCGCCCAGAATTTTCCATATCCGGCCCAGCCCAGCCACTCGGCGCCCCAGCGCGCCTTTGCGTCGCTGGTAAAGGCAGCAACCCGGCCCAAGCCAAAATGCCAATGAGCCAGAAGTGGGTCTCCCCGCTCGGTTGAGAGGAGGAGCTCAGCTCCAGGCTTCAATTTCGTTGTATTGAAACCGAGCAGCAAAGGTGCTTCCTCCCACGGAATGCCGCGGAAGGGTTCGCCCGTGCCCGCAGGCTGTGGCAGAAAAGCGTCCTCCCGCAGGCTGGATTCCGCTGCGCGCAAGGTTTCAATCGTAAACAGCCGGGGCAAAGTCGCCGCGTCGGCCGTTAAATAAAAGCGTCCGCCACCCTGCGCGGCGAGCTGACGAAGGAACGCGGTATCCTTGTCCTGTTCGGTGCCCAATGCCACGACAGAAACAGTGATCCGGCTGGCAAGCATAGCCGCGGCCAAATCGAAAGCTGATCCGCCTTTGCTCGTGCTCATCGCAGCGGACTCACCGGAAGATTTTTCCTCGGCGTCGGCGGCATCAGAAAAAAGGATCACGTGTTTGATCTTCGCCTGCGCGTCTCGCAGGCGAGGAAACGCCTCCGCAAGTGAGGTGTAGATGTAGATACCTCCTCCGCCAGCGGTAATTCCTGCGATCCGCCTCGACGCATTTTGCCTGTCGGTGATCGTGCCGAGGGGCACAACTTCCTGCACTCGGGTGTCCACGGCAAACAGGCCGAAGAGATCCTTTGGCTGCAGAACATCCAAGGCAAGGATCGCTCCTTCGTTGGCGAGAGCGATCTTCGTCTGCGTGCCGGCACTGGCCGACATCGACCCGGATCGGTCGAGAATCACCAGCAAAGCGACCACCGGCGTCTCCTCGCGTTCCTCACTTTCGATGCTCACTGGAAGCAAGTTCGCCACCGACGTGCGGAAGTAGCCGCCAGCTCCAAAACTCTCTTCCCCTCCCAGCATCAGAAATCCGCCGCCAAAATTCGCGACCCATGTCTGCAAGGTTTTCATCTGGACATCAGAAAAGTCGGATGCCGGCGCTTCGGAAAAGGCAATCAAATCGAAGGCTTCAAACCCCTCGTTATCTGATGGCAGCCCACTCGGGGGCCGTATTTCCACATCAAAATCGCCAGCTCGCAGTGCGCCGGCCATGGGCTCTGCTTGAACGGGATTTCTGTCGATGATAAGGACCTTCGGTCTTCCCGCATGAACAAGGGCAACCTTCTTACGGTTGTTTTCCGCAACAGAATCATTGGGCGTAGTTACTCCGACTTCGTAGAGAGCACTGCGTCCCTCAGCGCGAAGATTGAAAAAGGTGACTTCCGAAAGGCCCTGAGGCAATTCTCTCTCTAATTCCGAAACGAGCAGGTCATTTTGATAAAGCCGCAAGGAAGCGTTTGTGGCGGGGGTTGAGGAATAAATTTCTGCCGTGAGATCAAAAATCTCGCCTTCCCGCACCGTCCCGGGTGGTTTGATCGAGACAACGGCTGCATCCGATCGGGGGACCGGACGCACCGGCACGGTGTCGATCTGGACGTTCTCCAAGCGCGCGGTGATCTCCAGAGGACTGCGACCCGCTGTGGCAACGCCGTCACTGATGAGCACAATGCGGGAGGGTCGATCCGCAGGCATGAGCGTAGCCGCAAACTCCAAAGCCGCGGATAAATCGGTCGCCTCGTTGCCCAATGATGCCACTGGTTCTCGCGAGGAGCGAGCTCCGAAGGCCTTGGTGACAAGAGGCTCACGTGCAAAGACGACCTCTGCAAAACGCGCGGGGTGCGCGGTCATCAGCTCCGCAAACTGGTTTTTTTCAGCAGCCGGCCCGATGCTCGCGGAGAAGTCCCGAAGAAGAACCACGGCCGCATCGGTGGTCTTCGTCAGCCACCGCGGTCCTGCCAAGGCGAGGCAAAGCAAAGTCAGGATCACCATACGCAGCAGTGTACAGAGGGCCGCCTGTCGCTTCCCCCAGTGCGCCAAAGAATAGCGGCCACCAAGCCACGGCAGTAAAATCGCCGCGACAATCAATAGGAGGAACGCCGGCCTGTCGAAATCGACCATGGCTCCGGCGATCAGATCGCCACAGCCATCTCTAACTTTTTGCCAGCTGGCGCCTCGAGTTCTCTCGCGACTTCGTCGGCCAGGCGGCTGTCTCCTTTCTCAAAGGCGAATTCATAGATGTCGCCGTGCGCGTGATAGACACAAAGCTTCTCGCACAGAAAGCGAGATTCCCGCTCTACCGAAGCGCCCTCAACAGGAATTTCAACGAGGAGCGGCTCGCGCTTGTGGGGATTTACGAAGAATAAGGACCCGTCCTCGGTGCGGGTCAGCCAGCCAAAATGACCCTTGCGCAGCCCAGGCCCACGATCACTGATGCATGGAACCGCAAAAGCGACCGCTTCACGTCCAATTCCGAGAGCGCGCAGACAGGCTCCCGGCAATTTGGCCGGCAGCTGGGCGAAATGTTGACCTGCGGCGGGCGCATTGAGCTTGCGCCAAGCTAGCCAACCGGTGCGGCGAATTTCCCGCAAGAGCTTCGGAAACATCGTCCAAATGACTCCCAAAGCGACGACCACAAGACTGCACGCGATCACAGGATGCCAAAACAAAAGCCCCAAGCCGCCCAAAACCAGCGCGTCCTCGCCCAAGCTCAGGCCAATATTGGAAAGCGGTTCGGGCGAAACGTTGGCCATCAAACGCACCCCAGCCTTGGCGGCATGAGCAGTCAAAGACGCTCCACCGGCGAGAAGGGCTGCGACTACCTGAATGGCAGGATGGGCCTCTCCGAGAGCCAGCACAGCGAGCAATGCCCCGCCGATCGGCCGAATAAACGTATGCACGGCATCATTAGCGCTATCAATCCACGGTACCTTGTCCGCAAAGAACTCGAGCAGGTACAGCGCCCCCGATATTGCTATCACCCATGGATCACCAAGAATGGATAAGTCGTGAAGGTGGGAAGGCAACGCAACCCATCCGAACTGAACAGCCATTCCCGTAACACAGACAGTCAAATAGAGGTTGATGCCCGCAAGGGTGGCCAGCCCCAGCGCGGCGCATAGTGTTTCCAGCACATCCATGCTGCGAATATCGAGCATGTCACGATGAAGTCACGTGATTTTAGAAGAACAAAACGACCCCCTCTGCCGAAGCAAAGGGGGTCGGGAAAATGTTGGATTAACCCGCCGAACTTAGAACGAGAACGTAACCTTCGCGCCACCCCAAAACGTGCTCGGATCCGTGCCTATTAAACCGTACCATTGATAGCTGTAAGCGCCATATCCATAGAGGGTGATCACCTCATTGATCTTGATCGGCAGTCCGACACCGACCTCTATGTTGTTGGCACCGGTGAAAAACTCGAAACCGCTGTCGTTGTCCGCATCCCGAGCGTTATAATCGAAGCTTGTCCCGAAAGCGAACCAAGGCGCCAAAGAGACGATGTCCTTGTAGATTGGGATGGTCGAGTCGACGCGGGCAATAAGGTAGCTTGAAGCGGTCTCAACCGCGCCTGTTCCCCGCTCGAAATCGTCAAATTCAGGGCCAACGTTAAAATAGTAGGTCACCGAGGGGACCAAGGTGATCCCGGCCGGGAGCTTGAACGTGTAGGCCACGGAGGCGTTCAGCTCGTTCTGATAGAGAACGCTCGCGAGGTAGTAATAGAAGGTATAGCCGACACCGACCGACAAATCGCCAAAAGCATGCACGTAGTTGGCGAAAGCGTTCAACTCCTTATAATTGGTTCTGCTAAGGCCAAATGCCATCCACGATCCAAGGCTGATGGTATCATTCTCGGTCGGCATGAAAGAAGCGTTTAGCTGCGTCCAATAAAGGCTGGAGCCGTACTTCTGTTTGTTACCGTCTTGATCGAAGCGCAGCACATTCACGCCCCGGAACATATAGAGGCTGTCCCAACCCGTGCTCAAAGAGGCGCCCCACCATTTGCGGGCCTCTTTTTCCGCGACGATTTCCTCCACTTTCTTACCATCGCCCGCCAAGAGCGGGCTGCTAAGACATGCGCCGGCCGCGGCAGCCGCCGCGAAAATCCTCCAAATTAGTTTCATGTGATTTCCCCCTTTGTTTTTGGTCATGCAACCCTTCGACTTTTTTGCTTTCGGAGCCGTTATTCCCGCGATGCCAAACGGTGCAAGGCACCATGGCTTAGCAGATAACGTGCCAAACATCTCGGCGCCTGATTGTGACAACGGAGAGCTTATTGCGGCTTTTGTTTGAACGAATTGCGACAGCGATTGTCGAATTTTTCCCCCGTTGCCGGCTCCGGTCAGAGCTGATTACCTGCCCTACGACGAGATGATGTTAATATCCTCCGGCTGAACGGAACAGAAGACTTCCTGGCCTTGGTGGAACTCGAATTCCTGCTGACCATCATTCGCCAGGAGTGCTTGCAACTGCAGTCCTCCCGCAACCGCAATAGTCAAATCGTTGAGGGCTCCCTTGAAGACCTCGGCAGAAATCCTACCCCGAAATGTGTTCGGACCGTTAGTTGCTGCGCGGTGCAGCCGGATCTTCTCAGGGCGCAGAGATAACAGGAGCTGCCCACCGTCCGCGATGGGGCCGGCACGCACATCAAGTTCCAAGCCGCCTCTAAGGCGGCAGCGAACAAATTCGCCGCGGCTGGCGAGCAAGTCAGCTTCGACGATATTAGTTTCGCCGATGAATGTGGCGACAAATCGAGTCGCAGGCCTGTAATAGATTTCATCCACGGTTCCGATTTGCTCCACGCGGCCCGCGCACATCACCGCAACGCGATCGCTCATCAAGAGGGCCTCTTCCTGGTCGTGAGTGACAAAGACGAAGGTGATACCAAGCCGCTTCTGCAATTCTTTGAGCTCACCGCGCATCTGGGTGCGTAACTTCGCGTCGAGCGCGCTGAGAGGCTCATCCAGGAGCAGGACTTTGGGCTCGCAGACGATGGCCCGGGCGAGAGCGACTCGTTGGCGTTGTCCGCCCGAAAGCTCCGGGGGTTTGCGATCCACCAGTTGTTGGAGCGAGGTCATTTCCACTATCCGATCCACTCGCTTCTTGATTTCGCCGGGCGAAACCTTCTTCATGCGCAAGCCGAAGCTGATATTCTCATAGGTCGAAAGATGCGGGAAAAGCGCGTAGCTCTGAAAAACTTGGTTCACATCACGTCGGTACGGGGGATCAAAGGTGACATCCTTGCTCCCGATCCAGATCTCTCCGGTTGAGGGGGTATCAAAGCCGCCGATAAGCCGGAGGCAGGTTGTCTTTCCGCAACCTGAAGGCCCCACGAAAGTCATGAATTCGCCTTCCGTAATATCTAAGCTGACCTCCTGCAGCGCGGTAAACTCCCCAAATCTCTTGCTAACGTTGCGGAGTTCCACCATCGCTGGCATGCTCGAAGCTTAGCAACGCTCCTGAGGACAGCGAGCGATTTCCTGGCCGCGCGAAATCCCTTCGGCTTACCGGCTATATTCGAAAGAAATCAGCCTCGTCAGATTCTTTTCGAGAGCCGTTCCGCAAGCCGCTCCAGGGCGGGGGATCGATCCATTGGATCGAGCTTGACGTCGATGATGCAAAACTGGGTGATTTCGCTCTGCGCAATGCGCAGCGCCTGATCGAACTCATCTTCCGTGACCGCGACAAAGCCACGACCTGTGCCCAGCAACTCCGGAATTTTCGCATATTCCCATGGGAGGATGTTGTTGTAAGGACCGTCGTGAATGTGGCGTTCGGTTCCGAAGCCAGAATTGTTCAAGACAACAATGATGGGATTAAGATTGTGCCGCGCAGCGGTCGACACCTCCATCCCGGTCATTTGAAACGCGCCGTCTCCAACGATGACGAGCGGGCGCAGCGTCGGGTTTGCCAATTGTGCGCCCAAGGCTGCGGGGACGGCGAAGCCCATGGAAGCATAATAGGCAGGGCCCAAAAACTCGGTGCTCCGATGAATGAGAAGATCCGCCGCGCCAAAAAGCGCATCGCCGACATCGACGACGACAATGGTTTCCCCGCTCAAAAAGGCATTGAGCCGCTGGAAGACACGCCTCACTGTGAGCTCCTTGCCTGGCTCGACGGTGAATTCCGCGTTCTCCGCGGGATGCGGATGTGCTCCCGGTTCGCGACGTTTCAGATCGGCCGCAACCAAACCGCGCATAAAATCCTTAAACCGCACCTCCTCGAAGACATGGTAGCGGATCGACAACTTCTCGCTCGTGGCGCTGATCGAGCGGGCCGGGTCGAGCCGAGCCGTGTAGATTCCCAAGTTGATGTCCGTCATAAACGTCCCGAGCATCACGACGCAGTCGCTTGACTCGACGTAGTCGCGAACATCGGCGGGTCCCATGGCCCCCTCGTAGACACCCAGATAGAGCGGATGTTGTTCGCTCATCACCGACTTGCCCAGGATTGTCGAGGCGAAAGGAATATTTGCTTTCTCGATGAGCGCGAGAAGCAATCCTTGCAGGCCGAATCTGTGCACTTCCACATCGGCGAGAATCACGGGCTGTCGCGCCCGATTGATCATCTGGAGGGCCTCGTCAAGAGCTTCGGCGAGAGCGGCCGGGTCGCTCGTCTCGTGGATGCGGGCCGGCGCATGGTGCTCGATTCCGAAGCGCGTCACCATATCTCGCGGGATTTCAATGTAGACTGGGCGCTTGTACCGCAGAGCGGCATGGAGAACGCGATCGATCTCCTGGAACGCCGTTGGCGCATCATTGAGCACTGTTGAAGCCACCGTCAGCTGCTCGAAAACTTTCCGCTGAGTATCGAACTCGCGCACTTTATGATGCAGGAGAGGGTTTCTCTCGCGTTCCTTCATTCCCGGGGCTCCGCTAATGACAACCACCGGGGATTTTTCCGCGAAGGCGCCCGCGGTGGGATTGGCCACCTTCAGCCCGCCGACGCAATAGGTCACACACACAGCGCCCAGGCCTTTCACGCGCGCATAGCCATCGGCTGCGAAGCCCGCGCCCTGCTCATCGCAGGTGACGATGACTTGGAGGTCGCTGGCGACAAGTTGATCATAGAAGCCGAGCACATAATCGCCTGGAATGCCGAAAATATGTCCTACACCAAGCGCCCTCAGGCGACTGATAAGGTACTCGCCGATCGTCGGCCCCTGCGCAAAGCGGCGATCAGACGCTTCCATTTTCTCCGATGGTCCAGGAATTCTACTCACGACTCCACTTTGTGAAGGGATGTTCTACGAGATTCGAGTTGAAGTAGCGTTCATCACCGGACACCTCTTCACCGACCCAGAGGGGCAGGTCGACGGGCTCATCCTCGCGAGTCAGCTCCACCTCCGCAAGGACAAGGCCCTCGTTCTCCCCGCGGAACTCATCCACCTCCCAGCGTTTGCTGTGATATTCCAGAACGTAACGAACCTTCTCAATCAGAGGCCGAAGACACAACCTCATCAAATCCTGCGCGTCAGAGAACGGAATGGCATACTCGAATTCGGGCCGAACCACGCCACGCGGCGGCCCCTTGATGGTGATGACGGCGGAGGTCCCCGCTTGCCGGATACGAACCACCCGCTGCGGATCGCGCGAGAGATAACCCTGGATGTAGAGGGAACCTGAGGAGCCGCTTCGCCAGCTATCTCCGCGGACGAGGAACTTGCGTTCAATTTCATTTGCCATCGCTACGTAAAGGCTTGTGGCCAGAGTTTAGTTTACATCCGGAATGCTGCGACGAAAACTTCAAACCGTCCAAGGGGTGATCGGCCACACCTTTATCGCGCTCTGAGCGACCGGGCAGGTTTTCCACCCGACCACCCGCCTCGATCTTGCCGTCAACAAGCATTCCACACGAGGAGCCTGGGACCAATGGCGAGACTTAGGGCCAAGGCATCGCGCTAGGACTCGCACTACTCGATTTTCTCCCAGAATCCACGCTGGCTCGGAATGTTTGGATAAACCAATTGCCCCTCGTGGAAGGTGAATGGAAAAGATATCTCGTTCTCTCCCTCGAGCGAAATGATGAGTGTTTTGCCTTCCGCGCTCCAAGTTCCAGTTATCGTCGGTACTGCGACCCTCAGCCGTGACAACCCAATTCTCCAAGCTACCACCCGCGCGCAGTACAAGGTGCTCGTCCTTGGGGATCTCAAACACGATTCTGGTCATCCGCCAGTGACCGACGAGCCGCTGGGCAGCCTCTGCTTGGGCTTCGCTTTGCAAGACAGTGATTCCCGAGTCAGCGGCCGACGCGGAAAATGCGAGGAGACCGCCGGCGATAATGTGCAAGAGCCAGCTTGGTCCTCCCATACGAAGTCCAGTTGCCAAGAGGATCCGGGCGCTGTCAAGGAAGATCGCGCTCCAAACGGGTGGCGCGTAACGCTCGCTCGACAGCTGGGCATGACTGATCTACGTGAGCGGCATGAGTGAGGCTTCCGATCCAGTAACCATAGCCCTCACTGGACAACTCGCCTTCGTCCTGATCACATCTGCGTTGCTGGCCTTACTGCTCTCTCTTGCATGTCTCGCGGTCTACAAGAGGGCAGTCATCAGGGCGATGCGGCGGCGCGCCTCCGGTTCCGATGTCCACCCGACCCAAGGGCCGACAACTGATTCAGCTGGCGTCCCAGGACAGGGCCCCCTCAGCATCAACATTTCAACAAGATCACTCAACGCGCTCGGCGCTTCGGCAACCTCTTCACTATTCAATCAAGCGCGGCGCCGCCCTTGGGAAGCAGCGCTCGTTTTGGGTATCGCGGGAATCTTTTTTTCGGCGGTGATGAGCCTCGCGTTCTTTCAGTCTTCGAAAATAGAACCAAATTGGTTAAGCCTCTTGGCGCTTGCGGTCTCGTACGTTTGGCCGGCCGCTTTAACGACAATCATTGTCGCAGCGCAAGCGCGCCGCACAAAACTTGCCATCCTCGTCCTCTACTTTTTGATTTTCGCATTAATCAATGCAATCGCGATGTCCTTCAGCCCAACGCTTAGAATCGGACACGTTATCCTCTATTGGGCGGTCTATAATGTTCCTCCTAGCTTATTGCTTATGATATTCCTCAACCGCAGGATACGAGCCGTTGGACCTTTGGTCCTTACGTTTATGATTGTAGGAGTCACTGGCGCAACGCTCGCTGCGTCACTAGCCGGGAGTAATGAGCGCATCCTGCGGAGCATGGCGGAAATCGGTTTCAGCCTTGGCCTTGGGGCAACGGGAGTTTTTCTCGGCATCCACATTTTGGGTTTTATCCCGTTCGCGATTCTTGCCTGGCTAACACTTCATGGGGTCCGCAGGCTTTACGAACAGAAACGAATCAGCGACCAGACGCTTACCGTTGACTCGGTCTGGTTGACATTTGGATTGGCAAATTCCATCGGTTTTGTCTTTTCCGGAGCATGGTGGATTCTAAGTGGATTGTTCGCTTTCTTGATCTTCAAGCTTAGCAGCAGCGCAGGCTTCAAGTTGCTCAGGAAGCTTAGGACGAACACTCCGGGGTATCGAAAACTTCTGCTCTTGCGGGTTTTCGCGCTCGGGAGACGAAGCGAGGCCTTATACGGTAAGCTGGGCAAGTCCTGGCGCACTGTCGGAAGCATCCAATTAATCGCCGGCCCGGATCTCGCTACCTCGACGGTCGAGCCACATGAGTTCCTGGACTTCGTCAGCGGCAGAATGGCACGAAGATTTATCGACTCCGCGCAGGCGCTTGAGCTTGGGATTTCCGGGATGGATCTGCAGCCGGACGCTGACAATCGCCTTCGTGTGAACGACTTTTTCTGCCACGATGACACGTGGAGAATGACGCTCGCTCGGCTTGCGAACGAGTGCGACGCGGTGCTGATGGATTTGCGCGGCTTTTCGGATCAGCATGCTGGATGCGTCTTTGAGATCAATGAGCTTTTCAACCTCCTGCCGCTTCAACGCGTGGTCTTTGCCATAGATGAAACTACGGATCAAAAATTTCTGGAAATGACCATGCGTCAGGCCTGGAGCGGAATGCGCAGCGAATCGCCCAATCGCCGCTCCACCCCAGCGGAGGCCTCTCTTGTTCAGCTTGACCGGGCCTCCAGGGGCCACGTCGATAACCTCCTCTATGCCCTGTGCCGCGCCGCAGAGATCAACCTCGCCCCAGCCGAGTGTCCGCTGAGACGGTGACTTCCAGGCGGTCTACAACCATCCAGATCCCGGCCGAGTGCAACCAGCCTGCTGACCGGTGACTTTGGTCAAATTCGAGTTCGAAACTACCCGGTTCCGCGTGGTGTTCCGCACCGTCTATTCTATCGGCTACGATTACCCGTGGGTTCGTCATTGCGAGGTCCGGCGGCCTAATACCACCACAGATTATACCCCTGTTAACCGGCAGCCGCCGAACCGGCATTATCAAGCTGAAGAAAGGGAGGAGATTGGAGGCTGAAGCTCAAGTCGTCGGCGCAAAACTTCCTTCTTGACTCCATTCGCGGGAGTCCAAGTCTGATGCTGATTGGGGTCGAGAGTTGTGAAAGCAAGATTGGTCGCGTTTGGTGAGATCGAGGTCCAGCGTGAACGCTATGATTACGACGTCGTGATCGAAGGCGGCAAAGTCAGAAAGCGCAGGAAGGGTCCTTCCAAGCAATATCGAGCTGAGGGCGGGCACACGCCATTGTCGCTGGGCGAGGACATACCCTGGGGAGGCAGCCAGCTCATCGTGGGCACTGGCGCTTATGGCCGACTTCCTATCATGTCAGAGGTTCGCCAGGAGGCGGAACGGCGCGGCGTCGAACTCGTCGCGGTTCCGACGGAGGAGGCTTGCGAGCTTCTGCGAGATCTTAAAGCCAAGGAGGCGTACGCGATTCTCCACACAACGTGCTAGAGCCTCCGCAACTCGAAGATCTGTTCGCGCCTTGGATCAGCTCAAAAAGCCGGAAGTTCGCGTGTGAGTCCGAACTTAAATGTGAATGGCCTGTCCATGCGAGGCGTGAGCTGCTTCGTGGACGGCCTCGCTCAGGGTCGGGTGCGCGTGAATGGTCGCGACGACTTCCTCGTACGTCGCCTCGAGCGTAATGGCGAGACCAAGTTCGGCGATCATCTCCGTCGCATCTGCGCCAATAATGTGCGCGCCGAGGATTTCGCCGTGCGGTTCGCCAATAAGGAGTTTAACAAATCCTTCGCTTTCACCGACAGCCAAGGCCTTGCCACTCGCGAGGAACGGGAACTTGCCAACCCTATACTTGAGCCCCTGTTCTTTCGCAGCACGCTCGGTCAAACCGACGCTCGCGACTTGCGGCTGGCAGTATGTGCAGCCAGGAAAGACGGTCACCTTCTTTGGCTTGGCCACTCCGAACATGCCGTCCACAGCCTGAACCGCCTCGTAGCTCGCGACATGCGCCAGCCACGGAGGTCCGATAATATCTCCGGCAGCATAGATCCCCTTGACGTTCGTCTCGTACTTGTCGTTGACCTTTATCCAGCCTTTCTGATCGGTGTCCAGCTTTAGACCCTGGGGGAGCAGGGGACTGACACCGATGGCAACAAGCGCCACAGACGCCTCAATCGTCTCCGAAGTTTTGCCGGAAACTGTCAGTTTGACGCCCTTTTCGGTTGCTTCTGCCTTGTCGACTTTCGAGCCAGCAAGGATCTTCATCCCCTGCTTGGTGAGCGATTTTTCCAAGGCAACGCTTACTTCGGTGTCTTCTACCGGGAGAATGTTCGGAAGCATCTCGATCACCGTCACCTTGGTGCCGAAGGCATTGAAGAAATAGGCGAACTCGATACCGATGGCACCTGCGCCGATGACCACAATATCCTTGGGTTGCTGCGGCAGCACCATCGCCTGCTTGCTACCAATGACGGTCGAGTCATTAAAGGGAAAGCCGGGCATTTCACGGCTCACCACACCGGTGGAAATCAGGATATTTGCCCCTTTGATTTCGCTCTTCTTGCCGTCCTTGGCCGTGACCTCGACGACACCTGCTTTTGGAATCGCCGCGACACCGCGGATGTAATCCACTTTGTTCTTCTTGAAAAGCAACTCTATGCCCCCGGCAAGCTTGTCGGCAACATTTCGGCTACGGCCAATGACTTTGTCCCAGTCGAATTTCACTCCGTCCACTTTTAGCCCGAAGTCGTCGGCGTGATGAGTGAGAAGCTGAAAAACCTCCGCGTTCTTGAGCAGTGATTTCGTAGGAATGCACCCCCAGTTGAGACAGGTGCCACCGGCCCGATCCATTTCCACGCAAGCTACTTTTTTGCGAAGCTGCCCCGCACGAATCGCTCCCACGTATCCGGCAGGTCCGCCGCCAATAACAATCAGATCGTAATCGGGCATAACATCAATTGGGTGTCCGCACAGAATGAACAGAATTTAGCGGCGAGGGCAATGAATGAGTGCGCGAGATCGAACATGAACCGGAGGTTCCGGCTGCTGCTCTGGGCAGGCTTCTTAAGCCGGCTTGCAGCGCGATCGATCTACGAAACTGCGCGTTTCGGGAAGTTGTCGCTGGCAAGGGCAGCAAAATCCCGTACCAAAGTTGCTGTGACTTCCGGCGCCACAAGCGAACCGCATCTCCGCGCAATCAATCTCAACCAGACTTTTCAGATCGGAAAAACCTCGATTGAGGTATTGAAGAACATCTCTTTGCAAATCGCCCGAGGCGAAATCGTTTTTCTGTGCGGGGCCTCGGGCGCAGGCAAGACGACGCTGCTTTACACACTGGCCGGCCTCGAGCGGCCAAAATCCGGGCGTGTGAGCTTCCAGGGGGAAGATATTTACTCGCTCTCCTCAGACCGGCTTGCCGAGCTACGAAATCGGGCCATGGGCTTTGTCTTCCAATCTTATTTTCTTTTGCCGGAGTTGACCGCTCTCGAGAATGTGACCCTGCCGGCACGGATCGGGGGTAAAATGAGGCAAAGCCACGGAGCCGGCCTGCTGGAACGTGTGGGCCTAAAAGAGCGTCTGGAGCATCTTCCCGCTGAACTGAGCGGAGGTGAGCAACAACGTGTCGCCATCGCGCGCGCTCTGATCAATGATCCAGCCATCCTCTACGCGGACGAGCCGACGGGAAACTTGGACTCACACACGGGCGAATCAATCATCGAGCTGCTGCTCGATGTCGCCCGGGAGGATCGGCGCACCCTCATCGTTGTCACACATGACGAACATCTCGCCCGACGCGGCGACCGATTGCTCCATATCGAGGATGGCCTGCTGAAAGGCTAAAGCTTGGCGGGTCGGCATTTGAGGAAGCAGCCTACCTCGATACGCGACGTTCCCCGCGCGCAATCCAAATAGTAATCAAAGCGATATCCGCCGGCGTCACACCGCTGATGCGCGCCGCCTGTCCCAAGGTCTCGGGTTTGATGTTCGAAAGTTTTTGCGTGGCTTCAACGCGCAGTCCGCTAATCGCTGTGTAATCTATCCACGGCGGAATCGGTTTGGCTTGCTGCCGTGCCGTCCGGGCGATGCGCTCTTCTTCCCGAGAAATGTAGCCTTCGTACTTCAGATCGGTCTCAACCCCAGCCCAGATTTCCGCGGGAAATCTGTCGAAGATCGCCGCAGGAAGGTTCTTCGGTACGTTTTCTGAACGCTTAAGCCAACCCTCCAGAAGAACACCATCGATCCGCACCTCTCGGGCAAAAGCTCGAAGCTGCTGCAAGCGTTCTGTTTTTTCCTCGTAGCGCGCCTGACGCAACCGACAAACAAGCCCAGCGGCGATCCCGCGCGGGGTGAGCCGCAGGTCGGCGCTGTCCTGTCGAAGAAGTAGCCGGTATTCCGCTCGGCTTGTGAACATGCGGTATGGCTCCGGCGTGCCGCGGGTAACCAAGTCGTCGATCAAGACGCCGATGTACGCCTCGTGCCGGGCCAAGGTGAAGGAAGGACGACCCAGCGCGGCCAACGCAGCATTTGTTCCAGCGATGAGCCCTTGAGCAGCTGCTTCTTCATAACCCGAGGTGCCATTGATTTGGCCGGCGAAAAAGAGTCTGCCAATTCGTTTGGTCTCCAGAGTCGCGTGAAGCTGAGTCGGCGGACAGTAGTCGTATTCGACAGCATAGCCCGGGCGCATGATCTCCGCGTTTTCCAAGCCGCGGACGCTTCGGATAAACCGGTACTGCACCTCAAAGGGCAGGCTTGTTGAAACCCCGTTGACATAGACCTCGTCGGTTTGACGACCCTCCGGTTCCAGGAAGAGTTGATGCGAGTCTTTCTCGGCAAACTTTACTACTTTGTCCTCGATACTTGGACAGTAGCGCGGCCCAACGCCTTCAATAACTCCCGCGTACAGAGGAGACTTGTCGAGGTTTGAACGGATAATCTCGTGCGTCTTCGCATTGGTGTGGGTGATCCAACACGGAATTTGGCGCGCGTGAAAGACGCCTTCACGCCAGCGGTTGAGGGTGAAAATTTCGTCTTCCGTCGGCAAGATGGTGTCGGCAAGGTAGCTGAAGAGTGGCGGCGGTTCATCGCCATCCTGACGCTGGCATTGGGAATAATCGATGCTCTTGGCGAGCAAACGGCAGGGCGTGCCGGTCTTGAAGCGTCCCACTTCAAAGCCGAGTTGGCGCAGGCAATCGCTGAAGGTCGAGACCGTATCGCCCATGCGGCCGCCCGTTTGCGTGCGCAAGCCCACATGCAGCAGGCCGCGCATGAATGTTCCCGTGGTCACCACCACGGCGCGAGCATAAAAGCGCACCCCGACGTTGGTCTCTACACCGGCCGTGGCGTCATTCTTGACGAGAAGCCGGGTAACATTGCCTTGCTTGAGATCGAGGCACGCTTGCCTCTCGAGCAGCGCCTTCATGCGAAATTGATAAGCCTTCTTGTCGCACTGTGCGCGCGGAGCACGCACGCTGGGTCCTTTGCGCGCGTTTAACATCCGAAACTGAATTCCTGTGGCATCGGTATTGAGGCCCATCACCCCCCCGAGCGCGTCGATCTCGCGGACCATATGGCCTTTCGCAAGTCCTCCCACCGCAGGATTACACGACATCTGACCAATCGTGTCGGCGTTTTGGGTGAGCATCAATGTCTCGCAACCAAGCCGCGACGCCGCCATCGCGGCCTCGATGCCGGCATGGCCCGCGCCAATGACGATGACATCATAAAACTTGGGATAATCGAACTCGCTCACTTCAAAAAAGACCCACTCACTCCTAGTTGGCAGAACACGCTTCCGTTTGCAAAAGCTCAGCTTCGACCCGCTGGGTAACTAAGGGCTTAGCCTCCCCCAGCCCATGGACTCTGCGAAGAGGGAGAAACTCGTTGAAAGATTGACGTCACTCTCACTCATACAGGGAACGATCCACCGATGCGAGCTTGGATGTCAAACCCCGAAATGGAAGACCCTCTCCTTGATCAGACACGAACATCGCCAAAGTTCGGCGCCAATCGGCTAAAGCACTTCTCTTTAGCTTGCACTTGGACTAAGTCTCCGATGATGAGCGCGTTGATCGATCCGGCTGAACTTGCTGATCGCCTCGAAAGACCCAATTCACCGGTGCTGGTCGATGTTCGGCTTGAGGAAGATTATGCCACCGCTCACCTTCCGCGCGCCAAAACCAATTGCGTCTTCGAAGTCGCTTTCCTCGACCGCATGAGCAAAGTCGCACCCGACAAAGGAGCTCCGGTTTGCGTTTACGGCGCCGTCGCCGGGAGCTACGAAGGCCGCGCGGCTGCCGAAAAATTGCGCCGGGCTGGCTACCGGGAAGTCCTGGAATTGCGGGACGGTTTGGAAGGCTGGAAATCCGCCGGCCGGCCGCTGGAGAGTACCGGCACTGAGACGAAGGCAGCGCCGGCTCCGGTCCACGGCTGGCGCGAGGTTGATACCGAGGAGAGCCGGGTGGAATGGACTGGCCGTAACCTGCTCAACAAGCATCATGGGCAAGTCGCAATAAAAACAGGCCAGCTCCGATTCGATCGAGGACAGCTGGCAACTGGAGAGTTCATCCTCGATATGCGCGCGGTCAGATGTCTCGACCTTCACGGCGATCCTTCGCACGACGTGCTGATCGATCACTTGCTGAGCGACGATTTCTTCGACGTGGAGCGCTATCCCGAAGCCCGCTTCCTTATCACTGGCACGCAGCCTCTTCCGGGCGCGACTCCCGGCGTGCCCGACCTTGCAGTGCGCGGAGATCTGACGCTGAAGAACGTCTCACGACCTGTGGCTTTCGTTGCGACGACTGGACTCACCGACAAAGGCAAGAGCGCAGCACAAGCGGTCCTTTCGTTCGACCGGACGAAATGGGATGTGCTGTACGGCTCCGGAAAATATTTTCGAAACCTCGGCGGCCATCTGGTTAGCGACCTCATTGAAATTCAGCTGCGAATTGTCATCAAGTGAATTGCCAGTCCGGAACTCGACACCGACTTAAAACCGCGCAATGCCCCTTGACCGCCAAAAACCATTGAGTTAGCTAATTCGTCAGAGGTTCCCCTTGAACTGCAACCACTTCGAAGTCGGTTGCCGCTCTCTCATGGAAAGCGGAGGCGTGCAAAAGCCTCGAAGAACTCGGTCGCATACTCGACTGCTTCGTTGCAGTGAGGGGTTTCTGAAACGCTAAATTTTTCAGCGAAGAACCACTCCGAGCGACGAACTAAACAATAAGACCACGTATATGAGTGCCACTGTAGAACAATTACCCAAATCAATGCCCGCGATCGTCGCGCACGGTCCGGGCGACTATCGCTTTGAAGATCGCCCAGTTCCCAAACCCGGTCCCGGCGAGGTCGTCATCAAGGTGAAAAGCGCGGGCATCTGCGCGAGTGACATCAAGTGTTACACTGGCGCCCCCATGTTTTGGGGCGACGAGCACAGGACGGGCTACTGCCAGCCGCCGGTCACGCCGGGTCACGAATTTGTCGGGGAAGTGGTTGCCTTGGGGGAGGGCGCTGGAGAACTTTATAAGCTCCAGGCGGGAGATTACGCGATCAGCGAGCAGATCGTGCCTTGCAATGATTGCCGCTACTGCAAGCGCGGTCAGTACTGGATGTGCGCGGTCCACGACATCTATGGTTTTCGGCAGCGCACGTTTGGATCGTGGGCAGAATACATGCTTTTTCCCGCAGGCGCGCTGAACTACAAGGTTCCCAAATCCATCCCGCTCCATCATGCCGTCTTCATTGAGCCTCTCGCTTGTTCGATTCACGCTGTCGAACGCGGAGACATTCAGTACCAGGATACCGTGGTCATCGCGGGTTGCGGCCCCTTGGGGCTAGGAATGGTCGCTGCGGCGAAGATGAAGGGCGCCGCTTCCATCATCGCGCTCGATTTGAGCGACGACCGAATCGAAGTGGCCAAACGCTGCGGAGCCAATATTGGGATCAACCCGAGGAGCGAGGATGCCGTTGAAAAGGTCCGCGATCTTACCGACGGATACGGCTGCGACGTTTACATCGAAGCGACGGGTCACCCCGCGGCGGTTGAACAAGGGCTCAACATGATTCGGAAGCTAGGCACATTCGTCGAGTTCAGTGTCATGCGCGAGAAAGTCACCGCAGACTGGACGATTATCGGCGACTCCAAGGAGCTTAACGTTCACGGGGCGCACCTGGGCCCGTACTGCTATCCGGTCGCCATCCGTATGATCGAGCAAAAGCTCCTGCCAATGGACGAGATCGTCACGCACCGCCTGCCACTCAAGGAGTATCAAAAGGGCATCGATATGGTCGTGAGCGGCCTCACGTCCGTCAAGGTCACTCTGGAACCCTGAGCAGAACCAAAGACATCGGCTCGCAAGTGTCGGTGGTCGCCTTGGCCGGTTACCTGACTATTGTAACAGCAAGTGCGGATGGATCGGGCTTACGCAAGTCTTGGCGGTGGAATGGAAACTCAGGTTTGCTCGATTGCATCCCAAGGGGACATGAGGCGTCCGGCCTCCCAAAGCTCCCGAAATCTCGAGTCGGGCAGCATTTCCTTGAGAATGGTCAGGGAGGCTTCAAGCTGCGCCTTCTCACTCGCCGAGAGTTGGCCGCCGAGGTTTTCGCGGCCCGCTTCTGAGGCCGCGAAGAGCCGTGCGGCCCGTTCAGCCTGGTTAGCTGCCACAGCAAGCTCGGCATAACCCTCCAGGAGGTCAGGAAGCGTCCAGCGGTTGCCCAGCTCGCGAGTAATTTGCGTCCACTCGGCAAGTGCGCTCTTGGCTCGTGAGAAGTCTTTCTGTGCGATGGCGACCTTGGTGGTGCCGCCTAAAATCAATCCGACGATCCAGTGATCCCCGAGACGTTTATAAATTGAGAGGCTTTTCTCCTTGAGTTGCCGGGCCAGCGCGAAATCTCCCCGGTCCATCGCAATGCTGCCAAGCCCGCTCAAGCTGCCTGCTTCGACGTAAGCAAATTTCAGCTTGCGTCCAAGCTCCAATGCTCGCTCGAAACGTGTCTCAGCGCGTTCCAGATTGCCATCGCCGCGATCCAGGAAACCCATCAACATGTCAGCGAGAACAGAGCCTTTTTCGTCCCCGATCGACTCATAAATATTCTGAGCCTCCGCGTAGAACTTACGCGCTTCGCCGTAGCGATCCGCCGCCCAAGCCAGTCGTCCAATGGCAATGCGTGCCTCCGCCTTAAATCTTGCTGCCACGGCTTCGTCAGGCAAAGCCAACAAACGCGTGGCAAGGTCCCACGCCTCCGCCAGATTGCTGCGAACTTCAATAACGCGGTAAAGCGCGCTAAGCAGACGCAGACCAGCCTCGGTCTTCTGCGATTTGATGGTCCACTCCGCGGCAAATCGAATATTGAAAAGGTCGCTATGGCAACGATCGAGCCAGGCCTTTTGGTCTGGCCCCTCCAGATGCGGTGCGGCCTCTTCCGCAAAACGGAGGAAATAATTTAAATGCCTGTCTCGCACGGTCGGCGCTTCGCTTGAGGCTTTGAGCTTTTCGCGGGAATACTGCCACACCGATTCGATCATAATGTAGCGGGTGTTCCCTGAGGAGTCGCGCTCCACACTGATCATTGACTTGTCCACCAGCTGCTCCAGGAGGTCCAGGACCTCGGATTCTTCGATGCCATCTCCAGAACAGACGGCTTCGAGCGCTTCAAGCGTGCGTCCGCCGCCGAAGACCCCCATCCGCCGGAAAGCGAGGCGCTCTTTTTCCGAGAGCAGATCGTAACTCCAATCAATGAGTGCCTCAAGGCTCTGTTGGTGCGGCAGGCCGTCTCGCTGGCCACTTCGCAGGAGACGAAAACGATCGCTCAGACGCTCGGCGATCTGGTCGACACTGAGCAGCTTCACCCGTGCCGCCGCCAATTCGATAGCGAGCGGAACGCCGTCGAGACGACTACAAATTTCCGCTACTGCCGGGGCGTTCGCCTGAGTGATCGCAAAATCCGGGTTGACCGCGGCTGCGCGCGCGACGAAGAGCTTCACCGCCTCGTATCGGGAAAGCTGCCGGGGGAAATCTGGCCCGCGGAAATCCTCGAGTCGAACGTCCAAAATCTGCAGTGGAGGAACGAAAAAGGTCGTTTCGCCGCTGATCCCCAACGAATGCCGGCTCGTCCCGAGAATCTTGAGGCGCGGGCAGGATCGCAACAGCTCAGCAGCTATTTCCAGCAGGCTGGCAAGTAAGTGCTCGCAGTTGTCGAGAAGAAGCAGAATGTCCTTTCCCCGGAGAAAGTTTATCAGGGTTCCGCGCAGCGGATTATCAGAGTCTTCCCGAACCCCCACGGCTGCGGCGATGGCTTCCACGACACGTTCCGGCTCTTCAATCAACGCCAGCTCCACCAGCCACACACCGTCGCGAAATTCCTGGATGACCTGCGCGCCGGTTTCCAGCGCCAGGCGCGTCTTCCCGGTGCCACCCATGCCCAGAAGTGTTAGCAGACGCGTGCCGCTGAGCAGACGTTTGACATCTTCAAGCTCTTTCTCCCTGCCGATAAAGCTCGTCGTTTGCACGGGAAGGTTGTTTGGCAACGCTTCCATGCTCCGGGGGGGCGGAAAGGCTTCTTGAAGATCAGGAACTACGACCTGATAGAGGTGCTCCGGCCGGTCGAGATTTCGCAGGCGGTGATTGCCAAGGGACTTGAACGAAACGGCATTCAACGGCTCATCCTCGAGCAGTTCTACGGTGATCTGGGACAGCAAGATTTGGCCGCCATGCGCAGCGCTTTCGATCCGGGAAACGCGGTTCAATGTGCCTCCAAAATAATCCCCATCCCGAAGCTCCGCCGCCCCCACATGAATACCCATTCGAACGGCGAGCGATCCGACGTTCGACCAATCCTCGGCCATCAGCGCGCGTTGGGCGTCAATAGCGGCCTCGAGAGAGTCGCGGGCCCCTCCAAACGCCGCATATGACGCATCGCCAACCTTCTTAAACACCTGTCCGCCGTGCGTCTCCACTGCCGCGCGGATCAGCTTATCGTGACGGGCAAGAGCGGCCCCCATTTGGGCCGGGAATTTCTCCCACAGCCGCGTACTTCCTACGATGTCCGTGAAAAGAAAGCTGACAGTTCCCGTGGGCGCCTCCGGCATATCCCCCAAAATATGGAGCGGCGATCCCGCGCGTAAAGAGATTCGCTCTTCGCTAGGCCCCGGAGAGGTGAGCGAGATAGGCAGCGCCGATGATCCCTGCCTCGTTGCGCATCTCCGCGGGAACGACGATAACCTCCGTTCTTGTCCGGAGTAGCGGGAAGAATTTGTCCGCCTTCTTGCTGATCCCGCCTCCGATGATGAACAGATCGGGCGAAAAAAGCTTCTCCAGGTCGTTCAGAAACTCACTTAGTCTCTTGGCCCACTGGCTCCAAGAGAGCTTCTTCGCCGCGCGGACTTTTTCCGAAGCGCGCTTCTCGGCTTCCTTGCCACGAATCATCAGGTGGCCGAATTCCGTATTCGGCAGCAGCTTGCCATCGAGAAAGATGGCGGAGCCGATGCCAGTGCCGAGCGTTAGCAAAATGACCACGCCCATGCGGTCCTTGCCCGCGCCGAAACGGATTTCAGCCACACCTGCCGCGTCCGCGTCGTTGACTACAGTGACCGGTCCACCCACGTGCTGGGAGAAAAGCTTGCCGGCATCAGTGCCTATCCACGAACGATCGACGTTGGCGGCCGTATACGTGACCCCATGTTTGACGACGGCGGGGAAGGTGACGCCTGCGGCGCCCTTGTAATCGAAGTGCGCGGCGATTTGTCCGACCACGTCCGCGACCGCATTTGGCATGGAAGGCTGTGGCGTATTGATTCTGAACCGCTCGGCGAGAAGCTGGCCGGTTTCCACATCAACCGGAGCACCTTTGATGCCGGTTCCACCGATGTCAATTCCAAGAAGTGTCAAGGGATTTCCTCCTAACTGGCTTCTTACAAATCAGAACTCAGGCGCTTCGGCGAGAATTATTAGCGTCAGGAAACCAGCCCCTCGGCACACCGATTCAAAGCCTGATTTTCTCTCGGCTTGAGCTCGAGATTGGCTGCGCGAGCAGATGGCCCACAGCCATAAAATCGCGCGCTCCGCACGTTGCTAAAAAAAGGAAGCTCGCCGCCTCAGATTATGGTCTCCAGAGCGCAGCGTCGATGATCGACCAAAGGTGCATGATCCAGCCAAGCCACACCAGCCACAGAAGGGCGGCACATATAAAGAATACCAGTGCACGCCCGGGGCGCCCCTGAATTAACTGTCCCAGACCCGGGATGAAAAAGCTGGCCAGCGCCGCGATCACGTTTCCGGTAGAGCCTTGTCCTGCACTCATGATTTGAAGTCAAACACTAGCGGAGCGCGATGCAAATGAATTCAAGAGAGATTGCACAATCCCTCCAGTGAGGTACTCCGCCACATCGTCGACGAAACGAAGAAAATCCACAGCCGCAGAATGATCGGCCTGATCCGAGATCACACGCACGACTGCACTTGGAATACCACCCATCTCGTGACAAACTTGGGCGACGGCCGCTCCTTCCATTTCCGCGCAGAGCAAACCGGGCAAAACCGCGCGAAGCTCCGCAGTCTTTCGCGGGTCAGCCAGGAACTGGTCCCCGCTCGCCACCAGACCGCGATACACTTGCGGCCGATCCATCCCAAACGCGGCGCGCTTCTCCGGCGCGACATCTTTTAGGAAATCGAATTGCGTGTAGCGGACCGCAGCCTGGAACGCTTTGTCGCAAAGGCTCGCTTCAAAGAAGGCCTTCCCGAGCAAGGGGACTTCGAATCGCTGAAACGCCGGCAAAGCACTTGCGTCCATATCATGTTGAACCAGGCGCTCGCCAACGACAACGTCGCCGACGCGCAATCTCGTATCGATGGCGCCGGCGACTCCGGTAAGTACGATATGAGTGACGCCAAAGCGTTCGAGCAAGAGAAGGGTGGTGATCGCCGCAGAGACTTTCCCTACTCGCGAAAGCACCAGCACCACTTCCTGGCCCGCCCAAGTGCCTTCGTAAAAGGTCCGCATTCCCGCTTGCACGGTCCGGTGTGTTGTCATTGAGCGCTCCATGAATGCGACTTCATGCGGCATGGCTCCCAGAATCCCGAATTTCATCGGCGAGGACATGCCCCTTGTAAATTCCGGAGCGTGCGAGCGCTCAAGGCAATTCGCCGCGGGCAAATCTCGCCACCACCTCCGGGTAGAGTCTATGCTCCGCCTGCTGAATGCGCGCGTGCAAGGTTTCCGGAGTATCATCGGGAACGATCGGAACCTCTGCCTGAGCAATGATATCCCCGCTATCCATGCCTTCGTCCACGAAGTGAACGGTACAGCCGGTGACTGTCTCACCCGCCTCCAAGGCCTGTCGCCACGCCTCCAGTCCCGGGAACTTTGGCAGCAGCGATGGATGAATATTGATAATGTGCCTTGGGAAAGCGTCTAGAGTTGGAGCCTTAAGCATGCGCATGTAACCGGCCAGCACAACCAGCTGCACTCCGGAACTGCGCAATCGCTCGACCAGATCTTCTTCCCGTTCGGTGGAAAGGCGCGTTCGAAAACGGGCCTCCTCGATGCAGGCGGTGGGAATGTCCGCGTCTCGCGCCAGTTTCAAAATGCCCGACTCCGCAACATCCGAGCAGACGATGGCTACGAATGCGTTGAGCCCGCCACTGCGTATGCTTTCCTGAATGGCGCCAAAGTTCGAGCCCTTGCCCGAGCCGAGCACACCGAGGCGGAGCTGATGCATGGAACGGGCGGGATCATCGCTTCTCTCTCCTCACATCGCAAGCGATGCTTCCCAACAACTCTTTTCCATGTAAAGAAGCGATGGTAGTCCCTGGGAGTTTATGAAGAAAGGCCAAGTCCAACGCGGTTTGGAGGAACCGCTTGAGATCTATCTGCGCGAGCGCGCCCGCGAGGTGGATGCCGCGCTGGACCGTCTGCTGCCAAAAGCGTCGATCAAGCCCGCGACCATTCATCGGGCGATGCGCTACAGTCTGTTTGCCGGGGGCAAACGCATGCGACCCATTCTCTGCCTTGCGGCCGCGGAAGCGTGCGCGGGGCCGAATGCAAACGCCCAATTTGCCGCATGCGCCGTTGAGTGCGTGCACACCTACTCGCTTATCCATGACGACCTGCCCTGTATGGATGACGACGATTTGCGCCGCGGACGGCCCACCTCTCACAAAGTCTTTGGTGAAGCCATTGCGATCCTTGCCGGTGATGCGTTGTTGACTGTCGCTTTCGAAATCCTCGCAGCAATTCGGGAGCCGCGCCGTTATAAGCTCAAAGACTTCATGAAGGAGCTTGCAATCGCCGCCGGAAGCCGGCAACTGATCGCCGGACAGGTCGCCGACCTTGAAGCCGAGGCCCGGAAATCCTCCCGCGCCGAGCTACGGTTCATTCACAAATGCAAGACGGCTGCCATGATTGCCGCAAGCCTCAAGCTCGGCGCCATGGCAGCTAACGCCCCCGCCCAGCAACTCGCTGCGCTGGCAGCCTTCGGGCATCATCTCGGTCTCGCCTTTCAGGTCATCGACGACATCCTCGATGTCACACAAACAAGCGAGAAGCTCGGCAAGAGCGCAGGCAAAGACGTGAGCGCTCAAAAGACAACCTATCCCGCCCTCATCGGGCTGGAGGCGGCCGGGCGTGAAGCACGGCGTCTCACAAAGGCTGCCCATAAAGCGCTCGAGCCCTTGGGCGCCAAAGCCGGGCGACTGCATGAGCTCGCCAATTACCTCCTGGCAAGAGAGCGCTGAGCGCAGACCGGCCGAAGGCAGACTCAAACCACTCGATCACCGCCGCGAAGCTCTAGAGCGCCGTCAGCCAGAGAACGACAGCCAGGCTAAGTGAAGAGAGTAAGGTGCTCAGCGCGATTGACCCCGAGGCGAGCGCTTCATCACCTCCCATTTGCTGCGCCATCACGAAGGCCGCCGCCGCCGTTGGACAGGAAGACAGAACGAGCGCGGTGCGCTGCTCGATGGGACCGAGTCCGACAAGGCGCGACAAGACAAAGACAAGCAGGGGCAGCACGGCCACTTTCATGAGTGCCGCGGTAACGATCCAGGAGCGCCGCCCCTGCAACCGAGTGATCGCTAGCGAACCGCCAACGCACATCAAGGCGATAGGAACCGCTGCAGCACCCAGCGATTCCAACGCTCGCTGAAGGAAGGAGGGTAAACTTATGCCAAACAAGGGCACGAGCAAACCGAGCAGACCTGAAAGCAGCAAAGGATTGCTCGCAATTGCTCGCGCCAACTGCCGTCGTTCGCCGCGTGTGACGGAATGATTGCTCACCTGGAGAACGACAACGGCCAAGATGTTGTAAAAGGCCATGGTCAGCACCATGACAATGGCTGCCGTTCCCATTGCGGAATTGCCACCATCAGCCTCAGTCTTCGAGAAACTGTACGCAAGCACAGGGATGCCGATGTAGGCTAGATTGCCACGAAAAGCCGATTGCATCAGCGTTCCACGCGCACCAGCCGACATTCCCCACACGATGCTTGCTGCCAGCGCCATCAGCGTAATGAGCAGCGTTGCAGCAAAGAGCACTGCGAGAAGGCGCCACGTCTCGGCGTCTGGCATTTTGGCGTGATTGGCGGACGTAAAAAGGAGCGCGGGAAGAGCAATCCAAAAGGCCAGCTTGTTGAGATCGATCATGAACGCCGAACCCAGAAAACGCAACCGGGCAAGACCAGCCCCGAGAGCAATAAGCAGAACGAGAGGGGCAAGAGTATCAACGAGCAGCATCAATCACATGTTTCTCACACATTCGCCCCGAAATTGAGCGTCAAGAGTTTTACCGGATGCTGTTTCCCCTATTAGTCTCATCGCAAGCAAAGAGACGCCATCGTCCGCCCAGGAGTGCGTCCACCCGCTGCGCAGTTGCGAATCTCGGAACAGATTTCAGGAGGCGCAAAGTCGGCTTACTCACACGAGGGCTCATCCAACTAAGCCGACGCCGCATGGGAGCCACGCGACACCATCATCGCGCGCAATCGCTACTACCCGATCAGCTAAGAACGCAGCCCAAGGAACCGCACATGGCGTTTACTCTAATCCCCGCTCATACGGCGGACTCAAGCCGCGAAGTGCGCAGCCTCTAAGCTTTTACACCGAGCGACGAAGCCAGTTCGTTGATGGCGGTGGTCTCCGCCGCACTGACCTTTTCTCCACCGAATCCGAAGAATCCTCCCTCGGTGGCGGCATTGGCCACCTTCCCGGCAATGGAAACGAGCCAACTCTTGAATCCCTCGGCCTCTTCCGGAGATACCTTGCCTTGGAGGATCGCAGGAACTTTTGCCAACTGGGCCGCGACTTCCGATTTTATTTCCTCGGGCTTCTTGCCGCTAAGACTTATAGGGGGTTGGAGTCGTTCGCGCTTTTCAGCCATCTGCTTGATGCTGGCAACCACCGACGTAACGACAGGATTCGAAGATCCTTTGCCCGCTTCGATGATAGCCTGCGAAGGCGCCAAGCCTTCCTTGATAGCCCCAAAAATACCCGAACGGAGATCGGCGAGCGTCACCGATAACCCTGCCAGTAACGGCGCCGACTTAATAAGAGTCCATTCCTCGGGGGAGAACTTCGTTGAGAGATCTGCAGTATTTTCACTCATATTAAACGCACAATACACTGGGCCGTGGTGAAACGGAATTTCAAATTTGACCAGCGCTTGCACCTGTTCGCTCCCAAGTTGGCGCCGTGAGATGCAGCCAAAGTGCAGATCGGCTGGTGACTTTGGGCAGTCTGCTAAGCCAATTGACCTCCGAGCGAACCCGGCAGATCGACCAGCAAATCGTTGCCGGGGATCCGGCGAGGGCGTTGCTCGAGACCGCCGGGCCCAACCCGAATAACCTCATCGTGGTCGGCAACCGCGGCCTAGGCGCCGCCGAAGGTCAACTGCTCGGATCTGTGCCCAGTGACGTCGTCAAGAACGCCCCGGCGACGTCTTGATCGTCCAGACCTCGAACGTGACCGAGAAAACCTAGCGCGAAGCTGATCGTTCCTCCGCGCCCGGGCGCCGTCGCCAACGGTATACGATGCCGCGCCTGGCAAGATTTAAGTCACGCAGGGACGCTGCCGCTGAGGGCCCTCGATCAACGGCGATAGTGTTGTAGGCTGCGCGCCCAAGCTGCGGCTAGTTGCATTGCCGACAAAGCAACCGGAAAATAGCTCTGTGCTGCGACCCAAAACCATGCAGAAAATCGGAACCGAGCTGGCCATCAGCTGGTCGGACGGTCAAGAGAGCTACATCGCTCTGGAGACGTTGCGGAGGGCATGCCCTTGCGCAGCTTGCGGCGGGGAGCCAGATGTTCTCGGTCGCATTGCCAGGCCTAAGGTTCAGTACTCCCCGGAGAGTTTTGATCTTAAAGGCTTCGAGATTGTCGGGGGCTACGGAGTGCAGCCTCGCTGGGCCGACGGGCATCAGTCCGGCATCTATAGCTTTACCTATCTGCAGCGCCTCGCTTCGGGCTCCTAGGTCCCCGGCTCTCAGGATTTGAGCTCCTCTCCCGAGAGCGCATTCGTAACGATGAAGTGCTCGGGATGTAAAGAGGGATCCGAGCGAAACGAGAGCCGCCCTTCATATCGGCGCTCGATGTCGACAAGGTGTTCTTCGTCCTCATTGCGCAGGCGATTCAGCAGGTCGGGATGGACGATCACCTTGATCTCGTGAACGGTATCTTGGTGCTTTCGCATGACCGAATGTAAGGCGCGCTGAAGCTCGACGCTCATGGTCATAGGACTCTTGAGAACTCCCTTTCCGTGACAGTGCGGACAGGGGGCGAACTGCGTGCTGGCCAGGCTCTCGGCGGCACGTTGCCGGGTCATTTCCATGAGCCCCAGGGGGGAGATTGGTAAGACGTGGGTGCGCGCCTTGTCGCGCTTGAGGCGATCCTTCAGTCGCTGGTAGACAGCCTGTTGATCCTTGCGGCTCTTCATATCGATAAAGTCGGCGATGATGATCCCGCCCACGTTGCGCAGGCGCATCTGGCGACATATTTCATCCGCTGCCTCAAGATTGGTTTGCAAGATCGTCTTTTCGATGTCCTTCGCGCCCTTGTTGCGTCCAGTGTTAACATCCACGGCGATCAGTGCCTCGGTTTCGTCGATGACAATGTAGCCTCCGCACGGCAGCCACACCTGGCGCTGGAAGGCATCATCGATCTGCGCTTGAACACCAAAGCAGTCAAAGATTGGCTGCGATCCCGTGTAGAGCTGAAGATGCTTCTTCGCCCTCGCAGAAATTTGGCCCACCATTTCTTCAATTCGCTCCCAGGCCCGGAGGTCATCGATAATGATCGCGTCGATCTCATCGGTAAGGAAATCGCGTACCGTCCTCTCGATGAGATCGGGCTCCTGGAACAGGCAAACTGGAGCCGGCAGCTCCTCGGCGCCTTTCTGGATCTCCTGCCATTGCTGGAGCAGAATGCTGAGGTCTCGGACAAAATACCGTGAGCGCTGGGCCTGACCGACCGTGCGGATGATGACACCCATGCCATCGGGAATGTCGAGCTCCCGGAGAACTTTTCGGAGCCGTTCTCGTTCAGCGGTATCGTCGATCTTTCTGGAGATCCCGCACTGATCATTAAAGGGCATGAGCACCAGGTAGCGACCCGCCAGGCTCACGTCGGAGGTGATGCGAGGCCCTTTGTTGCCTATCGGTCCCTTCTTAACTTGCACAAGAATGTCGGAACCCGCGGGATAAATTCGGGGCACATCCTTATGCGTGATCTTTTGTCCTTTCTTCTTCCCATCGCGGGTCACAGCCTCCACTCCGCTGTCCAGTGCCGCAGGGATGGCATCCCAAAACTGTAAGAACGCGTTTTTCTCGAAGCCGATGTCCACGAACATCGCCTTGATGCCCGCTTCGATGTTTCGAACCTTTCCCTTGTAGATGGCTCCGACAATATTGCGGTCGGATTCGCGTTCGGTCGTGTATTCCTCAAGCCGATTATTCTCAAGCAAGGCGACGCGCTTTTCGAGACGCTCGCAGCTGACAATCAACTTGATTCCTGTGCTCTTCTTTCCAAGACCTAAAATCTTCTTTACGGTTTCTATCATCAAAAAATGCAGGTTGCCCTCCGTCGAGGAGGTAAAATTGCTGAAAAACGCGCGCTTTCATCGCTGACCCGAAGGGGCTGGGGGAGCCTTTTGCCTTCGTTCTCTATTACCTCCCCGGAGGAAATTGAAGAACTTCTCAATTCCCGAAGGCCTCCGCGCGGGCAGGACTCTGTTTCTGACCTTCCCGCCCTCATCGGCTTCCTCACGCACATTGGGTGCGGCGGGTTTGTTTTCCTGGGGCCGGCGGCGGGAAGGCGCCCGGCCGGTCTCTTCATCGGCAGCGATCGTTGTTGAGCTTGGGATCTCCCGGTCGAAGTCCACGCTCTCGACGAACTTGAAGTTGCCCTTAGCTGGCTCCAGCCAGGCCAGCTCGGGTCCCTTGCCTTGATCGAGGGCAAAGATATCTTCGAGAATTTTTGCGGCGACCGGGGCGGAAACCCCACCGCCGGATTTCGCCCCCTGGACGATTACGCAGATCGCATACTTCGGCGCATCGTAGGGAGCAAAGGCGAGAAACCAGGTGTGATTATCCTTCACGCCGCTCCGCCAAAATTGAGCCGTGCCAGTCTTGCCCGCCACGTCTACATCCTTGATGCGCGCCTTGCCGGCAGTGCCCCCACCTTCGTTGACGACTTTGTTCATGCCCTGACGGACTTTTTCGATCATCTGCGAAGTCATACCTCCATCGGTGAGCAGGTTGGAACGCACCTTAGCGGGCTCCTGCAGAAGAACGGAGCCGTCCTGAGCGACCACCTTATCAACCATTCTGGGATAGTAGCAAGTTCCTCCGTTGGCGACCGTCGCCGTAACCATCGCCATCTGCAGCGGAGTGGCGAGCACGTCACCTTGACCGATCGAGGTGTTTGCCGTGAGTCCCGAGCTCCAGCGCGCCTGAGGGTTGACCGAAGCAAGCCATTCTGGTCCGGGCAATACCCCGGGCGCCTCCCCCGAAAGCGGAATGCCGGATTTTTGTCCTAGGCCAAGCATGTTTCCCAGGGCGTCGATCTGATCGATGCCGGCAGCGTTTCCATATTGGTAGAAGAAGGCATTGCAGGAAACTTTAATCGCATTGGCAAGGCCAAGCGTGCGATGGGTGCCACCCTTGTCGGCAATCCAGCACCTCATATATTTGTTGCCATATTGCACCCCTCCGTAGCAGCTGAAAGAGCGATCGCCCACGCCGGCGCGAAGGCCCGCGAGTCCCACCGGAATCTTGAAGGTCGAACCGGGAGCATAGGCGCTGATTGCGCGATTGAGAAGAGGGTCGGTTTCGTCCTTGTTCAACTCCAGCCAATCCTTCGCCGCGATCGCGGGAATAAATTCATTCGGATCGTATGAAGGGACCGAGGCCATGGCCAGAATGTCGCCATTATTGGGGTCGACCACGACTGCGGCCGCGCGGCCGATCGCGCGCAAGGCTTGCTCGACGATGTATTGGATACGAGCGTCAATTGTGAGATAAACGTTGGCACCCTGCTTGGGTTCGACCATTTCTGTCTCGCTCCGGATAATGGTTCCCTTGGCATCGCGCTGAAGGATTTTTACTCCCGGCGTGCCTTTCAGGTAGTCATTCATCGCAAGTTCAATCTGCGCTTTGCCTTCCATATCCGGGTCATAGAAATTGAACTTGTTGATGTCGGGAAGTTTTCCGAGATCAGCGGGCATGCCTACGTAACCGAGGAAGTGTGCGCCCAAGGCTCCGTAAAGATATTGCCGCACCGGCTTTTTGGTGACGTTGACTCCCGGGACGCCAAGATTGCGTTCTGAGAGCAGAGCCATGGTGTCGAAGTCCATGTCTTGAAGATAATTGTAGGGAACTTCGCTCCGAAGCCGATAATGGATCTGCAAACGGTCCGCGTTATAGTCCTGCGCCACACCGAGCTCCTCCAGACGGGGGATTATCTCCTCAGCCACAATGCGGCGCACGTCAGCCTCCGTAAGATCCTTCTGCATGTTCCGCACAGTCCCGCGGAAAGAGTGCATCGGAACGCTGCCGTGACTTTCGCGGTAAGCACGCACCATGTCGGGGAGAAAAAAATCCACATCAAAGCTTGCCCGATTCTGAACAAGAGGGATGCCATTTCTATCAAGGATGTCCCCTCTAACCGCGGGGATGCGAACTGTTATTCGAGAGCCGGAGGCCACTTTCGCGGTGTATTCCGCGCCGCGGGCAATCTGCACATACCACAGTCGGAAAACGAGCGCCCAAAGGGCAAGCAACATGATGGCTCCCAGAAAATAGATGCGGTAGGGGACCTGGCCTCGCTTCATGGCTGCTCCATACGATAAGACTGGAGGCGCAGAGGAGCGCTCACATAGGGCGTAAGCTTGATCACCGCCAGATGGACAAGCGGGGCAAGCACCGCCGCGAAGAAGCCCGGGGCAATGATCAGCCAGGCGACAGTCTCATTGAAAAAAATGCCCTGCCGCCTGAAGCAAATCATGACGAACTGAAGAGACAGGAAAACAATTGTGCAGATCGCGCTGAGGGGAATATGCAACCACCAACGACCGCCAGCGAACGCGGGCTGAAGACCATGAGCAAAGAGCCCGAAAAACACAAAGACGACAATAGACCATCCGAGAGCGATTTCAACGTGGCCATCGACGACGTTCAGAAAGGAGAGGTCGGTGACAAACCCCGTGTATATTGCCAGCAACAGCGTTGCCCAGAAAGGCATGGCCAGCGCTCCGTAGCAGAACAACATCGGGACGAGGACCACACGAGCGCCGCGCAGAAATTGCACTGGAGGAACGAATTCCTGGATGATCACAGCCGCAAAAATCGCCAGGGCGAGCGATATCCAGCCCACGGCCAGTTTCATTTCGCTCCCACGAGCACGAAAACATCCTCCACCGTCGACAAATCGACCGCGGCTTCGATACTCGCCTGCCCATCAAGAGGGCGCGCCTGGAAGCTTTTCACGCTACCTATCAAGATGCCCGAGGGGAACACGCCGGTGGAAGTTCCCTTCGCCACGCCCTCGGTGTAAACCCTCTGCCCCGGCTGGAGGTTTGCCTTCTTGCTTAAGAAATTGAGCTGCATTTCGTTGTTGGACCCGCCCTCTCCCGCGCGCCGGCCCGACAAAATCCCTCTTTCATTGGAGCCTTCGACCTTGGCCGCAACCTTGCAAGTTTCGTCGCTGATCAGAAGGACAATCGACTCATTTTTTGAGACCGTGGTGGTTTTGCCGACCAGGCCCACGTCGGTCAGCACGGGTTGATCCGGCTCCAGGCCTTCTTCAAAGCCGCGATTGATCTTTACAGTGCTCCACCATGTGGAAGCGTCGCGGGAGATGATCCGGGCGGGCACAAGCTTAAAGAGCGAGCGCTGCCGGTATTCGAGGGCAGAGCGAAGCTTGTTATTCTCTGCCTCCAGATCTCTGAGAATCTGATTTGTCGCCCGAAGCTCTGTATTCTCTATCTTCAGCCGCTGGTTTTCCTCCTCCAATTCATCCAAGGTTTTCAGGCCTTTTCCCATAGCGCCAAGCTGCCTTTGGACTGCCGAGCCCGTCTTCAGGAAGGGGGATACTGCACTAAGAAAGCCGGCCTGTAGTTTTTGCATCGCACTTGAGCCCAGCGAAGAAATCACGACAGCGAAGATGATCACCGCGACGACGAGGATAACGTTGAGCCGGTTCATTAAGACCGCGTGCTACATCCTCAGGAATGCCGTCTGTTCCCTCCAGGTCAGTGTGTATTCGAGCTGCGATCGCGCGAAGCGACAGCCCTGAGAAAACGCAACTCCTGCAGCGCCCTCCCCGTGCCTTCAGCCACGGCGCTCAGGGGATCCTCCGCGACATGAACCGTCAGCCCCGTTTCTTCCTGCAAGAGCTTATCGAGCCCGCGAAGAAGCGCGCCGCCGCCGGCCAACACCAAGCCCCGGTCGACAAGATCGGCTGAGAGTTCTGGCGGGCAGCGTTCCAAGGTGATGCGAACGGAATCGACGATGGTTGAGACGGGTTCCACCACCGCCTCACGCACCTCTTGCGATGAAATTGTGATCGTCTTGGGTAACCCAGCGACCAAGTCGCGACCCTTCACCTCCATGCTGAGTTCCTTTTCCATTTTGTAAGCGGAGCCGATCTTGATCTTGATATCCTCCGCTGTTCGCTCGCCGATCATAAGGTTGTAGGCACGCTTCATGTAATTCATGACGGCCTCATCGAGTTCGTCGCCCGCAACGCGGACGCTGCGACTGAAAACGATGCCAGAAAGCGAGATCAGAGCGACCTCCGTCGTGCCGCCGCCGACATCGATGATCATGTTGCCGGCAGCATCTTGCACCGGAAGCCCGCATCCGATTGCCGCTGCCATCGGCTCCTCGATCAGATACACTTCACGCGCTCCGGCGTGAGTCGCCGAGTCTTTGACGGCACGCTTCTCGACTTCCGTAATGCCGCTGGGCACTGCGATGACTACGCGGGGCCGGACCATTCGCCGGCGGTTGTGCACTTTGCTGATAAAGTGCCGAAGCATCGCTTCGGTCACCTCGAAATCGGCAATGACACCATCCTTAAGCGGCCGGATGGCCACAATGTTTCCGGGAGTGCGGCCGAGCATGCGCTTGGCCTCGTCCCCGACGGCGAGGACTTTGTTTGTGCCTTGCTGGACTGCGACGACGGAGGGCTCGCGGAGGACGATGCCGTGATCTTTGACATAGACGAGGGTATTGGCCGTTCCAAGATCGATGCCAATGTCGTTTGAGAAAAAGCCTAGGACGTTGTTAAACATTGAAACTTAAGCATTGGAGTCGGCAATCTGCGGGTCGCCATCGTCACCGGAGCGTACACCCTGCCAAGGCCGGAAAGTTGGTGCCCCTGCGAAGCGGCGTCAAGCGCCGAAACCTCGCGGGCTCCAATCACACCGCACGCGCTATCGCCACGAGTTTGTCCCTCAATTTCCGTGCCTGCCTGTATTCTCCTCAGGCCGAGAAGTTGGGGTGGAATTATCCCGTGATGCGTTCACTTGAATCGCGCTAACGATTGCCTCTCCCATCGCCGCGGTATCCACCCGCATCGTGCCAGGCGTGAAGATATCTCCTGTTCGCAATCCTGAGGCGATGACCTGGCGGACAGCGGCTTCGATCGCCGCAGCCGCTTGTTCCTGAGCACAAGAAAAGCGCAGCATCATCGCCGCGGAAAGAATTTGGGCGATTGGATTGGCCACGCCCTGGCCCGCTATGTCTGGCGCTGAGCCGCCGCTTGGTTCGTACAATCCAAAACGGGCGCTCCCAGAGAGCGCCTCACCAAGACTCGCACTTGGAAGCATGCCCAGAGAACCGACGAGCATGGCGACTTCGTCGCTCAGGATGTCGCCAAAAAGATTCTCGGTCAGAATCACATCAAAGCCCTTCGGATTTTTGATGACCTGCATGGCAGCATTATCTACGTACATATGGCCGAGATTGATGTCTCGAAAATCTCGCGCCACCTCTTCAACGACCCGGCGCCAGAGGACGCCATTTTGCAGCACATTAGCTTTATCGACCGAGGTCACGCGGCCCTTTCGCTGGCGTGCTGCCTCGAAAGCGACCTTGGCAATCCGTCGGATTTCGCCTTCCCGATAAACCATGGTGTCGACGGCAACTTGCTCGCCTCCTTCTTGCCTAATGTACTTGGGCTCGCCGAAGTATAATCCGCCCGTCAACTCACGCACACAAAGGATGTCAAAGCCACCCTCCACGCTCTTCGGGTGAAGAGGCGAGGCGTGAGCAAGTTCTGCAAGGCAAACAGCCGGACGCAGATTGGCGAACAATCCGAAATGCTTGCGAAGCGGGAGCAGCGCCGCCCGTTCGGGCTGTTCCGCCGGGGGAAGAGATTCCCACTTCGGTCCGCCGACGGACCCGAACAAAACCGCATCGGCCTCTTGACAAGCTTTAAGAGTCTGCTCCGGAAGCGCTTCGCCGCACTCGTCGATCGCAGCGCCGCCAACGAGCTGCTCATTCAATTCGAAGACCAGCGAAAATTTCTCGCTGACCGCATGAAGCACGCGCTGCGCCTGCGCCATGACTTCCGGGCCAACGCCATCACCCGCCAAAACGGCAATTTTGTAGTTATCGCTCATCTGCGTGGCATGCAAACAGCCGATGCCGGACCTGGCAAGCCCCTCCGAGCGAGCTTCCTCTTGCCACTTCCTCAGGCGGAGCGCGCCTCGTTAATGAAATCGGAAACGCGCGTTAGTGATTTTCGGCCGGGGCTGCTTTCCACTCCGCTGGCGGCATCGACGGCCCGCGGGCGAACGACACGTATGGCTTCCCGAACGTTCTCTGGTCTCAGACCGCCCGCCAGGATTATCTGCCGGGAAGGCTGTGCGTCGACGAATTGACTCGCGAGTTCCCAATCGAGCCGAAGCCCGCTCCCACCGTAGGAGATATCCGAGAATGCGTCGAGCAGGAGATAAGGCGTTTTATAGCGAAGAGCGGCCTCCAAGGATTCCTGGCTCTTAACGCGAACTGCACGAATCCAAACGGGAAACCCAGCGCCCGCACAAACCTCTGGCGTTTCGTCGCCGTGGAACTGCACGGCCTCGAAGCAATCCGAGTCGCGCATAGCCAAGAGCTCTTCGCTGGCTGCGTTCACCACCACGGCGACACGAAAGACGCGCCCTGCTAGCGAGCTAATCCACGGCCGGCTCTCCTCGAAAGCAAGGCCCCTCTTCGAAGCGCGACAAAAGTTGAATCCCAGTGCGTCTGCTCCAGAGGCTATCGCCATCTCTGCATCGGCCACGCAAGTGATGCCGCAAATTTTGATTCGCACGAGATTTTCGAAGTCCAGGAAACTCATCCCTTGAGAACATCGAATGCAGGAATGTCGCGCACAAGTTGAATCAAGCCTTGCTGCCAGCGTTCGCGCACCGTGCGCAAATACTGGTCGTTTTCATCGAACTTCATCCGATGGTGTGCTTCGAGGGTGCCGGCTTCATAAGCGAAGAGCTCGAAGGGAGGGCCCACTGAGAGATTGCTCTTCGCGGTTGCGTCCAGCGAAAGCAAACCGTACTTGATCGCTTCGGACAAAGAGGTCTCGTAGCCAAAACCGCGGTCGAGGATTGGTTTGCCATACTTCAGTTCGCCGATTTGCAAAAAGGGCGATTCCCGACTCGCGTGAATGGCATTTCCCTGCGGATAGATCTGGTAGATTTCCGGCGATTGATTCGCGATCTGCCCGCCAAGAATGAAGTTGCTGTTGAAGCTGATTCCCGCCCGATCCAGCGCGTCGGCGTCAAGGCGCCACACCTCCCGAATCAGCTGCCCTAAGTAATGGACGGTCTCAAAGATGTTCGGCTGATTGAGCAAACAGTGAACATTTTGATTTTCCTTCGCCCTTTCGAGATCGCGGCTGATAAAAGCGCCCACTGATTGAGTGATCGACAAATTTCCGGAACTCAACATGCAGAGAACTCGTTCGCCGCGTAACTCATAGACGTGCATCTTGGAATGGGAGGTGACATTGTCCAAGCCAGCGCTGGTTCGCGTGTCGGAAAGAAAAACCAATCCCTCCTGACATTGCAGGCTGAGGCAATACGTCATTCGATCACGCGCGCTTTGGCCTGTTTAATCGCCGTGTGATGAGTAATCACGTGAATTTTGCCGTCGCTGCCGCGGAACAACGAACTCAGTATCCAACTGACCAAGCTGATAACGATGGCGCCAAAAAACGCGCTCCAGAAACCGCCGACGTGAAAAGCCGGGACAATCTTGGAAACCAGCATCAGGAGCAATCCGTTGATCACGAAAATAAAAAGCCCCATCGTTACAATGATAAAAGGCAGGCTCAAGAGCAGGAGGACCGGGCGCACAAAGGCGTTGATGATGCCCAGCAAAAGGGAGCCACCCAGAAGTGCGCCCCAACCATCATAGCTGATGCCAGGAATGAGGTGCGCTGCCACCAGCACCGCGACGGTTGTAACCAGCCATCGAATGACAAACGCAGCCATGGCCGAAAAGGCTATTTTCTACAAAAAAATTTTGAAGATTTATTTTGCAAACCCCACCTTTCGGCAGGCTAGTCTACAATCAAGGAACTCAACGATGGCGAAGAAAAAGAAAGATAAGACTGACGAACCCACAAAAATGAAACCGAAAAGGTCCTCGAGAAAGGCGGCGCCTCGAAATGCCGCCACGATCGACGGCACGGCAGCCGTGGTAATGGAATCGCCGGTACCGCCCGAACTCCGACGCTCGGCGAGCGGAAACTCACAACCCGACTTCACCGGAGCTTTCCGAGGATGATATCGCCCGTCGCGCTTACTTCATTGCCGAACGGCGCCGCCGCCTCAATGCCTCAGGCGACGAACTGGGCGATTGGGTCGAAGCCGAGCGACAATTGCGCAAGGAAGCAGCCGGGAACTGAAACTCTCAGAAGCAGCTTCCGATCCGCTCGGAGCTGACATTCGCTCCAGGCAGAAGCCACCGGCCCGGGAAGTTTTCTCTTGCCTGACGGTTTGGCTTCTTTACCTTCCGTCACCCCCGCATGATGTTGGGGGCAGAGCGCTAAGCGCACACTGCCGTCCCATCGCGGAGGAATTCTAATCATGTTCGCACGGCATTTAAAAGCACGTTCACGCAGGGTCTTCTCGAGATTGTGGCGTGTCTTCTGGTTGCCGTGAACACAACTTCCTGAAGAAATGTCCGCCACGCTTGAGGCTAAAGCCCAATCTTCCAACCCTAACTCGCCCGATCGGGCTTTTCCGCTAGAGCGCACGCGCAACATCGGGATCGCCGCGCATATCGATGCGGGGAAGACCACTCTCACCGAACGCATCCTGTTTTATACAGGCATGATCCACAAGATTGGCGAGGTCCACGAAGGAACCACCGTCACAGATTGGATGGAGCAGGAGCGCGAGCGTGGTATCACGATCACTTCCGCAGCGACCACCTGCTCTTGGGTGCAGCGCAAGGAAGAGGACGTTTACAAGGTCTTCGAAGGAGTTAAGCAGCGAGTGAACATTATCGACACGCCCGGGCACGTCGACTTCACGGCCGAGGTGGAGCGTTCCCTTCGTGTTCTCGACGGCGCCATCGCTGTATTCTGCGGTGTCGCAGGGGTCCAACCGCAATCGGAAACGGTCTGGCGGCAGGCCAGCAAATACGGGGTGCCCCGGATTGCCTTCGTTAACAAGATGGACCGTGTAGGAGCGGATTTCGACGCGGCGGTGAACAGCATGCGCCAGAAGCTTGGCGCCAATGCGTGGCCGATCTTGATCCCGCTGGGCAAGGAAGATTACCTCAGGGGCCAAATCGATGTGCTCAATCAGAAAGCCATCATTTATTCGGACAATGATCAATTCGGTTCCACCTACGAGATCGTCGAGATCCCAGCCGACCAGAGGCCTCTTGCAGAGAAGGCATACCAGAACCTTGTCGAGCAGATGTGCGATCTTGATGAAGAAGTCGGCATGCTCTTCTTGGAGGAGAAGCCGATCACTAAGCAAAATTTGAAGGCTGCGATCCGCCGGCAAACCATCGCCAACAGATTTGTCCCGGTCGCTGGAGGCTCCGCCTTCAAAAACAAGGGCGTGCAATATTTGCTGGACGCCATCATCGACTATCTCCCAAGTCCCCTCGATATTCCGCCCGCCAAAGGCCAGAACCCCGATACCCGCGATCCGATGAAGGCTCCGGCCGATGACAACGCGAGGTTCTGCTCGCTTGCCTTTAAGCTTTGGAGCGACCCCTTTGTCGGCAAGCTCGTCTTTTTTCGGGTGTATTCCGGTAAGTTGAGCAAAGGCGATACTGTTTACAATCCGCGCACCAACAAACGCGAGCGCATCAGTCGCCTCATTCAGATCCAGGCTGACAAACGCGAAGACATAGACACCTGTTTCTCCGGTGACATCGCCGCGATCGTTGGGATCAAGAACATCACCACCGGCGATACGCTTTGTGATGAGGACTTCCCTATCCTCCTCGAGCCGCCGTCGTTCCCTGATCCGGTCATTTCGATGGCCGTCGAGCCAAAAACCAAGCTCGATCAGGAGAAAATGTCGAATGCTCTGCAGCGTCTCGCCGAGGAAGACCCCACTTTCCGCGTCTTTGCCAATGAGGAGACCGGCCAGACGATCATTGCGGGGATGGGTGAGCTCCACCTCGAGATCATCCGGGATCGCATGTTCCGAGAATTTAAGGTCGAAGCCAATGCGGGCAAACCCCAGATCGCCTACAAGGAAACGATCCTCGTCGCGGCTGATGGTGAAGGAAAACTCATCAAACAATCGGGTGGCCGCGGTCAATACGGCCACGTGATCATCAAAATCGCGCCTAATGCCCGCGGAAAAGGGATCACCATCGAAAACAAAGTCGTGGGGGGCAACATTCCCAAAGACTATATCCCCGCGTGTATCAAGGGACTTAAAGAGGCTACTCTCAACGGCGTTATCGGAGGCTATCCCGTCATCGACCTCCATGTCGATATCGTGGACGGCAGCTACCATGATGTGGACTCCAGTGAACTCGCGTTCAAGATGGCGGCAATCTTCTCGCTCAAGGACGCCTTGAAGAAGGCGAAGCCGATTCTCCTGGAACCGATCATGAAGGTGGAGAACATCACGCCAGAAGAATTCCAAGGCGACATTATTGGCGACCTCAACCGCCGGCGCGCCCGCATCAGCGGCATGGAGACGAAAGGACATCTCTCCACCGTCACCGCTGAGGTGCCGCTCGCTGAACTGTTCGGCTACGCCACGGCGATTCGCTCGCTTTCCAAGGGACGCTCCTCCTACTCGATGGAGCCTTCGCACTTCGAGCAGGTGCCAGCCAACGTCCTCACCGCCGTCATCGAACAGCAGAAGGGTTAGCGCTGGAAAGCGTTGCGCGCTTCTCGCGTGATCCGTCGGACGGGGATCCGGGATCTGTCGCGGGAACGAGGCCCATCAAGAGCATGTTCTCACTGGACCCGAGCCTCACGGGCGCCTACTTCCGATTGCCCGATAAGCCGGGCATAAGCCTCCGACGGTCGGTCACCGAGATGGTCCACCGCAAGGCGCGCGGCGTGGTTGGTGAAATCTATGGTAAAGAGTCCGAAGCGCGGGGTAAAGGAACCCCATTCGTAGTTGTCCGTAATCGACCAATGTAGATAGCCCAGCATAGGCACCCCCTCCGCGACAAGACGTCGAATTTCCGCGATATGGGCCTTGAGAAACTCGCTGCGCGTAAGCTTGTCACGTCGCGGATGGGCTATGCTGTTATCGTAGTTTTTACGAAGCGCCATACCGTTTTCGGCGATAAGAATGCCCCGATCAAATTCCGCTGCGTAATATTTGCAAAAGAAATGCATTCCTCCCGGCAGCACATGCCAATCCCACCATTTGCGCGAGAGGCTATCCATGAGATGGGCGCGCAAGCTTTCCCGTTGAAACTCCAGGTCGCCAAATGATGGTGGACGAAAGAGATGCCCGGTAAAGGGATCGTAGTAGTCCAACGCAATATAATCGAGGACCCGCTCACGCTTTGAAAGCGCAAGAGAATCCAAAAAGTAGCTGAAGGTCTCCGAGACCGCGTGCTTGGACGCGAGAACGTTGACCAGAAAATGAAAGAGGCGCCCCAGCCACACGAAGGGATCTGTTTGAAAAGGCAGATCAGCTTTTAGCAGGGCGTGGTGGAGCCGATTGGACTCTTCCCGCAAATAGCCCTTCAAGTCGGCACGCTTGACGCCTCGCTCGCGAACACAGAGCAAGTCCAGAAGCATCTTCTCGGACCAGTAAACATCGCTGCAAAACGTGTTCATTGTCACGCGAGGTGCAGGCCATCCCTCGCCTTCGAAGAGATCATGGAGCGCGTTGTAGGCGCGCACATGAGCGGCCAGGAGTCGATTGTAGGCAGCGACCGCGACCGTCATCCCGCGATGCCCTCCGCCCGGAAACTGCCGATTAAGATAAGTATTGATGACGAGCATATTTGGTTCGTTGAGCGTGACGAACCAATGCAATGGCGCTTGACCATGCACCTCCACGATGCGGCGATTGATGTGCCGAACCGCGGTGGAAACGAACTTCTCAAAAAGTTCGGGCATCCCATCCTCGAGCCAAGCATCGATGCCTAGCCACGCCGGGTGCGTGAAGTGCTGAAGGGTGATCACGGGTTCCAGGCCGTACCTGCGACATGCCGCAATCCGATCCGCGTAGCCGTCTAAGGCTTTAAAATCGAAATCGGGAGCCTCGGAACGCTTTGTCGATGCGGAGGGCTGCACGCGGGCCCACTCAACGCTCAGCCGGAAAGCATTTAGCCCCATCGCGCGGCAACGGGCGAAGTCCTCCTCATAACGGTTCCAAAAATCGACCGCCATTCCGGTGCGCATTACCCGTTTCTTTGCCTCGAGATCAGCCCAATTATTGTGTGGCTGATCGGCTCCATTGTAACCGCCCTCACATTGATAGCCGGAACTGGCAACGCCCCACAGGAACCGTTGGTTGATCGTAGAACTTGAAACCTCAGATTTCATCTTGCCAAAAAATCACTTCGGCCGCAGGAGCGGCGCTGGAGAGCAGACGATTTCCTTATACCTTATCTTCCTCGAAACGCTTGCGGAGTTGCTTTTCCCGCAATCGAGAGATCCTCACGGGTTCTCGCGGAGGCGACTCGAGAACTATCCTCGTCACGGCGTCGGCTGCGTGGGGACGGCCGAGGCGCCGGGCATTTTCGCTCATGGTCGCGATACGCGCGGGATCATCGAGCAGTCGTTGAAGCTTGTGGTTGAGAACGGTTACCTCAGTGCATTTGACCGCCGCTCCAGCCTCCAGGAGAACATCGGAATTGCGCTCCTCCTGGCCGCCAATCGGGTCAAGTACCACCATGGGCAAGCCGCGAGCAAGGGCCTCGGCGGTGGTCAGCCCCCCTGGTTTGCTCAGCAAAAGCGTGGCTGCGCCGAGCAAATCGGGCATCTCGGCAGTGAACCCGAGGACCTGAAAACGATCCCTTTGCGAGGAAGTCAGCGCCTCGATTTCCCTCTTGAGCTCCTCATTTCTGCCACAGACGATGATGGCTTGAAAATCTCGCTCGAGCTGAAGCAGTCGTCGAACGACGGCCGACGCGGGACTTAGACCGAGCGTTCCCCCGGCCACCAGCAAGGTCGGTCTGGCTGGATCCAGGCTGTGTCGCTTGAGGACGGCCTCGCGGTCTACCGGAGTGGAAAACTCCGGCTCCACGGGAATTCCCGTAACGTGAATTCGATCCCCAGGCAGGCCAAGCCCCTCCATATGTATGCGATCTTCCTCTTGCGCGACAAAATACCAATGGAATGCTCGCGTGATCCAAAAGGCATGAAAGTGGTAGTCCGTCACAACGATGCCTAACTCAGCCTCGAGTCGGCCGATTCCAATCAGAAAAGATACCACTCCCGCGGGCATAAAGTGCGTGCAGACCACCGAGTGCGGGCGGAAATCGCGGACAAGGTTGACGAGTGGGAGAGCCTGGGGAAGATCGAGCGCGAGCCGACCCTTGTCGGAAACCCAGGGGTCGTCGCTCGACACGTACCACCACCCCAGAAACTCCGGAAGCATCGCCGATAGGCGCTTGTAAAGCGTCGAATAGAGCTGCTTGTGCAGAACGTTCGTGTGGTCGAGCGAGTCGTCCACCAACACTTCCTCAACATCAGGCCGAATGCGGAAAGACTTCGCCAGAGATTCCGCGGCTCGCACGTGGCCGGAACCAACGGAGGCAGAAAGAATCAGGATGCGTTTTCTTTTCACCGGACTTGGAAAGAATCACCTGAGAATGACAAACCCAAGAACGTTCGTGCCCAAGCCATCAAGAAATCGGCTGCAAGCTGCTGAGCCCATTTGTCATTGTCCAGGCGTCTTCAAGCGACATTCGTTTCTCTTCATGGCCCAAGCCCCAGGAGTCGCTGTAGAGAACCTCGTTGGCGATCGAATTGTACCCTATGATAAGCCGCATGTGCCCGCCAACGGCTTGCGGAATTTGTTCCTCCTCGACCATTCCCAGACGCACTGACCCGACGGGGGGTATTCCCTCGTCAATACTTCGTTGGATGTCACGCTTGAATCTTTCGAAATCGGCGCCGCTCTTGAGGCGCACCTCTTTCAGGATCTTTGGATTCATCCGCGCAAGACACGCCTCGATGTTGATCAATTGTCCGGAGAGTTTGATTTCCGGCGCGAGCTTCCCGCGTTTTGTGGCGCGATTGTAATCATCGATTAGCTTTAAAAAATCTCGGATATTCCACTCGTACAGCGAGCGGACTTTCACACCAAGCCGAGCACTAAGTCGCCTGAAAGAAGCCAGCATGGCGTCCATACTTGTCCCCGCCTCGCGATCGCTGTTCGCGATTTGGGCCAACTCATGCTGATCGACTGCCACGCCGTAATAGCGCAGCACGCGCTCGACAGATGCCACCACGCAATACCCTTTTTCGCCTTGATCAACCATTGATATATCCTTGAGCTTTACATCTCCTCCGGCGAGACGCTCCACGTGATCACGCGCGACAAAACGTTTCACCGTCTCGCGCGAGGTCACTGGCGCCGCTCCCGCCAAGAGATCCTCCGCGGTGCTTGGTCGCATGATCAGGCGAATGAATTCCGCGCGAAAGGCAATTGCCCGAAGGTGTGATCCCTTCGTAGAGCTCCATTCCAGGAGAAAACGGCTTTGCCCCGTATCCCAGAGGCGTCCTTCGGCCTTCACGGCGCTGCTGGAGTCGCGCCCACGCTCGACTGGTTGTCGGCCGATGAGGGCGCTCAGCTCCGCGGTGATGTCGGCCAGCACTCCTTCGAACTGGTCTCTCCGCAGTGGGGCGGAATCTCCACGACTGAAGTAGAGAAGCCTTACTTCGGCTAGCTTTCCCGCACGAAACGTCAGGATCACCTCCTCGATTGGACGATTCTGAAATGCCAACCCGGGGAGCACAGAGCGGGCGACGTCCTGGCTGGTGGAAATCCATGCGAATTGAAGAGGCTCCAGATCAGGCGCAAGCTCCCCCGCAGTGGACTCCCAGAGCTTTGGCCGGAGCAGGACTCCGTCGATGAGAGCAGGCGTTGAGATTGGCTCTTGCGCGGTAATGGAAAGCCCACCGAGCGCCAGGACAAGACAAGCGCACCTCAGCTGCATGAATGCTTTCCTAGGCCGAGAATTTCGTACAGGCTAGCGATATCAGTCCAGCTCGTCACATCCCATGCAGACATTAGTGATCGGTCACAAGAATCCGGATATGGATTCGATTTGCTCCGCCATCGGCTATGCCGAACTCAAGAGGGCGATCGGCGCCAAGAACGTGCACGCCGCCCGGTGTGGCAACACCAATCAGCGCATCGACTACGCGCTCAGGAAGTTTGGTTTTGACGCCCCCTTGTTCGTGACGAGCGTGCGGCCACGCGTTGAGGATGTAATGAGCCGCAATGTGGTCAGTGTTGGACCTGAGGAGCCCGTCTATGAGGCCTTCACGCGAATTGGTCAAAATGGATTACGGGGTCTTCCCGTCGTCGATAGAAATCAGCGCTGCGTCGGGCTTATCTCCACTTTTAAGATCACCCAGTATCTTTTTCCACCGCGAGACCAGGTGCGCCTGCACCGTGAGGTCCGCGCCGCTTTAAAGGACGTCATTGAGACGATCGGCGGGGCTCTCTTGGCAGGATCGCCCCAGAGCCACAAACGGCATTTCCTCCTGATCGTTGCCGCGATGGAGATCGAATCTTTCAAGCGGCGGCTCAGCACCCTCGATCATGAAAGAGCGGTCCTCATTGTGGGCGACCGGCAGGACATTCAGAAGTTTGCGATCGATCGAAAACTCCCCGCCATCATCGTGACCGGGGGCCTGGAAGTCGATGAGGCCATCCTCCGCGAAGGCGAAAAGCAGGGCACAGTGATCATCAGCTCGCCGCACGACACCGCCACAACAGTCTTGCTGGCCCGCAGTGCCATTCGAGCCGACGAAATGCTTGACGACGATTTTATCTCGGTGACACCTGAGATGCCCCTTGAAGAGGCGCAGAGAGATCTCGCCCTCTCCTCTCAATTCGCTTTTCCAGCGCTGGATCAGAACCACCACCTGAGAGGAATGGTGGGCAAAGGCGATTTCCTAAAACCGATTCCTCGCCAGCTTATACTGGTCGACCATAACGAACTCACTCAGGCCGTCGACGGCGCGGATCTGGTGCCCATCGCGGAGATTCTGGATCACCACCGGATCGGCGCACCGCCGACCGAGTCTCCCATCCTTTTCCTCAATCGTCCCGTCGGTTCTACCTCGACGATTATCGGTGCGCTTTTTCAGCAGTCGGGAGTTCCGATCCCCAAAAATCTCGCCGGCCTGCTGATGTGTGGCATGATTTCGGACACTCTTAATCTCACCTCGCCGACCACGACGGATGTGGATCGCGAACTGATGGCAGAACTCTCCCAGCTCTGCGGCATCGCTTCAGCAGACCTGGCCGCGGAGATTTTCTCGGTCGGTTCGCCCCTGCTGACAATGACTCCCGAAGAAGCGGTCACGGCGGACTCTAAGGAGTATGAACACGGCGCTCGCCGCTACACCGTTGCGCAAATCGAAGAACTCAGTTTCGCACCATTCAATGCCAAGCGAGACGCATTGCTCAGCGCTTTAGAGGCCCATCGCGTCGCCAAAGCCTACCTCTTTGCGGCGCTCCTCATCACGGACATCAACACGCAAAATTCGATTCTCCTGGTCAAGGGCGACCCCTCCTTCACGCGACTCATTGACTATCCTGAGGCGGGCGAAAACGGCTGGAAATTGGATGGGGTCGTGTCGCGCAAGAAACAGCTTCTTCCCTATCTAACGGGCCTGCTGGCACGTTTAGCTTAGTTTCACAAATACTAAGGTCCTATTCTATCAAGGCGAATGTCTCTCCGCTTGCTGGACTGATAAGGAATCGAGCGCGAGTAGTATCCGATGAGGATATTCGGAGAAAGCATCTCTAAGACGATGCTATAATGATACCAGCCCCCTTGACTTGCCAGCAGGTAGGCTTTCCGGCCGCTGACAACTCCATCCACCGGATACTTATCGATGCGTCCCTTTACTGCTCGATCTCTCTGCGAAAGAAAAGCGTCCCCCCATTCCCGCGACCTCCATGATCCGGCGACATTGATTTCGGCGGGAAGTATTTGATCGGAGATCCACGCGTGCCCCATCGCAACATTTCTCGAGGATCTTTCCTCGGCGAGCTTCCCGAGGGTCCCACATCCGGTGAACGCTGCTATGATAAAGATGGCCAGCAGACCGTCTCTCAAGCCTAGCCTCCTATGCGCTTGAGAACGAGCTCATGTGCATCCTTCTCCGAAAACGGGACGCTGGGTGAATAGAATCCGACGAGTTCCTCTTCGTTCTTCCGCCTGAGCTCAACGGTGTACTCCACCCAATCGTCATCGGTGAGGGTCATGAACGCGTTCTTTTCGCTCACCCATCCGTTGATTGCATAGTGATCCCGAAAAATTCCGCTTAGTCGCCCGTCGGGCTCCTGGTTGAAAACGACGATGCCCCACTCCGGCGAGTACCAAAGGCCCTCGATGTTCATTTTGGCCGGCACCGTCTTCTTTGCCGAAAGATAGGCGACGCTCGCCTCTTCGTTCTTGGCGTATTTCCATCTAAGGAAATTGCAGGAGCTGAGTGAAGCCGCGAGGACAAAGGCAACGACGGTGGTCGCAAGCGTTTTCATGTCGGCAAAGAAAAACATTCCCCGCCGCTTCCCGCGAGGAAAAATTTCACCGGCGGAAGATGTTCAGGAGAATCGTCAAGACAATGCTAATCAAAATACAGGTGACAATCGGAAAGGAGAATCCCCAGCTGCCACGTTCGATGTGAATGTCCCCCGGAAGCCGACCAAGCCATCCTTTGCCAAATCCGGACCACAGCAGGACCCCGAAAATCGCCAGAGCCATTCCCGCGATGACCAGAATTTTTCCGAATCCTTCCACCTCAGTTAGCTTACGCCTTGGGACAGAATTGTCGAATGGGGGCTAGGGTACTTCGCTGACGACCTCGGGTGTTTCCATCCATTTGCCGTGTTCGCGAATTAGATCTTTCAGACGCTCAACGGCATCCTTCTCAGGAATGTTAAACTTCACGGCGCTCTTGCCAACATAGAGGTTGACCTTTCCGGGCGCTCCGCCGACGTAGCCGAAATCGGCGTCCGCCATCTCCCCTGGGCCATTGACGATGCAACCCATGATCGCGATCTTCACGCCTTTGAGATGAGAGGTCGCTGCCTTGATCCGTGCCGTCGTGCTCTGTAGGTCGAAAAGGGTTCGTCCGCAGCTCGGGCAAGCGACGTAGTCTGTCTTGAAGATCCGCGCACCAGCGGCCTGGAGGATATTGTAAGCCAGCCGGAGCGACTGCCCGGGGCCGAGTGCGGAGAAGGGTCCCGCGCCCGCGTCAGCCTGGACGAGCACCGCATCTCCGATTCCCTCGCAGAGCAGCGTGCCGATATTCGCGGAGGCGGTGAGCAGAATTGCGAGAAAATCGCGCGCACTATCGTTTGAAGGAGAAAGCGTGTCTTTGAGGAGGATGGGATGTCGCGGTTGCAGCCTGGCCGCAAGAAGGCGAAAAGCCGCGATCGTTGAAAGACCAAGGCCATCTTTCACGGTGACGAGGAGGTCACCCGCTTCTGCATTCACGCCGGCAAGCTCCGCATCGCTCATGGGATCGAGTTCGCGAACGGCCGCGCTTTCGTAGATAATTTCGGGTTGGTAATCGCCGAGCCGATCTAACTTATGGGCGATCTTTTCCAAGGTGGAGCAGCGCACAACGACACGCACCAACTCCTCACCCCCTAGTTTCACGTCGCCAATCCTGAGCGTGTGCGAAGGCCGGCGCTGATAAGAGTACGGATCATAGTCGTCGCGTTGTGATGGGACCACCACCGCGTCTGCCAAATCGTTCCGTTGGCCGGAGACTGTCTCCAAGAGCGCTTTGGCAACCGGAATTTCGTGCACGCTATCCTCGGTGAGGGAAACGCGGATGGTGTCACCAATTCCGTCCGAGAGAAGGCTGCCGATGCCAATCGCGCTTTTGATGCGAGCATCCTCTCCCTCGCCAGCCTCGGTCACGCCAAGATGAATAGGATAGTTCCAGTCAGGTCCCTCAGCCATCAGTCGAGCGACCAGTAATCGATAGGCTTCAATCATGACCTTCGGATTACTCGCCTTCATGGAGAAGACAAAATCATGGTAATCAGCTCCTCGGGCAATGCGGGCGAACTCGAGCGCGCTCTCGACCATGCCGAGCGGAGTGTCGCCGTACCGATTCATGATGCGATCGCTTAGACTACCGTGATTGGTGCCGATGCGCATCGCCACACCGCGCGCCTTGCACAGTTCGACAAGGGGCGAAAATTTCGCGCGAATGCGTTCAAGTTCCTGCTGGTATTGCTCATCGGTGTACTCACGCACTGCGAACTTCTTTTTATCAGCGTAGTTGCCCGGATTGATGCGGACCTTTTCCACCCATTTCGCCGCCTCCATCGCCGCTTCGGGCTTGAAGTGAATGTCTGCCACCAGCGGCACGTCGCAAGCGCTCGCGCGAAGCCCAGCGGCGATATGCTGGAGGTTGGCGGCATCCGAGACGGTCGGCGCCGTAATGCGCACGATTTCACAACCCGCGGTGACGAGCTCGAGGGTTTGCGCGACACAATTGCGGGTGTCCATCGTGTCGCAGGTGATCATGGACTGGATGCGCACTGGATTGCTGCCGCCGACGCCAATTTTCCCGACGCGCACCTCACGGGTTTGGCGTCGCGAATAAGAGTAAGGACTATGACAGGTACTGCAGCGTCACTTCGACTGTTCGGGTGTCTCTTTTCGCTGCGGAGCGAAAATGTCGCCCACGTCGAAGAAGGTCACATAGAGCATAAAGCCGATCAGCAACACGGCGCAGGCCGTCTGCACGACCTCGAGCACGCGCACATTGATCGGTTTGCGCCGCACGCCTTCAATGATGGCGAGAACGATGTGCCCGCCATCGAGCACGGGGAATGGCAGCAGGTTCAGAATGGCCAGATTGACGTTGATGAGGACGCTGAGTGATAGCGCCAGCTGCCAGCCATAGTTCGTCTCAAAGACTTGATAGTACAAACGCATAATGCCAACTGGCCCGCTGAAATGCGCCGCTTTGACGTCCGATTTCGGCGAGAGGAGCGCTCCGACCATGCGGAAGATACTCGTAGCCGCATCCTTGACCTGCGACCACGGTGCGGGGTGGCTGAAGACCACTCGTCCCCAGTCAATTCCCAAGTCCAGAGGCGCATTGGGATTCTCCGCTTGGGGCGCAGGGACAGGCAATTGGATGGGAAGCGATTGACCCTGGCGACTGACCGTGAGCGCGATCGATTTTCCAGCGTTTTCCTTTAGGAAGGGAACGATCTCCTCCAGGTTGAAAATTGGCTGACCGTTGACGGCAACAATCAGGTCGTCGGCTTTAAGTCCCGCCTTGTCCGCCACCGAACCGCGAATGACAAAACCAATTCCCGGCACGATGCGCGGCCCGATCTGCACTTCGCGCAGAGCCGGGCGCCGCCAACTCGCCGTTACCGGTTTCGACCAGCCCGAATGAATCGTCAGAACCTCGCCGGCGCGCTCAACCTGAAAGGGAATTGTCTCTCCCTCACTCCGAATGACCCTCCATTTGACGCCGTCCGTGCCGCCCATGAAGCGTTGCACCGGATGTCCATCGACCGCCAGAATGCGATCTTGCACGCGAAGCCCGGCCTTCTCCGCGGGCCCGCCTGGCTTGACGAAGCCGATTATTGTCGTGTCTGATTCGCTTTCAGGTTTGCCGACAAACCAGACGATCACCGCCATCAGCAGAGCCAAGCCGAGGCTGAAGGCGGGCCCGGCCGCGGCAACGATGATCTTATCGAGGGGCTTGGCGGTCGGTAGCCGGCTGCGATCGGTCTCCACCCTTCCCTCGAGAACTTCCATGGGAGCTAGCTGTGGAATGGCCACATAACCGCCAGCAGGAATGGAGCCTAACCGATATTCCACCCCATTGATCTTCTTGCTCCAAAGTGGCCTGCCGAACCAGATGGCAAACTTCTCGACGATCAATCCCCGCCACTTAGCGGCCAAAAAGTGCCCCAGCTCATGGACCAGGATAAGAAGATTGAAGAGAAGGAGTACCTCCAGGCAAATGAAGAGAAACTTCAGCACACCAGCAACCATATCCGCGAGACGCCTAGCCTCGCCCAAAAGGGCAAAAAATCAATCTGGCTCGGCTTGAGCGGGCGCCGAGGACCGGCTTAAACGACCCGATCTCTCTTCAGCAGATCGCGTATTTCCTCGAGCAAGAGCTCGCTTTTGGTCAACGGTTTCTCGCCCCGATATAGCTGATTGACAGCTTTAACCAAGGCGAACACACAAACGGCTATAATAAAAAATTGGATGAGAATCGTAAGAAAAGACCCATACGCGATAACGGCCGTGGTGGACTGAGCCTGCTCGAGTGTCTTGTAAGCAGTGAATTGGCCGTCCAGCGGGATGAAGTAATCCTTGAAATTGAGCCCTCCCAAGCCGCCCAGAACCTTGCCGATGATGGGCATAATGACGTCATCGGTGAGCGATTTGACAATGTTGCTGAAGGAGGCGCCGATGATCACGCCAACAGCCAAATCGATCACATTGCCACGCCCGATGAATTCACGGAATTCCTTAATGATAGTCATGGGTTAGTTCAAATTTTCGCGGAGGCTAACCGGGCAGGATGGCAATGACCACCAAAAATAAACCTGGCATTCCGACGAATGTTCTCACGACATGACCGAGAGAGGGCTTATTATCGCCATGATCAGCGAATGGTTGGCCAAACACTTCAGATTTATTGCAATGGCGCGTTCGACACTCGACAACGCCGCTTCCGGTTGTAAAAGGATCGCTTGGGGAGCAAAGCCCATGCGCCTGTGTCTGGGACGGATAAGTACCTAAATTGGTGATCCTTTTGGCGTGCGCTCTGGCGCCGCTGAAAGATTCCCTTGCGGCCAACCCCGATATTGTCGCCGAGATCACCGGCCGCTATGAAAGCAATGCGTCGAATTCTGACCGACCAAGCGACCGACTTGCGGACGGCTTCTTGGTAGCCGCCGTCGGTCTGGGCAGAAGCGGTGTCTGGGGACGGGACTGGCGGTGGCAAGCTGGCCTGGCGAGCGAGGGAAAACTCGCATTTCGATTTTTTGGGTTGAGCGAGATTGAGGCCGGCGTTCGCTTCGGTCTCGAGAGAAAGTTCGGCCTTGGCTGGAGAGCTCCACGGCTGCAGTTCGACCTTTTCCCAGCTTTCCGAGCCGCGGGACAGCCAGGCGCTTCAGGGTTCAGCCTGGTTCCCGCGCTGAGCTTCGTCTGGCAAGTAACGGAAAGGGCCGGCCTCGATATCAGCTATGTGCCACATTGGTTTTTTGCCCAAGGTGCTCTATTCGATTCGGCGGCGCAGGAAACGGGAATCTCAGGCTGGTTCGACCTTTTCCCAGCAACACGCTTGTTCGCCGGTTATTCCTTCCGATATGGAGACGTTGTTTCCTATGCGACACCGCCTCGGCCGGACCTCGTCGCCATTGCGCAGGTTCGGGAAGCGACCGATGTTTTTGGCGCGGAACGCATGGCTTACCGATTCGACGCAAGCACCCAAAGCGTCCAGGCTGGCATCGATCAAGCTTTGAGCATGCACTTGAGATTGCGGGCGATGTATCGATTCGAGATTACAACACGGGGGAGTTTGGATTATGCAAACCACATTGCAGAAATTGGTCTGCGCGCCAAATTTTAGCGGCTGCGAAAAGGCTGGATCCCCTTGGCGCCGACAGCGTTCAGCTTTCGTCCTGCTGCTGACTTTTCTCCTTGCCAGCCCCCAGGGGGTCGCCGCGGACATTCGTGTCTCGGTGAAAGATCAAGCTGGTCGCCCGGTCGAAGGCGCGATCGTTTGGGTACAACAATCAGGAGAGAAAAATCCTCCCGCCCCGGTCCAGTTGGAAATTCTTCAAAAGAATCGCCAATTTCTCCCGCCCCTTACCGTCGTCCCAGTGGGAAGTGCCGTGCGCTTTCCGAATCAGGATAACGTTCAACATCATGTTTACTCCTTCAGCTTGCCCAAGACCTTTGACATCCCCCTCTACATCGGACAGTCCCCACCGATTCAGTTCGACCGTCCCGGAATCGTCACCCTGGGGTGCAATATTCACGATGGGATGGCCGCTTACATCGTGGTGCTTGACACCCGTCTCTACGCGCAAACCGATGCCAGCGGAGTTGCCGTTTTGACGAACCTGCCCGCGGATCCGGTCACCATTCATGCCTGGTGCCCGCGACTGCGCGGAGACCCCCTCACCTACAGGACGCCGCCCGGGCAGAGTTCCGCCGAACTGACCATGAAGTTACGGCCGGCGTTTACGCGGACTCCTCCGGACGACAGAGGAGGAGGTTATCGCTGAGAAAATTTTTCTCTAGCTTTCGCGGCCGCTTCATCGCAATCCTGCTGCTGCTCTTGGCGAGCACCCAAGGAGCCACATTTTTCCTCGTGGCAACGGCTGCGCGCAAGTATGCGCAGCAGCGGGTGCGCACTGAAACCGAAGAGGCCACCCGCGTCTTCGTCCAATTCGTCACACAAACCGTCAAACATCTCGGTCTCGCGGTTCGGCTTCTTTCCAGCGATTATGCATTTGCCTCGACCTTTGCACAGCTTCGCACCTCCAATGACGCCGTCGCTCACGCGACTCTGATATCGGCGCTGCAGAATTACCGCGGTCGGATCGGCTTGGCTTCGTTCATCCGGCTCATTGCGTCTGATGGCAGGACGATCGCCGACACATTGTCTGCGGAAGCTTCTTCGCAACTCGTCATCGACGAGGAACTGGTTGCTCGAGCAGAAGACTCACCTGACCTGCAGGCAACGAAAATCGAAGCTCTCGGCGACACGCTTCACCTGGTCATGGTTTATCCGCTATTGACCCCGGAGCCCAGCGTTTGGATTGCCGTTGGGTTTGCTCTCGATGCCGCGCTGGTGGAGGAATTCCATCGTCTCAGCGGCTTTGAGATTGCCTTTCTTCATCAGGGAAAGATCGTGGCGAGCACTCCGGCTCTTGAGCGGACCGAGCTTGCGTTCCCCGCGAACTCTCCGAACAATCTTCAAGAGCTCAATATCAACGGGAGATCGTTCCTCGGCCTTGCCGTTCCTTTCCCCGAGACCTTCAACGGCAGCACGCAGATTGCGATGTTGTCGTCCCTCGATGGGGAAATGGCTCCTTTTTGGAAACTCGAGAGGGAGTTGGTCCTTCTCAACGTGATCGCGCTGCTAGTCTTTGGCATCGCGGGCGTGTTCGTTGCACGCGGAGTAACCCGGCCCCTGATCAGTCTTTCAGAAGGTGTGAGAAGGGTCATGCGCGGGGATTATCGCGCGCGGGTCCCCGCCAGGACTCGCGACGAATTGGGCGACTTGGCCTCGGCATTCAACAGCATGGCCATCGGTCTTGAGGAACGCGACAAAGTGCGTGACCTGCTGGGCAAATCGCTCTCGCCCGAGGTCGCTCGTGAGCTCATGAAATCGGAGATCGAGCTGGGGGGCGAAATCCGAAACGTCACCATTCTGTTTTCCGACTTGCGCGATTTCACCACGTTCAGCGAAACGCAACCGCCGCAGGATCTGGTCGAACAGCTCAATGCCTACTTCACCGTGGTGACAGGTGCGGTAGAGAGCGAAGCCGGAGTTGTCGACAAATACATCGGCGATTCCGTCATGGCGATTTTCGGAGCGCCCGTCGCCATCGACAATCACGCCGATCGAGCCCTGCGTGCCGCGCTCGCCATCCTCCACGCGGAAGAGGCCCTCAATGGGGAACGGCGCAAGCAAGGCCTTCCGCCCTTTTGTACCGGCATTGGGATAAGCACTGGCAGCGTAGTCGCCGGAAATGTCGGGTCCGCGTCCCGCTCTAATTACACAGTGATGGGCAATGAAGTGAATCTGGCCTCAAGACTGCAGAGCCTCACCAAGCAGACGAACCTTCAGGCAAGAATTATTTGCAGTGATACCACTCGTTCAGCGCTGCAGGATGCGTACATTCTCCGGGATTTGGGCCACACCGAGATTCGCGGCAGAAAGGAAAGCCTCCACATTTGGGCAGTCACCGCCGCGGACGCTCAAGGAGCCGATGCAGCGGCCTTCGGGTAATCAACAGATCAACCGCGGAAGAGAGGTGTTCGGCCTAAATTGCGCGGGTGGCCAGTTCCCTTGCCCTCTGATCGATGTCCAAAAGGTCTTCCAAACAGGGGTGCGCAACAAAAGGACATTCCTCCAGGGCACGCTCGACGATTCCCCAAATCCGCGGAAATTGAATACGGTGTTCCAGAAACGCCTGGACGGCCACTTCATTGGCTGCATTGAGCACCGCGGGCAGCGATCCGCCAGCCTCTCCGGCATGGCGGGCAAGATCAAGCGCAGGGAAATCGGCCCGTCGAGGCGCCTCGAACTCCAGGCGCCCAAGAGCTGCCAAATCGAGAGGGCGCAAGCTGTTGGCGACCCGCTCAGGCCAGGTCACGGCATATTGGATGGGAAAGCACATGTCTGAATGGCTGAGTTGTGCAAGCAGCGAGCCATCTACGAACTCCACCAGCGAATGCACAATGCTTTGGGGATGCACCACCACGTCGACTTTTTCCATCGGCAGATTGAACAACGATTTGGCTTCGATCATCTCCAGGCCCTTGTTGAAGAGAGTGGCCGAGTCGATGGAAATCTTACGTCCCATTGACCAGGTCGGATGTTTAAGAGCCATCTCGGGCGTCACATCCCTAAGCTCAGCACTGGGAGTGGCACGAAAAGGACCTCCGGAACACGTCAGGATGATCCGCTGCAGAGACGCGCCTGCGCGGCCATCGAGGCATTGGAAAATGGCATTGTGCTCACTGTCTACCGGCAAGACCTTCACTCCTTTGCGGGCTGCGGCAGACATGATAAGTTCACCGGCCATAACCAGAATTTCCTTGCTCGCAACCGCGAGATCTTTCCCAGCCTCAATCGCGGCCAGCGCAGGCTTCAGACCCGCCGTGCCGACAATGGCAATCAGCACCATGTCTGCTTGAGGAAGGGTGGCCAGATCAATGAGCTGCTGCTCGCCGTCTGAACCTGAGGACAGCGCCGTTCTTGCGCGAGGAAACTCCCGCGCTGCGGCGGCAAGTCCCTCCGCATCGATATGCGCGGAAAGACCCGCGATATCCATGCGCTCGGGAATTTCGCGCGCCACCTTACGAGCGCTTTTTCCGATTGAACCGGTGGCCCCAAGGATAACAACGCGCCGCGTCCTCATGGCACACCGATGACCAATCGCAGGTAAAAGTACATGAGCGGCGCGGTGAAAAGCAGACTATCGATCAGGTCAAGGGTTCCTCCAATCCCGGGCAGTATCTGGCTGGAATCCTTGGCCTGCGTGCTCCGTTTGATGATCGACTCGGCCAGATCGCCCACCACCGCGCCGCTTCCCAGCAGCAGTCCCAGAATGACCACATCAGGCAGCCGCAAGGTGGAAAGGCGCGTAGGGATGAGCGCGTAGAGCCAATAGCTGCCCAAGGACGATAAGAGCAGCGCACCGAAAAATCCTTCCCACGTCTTCTTGGGGCTGATATGCGGCGCAAAGGGATGGCGCCCAAAAAGGCTGCCGAAAACATACGCGCCCATGTCGCTGAACTTGGTGACCACCATCAGATAAATCAAATAAAACTGTCCCGTGGTTTCCCCATTCTCCGTGCGTGGCACGATGTAGACGATCTTGGTGAAAAAGTTGAAGAGCCAAGGAATATAGAGCAGCCCGAACACAGTGTAGGCAATCGCTTCCAGGGAATCGCGGCTTGCTGAAGCGCGAAACATTTGCCGCGAGAAGACCACGAAAAGAAACCCCACCAGCACCGCCATCTCAAGATCATAGGAATGATCGGGTCCCTGGCTGCGGAGATAAAGGAAACTGCCGATCATGTAGATCGCACCGCAGAGCATCCCAGTGAGGGTGAAGGCGGGAGCACCGAACTCCTTCACCATGTGGAAATACTCGTACAGCGCCACCATGGCCATGAAGAAGATCAGCAAGAAATATCCATATTCCGAGCCCGCCAGGAGAGCAAAGATGATCAAGGCCCAGAGAGCGAGCGTGCTGCCGAGGCGCTGGAAGAAGCTGATCCGGGCGGCGTTCATCGATGGGCGGCATACCTACACGGGGAAATGATGGGAGAAAAGACGCCATTGACACAGCCAGGATTTCGCGGCGCATTTAGTCATGGCACACGACCATGACGACCAGGGCCATCGGCATGATACAATTCCAGATTCTGGTCGCGCCTTTCTCATCGGAATCCTGCTCAATGCCGGCTTTATCGTCCTTGAAGTCGCCTTCGGAATTTTCTCGGACTCGCTCGCACTTCTGGCCGACGCTGCCCATAACCTCACCGATGTGCTCGGGTTGGTGATGGCGTGGACTGCGAGCGAACTGGCAAAAAAAGCCGCCAGTCCGCGTCGAACCTACGGATGGAGGAGAAGTACCCTTCTCGCAGCGCTTTTCAACGCTCTCCTGCTCCTCATCGGAGTAGGTGCGATCGTCTGGGAGGCGCTGGGGCGCTTCCGAGAGCCGCCCCACGTGGCCGGCGGCACTGTGATCTGGGTGGCCGCCTTGGGAATCGCCGTCAATGGCGCGAGCGCGCTCCTCTTCATGTCTGGCCGCAAGAAAGATCTCAACGTTCGCGGAGCTTTTCTCCACATGGCGGCCGATGCGGCGGTATCGGCCGGCGTTATGCTTTCTGGAGGAGTGATCCTCCTCACAGGCTGGGCCTGGTTGGATCCGCTCGTCAGCGTAATGGTCGCACTCGTGATCCTCATCAGCACTTGGCAGCTCTTCACCGATTCGCTCAACCTCTCTCTCGATGCCGTCCCACAAAGCGTAGACCCCGTGGCGGTGCGCGCCTACCTGGCGGCACTGCCGGAGGTTGCCGGAATCCATCACGTCCACATCTGGGCGCTGAGCACAACGGAAATCGCCCTTACCGCCCATCTCATTAAAAGAACCTCGACACTCGACGACGCTTTGCTGGCTCGGATCCGAGCTGAGCTGCTTCAGCGCTATGGCATTGGACACCCCACGATCCAATTTGAGTGCGCCTCCTGCGAGCAAAAGTGCTAGGCCGTTGAATTTACGCGTATGAATAAGAGCGATCGCATCTACGTGGCTGGTCACCGCGGCATGGTGGGCAGTGCCGTAGTCCGGCGGCTGAAAACAGACGGCTTCAACAACATTCTGGTTCGTCCTCGCTCTGAGCTTGATCTCTTCAACCGCAGCACGGTGCGCGCGTTCTTCGACGAGGAGCGTCCGGAGATCGTTGTCGACGCCGCCGCGAAAGTGGGCGGGATTGCGGCCAACAACGAACAGCCGGCGGAGTTTCTGCTCCAGAATGTCACCATCCAGAACAATATCGTCGAGGCGGCCGCCGATTTTGGCACAAGCAAGCTCCTATTCCTGGGAAGCTCTTGTATCTATCCGAAATTTGCTCCCCAGCCTATTTCCGAGAGCGCTCTCCTCACAGGCGCGCTCGAACCCACCAATGAAGCGTATGCTCTCGCCAAGATCGCCGGGATCAAACTCTGTCAGGCTTATGCTCGCGAGTATGGCAAGAGCTTCATCTCGGCGATGCCAACCAATCTCTACGGTCCGAATGACAATTTCGATCTCCACAGCTCTCATGTTCTCCCGGCGTTAATTCGAAAGGTGCACGAGGCTAAGAGTCGCGGGGACCAAACGGTCGTTGTTTGGGGAACCGGAAAGCCCCGTCGCGAATTTCTCCATGTCGATGACCTTGCGGATGCATGCCTCTTTCTTCTCGAACGTTATGATTCACCGGAAATCATTAACATAGGATACGGCCAGGACGTCACCATTCGCGAGCTGGCTGATACCGTCTGCGAGATTCTCCGGTTTGAGGGCGAACTGGTTTTTGATTCCTCCAAGCCGGACGGAACCCCGCGCAAACTGCTCGATATGGAGAAACTCTTCGCACTGGGTTGGCGCCCGAAAATCCCCTTGCGCGAGGGCATCCGTGACGCGTATCACTGGTTTCTCAGCGACAAGCAGACGTGACGCGTTCGGCAGCGCCCTTAAACTTAGGCAGTATGTATCGCCTTAGGCAATGCGCTAAGGAAATCTCGATCATGAGCAACGCCGCATTATTCGTGAAATCCTAAAAGCCAAAGCTGGAGACTTAGCGATGACGCCCGACACGTTTGGGAAAAACCTGATTCGCCGAGCGTTCAAGCCAAATCCTCCGATGAAGCTTATTATCTCTGATGATGACAATGATCCGGATGTCCTCTGGGTTTTGCAAATGTAAACTGCATAGGGAATAAGGAATCGCTGGAAGCTTGCCGATCAGGCGAGAGGTACCCTGTTGATCTGGGAGAGGTTTCGCCATCTGGTCTCAACGGAATCTCAAGTAACGCCCGACCGTTCCCCTGTGAATAAACAGCGCGTAAGATCAGCCTCGATCTAAGCGATGAAGCGTAAGTCTTCGAAGAACTATCGTATCATCTCGCAAGCGGCCCGTTGTCGCGCCATCCGCCGTCTAGTTGTCTCTCAAGTCGGTTTCGCCTTTTTCGCGCGCTCGCGGGCGGCCGAGAGCTCCGGCAGATGCTCTTCAGCGATCTCGGCTTCTTGGAGGCCGCCAGACCCCCTGAGAGTTGACAGCCAGTGGAACGGGGAGCGCACGCGGCCCGCGTGAATTTATGCCGCGGCCAACTGGAGCCTCAGATTTTCCGCCCTTTCCCTGACTATTTATTGTGACAAAGGCGCTTAGGTCTTAGCAAGATAGTCACCGCCTCCGTTTGCGGGCGCTGCACGCTCAATAAGATTAGTTTCCTGAATCATGAGCCGTTTTAAGGCGCATATTGGGCGATAAGGAGCGTCGTCTGATGAAAGCTTTTCATTGTCGTTTGTCCTTTTACAGTGTTTGGAGATCGACCGCTAGCTGTTCGAACACTTAGCAAGCGCGGTGGGCCCGTCGGCAGTGGTCCGCTGCCGGTATAAACCTGTCTGGCAAACGTGCGCCATCCCGCGTTGACTCCGTGAATCAAGGAAACGGAAACCGCGATTGCGCCCGCGGTAAGGTGTGCTTTCACTTCTGCACCCGCGTTCTTTAAACGCGTTGCCGTCGAAAAGCTCGCGCCGAGTGTGGCTGGCAAACGTTGCGCAAAGAGAACATAGCCTCCCTTAAGGTAGGGTTGTGTCGTCCGCGTCCGATCAGAATTTGTCAGCTCAAAAAGAGCTATCTTCGCAAGAGCGTTCTGGAGTTCTGCTGACCCTTTCTCCTCTGGATATTGAATGACGGCGATATCGAGTTGACCGGCGATAAGGCTGACCACGCTCAAAGAGGCAGCGAGAAAGTTGACGAAGATCGTGCGCATGCGCGAAATTGCTTGCGCGGGGCTGAGAAAAGCAATCCGAATGTGGAACAATGCACTTTGACTGGGCGGCTCCCGACGGTCAATCCTTCCCCTGCGAGCAATGGCTCCCACGCGGGAGGCCGCTCGGCACTCTCGTCTGCGCGCATGGCTTAAGCGGGGCCGCGACAGACTTTCTGCCTCTCGGCGAAGCGGTAAGTCGGGGCGGAATCGCCTGTTTCGCATTGAACCTCCGCGGCCAGGGCAGCGATCCGCTCCATCGTCGGCGAGGAGCCATCCTCGATATCGAGGCGATTTCAGAGGACATTTCCGCCTTCGCCAGTGCCATGCATTCGCGAGAGGCCGGAACGCCGCTTTGGGTTTGTGGCGAGAGTATGGGCGCACTCATCCTTGCTTGGATGCTGGCGTACAGGCGATTTGCCGAGCCCGTAAGCGCGACGATCCTCTCCGCGCCAGTGGTCGCTTTGATCAAATCGACGCCTTGGGCAATTCGTCAGACAGTGCGCGTTCTGGCGAGAGCCGCGCCCGGGTTGCGTTTCTATCCCTCGTGGTTCATCTCTGGGAAACTTGAGCCTCTTCAGGTTACTCGTGATCAGGATCATGCTCAGAGGGTTCAAAACGCTTCGCACTACATCAGGGCGTTCACCTTTCGATTTCTCCACCAGCTGGGAACATTGATTGATTCAAGCGACCTTATTGCGGCAAAGATGCTGATCCCTTGCCTCGTCCTGGCGGCAGGTCAGGACGTCTTTGTTCGTCCGGAGCAGGTCCTTGCCTGGTTTGATCGTGTGGCTGCGCACGACAAGACCTTCCGTCTGTACCCCGAGGCGTATCACTTGCTGTGGAACGATTGGGACAAGGACGTTGTGTTAGGGGACATTCTCATTTGGCTGCAGGAACGCTCCTCCGCTCGGCTCAATACTTGAGAACGCGCGCCAGAAAACGGCGCGCTCCCTCCGTCTTTGGCCGGCTGAAGAATTCGTGTGCTTCCGTGCACTCCTGCACGGCTCCGTCGGCCAGGAAAACCACCAAATCGGCGGTTTGCCGGGCGAAGCCCATCTCATGTGTGACCAGAATCACAGGCTGACCGGTCTCGCGAAGATCGGCGATAACATCGAGCACCTCCGCAGTCATTTCGGGATCGAGAGCCGAGGTGGGTTCATCCAAAAGAAGAAACTCCGGTTCGATGGCCAGAGCCCTCGCGATCGCCACCCGCTGCCGCTGCCCGCCGCTCAGCTGAGAGGGCTTCTTGTCTGAGTGCGTGCCAAGGCGCATCCGTTCGAGGACTCGTCGTGCGCGGTCCCGAGCATTGGTGAAATGATGCACCTTCTCCAGTGGCAGCAGAATATTATCCAATGCTGTGAGGTGGGGGAACAGGTTGAACGCCTGAAAAACGACCCCCACTCTGCGCCGATGCTCACGCAACCATTTCTCTTCGAACAGCAGACGCCGACCGTTAATAAGGATGGTGCCCGTTTCTGGAGTTTCCAATCCCGCTAATATCCGTAAAAGGGTGGACTTCCCCCCACCAGAAGGGCCAACCAAGGCAATCGTATGATCAAACGCAGCGTTAAGTCGAAGGTCTTTAAGGGCATGGTGACTTCCAAACGATTTGCCGACACCGTCGCAAACGATAGTCATTGTGCGGTTGCGGGGTTCGGATTTTGTTCAGCGTTAATGCCCGGGGTCACATTCGGGCTCACTGCAGGGCTCGGCGTGGGCGTCGCACCCGGTGTCGAACGTGGCACCTCGCTTACTGGAAGAGAAAGATCCGGCTCCGGCAGCGGCGGCTCCGTTGTTCGGTACATACTTGGCGGAACGCTCTCCCTCCTCGGCGGCGAAACCTGGGCCGGCTTCGCTTCAGTTGCTCGTTGCTGGGCGAGCCGGGCCAAACTGGCATCCTGTTTCTCACCGAGCGCAGAAATGAAATTTTGGTCGTCCCCTTTCCAAAGCACCTCAAACGGCTTGGCTGTCTGACGAACGCCACCCGACGTAGCTCTCGCGCAAGCCGCAATGCACACCGCCAGCGCCAACCAGGCCAATGCCTCAAGTTTCATAGCGCAGCGTACGTTGCAGGAGGCTCGAGAAAAGAGATATGGGCAGAGTAAGGACCAGATAGCCCACCGCGAGGGGAAGATAACTTTCCAACGTACTGTAGGTGGCGGAATTCACCTGCTGCGCCGTATAGGTAAATTCAGCCACCCCAATGATCGACAACAGCGATGAATCCTTGATCAGAGAGGCAAACTGCCCGGCCAACGGAGGTAAGGCTTGTCGGAGAGCTTGCGGCAAGACGACATAGCGGTAAGTCTGGGCCGAGGTTAGACCAATTGCCCGGGCACTCTCCCGTTGGGACGCTCCGACGCTTTCTATTCCGGCGCGTATGATTTCAGCTATATAAGCGCCAGCAAACAGGGAAAGCACGACCACCCCCACAAGAAACCGGTCGTCGATCTTCAGGGCATTAGCGACGACATAGAAAAGAACTAGTATCAAGACGAGCAGGGGCATCCCGCGCACACATTCTATATAAGTAGTTGCTATATAGCGAATTAACAAAATCCGGGATCTTCTCGCCAAAGCGGCGACGAGTCCAATTGCGGTGCTTAGGACCAGCGAGATGCTTGACAGGGTAAGTGTGAGCAACCAACCGGACCAGAAAGCGTACCTATACTTTGCAATCGCGCCCCAATTGAGAGTTGTCGAAGCAAGGAAGCTCCAGCAAACAAGAGGAAAAACTAATCAGGAGAAGCCCGGCGGTCGCAGCCTTTGCCCAAAAAGGAGCGGGCGAGCGGCTGCTATCAAGAAAGCTGCGAAGCAAACTGCTCACAGCGTTTCCTAACAGCACAGCTATTCGCCGGTCAACCCGTTTGTCGCCCTTCCCGTCATGGGAACAAAACGAACGTCCAGCATTTCCTCCTTGGAGATCTTTCCGCCTTCTTTTTTAAGCAGAACGAGTTGTTGTATGCCGCCGGCTTCCCCAACAGGAATGACCAAGCGCCCGCCCTCCTTTAGCTGAGAAACGAGCGGGTCGGGAACGTGCTCGGGCGCACATGTCACGATTATGGCATCGAAGGGAGCTTTCTCAGGCCAGCCGAGATAGCCATCTCCCGCTTTCACATGGACATTCTCGAAGCCGAGTCTCGAAAGGACCGCTTTAGCTGACTCAGCCAACGGAGCGACAATCTCAATGCTGTAAACCGCCTTCGCCAGCTTGCCGAGAATCGCCGCTTGATAGCCAGAGCCTGTCCCCACTTCCAGAACGATATCGTCTTTGCTCAGATCCAAGGCTTGCGTCATAAAGGCAACGATAAAGGGTTGGGAGATCGTCTGGCCGTGTCCGATCGGCAGCGGCCCGTCCACATAGGCATATGCTCTTAGCGCAGTCGGAACAAACTCGTGGCGTGGCACCTCCCTCATGGCTTGAAGCACGTCCGCGTTGGTGATGCCGCCTGCAGCCAGTTGGTGTTTCACCATGGCTTCGCGCGACTTCACGGAGCTGTCCTCCGAGCAGACCTGGTCAGCACCCATCGCAAGCAGCGCTGACAATCCTGTAAGAAATTTCCAGCATCGCATTCTTGAATATAGCGCTCTTTCGCACCTTAGAAATAGAAGGGCACTCTTTCCCGGCGAAAGGCTTCTTTTTGCTCACCGAGGTAGCGCTCTCCTAAATCCTCGAACCCTCCGGAAGTGCGGTATTCTCTCAGAAATTCGTTAATTCTTGCACGAAGATCATCGTCGCCCCTGCGCACGCCAACAGCCCAGTTCTCCCTCTGTAAAGGTGTCAAGATGGCTCTCGTGGTCTCCGGGTTCTTCTTCCAGTTCTGCCAGACGCTCATCTGATCGTAAATGAAAGCGTCCGCTTTGCCTTGAATCACCTCAAGAGACGCGGAGTTCTCCTTCTCGATCGAAAGCACCTGGGCATTTTTGATGTTCGCTCGGGCCCAAAGTTCGCCCGTTGTCCCTTGTCGAACGACAATGGTTCTGCCGGATCGATCCAGTTCGTTCGGGCTTTGAATGTCGCTCCGGGCACCCACGAGCAACGCCAGACCAATAGAGAGATATGGTTCCGTAAAGGCGATGGCTTGCCGCCGCTCGGGAGTGTCAGTCATGGAACTGATAATGCAATCGATCCTTCCACTCTGCAGAGAGGGAATGAGTCCGACAAATTGAATATTCTCAATCCGAAGAGACAGCTTGAGTCGTTTCGCTAGCGCCGAAGCCAGTTCCACACTGATGCCGGTTGGTTTGCCGTTCTCATCGATGGTCTCGAAGGGGGGGTAGGATAAATCCATGCCAACTACCAGTTCCCGTGAGGAGGGCCCAGGAGAACAGTTCGTCAAAACTAACCAACAGAGCAGCCCACTGATAGCGCGCGCCGCCGCTTCGACAATAGCTGCAGCCAAGGGAGTTCCACGTGGAACAGTCCCTGGACAGCCTGACTTACAATGTGAATAAGCTGCTATCAGCCTGCAGTAAGTCTGCATGTTCCCAAACTAAATTTTCTTCATTCGGTGTGCACGCCCTTTAATACACAAACTATTCGCATGGAGAAATCGCGTGGAACACCGCTTGTAAGATGCTGGAACAAAGAGGTGCTGATTTATTCACTCTCTTAAGAAGAAGGATATGTCGTTCAAATAAATTTCATCCACATTGTTCCACGTAGAACTTTTGGGCGGAGTTTCTGGATAGGTTGCCTGATTTGTCGTCGCTAACGGAATGCAGAAACGTTTTCGGAATAAGTATCTTTACTTCAGAGCTTTATGTGTTACAACGAGCGCCCGCTGAGTTTCTGAGATTGTCAGCGAGGGAAATCATGGGGAATATCGAGTGGCATACCAGAATGAAAAACGACGACACCGAATCCCTTCCGATAAAGGCTTTAGTAGATGAACTGCAGGATCTTCGCTCAGAGGTACGTCAGGCGGTGGAGAGCTATGCTAGTGAGGCTGGATTCCGAGATAGCCAGAGTTCAATCGATGGTTGAGAGCGGCAGCCAGGGGAAGAGCCTCTCGAGCGCAAAGGCGAAAGACCTTCGCGATATGCTGACGCTACTTCGACAGAGACAAATCAGAGCGGATAAAGGACGACGGAAGGACCTAAAGAAACTTGAGACGGTCATCAGCGATCTTGGAATGCTGATTGAAAACTGGTAGCGCTCTTGGGGAGTTTGCCTGATGCTTCCGAAGAGTGAAAGCATGGCTTTTCTTATGCGTTATGGTAGCGTTGAGTCCGGTGAGCGCTGCCGTTGAAAAAAGCCACCGGGCGACCTTGGGAGGAGGATGCTTCTGGTGTGTGGAAGCCGTTTATCAAACCGTGCCGGGCATCGTCAGTGTGATCAGCGGTTATGCAGGCGGTGATCTACCGGAGCCGACGTACGAACAGGTTTGCAGCGGCCGGACCGGTCACGCGGAGGTGGTCCGCATTGAGTTTGATCCGGCCCAAATCAGCTATGAGCAAGTGATCGATCTCTTTTGGAAGGCTCACGACCCAACCACGCTCAACAGGCAGGGTGCGGATGTTGGCAGCCAATATCGCTCCATCATCCTGTATGAAAGCGAAGCCGAACGAGCTGTCGCGGAGAAATCGAAGCAGATGGCGCAAGCGCAATTCAAGGATCCCATAGTTACCCAGATCGAGCCTCTGAAAGCCTTCTATCCGGCTGAAAAATATCATCAGGATTTTTACAACAAGAATCCCGACTATCCGTACAGCCGCGCGGTGATTCGTCCCAAACTCGACAAGTTCAAGAAGGCGGATTAACCATGGGTTTGCCGAAGCGGGGTTCGACGACAAACCCGGCAAACCGGTTTGAGCGTCTGGAGGTGGTGCTCGACGAGTCGGAACAAAGGCGAAATCCCGACACCCTTTTTCTAAGAGACGATACGCGAACTGTAATAAGCTTCACGGACAGTCCCGACGTGAGTTTTACCGCCAGCGTCAACCCGTACCGAGGCTGTGAACACGGATGCGCTTATTGCTATGCCCGGCCGTACCATGAGTATCTCGGGTTTTCGGCCGGGTTGGATTTTGAGACGCGCATCCTGGTGAAAACCGCCGCGCCGGAGCTGCTTCGCGCAGAGCTAACTTCTCCCAGATGGCATCCTCAGCCACTGGCAATGAGTGGCGTGACCGACTGCTACCAACCTGTCGAGCGCAAGCTGCAGATCACTCGCCGTTGTCTTGGTGTCCTCGCCGAGTTTCGCAATCCGGTGGTCATCATCACAAAGAACTATTTGGTCACCAGGGACTTAGACTTCCTGCAGGAGCTAGCGATCGTCAAGGCCGCCTGCGTTCATCTCTCGATAACAACGCTTGACGCAGATCTTGCGCGGCGCTTGGAGCCGCGAGCGTCGCTCCCGCGACATCGCTTGGAGGCGATTGAGCGGCTGAGCTCGGGCGGGATCCCGGTAGGTGTTCTTGTCGCGCCAGTGATTCCGGGACTCAATGAGCACGAAATCCCTGCCATTCTTGCAGCAGCGCGTCGGGCTGGGGCGAAATGCGCCGGCTATGTGCTTCTGCGGTTGCCCTATGGCGTAAAGGAAATTTTTTCCGGATGGCTCGGTGAGCATCTCCCGCAGGCGCGTGAAAAGATTCTCGGGCGCATCCGGGATGTTCGCGGCGGCGAGTTGAATGATCCGAGATTTGGCAGTCGTATGCGCGGAGAGGGCCCCCAGGCAGAAAGCATTCGGCGGCTTTTTGAGGTCTGCTCGGCGCGGGAAGGATTAAACAAGAGATTTCCGCCGCTGTCGACCGCTGCGTTTCGCCATCCCGCAGGTCAGCAGCTTGAATTCCTATAGTAACCTTTTCAGAAGCTCTTCTGAGCAGCTGAAGAAGGTGCTCGCTGCGGACGCCCGGGCGTCACGGATGTGCACCTGCAGCTGGAGGCGCACCCCTTGTAGACGCTGCTGCGGTGTCGGGAGGCCCGCCTGCCGGCGACGCCGTCTCTGGTTGCAAACTAGGAGCGCGTTCGGCAATCACCACAGGAGTTCCGACCTTGACCATATCGAAAATCTGGGTGGCCGCATCGCGCTTGAGCCGAATGCACCCATGCGAAGCAGGGCGGCCGGGCACGTAACCGACATGGAGCCCGACGCCGGTATCTGTCAGACGCATCCAATAAGGCATGATCGCTCCTTGAAAACGTCCTCCCTCTGGCACGAGATCCGTCCGCGCGTCCGCATCGGCGACCAAGAGTGCATTTTGAGCATCGTAGATTTTGCCGTACAGGTTCGAGGAATAATTCTTCTCCTTGGCAAGAATCAAGTAGTTACCTGCCGGGGTGGGATGCGACCTTCTGCCTGTGGCCACAGGGAAGTCCATGGCAAGGGCTGTGCGCACGAGGAGAATGCCGCGCTGCTCGCTCAAGGAGATCTCCATCGAGACGTTGTCGGTGGTAGCCTGCGAGAGCAGCTCCTGGTTGCGATAAGTATGCCTCCTCCACCCGGCCGCCGATCGAAATACGGCGTGCTCCACGAGCGCCAGCTTGCGAAGCTCCGCACGCTCACGCTCTTCGCGGGCCTCCTCCTGCCGAGCCTGAATGCCCTTGACGATAGCACAACCCGTCGAGCCGGCACAAAGCGCGACGAGCACAAGGAACGCAAATATCTTCGCAAGACTCACGTGTTTATCCCAATAGAAGAAGTTGCTGGCTGAAAAGAAAATCTCGCCATTTCCGAGTTGTCAAACGAGAGCGCTTTGCGAATTATAGTATTTCTTGAAGCTAGCAGGGGCTGAGGGGCTTTCGTGGCAGGAGGGCAATCAACCAGTTATATTCTACGATGACAAACACCGCAGCCGCATTCAATTCGGTCGATTATGCGAAAGCCCCTGTGAACGCGAGTCTTAGCCCTGAGGAGAAGGTCCGATTTTTGCATGACATGCTCCGCATCCGGCGCTTTGAGCAGACAGCGCTAAAATTTTATAATCAAGGTAAGATGGGCGGGTTTCTCCACCTTTATATTGGACAGGAATCCATTGCGGTAGGGACCGTTTCGCTCTTGGGGGACAACGATCATGTGATCACCGCGTATCGCGATCATGGGCACGCTCTGGCGTCAGGGATGAACATGAATGAATGCATGGCGGAGCTTTACGGTAAAGCGACGGGGTGTTCCAAAGGCAAAGGGGGTTCGATGCACTTCTTTGCGCCTGATAAAAATTACTGGGGCGGTCACGGAATCGTCGGAGGCCAGACGCCCCTGGGTCTTGGTCTGGCTTATGGAGTAAAATATAAAGGGCTTACCGGAGCGGCTTTATGCTTTCTTGGGGATGGCGCGGTCAACCAGGGTTGTTTTTACGAGTGCCTCAATATGGCCGCCCTCTTCGAGCTGCCGGTGATCTATGTCATCGAGAATAACAAGTATTCGATGGGAACCAGCCTGAATCGTTCTTCCGCGATGGACAAGTGTCTTGCTCAGAGAGGAGAGGTTTTTTCCATCGAATGGGAGCAAGGGAACGGAGAAGACCTCTACGCGGTGCGCGCGATCACGCATAAAGCGATCGAGCGCGCATACAAAGAATCAAGACCAACTGTTCTCGAATTCGACACTTACCGGTATTATGGCCACTCGGTAGCCGACGCCAAGCACAAGGGCGGTTATCGCAAAGAGGAAGAGATCGAAAAATACAAGAACGAGCACGATCCTATTCGGCTCTTCCAAAATCGGCTTATGGGCGAGAAGGTCCTGACCGAAGAGCAATACGAGGCTATCGACTCCGATCTCAAAACTGAAGCGGCTGCTGCTGCGCGCTTTGCGGATGAAAGCCCGCCTCCGACGTGAGGCGAGTGTTTTCGAGGATGTTTACTTCGAGGTCGATCGCCAAACGGAAGCCGGCCGCACCGGAAGATTTTTCTTCAACGACTAAGGCGTCCCTTTAATTCGACACCTTGGGATCCACATCCACTCTCTTTCGAATATGGCCCTGATCGAATATCGCGAAGCTCTCAACCAGGCCTTTGCCGAGGAAATCGAGCGTGATCCGAATGTGGTGCTCATTGGTGAGGAAGTAGCGCAATACGACGGGGCGTATAAAGTGACCCGGGGCCTGTGGAAACGATTTGGCGATAAGCGAGTGGTGGACACCCCGATCAGCGAGGCGGCTTTTATTGGAATGGGCGTCGGGGCTTCTATGCTCGGGCTCCGGCCAGTCATCGAGCTCATGTTCTGGAGCTTTGCGACGGTGGCATACGATCAAATCGTCAATAATGCGGGCCAAATCCGCTACATGAGCGGTGGTCTCATTAATTGTCCCATCGTCATCCGGGGTCCGGCAAATGGTGGCACGAACGTTGGCGCGACTCATTCCCACACTCCAGAGAACTGGCTGGCGGCGATACCCGGATTGAAAGTCGTGTGCCCCGCCACCGCCTATGATGCCAAGGGTTTGATGAAATCATCCATTCGGGACAATGACCCCGTCATGTTTATGGAGAACACCTTGTTGTACGGCGAGCGAGGTGAAGTCCCCTCGGAAGAATATCTCATTCCGTTGGGCGTCGCTGATCTCAAGCGCGAAGGGTCTGACGTTTCCTTGATAGGACACGGGCGGTCGGCGCTCATCGCACTGAAAGCGGCTGAAATCCTTTCGACCGAACACAACATAAATGCCGACGTGCTCGATCTGCGCTCGATTCGTCCTCTGGATGAAGAGGCCGTGCTCAACACGGTGCGCAAGACCCATCGGGTCGTGCTCGTGGACGAGAACAAGCCTTTCTGCGGCACGTCCGCCCAAATTGCGACGCTGATTGTGGAGAAGGCTTTTGATGAACTCGATGCTCCGATTCGTCGCGTCTGCACGCTTGATGCTCCTTCGATCTACTCGCCAGCCGTTGAACCCGTTCAGCTCCCGACGCCTCAACGTGTAGTCAGCAAGGTGCTGGAGATCTGCCAGAACTAAGCTGCCAATCCTCCCATTCCCATGCCAATTATAACCATGCCCAAGTTAAGCGACACAATGGTTGAGGGGACCATCGCGCGCTGGAAGAAAAAACAAGGTGACCAAATCGAGATGGGAGACATCCTCGCCGATGTCGAAACCGACAAGGCTACCATGGAAATGGAGGCTTTCGACGAAGGGGTGCTCCAGGAAATCTTCGTCGGGGATGGAGGTGTTGCGAAGGTAGGAGAGAAAGTGGCGCTTATCCTGGGCGAAGGCGAGAGCGCGGAGGGCGCCGGCGCCGCAGAGGCTCCCGCACCCAAGGCGGAGAAGGCACCTAGCGATAAACCCGCGGAAACTCAAGCCGCGCCGGCTGGCGGCCCCTGCTCCGGCGGCGTCAGCACCTGCCGGAAGCCGGGCCAAGGCCTCACCGCTGGCCAAGAAGCTCGCCGCAGAACGCGGGGTAGCGCTCGAGAGTCTTCAGGGCTCCGGACCCGGCGGGCGTATCGTCGCCAAGGACATCTCGGAAAAAGGGGCCGCTCCAGCGGCCGCTGCTCCATCGGCCGCGGCGGCTCCGAAGGTCCAAGCTGCGCCGGCGGGCGAAGCCGACCAGCGCGTTCCGCTCACGGGCATGCGTCGGGTGATCGCCGAACGATTGGTCGCCAGCAAGACGCAACTTCCGCACTTCTACCTCTCCATCGAAGTTGATTCCAGTGCCCTGATGCGGCTGCGTAAGGAACTCAACACGGCAAACGAAGCTGCCGGCTTGCCCAAGTTGACGGTGAACGATTTTGTCTTGCTCGCCGTGGCACGCGCAGCCAGCGCGCATCCTTTTATCAACGCGTCGTGGGCTGGAGATGCCATCATCAAATACGGCAGCGTGAACATTTCCGTGGCCGTTGCCGTAGACGAGGGCTTGGTGACGCCAGTGATTCGAGGGGCCGACAAGCTTTCGCTCAAAGAGATCAGCTCGACCGTCAAAGATTTCGCCAAGCGTGCTCGCGAAAAGAAGCTCAAGCCCGAAGAATATCAAGGCGGGACAATCACCCTTTCGACTCTGGGCGCTTACGGCATCGAGCAGTTCTTTGCCATTATCAACCCGCCGCAGGCCGCGATCGTCGCGGTCGGTTCCATCGTCAAGAAGCCCGTTGTCAATGCGAAGAATGAAATCGTCATTGGCGAACGCATGGGGATCTCGTTGAGCTGCGACCACCGTGTCGTGGACGGCGCCGTCGGAGCGGAATTCCTGGGAACGCTGCGCAAGTTAATCGAGAACCCCGCTTTGATGTTGTTCTAGCTTTCGAGATCTGCTCTGGAGCGAGTGTCAGCCCATCCTAACCTTGGACGAGCTCTTAGCATTTCTCTCCCGAGCGGATAGTCTGCTCGTCTTCACGGGCGCGGGGATTTCCACCAACAGCGGCATACCCGATTTTCGTGGACCGAATGGCGTCTGGCGAAAACGACAGCCCGTGTATTATGATGAGTTCCTCGCTTCCGAGGAGGCGCGCAGCGAATATTGGGATTACAAGCTGGAGTCTTGGCCTGTGATGCGCGATGCGCGGCCGAATTCAACTCATCGCGCCATTGTCGATCTGCATTCAGCCGGTCGACTGCAGGCTGTAATCACCCAGAACATCGACGGGCTGCACCAAATGGCTGGATTGCCAGAGACTATGGTGATCGAGCTGCACGGGACAAATCGCTGGGTCGAATGCCTGGGGTGCAAAAGGCGCTTTGATCCGCAGCCGCTCTTCGATGACTTCTCCCGCACGGGAAGAGCACCGCGCTGCCCGCAATGCAATGGCCTCCTCAAAGCGGCGACAATCAGCTTCGGACAGAGCCTTGATCCCAAGACCCTTGAAGCCGCAGAACTCGCGGCGAAGGCGTGCGACGCGGTCATCGCATTGGGATCCACGCTTTCGGTCTATCCGGCCGCCGAGTTTCCCCTGATCGCAGCGCGGCGTGGGGTTCCCTATGCAGTCGTCAATCGCGGTGCGACCGAACACGACGGGCTCCCGTGTGTGACATTGCGAGCAGAAGGCGATGTGGGCGTCATTTTCCCAGAGGCCGTTGATGAGGTTTGCGCCACTTGTGAGATGCCCAGGGCGAAACTTTTGGCGGTATGTGCGCTTTTTCTCACCTCTCAGGCTCTCTTGCCGGCTCGCTCCTGGGACGTCCTGGAGGAGTGTGAGTACTCGGAAGGTGCGCACAGTGACGGAGACAGCATCGAGGTTCGTCGCCGCGGCAAGCACCACGTCTTCCGCTTGTACTTTGTGGATTGTCTAGAGAAAAATCCCGCTTCGCGCGCGCGCCGGCATGCGCAGGCGCGCTATTTCGGCTTAATGGGGTCCGAGGGGGCCGCGCTCCGAGCTGCCTATCTTGCCAAGAATTTCACAAAGAGCAAATTAGCCAGCCGTTCACCGTGTACACTCGCTGGCAACCTGTGGAGGTCGGCGGAGATAATCCAGCCGTGCGCGCTTTTTTAAAGACCGCTGATGGCGAGGATCTTGCGCCGCTGCTTGTGCGCGAGGGACTTGCTATCATCCGTCACGGGGACACCGCAATTTCCGATCACCCGAATGGCGCGAGAAGCGAGGAGATCTCTTTCGACCCTCGAAGGGCCGAAATGCAAGCCAGAGCTAACGAACGGGGGATTTGGGGACTCGCAAGCAGTGGCGAAGAGGGCCGAAGGACGAAATTCTCATGGCGACGGACAACGAAGCACTTGTCTTGCGAGCCGGGAAAAAGGTGCAGGTGCGCGGACGGGTCAGTCGAATCGGCGCGTTGCGCGATGGAAGGATGACCTTCATCAATTTTGCCACTAATGAAACAAAGCGCTTCGTGGGCATTCTCGATCCGCGCGCTCTCGCCCTATTCTTGCGAGAGTTTCCCGAGGGACTTGAGAAAGCTCTCGTAGGAAAGGCTGTTCTGATCGAAGGGGTCATTACCCTCTATCGCGGGATCCCGCAAATCGAACTGAAGGACCCGCGGCAGTTCCGGATCGAGGCAAACCGCCACAATAAAGGTGATGGCGCCGATTCAAGTCAACAAACCCAGGCGCGGGAAGAGGCCGTTTCGCGTGCTCCTGCCCTCGCGTAACGATGTTGAATAGGGCTCCTAAACCCGTTCTCGGTGTGGTTCTTGCGCGTTGGCCACGTGCTTCTGCAGGCAATGTCTGTGCAGTCATGCACTGAGCTTTGGGCTTTCGCGAGCTAGGCTGGCTTTGGATGACGGCCAGTTGCCGCAAGTCGAGGCACTTCGTAGTTTCCGCGCGCTGCCGATCTTTTCTTCAAATTCGCCGTCCACTCCAAGCGTCGTGAGCTTTTTGGACCGCGGACTGTGAAGGTGGGAACGGCCGTGAATGCGCCCGCAGTGTTGCTGCGAACGCTCGGCCGACAGTGACCTCAGTTTTTCCGTACGCCGTTCCGGATTACTGACATAAAAAGATCGCGCGTGGAGCGTAAGGATGATCAAAGCCAGGTGCGAGAGGTGGCAAGGCCGACCGGCAGGTGCTCGATTCGGAGCCTGGTCATCTCCGCGCAAGTCGTCGACTCCGACAAGCTCATCCGTTCGCCAAGCGGGGCCCTCCGGATGAAGAAAAAGGGTATTTGGTCAGGATGGCGAGTGATCCAAATTCTCGTTCAACGTGCAGCACCCGCACAATTGACCGGATTTTCGTGCACATAGATTTGGCCCGACGGCGCAAGCCAACGCCGGTACGGCTCAATAATGACTACGTTTTGCCCGGGGAGCACCTCATTCGACAATTCATAGCGCAATGTGACCCCGGCGTGCGTTAGCTTCGGCACGTAGGCACGCCCGCGGTCGCGTGGAGCGTTTTCCGGGTGAGCGTAGTGCAACCAGCTATTGACCACGTAGCCGCCATCAATTTCCGATACGCGTGTCCCGTCCGCTGTCAATCGCTCCACTGCGCGCCAGACGGCGGCAGTATACGCGAGATGATCGCGTGTCCCCACGAGGCAGAAAACTGCAAACAGCCCCAGGAGAGGCAGCGCGAGGTAACCGCGTGGCGCTGCTCCACGCAAAAATAGCGCTATGGCGAGCGGCAGCAACGGCAACACATAGCGATCCGCGAAAAGCCAAAGGATCGCGCAGAGTATGAACTGCCCGATAAACATCCAGATTAGCAGCGCATCTATCGGTCGATTTCGTTTGCAAGATAGGTTGGCAAGAGAGAGCGCTGCCGACCCGAGCGACAGCAGAATCGCGGTGAAGCACCACCCGGCCGACATCTCCCGAAATCTGATGCCGCCGAGAAACTGCTCGGTCGCGCCCAGTTCGCGAAAACTCCAAATCGCATTCGGATCGAAAGGACAGGCGTTGTCCCCGAGAAGTCGGCTAACGACGAGTACAACACAAAGCGCGAAAAAGATCAGCATGGTTCGCAACCACAAACTCCGGCCAAAAGCCGCGAGGCTGATTGGCAGCAGTGCAGTGCCGAGTGACATCGCAATAACGACCGCCGTTTTCGGCAGCATTGCTGGCAGAAGTGAGACACCATAGGGTAAATTCGCCGTTCGCGAGGCGGGGGACGGAAAGACCTGCGAGATGTCGACCGCCTGGTACATCCACGTTTGCTTCCAGTAGATGAGCAGTGCGAGCACCGGAAAGGAGAGCAGCGGAACCAGGAAGCGTCCGCCATAGCGTCCCCATGCGCCGGCGTGCAGCAGCAACGTGATCGAAATGGCCGCCGGAATCGCAGCTGCCATCACCCGTGTGCCCATTGCTAGGGACGAAAGAACCAAGGCTCCCCAAAGCCAGGCGTCACTCTCCCGTCGCAAGGCTCGCACCGTCGCAAAACAACTCCAGATCATCAGCACCACGAACGGTATGTCCGTCATGAACGAGAATTGCAGGATAAAGAAAACGGGGTTAAACGCCAAAAGGCCAGCGCCGAGCAAAGCGTAGCGACGTTGGACATCCCGCTCGCGTAGCAATAGATAGAGCGCGCACACCCCGCTTTGCCCGAGCACGAACGTCGAAAACCGTAGCGCCGAAAACGAGAATCCGCCTGGAAGACAAAAGAGCCAGCCCCACAAAATTTGCGTGAGATTTGGGCTGCTAGCCCACGCGAGAATCCTGAGTTCGCCGCGTTGCAGTAACCATTCGACCGACCAGGCATAAGTCGCGTCGTCGATGAAGGGCGCATTCTGCAGCGGTCTCAGAATGGCTAATGCGGCAAATCCGAGCACCACGAGGACTCCGCAATCAATCCCTCGCCGAGTCCTCTCAAAAGTAACATCAGTCATACTCGACACTTGGCGCCCTTAGCACTCGCGAGCCGATTAAGTCTCGAGCCGTAGCCGACCTCATATGCGTGCCCAAAATCCGAGGCGCCGACGTATGGTTCAATCGTGCCGTCCCGAAAATAATTACACTATCCCCGACGCTTAGGTTGATATCATGAACCATTTCATCTGCCCTTTTCCAAGAGAAGCACCGGCAGTCAAGCTGTTTCGGGAGCTCGGGTGGAAGGTTTGGATTACCGAGCATCGCAGCCCGTCGGAGCTTCAAGCGCGGGAAGCGCAAGGCCGGGCGAGCCCGCAGGAGGAATTCTGGAACGCCACAGTTGAGGAATTTGATTTTGTTCTTCCCGCAATTGCCTTTTGATCGAAGGCGATTCGCCTCGCCTTGAGGCATTTCGGGAATTTTCCCGCGCTGCGGATCTTTTCATCAACTTTGCAGGGCATTTCAGGCATTTCGAAATGTTTGGACCGCAGACGGTCAAGGCCTACCTCGACGTGGATCCCGGGTTCACGCAGCTTTGGGTGGAAGTATTCAACAGCGACATGAACCTTGAGGGCCATGACGTCTTTCTGACGGTGGGGGCGACCGTAAACCTGCCCGATGTGTTATTGCCGACCCTCGGACGTGAGTGGATTCCCGTTCTTCCACCAGTGGTGCCGCGATATTGGCGCCGAAAATTGGGGGCAATTCCAGATGTCGCTGCGAATGCCCCCTGGACCACGATCGGGCACTGGTATGGTTACCCCGCACTGGAGTGGCGTGGCCGCCGGTACGGAGGGAAGCGTGAAAGCCTTGTCGAGATGAAATTGTTGCCAAAAGAAGTGCCAAGGCCGTGTATGATCGCGACCGATCTGGCACCTGATTGGTATGACTATGGTCCCTTCGCAGAGGCCGGGTGGCGGTTTATTCCCGCATCCGAAGTGTGCAGAAGCGTGTCCTCCTATTTGCGTTTCATTGCAGCGAGCCGGGGGGAGATCGGTATCGCCAAGGAAGGCTATGTCGTCTCACGTTGCGGATGGATGAGCGACCGCAGCGTCGTCTATCTGGCCCTTGGACGCCCGGTTGCGCTTCAGGATACAGGCTGGACACGTGTCGTGGCACCCGCTGAAGGAATGTTGGCGTTCCACAACGTACAAGATTGTGCGCGAAGTGATCGAAACGATTGAAGGGAATTACCAAACACATTGCCGAGCTGCGCGGACCCTTGCTGACACGATGTTTTCCGCGCGGGGAACCCTTGAGCCTTTGCTGGAAAAAATTCTTTAGCCGCTGGCTGAGAAGTGGTTTAGTGGGAAAGAACCAACTACCATATGAAGGTCCTCTTGGGTCCCTTTTCGAGAATGGCCGGAACATTCGGCGCGGCTGGGTAACGCGCCAGTAAACTTCGGATGGCGTATCCCTTGTTTAGAGGTCGTGGACAGCCTGGGGGCTGCGGGGCTAGGTTGCTCCTGGCAGTCCTGCTCGTCGTGGGCGCGCTTGTGACCTATTACGTAAGCACGGAGCGGTTCGAAAATCCGGTCACAGGTCGAGTTCAGCGTGTCGCCCTAAGTCCTAAGGAGGAGATCGCCCTGGGTCTCAACTCGGCGCCGGAAATGGCGCGGCAGCATGGCGGACTCTATCCCGATGAACGCGCGCAGAATTTAGTCACCGGGATAGGGCAGCAGCTTGTAAATGCCAACCCGGAGATCAACCAGAGCCCTTACTATTTTCAGTTCCACCTCCTTGCCGATACCGAGACCGTCAACGCGTTCGCTCTGCCCGGTGGCCAGGTGTTCATCACTGCGGGATTGCTCAAGTTGCTCGATAGTGAGAATGAGCTAGCCGGCGTCCTTGGACATGAGGTCGGCCACGTTGTCGGGCGCCATTCGAACGAGCAAATGGCGAAGGCTCAGCTGAGCCAGGCGTTGGTGAGTGCCGTGGTGATGGCGGGTGGGAGCGACTACGGCATGACGGCAGGACAGATCGCACAATTCGTCAGTCAAATGAAGAACACCGCCTATGGGCGCGACCACGAGCTGGAATCCGACAAACTTGGAGTGCGATTCATGAAGCGCGCCGGCTATGACCCGTATGCGCTCATCCGTGTCATGGAAGTGCTCAAGAAGGCCGCCGGCGGACGCGCGCCTCCGGAATTTCTAAGCACCCACCCCGATCCCGACAACCGCGTGGAACGAATCAAGGAAGCTATTCGCCAGTTGGAAACCGCTCCGACGAAGTGACGATAGCAAGTGCCGCCTAGGCGCTCGATCGGCGCTATGGTTACCGACTCTTTTACGTGCCGGTTGCGTGATGGATGTGGCGCGTTTCCTCTGCGCTGATGGCGTAAACAACATCCTCCCCGATATTGGTCGCCTGGTCGCCGATGCGCTCCAGGAACTTGGCGATAAAAATCAAGTCCATGTAAGCGGGGATCAAATCCACGTTCTGCGGCATCAACTCGGTAAGCCTGTCAGCGAAATCCCGATTCATTTGATCGAGTTGGTAGTCGCGTTCCTTAAGTCCTCGCGCGAGTTCAAGATCTCTGCTGGCAAAGGCGCGCACGGCATCTTTAACCAGCGTTTCCGCATAATGAAACAACGGCTGTAAGTGGAGGACCTCGTCGACTGCCGGGCGCGCGATCAATTTTCGGCTTCGGCGGGCGATGCCGACGGCTTGGTCAGCGACGCGTTCGAGGTTCACGCTTAACTTCATCGTCGAAACCACGTCCCGCATATCGGACGCCAGCGGGTGGAAGCGCAGCATGATGCTGACTCCTTCGCGATCAATCTGAACCTCCAGAGTATCGACTTCTTCGTCGTCAGCGATGGCGGTGTTGCACCAGTCTTCGTCGCGCTCAAACAGGCCCTTGCGCGCGCTTTCCAAGTTGCGCTCCGTGAGGCTGGCCATCATCAAGGCGTCATCCCGCAGAGCGCGCAATGCTTCTTCGAAGTTGGTGAGGATGTGGGTATTCGGCATATCGTGAGTTTCAGTGCTCATAATCTTGCTCAGGAGGATCAACCGAATCGTCCCGTGATGTAATCTTCCGTCTGTTTTTCGCTCGGATTGGTGAAAATCTTCTGCGTGTCATCATACTCGATGAGCTTGCCCAGGTAGAAGAACGCCGTTCGATCGGAGCAACGCGTAGCCTGCTGCATATTATGTGTCACGATGACAATGGTGAACTGGCTCTTCAGTTCGTGAATAAGATCCTCCACCTTGGCGGTGGCGATGGGATCGAGAGCGGAACAGGGTTCGTCCATCAGCAGAATTTCGGGGCGATTGGCGATCGCTCTCGCGATGCAAAGCCGCTGCATTTGACCGCCCGAGAGGCTGAGCGCGCTATCCTGCAGACGGTCTTTCACCTCGTCCCAGAGAGCGGCGCCCCTGAGGCTCCGCTCGACTGTTTCGTCGAGAATACTCTTGGATTTGACGCCGGCGATGCGCAAGGAATAGACGATATTCTCGTAGAGAGATTTTGGGAACGGGTTGGATTTCTGGAAGACCATCCCGATGCTGCGGCGAAGAGCGATGATCTCGATGCTTTTGTCGTAAATGCTTCTGCCGCTAAGCAGGATATCCCCTTCGTGCCGCACCCCATCGATGAGGTCGTTCATCCGATTGAAATTTCGAAGGAGCGTGGACTTTCCGCACCCTGACGGCCCAATGAAGGCAGTGACTTGCCGTTGGGGAATGTCCATGTTCACTTTATACAGCGCCTGCTTCTTGCCGTAATAGAAGTCGAAATCACACACCTTCAAGAAATCGGCGCGCGCCTCCGGCAACTTCGACGTCGCGGCTGACCCTGGTGCGGACGTGGCTTGCGGCAGTTGGGAATCCATGATGTTGGCCATAATCGCGTTATCTCCTGCGAAACACAACCTGCGCAGCGATGTTGGCTATGGTGACAAGAATCACCAGCACCAACGATGCTGTCCAGGCCATTTTGATTTGATGCTCGAAGGGGAGTGTGGAGAAATTATAAATGAGGACGGAGAGGGAGGCGGTGGGCTCCTGGAGGGATTGGATCCAGTATTGGCTGAAGAGCGCCGTAAAGATGAGGGGCGCCGTTTCGCCTGCTGCTCGTGCGACGGCGAGCATAATGCCGGTCATAATCGCCGGAAGGGCATCGGGCAAGACAACGCGCCAGATGGTCTGAAAATTGGTCGCCCCCAAGCCATAGGAAGCTTCCCGGTATGCCTTGGACACACTAAGCAGCGCCTGTTCTGCGGTGAGCAGAATAGTCGGCAGAATGAGGATCGCCAGAGCAAAGCCGCCAGCCCAGGCGGAGAAGCCTCCGGTGGTCAGGACGATCACCGCGTAGGCGAACACACCACATATGATCGAGGGAATACCGGTCAAAAGCTTGGCCACAAATCTCACCGCATGGGACAGGGGAGAGAAGGGTGCGTATTCGTTGATGTAGATGGCGGAGAGAATTCCGAACGGCGTGGCCAGCACCAGCGCAATGCCCACCATGAGAAACGTCCCCGCGACCGCGTTACCAAACCCTCCGCCAGTCATGCCCGCGGCCGGCGGAAGCTCCGCAAAGACGCTCCAGGTTAGAAGCGGCAGGCCGTTCTTCAGAACGAGAAAAACGATGGAAAAAAGCGGCACAAGCGTGAGAAGCGCCAAGGCCACACATATCGTGCTCAGGAACTTGCTCCAAAACGACCGAACGCCGGAACGGGCTGCTTTCGCTCCCGAAAAGAAGTCGGTTGGTTCCGCGGTTGTAGCGTTCATAATCAGGCTTTCGAATTTCTAACGGATTCCCGCGGTTTTCTTCTGGGTGTAGCGAAGGACCGCCTCCCCCGCCATGTTGACGAAAAGGGTAAGCACAACGAGCAGCAGGGCGGCGTACATTAACGAGCTCACCTGGAGCCCGGACGCCTCTCCAAACTGGTTGGCAAGTAGCCCCGCCAAGGTCCCGGCCGGCGAGAGAAGCGACCAAGTCAGCCGCGAGCTGTTTCCGATGAGCATGGCGACCGCCATTGTTTCCCCCATGGCTCGTCCCAGTGCCAGAATGGTCGCAGCGACGATGCCGGGCGCGGCCGTCGGAAGAATGACGCCAAAGAGGGCCTCCCATCGCGTCGAGCCAAGGGCGTATGACCCCTCACGCAATGTGCCGGGCACCGCCACGAGCGCATTTCGGGAAATTGCGGTAATGGTAGGAAGGATCATGAGAGCGAGAACCAGGCTGGCCGTAAGCATGCTGTTACCGTAAGCAGGCGGCGCAAAGATCGTGTTGAGTACCGGGATGTCCTTAAATGCGACCACTGCCCACGCCCCGAAGGCTTGGACGAGAGGAATAACCACGAAAATTCCCCATAGGCCGTAGACTACGCTCGGAATGGCCGCAAGCATCTCCACGGTAAAGCGAACAATCTGGCGAACGGGAAGCGGCAGGAAATCCTCGCTCAGAAAGATGGCAATCGCCAGACCAAGCGGAAGCGCAAAAATTAGCGCAATGACCGAGCTCACCGCCGTTCCAATCAGGAAGGGGGCAACTCCAAAAATGCTGCGATTGGGCACCCACTTCGAGTTTGTCAGGAAATCAAACCCGAATTTTTGGACCGCGGGCATGGCCTGCCTGCCAATTTCGAACACGATCCAGGCGAGAGTAGCGACAGCAGCAGCCGATGCCACCCAGCAGAGCGCTCGGAAAAGATCAGGCCGCTTCTGAAACTCTTTGATGCCGCCTTGAATCAACCGTCGGAGCTCTGGACTGGGTCGTCTCGATTGTCTGCATAGTCTCGATCCTTGATTCTACGGTCTTACTGGACGCTCGCCAGAGCGGCCTTGCTCTTCTCGACAACCGCGGCGGGCAACGCGATGTAACCGAGTTCGCCGGCAAATTTCTGCCCATCGGTCAGGCCGTAAGTGATAAACTCCTTGAGTGCCTTGAGCTTCGCAGCGTCGGGATATTTTTTGTAGAGCAGAAGCCAAGTGAAGGTGGCAATCGGGTAATCGTCGGCGCCCGTGGGGTCGTCTGGCCAAACCCGCAAATTTTCGGGAAAGGTGACATTGGCCAGCGTGGCCGCGCCGCTTTCGTCGCTGGGTTTCACAAATTTTCCGCTCTTGTTTTGCAGACTGGCCATCGAGAGGCCGTTGTTCACCGCATAGCCGTACTCAATATATCCAATCGTGCCCGGACTTTGCTTGATCAGCGCGGTGACGCCCTCGTTGCCCTTGCCGCCCGCACCTACCGGCCACGTCACCGACTTGTCGATGCCAACTTCGTCAGCGAAATCCTGGCTGATCGCCGCGAGATGTTTGGTGAAGACAAACGTTGTGCCGCTTCCATCGGATCGAACGGCGACATTAATGGGAAGATCCGGCAGGTTAACTCCGGAATTTTCTTTCGCGATGATCGGATCGTTCCATTTCTTCACTGTCCCCAGGAAGATGCCGGCTAAGGCTTCGCGCGAAAGTTTGAGGTCCGCGACGTTCGGCAGGTTATAAGCGACGACGATGCTGCCGGCCGTCGCGGGAATCATCACGACGCCTTGCTTGACTTTGGCGATTTCTTCATCGCTCATTGCCGCATCGCTCGCGCCGAAATCGACCGTGCCTTGCGTAAACTGTTTGACGCCCGCGCCAGACCCGACCGCTTGATAGTTCACCTGGACAGCCGAATGGAGTTTATTGTATTCGACCGCCCAGCGTTGGTAGAGGGGGGCAGGAAACGTCGCGCCCGCTCCGGAGAGCTGCTGGGCGGTCGCGAACTCCGGGAGACTTGCGCAAACGAGCGAGGCGATACTGACGAGAGAGGTGAGTTTCATCATATGGTTCGTGTCCGCGGATCAATCAACCGATTAATTGGGAAAAGCCAAAGGCAGGATTGTGACAATTTTGTCACAACTTTGGAAGAGCGGCCATCTCAACTGTGAGTATCGATTGGAAGACTCGCCTTTATGCGCCAGAAATTCCGCGTTCTCTTTCTTTGTACTCGCAACGCCGACCGCAGTATCTTCGCCGAATATTTCCTCCGTGCCGTTGGGGGTGATCGTTTCGAGGTATACAGCGGGGGCGAAAATCCGTCGGGCGAAGTCCAGCCTCTCGTGCTCAAGATTCTCTCGGAGAACTTCGGCACCGATGCGACGAGCGCGCGCAGCAAGTCGTGGCAGGAGTTCAAGGACCTTGCTTTCGATTTCGTCATCACCGTCTCAGACGACGAACGCGAGCGCAGTCCGGTCTTTACCGGTGCTCCCGTCACTGCTCACTGGAGCATACCCGATCCGCTGGCGTTTGAAGAATCGGAGGAGGAGAAATACCAGCGATTGGTCCAAAGCGCTTTCCAGGTCAAACGCCGGATCGAACTCTTCGCATCGCTTCCCGTGGAGAAACTCGACTACCTTCAACGCCAGCGTCAGACGCGGCAAATCGATGACACCGCCTCCCGGCAGCAAAGCTGAAACGATAACAGACAATGAGTCATTCCCCCGAAACCCACGCAGCCATTGGCAAATTCGCCAGACACCTTCTCAAGAACACGAAATCTTCAAACGCGTCCATGAGGATCTGATCGACAGCTATGACGAAGAATTGGAAATGGAAGTCGACGACGCCATGCTCCCGGAATGGCAGGTCCCGGAAACCTCAGGCCGAGAAGGATGCTGCCAAAGCAGCAAGGCGACAATATTTCCGGGAGCTCTTCCGATTGCAGCGGTGAGCTTGTCGAGTTGCAGGAATGGGTGGTTGCTTCGGGACACAAGCTGGTCCATCCTTTTTGAGGGGAGGGACGCCGCGGGCAAGGGAGGCGTCATCAAGCGCATCACTCAAAGGTTGAATCCAAGGACCTGCCGGGTGGCTGCGCTGCCAGCGCCAAGCAATCGCGAGCGCACCCAATGGTATTTTCAGCGTTATGTCGCGCACCTCCCGGCCGCTGGCGAGATCGTGCTCTTTGACCGGAGTTGGTACAATCGCGCCGGCGTCGAGCGCGTCATGGGGTTCTGTAACGAAGAAGAATACGAGGAGTTTTTTCGTTCAGTGCCAGAGTTCGAGAGAATGCTGATACGTTCCGGGATTCAGCTCCTTAAATATTGGTTCTCCATCACGGACGACGAGCAGGAGTTCCGCTTTCGATGCCGCATTCATGACCCGCTCAAGCAATGGAAGCTTAGTCCGATGGATCTTGAGTCCCGCCGCCGTTGGGAAGACTACACTAAGGCGAAGGAAATCATGTTCGATCGCACGCACACTTCCGACGCCCCCTGGTGGGTCATCCGGGCAGTGGACAAGAAAAAAGCGCGCCTGAACTGCATCCATCACCTGATCAGTCAGGTGCCCTATCGGGATGTGCAGCGTGAGGCGATCGTTCTGCCTGAGCGTGTCTTCAATGAGGATTACTACCGCAATCCGGTTCCGTCAGACATGTACGTGCCCCCTGTCTATTGAGCTCGCGGGCTACTCCATGAAACCAAGGCTCATCCTGTGGAATTCGTAAAGCGAGAGTTGCGCCACATCCGCAAGGCTTTTTGCCGTTCGTGAAGCAAGAGAGATGGTTGAGCTTCCGGACACCAGAGGACTGATCTGCGGCTTCCGGCTTCGCGTGAATGGAACGGCGGAGGCACTGAGTTGGGATTGCACCAGCGAGAGCGATTGGAGCTCCGAAGGCGCGGTATGGCTCCACTTCAGCCTCGCAGATGTGCGAGCGAAAAAGTGGATCAAGGCCTGCCCGCGGCTGCCGGATCGGGCGAGAGAGATCCTTCTCGACACCGATCCTCACATCCGCTTGGAATCCATTGACAACGGATTCGCCGGGGTGCTCGGTGATTTCCATTTTGAATTTGACAACGATCCGGACCGCCTTGGGGTGATGCGTCTCTACATCGATGAAGACGTCGTCATCACCGCGCGGCTGCAGGCCCTCAAAGTGGCAGATCAACTGCGTTCGCAACTCCGCCAAGGGTTGACCGTTCCGAGCACCCTCCGTCTTGTGGTCCAGTTTGTGGAAGATTTTGCCGAGACCGTCTCGACCATTATTGCGGGGCAAAGTGATCTCGTGGACGAAGTGGAGGATCGGATTCTTAAGAATCGCTTCCTGAGAGAAAGCGGGGATTTAGGAAGCGTCCGTCGTTTGGTCACACGATTGCGCCGGCATTTAGGCGCGCAGCGCAATGCTCTGGCCCATCAGGCTCATCTCGCGCCCGCTTGGTGGAACGAAGAAGATGCCGAGGCGCTTCGTCGCGCGATCGAACGTCTCGAGTCGCTTTCGTTGGACCTGGAATCTATCCAGGAGCGCGCAAGGTTGCTCCAGGAGGAGCTTGGCAGCCGAACGTTCGAGGCGACAAACCGCAACCTCTATATCGTCTCGCTTTTCACCGCCGTCTTCCTGCCTCTCACTCTGATCACCGGAATCACCGGAATTTTTGGGATGAATGTCGGAGGGCTGCCCTGGCTTGAAGAGGCGGGCGGTTTCCTGTGGGTCTCGGGCCTTATGGTTCTCACGCTCATTACTTCCCTTGTGCTTCTTTACTGGCGGCGCTTCTTCTAGGCAGCGTTGGTGCGAAAGGCTGCCCGGTTGGAGAGACTTGGTTCCTTAGCATCGCAGACTCGACGCTAATTATGCATCAGCACGACCGAAGCTCCTTGGCTCTTCGGGAGTAACCTAGCCAAGTCAGGCCGAGAAACTTTAGTCTTAACAAGTCAGCTCATCCCTCCTGATCTCGAGGGAATGGCAACATAAGCAGTTCGCCCGGGCATCCATCGAGCGGGGGATCAGTCTCCTTCAATGAGACGTCATTCAATGATCCGTCGGTAAGGCGCCCGAGAGAGCGCTTCGAGGCTGTATTTCGTGTTAAAGAAGTCCTCCTCGGCTAGCAGCGTCTTCAGGTACATTTCCACTTGGCGACGACCTTTCGGAGAGTGTCCTTCGCTTTGCGGCGTCCGCTTTTTTCTAAGAGCGCTTTTCATTTCTAAGATCTGCGTCGTTAAGGATTGCTGGGGCCGATCTCTTTACCCGGTCGATTATTTCAGCGCCATGTCTGCCACGTTGAGTTTACGCATGAGAGCGGATTTTTTCGTCTGGTGTCCCTGCATGCGGGCGAGAACGGCGCCAAGAAAATCGAGTGCTAAGAGAATATGTGGGCCCTTGTTGAGCATAACGCACTCGGCCGCCCTGACATGGCGGCGTCGGTGACCTCCGCTCGCGAAGGCAAGCCGCGCTTGGTTAGCGACTGCAGCACCTGTGTTGCCCAAATAACCGGGAGGCGGGCCGCCTCGCTCAGCCGAAGGATTTCCTCCTGAACCTCCGCCATTCTCTCGAAACCAATCTCCACTCCGAGATCCCCTCGCGTTGCCAGCACCGCGATCTTTGGCCGGCCGGGCGATTAATGACTCTATCTGGTTGGCAAGGCTGTTGCTCATAGAGAAGGCAGAGACCAGCTAAACGATAACTCTGGTTCGCTTCCCGGCGACGGCAGAGTTGTGACAAAATCGTCACGCATTCAGTGAAAGCGTCCTTGATCTATACAGGTAAGTGTCGGTCTCAGCCCGATATTTGTGGTGCAGAGAGGGGGAATGTCGGTTGTGCGACACAAGCAGAGGTTTGGTTTTAAATCATTCCTGCGTTAGACGTCGTTGGTGCCCCTGTTTAATCTTACGACCATTGAGGCAAGAGTTCTCGGTTGTCTGCTCGAAAAGGAGCGGATCACACCGGAGACCTATCCTCTCTCCCTGAACAGTTTAGTTGCTGCTTGCAATCAAACCACAAACCGGGAACCCGTCGTTTCGTATGACGAGAAGACTGTCGAAGCTGGGGTTGATTCGTTGCGTGCGAAAAAATTGGCGATCATGACGCTGGGCAGCGGCTCACGTGTGCCAAAGTACCGGCACAATGTCCTTGATCATTTTGAACTGAACGAGCGGGAGATCGCGCTGCTCTGCGTGCTGCTCCTGCGCGGTCCACAAACAGCCGGCGAACTTCGAACTCGCGCCGAGCGGCTTCAATTCTTTGACAGCCTTGAACAGGTGGAATCATTTCTGACCGAGCTGACGAAAGGTGAGGATCCGCTTGTTCGCGTGCTGCCTCCAGGACCAGGTCAGAAGGAAAAGCGTTACGTCCAGCTGATCTCCGGCGAGCCGGACCTGCCGGCCAACTTGGAGGGAGAGATTCCGTACTCTGGCCCCCAAGGCCGCGAGCAGGCGCGTCTCGAGATACTCGAAACTGATTTGGAGAACCTCAGAAGAGAGTTGCGGCAACTGCGCGAGGAATTTGTCTCCTTTCGAAAGCAGTTCGAATGAAAGCTCCACACACGCAATCTGGAGGTTCTTTCATGCTTGACCTGCCTGCGCGCTCGATTACTGAACGTTCTCTCTGGTGATGGCCGTCAGAATTGGGCAACTGCAAGTGCAGCGGCGGGTCGTCGCTCTGACCTGCTTGGGATACGTTTGCGTGCTCTTAGCAGGGTGCGCCCCTGCGCTGAAAGATCAAGGGTCACGGTTGTCCGGTGTCCGTATGGCGCTACTGCCGCCCAATGTTCATGGTCGCCTAGTTGCTCGCACAATGCGACCGCGCTACCTCACGATTCACTCCACCGCGAATATCGACGCGACTGCTTCGAGGCACGCGCAATACCTGCTGGTAAAAGGCAAGCGGAGTCGAAACAATCCTCGCTTTGGCCGCTCCGGTTGGGTGGTCTGGCATTTCAGCGTGGATGATGCCGAAGCGGTGCAACACCTGCTGCCTAACGAACAAGGCGATCACGCCGACTATGGCGGCTTGGGAGATCGCCGCAGTATCGGAATTGAAATTTGTGAATTCCGGAGCCGAGGACGCCAGTCAGCCGCGCTCGATCGCGCCGCGCGCCTTGCCGCCGCCTTAGCCAATCACTGGGACATCCCGACCCGCAATATCGTGCCGCACAAACATTGGCCGCGTTGGGATTTTCGCTATGGCAAACCGTGTCCGCGTATTCTCCTCGAACGGGACCGCAGTGCTCGCGGAGGCTGGCGCCTCGGATCGAGGTGGAAGAGATTTATCGCCCGCGTGAATCGATATCGTTGACGAGAAAGGCATGCCGTATGGCCTCGGTGGCGTCGCGTCGAACTCAGCGGCCATTGTTTCGCAGTCTCGGACTCTTCGCAGCACCACGGGATTTAAGTCGCGCCGGAAAGTCTGCAGCGTCGAATTGACGGGGAAACTCGAGTTCGTAAGGATGAGACGATGACCTCTGAATTTGGGCTTCGCACGCTCGGTAAGTCCGGGCCGACAGTTTTTCCTCTTGCTCTCGGATGCATGGGTATGTCCGGCATGTATGGCGCTTCTGACGATAATGAAAGCATCGCAACAATTCATGCCGCGCTCGATCAGGGGATCACCCTTATCGATACGGGTGACTTCTATGGCATGGGTCACAACGAGATGCTCATCGGCCGTGCTCTCAGGGATCATCGCGATAAGGCTCTACTTTCAGTGAAGTTTGGTGCTTTGCGCACTCCTGAGGGGAAATGGACGGGTTTTGATGCGCGGCCGACAGCAGTTAAGAATTTCGCAGCTTACAGTCTGACCCGGCTCGGGGTGGACCATATCGATGTCTACCGTCCGGCTCGGTTGGATTCCACCGTTCCCATCGAAGATACCATTGGAGCGATCAGTGAGTTGGTGAAGGCGGGTTATGTTCGCCACATCGGGCTCTCTGAGGTTGGCCCGGAGATCATTCGCCGCGCTCATGCGACGCACCCCATCGCCGACCTTCAGATCGAATATTCTTTGATCAGCCGCAATCCCGAGAGGCAGATTTTTCCTGTGCTCGACGAACTGGGCATCGGCGTGACCGCCTATGGAGTGCTTTCGCGTGGCTTGTTGAGCGGCTCGAAGCCGACGGGTCCGGGAGATTTTCGTTCCCATCTGCCACGGTTCAGCGGTGAAAATCTCACTCAAAACCAACGTTTGATTGAGGAACTGAACCAACTTGCATCGGACAAGAGAATCAGCCCTTCTCAGCTTGCAGTGGCGTGGGTACTTGCGAAAGGGGCAAATATCATTGCGGTCGTGGGTGCCCGTACTCGCGCTCAACTCTCCGAATCTTTAGGGGCCGTGCAGGTCGAACTTTCCCCGGAGGATCTCGCGCGCATGGAGAAGGCTATTCCAGCCTCGGCGGTGGCCGGAAAGCGCTATGATGAGCACCAGATGAAGATGCTCGACAGCGAGCGAGGGGAAGCTTCCTGAGGCACTCTCTGCGTAACATCAAACAGAGGTGTCTCAAGTCGTGAGGCGTTTCACGCACTCCACAGCAACCAGGAACAACACGCCCCAATTTGGGAATCGCGAACGGCTGGCCTATGGAGCAGGGGAGCTGGGACCGGCCATGGCGGGGAGCACGATCATCTTCTTCCAACTCGTGTTTCTCACCGACGTCGCAGGGATGAACCCGGCGCTGGCCGGCACCGTCCTTCTGGTCGCTCGCATCTGGGATGCGGTCAACGATCCCTTGATCGGCTGGCTTTCCGACCATACCCGAACGCCCTGGGGCCGCAGATTGCCCTGGATGCTCATTAGCGCAATTCCCTTCTGTTCCTTTTTCCTTTTGTTCTGGCTGGTGCCGGAGTTTACCGGCCCCTATGTTGAGTGGCAGTCCTTTGCCTATTACCTCGTCGTGGCTGTCCTCTACAGCACCTTTTCCACCGGGCTTGGCCTGCCACATTCTTCTCTCACGGCAGAGCTGAGTCGCGACTACGACGAACGCTCTCGTCTCACTGCGTATCGGATGGGATTTTCCCTCGCTGGGAGCGTGGGCGGGCTCCTGGTAGCCTTGATCGTCTTCCAGCTCCTGAAAGATGAGTCGAAGTCTATACAATACGCTGTTTTCGGAACGACCGTTGCCGCCATCGGCCTGATTTCAGTGATCTTCTGCCTGGTAGGAATTTGGAAAATCGCCATCGCCCGGGACCGCCAGCGGCTGCGACGTCAGGATGCGGACGAATTGTCTGCCAAGGCGCTGCCCTTGAGTGAACAACTCCGTCTCATGTGGGCCAACAGGCCCTTTCTTCTGGTTTGCGGAATTTATCTCTGTTCGTGGCTAGCCATGCAATTCACGGCGACCATTCTTCCGTTCTATACGCAGAGCTGGCTTCGGCTCTCGGCGACGACTTTTCAGCTCCTCGCCCTCACGGTACAGGCCACTGCGCTCTGTTTAATGCCCATCTGGGGTTGGGTGAGCGTGCGAATCGGCAAAAAGGCCGTGTATTTTGTCGGTATGACTCTCTGGGTTCTGGCGCAAGCTGGGCTGCTGTATTTGCAGCCTGGTGATACGAAGATCATCTTCCTGATGGCTTTCGTCGCCGGCTTCGGGATCTCGGTCTGCTATCTCATCCCCAACGCGATGTTGCCCGATGTCATCGAGTACCGATGAGCTGAGAACTGGTCGTCGGCGCGAGGGCATTTACTTCGGTTTTTGCATCTTTCTTCAGAAGACCGCGCTTGCGGTTGGGACCTTCATCGTTGGCCAGTTGCTTGCATATGCCGGATACATTGCAAGCGGACCCAATGATGCTGTTCCGGAGCAGCCCGAAAGCGCCCTCTTCGCCATCCGAATGGCCATCGGGCCGCTGCCGGCCGTGGCCCTGATCATTGGCATGATTTTGGCGGCGTTTTATCCGATCACTAAGGAGTCGCATCGTCGCGTGGTCGAGGAGCTTGATGCCCGTCGACGCCAGACGACTTCGCGACCTGGAAGTTCGACGTGACTGGAGAGCCGCGAACGCCGCAACCGAGTCGCCGCAACCACTGTGCGACGGCATGGTTGGAATTGCCGAACAAATAGTAGGGCGCCGGATCGCGAGAAACCGGCACTTGATCAAAGCGCCGAATCATCATCATGGTTCCGGCGTTCGCACGCCAACGAGCCTCCAGTTCCTGGCTTAGAGAGTCCGCCAGTGAACGTTCCACCCAAAGCCGCGCCGAACGATCTCCGGCCGCAGCATGGAGAAAATCGCGTTCATTGAGCACGAAAGGAAGCTCCCTTCGCGAGAAGGCACCTTCTCCCAGCCCCGAAATCGCCCTCAATGCAGAAAACACCCCCTGCTTCTCCAAGCCGTAAAAGTTCCATTCTCCGAAACCGTACTCGAAAAACGCGCGGGAGTTATGGGGTAGCGCAAGCCGAGTATGGCGACCGTACCTCGGACAAAAAAATCGGCACTGGCTCCCGAACTTCCGCCGGAGGAATCACCTGCCACGCACAGCTCGAGAGGCTAACAGGAAGCAGCAGGCAGGCGATCCCTGCAGGCCTCAATGCTGAATAGATGTTTAAAGGAAAATTGCGACCAAAGATGCGATCACGCTGAGCTGAAGCGGCGCACGAACGATAAGGTGTCTCCAACCGGCTGTTTGCCCCCCTAAATTTGTGCTGGACAAGTGCCATTACCGATATTGGACGTCAGCGGCTTTGCTTTGTCGCCGACCGATATCCCGATGAGGATCGCCGAGCAGGACCCTGGTGATGATGTAAGACGCGATCAGAAGGGCCCTGATGGCGGCAATATTCTTCAAGTTGTCTCCCAGTGAATCAGTAGCTCGCGCCGACACTTTTGCTGTTCCAGATCTTTCAATCTGCCTCGCCGCATGCAGCACCGGGACGCGCCCGAAGCCGTGGATGATAGCTCCGCCGGCAAATCGGCCAATCGTCATCGTGAGATTGAAGCCCGAATAAGTGACGGCGCCCAGCGCTGGCGGCGCGCCGCGGTTGTCGACCAGCATCAAGGCCAGCCAGTCGTTAGCCGTACCCTCACCTGCGGCGGTGGCGAATACTATGACGCCAAGAAGCATTTCCATCTGGGTAATCGGCCATCTTCGCACCGCCGAAATCGCTTCTCTATCGCAGGCGAGCACCTGCGGCTCGTCAAAGATGGGTTCTTCGATAGGCTGAGTTGCCGCGGGGTGCAAGCCCGCGTCGTGAACGTAGCGCGAGGTGGCGAACCACATCGCTGCCATTAGTCCGGCTGATACCACCGTCAGCTGCCAGCCCAGCGGCAATCCTAGCGAGGCGGCGAGTGCACCAGCCAAGGCACCGACCACGGCGCCAAGGGAGAATAACCCATGCCAGTAAGGCATCAGCACTTGACGGCGCGCCCCTGCACCCGTCATTCGGGAGAACGCAGATCCCATCACCAGACCGTTGCCAAGGAACATCACGGCAACCGCCCTGGGCGAGCCCAACGCTAACTCGCTGTGTGCCGATCGTTGGAGAGACATATCTTTTCGTAGCAGAGCCGCGAGCGCCAGTCACATAGTTCCGCGCCGCGGAGAGTGAGCGTGAGGAGAATAAAAAAAATTTCTGTTTCACAGAGTGTTCTTCGCGAGGCTGTTAAACAGGATGCCTTCCCTGGAGGTTGCTCGAGTTAAAATTTTCCCTCGCACAAAGAAGCTCATGAGGTATTCGTTTATGTAAAGAGGGTTTGTTCCAGAAAGGGGTCGAAAAGGGAAATCGACAGGGAGGAATAGAATGTCGTCGCGGTGTTCGAGAGATGCCGCGGCGACAATCTGTTTTATGGGGTGCTCGTGATGCTGACCCGCCTGATGACGTGCAAGCTAGGTCCCGTGCTCTGCGGCTAGGCGCCCGGCTTTAACCGCTTGCACGAGCGCTCCGTGGTCGGCTTCAGTTTGGTCGGCGTAACCTTGTGCGAAGCGCACGAAGGCGCGGTCCGCCGCGTCACCTTTGCCGAGGTACCCACGGAGAATGGTTGCATCAATTGAGCGCGCGTGGCCCTTGGCCAGCAAGGCGCCGCAGATCCGCCCATAATCCAGGAGCGCAGAACCGTCCATACCTTCCACCGTTACAGCGCCTTTCATATCACGGAACTGCCGCACGTAGTAGTCGCGTTTATCGACGGTGGTCCAACCGAGCAAAGGATCACTGACCGTCTGCAGCGTCTGTTGATACTCAACGACGCGCTGCCCCTGATGTGCATGCCAAGCCGTGTCACCGTGCACGAACGGGGCCACGCACGAGCGTCTGGATTGCTTTAGCTGGAGGAAAAGCATGTCTTGGGGACTATTGCCTTGGAGCAGCACCACAAAGGCGCGCAGCCCTACACTGCCCACTCCGACGACTTTATGAGCGATGTCAACGGCCAGATAGGAACTAAGGACCCGATGCCAGTAGGAAGGGAGTGTTTCCAGATAAGCTGCAATGCCGTCGATGAGACGATCCTTCTCCTCATCAGAAACGTGGGAGACGAGTGGTGGTTGTTCCACGATGTGGCGCACTCCATTGCGTTCGCGTGTGAGCTTTGGCAAAGCGCGATCACTGGTTCTATGGCGTGCCAGATCCGCAGCTCTCTCGATCTCTCCGCGGAGCGACCAGTCGGCCATTTCTTGTCGCATCCGGTCGATATCCATTCGGTCGAACGAGCGAGCCAAGAGCGGTTGCTCGGCCAGTCTGCTAATTTGACGACGATACGAAGCCGCGCACCACAAAACGGCATCCTCGCAAGTAGATTCGGCCAGGCCATTCTGCCGACCCGCCACCCAGATGCTCGTAGTGAGTCGCCAAAGATCCCACTCCCACGGTCCTGGGTGGGCTTCATCGAAGTCATTGAGGTCGAAGACCAGATCGCGTTCCGGTGAGGCGTAGAACCCAAAGTTTCCCAAGTGCGCATCGCCGCAGATCACGGGCTCGATGCCGGTTCTTGGCAAGCCCGCGAAATCTTCGGCCATGAGGGTGGCCGCACCGCGCAGGAAGGCATACGGGGAGGCCATCATGCGGCCGACGCGGACGGGGATCAAGCGCTCCATACGATCCGAATGGGCCTCCTCCACAAGATCCACAGGATCCGGCCTGTCTTCTCTTGCCTCCCAGCGGCCTAGATCGCTACGCTTGACCTTGTCTCGCAGAAGACGGCCTGCGGTCCTCCGTTCCTCCTCCGGCGGCAATGCAGTTCGTAGTGCGGCGTTCGCCATCTGCCTCCAAGAAATAATCCCCTTAGCTGTTCAGAGTCGACCCTCTGGAGAATGGAGCGAGCTTTCGGAAGCGCGGGAATTCAGGTTCAATGACCTTGACCATCTGCGGTTGGAAGCCGGTAGAAATGTTCACGCCGCCGGAGCCTTGTGTGCGCGAGCTCTTCCGCGAAAGGTAAGCTCTGCTATTCCTGATTTATCGAGTTCTCCAAGGCGTGAAGTGACCATCCGGTCGTATTGTTTCTTTGTCGCTTCGGCCAAGGGGAGGACGAGGTTCGCGGCGCGGGCGAGATCAAGAGCGATGCCCGAATCCTTTGCCGCATGCGCCGCGGAGAAATAGCACGAGTGCTCCCGCTGCTGCATATCTTCTCCGTCGGTCTCGAGAACACGGGAGTTGGCTCCAGTCTGCGAAAAAATCTCGCGCAGCATCGTCAGGTCCAAACCGAGGGCGTCGCCGAGAGCAAGCCCTTCTGCAAGGCCGGCGGTATTGATGTTCATCACCATGTTAACCAGCGCCTTGACTTTGGCAGCCTCCCCCGTCGCTCCGACGTAGCGCAGCGCGGCGCTCATCTTGCTCAGGAGGGATTCGACTTTCTTGAAAACGGACTTTTCTCCCGCGACCATCAGATAAAGGGTTCCTTGCCGTGCCTGAGTGGTGCTCGAGGCCATGCAAGCCTCAAGCGAGTGAGCCCCTGCGGCGACAGCCGCTTTTTCGACATCAAGATGGCATTTTGGTGAAATCGTGGCGCAATTGACGAACAGTTTACCGGAAGCTTTCACGAGCAAATTGTCGTCCTTGCCATCCAAACCGAAGATCGACCGCATGGCGGCATCATCTGTAACGACAGTGATGACAACGTCGCTCCGGGAGGTGACCTCCGAAAGACGCTGACAGGGAGTCGCGCCGATCTCGGCGGCCAGCTGCTGCGCTGCTTGCGCGTTTACGTCGTAGGTGGCGCCGATAGTGTAGCCCTGATCACGTAAGCGGCGGGCCATGTTGGAGCCCATGCGCCCAACGCCGACAAATCCAATAGTGTTCATCTCCCAAGTGCTCTTCTTTCTCATCCTCGCACTCACTTGTCCACGTCAGGAAAAAAAGGATTTACTCTCTTTTGCTCTCCGACAGTTGTCAGCGGGCCGTGCCCTGGGCAGATGACTGTTTCATCCGGCAAGGTGAGGATGTTTTCGCGATTGGTCTGCAAAGCATCTTTATACGAAACTCCCCCTCCGCCCATGGACCCTGCGAAGATAGCATCGCCAACGATGGCGAGGGTGCGTGGGAGACCTCGCACCACGTAGGTCACGCCACCCTGTGAATGGCCCCATGTGGATCGACTCTCAATAGAGAGCCCGCCGACCTGAAACTTTTTTCCCACAGCAAACGGCCGAGCGCCCGCGATCGGCTCCCTTTCTCCGATCCACGCCTCCGCATTGGTTTTCTCCTTCATGCGGTCAAGCTCGAGGACGTGATCGCCGTGCGAATGCGTCAGCAGAATCAGCTCCAACTTCAGCTGGCGCTCCGCAATGGCTTCAAGCATGTCATCACAATCAGCCCCGGTGTCGAAGGCGACCGCATTCCTGCCGGTTGGATCCCACACCAGATAGGAGTTCACGGTCATGTCTTCGAAAGGGCTGTTAAATTGTGACAGCCCCGCCATCAGGGGAATTTCCGCCGGGCGATAATCGGTTTTTGCGATCGCCGCCAGACGGTCCGGATGCAAGTTGAGAGCGGTGGCGAGTGCGCGCACTCCCGGCTCGTCGAAGGAACCACTAAGAATCTGATTTGCGAGCGCTGGGCGTAGACCGGCCTTCGCGGAAAGAGTATTCAAATCCAAACCCAATCCTCGGCGCGCTTTGGAGAGGATATCCACGTAGGTATCTTCGAGTGGGATTTTCATCGTGCCAAGCCTAAGGAGAAAACGCGTGTTGCTAAGCGGACGGGAAATTAGCCAGATTGATTTCGCATCTGGTAGTTGAGCAGGAGGAGCAAAGCGGCAAAGAGGCCCACCGTCGAAACAATGAGCACCCCGGAGCTAAACCAGAGTAAACCGACGCGAAAACCAAGATAGGTCTTCACCGGCCCAAAGAAGACATTGAGCTGACGTTTGCCCGCGAGGTCGTTGCGATAATCGCTTTGCTCCATTTCGGCTTTCGAGATCAGGTCGGTCACCTTCTGGTTGACGTAAAGTTGCTCCGCCGTTACTCCGCGTTCACGTGTTCGGAATTTGTCCCGATCGAATCGACCGCCTCTAATTACAGAATCAATCTCGGCGAATTTTCGGTCGAGCGCGGAAGGAGTTTTCGCCTGAAGGCCGGAAAGCACAGCGAGAAGGTCCTTGAGATCCTCAAGACGATCTTGCTCTTCTGACGAAGGGTGCGGGAGCGCCGCCAGATCGTCAATTTGTCGTTGAATGATTTCCTGGCGTCTGGTGAGCGGATTAAGCTTCGCCTGGGCAAAGACGAGGGCCTCATACGACCAGCGCATCGGCATGAACTGGCAAATGAGGGGAACCATCAGGTCGCTGCGGGGCTCCATGGCACTCCCCGGATGCCGTGCCGCCCATTGCCTGATCGAATAGACAAAGTCGAGATCGCGATTCATGTCCTCGTACTTGATCAACGCACCAGCCAGAATGATCTGCGGAATAAGCACCACCGGAATTGCCAGAACGGCCGTCTTGCTTTCGTTGACAAGCGCCGAAATCACCAATCCAATCGCAACCCCACTCATCGTTGTCAGAAACATCGCCAGAAAAACGAGCCAGAAAACGCCCCGAACCGAAAGCAACCAATTGCCCACCAAAGTGAAGAGAACACACTGAATGATGGCAAACGTGGCCAGCGTCAACGCCTTGGCTAGCACGTAGTAGGAAAGGCGGACATTGAGATTGCGCTCTCGCAAGAGCACTGGACGATCGCGGGTGATGTCATCGACGCTGTTGGTGAGACCGAGGAACATCGCCACCACCAGCGAGAGGAAAAGATAGACCGGGATGTGAAAGGCGGAGGCAAAGTCGTAGTGCTCGCTTTCGGAATGGCGCAGAACGAATCCGATGAGCAGGGCCAGGATGGGTGCTGCCAGGAGCGTTATCAAAAGGTTGGCGTTGTTGCGGAGTTTGCTGAAGAACGCCCGCTTGAGGAGGACGACAAATTGATTCCATTCCTCACGCCAGCGCACGGGCTCTCGGCGCTTGACGGCTGAGGGTAGCGGGGGGGCCGCTTCGCGCGGTACGACTGCTGGCGCCTGCACATCCTTCATCAGACGATACGCCTCGTATTTATCGCGCCAGTAATCGGGCGAATAGCGGCGTGCCGGGACGAGCTGACCACGGTTGTTTTCTTCCAGGATGATGTCGCCGGAAAGATCACGCAACGGAGTCTCCAGCACATCAAAAACAAACTCGGGTCGGGTTGTGCCACATGCTTCGCATGCGCCCAACTCCGCGCCATAGTGCTGCTGATGTTCTGCCGCAGCGAAATACTTCAACATCTCCTGCGGGGTGCCGAAAAACACCAGCTTGCCGCCCCGGTCGAGCAAGACCGCCTTGTGGAACATTTGAAAAATCTTGGAAGTCGGCTGGTGAATAGTCACGAGCACAATTTTGTTATGCGACATCCCGCGGATGATCTCGATCACGTGCTCGGAGTCCTTGGACGAGAGTCCGCTGGTGGGTTCGTCAAAAAGATAGACGTCAGCGGAGCTGATCATGTCCAGCCCGATGTTCAGCCGTTTGCGTTCTCCGCCTGAGAGCGTCTTCTTATGCGCAGCTCCCACCACATAGTTGCGGCGTTCGTTGAGGCCGAGTTCCGCAAGCTTGCTGTCAATGCGGCGAAGTCGCGCTCTGCTGGAGAGGTGGGGTGCTCGGAGCGCTGCCGCGAAGTCCAAGTTCTCCTCGATAGTGAGGTGCTCGTCAAAGGCGTCGTATTGGGGGATGTAGGTGACGTATTTGCGAAGTGTTTCTCTATTTGCGTAAAGAGAGCGTCCGTTAAAGAGGACATCGCCCTGGGAAGGTGGAAACTGCCCGGAAATGGCGCGCATCAGGGTGCTCTTCCCGCTGCCGCTGGCCCCCATGACGCAAACCATTTCTCCTCGTTGCACAGAAAAGGAAATGCCATCGATGGCCACCTGTCTGTTGCGAAAGCGGCAAACGACATCGTGGACATCGAGCGAGCGGATGATGTTCCGCTCCTCTTCGATAAGACGCTCGCTAAAATTGCAGCGCAGAACCTGCCCCGCATCGATCCGAATAGTGTCGCCATCGTTGAGCGTTGCGAAATTTCGCACTGGCACTCCGCGCACAAGAATTGGACGATCCGTCTGGAGGACTTCGACACGGCCTTCTTTCCGATCGTAATCGCAGTAGATCTTTAATAACACATCGCCGCCGGTTCCGGGAGAAAGAAGGATGTCGTCTTCTTCCAGAAGACCCGGGTTGTTGGCAACGAGATATTCGCTCTTGGAGGGTTTAAGTTGAAAGCGACCGCCGAATTGGCGTGCTCGGCGCCGCAGATCGCCGAGATCAAGCTCGCTGTCATTGTGGAAAACGATATTGTCCTCCAGAGTGGCTTCAATCGTGGCACCTTCCCGTAGACGCACTTCCTTGAGCACGGCGTCGACTTCTTTCAACGCAGTCACTTTCACGCGCAAGCCAAAGGTCACTTCGAGGCACGAGTCTCGTGAGCGATTTTTCTCCAAACGCACCTCGTCATCCTCATTGACCGTGACAAAGATCTGCGGAAGGGAGACGTTCTTTCGGGCATTAAAATAAAAGACGAGATCCTGATGCGTCAGCACTTGATCATCGATCAGGATGCGCTGACCCGCAAAGATGCGGCAAAAGTCGCCGTTTTTCAGCACGCGCCCCTGCACAATCAGATTCCGGGCAGAAAGATTCTTGAGGATGACCAAATCTTTGTAGCGATAAGCAAGGATGCGCTCCGATTCGCGCAGGCCGGGAAGCAGAACATCGCAGCGGTCAGGTGGACCGAAGCTAACGACCTCAAGAGGCGAGGTTCCCTGGTGATAGATGCCGACGTCATTCTGGTCGTTGGCGTTGAGCTGATAAACGATGTCGATCGCTTGGGCCGCCATGCCCAGTTGGGACATGAAGGAATAGTACGCGATGACCTGTTCCTGCTTCAGGCCTGCCTTGGAAATCAAGTCGTAAAGCTGAACGCCGAGGAGGATCTTTCTTTCGTCATCCAGGTTGGCAGAGAGTTGCTGAGCTATCGCGTTGAGGTCCTGATGCTGGTGCAGCGCCTCGCGAAAGAGCTTTCTCAGCTCGGAATAAACCGTGTCGGGATAGTCATAGCGCAGAAACCCTAAGCTGGAGTCAATCTCCTCCTCGAAAAGCGCGCCCTCGACGCGCGCAAAGGCCGCAAAGACTTTGATAAGAGTCGGCAGGAGATTTGGGCTTTCGGTGACCGTGCGCGGCTTGCGCATAAGTCGGCGAACTATTCTGCGACCTTTGGCTCGCGCTTTTGAGGCGAGAAGTAAAAGTCCCTCGAGCCGCCGCTGGGTGCGGCCGGTCGGTTGCTGAGCGACAACTGCCATCGCTACAGGCTATCGTCCGGTCCCGATCTTTTCAACGACGTGTTGCAAGGGACTTCAATTTGGGGAATAATTGCAGCCTTTTCCTCTATGATCGAACAGCCAATCGAAGCGCCCACGAGCGCTAATCCTCCCCTGCCGTTGGAGGATCTCCGTGTGCGCGGTGTTACCCGCCTCATTACTCCATCACAAATCAAGGAACAGCTGCCTGCCACTCACTCCCAGAGAGAAACGGTGCTTCGCGGGCGCCAGCAGGCTCGGGCCATACTTCAAGGTGAGGACGATCGACTGCTGCTGGTGGTCGGGCCATGCTCCATTCATGATCCGGAGGCTGCCCTCGACTATGCGCGCCGTCTGGCAGCTTTGAGCCGTAAAGTCATTGATCGCTGTTTCATTATCATGCGCGTGTATTTCGAGAAGCCGCGCACCACAGTCGGTTGGAAGGGTCTGATTAACGATCCGCACTTGAACGATTCGTGTGATATGGCCTTTGGCTTAGGGTTGGCCCGCAAGATCCTGCTTGATATTGCCGACCTTGGACTGCCGGCCGGCACCGAATTCCTCGACCCGATTGTTCCGCAATATACCGCGGATTTGATTAGCTGGGCTGCGATCGGCGCTCGCACGACCGAGTCCCAGACTCATCGTGAGATGGCGAGCGGGCTTTCCATGCCGGTTGGCTTCAAGAACGGCACGGATGGCAGCGTGCAGGTGGCCATTGACGCCATGAAGAGTTCCAGGACACCGCACAGTTTTCTCGGCATCGATCAGGATGGCGCCACGAGCATCATCAAAACGACAGGCAATCCCGACAGCCATGTGGTTTTGCGCGGCGGTCGCGATGGCACGAACTATGAGCCACATTACGTGACCGGCGTGTGTGAACGACTCCGCAGCAGCGGCCTGCGTCCTGCGGTGATGGTCGATTGCAGCCATGCCAATTCCGGCAAAGATCCGGGCCGTCAGCCGGACGTGTGGTGCAGCGTCATGGCCCAACGGGCCTCCGGTCGCAGGGAAATCATTGGCGCCATGCTTGAAAGCAACATCCATTTCGGGGGGCAATCGCTCGGAAATGATCTCTCCGCCTTGAAGTATGGGGTCTCCATCACTGATGGGTGTGTGGACTGGAAGGTCACCGAGGAATTGCTCCTCCAGTCTCAGGATACGCTGTGAGGCGGCAGGTTCCGGCAGTGGCCTGGATTGCGGGCGAATGCCTGCTTTCGGTCTAACCCTGCCATGACTGTTGCCGAGTCGTCCTTCGCTGCGATCGACTTCGAAAGCGCCGGAATTCGACGCGGGGGGACAGACGTCCCAGTCCAGATTGGCATCGCAGTGATGGAGTGTCAGACGTTTTCCGACACCTTCACCAGCTTTCTTTGCACGGATCAGCCCATCACTTGGGCGGCCCAGAAAGTGCACGGCATTCGTGCGCGGGATCTCACCGGCGCACCCCTGCTCCTGGAACTTTGGCCGCAACTTCGCAGACTGCTCGAGAACCGCTGGATTGTGGCCCATGGTTCTGCCACGGAGAGGAGGTTCCTTCGCGCTTTTCCCTTCCACGGCTTCGGACCGTGGGTTGATACTTTGAAACTCTCGCGCGCACTCTGGCCCCGCCAGAAATCCTTCGCGCTTGGTGATCTCATCGTTGATCTTGGTTTGGACGATGAAGTGCGCCAAGCCCTCCCGGGTTTTCGCTGGCACAATGCCCTGTCCGATGCGATCGCATCTCTTGTTCTTCTTCGCCGGGTGGTTGACGAGGCCCGGGTTGCTTCACAAGAGGCCGAGATTCTGCTGCGGGCAGATGATTCGCCCTATCACCGCCTTAAGGCGAAATAAATCCCTCCTCAGTGAGGATGGCGTGCACCCGCGCATCGTGCGGCTCGCTGGGTACCCTTTCCACGATCTGGCACTTAAAGCAGACACCGAGCGCTTTTACCGCCGGGTTTTCGCTAAGCCATCGGTCGTAGAAGCCTCTCCCTCTGCCAAGTCGAGCGCCACGGGAGTCGAAGGCTAATCCCGGAACGAGCACTAGGTCAGGTGAAGGCGCAACCGCTCCACCAGTCGGCTGTCTCACCCCCAAGGCTCCGACTTCGAACGCCGTGCCACAATGGAAGGAGAGCGTGCCTTGTTCGCCGATCCGCGGAAATGCCATCAGCTTGTTTTCGGGAGAATAGTCGCCCAGCCAATCGGGTTCTCCAGGAAGCGCGATAAAGCCAAAAACCACCTGTGCTTCCTCCCACAGTGCGGAATTCTGAAGATGGCGGCGGATCAGCTGCGAAGCCAGAGCTTTCCCAGCTGTGTTGCGCACCGCCGCTTTCATTTTCTCGCGCAGTATTTGCTTTTCGCTCCAAATCATTCGACACTCCGCCCCTATGGTGCGCCCCTTGCTGAAAAGAAGAAAGCGCGCAAAGCCGGCGGATCATGTTGATATGCGCTTGGGCGAGGGTTGGCACAGGCGAAATTTTCTTGCGGAAGTCATTATTCCGTCACTGTTTACCAAGCGCCAGGGACGCAAGATCAAGCCGACTTTCCCCGAAGTGATGCCCGGCAAGTTCTGCATTACTTGGATAGGGCACGCCTCCTTTTTGATTCAAACTCCCGAGCATAGTGTGCTCATTGATCCCAATTGGGCCAAGTGGCTAAAGGTGATCAAACGTATCAAGAATCCCGGGATCGAGATCCGCGACCTTCCGGCGGTGGACCTTGTCCTGGTGACACATGCCCATTTCGATCATCTTGATCGCAGTACTCTGCGCGCCATCGCCAGTGACCAGCCAATCGCGGTGCCGGAACATGTCGGCAGTCTCGTGCATGGCCTCGGTTTCAACAGGGTTCATGAGCTGCGCCCTTGGCAAAGCTTTGAACATGGGACGCTCAAAATCACGCTAACGCCGGCCCGCCACTGGGGCGCGCGCGTTCTTCACGATAGTCATCGCGGATTTGGAGGTTTTCTCCTCGAGTATGCCGGTCGCACAATCTTTCACTGCGGCGACACCGCGTACTTCGCAGGTTTCACTGAAATCGGCGCGCGTGCGGCCATCGATATTGCTCTGCTGCCAATCGGAGCTTATGAAGCACCGACTAAGCGCGACGTTCATATGAATCCAGAACAGGCCCTGCAAGCTTTTCGAGAGCTTCGGGCGAAGATGATGATTCCCATGCATTTTGGAACGTTTCGCCTCAGCTATGAACCGCTGCTCGAGCCCCCGCGTCGTCTCCTTGAGAAGGCTCTGGAACTTCAACTTCTGGACAGAATTCATCTGCTCAATGAAGGAGAACCTGCCGTCTTTTAAGAACCCTCTGGAACAACTCTCCTCTTACGCTCCGCGCTTCCTCAAGTAACGAGGGTGGAAGCTGGAGCGATCGCCGCTCAGCACAAGGAAGTGGTTTTGACTTGATGTCCAAGCTCATTTTGACGTAGCCTCAAGAATATGGGTATAATTTCCTGGATTTTTCTCGGCTTGATCGCGGGCGCACTTGCCAAATTCATTGTACCTGGCAAAGACCCCGGAGGTATGCTTGTCACAATCATTATCGGCGTTGTCGGCGCCATCATCGGCGGTTTTCTGGGCAGCTTCATTGGCTTGGGCAGAGTCGAATCCTTCGATTTCGGTGGCATAATTATCGCCACATTGGGAGCGATCATACTCCTCGTCGTATACCGTCTCGTTACTAAGAGAACCTGATTTCATCGTCAGGGCGCCGGACGGCAACTTTCCCCACCACACCAACCTCAACCAGTTATTTACCAATGGGCCTTTTCTCTAATCTCCTCTCCAAAGTTTTTGGCCAACAGACTGCCGCTACGCCTTCGAAGGACGCGGCTGCCGCAGGGGCAGCTCCCGGCACAGCCGGCAAGCGGCGCAGTAGCAGCCGAGCGGCGTGCCGGCCTCCAGTTCAGGGGCGACGTCCGCCAATGTCGACGTGACCGCAATTCTTGACGATCTCGCGTCGAAGAATCCCGAGAAGCTCGACTGGCGTAGGTCCATCGTCGATCTCATGAAGCTTGTCGACATGGACAGCAGCCTCACCGCACGCAAGGAACTCGCCAAAGATCTTAGCTATACCGGTGACACCAGCGACAGCGCCAAAATGAACATCTGGCTCCACAAGACGGTGATCAGAAAAATCGCCGACAATGGCGGCAAGGTGCCCAACGAGTTGCTCACCTGAGGTCCGTCGACGTCTCTTGGAGTGTCATTCGTCTACTGAGCGCGCAGATAGTTTAAGGTTCTCTCACCCTGAGTATCAGGGTGCGGCAGCGGCTTTGCACGTCGCCGGCTGCGTTGGCCCATAGGTTCGTAGCAAGACCTGGAGCCTACTTTTTCAGCGTTGCATCCCACTTGGCGATGCGCGCCTTTTGTTGCTCAAAGAGCTCGTCTGGAGAATCCAAGATCTCGATTTGCTGGATTTTGTCTCCCTGCCGAATACCATTGATGACGTCCTGACCCTTGGTCACATGGCCGAAGACGGTGTGCTTTCCGTCCAGCCATGGTGTTGGCACGTGGGTAATGAAGAATTGGCTGCCGTTGGAAACCGGTTTTCCCGTGTTTGCCATCGAGAACACTCCGGGTTTGTCGTGTTTAAGATCTGGACGGCATTCGTCTTCGAAGGTGTAACCTGGACCGCCGCGACCTGTGCCTGTGGGATCACCGCCCTGAATCATGAAGTCGGGGATCACGCGGTGGAAAGTGATACCGTTGTAATACCCTCGCTTGGCGAGATTGAGAAAATTTGCGACGGTCACCGGAGTTTTGGAAGGATACAGGGTTCCCTCAATATCTCCCCGGCTGGTCTTTATAATAATGCGAATATCTGCCATGTCGCTGGCGTTGCTCGCCGGTAGAAAACAGATTGTCACGGCAAAAAGGGCGAAAAGCGTTTTTTTCATTCGGAGAATTGTGGCAAGCTTCGGACCATGTCGCAACAACGGGTGAAGATCGGCGTCGTCCAACGCCGGTGTTCCGAGAGTTTGGAGGCTAATTTAGGGGCGGCAGAAAGCGGCGTTCGAGAGGCCGCCGGTCGCGGTGCTCAGATCATATGCCTGCAGGAGCTCTTTCGCTCGGTGTATTTCTGCCAGGTTGAGGATCACAAATATTTTGATCTTTCCGAGCCGGTCCCCGGTCCGACGACTGAGAAGTTGCAGGCCTTGGCGAAGGAGCTCGACGTTGTCATTGTTGCTTCACTTTTCGAGCGGCGCACTGCGGGCATTTACCACAACACAGCTGCGATCATCGATGCCGGCGGCACCTATCTCGGTAAGTATCGCAAGATGCACATTCCCGACGACCCGCTTTACTACGAAAAGTTCTACTTCACTCCGGGCGACCTCGGATTTCTCGCGTGGGACACGAAATTTGCGCGGATCGGCGTCTGTGTGTGCTGGGATCAATGGTATCCGGAAGCGGCTCGACTTACGGCGTTGCGCGGGGCGCAGATTCTCTTTTACCCGACGGCTATTGGCTGGCATCCCGGCGAGAAAGCCGAACATGGCGCGCGTCAGCATTCCTCCTGGGAAACTATCCAGAGGGGTCATGCCGTCGCCAACGGCTGCTATGTCGCCGTGCCGAACCGCACTGGGCACGAAGCCCCTGAAGGAAGCGAAGGAATCGAATTCTGGGGCCAGAGTTTCATCTGTGATCCGTCTGGAGAAATCGTGGCAAAAGCTTCAGTCGATAAGGATGAGGTGATTGTGGCGGAGGCTGACCTCAACACCGTGGAAACACAACGCACCCACTGGCCGTTCCTGCGAGACCGGCGAATCGATGCGTACGCTGAGATCACTCGCAGATTTATCGATTAGATAACATCGTCGCAGCGATCGCTCTCATGCCCATTCGCTCGCTCCGCCACAACCGCGCCCATGACTACAAATTCTTGATGCGCCGGTGGCGAGCGGTCGCTGCGGTGACCGACTTGCGCATCAAGAAGTATTCCGAAGCTGGCGGGTGCAATCTTTATTGCCTCGCGTCGGGCCGCAAGAAGACCGACGCTCCCTCCGTGTATTTGTCTGCAGGTATCCACGGCGATGAAGCCGCGGCAACTGAAGGGTTGATCGAATGGGCTCAGGCGAACACCAGCATCCTGCGCAACTTGAACGCCCTCGTCTTTCCCTGTCTGAATCCCTGGGGTCTGGTGAACAATTCACGCCGAGACCCCGAAGGGCGCGATCTCAATCGCAGCTTCCATACCTCCGCCGTCCCGCAGATCGCCGCCCAGATGCAGTGGATTACCGGGTGCGCCTTCGACCTCGCTCTCAATTTGCATGAAGATTACGATGCGCTTGGCCTGTACATTTACGAGTTGCAGCGCATCAAGCCGTACTGGGGCGAGATTCTCCTCGAAGCTGCTGCAGAAAATATTCCCCCCGATCCGAGAAAAAGAATAGAAGGCCGTTCTTCGCGCGCCGGAATTGTTCGGCGCTCAATTACTCCCGACCTGATGCCGGAGTGGCCCGAAGCCTTCGTCCTCTATTTCCAGAACACCGCCCGAATATTTACCATTGAAACCCCTTCGGAATTCCACCTCGATGATCGCGTGGATGCCCAATTCAAAGTGATTTCCAAAGCCGTCGAGCTCTGCAGGAAAGAGTTTGCTTTTCGCTCGGAGAAGGCGGCGGCATCATGAATCCATGTCACGTGAAGCTTCCATCGAACGGACCACGAGCGAAACTTCCATCCGCACGCGCCTGAACATCGATGGGAAGGGCGTCTCCAATGTTCACAGCGGTATCGCCTTCTTCGATCATATGCTCACGCTCTTCGCGCGGCATGCACTCTTCGATCTCGACCTCGATGCCAAGGGGGACATCGACGTCGATTTCCATCACACTGTCGAAGATGTCGGGATTACTCTCGGACAGGCTTTGATCAAGGCTTTGGGAGATAAGGCCGGAATCAAGCGTTATGGGGCTTTTTATGTGCCGATGGACGAATCACTTGTGCGTGCAGTCATCGACCTCAGTGGACGTCCCTACCTCGTTTACAACCCACCCTCAGCGGTCGAAGCGATCGGTGGCCTTTTCTCTTTTCAGCTGGTCGAGGAGTTCCTTCGCGCTCTGGCAATGAACGGCGGAATGAATTTGCACGTGGAAATTCTTGCCGGCCGGGATTCGCACCACATGGCCGAAGGTGTCTTCAAGGCTGTGGCGCGTGCCCTTGACGTCGCCACGCAAATTGATCCTCGCGTCGAGGGGGTGCCCAGCACAAAGGGCGTGCTCTGATTGATCGAGAGCAAAAAGAAACGGACTTCTCTTCGTTGAGCAATTGGACGGACAGGATGAAGGTTGCTGGGTCCATGGCCAATAGTTCCAAGTTTATCGGCGTTGTCGATTACGGCAGTGGCAATCTGCGCAGCGTTTCTAAGGCGCTCGAGACGGCGGGAGCCGCCGTCGAGCTGGTGACGAGCGCTGCGCAGATTGATAATCTGGATGCTCTGGTGGTGCCAGGCGTCGGCGCCTTTGGTGATTGTGCGCAAAATTTGCGCAAGTCCGGCTTGTGGGACCCGTTGTTGGAATGGTTGCACGCCGGGCGTCCTTATCTCGGGATTTGTCTCGGCTATCAACTGCTCTTCGAATCCAGTGAGGAGTCTCCTGGATGCAAGGGCTTGGGGGTTCTCCCTGGCCGAGTGGTGCGGTTCACCGGCGAACGCTTCAAGGTTCCGCATATTGGCTGGAATACGTTGCTCGACGTACGAGGTCCAATCTACCGTACGTTGCCCCTGATCCCTTATTTCTATTTCGTGCATTCGTATTTCCCTGTCCCAGCCGACGACCATCTGGTGAGCGCTCGGTGCGAGTATGGTGGATTATTTGCGGCCAGCGCGAGCCGCGGGAGCCTCCATGCGACGCAATTTCATCCGGAGAAAAGCCAGACAGCCGGTCTCACTTTGTTGAGAAATTTCCTGAACACTCTTGCTTAGACGAGGCTGAAAGCCGGCGGCACCCATCCTCTTTCATGCTCTTGCTCCCCGCCATTGATCTCATGGCCGGCGAAGTCGTCCGGCTCAAGCGCGGCCTCGCTGAACAAAAGACCGTCTATTCGAGCGATCCGGTCAGCATTGCCAGAAAGTGGGAAGAGGCCGGCGCCGATTGGCTCCATCTTGTTGATCTGGACGCGGCGTTTAGCGGAGAACCAAGGAACCTCCCGTCCATAGAGCGCATTTGCGCAGCGATGAGCATCCCCTGCGAGCTTGGAGGCGGCATGCGCAATGTCCGCAACATCAGCCGCGCCTTCGCGGCCGGTGTCGATCGGGTTATTCTTGGAACAAGTGCTTGGGAGTCCATGGAGTTTGTCCGGCAGGCCTGCGCTGAATTTGGAGGTGACCGCATCGCCGTAGGAATTGACGCGAGAAACGGCCTGATCGCCGTCCGGGGCTGGACAGAACTAACTACCAGAAGCGCGACCGATCTTGCCTTTGCGGCTCAGGAGGCCGGCGCAAGCACCCTTATCTACACCGACATCGCCACTGACGGCATGCTCGAAGGCCCCAACTACTCTGCGCTGCAGGACCTGCTCGGAGTTATCGATGGCAACCTCATTGCCAGCGGTGGAGTGGCCCGTCTCGACGACCTCAAGCGGTTGGCGGCGATGCCCGGGCTGCATGGAGCGATCATTGGGAAAGCCCTTTATGAGGGAATGATCGCTATTCCTCTTCCAAATTTGAAATAAATCCGCTTGACAATGTTATCGCCCTTTTGGCATTACCTACCCGCGAAACACATTCTCAGATGAAAAAACTGCTCCTAACCACATCAATCGTTGCACTGTCTCTTCTGGACGCCTTCGCAGGTAGCGGCGTCGAGGCAAAATCCTTCAAGGAAGTTAAGACGGTGGTCACTCCCGAACCCTGCAGATTCCGTGATATGGAATGGCAGATCGACGGGTTTTACAGCCAGATCTTTGGCCACAATGGAAGCGTATTCAAAACCGGGCCGGGTGGCGGCTTTGGTGTGAACTTCTTCTTCGCTCGCTACTTTGGTATCGGATATGAGGCACAGTGGTTTGATAGCGACGGAGTCGCATTTCATCTGCCCGTCGGCGGCAATTTCTTTCTCCGCTATCCAATCTGCGCCCTCAATCTTGCTCCCTATGTATTGGTGGGCGGTGGCGCCGCGTGGGATGGTGATGTCTGGGGTTACGGAAACGTCGGAGGCGGTTTGGAATATCGCTTTACCGACCATATCGGCGCATTCGTTGACGGACGTTGGTTCTATGGCAACGAGGAGTTTGGCAATGCTGCTAATCTTCGTGCGGGCATGCGGTTTGCGTTCTAACTCCATCTCAACTTAACGCCTCAAAGGCAGAGAGCTCTCGCAAGAACACCGAAGGAGAAATCCTTCGGTGTTTTGCTTTTGCAGGAGAGCATAGCTCTCTCGACTTCTGCATGAACCGACCGAACTCGACAGCAGAAACCCAAGCAGGGCAAAGCTATCGAATTCTTGCTTGCACGCTGCTCAAGGAGACAATTCCGAAATAATGATCACGACCCTTTTCCTCGACATCGGTGGCGTCCTGCTTACGAATGGTTGGGATACCCCTCTTCGCAAACAAACCGCAGAGCATTTTGGCCTCGACTACGAAGAGATCTATCATCGTCACCACGTCACCTACGACATTTACGAGGAAGGGAAAATGACTCTCGATGAATATCTCTGGCAGATCGTCTTTTATGAGCCGAGGCCCTTTACCCCCGAGGATTTCAAGACCTACGTTCTCGAGCAAGCCAAGCCTTACCAGGACACGATGGACTTGGTGAAACGGCTGAAGGCCGTTTATCAGCTGCGTGTTGCCGTCGTCAGCAACGAAGGTCGCGAAATTGCTGAAGATCGCATCCGACGATTCGAGCTTAAGCAATTCGTCGATTTCTTCATTGTTTCCTCTTTCGTTCACATCCGCAAACCCGACCTCGACATCTATCGGCTTGCCTTGGACGTTGCGCATGTCAGGCCGGAAGAGGTTGCCTACGTCGAAGATCGTCCGCTCCTTTGCGATGTCGCCTCTCGGTTGGGCCTTCACTCCGTCTTAAATCGGGACGCCAAGGAAACGCGTGGGAAGCTTGCTGATCTCGGCTTGGTCCTTTAGGCAAGCGCTCGAGTAGTCGAACTGGTGTCCCCGGCGGGCGGCAGATTTTTCGGTCATCCCCCTTGTCAGGAAACGATCAGCTGCGTAGCCTTGGGGGTTCGCCTAAGAGGCTGGGTAGCTCAGTTGGCAGAGCAGAGGACTGAAAATCCTCGTGTCGGGGGTTCGATTCCCTCCCCAGCCACCACTCCAAAACCTCTCTGGAGTGGCTTAAATACAGGATCCGCTCACAATCGAAGCACAGAAGTGCATTCCATTCGGTACTCAATCGTACTCATCGGATCATAGCTGAATTTAGTCACTATTTAGTCACCAGATATTCTGAAATCACGACGGGTCGAACGGGTCGAACTTCGCAGGCGTGGCTACGGACGCGCACGGCTGTCGAGCTATTTGCGATTGCGGGCCGTGAGCGCAATGTTGACCTCGGCCTGAACCTTGCGCCGTCCTTCCTCCGACAACCTTTCCCTGGGAGCTGCAGGAAATCGCCCGAACATTCAGTCGGGCAAACTCGGCGGTGACCAAATGGCGCTCCGAACTGGAATCTTGCGGAGCAGCTATCTACGGGTCTGGCTGATGGACACTTCCCGGTGCCGGAGTTCTTCCGGGGAGACCCGCATCACGCTCTCCTCTGTCGGAGGAGGGAGAAGAATATAAGAAGGGAATAAATACATACTCGCGCGCTTGCGCGCGCGATAATGGGCCTGTAGGAAACAAGAAATTCCGGGCCAAGGGGCACGCCGTTAAGCG
>CAVUTD010000006.1:0-103895 GCA_963744345.1 uncultured Verrucomicrobiae bacterium
CTGCCGCAAAAGTGTGAAGAGAATTGACCAACAAGGACCGCCATTGGCAGCGATCGTCGCCCGCCCGCGCGGTGAGACAAACACGAAAACGAGAACGACATGACAACAAATCAAAGCGGAAACTTTACAGGGAAAGTGGCTTTTGTCACCGGAGCAGCGAGCGGCATCGGCCGCGCGACGGCGTTGGCATTCGCGCGCGAGGGCGCAAACGTGGTGGTCGCCGATGTTTCGGAAGCAGGCAACCAGGAGACCTCCCGCAAGATAGAGGAACTCGGAGGGCGCTCGCTCGCGATCAGGTGCGACGTGTCGCGCGCCGAGGACGTGAAAGCCGCGCTGGACAAGACGCTCGAAACCTTCGGGCGGCTGGATGCCGCCTTCAACAACGCCGGTGTTGAACAAGCGACAACGGCGACCGCCGATATCACCGAGGAGGAGTGGGACCGGGTCGTCGCCATCAACCTCCGCGGCGTGTTCCTGTGCATGAAGTACGAGATTCCGCTGATGCTCAAGCATGGAGGTGGCGCGATCGTCAACACGTCCTCGGGCGCCGGGGTCAAGGGCTTCGCCGGCGGAGCCTCCTACGGCGCCTCAAAATTCGGCGTCATCGGCGCCACCAAGTGCGCGGCCCTCGACTACGCCACGTCCAACATCCGCATCAACGCCATCTGCCCCGGCATCATCGACACCCACATGATCGAGCGGGTCTTCGGTGACACCCCTGAGGGGCACCAAGCGGTGCTCGCCCAGGAGCCGATAGGAAGGATGGGCCAGCCCGAGGAGATCGCCGCAGCCGTCCTTTGGCTGTGCTCCGATGCCGCCTCCTTCGTTGTCGGCCAGGCCATGGTCGTTGACGGCGGCCAAACGGTGTAGTGATGTCGCCAACTGCGGCAACATCGCGGCTGCGCAAACGTTCTTGCGCAAGATCGCGACAAGTGCCGCACGATCCCGCGAGCAGTCACTTCGTCGATGGCGGATGGTCTCGGCGAACTTCAATTGCTCAACCTCGCAAGAAACAATCAAGAAATCATATGGCCCACAAAGTTAGCATTATCAACGGTGCCACTCCCGGGATCGGACAGATCGCACAGGGCCGACGGGCTGAGGGTAATTACTTTGCCGCTATCGATCGTAAGTCGGGGCCCAAAGCCGCCGCGGCTCTCAGATAACCTCCAGCCGATAGCGCCGGAACTGGCGCACAGGGGACAGGTCGAGATGGCGGCGCTGCTGCCGAGCATCGCAGTCGTTTTCACAGTCGCCGGCCCCGTGGTTTACGAAACGAAGACGCCGTCAGTTCGCGTAAGCGGCGAGAAGAACGATTCCGGCCGGGTCTTCGACCGCACGATAAGCCTCGACCAGGTCCCTGACGGCTACCAGGCGATGAACGAGCGGGAAGCGATCAAGATCATGGTCAAGCCATGACGCGCAGAAAGAAACGAGTCTTGTGATCGGACACGATTGGAAGAAGTCCCCTGATAGACTCAACAACGGTGTGAAGAATCCGGCCCCTGCTTTGGTGCATCTAAGTTCGCGGAATAGCCTCAGGATTCTGCCGGTATTGCCAACCTGTGTCGGCTCGACACGGGCAGCTACAAGCCATGAAACATGAACTTATCATCATTTGCGCCGTATGGTCCCTTTTAGCCGGTTTGGCATCTTCTATTAAAGGCGCCCCTATGGTTCCCGATAACCCTAATTCAACGAGCAATCAAATGACAATTACGATTGGTTCCAGTACTTTCCGCGCAAGACTCTATGACAATGCCACAGCAACCGCATTCAAAGGCATGTTGCCGATGACCATCAATATGAGTGAGTTGAACGGAAACGAGAAATATTTCGATTTACCAATCAACCTGCCGACAAACGCATCCAATCCCGGAACAATCCAAGGCGGCGATTTAATGATTTATGGTTCTAATACCCTGGTGCTTTTCTATAAGACATTCTCTACATCCTACGGCTATACAAGGCTTGGACGTATCAACGATACTAAGGGGCTTGCTGCCGCAGTTGGTTCCGGAAGTGTAACGGTTACTTATGAATTGGAGTAAAGTTGCCAGCAAGGAAACGCGGTACAGATACGTGATAGGAAAAGCCAATCAACGGAAGCGATGACCATGAGAGGAGCAGCTCTCTACGGTCCGCGCGATGTTCGCTTCGGTCATTTGCTTGAAGCGCGCCGTAATAATCAGTTATCTTGAGAAATCACGGACTGTGGAGGCGGAGGACAACTTGCTATCCGTATTGATGTGGCCGCGAAACAGCGTTGTCACTGCTCTAGCGCACGCGCGCTCGATTCGACTGAAATTCAGCGTGAGAAGTCAAGTTGTCGACCGTGCGGTAGATCTTTTATGTGTGCGGAGTGGCGGCTTTTACAGAGAGCAAGCTGAGAAAGAACTCCATCCACTATCCCGGCGCCCTCAAAATGCGTAGGAGACCTTCTCAAATCGCGTGCCCTGCAAAAGGACAACGATTCTAAAGAGCAGTAAGACGCAGATCGCGAGGTGAGTTATCAAGTAGAGCACGTTGGCGGATCGAGAATCTGCTGCCGACCGTAGTTGCTCCCCCCCTTGCGCGAGCATCCAAAGCAGCGGCAGGTACAGAATCATGATGAATCGATGGCCGGGCCCCGTCGGCAGGTACCATCCGGTGGCCAGGACGTAAACCACAAATGTCGCCAACCCAAGCAAGAGGGGCAAAGAAACTGGCCCAACCATTTCCAGGCGCCTTCGCGCCATCGCGAACGCGCCCAGACTCAGGCCGAGCACACCAAGTCCTACCAAATAGAATCCTCGATGCGGAAGGACGATGCGTCTCGGCTTGCCTCTCTTTTCGACGGTAAGCCGCCACTTGCCTTCGGGATGGAAAAGTTGACCCAATCGCATGGCGGCTCCATTTCTCAAGCGCTCTAAAGCGTCCCCTACGTCATGGCGATGGAAGTAACCGGCCATCGTCGGTTGTTCTTCAATGGGAAGCTCTGCCAGACGGACTTTCCTGCAGTCGGCGTACTTTCTCACGCAGGTCTCCCAATCATCGGCCCAGAACCAAAAACTTGGCAGGCTGTAAAAGGCGCTACCCCACGCCTTATGTGCATGAAGGAGGCGAGGAGAGATGAGGGCGAAGTATATCGCCGCGCAGAGCGCGAGTCCCACACCAAATCGGCGGGCGCTCCAACCAGGAGCCCGCAGGTGCCATGGGAGGCGGCTTGGGTTCCTGACGTTTAAGATCCACCGACCGAGACTGAAGAAAACAAATAAGGCCAGAAACGGAGTCGTAGAGGATTTGGCCAGCCAGGCAAACGCGGTAAGAATACCCAGAAGCAGATAAAGGGATATCGGATTTTCGTTCAGCAACCGCATGGCGCACGCGCACACAAAAAGGAAGATCAAAAGAAAAATCCCCTCAGCTCCAAAGAAGGTCGAGATCGGCAAGAGCGCACCAAGGGATCCCAGCGCTGTGCAACTGAAGGCTGCTAACGGACCCAGCCGAAGCGCAAAGAACAACCCCAAGATTGCGGTCCCGCAAACCGCGAAGACGACATTGAGTTTCTTTCCGGTCTCGAAGAACTCAGGATTGTTTGGATCGAGAAATGTTGCGGCTAGCCAGGGGAAGAGCGGATTTCGTGTGCCATCGGAGTACCAAGGGTACCAAGAAGATTCCATCTGTTTTGACATGGCGATATAGGCGCCTTGATCGAAGGGCTCCACTTCGTGGTTGGTCTGATCTGTGATCCGCAGCCCGATGACTCCGACCGATACGCAAAGGAGGAGGATGGCTGCAGCGTAAGCGATAACAGATGCTGGTCGCCAGGGTCCGAGCAGGAGTTGTGCGAGCCGGCTAATCAAGGACGGGACTTCTCAACGCGGTGTCTGCGGTAGATCATCTTCGCCGCGTAAGCGAATGTGGTAAGCGCGAAGACAAAAAGGGCGCACAGAGCGAACAAAAGCAAGGGACCGTAGCTTCCGCGGTAGCGGGAATTGTCGAGAGCATGGATCAGGGCGATGGTTAGCGCGTTCCCCGCGGGAGCCAGGAAGAATAACAGAGCGACCAAACCCGCCAACCGAAACGACGCCAGGGATCTGAAGACCAGGCAGGCAGCCAAAGAAAGCATGAAGGAAACTTCGATGAAAAAAGCGGCCGCGGCCGCGACTCTCAGGAGAGTGGCGAAGGGGCGGACAACCTCGAGAACATCGGACTGGCCGGAGCGCACTTCGACCCGCTCGCGATATCGTTTGTAAAGATCCCTGGTCGGTTGGCTTATAGTCTCGTCCAATGATGGGGGCACCGTTGTGAGCACATATTCGTAGAGCTTCCCCATGTGAATACGCTTGCGAAAGAATGTGGCATCATCGGGGAAAAAGAAGTAGCCGAGCTGAGTGAAGAGCTTTCTGGCATAGTCGAGAGGCCGGTTCCAGATCGCAGACAGAAAACTGGTGCGACAGAAGTTTGCGATTTCCTTGCGCGACATCGCGCAGCTGTTTTCAAGGAAGGGAAACAGAGGGGAACGATACATCAAGTAATCAGGGTCAAATCCTAGCCTTGGGTAATATCTCGCTAATGTCCTAGCGGTCTGCATTTCCTGATCAAAAAGAGGCAGGAATTTCTCGAGAAACTGGCGCCGCTCTTCCTGGATCGGCTGGCCTGCGAGCTCGCTCTTCATGTTTTCATGGATCACATCCGCGTGGATGGTAAACAACGTCATCGGCAGGACCAGTCTTGTGTCCGTCGCAGGAAAAAAGAAGACCTTCTCCGGCAGCAGCAGAGTAGTCACGACCAAGAGAAGACCTAAACCAGGCGCGAGGAGACGAAGCGACAAAGGAACTGTCGTGTTTCCAAAGACGCCAAGGAACACTGGTAATGTCGTTGCAAGGAGCGCAAGCAGCCAGTTGGGCTTGAGCACAAAGAGCGCATACGCGAACAGGATCGCGAGAGCGCCAAAGATGGCGCAAGCCATCGGCCGCGGCTCACGCCAGCGAAATCTGCAATAGTTGGTGATGCAGTAAAGCTGAAGGAAAGCAACGAAGGCCATGATTCCCTCCGGGCGTATCGAAAGCTCCAGCGCGAGCGCGATGGGGCTGAAGAGATACGCGGAGACGACGAAAAGGCCAAGGAGTGCGGCCGCGGTTTGGAAGAAGAGACTTCTTGGGAAGAGGCTCGTCCAGCTTCTCCATGTAAGCCAGATCAGCACTCCAGCGAGGAGGCCAAGAGTTTGTTGAACGGCGATGTAACCGGAGAAGGAACCGGTAATTCGCAGACACGCCGCGATAAACGCGCCGTACAGCCATTCTCGCTCAAACTGTTCATGGAAACCCGGACCCCCCAACCAATTCAATGCCGGGTTCAGCCATCCCCAGCTGTCCCACTCGGCAACCCCAATCGCCGGAATTTGAAATCTCGCGTTTGCTGCCCAGACGGTCAGAATCCCCATCCCAACCCAACCCAGGAATTCTGGAAGCTTTGAGAGCCCCTCCCTCGAGACGAGGCGAAGCCAGGATCGAGGAGTGATCAAGGGGAGCCTTTAGTTCGGCATCAAGGAGAGGCCCTTGAGCGTATTTTCGTCGAAACGGCCCGTCCGGCGAAACCCGGCGCTCGCTTGCCAAGCCTTGAGAGAAGATGACAGGGACGGAGTCGGTCGACCGTCAACGGGCCCATGGAAGTAGCCAAGCAGTCGCAGGTTTTTCTTTGCTTGGTGAATCACAGCGATTTGCACCTCCGGGTCCAGTGAAATAAAGGGCCCGCCTTTGAAAAGATCAGCGAGAGCAACGTATTCCGGCACCCGTGTCGCGGCTCTCACAGGAGCGCGCGTTCGAGGAGCGGCGATGCCGAGGCGCCGGAGGGTTTGCGTGTTCAGCATGCCGGTCACCCTCAGCCTCTGGGCAATCTGATAGCGCCGTATGGCGGCCGCCGTTTGGCTACCCAATTCGCCGTCAACGACACCGTTGTAAAGTCCGAGCTGTTTGAGCTTCCCCTGAACACGCAAAACTACGTCATCGGCCCGCGCATTGCAGATCGCAACAGTGGCAAGGCAAAGCAAAATGCGCACGAGCATCTTCATGTCGGGTATCTAACCGGGGCTTCATTCTGGCGCAAGCCGGCGAAACCCTCTCGAGAAGGCTTCTATCCTTTTCGATAAGCGAGCGTTGCAGGCGTTACGATCAGCAGCGATGCCAAGAGGCACCACACGACACCGGTGGCGCAAATCGTGCCCAGACCGGAGAGCGCCGGATTCTGTGCGAGCATAAGCGAACCGAAACCCGTAGCAGTTGTTAGGCCGCTCAGGATAATAGGCTTGAGGACGGCGGAAACATTGTCCGGAAGACTTCCTTCTTGCTTCGCCGCCAGAATAATATGGGTGCCGTAATCTACGCCGACGCCGAGCATCAGGGGAAAAGCCAGGACGTTTAGCAGATTCATGGAAACCTGCATGAGTTTGAGCGTGGCAACGGTCCCCGCCGCTGCGGCCAGAAGTGCGATCGTGTGAACCAACCAAAGCCGCGCGTCTCGATACAGAACGCCGAGAATCAGGAGAATGACCAAGGAGACCGCTCCCCCGAAAACAACAAGTTCTCGGGACGCCCAAGCACTTAGAGTGGCCAATGCTTGGCTCCAGCCTGTGACGAGCGCCTCGGGCAGAGACCTCGTGACGAGTTCGGTGATTTGTTCCCGCTGGTCCCTGGTAATTTGCGCTGGAGTTCTTGCGTAGGCGATAACCGCTCCTGTGTCAGGCGAGATCAAGCGGTCGAACAAGAACCACCAGGGAGAGGCGGTCGACAAGAATGTTCTCCAAGTGCTCTCGCCGGGAGCTTCCTGTGGCAGGCTCTCAAGCACTTTAATGGTGTCGCTCAGGGAGGAAGGATTAAGACCTGCAACTTGCTGCGCTTCTTCCAGCGCGTGCCGCGAGGCCGCTAGGTCGCGATTGGCGGCGGTTTTGCGGTTGGCTTGCATGCGAGAAGGATCAAGAACGAGAGACGATGGGGAGGAGCTTGTCTCAATGAGCTTTTTCTCCTTCAACTGCGCGAGGATCTCATCCAGTGTGGCAAGTTGACGAGGATCGGGGTGTGGCAAAACGATCATGACCGGTTCGAACGTCGCTGGAAATTTCTTCATCATCAGTTCCAGCGCCTTGGCTGCGGGAATATTTCGCGGTTCCAGAGACGCCGGGGAGATGTCAAAGCGGAGACTCCGCCAGGGGATGATGCTCAAAATCGCTGCCGTTAGAAACAGCGCGGTCGCGGCGGTCAGCACACTGCTTGGAGATCGGAGGCATTGCCGAACAAAGGGGCGGGCAGCACCAACCGACGCCGCTGCAGAAGGCGAATTCCCAACAAAAAGGAAGAGAAAAATCGGCATGAGAACGGCGCACAACAGCAAGCCCACAGCAACCAAAACACCCAGTTGAGCAAATCCAGTCGAGCCGCTAAACCAAAGCGCAAGGAAGCCAGTTCCCGTCGTAAATGCGACCGACAAAATCCCCGGCTGGCAGTGGCGAATCGAATCCGCAATCGCCGCTTCCCGGTTCACCCCTGCGTTACGCGATTGGAAGAATCGTTGGTAAAGAAGCAGACTGAAATCGTCCCCGAGGCCGAAAAGGATCGAGCAAAAACTAATCGCAATAATATTTAGCTTCGCAAAAAACAACTGACCAAACGCCAGCGTCGTTACAGCGGTGAGAACGAGCAACAATGCAATGGCCAACAAGGGAAGCAGGCGTCGAAAGCCGACCCAAAATAGAGCGGTCACGCAGAAAAGCGAGACGAGGGAGGTGGTGGCGATATCGCGTTGCATGCTCTGCTCAATCTCTTCGACATAGGCGGAGCGGCCCGTTACTGCGATCTCAGGACCGTCCTGGCCAAGAGCCTGCTTGCTCTCGGCAACAAAACTGCGAACTTTCCTCATCATTGTTCGGCAAGCTTCGGCAGAGAGATCGGGCTGATTTGTGATTACCGGAATGATGATTACCGTGCCATCGGTTGAAGTCAGGTTGAAGGTCTCGGAAATGGAGACGGTGTCCCAAACGGGCTTTGCTGCCCGGGCGGCCAGTCCAAGAGGATCACTCTCCAGTTCGAAGCGAGCTCGCGGAGAACCAGCGGCGGTCTGCGCTGCCAGGCGGGCAATCCGAGCGGTAATCGCCGCGGGCGTCAAGTCCTGCATCGCTGCGGCAAATTGCTCCGGCGGCAAATTCAACAAGAGTGCAACAAGAATTTCGTGAAGTGTCTTGCGACCGCCAGCGGTCTCCAATGGCGGCGCCTCAAGAATCCGTTCCACCCACGGCTGTTTTCGCAGAAGCCCCAGGAATGCCTCTCTTTGTAAGTCAGGATCCGCCGGCCGCTCCTTCCAAGTTAGCAGAAAAGCGAGCTCGCGGGCCGGCGTGAATTCGCTGTTGAAGATTTTCAACCCGCGGACGGCCATGTCGTCCGCCGGCAATAAATTGAGGATATCGGAATCGAAACCGGTCTGCGAAGAGATGATTTTAAGGGACGCGGCGGCGAGGAGCAGCCCGGCCAAGGCAATAAGCAAGGGTCTTCGAACAACCCAGCGAGCAAGAACCGAAGCAATACGACGCATGGAATGACCGACTGCCTGAAGGGTTCTCCAGCCGGCCAGCTCTCCTAAACGTTGAAGCGAAATTCGATGACATCGCCATCCTGAACCACGTAATCTTTGCCCTCAAGACGGACCTTTCCGGCTTCACGAGCTTTGACTTCAGATCCGAGCGTCACGAGGTCGTCGTAGGAAATCGTCTGAGCCGCGATGAATCCGCGCTCGAAATCGCTGTGGATCACTCCTGCGGCTGCCGGCGCTTTGTCCCCGGCATGAATAGTCCAGGCTCGCGTTTCCTTTGGACCGGTCGTAAGGAAGGTGCGGAGGCCAAGCAGGTGATAAACCGCGCGTATCAGCTGGCTCACTCCACTGTCCTCCACGCCCAAACCAGATAGGAATTCGTGGGCCTCGTCCGACGACAACTCAGCCAGTTCGCTCTCGATCTGGGCGCTGATAACAACGGCTTCGATGCGAACGTGGGCAGTTCCAGGTGCCTCAGCCTTTTGGAGTTCGGCGAACTCGCGAACTGCGCGGACGTGCGGATTGTCCGGTCGGCCGAGTTCCGTCTCGGCAACGTTACAGGCCACAATTGTAGGCTTGGAGGTCAGCAGAAAAAAGTTCTTGAGGAGCTCTCTTTCCTCGGCGGTCAGATTAGCCGTCACGGCTGGTCTGCCGGCATTAAGATGGGGAAGGATTTTTCCACAGAGGGCCAGTTCGGCCTTAGCAACCTTGTCGCCGGCCCGAGCGTTCTTTTGCAACCGTTCTGAGCGCTTCCTGATAGCGGCTAGATCGGCGAGAATAAGCTCGGTATTGATGACCTCGATGTCTCGTACCGGGTCGATGGACCCCGATACGTGATGAATGTCTGCGTTCTCAAAGCAACGAACAACCTGCACAATGGCGTCAACTTCGCGAATATGGCTGAGAAACTGATTGCCCAGTCCCTGCCCTTCGCTTGCACCGTTCACCAAACCGGCGATATCAACGAACTCAATGGCGGTCGGAATCATTCTTTGTGATCTGGAAAGACCAGCCAATTTTTCGAGACGTTGGTCAGGAACGTTGACGATGCCGACGTTGGGCTCGATCGTGCAGAAGGGAAAATTGGCGACGTGCGCTTTGCGGGTGCGGGTGACGGCATTGAAAAGGGTGGACTTGCCAACATTGGGCAACCCGACGATTCCGGACTTGAGCATAGGGCGGGGTAAGCTACCCACTCTCACGGAGGAGGCAAGCCCCTGGCCAATTTGGCGTGCCGAACAGAACATGTGATACTGCCGTCATGAGGCTCCAAGAAATCGTCAAGTATCAGAACAACCTTTTAAACTTGGCCAGCCTCGAAGATCACCCGAACTCGCTCAATGGCTTACAAGTGGAAAACTCGGGGGACATCCACAAAGTGGCCGCTGCTGTCGATGCTTGCGAAGCGATTCTTCAAATGGCCGTCGATGCGGATGCGGACCTGCTTCTCGTTCATCACGGGTTGTGTTGGCATGGTTTGCAACCGGTAACCGGAGCGCTTTATCGCAAGCTAAAACTCGCACTCGAGAATGACCTTGCCGTTTATAGCGCGCATCTGCCGCTTGATGCGCATTCTCGCATTGGCAATAATGCGCTTTTGTGCAATGCGCTTGATCTTCCTGAATCACGCAAGCCATTTTTGGGGATTGGAATACAAGTGGAGACAGCCCTCGATCGTGGGGTGCTTCGCCTCCGTCTCGAGCAAGCGGTTGGTGGCAGCGTGCTTCTTGCCGCCGGGGGACCAATTTTAACGCGCAAAATCGGAATTGTCACAGGTGCCGCTGGGGATGCCGTCTACAAAGCAGCTGCTGAAGGCGTTGACACCTTCATTACAGGGGAGGGACCCCATTGGTCGTTTACGGCTGCAGAGGAACTACGGATGAACCTCTTTTACGCCGGGCATTATGCAACGGAGGTCTTTGGCGTGAAGGCGCTCGCCCGCGCCGTTGAGCTGCATTTCGGCCTTCCTTGGATCTTCCTCGATCACCCGACTGGCTTATAAAGGCAAGTCACTGACGATCCGGAAGACGCGAGTATTTACCTGAACAGAGTCAAACTCCTTTTCTTAATGTGAAAAGGACGGAGGCGGCTCTTTTGGAACCGCCTCCGCTTATTGATGGCTGTAAGCCGGATTCTGTGCTCCTCAGTAGCGCGAGCACTCTGGGAGCTACGGTCATTTATCTTGCTCCGGCCAATTTGGTGCGGAGCAGCTCTCTGGCTGCGACTATTACCCGGAGGTTTAAGCTCGCTTTCACGAGATTGGGCAGGCGACCACGGCCTCCTGTTCTGTCTTGCACCGCATGGGGTTTGTCGTGCCCCCTTGCTTTCGCCAGGGGCGGTGGGCTCTTACCCCGCCTTTTCACCCTTGCTTCATCAATCCTCATCGCCTCGTGCGATTTTCGCCGAAGTTGAGGACGAAAGAAGCGGTATATTTTCTGTGACACTTTCCGTCGCAAAGAACTTTCGTCCAGCGCTCCCCCGCTTTCGCAGGGCATGCTGCCTTGTGGTGTCCGGACTTTCCTCTCCGGCGTTCGCTAGGAGCCGGAGCGACCGTCCGCCATCAATTGGGAGAGTACCCTAAAGTCTGGCGGTTTCAAGAGAGGAGCGGCCCGTGATCTGCGGCCGCCGACTCGCTAGCTGGCGCGCGCGGTCGTGCAGAAGGTGATTGACTGCCGACGCACAGGCGGTGAGCGTGCCGGGTTCAAACTCCGTTCGACTTGGATAGCCTGGAAATTCATCGCCCTCGAAACCTGGACTGGCAGCGCGCTTCCGCGCTGCTTTATGGCGATTGGGGAACCAGCAAGGCCTACGTTATCGGTCTGGCGTTTGTCGCGGCCGGATTTTCCTCTCTTCCAATCATTATTGCGGTATGCCTCTTAACAGCTCTCGTGGGACTCAACTATATGGTTGTTTGCCGGGCTTTCCCCGAGGGTGGAGGCGTCTATTCGTCGGCAAAGGCGCAGAGCCGTCTACTCGCCGTCGTTGGAGCCCTCCTGCTGGTTGCGGACCTCACTGTCACTGCAGCTCTGAGCGGTTGGGCTGCCTTGAGCTATTTGGGCGCTCCTCGGGAATATGTAATGCTCCTTACCATCATTGTTATCCTGCTGATTGGAGCGCTCAATTATTTCGGCCCCCGTCACAGTGGCAGCTTTGCCGTGGTCCTGGCTCTGCCAATGCTTCTTGTCGTTGTGACAATTATCCTGCTGGCTGCGCCACATCTGACGTTCACGCACCTCGAGCCGCTGCACGACGATTTCCGTCACGTGTGGGTGTCTTTCGTGGGGGTTATTCTCGCCTTAAGCGGTGTTGAGGATATTGCTAATCTGACTGGAACGCTCAAGCCTGACCCAGGCTCGGTAATCGGACGCCCGAAAGTAGGCCGCGCGGCTGTTAAGGCCATCTTGCCGGTCGCGATCGAAGTGAGCCTCGGCACGGCGCTGCTCGGATGGGCGATGCTTTCGCTGCCCAAAGAACTCGCCCCCGAAATGATCAAGCGCAAAGAGGACATGCTGCGTTTTCTGGCGGAACAATACGGCACAATGGATTTCGGCGTCGCCTTCGGTCATATCTTCGGGTTCGCGGCAGGTCTTATCGTGGCCTTACTTCTCCTGAGCGCTGTGAATACGGCGATTGCCGCGTTGATCGGATGCCTTTTCATGATGTCGCGCGAAGGGGATATGCCTCGTACTTTCGCCAGACTAAACTCGCATGGCGTTCCACGGATCCCGCTGGCGATCGCCGTCGGCCTGCCCGTCTTGGTGCTGTTGCTCACGAACAGTTTCGAAGCTTTGGCAGGTCTCTATGCGATCGGAGTAGTTGGGGCGATTTGCGTGAATCTTGGGTCTTGCACATTCAACGCAAAGATCGAAATGCATTGGCTTGAGCGCGCCATGATGGCTGCCACGTTCTTCCTCTTGATTCCGGTGGCATTCACCCTGGCGAAGACCAAACACGATGCTCTTTTCTTCGTGACCTGTGTGCTGACAGTCGGCCTCTTCCTTTGGGCTTACTCACAGCGACTGAGTGGAACGCGCACGCTGACTGTCACCAAGGAATTTGCAGACATCGTCAAACCAGATGTCGTCGAACAGATGACGCAAATGTCCAGCGGAGCGCAAAAAATCCTTGTCTGCGTGCGAGGCCTCACGCCCGTGCTTCGGTTTGCAATTGACGAAGCCAAGATGCGAGATGCAGCCCTATACGTTTTGTACATCCGTGAAATCGCGGTGCTTTACACCGACGGAGCCGTTCGCAGCGTGAATTGGAAGCAGGATCCCGAAGCGAGCGCCATCCTCGGGACCGCACTCCAGATCGGAAAGCATCGTGGCGTGACGACGGTCCCGCTCTTTGTGAGCGCGCCCAACGCGGCCTCGATCATCGTCGACATGGCAGCTACTTTGGGCGCGGATTTTCTCATGCTGGGAGCAACCCATCGGGGCGCGATGGCCAAGCTGCTCAGAGGAAGCGTCGCTTCCGAGGTGGCGGGGAGCCTGCCAGACAATATTCAGCTTGTCATCTACGGCTGATCTCCCAGCTCTCTCATTTATCGGCAGAGCTGCCCGCTTGCTTCCGGCGGAGCGTCGGATCGGGACGGCAACCTGCGGAGGAAAATGCTGGTAAGAATTTGAGCCTGTACTTCCAACATCCAGCTGCCCGCCCGATTCTCTTTCCAGGCATGTCATTTCCACGCCGGGAATTCCGCAAGGTGCTATATACTCAAAGCACTTCAGCGAGGGCAGCGTGACATTAAGGGCCAGACCGTGCATCGTCACCCAGCGTCGCACACCAACTCCAATCGAAGCGATTTTCCTCGCCTCGACCCAGACTCCAGTGAGCCCCTCTCGCCGGCAGCTTTGCACTCCCAACTCATTGCAGGTGAGAATGACGACCTCTTCTAAAAATCGCATATAGCGATGAAGGTCTCGTCCGTAACGCTCGAGATCAAGGATTGGATAGGCGACGAGTTGGCCTGGACCGTGCCAGGTCGCTTTTCCTCCGCGGTTGATCTCAAAGACTGGATGAGGAAGATTGGTGGTTCGGCCACAGAGGCTCGATTGATCGCGTGTGTGACCGATTGTATAAACCGGCTCATGTTCGAGCAGCAAGAGCTTCTCGCCACCAGCGCCCGCCAAATATTCGCTGACTAGACGATTCTGAAGGGCCAGCGTTTCCGCGTACTCGACCCGTCCAAGCCAATGAACTTCCAGCGTCCTCATTGGGTCGTCAAATTGTCGAGAGATGAGTATCGGTCGCTCGCGCGGCGTCGAGCGCTTGAAAGTGCGTGATTCCTATGGCGATGGCATCCGCGGCATCGGCTGGAGGTGTCTGGCGCATCCCGAGCAAGATTCTCACCATGAAGGCGACCTGGCGCTTATCTGCTGCGCCTCGCCCGACCACGGCCTGCTTTACTCGGCGTGGCGCGTATTCGTGCACGGGCAAACCGCGCCTTACCGCCGCCAAGATGGCCGCACCCCTTGCAGCACCAAGGGTGATCGCCGTCTGATAACTTTGGACATAAATGACGCCCTCGACTGCCATAGCGTGAGGTTGATGCTTTCGGATAACCTCAGTCAGCTCATCATGAAGCGCAAGCAAGCAGCCCGAGGCTTGCATCTTCGGTCCGTTTCGGATCACTCCAAAGGCGGGGCACGTAAGTTCTTCCTTTTTTCTTGTCAGGACAGCGTAGCCGGCTACACGCAGCGCCGGGTCAACGGCGACTATTGTTTCGGGGGATACTGAGGAGCATTTCATTCATTCTTGCGAGAACGCGGGCGGTTTCCAAACTCGAAAGCTGCTGGTCGCCTGGTCTCAGCACGACGACGCCCTCGTTGGCAGGCGCCCAGACGTCAGGATTCGTAGGGCCAAAGAGCAGCAAACAAGGGATTTCCACCGCAGCCGCGAGGTGGGAAATTCCGCTGTCATGGCCAATGAACAAGGCACATTCCGCGAGAATCGCGGCCAGCACGGAAAGAGAGAGGCTTTGCAAAATTGTTTGGCGCCCCGCGACTTTGGCCAGCTTCATAGAGGAAATCTGAAGCTCGTCGCTTTCACCTCCAATAACAAGGAGGTGTCCCATCCGCGGATCATCAAGAAGGGCGCGCTGTAACTCGAGCCATCGTTCTATCGGCCAGTTCTTCCTTGACCCCCCACTCCCTGGGTGAATAGCGACAAATGGCCCGGGTAGTGGCCTGAGAATCTCCTGCGCTGCAGCGCGATCTTGGTCTGAGGGAAAGATGCGGGCAGCCGGATTTTCCAACTTCAACCCCAACACTTTCAGCGGTCGAGAAAGCTGACAGGCCGCGTGCTCGCCTTCGCAAATTCGTGGCGAAGCGGCAATCAAGCTCTTGACGCCTGCTCTTCGAAGTCCGCTGTGAAAGAATCCCTCTGGGTCATAAAGATAGGAAACAACCTGCTGAAAGCCTGCGAAATACTCGCATAACGCCGGATCAAGGTCCGCTTTAGGATGAAAGAAGCCAGCGAGAGAAGCCTGTTCGATCGAACGCGTCGAATCAGCATAATATCTGCCTTCGGCAAGCATCGTGATGTGACGATAGCCGAGAATATCGAGTGAGGACTCGGGATATTTCTCGCGAAGCAGCCGGATGGCTGGCAAAGTGAGGATGAAATCGCCTAAGGCCCCTCCCCGGATTACGAGTATGCGGCCCCGGCATCCGGGAAAGTTTGATCTATGGAGTGCCCTGCATTTGAGCGCCAAGCACGCCTGAACCCTCCCACGTGGCTGGCCTGTTCCAAGGGAGGCTTCCTCCTGCCTCCATGGCGGATCGCCTCTCCTCATCCTGAGACGCGCAAGCACCCAGAAACAAAACCAGCAAACAGCATATCGCGCGAGCGATCCAATGCATCCGTTCGCTTACTCCTTTGAGGACTGATAGATGACGTCGTCCCCGGGCGAAATTGTTGCGCCTTGGGATACGCTGTTTGCGACAATATCGGCGATGGATGTGGAAGGTTCTACGGAGGTTACCCGCACCTTTCCAATGAATTGCGAGCCGCGTTTCACCAGCAGTTCAGCGTTACTGACCACTCCATTTTTATCTCCAAGATTGAGCACCACAAAATTCCATGCAGGATTGACGGCGAGAACTCGGCCCTGAAGCCCGTTGCGCATTCTTTGCTGTTGGCGATCCTGTTCCTTTTTCGTCAAAGTGGAAAGTTGAGAACGCGTTGAGTCCAAATCGGCCTGCAGCTTGGCAATCAACGTTTGTTGTTCCGCAAATTGAGCCTGTTGATCGGCCGTAGCTTCAACAGGCGCTGCTGAACCCCCCGCCCCCCTTTGTTCCAGCTCCTGAGCTTTCGCTTCAAGATCCTTCGAGAGTTGCGCGACTTGACCCTCCAACGAGGTCTTATCAGTAGTAAGCGCGCTCACCTGGCCCTTGACTCTCTCCAGTTCTCCCTGACTGGCCGAGAGTTTCGAAGCGACCTGATCTCTCTCCGTGACGGCGGCGGACAAACTTTGCGAAGTGCTCTTGAGGTCGCCTTGGGCTTTTGCCAATTGCGTCTTCGTCTGATTAGCGGCTAGCTCCGCGTCCATCAAATTCTTCCTTACCTCCGTGAGCTTGCCCTGATTCAAATAGCCCAAAACAGCCGACGCAGCCGTTAGGATAATTGAAAGAACGACAAGAAACTTCCCCATGTTTGTAAGTAGATGCTAGAGGCGAAAATGCAAGCGGGATCCGTAGCAGATCGCTTTAGATACCGCAAGAGGCAAAATGACACATGGCATCTTTAGGTTGTCAGACGGTGCAAAGATGGCTACCATTAAAGTTGCCAGGGACTATGGACTGCAGACGGAAGAACCCCGCCAGGGCAGGAATGCAGCAACGGTATTTCGCTTTGCTTTGCTGTAGTTCTCTGGCGCTTTCTTGACTCCTTACCTGAGAGAACTACTCTAAAATGAGATGGATGCGAACGTCTTAGAACGCGTGCGCGAGAGCTTGCACGAGTTCCTCACAAGCAAGGGGCTACGACGTACGGTGCAGCGCGAGGCAATTGTTGACGCAGCGTTTGGGACGAGCGAGCACTTCACTGCCGAGGAACTGTTGGTGATGGCAAGAAGGATCGAGAGATCTGTTTCTCGAGCAACCGTTTATCGCACTTTGCCTCTCCTTGTGCAGAGCGGCTTGCTGCACGAACTCGACTTGGGCTCTGACACCAAGATTTACGATCCGAACTTTGTCGAGCACCCAACTCACAATCATTTGATTTGCGTGGATTGCGACAAGATCATCGAGTTCGAAGACATCAACATGGAGTTGCTAGAGAATTGCATTACGAGGCGATTGGGGTTTTCTCCCGCAAGCAAAGCGGTGAAAATAGAGGGGCATTGCGACGAACTCAAACTCAAGGGAACCTGCCGCAATCAAAGGCGATCGCACTCTTAGGAGCTAATGCGGCAGGGACGCTTTCAGCAGGCGCCCTCAAGCCTGCTCAGGACGTACACCGAATCAGTCTCCTTCGATTGGCGGCTGTACCGGCACGACATTCGGGGCAGCATCGCTCATGCGCGTGCTCTGCGAAACGCCGGCGTTCTGGCGGAGCACGAATTTGAGAGCATCAGAAAAGGGCTCTTGGAGATTGAGGAGGATATTGCTTCGGGCCGCTTTCGCTTTGATCCGGAGCTTGAGGACGTGCATATGAATATCGAAGCCGAACTTACGCGGCGGATCGGCGATGCCGGCGGTAAACTGCACACCGCCCGCAGTCGCAACGATCAAGTGGCTCTCGACCTGCGGCTTTATGTGCGGGACGAAATTGCGATTTTGTGCAATCTGGTCAGAGCGTTTCAGAGGGCACTCGTCGAGTTGGCCCACCGACATACCGGAGTGGTGATGCCCGGATATACCCACCTCCAGCGAGCACAGCCTGTCTTTGTCGCTCATCATTTGCTTGCCTATGTTGAGATGGCTGCGCGGGATTCCGGCCGGCTAAATGATTGCGCCAAGCGACTCGATGACATGCCCCTGGGGTCGGGCGCTATTGCGGGATCAACGATTGTGGTTGATCGGACAGCGATCGCCAGAGAGCTGGGTTTTTCCGCCGTGACGCAGAATAGCATGGATGCCGTCTCGGATCGGGATTTCGGCTGCGAATTCCTCGCGGCCCTGGCCATTTTGGGCATGCATCTCTCAAGATTAAGTGAGGACATCATTCTTTGGACATCTGCGGAGTTTGGGTTCATTGAACTCAGCGATGAGCACGCCACCGGCTCAAGCCTTATGCCGCAAAAGAAGAACCCGGATATCGCGGAATTGACCCGCGGCAAGACGGGCCGGTTGTACGGGAACCTCGTTTCGCTCCTCAGCACGATGAAGGGCTTACCGCTGACGTACAACCGAGATATGCAAGAAGATAAGGAAGCGATTTTCGACTCCGTGGACACAGCAAAGTCGGCACTCCAGGTTTTCGCTGAAATGATTGATAAAGCGCGTTTCGTGGAGGGGAGAACGTCACAAGCAGCGAACGACCCGGGACTTCTTGCGACCGACCTGGCTGATCGGCTCGTGCGAGGAGGAGTTCCCTTCCGCCAGGCTCATGAGATCGTGGGCAAGCTCGTTTTGACGGCCGCCCAGCGTGGGGTGCCGATTACCGCCCTCAGCCCGCAAGAGTTTCTGAAGGCCAATCGCTTGTTGACTCCAGAAGTCGTGCGGGAGACGTTTAATGTGCATCGGGGGCTATCGGCGCGGCTCGCTCCCGGAGCTCCCTCCCCCGACAATGTCACGCAACGGATAGCGCACTGGAGAAAGATCCTTCAATGAAGTTCGGCGCAGATCAAATTTGGCACGTGTTCAACAGCGAGGCGCTTTGCGAGACGCCTTATCTCAGCATTTATCGCGAGCATATCGGCACCCCTTCCCGGCCGAACGGCGTCACTTGGATGGTCGCCAAGCGCCACACTGCTGCAGTCGTCGCACCAAGGACAACGGACGGCAGATTTATCTTGATCCGCCAGGAGCGGATCGCGGTGCGCAAAGTCTTGTGGGAGTTTCCGGCCGGGCAGGTGGACGGAGAAGTCACTGAGGCGAGCATTTACGAGACGGCTTTAAGAGAGCTAGGGGAGGAGGCCGGGGTCGCATGTTCCAGCGAGCTGATCTCCCTCGGTTACTTCTTTTCTTCAGTGGGGTTTACGGATGAATGCTGCCATCTCTTTCTGGCGAGTGATGTCGTTCCGCGGCCGCAAGGCTTTGATCACGACGAGCACGAAGCGATTCTCGAGGTGGGTAAGTTTTCCGACGAGGAGCTGGCGGGACTAATTGCCTCCGGAGAGATCGTCGACTCGAATACTCTTGCGACATATGCAAGGTTAAAAGCGCGAAAATTGATCTGATGAATTGGCAACGCTTCTTTGATTTTCGGGCGATGCGCGACGAGCCCAAGCCATTTCTCCATCACTTGGAAGACCTCCGGATGATGCTCATTAAAATGGTCGTCGTCCTTGTTTTGATGATGGGCCTCGGGTTTGCCTTTCAGAAGACCATCGTTGAAGTCATCGAGCGTCCTCTGCTTCTCATCGATCCCGAACGGAGCAGTCTGACGAATTTTGGCGTGGCCGATCCGCTGACCATAGCCATCGAGCTTTCCTTTTATGCAGGGCTCGTCATGGCGTTCCCTTTCCTGGTGCTCTTTGTGGCCGAGTTCGTCTTACCGGCACTGACTCCTAAGGAGAGACGCCTGCTGTACCCGGCCGCTGCGGTATCATTCGGACTCTTCCTGGCGGGCGTGTTTTTCGCTTACTACTGTGTTTTACCGCCAGCGCTGAAGTACTTCTTCGACTATGCAAAATCTCTGAATTGGAAGCCGCTGTGGAGCGTCCGCGAGTATTTCTCTTTCACGACGCAATTTGTCCTTTCCTTTGGTCTTGCCTTCGAGTTGCCGTTGGCTGTGCTGCTTCTGGTGAAATTGGAGATTGTTACCTGTGAGGTACTGCAGAAGACACGCGCTTTTGCGGTGGTCATCATTCTCTTTCTGTCGGCCGTGATCACTCCGACCACAGATCTCATAACTCTGATCCTCATGGGCGGACCGATGTATCTGCTTTATGAAGGATGTATCCTCATCGCCTGGTTCATGGAAAGAAAGGCGCGCCGTCATTCCTCGCTGGCGGCGAATTCGACTCGCGGGTAGGTCTCGAGGTAACCGGCAATGAGGGCGGCAAAGGGCGCTCCGAATTCTCGAAGCTTGCGTTCTCCGACGCCGAAAATTCCTCGCATGCTCTCCTGCGTTGGGGGATAACATCGCGCCATCTGCCGGAGCGTGGCGTCGCCAAAGATCACGTAAGCTGGCACACCTCGTTCGTCGGCGAGCCGTTTGCGAAGCTCGCGCAGGCGACTGAATAAGACTTCGTCGCACTCGATCGCTCCGGCGCGCCGCGGCAAGCGCTTGGCCTTTTGTTGCACCAGAGGTTTGGTGAGCATAATCACGCGGCGCGAGCGCAAGGCATCGAGGCCGCTCGGGGAGATTTCAACGATCGGGAATTCGCCTCCCGACTGCACGAGATATCCCAGCCGGAGGAGCTCGCGCCCGATGGCGGACCATTCCGCTCGGCTGAGCTCTGCTCCGATTCCGTAGGTGGTCAATTTATGATGATCCCAGCGTCGCACCTTGTCCGTTCGCGCCCCCGTGAGCACTTCTATGACATGGCTAATTCCGGTGGCGAAGCCGCTCGCTTGTCGGACGCGATAAACGCAAGAGAGAAATTTTTGCGCGAGCGTCGTTCCATCATAAGTGGCTCGGGGTTCCAAGCAGTTGTCGCATGCTCCGCAATTTTGGGCGGGGAACTGCTCGCCGAAATAGGCAAGCAATTCACGTCGGCGACAAGTGGAGCATTCCGCATAGTGGAGCATTTGGCGGAGTTGTGCGCGAGCGGTCTGCTGTTCCTGAGTATCGGAGATTTCCTCGATGAAATGGACCTGCTTGGCGGCATCGCCCGCACTGAACAGAAGCAGGCAGTCTGCCGGGAGGCTGTCGCGACCCGAACGCCCCGTCTCCTGATAATAACCTTCGATATTCTTCGGCAGGTCATGGTGAATCACCCAACGGACGTTCGGTTTGTTAATCCCCATGCCAAAGGCAATTGTCGCGCAAATAATCCGCGTCTCATCTCGGAGGAAAAGCTCCTGATTTTCGGCGCGACTTGAGGAATCCAGACCGGCGTGATACGGTCGAGCCGCAAATCCGCGCGTTGACAGGGAAGTGGCAAGCCGCTCGGCAGTCGATCGGGTAGCGCAATAGATTATACCGCTGTCATCCTGACGCTTGCCGATGAAGTCGAGTATCTGCCGAAGCGGCTGATCTTTCGGAGCCACTTGATACGACAGATTGGGGCGATTGAAGCTGGCAATGAAAACAGCAGGATTGGAGAGCTGGAGATGGTTAATGATGTCCGTTCTTACTCGGGTGGTTGCGGTGGCCGTCAAAGCCATCACCGGTATATTTGGCAGAAGCGAACGCAGCTGAGAAAGCTGACGATATTCCGGACGAAAATCGTGGCCCCATTCCGAAACGCAGTGTGCTTCGTCGATCGCCAGCGCGGCGACTCTCCAGGAGCGCAGATTGTTCTTCCAATCGTCAAGCATCAGGCGCTCCGGCGCCGCATAAAGCAGGTGGAATTCTCCCCGGTGTAAACGACAAAGCCGGGCTTTGTACTCCGGGGCATCCAGGGTGGAATTGAGGTAGGTTGCAGCAACCCCGACCGCCTGTAGCTGATCAACCTGATCTTTCATTAGCGCGATCAGAGGCGAGACAACCACGGTGAGTCCCTGCCGAAGCAGAGCGGGCAGCTGAAAGCACAGGGACTTTCCGCCTCCGGTCGGGAGGAGTGCAAAGACATCCCGACCCTCCAGACTGGACTGAATGATCTCCTGCTGCAGTGATCGAAATGCCGAGTAGCCAAAGGTCTTTTTGAGGGTTTCTAGCAGATCGGACATTGGCGAAGAATCATTGCAGGATCGACCGCGTCGGCGAGGAATTAACAATGCATGGCGGTGCCAGCCGCTTGCATTCCCCCATCCTTAAGCAAACAAAAAAGCCCCGACGCCGTTGAGCGTCGGGGCTTTCTTCGCGGGAGGGAAATTCCTGCTGGTTTAGAACTTCATTTTGATCATCGCTTCGTGCTGCTCTTCGCTGCAGGGAGCGTTTAGAGGAACGTCCGTCGGCTTATCGCTTGAAGCGACAACACCGGTTTCGAGAAGATATTCTTCGAGTTCTTCCCCGCTAACATCAGCGAGCATCTCTCCGTTAACGTTAACGCATGGCGACAGCGGTTGACCACTCAGCTGTTCCATTTCGAAGCGATACTCCGGATTCTTGATGATGTCCTTTTCCTTATAGGGGAGCTCGTACTTCGCCAGCACCGCGCGCACGCCGTTGCTCCAGCCGCAATAGGTTTTCAGGTAAGCCGTGATTTCGATATTCTCCATGATGTCAAATGTACCCAAATTCGTGATTGGCGCTCATTTCTTTTTCTTTGAATCGCCCGGGCGATACTCCTCCTCTGCGACTTCGAACGCCTGAGCTAATCCAACCATGTCTTCGCCAGGACGTAAAGTGTCAAGGGTCTCGGCCTCGCGCCGCAGCGCGTCATGATCGTAGTTCGCGGCCTTGATGGAAAGCCCGATGCGACGCTCGGCTTTATCAACCTTGATCACGCGCGCCTCGACTTCCTGGCCAATTTTTAGGGCATCTTTCACCTTTTCCACACGATCCTCACTGATCTGCGAGATGTGGACGAGTCCGTCGATATCATCTTGAAGCTGAACGAAGGCCCCGAAGTTGGTAATTTTGGTTACCGTTCCGTTGACCAGATCTCCAATCTTGAATCGAAGATCAATCTCCTTCCACGGATCATCCTCCAGCTGTTTGATGCCAAGACTTATGCGCTGGTTGACCTTATCGATGTCGATGACGACCGCTTCGATTTCGTCGCCTTTCTTGAGGACTTCGCTCGGATGGTTAATTTTTCGAGTCCAGGAAAGGTCCGAAACGTGAATCATGCCGTCGATTCCTTCCTCGAGTTCGACGAACGCGCCGTAGGCCGTCATGTTGCGAACAGTGCCCTTGACCTGCTTGCCGATCATATAGCGGACTTCGATCTCATCCCAGGGGTTGGGCTCAAGTTGGCGCACGCCGAGAGAAATCTTCTGCTCGTCCTTGTTAACTCCCAAGACCACGGCCTCAATCTGCTGTCCCAGGGTGAGCACGTCGGACGGGCGTGCGACCCGTTTGGTCCAGGAGAGCTCCGAGACATGAATGAGACCCTCGACCCCCTCCTCAATCTGAACAAAGGCGCCGTAAGGCATGAGGCTTATCACCTTGCCTCTGACTCTTTGTCCGACCGGGAAGCGTTCTTCGATACGGTCCCAAGGATTGGCCTGCATCTGTTTGATGCCGAGGGAGACGCGTTCCTTCTCCTTATTGATATCCAGCACTTGCACTTCGAGATGCTGACCGACCTTGAGAAGTTCGCCGGGATGGGTTAGCCGAGCCCAAGACATGTCGGTTACGTGAAGAAGTCCGTCGATACCATCCAGGTCGATGAACGCCCCGAAGTCGGTGATATTTTTCACCATGCCGCTCACCTTATCGCCGATGTTGACGCTGCTCAGAAATCTCTGGCGTTTCTCCGCACGTTCCTGTTCGATGATTTCCCTTCGGCTAAGGACGACGTTCTTACGATCTTCGTTGATCTTGACGATCTTAAAATCATAGGTGTTCCCGACAAATCCCTGCAGATCCTTCGGAGGAACGATATCGATTTGGGAAGCGGGGAGGAAGGCTTCGACGCCGACGTTAACCGTTAAACCGCCCTTAACAACCGCTTTAACTTTTCCTTTGATGAGACCTTCGTCTCTGAAGACCGACACGATCTTCTCCCAGTTTTGACGAGCCGCAGCTTTCTCTTTGGAAAGGACAACCATTCCCTCGTCATTTTCCAGGCGCTCAAGAAGGACCTCGATCTCGTCGCCAATCTCTACATCGGAGGGATCTTCGAATTCACTTGCCGGAATGACCCCCTCGCTCTTGTAACCAATATCCACCAAAAACTCGCGTGGGCGGATTTCGAGAATGTGTCCTTTGACGATACTACCCTCCCGGTAATTTTTTACCGAGCTGGCGATCAGTTCCTGCAGGTCTGCCATAATGGCCGTAATGGTGTTGTCCTCGATGTGTTCAATGATCCCGATCCGCGTTTTCAGAAAGAATTTGCGCGGCGGCCAAATTCGGCATCCGACCGCTACCGGGTTTGGTAGAATAAAGGGTCGCTATTGGAAAGCAAATAAAATAACCTCGCCTATTTCCAACGTCGGAGAGACTCCTCGTGAAGATGACGTTTGCGCAGTCGTCTCGGAATCATGCCGTACCTGGGACCAAAGAGATAGGCGGCTACGAAGATGGCCCCTAGGACCATAACTATGGCAGGGCCCGAGGGGATGTTTGCCCAGAAGGAGATCAGGAGACCAATAACAGCTCCACTCATGCCGATGGTCCCGCCGCCCCAGGACATCGCAGCGTATGAATCACAGAGAAGGTAGACGGTAGCAGAGGGCAAGACGAGAAGTCCCAAGGAAAGGAGCACTCCGACGGCTTGCAGGGATGAAACCATTGCGAGGACAGTGAGGATGACGATTAGTGCGAGAAGAATTCCAACATTTATCCTCTGCGTTCGTGCCACCGAGGCTTCGAAAAGGACTAATAACAGGGGCCGCTGCAAAGCTACAAGCGTCAGTAAGGTCAGCACGCTGATGGCATAGCTCATCCAGAGGTCACTATCTGCAATTCCCAGAATATTCCCGAAAAGAAAATGCTCCAGGCTGACTTGGACACGGGCGTGTTTAATGAGTGCGATGCCACAGGCAAAGGCCAAGATGTATAGTGCGGCCACTGCGGTTTCGTCCTTTATGCGCGAGCTGCTGGCAATGAGATGCCCGCCCAACGCGACGAAAGTGGCGGCGAAAAGCCCACCAAGGAGCAGTCCGCCGGTATTCAACCCGGTGAGCATTGCTGCGAGCGCGAGCCCTGGAAGCATCGAATGGGAAAGGGCGTCGGCTACCAGGGCCAGGCGCCGCAGGACAACGTATGCGCCAAGAAAACCGTTTGTAAAACCGATGAGAACGCAGGCACAGAGCGCCCTTTGCATGAACTCGTATTGGAAAGGTTCGGTGATCCAGTTCATTTCAATCACCCACTGAAAACCTTGGTCGAAAACACTTTGTCGATGTTTTGTGTAGTCAGCGTGCAGGCGGTCTCACCAAAGGCGACCAGTTCTCCATTGAGAATGATGATATGATCGAAAAGATCGCGGGCATCAGCGAGATTGTGGTGTGATACAATCACCAGCTTGCCAGACTCTCTTAGCCGGTGAATCGCCTTGGCAAAGGCCACCGAGGAATTCTTGTCCAGACCGCTAAAGGGCTCGTCAAGCAGGTAAATGGTGGCCTCTTGGGACCAGGCGCGGGCAAGAAAGGCGCGGTGTTGCTGCCCGCCCGAGAGGGCCTTGATCTGCCTGTCGGCCAGCGTTTTTAGCTCTGTGATGCGCAAGGCCTCCTCGACAACAGCTTCATCTTGCACGCCAAAGGTTTTCCACGCTCCAAGCGCCGAATAGCGACCCATCTCCGCAAGTCCCCGCACCGTAATGGGAAAATCCCAATCCACCGTCTCCCTTTGGGGCACGTAAGTGATCAGACGCCCATCAGAAAGCTCGCGGCCTTGGAATCGGACCCGGCCGGTTTCCAATGGGAGCAGGCCCGCAAGGGCTTGGAGCAGTGTGGTCTTTCCCGCGCCATTGGGCCCGATCAAGCCAACGCACGAAGCGCTTTGTAGCGAGAGGTTCAAATGATGAACCGCGGGGATTCTGTGGTAGGAGACGGTCAGATCCTCGATTACCAAATGGTGACTCACTAAGGAACCTCCGGGACGGTAAAGACGTCCTGCACTTTCTGGGCGCCCCAGAACGATGCCTCCGCTAAAAGCCCCGTTTCATCAAGTGCTCTTACGCGTATCGCGGACGCATTCGTCCCGGTCCAGGTGGCCGTGACCACAAGATCCGCGCCTGTTCCTGCCGGAAGTCGGATGATGCCCGAGAAGCTCCCGCCGCTTTGAATAGCCGGGATCAGTTGCTGACCGAGATAGCTAACTCCGATAACTTGTGCTGACGGTGCCGTTTCGATCTCAAGGGTCACTTCTCGCTCGCCCGACGGGAGTCGAACCTCGGAGGGGACCCGGGCAGTCAAATCGTCATCGCTGGTTAGCATCCAGAGCGGAATCGCGACAACGGCGAGCACGGCCGCCATGATTGAGAACCGAATCCAGGGTGTGCCGCGCATCGCAGCATCAGCCAGCGATCATCCCCGTCCTCAAACCGCTATTTCTCCGCACGAATCTCTTAACGAACGGCATTTCGTTAGCTTGGTAGCCACGTCAGGAAAATGCAACTCTATTGCATTAAAAACTTCCCCGGCGCGGACCGGCTTGGGGACGCGGGGAGAACGATCGCTTGCGTTCTTGGAAACTGCACGTTTGACATTTGTAGAGCCTATGATGGTATGCGGCAGACCATGATCGAAAGTCCACGGCTTGGTTTACCGCGAAAAGCCATGTTTCACTCTCGCGCTCCGGAGCGAGTCCGTGTCCCTTTCAGATCCGCGATCGCCTGTCTCATCGAGCAGAATTAACTCCTGAAAAATTCTCCAGTCTGTCCCCTATGAAAAAAATCATTGCTGTCACCTCCTGTCCGACCGGCATTGCGCACACCCTCATGGCGGCGGAAGCCCTGAAGAAAGTTGCTTCTGCCCTCGGCCATCAAATCAAAGTGGAGACGCAGGGTTCCGCCGGGAGAAAGGGGATGTTCACCGACGCCGAAATCCAGCAGGCCGATGTCGTGATTCTGGCAACAGATATTCGCATTGAGCCTTCGCGTTTTGCGGGAAAGCCGATTCTGGAGACGTCAACCAGCGAGGCAATTCGCAACACCAGGGAGGTGATCGGATCGGCTTTGGCGCTGCTTCCGGAAGAACCTGCTCCCCAGGTTCCCGCGTCGGAGACGAAGGCTGCTGCCGTGGCGCCGGTCGCCGCCGCGCCGGCGGCTGTGGCTCCGGCGGTCGCCTCGGCTGGCCCTAAGCGCCTGGTCGGCATCACCTCATGCCCCACGGGGATCGCCCACACCTTCATGGCAGCGGCAGCTCTGGAGAAGGCGGCCAAAGCACTCGGACACGCAATCAAGGTCGAAACGCAAGGGTCCGTGGGGGCGAAGAACCAACTCACGCCCGAGGATATTGCAGCTGCCGATGCGGTGGTGATTGCCGCAGAGACGAACGTCGACACTTCTCGTTTCGTGGGCAAACGCCTCTACTCTACGAGCACCAAGCAGGCCATGCACGCGGGACAGGACGTCCTCAGGAAGGCGCTGGAGGCGCCTGTCGGAGGAGGCGACGAGGGTGGGGCAGGACTTGCCGGGGCTGTCGAAAAGGCCAAAGCCGATCGAGCGAAGGCGCGAACCGGCCCTTACAAGCACCTGATGACTGGCGTTTCGTACATGCTGCCGCTGGTGGTTGCAGGTGGACTTGCCATCGCCTTGGCATTCGCTATCGGTGGGATTCAGGAAGGCGCATATCCCGAAGGTTCGCTGCCCGCTGCGCTAATGAAGATCGGGGGCGACACCGCATTTCGATTATTCATTGCGGTATTTTCAGGCTTCATCGCCTACTCCATTGCTGATCGTCCGGGCATAGCGCCCGGTATGATCGGCGGCTTCCTGGCGCAGACTCTCGGGGCAGGCTTCATCGGTGGAATTTTCTCCGGTTTCCTTGCCGGCTATTTGACAAAGTTTCTCGCCGACAACATTCGCCTCCCGGGGACTCTTGAGGGGCTCAAGCCAGTCCTGATTCTGCCGTTCCTCTCAAGCCTTGGAATCGGTCTGCTGATGATATACATCATCGCACCGCCGGTTACATGGTTGAACAACACGATGAACGCCTGGCTCTTGGGGATGCAAGGTGCCAACGCAGTAGTGCTTGGAATTATCCTCGGCGCGATGATGGCCTTCGATATGGGAGGGCCCATTAACAAGGCAGCCTACGCTTTCGCGGTGGGACTTCTAGCGAGCAAGATCACCGCCCCCATGGCGGCGGTGATGGCTGCGGGGATGACGCCTCCGCTCGGCTTGGCCTTGGCGTGTTTTCTTTTCAAGAACAAATTCGATCTTGAAGAACGGGAGGCCGCCGGCCCGGCTCTCGTCCTTGGGATTTCCTTTATCACAGAAGGGGCAATTCCCTTCGCTGCGAAGGATCCCATTCGCGTGATTCCGTGTCTTATCGCTGGCTCGGCGGTCGCGGGCGCCATCTCAATGGTTAGCGGGGTACAGCTGCTTGTGCCTCACGGCGGGATTTTCGCGGCGTTGATTCCCGGAGCGGTGACGAACCTCTTTGCCTATCTTATCGCCATCGTCTTGGGGACCGTCGTTACCGCGGGAGCGCTCTTCTTCCTCAAGCGCCCCGAGGTCGAGCCGATGCCCGCCTTGGCCTGAGTCCACTCCTCTCGTAATCTTTCGTAATCCGAAGAACCCGATATCTCGACCATGATTCAACTCACCCCTCAAAACATTAGAATCGGTGCTCGCGCCGCGAACAAGAACGAAGCCATTCGCGCTGCCGGCCAGGTGCTGGTGGAATCGGGCTGCATCGAGCCCGGTTATATCGAGAGTATGATCGGACGCGAAGGGCAGGCGAACACCTATCTGGGAAACGGCATCTCCATTCCGCACGGGATGGCTAAGGATCGCGAACTGATCCGCGCGACAGGCATCTCGGTGGTTCAGATGCCCGACGGTGTCGAGTGGGGACCGGGAAAAAAGGCGCACATCATCGTGGGAATCGCTGCCAAGTCGGACGAGCATCTTGGAATCCTTGCCGCTCTGACGGACGTGCTTGACGATCCAGGCAGAGCGGAACTGCTCTCAAAGACCAAGGATGCGAATGATATTATCACCGGACTGAGCCGGGAAGCAGCAGCTCCTGGCGGCGAGCCTGCGAAGAGGCCGCGGCGCCGCCTCCAGGCGCACACCACGTGGATGCCAAGATCGTTGGCAGCGCCGGAATGCATGCGCGACCTGCGACGGTTTTCGCCGATCTCGCGACCCAGTTCCAATCGGATATTCGAGTTCAGTATGGCACCAAGATCGCGAACGGGAAGTCGATGGCCGCGATTCTTAAGCTGGGTACTCCCTGCGGTGAACCCATCCGGATTATCGCGTCTGGGGCGGACGCCGAGGCAGCCCTAAGAGCGTTAAAGGAAGCCGTTGATAGTGGGCTCGGGCGATGTCGAGGAAGTCAAGGAGGTGATCACCGAGGCGGACAAGTGGACCCCCGAATCGAGCGGGCACGCTTTGGCGGGAGTTTCGGCCTGTCCGGGGATCGCCATTGGTCCTCTTTATCAGTTTCAGACAACGCACATCGTGGTGGAGGATAACCCCAAAGATCCTGCTGCCGAACAGTTGGCTCTCAAACAGGCGATTGCAACGGCCAATGAGCAGATTACAGAGATCCATGATCAGGTGCTAGAGAAATCCGGTAAAGGGCAGGCGGCGATTTTCCGTGCTCACCTGGCTTTGCTGAACGATGCGGAGATTTTCACGGAAGTCTCCACGCTGATTGACTCTGGTCACAGTGCGGCATGGTCTTGGCAGCAGGCCATCGAACGCCGCTCACTGGAGTTGAAGCAGCTCGAGAACAATCGCCTCGCTGAGCGAGCTGCGGATCTCCACGACATTGGACAGCGCGTTCTGCGTTTGCTGGCCGGAGCCGAACACACCGATATCCCAGTTCCCCATGAACCGGTGATTCTGGTCGCTGACGATCTGACGCCTTCCGATACCGCTCGGCTCGATCCGAAGGCCACTTTAGGTCTGGTCACAGCCTCGGGGGGTCCCACTGCACATACTGCGATCATCGCCCGTTCCCTCAACATTCCCTGCGTGGTGGGTGCGGGCGCGGCCGTTCTCGATCAAAAGGCAGGAACGGTGTGCATCCTGGATGGATCCGCTGGGAAACTCTATATCGAGCCGAGTACTGCGGACATTGAGTCTGCGAAACGCTTTCAGGTCGATTTTGAGAACCGACGCAACGAAGAATATGCGACGCGTTATGAGCCCGCGGTGCTCGGAGATGGCCATCGCGTCGAAGTAGTGGGGAACATTGGCAAGGCAGCGGAAGCGGCTGCCGCTGTCGAGGCTGGTGCTGAAGGCATAGGACTTATGCGAACCGAATTCCTCTTCCTCGATCGCGAAACTCCGCCGTCCGAAGAGGAGCAATTCGAAGCTTATAGTCAGATGACTAAGGCGCTTAACGGCCTGCCCCTCATTCTCAGGACACTCGACATTGGCGGCGATAAAGTCGCCTCCTATATCTCGCTTCCGAAGGAGGAAAATCCTTTTCTCGGAGTCCGCGGAATTCGGCTCTGTCTGCGTCAGCCCGGAATTTTCCTCCCGCAGTTGAGAGCGATTTATCGGGCTTCTACCACTGGGCCGATCAAAATCATGTTTCCGATGATTAGCACGTTGGAGGACCTGCGCGCGGCGAAGGAACAGGCAGAACAGGTGCGTCAAGAACTCGGAGTGCCCCGCGATCGAGATCGGCATAATGGTCGAAGTTCCTTCCACTGTGCTCATGGCGGCGGAGCTTGCAAAGGAGGTCGATTTTTTCTCTATCGGCACAAACGATCTGACGCAATACACGTTAGCCATGGATCGGATGCACGCGGCATTAGCCAAGAATGTTGACGGGCTGCATCCCGCTGTGCTGCGGATGATCGATATGACCGTGCGGGCAGCGAAAGGGGCCGGCAAATGGGTGGGTGTTTGCGGCGGTGTCGCTGGCGATCCCATTGGAGCGGCGATCCTTACGGGTCTTGGCGTCTCCGAATTAAGCATGAGCCTGCCAAGCATTGCTGCAGTCAAAGCTTCCCTGCGAAAGATTAGATTGGTCGACGCCGAGAATCTGGCGCGGCGAGCGCTTGCTTGCTCGACCGCTTCGGAGGTTCGGCAATTAAATCACTGACTATGTTCGGCAAGCATTACGATTGTTTAACAATAACGCTAAATCCCGCGATCGATCGCACGATCACCATTCCGAATTTTGCAGCGGGGAAGGTCAACCGGGTTCAGGGAGAATATCTGAACGCTGGCGGCAAGGGCGTCAATGTGGCTTCTTCTCTTGCCGACGCTGGTCATGGGGTGGCCGTCACCGGTTTCCTTGGCCGAGAGAATGCGGCCGTTTTCGAGCGCCACTTCACGCAGAAGCGAATCGCAGATCATTTTGTGCGTTTGGATGGCGAGACGCGTGTTGGAATTAAGATTACTGATCCTGTCCGCAAAGAAACAACTGATGTCAATTTTCCGGGAGTCGAGCCATTGCCCAGCGATATGACAGCCCTGCGCGCCACGATCGATCAGATCGATGCCGAGTGGTTTGTTATTGCCGGAAGCTTGCCTCCAGGCGTCGCAGCGACTGCGTGTCGTGAACTGACCGAGTCGATCAAGGCGCGCGATCGCAAGGTTGCGCTGGATACGAGCGGAGAGACCCTCAATCATGCGATCGAGGCCATACCGACCTTCATCAAGCCCAACATCCATGAATTGGAAGGTTTGGTCGGGCGCGCTCTCTCGTCTCGCAACGATGTCGTTTCGGCGGCTAAGGAATTGCTTGCACGCGGTATCAAAACCGTCGTCGTTTCGATGGGACACGAAGGCGCATGTTTCGTGGATGCCGAGGGGATTGTTTTCGCCGTCCCTCCGAACGTGGAAGTTCGCAGCACCGTCGGGGCCGGTGATGCAATGGTTGCCGGAGTGATCTCGGCGAAGCTCCGGAAACTTGCTCTCCCTGAAATCGCTCGTGTATCAACCGCTTTTTCAGTTCGTGCGATCGGCAAACTCGAGGGCGACGTCTCCGTCGAAGCACTCTCGCAGCAGGTTAAGGTTGAACGGTAGCGTGTGCGGCTACCTGATCCATTCGGCGGCGGCGCTACCTCGCAACTCCTTCCGCTCACTTGCTCTCCGACCTTTCAGGAACTCGGAAGCCGTTTAAGTCCACCTGCTCGCTCACCATACGAAATCTGCCTCTCAGTAACAGCTGAGCAATCGCGCGCCGAGTGCGACGCGATGAATGGTAACAGCAGGGAAGCGCTGAGGGATACTCCAGACGACCGCTCGGGCGCAGCTATTCCAAATTGGGACGAAGGACAGGTGGGGCGCGTAACCCGCCATCAACCGCTGCGGATCATGAGAGTGCCGAGTGATCGCCCACCCAATCAAACCCATAGCTCTGCTGTAACCATGCACAGACATGATCTAAGAGCTAAAGCGAATGTATAGCGTCGTGGGAAATCCATTTTGCTCTGCTTCGAAGCATGAGCACGAGAGCAAACCCGGCCTGCGCGAAGGCTCTACCGGACACGCGGAACGATCTCTTCATGCGCATGACTCATAGACAGCTCGTCCGGTTCAGGCCGGAACAATTCCGTCGCGCAATCCCGCGCTTGGAAACTGATTGGTTTGGCGGCAAACAGGATTTTGCGCCGCGATGAAGGCAGGTTGGACGGCGTTAGTCGGGACCTTAATTCTTGCTGGATGTGCCACTCAGGAGTTTACACCCGTGCCGATCCAACGGGCGGAGCTTTGGCGTTCTCCAATTGCTGACGGTCCGCCAGGGGCGGGACAGCTGTGGCCGTCTGATGCGCCGCCCATTCATGCTCGCGCTGCGATCTTGATCGATGCGCGCAGTGGTTTGACGTTATACCAAAAATATGCCGACCAGCGCACTCAGGTCGCAAGTACTCAGAAACTTCTTACGGCGCTTCTTGTTCTGAAGCGGGGAAATTTGGACAGCCGCGTTGTCGTTGCGCCACAGGACACATACGTGGAGCCCAGCAAGCTGGGAATCCGCGCCGGTCAAACCTACAGCCGGCGCACATTGCTCTCCGCCATGATGGTGCAGAGTGAAAATGATGCGGCCGCCGCGCTAGCGCGGGATTGTTTCGGAACGCCGGTCGCCTTCGCTTCGGTTATGAATAACACGGCATGGGAACTTGGCGCTCACAACTCCCACTTTGCCAATCCACATGGTCTTCCTGCTCATCAATATTCGACGGCTCGAGACATGGCGCGCATTGCCTTTCGGGCATACCGCGAGCCCCTCCTGCCGCCGTCTAATGGCCAGCCGGTACTACAGCTTTGTGTATGCTACCGGACGGCGAAAGACCTTGGAAAACACCAACAAGTTGCTCAAGCGTTCGCAAATCTACAATGGTATGAAGACTGGCTATACCAACGCAGCCGGCCGGTGCTTGATCTCCAGCGCCTCGGCGAGCGGTCGCGAAGTTATCCTCGTTCAATTAGGAAGCAAAACAAAGTATATCTTTGATGATGCGGAGCGCGTCATGCGTTGGGGTCTGCGGCAGGGTCGATTTGTTCCTTTCTACTGATTTCGAGCAACGCAAGCAGCAACTTGGTCAAGGATAACCTCAGCCATCATCGGCTCGGTCCCAATTGCGCTTGCGTAAAAGAGCTTCTTGCCCCGGAGTTCGTAGGGATTGCGCCGAAAGATGTCAGTCTGGTTCACCGCCGGCTCGGGTTGAGTCTCAATGCCGATCAGAACGGGAATATCCTGATAGCTATGCAATCCGTCAGCAATAAAGAACGGCACAATGACTACGTTGGACTGGCTGGACGCCTTGTCCCAGTCGGCGATCCACGGCGGTTCTTCCATATACGAAGAGACCACCTGAGCATACTTGCCCAAGGCACGGATCCTCGCGGCCTGCTCTTTGGCTGCGCGCGCGGAATTGTCATTGAGATCGGTGCCATGGCCCACGATAAAAAGGCTGGTTGTGGCCGGAGGTACGTCTGGAGCGATGTCTCGAGCGCGGCGGAGCAGCGCTTCCGTCATTCTCGGATGGCTCCCCACGGGATCGCAATAGAAGATTTCACGGCTGCCGAGGCGTGTGGGAGTTCCTTGCAATCCGAGTTCGCGGGGGATGACCGTCTGGGTGAAATACCCTTCGCTGATGAAAACGGGCACCACGTAGACCACTTCGCTTTCCACCATTCGGAAGACTTCTCGCATGGAGGGTTCCTCTTTCCAGAAACAGCTGTGAACCTCGCGGAAAATTCCGCGTTCGCGAAGGGTACGCGCGTGGGCATGCGTCGGCGCGCTGGAGTCCGCATTCAATGTCGAGCCGTGCCCGACCAGAATCAGGGCGGATTCACGATACGGAATGTTCATTCAAGAAGATCGGCGCACACTTTCGCTGCGTCGAAGTGTGTCTTGGCAAAGGCGCGGGCGGCGGCGCAATGAAGTGGATAATCCCTGGAAACCGTCTCGATGCCGGAGATGGCTTCCTCCAAGTTCGAGAAGGCAAGGACTCCTTCGCCCGAAGGAAGATGCTCACTCCAGCCGGTATCCTGAACGACGACCGGCCTACCGGCAGCCAGGTAGCAGGCACTACGGCAGCTGAACCACCCGCTACGCGACTTAACATAACCATTTTTGGCAATACTCCACTCGGCCTTCGAGCTCGAAACGAAATCGTGATAGCTCCCGTAGTCCGGCAAGTGAATATCCGGCTCAAGAATTTTCCATCCAAATGACTCCAACTGCGACGTCGGGCGGTTCTTACCAGGCCCTTGTCCCATGGCGATGACAAATCTCTCCGAAGTTTGCGAAGGAAGTTCCGCAAAATTCATGAACTCAACATCTTTCTGCCCGTACAATTCCCCTTCGAATTCTTCGGGCTTGTAGCTTGCCCAGTTCATAACAGTAGTCCAGGCGCCGCCGGCTCCAAGGCACGTGTCTGTTGACATGAGGGAGCGATCCCACATTTCGACTACGATTGGTTGAACGGTGGGACGCCAGTGCAGTCCGGTTAGAGGGATTCTACAATCGGGGCTTCCCGACATTAAGCCCAAAGGTAAAGTGTTGCTCGTGGGCTCTGATGCGGTTCAGGTATTCTTTGTCGCCCCGGCTCAATTTGATCTGGGTGAACATCGGGTCGCCGTCGAGAAACAATTTGGTCTTGATCCCGGCCGTCACCGGGCGAAGCCAGCAGGCTCCCGAGACATTCACGAGAAGGTCAGCTTGCGCGATGGTTTTCTCGGCCAGTCGCTCGTTGGCAATTCCATAGTATCTTCCGTCGGGCTCGTTCCGGTAAATCCAACGATCTCCCAGATCGAATTCGCCCATAATGCGATCCAAATAGCTCACATTGTGAGAGCAATCCGCGCTTGGTTCTTGCTGGACGGGGTCGTAAGCCCAGTTCGCTGAGTCTTCAAGATACCAGACATCGTGACCCAGGGGCGCGAAAGCCGGCGTTGCTTTCCCGAAATGGACGAGAAGCCATGTTTGAATTCCTAATTTTGAGCCGGTCGCATGAATTTGTCCTCGAAGTCGACCCATGCGGCGACGCGATGCCTTAGCTCCCAGCAAACATCGGGCTCTGAGTCGGCGCGGTTCTTCAGTTCCTGCGGGTCCACCTTCAGATCGATGAGAAACTCTCGGCCACTCGTCGCTTCAAAGGTATACTTCCATTTCCCGTCACGAACGCCAAACAGGTACATCACCGATGCTGGCAAGATAGTAGGCACGCTGCGGTCGTGCGGGATCGAACATGCTGTGGCCCTGCCACTGCCCTGAGGGCTCAATGCCCAATAGTTCAGCAACAGTAGCGCTCAGATCGACGTGCCCTCCAATCGTATCGAGTCGCTGACCTCCGGAGAAAAGCCGCGGATTCCAGAGAATCAGCGGCACATTCACGTCTTCTTGATATGTGGTGAAGCCGTGCCCGCGTTGATCGTGAGGATCGCCAAACGCCTCGCCGTGATCACCCGTGATCACGACCAGGGTATCGTCTGCCAATCCACGGTTCCGTAAGGCGCGGAAGAGGTCCGCGAGGTGCTGATCTGCCTGACGCAGCACATTCAAGTATCGACCTAGATCATCCGCGTGGCGCGCCGGGACTTGATCGCCGAAAAAGTCGATCTTCTTCCAGGTGGGTCCAACTTCGTACGGATCGTGACTCTGGTCAGTCCAGCAGAAAGCATAAAACGATTGCCCTGGCTTCTCGTCGATGAAGCGGATCAGACGCTCGAACAGCAGCCGATCTTCGCCTCCCCAAGAAGTCAGGGAGGCACCTCCCATCGCTCGGTAATCCTCAATCGTATCGTAACCCTGATTTTCGAGGACGTAGCTCATGCCGGCCCACTCCAGGTCCCCGTTACTCAGGTAGGCCGGTACGCGCCCCGCGCTGCTTCAGCACGGAGGCAAGCGTCTGTGGTAGCGGGCGCGGGCCGTCGTGCGCAAAGGTCTCCCCCGGAGCGTAACGCCAAGGCATGCCCGGATATATCGAAAAGTTGAGCGCCATGAACGAGCAGAAGCTGTACGGCGCGTGCGCGTAGAAATTCTCGAACACCAACGCATGGGCAGCCTCCTCGACCAGCGTGGGAGTGGTGTTGTAGCTGCTTCGATAAACGCTTAGATACTTGTTGCCAACCGACTCGAGCACGATGACGATCAGGTTTTTTGGCGGCACTCCGTGTGAGACCACTTGGGGATAGTCTCCCTGCGAGACCGCCTCCCGCCAGGCCCGCGGTTTGAATTCATTCTGGTATTCGCGTGGATAATATATCCGCAGAAATGGTTTCCCAAGACCCGTTACCCCATTCCAGGTAGATCGCACGAGCTCGATGTGTGGATTCACCGAAAGGTGGGGCATGAAATAGGGCTTCGGCCGCTGATAGGACCGCCAGCAGCCAAAAGCGGACCATGCTAGCAGCATCGCGACCAGGAAAACCGGAGCCTTTCGCCGCCTAACCAGATAGCGAGTCAGCGCGTAGTAGCCGCCTGGTACGCTGATCAGCGCTACCATAACTGGCAGAGTCAGCCGATCGAAAATGGACGACTCCACGGCCGCAACGCCGTGCACCAGCTTCAGCAGATTGTAGCTGAGAGGCTGGCCGAAGTAGTTGAAAACCCCTGCCGCAATCACCGAGTAGAACACGCAGAAGACGCAAAGCCCTACGAAGACGGGCCGCAGACCGGATGCAATGGCGGGGCGCCGACCTGCAGCCTGCAATACGAGATTCGCTACTGTCCCCAGGCAGAGCGCAAAGAACACATCGCCAAAGGACGCCATCGAGAGGTCCAGCAGCCACCAGTAGTCGCGAGGCCGGCCGAGGGCGAACCCCTTGCTCACGGTCAGCACAATGGCCAGCCAGGCGGCCAGCCGAAGCGGGGTAAAGTCGCAGGAAAGAGACCTGCTGGCAGGCGGTGCTTTGTGATGGGGGGACAACAACATCCTAGCACCCTCTACTAAATGAAAACGCCTGTCTTCCGCAGCTACAATGTTACAGAATCGTCACAAACGGCACGAAAACGGCGCAAACTTAAACACAGTTCTTACTTAAGCTCGGTAGGACTTTTAGCTTTCCTTTTCTACTTCAAAAGCCATCCGCAAAATCGAAGAAACCTCACACCCGCAAAGCTCCGTAGAATGCGGAGCCAATATTAAACGGCTAGCGTGCAGGATTTATACGCCGGCCGAAAGACGTTGTGACTAGCGCTTCGAAAGCCTCGACATAGTCATCCACCATTCGGAAATGATTGAAGCGACCACGTGCGTCCTCCCATACAGCCCGGCGATCCAACTCCAGCGCGCACGGCAGAAGCGCGGTAAGCTCATCGACTGAGTCCGCATAAAAACCGGTCTTGCCCGGAATCGACGACTTCCGGATCCGAGCCACGTCTGCAAGCCACCACTGGCGTCCCGCAGGCCATTGCCTCAATCATCACCAGCCCGAAATGTTCCTCCCATTAGATAGGAAAAAGCAGTGCGCTGGCATTGCGCAGAAAGTCGTAGTTTTCGGCCTGACTCACCTCTCCGCGGTAGACGAATGAAGAGCGGCTTACTTGCTGATTGAAATAAATCTCCTCGAGGCTGTCTGCGGCTTGCAGCGAGCCGAGGCAGACCGCGAGGCGACTGGATAGCGCTAAGCGGTTGCGGATTCAAGCGACTGATGAACGCGAGATATTTTCCAGCCGCAAACGACGGCTTGAGTAGATCAAAGTGTGAGCCATGGTAGATGACGCGAATGTTTTCGCGACCCTGCTGCAGCCCCGCGCGACTTGCGAGCGGCTGATCGCGGCAATCGGCGCGTTCGGGTAGCGCTTTAGAATCCAGAGTTCATCGACCAAATCGAGCGCGGCATGCACGGTGTGCAGCACCGGCGTTCTTGAAAGCTCGGCGATTGGAACAAATGCGCACCCGATATGCGAGTGGATTACGTCGAACGAGGCCGCATCTTTTAGCGATTCGACAAATGCCAAAACGGCGTAGGACTCATACTGATAAGCTTCGCCGCGCGCCATCGCTTGGATGATGTTGCGTTCGCACATCGGCCGCAGCTTCGCGGCAGTGCGCGAATCGGCCGACGCAAAGAGCGTGACCTCGTGTCCGCGCTTGACCAGTTCCTCGGTAAGCCATGACACCATCAGCTCTGCGCCACCGTATTTCTCCGGGGGGACGCTCGTCCAGAGAGGCGCCACCTGCGCGATGCGCAATTTACCTCTTGTCGGAGTGATCATCTAATCCGCAGGTCCAAGCGGTTGAGTTCACAGTGAAATCGAGAAGAATTGCAACTGGTTCATCATACTTCTCCCATCCCTTCACAGACACCGGGCAGCGTCTACTGGAAACATAATCCCCGCTCAACTCACGGCATTGACTAGCAACCGACTAAAAACCTTCGCGGAAACCAAGCGCTCAGCGGCAGCTGCTCGGCGCCAGTGCGAGCCGTTTGCAATCGGCGTCGACGACGCGCAACGCCTCTGCAGCTCGCATCAATGTCGTTGGAGGCATAAGGCCTTCCGCAGCCGCGCTGAACTTGCTGAAGTTGTGTCCCGGCCTATGGCCGGACAATACTCCGAGCGGGCAACCATCCGCTTTGCATAATCGTATTTGGCCGTTGAAATCTCGCCGCGGGACGCCGCGATGAAATGTGAGTAGGGCCACGTGTCGCGTCCGGGACGTCAATGGCCTCAAATACCATGCCATACGTGATTAGGCGATGTACCGGGCCCGCCAATGGGAACCTGCAGCGCGCACGGGTCCCGCCAGTGTCTCTATTGACGAGACTTTTGAGCGAAGGAGCGAAGGAGCATTGCGAATGCGCGAAGCAGCAATTCGCCGTATCCATGCAGCCAAAAGACTGGCGCAACGTGGGTTTGCTCTCAGGTCGGACTAGATACCAATCCGCCCCAGCAGTGAAGCGAGCACCTTTTCAGCTTCAAAAAACTCTGCGGCAATTTCGAACGCCGCGCGGCAGTGCGTCTTGTAATCGGCGTTGATCTCGCGTACCGCCTCAACGATCTCGTCGAGGGTCTGAAACGCAAAGAGCCCGCGCTTTCGGCCATCGTAATGGCGGGTGAAGCCCGTCTCCTGCGTGATCACCGGCCTTCCAGACGCGAGATAGCATGCGCTTCGATCACTGAACCACCCTGTGCGGAGCCGCACATATTGATCTTTAGCCACAGTAAATTCTCCCTTTGAATTCTGCAGGTAAGCTTTATAAAGATTATAATCCATACTGAGCGAGTGCGGATCAGCGAGTCGCCAGCGGTTTTTCGAAAAGAGCTCACACACGGCCTCATCTCGAATCGTTGTCGCCAGCTCAAATTCTTCGCCCGAACGTGCAGGCGCCTCCACGAACTTCAAAAACTCGAGCGACTTGCTCCAAAAATAATTCTCGCCGCGCCATTCGATGTCTTTAATCCCGCTCGTGCTCCAGTTTGCGACGGAGGTGAAAACAGCGCTCTTTGGCGATAGCCAATCCGTTTTCCAAAACTCTGTAACAACCGGCTGCCGCGTAGGCTTCCATGCGAAACCGTGCAGCGGGACAGGAAATGCATTGGTACCAATGCTTTCACCGAAGGTAAAAAGTGTGTGGTGTTTTCTGAGATAATCGATGCACTCCCTTTCATCTTTGTCGATCATGATTTGCTCCACACCGGGATCGCTTTCAACATAAATAACGCATTTGCTCGAAAGCAAGTCCTCGTTGAACTCGTGCGAGCCGCAAAGGTTCAGGATCGCGTCAGCCTCGCGGTAGAGCTCGACGATTTTGCTCTTCGGCAATCCAGCGCATGGCGAGTCGGGCAGATACCGCGCGCAAAAGCTCCAGCGCCCCTCGAAGCCGAACTGCGCAGCCAGTTTCGCGAGAGTCTTCGTGGCGTAGGAATGGTCAGCTGTCACAGTGTAGGTGACGGGATCGTAGAGGCCAACGCGTCGTGTCCTCGATGTAGTAAATCTCATGTCCGAGTCGCTGAAGAGCGACGATATAGTGCACGTGCTGCCAGACCACGCCGGCGATTGGCATGCCAGCCATGAATCCCAAGACGGCGATTTTTTTCTTTGTCATCTCGTTGCAGGGCACGTTCCCATCGGTAGGTATTCGCGGACTATAGCTAATTTCCTCCGAGTTAGTCCATGGCCAAAACCGCTCACGCGTGGTGAGGAGGTCATTATTAGCAACGGGTCCGCCGAGCCTTCCTGCGCTCTAAACTGCAGCTACACAACCGGCCATAGATTCCGCCTTTCGCTAGCAACTCCGCATGCGGCTTCATGCTTCATCGCTCATTAACCAAACGATCTGAGTTCGGTTGTCGGCCCAATACGCGGCGTAAACCTGAAAACGGAAAGATCAAGCAAATTTTCAGAGTTCTCCTAGTATCCCACCAACTCCTCTTAGTCGAAACCAGCGCTGATCCTATCAACCGGCTTTTTGAGAGGGAACAGAAACCTTAATCCGGTCGGCCTTGCCTGACCACGCAACTCTTCATCGTAATGATGGAGACCCACTTCGGCCCAGAGGTTTGTGAAGTCGAAAAAACACGCGCGATCTTGCCATGACTATAGACCTTCTTAATTTGCGGCCACGGCTCCCGCTTCTTGCGCTGCTTTTTATCCAGCATTTGGCAGCGCCATGGCAGCAGCTTGACTCCCTTTGGCTTTTAGGGTGCCTACTGGCCCAGTGATACCCCAATACTCGGAAGAAGATAGAGGGAGAATGGACGCACTGGATAAGAGCTACTAAACTCGGCTATGGAGTGCACGTCCCGAGGAAGTTACAAGATTGGCTGCTTTTCAACATCATCGACAGGCGAAAACTTGAAGATTATCCCTGTCCATGAGTGCATTGTGAGTGCTCCCGCTCCATGCGATCTAGACACTGTTGAGGAGTTTATCGCCCAAATAGGAAAAGGAAGGCGGCTCTTGACTTCTTGGCGCCATCTGCGCAGTCTCGGTCTGTTCGCTGCGATACACGGCGGGCCACTGAACTTCTTGCCGGGACCAGCAATCTCGGTAGCATAAAAAACTGAAGGAAAAAGTCCCGTCTTTCTGAGATAGAAACCCGAGTGCTGTCGGGTCCAACAAGCTGTATCGGCTTCTCGGAAAGGCGGGACCGTCGCTTCCAGCATCCGGCCGGGCTCGACACCGCGTTCCGGCAATGGACCCTTGAGGTCGAGCGCGTTGCGAACGGCCGAAGGCGATTCGTCGTGGGTCACGGAACGGCGCAGTATCGATTCGAGAAGCTCCGCGAGCTGCTCGACGAGCCGGGTGCCCGAGAGCGCGGAACGTCGCCGCGTTCGTGGCAAGCGGCGACTGGCGCCTTGCTACGCGTGCGTCGCTCCTTACAGGATCTCTCGGCTTCGAGTTCTGGCGGCATCAGGTTGCATGGGGTGCGATCGAACTTTTTCGTGTATAGTGGCAACTTCACGGGCGCCTTGTAGGAGGCGAGATTCGCTAACGAGAGATCCACACTGGCGTTCCCACTCTTACTGGATAATAGAAACGCTTGGCCCATCGGCTCGCCAGCCTGACGCATCCATGAGAGGCGGGTAGCCGGGCAAACGACCGGCATGTAGCCCATAGGAGGGAGCAATCTGCAGGTAATACGGCATCGGTGCTCCGACAAAGACCGCGCCTGCGGGCCTGCGGTCTTTGCTCACGTCGACACCGGGCTTGACGACGCGGCCGTCGCGCTCCATACGGCGTAGAGACTGGATCGATGATCGATATCCTTCCCGATAACACGATACCTGCCGGTTGTATTCTTTTCTTCCTGTTGAAGAGGAGAGACCGCTACAAGCTCGCCGTGCTTGTAAAGAAACGCCCTCTGATTGGACAGTCGAACCACAATGCCGCGGCCCGCAGTTCCCCAAGGCTCGGAAGCCCAGCACGTATTGCACGTAATCCCAAGTCACGCCCCCGAACGCATATTGACCGATCAAGCCGCTTACAAGTATCCGCATCGAGTTCTCCCACAAAGAGCCGCAAACCGGTTGCCGTTGCGAGGCCAATGCCCCCGGATTGCTTGTTTGCTTAAGCGGACGTTCTGAGCTACCATTCCCCGCGATTTCGGCACTCTTCAGCCTACGGCAAGCTTCAGCGCAAAGACAAGTGCGCCGAGCTCCGGGTGCCGAAAACCCCTCACGAAGGGCAGGCTCCAAGATCGGAGGCTCTCCACTATATAAACAGCTCGTCGGTCCGAGTTCATACATCAGAAGGCAGAACTTTGTGATAATTAGTTTATGACAAACAACTTGTGAATTTGCAATAATTTTTGAACAGTGCGTGACAAAGACTGTCTAAGTGGTTAACCTCATTAAATAACTGAGTTTTTGGCAGACCGAATCCTGATCCAAAACGTATTAAGATAGAGGAACCTACACGATGGCTTTGGAAGATAACGAGACAGGCTTTCAGCTGTATCTGAGAGAAATCGCCCAATTTCCGCTTCTTACCCCCGAGCAGGAAGTAAAGCTTGCTCGTAAGATTAAGCGCGGCGATCAAAAGGCGCGTGCAGAAATGGTGCGTTCGAATCTTCGTCTCGTGGTGAAGATTGCGCGTGACTACGCGAATTTGGGTCTTCCGTTGCTGGATCTAATCTCGGAAGGCAACATCGGGTTGATGAAGGCAGTCGAACGGTTCGACCCAAAAAAAGGTGGAAAGCTGAGCACCTATGCCGCTTGGTGGATCAAGCAATCCATTAAGCGCGCTTTGGCGAATCAGAGTAAGACGATCCGACTTCCGGTGCATCTGGTGGATAAGATTTCCAAAATGCGCCGTGTGGCAATGCAAATGACCGAGGAACTGGGTCGTGAGCCAACCGACGATGAACTCGCTGAAGAGATCGGACTTTCTTCCTCTAAGGTCAGCCAGCTCAAAAGTGCAGCAGTTCGTCCCGCCTCGCTTGATCAGCCGATCGGCGATGACGACTCTACCGAATTCGGGGAAATCGTCGGGGATGAAGAAGCCGATGATCCTTTCGAGACGTTGCGCGATAAAGATCTGCGCGAAGAAGTGGGAGAATTGCTCCATGTGCTCGACGAACGGGAGCGGAGGATTATCAATTCCCGCTTTGGGTTGGACGGACAAAAGCCCAAGACGCTTGAAGAAGTTGGTGAAAAGTTTGGCGTAACGCGCGAACGGATTCGGCAATTGCAGAACATTGCTCTTCACAAACTTCGCAGGGCGCTCAGTAAGAAGGAGCGTCCGAAGGTGGAAGCAGTCCTCTAATAGGCGCGTCGTGGAGTGCCCGACGATGTGATCCGGGCGCTTGAGATTATCGGAGCGTGGACACAGCAATTGTCTGGCTGCGCCGCGATCTTCGTATCACCGATAATACCGCCCTTGCTGGTGCTGTCGCGCGCGCTGCCAAGGTAGTTCCGGTCTACGTCCTAAGCGACCGGATGGAGAGTCATCGTTGGACAGGGCCCCATCGGCAGCACTTTCTGTGTGGATGTCTTGCTTCTTTGGACGGGAATTTAGCGGCGATTGGAGGGCGATTAATAATCCGCAGGGGACTTGCTATTGAAGAGCTCTCTAAACTGGTGCGTGAAACGCGAGCGCAAGCCATCTTTTTCAATCGTGATCCCGATCCATTCGGTCGAAAAATGGAAACGGATCTGGCTGCACTGGGCAGCAAGATCGGAGTTGAGATAATTGGCTTTAAGGATGTCTCTCTGCATGATCCTGGTGAGGTCCTGACGGTCTCGGGTGAGCCATTTCGTGTCTTTTCGCCCTATGCCAGGGCTTGGACGCAGCTCAAGAAGGCGAGCCCCGAGAGCGCCGTTCATAATCTAAAACCGGTCGAAAACCTCGCGTCCCTGCCTTTGCCCACCTTAGAGACCTGGGGAATCTCAGGGGACGCTCAAGTGGTGCCAGCAGGTGAGAAGGCTGCCCGCGCTCGCATGAAGAACTTCCTTGAATTTGGTCTGGCAAACTACGGAACGGGGCGAAATCTACTGGCAAAGTCGCTAACATCCAGGCTGTCGCAAGATTTGCGCTTCGGCCTGCTCTCTATACGCGAACTCTTCGAAAGATGCCAGAAGCGAGCGGCTGAGCTATCAGGATCTGGCAGGAAGAGTGCTCAAAAGTTTATCAGCGAGCTAATCTGGCGCGAGTTCTATCTCAGCATCCTCTGGCACTTTCCCGAAGTGCTCGATGTGGAGTTCGACGAAAAGTTTCGGTGCATGGAATGGCCAGGTCAGCGTGAGCATTTTGAGCGCTGGCGGGCAGGCGAAACCGGCTTCCCCATTGTGGACGCAGCTATGCGGCAACTCAAGCAGATCGGGTACATGCCCAATCGGGCCCGCATGATCGTGGCGATGTTCCTTACTAAAGATCTCCTGATCGACTGGAGACTAGGAGAGAGTCACTTCATGCAAGAACTCACCGACGGCGAGATCGCCAGTAACAATGGAGGTTGGCAGTGGAGTGCTGGCGTCGGCGCGGACGCCGCGCCCTATTTTAGGATGTTAAATCCATGGACGCAGACTATTCGCTTTGACTCGCAAGGAGAGTACATCAAGGCATGGATTCCCGCACTTCAAGATGTTCCAGCTGACCGATTGACCAAGCCGCCACCACCTGGACAGAAGTTGGCGCAGAATTATCCTGCGCCGATCGTCGATCACCCGGCAGCCCGAAAAAAGGCTTTAGAGCTCTTCAGCCAGAATCGGACGAGCGTTTGTTGAAAGTCGCCTTTTCGGAAGGCTCCTCGAGAAAAAGCTTCCCTGCACGCCTGCGAGCATGCCAGTTGCCCGGAAGGTTAACTTTGGCCGGCCCGTTCCGGATGTCCAAGAGGGAAAGAACCAGGCTCGTTTCGGCAAAGCCGGGTTCCGGAACACGCTTGCGACGCAGCCATCGGAGCACGACGCGACGCTGCAAAGCGATCGGAATTTTTCGCAACGCCTCGCAAGAAAGGGTCTGCTCAACCTCCGGCACCAACGATGTCATCCAGGATTCTTCCTCCCGGAGGATTTCGGCGGTGCGAAGGATCGCAGCTCGAAAAGAAGGACCGACGGCATGTTCAAGGGCGGGAATGACTCGGGCCCTGATTCGATTGCGCGTATGAGCAAAGGCGGCGTTGGTCGAATCCTCCCGATAGGGGATGTCGTTCTCGGCGACAAATCTCGTGATTTCACCGCGAGTGATCCCGAGTAGGGGACGAATGATCTCAAGGCCTCCCATGTGCGCAACCGGCCTCATTCCTGCCATCCCCGCTGCCCCTGTCCCACGAAGGAAATTGAACAGGCAGGTTTCGATTTGATCATCAGCATGATGGGCAAGAAAAATTCTTCTGCAGCGATGTGCCTTCGCGCAACTCTCAAAAAACGCATGTCGCAATCCTCTCGCCGCCGTCTCAAGTGAAAGCTTTTCCTCTTCGGCGTGAGCCCGGACGTCGGCTTCTCCATATTCGAAGAGATAGTGAAATTTGCTCGCAATGGTTGACACGAATCGAGAGTCGCGTTCTGCGTCTGCGCCGCGCAATCCGTGGTTAAGGTGACAAAGAAGCAGCTTGCGGTATCCGAGAGCCCGCAACGCAAACAGGAGTGCCATGGAATCGCGTCCTCCCGAAACGCCAATAAGGTATTTTTTCTTCGACGAATGAGGGGAGAGCACCAGTCGGAGTTTTGCGAGCAGTTCAGTCAATCAAGCTTGCTCCGAAGTAGGAGTGCAAAGGTTCGGGCAGTGCGACCGATCCGTCCTCTTGCACCCCCGATTCCAGGAGGGCGACGTAAAGTCGTGGTAGCGCTGTCCCGGACCCGTTCAATGTATGGCAAAAGTGGTTCTTTCCGTCCTTTCCCTTGAAGCGCAGGTTCATTCTGCGTGCCTGAAAATCCCGAAAATTTGAACAGCTTGAGACCTCGAGGAAGCCATTCTGCCCAGGAGACCACACCTCGATGTCATAGGTTTTCGCTGCTCCAAAGCCGAGATCTCCGGTGCAAAGCTCGATTACGCGATAGTGTAGGCCGAGGATTTGAAGAACCCTTTCTGCCTCTGCCGTGAGACTTTCCAGCTCGTTGCCGGAGCTTTCGGGAGCGCAAATTTTCACCAGTTCGACCTTGTCGAACTGATGCATGCGGATGAGTCCGCGCGTTCCAACGCCGGCCGCGCCGGCTTCTCGCCGAAAACACGGTGTATAAGCGACATATCTCAAAGGAAGAACTCCAGGAGCGAGGACCTCCTCACGATGAAAATTCGTTACCGGAACCTCCGCTGTTGGGGTGAGATAAAGCGAGTCCCGCTCGTCGCGGTACTGTTGTTCCTCAAATTTCGGCAGCTGCGAGGTGCCCACCAGGGCCTCCGGCTTGGTGAGAAACGGAGGGCTGATTTCTGTGTAGCCATGCTCGCGTGTATGCAGATCGAGCAGAAAATTGATCAAAGCACGTTCCAGGCGCGCGCCTTTGCCTCTGAAACACGCAAATCCGCTCCCGCTCATTCTTGCCGCTCGTTCGAAATCTACCAACTCAAGACGCTTCACAATGGAGACGTGATCCTCTGTCGTTCGCGGGAGCGATGGCTCACCCCATGTGCGGATAACGGGATTTTGCGAGGAATCGTTTCCGGCCGGAACGCTTTCCTCCGGCAAATTCGGGAGAAGCAGGAGCAGATCTCTTTGTTGCTGTTCGAGGAGCGCGCTTTGTTCTGAAAGCCTCTGCATCGTGTTCGCACGGGATCTTACTCCCGCTTCGAGCGATGTGGTATCCTGACCCTTGATCCGCAAGGCTCCGATCTGTTTGCTCAAGCGATTTCGCTCCGCCTGAAGACCTTGAAGTTGCGTTTCTTGCGCACGCCGCTGCGCATCGCTTGCAAGCACCGCATCGATGACATCGCCCATCGCCGAACCGCGGGTCGCAAGACGAGCCTTCACAACATTGGGCTGATCGCGAATAAGGCGTATGTCGAGCATAGTGCTAAGGTGGCCTAGACATGGTTAACAACATTTACATGATGAACAAGAGTGTCAGTGTCGTAAATTAGCGCCCTCGATTTCTACTGTCCCTTTCCAATTGCCTGCACGTTCTATGCCCGTCCAATTTCGCGACTACTATGAGACCTTGGGTGTGTCCAAGACCGCTACCCAGGATGAAATCAAGAGCGCCTTTCGAAAACTTGCGCGCAAGTACCACCCAGACACTGCTACCGACAAGAAATCGGCAGAGGAAAAGTTCAAGGAAATCAATGAGGCGTATGAAGTCTTGAGTGATCCAGAGAAGAGAAAAAAGTATGATGCCTATGGGGCCAATTGGCAGCAGGGTGGATTTCACCCTCCACCAGGAGGCGGTGGTGTGTACGAGGGGTTTCCGGGCGGTCGCGATCAAGGCGGCGTCGAGTTTCACTTCGGCGGAACTGGGTTCAGTGACTTCTTCGAACAGCTTTTTGGAGCGCGCAGTCGAGGCGCGCGGGGATTTGGCGGGTATGATTTCGAGGAGGCGCCGTTGCAGGGTCAGGATGTCGAAGCGGATATTCTCGTGGCGCTCGAAGAGGCACTCCGTGGTTCCACCCGGCAGATTTCTTTTCGCCGCGGAGCATCCGGAAAACCTCAGACATACACCGTGAAAATTCCCAGAGGTGTTCGCGAAGGACAGCGCATCCGTCTTGCCGGACTGGGCGAAAAAGGCGGAAGAGGTGGTCAGGCAGGCGACCTCTACTTGAGAATCAAATTTGAAAAGCATCCAGATTTCGAAATTCGAGGCAGTGACCTCTATTACGATCTGGAAATTCCAGTCTCAAAGGCGGTGTTGGGCGGAGAAGTCGAAATCTCGACCGTGGATGGGCGGGCAAAGCTGCGCGTACCCGTTTGCGCGCAGAATGGGCAGAAATTCCGATTATCTGGTCGGGGCCTTCCGCGCAAAGAAGGAGGCCGAGGAGATTTCTATGCTGTCCTTCACCCGCTCCTTCCTCGTGGGCTCACGAGCCGTGAGCGCGAACTTTGGGGGGAGATTGCCGCTTTACAGGAAGGGCGCTCCTAACTTGCGTCTGGAAGGATTTGTTTGGTGAGACGTTCGACCCCTTGTCGGGCGAAGTCACTCGCAGGATATTCATTCTGCGCCTTGAGAAACCAGGCCAGACTGGAGCCAGCCTGATCTTTCTGCTCAAGTTCTTCCGCCTGCCGAATTGCCTGCACGAAATCGGCCGCTTTTGTGGTGAGGTTGGCGCGAACTTGGTTCAACTTGCTGTCCTCGGGAAAGTTGCGAAACGCCTTTTCGGCGCTCTCCCAGGCGCCGGCATAATCCCCGCGCTTTTCGATTTCCTGCGCTTGAATAATAGAAGTTTCAATAACTTGCATGTTTTCGAGCACCTTGCGGAGTTGCTCCTGTTTTTCGGGATACATTGCCGTAGCCGCGATAAATCGCATCCGATCATCCACAATCTGCCGATGGTTTTTTTGGCTTAGGAGCTGGTCGAAGTCGACGAGAGCTCGAGATTGGACGTCGGCTTGGGAAAAGATCATTTGCGAAACTTCTGTCAGAGCAGGATTGCGGGGCCAGATCTCGGTCGCCGCTTTCAACTCAGCCTCGAGAGTTGCCTTGTCCCCGCTCACTGCGGCATTGCGAGCTTTTGCAAGATGCATCGCAGAGATCTGCTTGGCCGTCTCGATCGCAGCCATGGCTTTGGAAACGTCAAAGTCCTTGGCGCTGGTGCTCAATTCCGAAACCAGCTTTTCCGCAAGTGCGAAATCCTTGACCTCGATGGCGCTGGCGAGCTGGTTGGATTTGTGAACGAAAGCGAGAGCTCTCCGCTTATCCTCACGATCGAGGGTACGCACGTCGGGCAGGTATTCGCCAATCATGAAAGTCTCGGCGAGCCGCTTGGAAGCACTTTGTAGCTCACTCTTCTCGAGCAGAAACTTGAAAGCTTGCACGCCTTCGTGCACGTCGCGCAGGATTTCATTCGCAAGTGAATCGATTGTTCCCATCGTAGGAGGCAGGCCGCTCGTCTTGGAAAAGAGGTTCTTGGCGTCTTCGCCTACGCGAAGCTGGCTGTCGCCGTCCGCGAAAATGCTGCGATAGAACCGCGTGCCAATGAGCGCATGTTGGAAGCGTCTTTGCAGGAAGTGCTGAACGATGAGGGATTGAAACTCGATTTTGACTTGGAGCTCGGCGACCTCGCGTTTGAGTTGATTGGCTCTGATCAGCGCAGTGACCTCACCAAGCCTGGTGAGGATCGGCTGCATTTGCATTTCCCGACTAAATTGCTGCTGCTGCCGTACTTGTTCAGTAGCAGCTCCTTCTTTCGATTTTCCGGAAGCGCCGCCGCCGCCCTCGAGTTTGGTACCTTCCGCTGTCAAACGGGCATTCCATTCAAGGCGTTTTCTCTCGTCCTCCAAGGCCTTACTGGCGGCATTGAGCCGGTCATTGTTTTTGCGGGCGAGCCAGGCTGAGTACACTTGGTTGGCAATGGAATCGCACAACTTGGCGTCCTGCTGATATCGTGAGGCTCTTGCCAGGAGCTGAAATGCCTCGTCTGTTGAGCGAGGCGTAATCCTTCCTGGAGAAAGTTTGTCCATGATTTGCTGAAGGAGCGCCTGGTAATCGGTTTCGGGGGGGGTGGTTGCCGGTGGAGCATTCAAGTACTTTTCGAACCGAGCCTCGAAAAGGGCGTTGTTGGAGATGTTCCAACTCTTGCCATCCCAGGTGGTGATGTTGCTGCCCGGATCGAAGAAGGGTACATCCTTCCCAAGGAAAGTGGAGTTCCCTGCGTTGGCGCCGTTTTGAGGGGCTTGATTAGCGGGGGCATTCGGCGCGGGCGCGGGTTGCGTGGCGGGCGCCGGTTGGGGCGCGGGTTGGGATGGTGGCGGTGCGGCTTGAGGCGCATTCTGTCCCGGAGACTGCGGAGCCTGAGGCACATTTTGAAAATCCGGGGAGACATGCCCCTGGGCAGCAGCGAGAGCTGCGGTGGCTAGCAAGATCACCAGTACGCGCATCATGATTTTGTCATATCCTTCGTCCTCAATATACCCTTGTCATCGACTTCGAGCAGAAAAATAAAGCGTTGGCCTTTTTGGATATTGATGTGGTTAAAATTGGTCGTCACAAGCACTGGCACGATATCGTCGCCCTTGTCCACCCTGATGGCAACAAGACGTCCTTTGCTCGCCGACCACGCGAGCGAATTGACGACCTCACCTTCGATCTTATATACGTTTCCGCGAAGACTATTTGCATTTTCCAAATAGGTGCGCACATCCAGAGCCGAGACAGTGCGGAACGGCTCCGAGGTTGCGGTGACAAAAAGCCTCGAGCCGATAAAGGCGGCTAGCATCAACAAAAACGCAGTGGTGATCCCCACGTACAGTCGAGAACTCTTGCCGCGTCGTGCCACACTTCTGCTTACCGCCGCAGCGAGCCGACATCAATCGGAAAACTCGACGTTAAACTCTCAAACCGTATCTGCGAGCTATCGAAGCGTCTCTACGGTCCCGCGACTTCGTAGCTAAGTTCCTCGAAATGTCGTCTTACCTTTTCCGCTTGATCGCCCTGAAGCTCAATCTCTCGGTTTTGGACGCAGCCTCCGCATCCGAGCGCTTTGCGAGCGTTCCGCGAAAGCTTCTCAATTTCACTCAAAGAGAGATGGAGGGGAAGTTGGCTGACGACGATCACCGTTTTTCCCGCGCGGCGTGAGCTCTCCCGCCGCAGCACGATCCGTGCCTTCCTCAACGGTGCAGGTAACGGGTCGGACCCAGCAGGCAAACCTTCCTTGCTAAGCGTGAGAAACGGAGATTGCAAAGGCTGCTGCGGAGCAGAGATCGGCAGTCTCTTATTCATGGAGGCACATCTGGCTGCAGATTTGCTTACGACTCCAAAGGCCTGTCGAAAACTTCAAGTTCCATGTGGGAAGCTAACTACGCCGTCCTTGTGGCGAAACGCTTGCGAGCGGTGGCATCGAGAATTTTCTTTCGCAAGCGCAGAGATTTCGGTGTGGCTTCAACGTATTCGTCGGGGGCAATAAATTCCAGCGCGCGCTCAAGGCCCATGATAACGGGAGAGACGAGGGAAATGCCTTTGCCCTCCCCCTGGCTCCGCATATTGGTAAGTTTCTTGGCCTTGCAAGGATTCACGGGCATGTCGTCGGGACGAGCATTTTCGCCGACGATCATGCCGGTGTAAATTTCTTGCTGAGGTCCGATAAAGAGACGGCCGCGCTCCTGGATGGAATCGAGGGCGTAAGCCATGCTGGTTCCGCTTTCCATTGAGACAAGCACGCCTCTACTTCGGGTGGGAATATCGCCCTTATAGGGCCCATAGTTTTTGAAGAGGTGACTGGCGATTCCCTCCCCTTTCGTGATGTTAACAAGATCAGTTTCAAAGCCGATGAACCCGCGGGTCGGTATAACCGCTTCCACGAGCGCGTTCTGCGGAGTGTGCTGGATGTTGACGATCTCAGCTTTCCGGCTGGCCAGTGACTGAAGGATGTCGCCAAGACTTTCGGGGCGCATTTCCACGTAAAGGGTCTCAAGCGGCTCGAGCAGCGAGCCATCGGCAGCGCGTTTAAAGATAACTTCCGGCCGGGAAACGAGGACCTCAAAGCCTTCTCGGCGCATCTGTTCGATGAGGATCGCGATCTGCATTTCGCCGCGGGCTTGCACTTCGAAATGGCCCGCGATCTCAGTTTCCGCAACTTGAAGGGACACGTTGGTCCGCGTTTCACGAATGAGCCGCTCTTTAATCTGGCGCGCGGTAAGCAGCCTACCCTCTCGTCCGGCAAGCGGCGAATCGTTTACACAGATCTTCATGGTGATCGTTGGGGGATCAATCTGCACAAACGAAAGCGCCTCGTGCTCCTCACTATCGGTAATCGTCTCGCCGATAAAAACGTCCTCGAAGCCCCCAATCCCAACGATGTCTCCTTCCGTAGCACTCTGCACCTGAATTTTCTCCAGACCCTCGTGGCTAAAAATAGCGGTGACATTCGCACGGGTTTTCCTGTCGGCGCTGTGGAGGCAAACGACGCTCTGTCCGAGTTCGACCTGGCCGCTGGCGATGCGTCCGTAGGCAATCCGACCCAGATAGTCGCTGTAATCGAGATTAGAGACGAGGAACCGAAGATAACCTGCGTCCGACTTTTGAGGCGCAGGGACGTGTGCGACGATGGCCTCGAAGAGGGGAAGCATGGTGTCGCTGGGATCATCAAGTTCCCGCTTGGCAAATCCCTGCTTCGCACTGGCATAGAGATGGGGGAAATCGAGTTGCTCATCCGTGGCTTTCAATTCCAGGAAGAGCTCGAAAATCATATCGAGCACCTTGTGTGGCCGAGCATTTTCCCGATCGATCTTGTTGATGATGACGATGGGTTTGAGGTTGTTTTCCATCGCCTTGCGCAGGACAAATTTCGTCTGCGCTTGCGGTCCATCGTGAGCGTCTACGACGAGAAGAACGCCATCCACCATCTTCATGATGCGTTCGACCTCGCCTCCGAAATCGGCATGTCCCGGCGTATCCACGACATTGATGCGGTATCCATTCCAGCGAAAAGCCGCGTTCTTGGCGCGGATTGTGATTCCCTTTTCTCGTTCAAGATCCATGGAATCCATCACGCGCTCATCCACTTTCTGGTTGGCGCGGAAAGTTCCTGATTGCTTGAGAAGTTCGTCGACCAGCGTGGTTTTACCATGGTCGACGTGTGCGATAATGGCGATGTTCCGGATCTCTTGCATGGCACCTGCTCAAAGCGCAGCGGGCCGAGGACTATGAAGCCGGCTCAGCGACGTGTCAATCGGCGCTCCTCAAGCCGGGACGTGAGACCAAGAGCCTGTTCGGCACTTCTCGACAGCCTACAACCGACCGCCGTTACAGCCTGAGTCGCACATGGAGCGAACACCAGCCCTGCTGGTGAGCCTTCGGCCTCGTCGGCGAACCGCCCGACAGTTCTCTCAAAAAGACTCTAGCGAAATCCGGGATTCTGCGAGCGCTTCGACCAGCACGCTTTCCCCCAGGCCGAAATTTTCGCTCTCGCAATCCGTCAACACGATATCCCGCCCGCCGTGATTGAGAGTAATCCAAATTTTCCCAGTGCGGCAGGAAATCCTGCCCCCGTCCGCCAGGTACACTCGCTGAAGAGATCCTTTGGAAAGTTGGCGTGGGCCAAGGCAAGAAGTCAGACGCCATTGGGTCTGAGCACGCAGCACGCGCCCAATCGTCCCCACAATCTTCCGTAGCCAACCGCGGCTTTCGCGCTCAAGGGCAACCTGAGCGGCCAACCCGGGATCGGGGGCAAACTGCGTCTTGTCGAAACGAGCCACAAGACCACTGTAGTTGCTGAAGACGCTCAACGATCTTCGAGTATGAAAGAGAACCAACTGTTGCATGGAGCGACTTTGCCATCGAGAAAAAAGAATAACAGATGCACCGAACAATGTTTTTGACCTGTACAGAATCAAGTCCGGACGAGCTGTTCAGGTTGCTGCGCAGGGCAACTGTGTATAGCATTCTGAGAACCTTGTGCTACTCTGTGCAGGTGCAAGCCATTGATCAAAGACCTCTTTACCTCCAGGTTGCGGACAGCGTAGCCGATTTAATTACGGCTGGCAGCCTGAGAGCGGGGGATCGCGTGCCCTCGGTGCGCCGCCTCAGTGAGCAACAAAACGTGAGCATTCCCACGGTGTTGCAGGCGTACATGGTCCTCGAGAATCGACGGATGATAGAAGCAAGGCCGAAGGCGGGTTTCTTCGTGAAGCCTCTTCTTGCCCAGTCATTAGCTGAACCAGCGGTACTGGGAAAAACTTCTGCGGCGCCATGGTCCGAGTTTCATCCTTCCACACCGATCGTCCGAGATCTTGTCGATGCTCATCTCGTGCCGCTTGGCGGGGCGATTCCGAGTCCCGAACTCCTCCCGGGAGCGAAGCTGGCCAGGATCGTAGGGTACTCTGGCGCGGGAGCATACCGCGGAGACGATCAGCTACGATCCCGTGCCGGGTTCGCTCACGGCGCGCCGGGAAATTAGCCGGCGGTCTCTGGATTGGGGGTGCCACCTGAGCAGTGAGCAATTTGTGATCGTAAACGGTGCGACCGAAGCCGTGAACCTTGCTCTACGAGCCGTAACCAAGCCAGGAGACACGGTTCTCATTGAGTCTCCCACGTACTACGGCCTTGTGCATATCGTGAACCAGCTCGGACTTCGGGCAGTCGCTGTTCCCGCATCGGCTCGCGAGGGCTTGAGCCTGGACGAAACAGAGCGCGCCTTGATGCGGCACAAAATTGCCGCCATCGCGGTTATTCCCAACTTCAACAATCCCTTGGGCAGCATCATGCCGGAGGAAAACAGGCTTGCTCTGCTCCAGCTCGCGGGCAAGGTACAGGATCCCTATCATTGAAGACGATGTTTACGGTGACCTTCAACATGAAGGTGCCCGGCCTCGGTGCCTCAAAGCATTCGACAGGGATGGGTTCGTTCTGCTCTGTGGTTCGTTCTCAAAGACGCTCGCGCCAGGCTATCGCGTCGGCTATATAGCACCGGGTCTTTTCTACGACAAGGTTGTTCACTTGAAAACCGCCACGAATTGGGGCAGCGCGACTCTAACATCTTTGGCCATTGCAGAATTTCTCCGGAATGGAGGATATGATCATCATTTGCGAAGGATCCGGCGGACCTATCGCGATCAAGTGCAGAAGATGCGCGAGGCCATTGCCGCGGCGTTTCCTGAGCCCGTCAAGATCAGCAATCCTCGGGGAGGTTTTGTCCTCTGGGTGGAACTCCCTCCCAAGGTCAATGCCATGGAGCTCTTCTCTGAGGCCCGCAAAGCGGGAATCAGCATCGCTCCGGGGCCCATATTTTCTCCCCGCGGCGATTTTCACAACTATATCCGTCTTAGCTGCGGCTTTCCATGGAACAACAAGATCGAACGGGCGATTGCCGTTCTCGGTCGACTTGTTTCACGGTTGTCCTGATCGCGGAACGTAATTGGTTTGCGTTCGGGCGCGCAGAGAGAAGCCGCCACCAAGACGGTCGGACTCATCGCGCAACCGTTCCTGCGCACCTGGACGACCCGAGGAGAGATAGACCGCTTTGCAAATCGGCGACAAAGTGCGAATCAGTCGGCCTCAACACGCTCCCGCTACACCGCCGACGTTCGCTCATGGGCCTTTGCTTGAAGGATGCCAGTCGAGACGAAGGGACGAAAGGTCAAGGCCCATCTGTTTTCTGGCGTCGAGGATACATGAAGCCTATTCATGGAATGCACTCCAGGGACCCCTGGAACCGAAGCGATTTTTAGGCGGCAACCGATCCGATACCAATTGACAAAAACTCCTGCACTGATTTGTCCAGCAGCTGTTGCACTTTGACCAGCACCGAGGAAACGCCGATACAAGATGCGATTAGGCGTTGGGCATCGCAAAAAACCAGGTCAGGTCAAACAAGGGTATCCGGAAGGAAAATATGAAAGTTATTCATGACAGCCAAAAGTCTGCCGCATCACATAGCAAGTAGCTGCTCTTGGGAAGCTACCTTTCTTTGCACGCGTCGTTGAGCATCACGGTGGGACATAGACAAGCGCCTCTCGTCAGCCCGGGCGTCTCGCGGCTACGGCGCTCCTCCGCGGAAACGACCCCCGAAATGTACGGCGGCCATGCGACAGAGACCAACAAAGGTGTGCTCGGATTTCCGGAGTTCGCGTTTGGCCTGATGGGCAACAACCCAGTGGCGGGTGAGTTTTGACCTTGGCGTGGCACGCATGACAAGCGAACCTTCCGCGAGTTCCTTCTCCGCGACCCAAGGAGCCATCAGGGCGACACCGAGTCCCAGCTTCGCCAGTTGCTTCATAATCTCAAAACTCGGAATTTCCACGTAAGAAGTAAGACCGACGCCATTTCGGAGGAAAAAGTCTTCCGCTCTGCGGAAGGTGATGCTGTTGCGTTGATAAAGAAGGAAATGCTCCTCAGATCCGCAATCCCGGGCAAGCGCTATCCGATTTTCACATCTTCCAGCTTATCGCCCACTATTGGGGGTGTGGAGGAATGTTTACCCGGTGGTCGTCCCCGGAGGCGGTCTTTCAGATGCTCAAGGAAATCTCTCAAGAAATGCCGAACGACATCACAGGTATACGTGATTACCGGATGCTGGAAGAGTGTGGCGGGATTCAGTGGCCTCTAAGCCAAGCGGAAGCTTTCGATTACCAAAGCGCGGGCGCCGAGACGCCCATTCCTTCTGAGAGACGTCTGTTCGAGGACGGGCATTTTTTCACTGCCGATAAAAAGGCGCGTTTTATCTTCGAGAATCCTCGCGAAGCTCCGGAGCTACCAGATGAAGAGTATCCGTTTGTCTTATTGACTGGACGCGGAACCTCCTCGCAATGGCATACCAACACGCGAACCGCAAAATCAGACGTGTTGCGAAAGCTCTATCCCAAAGAGTGTTATGTTGAGATCAATCCGCAGGACGCCAAAAGGCTTCAGGTCCAGAGACACTCTCTCGTTAGCATATCTTCCCGGCGTGCCCAGATTCGTGCGCGAGCGTTTGTGACGCCGACCGTTCAACCTGGCCAACTCTTCATCCCAATGCACTACAGCGAAGCAAATCAGCTGACTTTTCCGGCCTTCGATTCCTACTCCCGCCAGCCTTCCTATAAGTCTTGTGCGGTCAAGATCGAGGCCGTCGACGACTTGCGAAAGAAGTTTCCACCTCAACGATAGTGATCGTGTGGCTAAACGCCGCGAGCAAAGGGAGAGATTGGCCTTATGGGCTGCCCGAGCTGAGAGGCTAAGCCTGTCCTTCGCGTCTGAAACAGTTTCCTTTCACATCCTGCGGCGAATTCCAATTCTCAAAGAGTTTTTTTGTCGTTGATTTGATCTCTTCGACTTGGAGGAGTCGAGCCTTCAAAGCCTCAGTGACGAGATGTTGGAAGGAGCGATCGTCGCTGACTAGGACTTGTTCGACGATGGGTAGGATGCGCGCAGGATACACAGCGGAAGCACCGTGGTAGAAGCCGTCAACACGGGGCACAACGCCAGTAGTCTCCGCTTTCCCCAGCAGGAAGCGAAGAAACTCTGTTGTCATTTCCGGCATATCCACCGCCAGCGTAACCAGAAATGCTTCGCTGGTTAGGCGCAAAGCAGCTTCAAGGCCGCCGAGCGGACCAAGGCGAGGCGAACGATCGTAGACAAGGGTCCAAGGTCCCTCCGGAAATGTCATCTCTGGAGTAACGGAGAAAAAAAGTTGATTCGGACCAAGTCGGATGAGCTTGTCGATTTGAAAACGCCAGAGGGGTGTTCCCTTGTAATCGAGGCGCCCCTTATTCATTCCCATACGTTGCGATTGGCCTCCGGCCAGGAGAACGGCAGAGAAGTTCTTCACTTTTCGTCGGCACGCAACAGACCATCGGTCAGGATTCTTGCGCGAAGTCCGCCGCGACCTTTCATTGCCTCCTCAGCGCCCTGGCAAAATGCCTCATTCATCCACGAGCATGGGCTGGCCTCTTGGGTTCCTTCGAATAGCACTCCCTGAATTTCGAACTCTTTGCCGATCCACGCGTTGAGGTCAACCCCCTGCGTTATCACGTTGCGCCGAAACACGCCCGGATTCTTATCGACAACCCCGAACCTTTGGCACATTTCCTCATAGGTCTCCCGCGCAAAAAAAGTGATCTGACCTTTGTAGCCGTTCTTGTAGTCGAAAAAGCGATCTCCTATCAGGCCCTTGCCCGCGATGCATTCAACCTCCAGAACACGAACGACACGATGTGTTCCGGCAGCATGGCCGTAATGCCCAAAGAAGTTGTGCCCGGGCGAGATGTAAATGCAGTCGATTCTCGGCTTGGAAGCCATAATTAATTGTAGCGATTCCGGCTGGATTTTCTGCGATTTTCTTCTTCGAAATGAAAAGAGCGATTGGCGCGGAAATTTCACGCGGCCTCAGATGAATCCGCTCTCGCTGGTGAAACAAGGGCGCTTGCCACGACCGAGCACGAGAAGATCTAAGTTCTCTTGTGGTCAGGAGAGAGCTTCGGGTAGTCATTGGTTTTCGACGCAGCCTCATTGTGCTTGTTCCCAATGACGTTAGCTTGATTTTCGGGGAATCGCGGAGCGGCAATCTCCTTATGAGCAGAGCGGCGGCCAAAGTCATTCATGGGCGCCCGATATTCCACAGCATGCGAAAGCCCAATCTATTGCTGCGCCGATTTTTCCACCAATTGATGGAAATTGTGCATCAAAGATTCAAAAGTCCTTCAACTTCGGCCGGTCGAGCTGCGCTGCTCTTGCCGGCGATGCTTTTCGCTGGGTGCGTAGACCATTACCTCCTGCATTCTCGATCGCCGCCAGCAGGCGCACAGCACTGGAGTGAGAAAGCAGTCTTCGGCGATTTGTTGATACGGCTAGAGTGGGTGCGCCCCGCGGGCGCAGGACCGCTTCCCGCAGTCATCGTCCATCCTGAGGCGGGACACACAGCCGTGGAGATGCGAGGGGTGCTCCACGATTTGGCGAAGGCAGGCTATCTCGCCGTGGCGGCCGACTACCAACGTCGTAAGGGAACCCGTTGGCGCGAGAGCCTCTTGCCATGGCGTAGTCCTGACGACCCGCTTCGCGTCATCGATAAGGTTCGCGCTCATCCCGGTGTGGATGCACGTCGTATCGGTCTCCTCGGGTTTTCGCAGGGCGGCGTGCTCAGCCTTCTCATCGCCGCTTATGATGGTCGCGCCTCCGCCGTTGTCGCGTACTATCCTGTCACTGATTTCGAAAATTGGCTGGAGGCAAGAGGCAGCGCATGGGGAAGACGGCTCGTCTTTCGTTTGATCCGTATCGGCTTTCGGCGGGCCAGTGGCGCTCGAAGCGATGCAGATTTGCGAACTCTCCTTCGTCACGCCTCGCCATTGCGCCAGGTGGAGTCTATCCGGGCTCCCGTGCTGCTCGTGCATGGCGACCGTGACAACTCGGCTGGCGTCGAGGAGTCGCGGCGTCTCGCGCGTCGACTGGCGGAGTTGGGGCGTTCCGTCGAACTCCTCGTGCTTCCCGGCGCCGGTCATGTTTTCAACTTTCGCGATCCGGCACAAGCCAAGCTGGCTTGGAATGCCACTCTCGTCTTCCTTGCGCGCAACTTGCGCTCTAAAGAGCATGGACACATTCCCGCGAAACCAGCCTCGCCTATGGAGCGCCGCCGGCGTGCCATCGATGTAGAACGACAACGCTGAACTGGCGCCAGGTCAGGGGATCAACTATGCTCTCTTTCCGGACGAGAGTGGCGCGGGAAAGCAGCTCTCTTCACCGGACAAAACTTGTAATCAGGCTATTGTACGGGCATCGAGCAGATGTGAACTCTTCAGCATCCCTCAGGGGCGGTGAGGAGAGGTTAGAAGAATTTTCATGATACAAGAATCAGCAGAGTTAATAGCTCTTGTCGGAGCGACTGGAGCCATAGGAAAGAGCGTTGCGTCATCGCTTCGCCAGAGTCACCCTTACCGCGCTATCGGTCGGGACCGATCCGGGTTGCAGAAGACGTTCGGCGGCGATCCGCGAGCTGAGATCACAGTCTGGGATCCGGCGCAAGAGGATTCTATCAGAAGCGCTCTGCGGGGAGCAACCGCCGCCGTATACACGGTTGGCGTGCCGTATACCGACTTTCATCTTCATCCCGTTCTGATGCGGCGAGTTCTTGACGCGGCGATCGCCGAGGGGCTGGAGCGCCTCATCCTTATCGGAACACTTTACGTCTTCGGTTTGCCGCGCAGCGCGCGCGTGACCGAAGACCATCCAAGAGATCCGCACACCTTCAAGGGGAAGAAGCGAAAGGAACAGGAGGACCTTACCTTGGCCGCTCACGCCACCGGCAAGATACAAACAACGATTCTGCGCCTTCCTGATTTCTACGGTCCCGGTGTTGAGCGAAGTTTGCTGAGCGATCTCTTTGTCGCAGTGAAGCAGAACCGAAGGGCCAAACTGATAAGCCCGATCGACCAACCACACGAGTTCGTGTTCGTCCCAGACGTAGGCCCGGTGGTGACAAAGCTGCTTGGCACTCCGAAAGCTTTTGGGAGGGCGTGGAACCTCGGTGGAGCCGGTGTGACCACGCAGCGTGAGCTCGCGCAGCTAGCCTATGGAGGGCGTCCCCGCTACGTCGCGGTCAACAAGACAATGCTTCGTCTTTTGGCTCTTTTCGATCCCTTCATCCGAGAGTTCCTGGAAATGCACTATTTGTTGACTGACCCTCTTATCGTTGACGACTCTGCGCTTCAGCAACTTCTTAGAGACATTCCTAAGACATCCTACGCCGAGGGAGTGCGGCAATCTTTAGATGGAACGAGAGTGCGTTGATCTCGTCTTGCACACCCTCACGTTGAAGCGGCTCGGCTTGTTGAGGCTGTTATCTGGCGAGCCGAGCGGCATCGCCAACTATGAAAGCAGCGGGCGGCGACATCTCGAATCAGAATTCCATCTACGCTCGGCTGGCGAAGGCGCTCGCCTCTTGGCCGGGTGAGATGCAAATTCGGCTCGGAGTCGAATCTCAGCGCACATGCGGAAAGCAAAGGTGAAACAGGGGAAAAACACTTGATCGGCGCGATTTCAGGAGATGTCATAGGATCGGTGCATGAAGGCGCGCCGCCGAAGGCCAAGGACTTTCCGCTCTTCGTGCCCGGCTCAACATTTACTGACGACACCGTCCTTACCGTTGCTGTCGCCAGCGCCATCCGCGAGGGTATCGATTTCAATAGCTCACTTCGGCGATGGGGAAGGCGCTATCCGTACGCTGGATATGGGAGCTGGTTCTGTGACTGGCTCTTCAGCGAAGGCGCTCTCCCCTACAACAGTTTTGGAAATGGCTCGGCAATGCGGGTTTCACCGATAGGCTGGGCGTTTGATGATCTCGACGTTGTGTTACGTGAGGCGGCTCGCAGCGCGGCGATTACCCACAACCATCCCGAAGGAATCAAAGGTGCTCAAGCCGTCGCCGCCGCAATATTTCTTGCCCGCAACGGTCAAGGGAAGGACAAGATTGCCGCTTTGCTATCCGACCGCTTTGGCTATGACTGCACAGCGGACCTCAGGGTTTTCCAACAGCGCGGAGGCTTCGACGTCACGTGCCAGGGAACGTTGCCCGCGGCGGCGGCGGCATTCCTGCACTCAACCGATTTTGAGGACGCCGTGCGCAACGCTGTCTCCTTCGGTGGTGACGCGGACACACTGGCCTGCATCGCCGGTGGGATCGCGGAAGCGCACTACTCTGGAGTGCCGGACAGAATTCAGGCGGAAGTGTTCGCCCGACTGGACAGAGCACTGCTCAACGAAGTGATCGCCTTTGCCCAGTTCTACGGAATTCCGCTCGCTGACGAAACCTAAAGATAGCCAGCCGAAGAGTGACGGAACTCGTTCTCATCATGAGCTACTCCCAATCAATCGTGCGCTCAAACCCGCGTTAGAACGTTCCTCAATCTGGCGAGACCGGTCGCTTGTTGTGCTACTTCAGTCTACGCCCAAACATTAACTATGATCACAAAGCGGTCGATTTTGCTGTTTACCTATTTCATGCTAGCGGGAAGGCTGGCCCTAAGCTGCGATCTGAAGATGAAAACTTCGATAGCTTCCCCGGAAGAAATCCGCGCCTTTTTTCGAAGCAAGAAAATGCAAGTGCTTACGTTCCTGGGCTATTCTGGCGCCGGATACGAGAATCAAGCGGTGATGCTTGAGGAAGCCTCCCGCGCTCTGGACAAGTTTGATCCGCAGACGACAATCGTCAACATCGGTGCCACTTGCCGAGGGCATCGGTGCAGTGTATGAACTTGCCAAGCGGAAGGGATTCTTCACTACCGGAATCGTGTCGACGCAGGCTAAAGAGAGCAAGGTCCTGCTATCGCCCTGCGTTGATGTCGTCTTCTTCGTAAATGATCCCACTTGGGGAGGGTTCATCCCAGGGACGAAGACTCTCTCACCGACCTCAACGGCGATCGTGGAGAACAGTAACATCGTTGTTGCAATCGGCGGGGGAGAGGTGGCGAGAGACGAGTTGATCGCCGCGAAGCGTTTGGGCAAGCAGGTTCAATTCATTCCCGCAGATATGAATCATCAAGTCGCGCGCGACAAAGCTCTTCAGAAAGGCAAACTTGCGCCTACCGAATTTCGTGGGCCGGCCGGAAGTGCTGCTCTCGAATGAACAGCCGCCTCTTTGGCTTTGCCGCACTCTACTTTGAGGACCGGACCGCTTTTGGGGGACGACCCTCCACTAGCGGTGTTTTAAGACGATACGGTCTTGCCCAGGCGGCCGATATTATTGATCCAAGTCATTTCAAAAAACGACAGCGCCTCCTGCGAGTTGGCACGCGTTGAAAATTACGTCGGAGGTCTTAGATTGAGAAGTGCGCATGGCTCTCCACAAAGTCGCAACGATTCACGATCCTCCTCCCGGCAGCGCCCGCGCGGTTCAGGTGGCCGGCAGGTCCATCGCGCTATTTAACGTTGAGGGAACGATTCACGCCATTGATAATGATTGCACGCACGACGGCGCTCCTCTTAGTGAAGGCACCGTGGACGACGGGTGCGTGGTATGTCCCTGGCATGGCGCACAATTCGATCTCTCCAGCGGCAAAGCGCTCACCCCACCCGCCGTCGAAGATGTGCATAGCTATAAAATCGTCGTGTCCGGCGAGGATATCTTGATTGAAATCGAATAGCGGCGCGGAGCAGCGCTCAATCCGGCTGCCTGTCTTCTGGCGGGCTGGCTCTCAACTCCAGTTCAAGCTGAGCGCCCTCGAGTGTGACCTTTGTGCCAAGATGACGGCTTTCGCGGTTCAGCACTCCAGCTAGCCACGCGGCATCGACGATCGAAGCCCGCCGAAGGCTGAACCGGAAGATCTGAAGGGGGACCATCCGAAGCCGAATCAAACGACCGCTTCTGCCGTCCAGTGTTGGGAAGTACATGAGGGCCAGATCATCCCGGTAAGACTCGTTGCCCTCAATGCCTTCGTAATCGTTAAGGAAATCTCCCGCACCGTACAGGATAAGCTTGCCTTGGTGCACTTCCAGAGGACGCGCGTGATGCGAAGAATGACCGTGGACAAGATCGACTGCTCCGGAGTCGATCAACATTCGAGCGAAGCGGATTTGTTCCTGGGGCACGCTGTATCCCCAATTGCCGCCCCAGTGCACAGAGAAGATAACCAGGTCTTCTGAACGGCTTTCACGCTTGATAAACTTGATGGCTTCTGCCGCCGCCTGCGGAGAAAGGTCGGGAAGAAAATTGACTCCGGGAAGCTCGCCACGCGCCGCCCAAGACTTCGGAACACCAGCAGATTCCGTCGCATAGGCAAAGAGAGCTAGCCGAACTCCCGGCATGATTTCGAGGATGGCCGGCGAGGCCGCTTTGGCCGCGCTCTCGCCAGCTCCGGCTGTTTTGATGTCGGCGCTGCGCAGGGTTTCGAGGCTTTCCAGGAGCCCCTGAACCCCTAAATCTAAGACATGGTTATTGGCGAGCACGCAGACGTCGATCCCAGCGACTTTCAAGAGTTCGACGTTTGCGGGATGCATTCGGTAATGGATGCCCTTTTTCGGCCAGAAGTCGTCGCTGGTGGTAATGCTTGTCTCGAGATTGACGATCTTGGCGCTTGGTCGAATCTCGTCCAGTATTTTTAGGGCCTCTCCCCACGGATAACGGTAATCCGCCGGGTCAGGAATGGGGCCGTTTCGCTTCTCGGCTAAAGAGACGTAGGTCCGAGCGTCCTGAACATAGGATTCGAAAAGGAGCGGAGCGTTAGAGACTGCCAATATCTGATCAACGCCACGCCCGGTCATCAGGTCACCGCACAGAAACAAAGTGATCAAGGCCGACGTCATAGTTCACTATCACAAAAGGCCTGAATCGTGCAAATTCGCGAGCAGTCAGAATTCTGGACTTGGCGCTGCACCGAAGTCTTAAGTGGCCGGATGAGCGATCCATTTCTTCGTGCCGCCATTGATGAGGCCAAACAAGGTCTCGCCGAAGGGGGTATCCCCATTGGTGCCGTCATCGTTCACCAGGGGCAGATCATCGGCCGCGGACACAACATGCGCGTGCAAAAAGGCGATCCGCTTTTGCATGGAGAGATGAGCGCTTTTCAGCAGGCTGGCCGGCGGCCGGCTTCGGTTTATCGCGAGTGCGTTCTTTACACGACGCTCTCGCCATGTCCGATGTGTAGTGGAACGTCTCTGCTCTATAAAATTCCGAAGATCATCATCGCGGAGAATGTAACTTTCCTTGGGGCCGAGGACTGGCTCCGCAGCCAAGGGGTGGAGTTGGAGATCGTTCAGGATGAAGAGTGCATTGCCATGATGAGAAAATTTATCGCGGATCATCCCGCCCTTTGGAACGAAGATATCGCCCTTTAAAGTTTTCGTGAGCGCGAGGTAGACTTCTCTTGAGTGGTGCGGGGTTTTACCGCTCGCGGAGGAAATCCTCCAATCATCGGACGTGCACTTCGCCGCAGTTTTTTTGCTGCACCTTTCCAGGTAAAAAGTCAGGCTCTAACCATCGAAGCGCTCGAATACACATTGCTGGCTTTCAGCTCGCTCTTTGTGATCGTCGACCCGATTTCGACTGTGCCGGTCTTTCTTGCGATGACGTCTGATAATTCTCCGGCGGAGCGCATTCGCATAGCGCGGCTCGCGTGCTGTGTGATGGCAGGCGTGTTGATCGGCTTTTCGGTCCTGGGAAGCTGGCTATTTGCAATTCTTGGCATTACCTTTCCAGCCTTTCAGATTGCTGGCAGCATCGTGTTGCTGCTCGTTGCGCTCGACATGCTGCGGGCCAAACGCTCGCGGGTCCAGGAGACTCCGGAGGAAACTTCAGCAGGAATCGAAAAAGAAGACATTGCCATCACGCCGTTGGCCGTCCCGCTTCTCTCAGGACCCGGCGCGATTTCGACGGCCATTCTGCTCCGCAGCGAGGCGCGAGATGTTGTCCAACAAATTGCGCTGACTTTGTGCATCATTGCCGTGGCCGGAGTCACTTTTCTCGTGCTGCGAATCTCGGCACGAGGCGCCCTTTGGTTGGGGCCGATCGCCATGAGCATCACCACGCGCCTCATGGGATTGCTGCTCGCCGCAATCGCCTGCCAGTTTTTTGTCAATGCCCTCAAAGAACTCCGAATGATTCCGCCGTGAACAATAGCGACATGGATCAGTGATTGTGCGATAAGCTCACTGCAGCCAACGCCAGCCGATTAGACAATGAAGAAGAACCTCGAAAAAACCAAGTTGCTCAGCCGCGATCTGCGCGAGGGCAAGCAATATCCACGAAGTCCGCGGGAGACGTTAGCCGGTTACGTGCTTGCCGCCCGCGCGTTGGACAAATGCCGCGCCAGCCTTGTGAAATGGCAAGGCGAATATCACGCCAATTGCCCGCTCGATCAGATGTGGCTGAAGTTCGCCGAGATTGATTTCGAGGACTTCAAGGCGATTGTCGCCACCGGTGCAAGCGACGACGCTGTCGCTGCCTGGATTAGCAAACGAGCGAAGAAGCGACCTCGTGCGGAAATCATCGCCTGGAACAACAAACAACGGGAGATGCGATTGAGCGATCTGCCTGCCGAACTTCAGGAATATATGGAAGATTACATACCCAAGTTTATTCCACGCAACCGCGCGGTTTATCGCTTCTTCGATGTTTATGACCTCGAAGAAGAGCGAATGTAGGACCAAAGGCGTATAGAGCAGTAAACGGCCGGTTCGATCGACTCAATGCTGGCGCCATCTTGGAAGATATGATGGGCGCACAGAGCCGCCTTCTGGGCGGTTGGAGAGATTCATTTAAACTGCTTGCTCGTCGTCGCGAGAAGGGAATAGTCTGTGATAAGCGACGAGGTCCAAACAGGACGTTCGCGGGTTTTCATCGGGCCGTGGCTCAGCTTGGTAGAGCGCCTCGTTCGGGACGAGGAGGCCGCGAGTTCAAATCTCGCCGGCCCGACCAATTCATGAAGAATCGTTCGGGAACTGCACGATGTTCCTGTTCGACAAGAACGCTAGAGTCCAAAGCAAAGCTGCAGATTAACCGACGTAGCGGCCGAGCCGGTTCGTTCCTCCGAATACTTTGATGGGTGTTGTTAATGCTTGCAGCGGTGGCGTGGAAGGTCCCAAGCTCCGGGGCTTCATGGAAAGGCCTGATGGGAGAGAGGCATCACACCTCCGCAATGTGATGATTGAACCGGGCGTGGCTCCCCACGCCATGGGCTCGGTTCTGATTCGCTTCGGCCGCACGCAAGTCATCTGTGCGGCGACACTTGAGGAAAGCGTGCCTCGATGGATGAAAGAGCAAGGCGTCGAGGGCGGATGGATCACCGCCGAGTACTCGATGCTTCCTTATTCGACGGCTCCTAGAAAACCACGCGAGATTACCAAGGGTCGCGCGGACGGACGCGGCACCGAGATTCAACGTTTAATCGGGCGTTCCTTGCGAGCAGCCGTCGATCTGACGGCGCTCGGCCAACGCACTCTCTGGGTTGATTGCGATGTGCTGCAAGCCGACGGAGGAACTCGCACCGCAGCAATCACGGGGGCGTGCGTAGCGGTGGAACTCGCTTGCCGAACCTTGATCGAGACAGGGAAGATCGACAAATCTCCAGTTAGGCGAAGGGTGGCCGCTGTCAGCGTAGGATTAGTGGAAGGAAAAGCGCTCCTGGACCTCAACTACGAGGAGGACAAGGTTGCCACCGTGGACCTGAATCTGGTTATGACAGACCAGTTGGAATTCGTGGAGGTTCAGGGTTCCGGGGAGGAAGCGGTCTTTTCGAACCAACAGCTCGCTGCCATGTTGGAAGTCGGCGCCGCGGGAATCCGCCGCTTGCTTGAAATCCAGGTCGGCGTCCTCAGTTTATGACAAGAGCACTTATCACCGGCGTCACAGGTCAGGACGGCTCCTATTTAGCCGAACTCTTGCTCAGCAAAGGTTACGAGATTCACGGGATCATCCGGCGTGCCAGCACCTTCAACACCGATCGCATTGATCATCTCTACCAGGATCCCCACGTAAATGGAGTGAAGCTGTTCCTTCATTACGGCGACCTGGCCGACTCTGTTAACCTTGTCAAATTGATCTACGATCTTAAGCCGGACGAGATCTACCACCTGGGTGCGCAAAGTCACGTCAGAGTGAGCTTTGACATCCCTGAGTATACCGCCGACGTGACGGGCGTGGGAACAATTCGCATCCTTGAGGCGATGCGTGAGGCGGGAGTGAATTCGCGCTTTTATCAGGCCTCCAGCAGCGAGATGTACGGCAAGGTGCAGGAGGTTCCGCAGCGCGAGACCACCCCCTTCTGGCCGCGCAGCCCATACGGGGTGGCCAAGGTCTTTTCCTACTGGGCGACCCTGAATTACCGCGAGAGTTACGGCATGCACGCCAACAATGGCATCCTTTTTAACCATGAAAGCCCTCGCCGGGGCGAGACGTTTGTCACTCGGAAGATTAGCCGTGCGGTGGCGGCAATCAAACGTGGTTTGCAGAAAGAACTCTTCCTAGGAAACCTTCAGGCCAAACGAGATTGGGGCTATGCTCCCGAATATGTGGAAGCGATGTGGATGATTCTTCAGCAGGACAAGCCTGATGACTATATCGTCGCTACCGGAGAAACTCATACGGTGCAGGAGTTTCTCGAGATTGCCTTTGCTCACGTGCAACTGGATTGGAAAGATTACGTCAAACATGACGGCCGCTACGAGCGTCCAGCGGAGGTCGATCTCCTGGTCGGCGATCCCTCGAAAGCTAAGCGTGTTTTGGGATGGGAGGCAAAGGTGCGATTTCCGGAGCTCGTTAAGCTCATGGTCGACGCCGACCTCGCCGGCCTGGAAAAACGCACTTGACGCTCGGAGGCATCGATTCGACTATCTGCGTTTCACGAATTCAATGGCCAGAAAATGCGACATCACCGGAGCGCGTCCGAAGCGGGGCGGGAAGATTCACCGTCGCGGTCTCGCAAAGAAAAAGGGAGGCATCGGTATGCACGTGACCAAAGCCGTTCCCAGATGGCATTCCCCGAACCTGAAGACGAAGCGTGTGTGGGTTCCGGAACTCAAAAAGTTCGTTACCGTCAAGGCCACGGCTCGCGCTTTCAAAATCGTGTCGAAGAATGGCGCGTATAAGACGCTCGCCAAGGCCGGCGTGGTGGGATAGAACGCCTCGCTCCCATGGCCTTTAGCGTCGTGAGCAAGAAGTCGGGCAAGACCTATTATCTTCACTCCCGCCTGCAGAAACTTAAAGGCGGACAGGAGGTCACTCTTTACTACTTCGCGGGAGAATCGGGAGCGGGAGCAATCGACATGCTCCCCGCCGGATACAAAGTTTCCGAGAATGAGAAGACTGGTTTGCCGCTCCTGAAAAAGGGCTGAAGTCGCGTCGGCGTTTCGTGACGGCGTTGGCGGTCCACGATCACGCCCTCGGATGTGCGCTCAGATAAGCGCGTTTCAGCCGTTCTGTGGTGACATGGGTGTAAATCTGCGTTGTGGACAAACTCGCGTGGCCCAGGAGCGATTGAACGCTGCGTAAGTCCGCCCCGTTATCGAGCAGGTGCGTGGCGAAACTATGCCGGAGCTTATGGGGGCTTAGGTCTGACGGTAGCCCGGCCTCGCGCAAATATTTCTTCATCGCCAGCCAAACCGAGCGTCCCGAAAGCCTGCTCCGCGACTTGTTGATGAAGAGCGGTCCAGCATGCACGCGAGCCTCCCGGCAATAACGAGAGATCGCATTGAGCGCGGGCCTGCCCACCGGGCAGATTCGCTCCTTTGCTCCTTTGCCGAGAACCCGGACTGTCTCGCTGATCGTGTCGACATCCCGCACCTCAAGGCTTACCAGTTCTGCAAGCCGCAGCCCGCTCGAATAGAAAAGCTCAAAGATTGCTTCATTTCTGATCGCCGCCCATGCAGGCGCTTGCTTCGTTTGATGACCTTTTCGCGGGGTGGTCAACAAGCTGTTGACCTGAGAATGAGTGAGAAATCTTGGGAGCTGTTTTTCAGGCTTTGGTAAATTAATATCCAATAGAACGTTGTTTTTAAGATGATTACGCGTTACAAGAAAGTGATAGAAGCTGCGGAGCGCTGAGAACACCAAGCGGATAGTTGAGCGGGCCCGTCCAGCTTTCATGAGGTGGAAGAGGAAGGCTCGAAAATCGTCTGCGGTGGCGCTTTCCCATGAGAGTCGAGGCCGAAACTTACGGAAAGCGTCGAGGGCCCGGTGATAACTCCGCTGAGTATGTGCAGAGGCATTTCTCTCACCTTGAAGGCAGAGCAGGAACTGTTGCGCGAGATAGTCTTGCGCGGCAGGCGCGCGAACCCTCTGGCGCGATGGGAGGGCTTTCCTCTTCAGGAAATTGAACCAAGAGGAGGTGTCAGCGCCGGCTGGGAAGTGGCGCCCACGTTGCCAGATGTTTGGGTCGCTCGTTCAAAGCGTAAAACCGCCGAACGCGACTCCTTACCGTCGGGCGATATGGCAACGATGGGTATTTCGTAGACTCCATCCGGAAAAATGAAGTGATAGCGGAAGGAGCCGTCGGGATTGAGAGTGACGGGCTTGCCATCAATGGTGACTTTGGCGTGGGGGTCAGTTCCTCCATAGAAGATGACCTCGGCATTGACGTGCATAAAAAAGCGCCGCGGTTGCATAAAGGAGCTAACCCATTCCGATGCGCCCGACCAGCTTGTGATCGCCGATTGCGACCAACTGGTGACGGAGGCCTCGCTCCAGCTTGACAGGGCCGCCTGTGCCCAACTGCTTTGCGCGCCCTGAAGCCAACTCGAAAGCGCTGCTTGCGCCCAACTGCTCTGGCCTCCCTGGAGCCAGCTGGAAACGGACGACTCGGCCCAGCTGCTCTGAGCTTTCTCGAGCCAGCTCGAAACGGCTTGCGGCCAACTGCTCTCGATTCCCTTGAGCCAACTTGCAGCGCCTGCTTGGCCCCAGCTGCTCTCAGCTGCTTGGAGCCAGCTGGTGATCGCTGCCTGCGCCCAGCTGCTTTCCACTCCCTTGAACCAGCTTGCCAAGGCTGAACCACCCCAACTCGATTCTCCCCCCGATGCCCAACTGCTTGGCACCTCGCCTCGCCAACCTGCCGAGCTCTCACTCGCCGCCGCCCAGCTTGAGAGCACTGCGGCCGCCCAGCTGGAAAGCTCCGCTGGACCCCAGCTCGTGACGCCGTGACTGGAAAATGCGTGGAAAGCGCTAAAGAGGCTGCTCTGCGCGGCGCGCCATTGTTCTCGTGAGAAGGAGCTAATTGGAGCTTGGCTGTTGAGCATCTCCTCGAAATGACGACGCACGCGTGTTTCTACCTCCTGCGAGCTCAAAGTCCTGCTCGAAATTTCCTGAAGCAAATTTTGCCCAAAGAGAACCTCGAGAATATGGCGTTGCTCCGGAGAAGTGTTGGCGAGAGCGTCTGAGCCAAACGCGAAGAGCTTGCCCTCCTTTTGGAGCCGCGATAAGGCGGTGATGAGCGTCTCGCCAGATTTGAGCGCGTGCTGGATGCCTTCGATCAGCTTCTGGAAGCTCAAGTGGAGAGGGATGGTTGCGTAGTCAAACTGCTCAGAGGGCGACATCTGATCAGTCGGCGTCTTGATCGTGACGGATCGCGCAATCACATGCCAGACCCTGCCGCGATTGTAGCCAATTTCGACGGTATACTTGGCGCCTGCCTTCTTGACGGGTATGTACCAATTCCTGGTTTCAAACGGCACGCCAATTTCGGCCTCCAGTCTCTCTTCGCCTTCATAGACACGCAGGAAGGTCGCTCCGCCAGGATGACGCGAGATATCGATGTCCCAATAGGTGAAGAGCCAATGCGGCTCCTGCGCGATGAGAAAAATTGTGTCCGCGCCGTAGCTTCGCGGAAGCTCTCCGAGGCGGTCGAGATCGACGGACCTTGCGGAGGGTGCGGCGGGAGCTTGAGCAGCCGGCTTGCTCTCGGCAGCCGGCTTGCTCTCGGCAGCCGGCTTGCTCTCGGCAGCCGTCTTGCTCTCAGCAGAAATCACGGGCGATTGGCGCGGCTTCCTTGACGCCGACTTCCTCTTGGTTTCCCGCTCACTCTTTCGCCTCGTCATTCTTGAATTTACTTCCTAAAAGGAGATAAACCACACCACTTTCCAGCTGGCAACGCTTTTTTCCCCGCGTGACGTTTGTTGAAAATCGATTTGGGTATCGTAACTTCCCGAAGTTATGAAAGTAAGGTTTTTGATTTCGTTTTTAGTGATGGGATTAGCCGGTTCGGCCGCCGCGCAGAATGCGGCAACGGCGGGGGCACTTGCTCGCCATTTGGACGACGCTTTCGCGTCCGTGTATGAGAAAGTCGCACCGGCGGTGGTTGTCATTGAGGTCAAGCGTTCCTCGGACGTTTCCCTTAATGGTCTGCCGGAGGGGCTGGAGTTCTTCCTGCGGAGGCCGGACGATGCTCCGCCTCTTCAAACAAATCAAGGTTCCGGTTTTATCATGTCGGCCGACGGATACATTTTAACTAACGATCATGTGGTCGGCGATGCGCCTGTGGACGGGATCACCGTCCGACTCAAGGACGGTCGCAAATTCCCAGCCAGCCTGGTTGGGTGGGACGACAAGTCGGATCTGGCAGTAATCAAGATCGACGCCAAGGACCTTCCTGTGGTCGAACTCGGCAACAGTGATACTGCGAAGGTCGGTCAATTCGCATTTGCGATCGGAGCGCCGTTCGAGTTGCCCTACACGTTTACAGTTGGCGTGATCAGCGCCAAAGGACGGAACAATCTTACCAACAGTCGTAGCTATGAGGAGTACATCCAAACCGACGCCTCGATAAATCCCGGCAACAGCGGCGGGCCGCTTTGTGACATCGATGGGCGCGTGATCGGCGTCAATACGCTTATTTATCGCATGAATCGTGGGCTCGGATTTGCCATTCCCATCAACCTCGCGAAGGAGGTAAGTCACCAACTCATTTCCAATGGGCGTGTATCCAGGCCATGGCTCGGCATTGAAATCGTGGGCATCGAAGAAAGCGAAGCTTTGCAAAAGTATTTCCCCGACGTGCAGAAGGGGGTTGTGGTTAACGGGATCGAACCCGGAGCTCCGGCTGCGAGCAGCGAGTTGCGCGCCGGAGATATTATTCTGAAAATCGACAACACGCCCGTGGGGCTGTCTCGCGAGGTCCAGCGAGAGATTCTTTCCAAGAAGGTCGGGCAACGCGTTCAACTGGAGTTGTGGCGAAATGGAAAAGTGGCCGTCATCTCTGTGGACACAGGAGAGCAGCCCGACAGGATGACCCGCGCGTCAAACAGACGCATTCGGACGGAACCGCAGGTAAAGCCCGGTTCGCCGGCCCCCAATTACGGATTGACGATCGAGGACGTTCCGCCCGACGTTGCGCCAGAAGGGGTCATCGTGCGAGAGATCGCCCCCGGAAGTGCGGCTGACGCAGCGGGTCTCGTCCCGGGCGATGTCATCACTGATCTTGCTGGCAAGCCGCTGAAGGGGAAAGCAGATTTCGATACAGCGATGACCGGAGCGGATTTGAAGCGAGGCATCATGTTACTGATTAACCGCGACGGGCAGAGGACCTTCGCCATCCTCAAACCTTGAAAGACTTCAAAGGGTTTCCGGAAGGGGGCAGACCCGGAACGAACCTCGGGATTGGTTTGGATTTTCGCGCACCGAGAGGCGTAAGGCGAGAAGCTCCTCTGACCAACGGCAGCTCCGCGCGATGCCCTCGGTTCATCAGGCGTGGGTTTTGATAACAAACCCGCATTTTCCGTGGAGGTTTTTTACAGAAAACCTCGCCAATTCGGCATTTTAGTGGCCAATACTATTCAGTGGCCACAATGCAGCGACTTATCTCTCAAATTGGGCGGAGCCAGCGGCTTGCGATTGTTAATCTCCTCAAGCGGAGCCAGGGTTTGACCGTCAGAGAATTGGCTCATCGGCTTAACATGAGTTACATGGGCGTTAAGCAGCATTGTCTCAATCTGGAGCGTGACGGTTACCTGGGTACCTTTCGGCGGCATCGAGGTGTCGGCAGGCCGGAGCTTCTCTATCATCTGACCGTCAAAGCGCAGGACCTATTTCCACAAGCCGACAACATGCTCTCCATTTCACTGCTCCACCAAGCGCGCAAATTGTATGGCGCAAGCGCCGCGGAAAAGATCCTCTTTCTCCACTTTCAGGAGAAGGCGAAGGCTTATGCCGATAAAGTGCAAGGCACCACACCAGCCGAACGTGCCAAGAACCTGGCACGACTTCGGGATCGGGAAGGCCACATGGCGGATTTCGAAACCGAACCGGTACCGCGCATCATCGAGCGGCACCATCCCATGCAAGCACTCTTCGAGGTCTTCCCGCAAGCCGCCGTGATGGAGCGCGACCTCTTTCAGCGTCTGCTAGGGGTTAACATCCGCCGGGAGCAGCGGCAAGCGGGCGGAACCTACGAGTATGTGTTCTTTCTCGCACTTCCTGGGGTCTCCAATAATTCCGGAAACTCCGGATCAGGATAGAGCCGGCCACGAGCAACCGCATTTTGAAAAATCGTGCTGACAGTCTGATTTCGTAGGAAATCTCCGTTAGCTTTTTGTGCCAGCGCGCGCAGTTCGACGCAAGGAACTCATCGGGTCAAACTCCGGGCGTTGAGGGAGGGTGCTTAGAATTTCTGAGCGTTGATCTTGCCAATTCTCCCGCCACGAGGTTTTTTCTCACATTCCTTCATGATGAGTCTTGATATTCCCGCTCTCGAATCGGCCGCTCGCGACGCGCGCGGACTTGCAATGGACGCCGTGGCAAAGGCGAAATCAGGCCATCTCGGCCTGCCTCTCGGCGCGACAGAGATTGGAGCTGTTCTTTACGGGCATGCCTTAAGCCACTACCCGGACAATCCTCGATGGCTTAACCGCGACCGCTTGATCCTGTCTGCGGGTCACGGAAGCATGTTTCTTTACGGTTGGCTGCATCTTGCCGGTTATGACATTCCTTTGGACCAGATCAGAAACTTCCGTCAGCTTCACAGCATAACTCCAGGGCATCCCGAGTTCCGCGACACTCCGGGGGTTGAATCGACCACGGGCCCGCTTGGGCAGGGAGTTGCCAATGCGGTGGGCTTCGCCATCTCGGCCAAAATGTGCGAAGCACGTTTCAATACTCCCGAGCACAAGATTTTCGACCATCACGTAGTCTGCCTGGCGGGAGATGGCTGCCTGCAGGAAGGCATCTCCTCGGAGGCCTCCGCGCTTGCCGCGCACCTCGAGCTCGATAACCTCATCCTCTTCTATGATGCCAACAACGTAACTCTCGATGCGATGGCTCCATTGACGCAAAGTGAGGATACGGCAGCCCGTTACGAGCGCCTATGGCTGGGAAGTGCACAAGATTGATGGCCACGATCTTCGCGAGATCCTCGAGGTGTTCGAGAAGGCGAAGTCCGCGACTGGTAAACCTCAATTCATTTTGGCGAAAACGCTTATTGGGAAAGGCATCCCGGAAATCTGCGGAACCCATAAAGCCCATGGCGAAGCCGGAGTAAAATATGTTGAGGCCTCTCGGAAGGCCATCGGTCTCCCGCAGGAGACGTTTTTTGTTTCTCCGGAGACGCGTTCTTATTTCGCGAAACATAAGGAGAACTTGAAGGTCGCTTACGAAAAATGGCAATCCGCGTACGCGGCGTGGAGAGACGCGAACAGGGACTTGGCTTCGGAGCTTGATGGCGCTCTTTCTGGTGCAACCCCGGAGTTACTCTCAGTGGTTCCGAAATGCGATCCGTCGGCCAATATTGCCACGCGTAAGGCGGGCAGCGAGGTCCTTCAGCCAATCGCGCAAGCCATGCCACTGCTCATTTCCGGCAGCGCTGACCTGCACGGTTCAACGCTCAACTACATCAACGAAGGCGGGGACTTCAATGCCAAGAATCGCGAGGGTCGCAATCTTCGGTTTGGTATTCGCGAACATGCCATGTGTGGGATTCTCAATGGCATTGCCTACGATGGAATATTTCGCGCCAGCGGGGCGACGTTTCTCATCTTCAGCGATTATGGCCGCCCTTCGATTCGTCTGGCGGCCCTTTCTAAGTTGCCGGTGGTTTATATTTTCACGCACGATTCGGTGGGGGTCGGTGAGGATGGCCCCACACACGAGCCCGTCGAGACTGTCGCCGCACTTCGCGCCGTGCCGGGCCTCGATGTCATCCGCCCCGCCGATCCCGAAGAGACGGCCGGCGCTTTCGCCGCCGCTTTCCAAAGGACCGAGGGTCCGACCCTGCTCGCACTCTCGCGACAAAATCTGCCAACCTTGAACGACATTGCGGTCGAAGCGCGCCGCGAGGGCGTTTTCAAGGGTGGCTATGTTGCCAAGAGTGAGACGTCCTCCTTGGAAATTATTCTCCTGGCGAGCGGCAGCGAGCTTCAGCACGCGCTCAAGGCCGCCGAGGAACTCGGTCCTGGCACTCGGGTTGTTTCCATGCCGTGCTTTGAACGCTTCGAGCGGCAGGATGCCGCTTACCGGGAAAGCGTGCTGCCCAATGGGGTGCGAAAGCGTGTCTCGATCGAGGCGGGTATTGCCGATCCCTGGTTTCGCTTCGTTGGTTTGGATGGGAAGGCTGTTGCTATCGATCGCTTTGGTATGAGTGCTCCCGGCGCCAAAGTCATGGAAACGCTCGGCATGACCTCGGCCAAAGTTGTGGAAGCCGCAAAGTCTCTCTAGCGCCAGGCGCTCGGAAGACTGGCTCCTTTACGACGGCGGAGTGTATTTCGCCTTCTCATCTGCGAGCGGGGGAAGCAGAAATCGACGTGCAGCCAGTAAGACCACAAAGGCTGCCACGCCGAGAAGAATGTCCAGCGTGGGCAGTTCTGGCTTAAGCATCTTCCGCGCGACGACAAAGGCGAGCAACTCCAAGATCGCAAAGAGGTCGTGGGTGAGCAGGGTGCGGATCAGTTCCACCCCAATGACGAGCAAGAGGGTGCGGTAGATCAGTTCGTAGATATCGAGTTGAAATGAGCTTCCACTCATCTACATGTTAATGTCTCCGTGCTCCGCCAGTCCATACCGATCAGCGCGCCGACACTTCCAACAGCGAAGGCAATAACGCCCAGGAGAATTGCGAACGCCAAGAGGCGCTCGAGCGCTGTCGCGAGCACCTTCGCAAACCAGAGTACACGTTCATTCATGCGGAGTGTACAAGCCTGGAGAGGTCAAAAGGTCGGTAAGTCCGGTGAGAAGCTTGTCGCGGTTGCTTTGAAGTTCGCCGGCACGAGAAAGGTTGGAATTCTCGCCAGGATTGGTCTCGTCTGTTGGTCTCTCGTCAATCCGAAAGTGAAAAAAGCGGTGCCTGCGGGTGGAGGGAAGCTTGCTTGCACATCTGCAGAGTAAAGGAAAGGTGCAGGAGGAGATTAGGCATCCTGATTGGGCCCTGCGAGTTTTTTTGTTGAGTGGAGGCGCTGGCTGTCGCGCACGATTGCGGCAGCGCGCGTGTGGGGGATGCGGGCGCTGGATTTCTGCTTGCAACAATGTAACGTCTTCGCGGGCTCGCCTTGGAAACTCCCTGGTTCACCTTCAGCTTTACTGATTTTTGTTACGCATTTCTAAGCGTTCTCCTCGAAGGGGTCCCATTCTTGTTGATCGGCACAATTCTATCCGGGATCATTGCTGAGTTCCTTCCCTCCCGCCTGATGCTCCGGTTCCTTCCGCGGAACGCATTTCTTGGGATTTGCCTAAGCGGCGCGATGGGATTGGTTTTTCCGATGTGTGAGTGTGGTGTGGTCCCTGTGATCCGGCGCCTCATCGGCAAAGGTCTTCCCGTATCCAATGCGATCGCTTACATGTTGGCGGCGCCTATCGTAAATCCTATTGTAATACTTAGCACCTATGCGGCCTTTCGAGGTCAGAATGCCATGGAATTCACGACGCTGCGTGTGCTCGTCGGATTTTTCGTTGCGGTGATGGTTGCGCTGGCCGTGCATAACTTGCCCATGTGGGCGGTTGTCCGAAGAGGAGTCTCTGCAGAAGCTCCTGTCGAGCCTACGGAGCCGCACACGCACAGGTTCTCTTTTCGGATTGGCAGCGCCGTACGCGTGGCGGTGACCGACTTCCTGGACGTAATGGTCTTTTTTATTTTTGGGGTGGCGGTTTCGAGTCTGTTTAGCACGGCGGTAAATCAAGAGTTGATCATGCCGCTCGCACTCAACGATTGGATTGCCACCGGGTCCATGATGGGGCTGGCGGCGGTCCTCTCCCTGTGCAGTACCTCCGATGCATTTATCGCGGCAACTTTTATAGCATTCCCTACAGTAGCCAAGCTGGCGTTTCTCACCTTCGGTCCCATGTTCGACCTTAAACTCCTCTTTATTTACAGTGCCGTGTTTCGAAAGAGGTTCGTCATCGGGCTTGCCGTCGGTCTTTTTATCTTGATTGGGCTGATTTGCATGCGATTGAGAATTCTCGGGATATGAGCGCATCCTTTGACCGTTATCTTTCCACGGCGGTTCTTACGATCTGGGGAGGCATGCTCGCTTATTTTGTTCTCTCCGACCGTGTGGCCTCGTACCTGCATCCCTCATTTCACCCCTTGACCGCGATCAGTGCGGTCATTTTGTTGCTCCTTGCCGTCGGTCTGCTTTCTCTGCCCGGGCAAGACGATCTTTGCTGCGACCCCGGCTGCGAGCATTCGCACGGCAGGCAAACTCCGGGCCGCAGCATCCTCGCTGCGGTCATCCTTGTGGTGCCTTTGTCGGCGGCATCAATCGTTTCTCCGGATCAATACGGCGCTGCCATCGTCGCTAATAGAGGTTTGAATGCGGAGACTAGCAATCTGCCGGGATACATACCCAATGCCGTGGACAGTTTTCCGGACTCGCCCGACGGGCACGCGACGACCGCGCCTGAAAACGCCACCGAGAGTTATTTGAAAATGAATGAAGCGGGCCAAGTCCAGGCAGAGACGGTGGATTTGATCTTTGCCGCTGAGGAGCCATCCATGCGTGCAGACTTCGAGGGAAAACAAATCGATGTCATCGGACAGTTCATGCCCGCTCGCACTAATGATCCGAAAGCGGGCCGATTTAATCTCGTGCGCATGTTTATGATGTGCTGCGCGGCCGACGCGCGTCCGATGGCAGTCGCTGTGCAGACGGATCGACTGCCAGCCGTGCCGGAGATGAGTTGGGTAAAAGTGATCGGCAAAGCCTCTTTTCCCGTCGAGAGCGGGCGGAACGTTCCGCTGATCGTCGCGGAAACTGTTACGGTGTGTGATCCACCTCAAGAGACACTTATTTACTGATCCAGCTTACCTCATGATCCCCCATCTGTTATTCGCGTTGTTGGTTTTGCCGTTGGCGGCACTAGCTAATGATTTCCGCGGAGCGTGGATAGCCTCGGTTCACAACATCAATTTTCCCACGAGCCAAGGTCTTTCCGCCGACGCGCAAAGAGCGCAGATCGTCCGTCTGCTTGACGCGGCGAAACGTTGTCGGCTGAACGCACTCATGTTTCAAGTGCGTCCGGAAAGCGACGCTCTCTATCCTTCTCGCATCGAACCCTGGAGTCGCTATTTAAGTGGCACCCAGGGTGTTTCCCCCGGCTATGATCCCCTCGCGTTTTTCGTTGGGGAAGCGAAAAAACGCGGCATTGAAGTCCACGCCTGGTTTAACCCCTTTCGTGCTGCGGCTAATGCCTCGCAGCCTCGGGCTGCCAATCACATCAGCAGGCGCTATCCTCAGTTCGCCTACCGCATCGGAACGGTCCTTTGGATGGATCCGGGGGCTGCAGAAGTACAGGAAAACATCGTTAACGTCGTCCGTGACGTCGTGCAGCGCTACGAGGTGGCCGGGGTGCACTTCGACGACTATTTTTATCCTTATCCGACCGACGCGGGGCATGTGTATGCCTTCCCCGATGATGCCACGTATGCTGCATATCGCGCGCGCGGGGGAACGCTTTCCAAAGCGGACTGGCGCAGGGACAATGTCAATACGCTGATCCGACGAGTAAGCATGGTGGTTCATTCGGAAAGGCCCGGAGCTAAATTCGGCGTGAGTCCCTTTGGGATCTACCGGCCGGGCGTCCCCGCGGGTATCCAGGCCGGCGTCAATCAGTATGAGCAACTCTACGGCGACCCGCTCAAATGGTTGCGTGAGAGCTGGATCGACTACCTGGCGCCGCAACTTTACTGGCGCGATGGAGGACCGCAAAGTTTCTCATTGCTGCTGCGCTGGTGGCGCGGGCCGCAGGCAAATCCGCACGGCGTGCCCGTTTGGCCAGGCGTGGCGGTGGATCGATTGAGCTCGCATGGATGGACATCCGGCGAGATCGCCCGCCAATTGCAATTGGAAAAGGCGATCGGGTCGCGCCTCAGAGGGGGCGTGATCTTCTGGAACATCAAGGCGCTGCTTAACAATACAAAAGGCGTGAACACGATCGTCTCGGGCAGTTGATGCGCCGGCTTCTTTTCTTTTGCATTCTCGTAACCGGCGCACAAGCTGGGTGGCAAGTTGCCAAGCCGGGCTGGAAGTATCAATTCCCTCGTGATCACGGAAATCACCCCGAGTTCAAGATTGAATGGTGGTACTTCAGCGGCAATCTACAAGCAGCGGACGGCCGGGAATTTGGCTATCAATTGACGTTTTTCCGGCAGGGGGTGATGCCATCGGACGCGGACATCATCCCCCTCTCTCGGTTCGTCACGAACAGTGTGAAGTTTGCGCACTTCGCGGTGAGCGACATTTCCGGAGGCGAATTTCACTTTGCCCAAAAGCTATCTCGGGGCGCCTTTGGGGAGGCCGGTTTCGCTGAGCGCGAGCGTCTGGCCTGGATCGACGATTGGCAAGGCGCGATCAACAACGAGGAGACTTTTCATATTCAGGCAAAAGCTGATAACTTATCGATCGATCTCACGTTAAAACCGGCGAAGCCGCTGGTGATTCATGGAAAAGATGGCATCAGCAAAAAAGCGGAGGGTGAGGGGAGGGCTTCACACTATTATTCGTTCACAAGACTTTCGAGCGAGGGGGTTCTGCGCATAGCCGGGGAGGAGTTTGCGGTCACGGGACTGAGCTGGTTCGACCATGAATGGGCCACCAATCAACTTGCGGAAAATCAGCTCGGTTGGAACTGGTTCAGTTTACAGCTGGATGATGGCAGCGAATTGATGCTTATTCAGTTTCGCACCAAGGATGGCCAACCCGACCCAAACGCCAGCGGCACCTTCGTCGACGCCAACGACAACACGACGCCGCTTGCTCATACAGACTTCACCATTGAGGCGCTTGAGACGTGGACGAGCACCCATACGGGCGCCCGCTACCCGGTATCCTGGCGGATCACCGTGCCAAATTTGGACATTCATCTCGATCTTCGCGCCGTGCTTAAAGATCAAGAGCTTCGCCTCAAGCCCATCGTTTACTGGGAGGGAGCAATTCGGCTTGAAGGGAGGATTAAGGAGCGGAGTGTCAAAGGTTCCGGATATCTCGAGATGACCGGCTATGCCGACCCGCTCGACGAGCTTCAGGCTCAACCGTGATCGGACGTGCGGCTCGGCGTCGGCGCGGTAATACCCACGATTAGCTCACGGGCTATCGAGGCTGGCGGTTTGGAGCGCGCCAGCCTGGTGGGCGGTATCGTTTTCATGTGTCAGCTTGCCGGCGCCGCTGTGATGCTGGCGGTGGGTACGGCAGTATTCTCCGCCGCCAGTGCTTGGCACTTGGAGCGTTCCTATGCGCGTGATGCCATCGTTCTTACTTCGGATCAGCGTGCCGCGGTTCAAGAGGTGATTGCGGGCGCGAGGAGTGTCCATGCGCTCTCGTCGCGAACCGCAGGGGCGCTCGATGAGTTAGCTGACGTCGTCAACGAAGCCTATCGATTGGTCTGAGCAGCGTTCTTTTCTTTAGCGCGGCGCTTGTCTTGCTCTGCCTTGTTCTCGTTGGGCTGTTCGTAAAACCGGCAGGGACGCCTCGCTTATTGGTGGAAGAGCATACCGACGGATCGCCTCGTCGCTGAGCACCCCAACAAAAGGCAGATTACGATACCGCTGGTTGTAGTCCAGCCCGTAGCCGACCACAAACTGGTTTGGAATGTCAAAGCCGACGTAGTCCGCTTCAACCAGGCTCGGTCGATCGATTTTCTTGCGAAGCAATACACAGACTTTAAGGCTTAGCGCACCGCTCTCCGCCGCCAGACGCTCACGGATTGCGTGCAAGGTAACGCCACTATCGAGGATGTCGTCGAGAATCAAGACGTGACGATCGCGTGTATCGGCGACTTGGGTCTGGCGGAAGTTCACTAGCCCGCTGCTCTTGGTGCCGTGGTAGCTGGAGACACTTAAGCAATCAACCTGCAGCGGCAAGGGCACTCTGCGTAGAAGATCCGCCATGAAAATGAAGCTGCCATTCAAAATTGCTATGACGGTGATGTCAGCGCCACGATAGTTTTCAGTAATCTGGCCGGCGAGCTCGTCAAGCCGACTCAGAATCGTCGATTCATGGAAAAGAATCTTTTGGATATCGTTAAGCATCTGAATTCGCCGAGCAGGGTTCTCAGTGATAAGAGCCGATGGCAATGAGTTTCCCTTTTTGAAGGGAAAAAAGTTCTTTGCTCACAGGGTAGGCGGAGGAATCGTATTCCGCGATGACGATGTGCGACAAGCGCTGAGAGGCGGGCGAAGCTTTCGGGAAGACGAAAATTCGGAAGCGGTTTGGAATCGCCAGCACGAGATCGGGGCCAATGGTGTCGCTGAAAAGGGCGGCGAACTCCGGCGCCAGGACCGCAGATGCCGTCAGCGGGCTGCTGGACTCGAGCAGAGCGCATTGAATCACCTTGCGCTCGTCTCGAATGAACCGCGGCTTGAGGCCGGCGAGTACCTCGGAAGCCGCTTTGGCTGCGGATTCGAAAATTTTTTCACGAGTGACCGCGCTCACTTCGTCGCGGTTTAGGGGAAGGAGTTCCCCGTTGGTGGAGCGTGCCGGCACCATGACGGTTCGTTGGGCTCCGGCGATCGGCCAGCTCGATTCGTAATGCATGAACGTCGGCTCGATTAACAGATGCCAGCGCTCGTCAGCAGCGCTTGCAGCAGCCAAGGTGCCGAGCAGAAAGCCCACCGCACGTTTGAGTTTTTGCAACGCTCTGCTACAGAGAGCGAGGTCATGATTTCGTTTTTGGAAGGTGTGCTGGAAGAAGCGCTCCCTACGCAGATCGTCGTCAATGTCCACGGTGTCGGCTACCATGTGATGATCCCACTTTCAAGTTTCGAGCGCCTCTCCACTCCAGGCTCCCGTATCAAGATTCTCACGCAGTTGGTGGTGCGCGAAGATTCGCATGTGCTCTATGGTTTCGGGACACGCGCTGAACGCGATTTGTTCAGGCTCTTGACCCAGTACGTCTCAGGCGTGGGGCCAAAACTTGCGCTGGCCATTCTCAGCGGCATGAGCGTCGAGATTTTCAAGGCGAGCGTTGTCTCCGGCGACATAGCGGCTATCTCGCGGGTCAGCGGCGTCGGCAAAAAGACTGCGGAAAGGGTGATCCTTGAGTTGAAAGACAAGTTGGGTGTGGCGGCGGAGTGGGAGGCAGCGAGTGCTGCCCACGCGCCTGATGAGCGCGACCGTGCTATCCATGATGCGGCATTGGCCCTGATTTCGCTGGGGTACAAGCAACTCGAGGCTCATAAGGCCATCAAGCAGTGCCTGGCAAGTGGGTCTGGCACGCCCACGGCCGACGAGTTGGTGAGGCGCGCGTTGCAAATTCTCGCATGAGCGAAGACCGCTTGCAGCGCGCGGAAGCGATCCGCTCGTCCCTTCCGAAGGGAGGGCTCTTCCACGAAAAAACCTGGCGAGTCTCTCCCGACGCTTTTCTCATCGACCGAAGCTTTAACGAAGAAATTGATAAACTCGGGTACCGGCTGTCGCGTTTCGTGCGAGCATGCAATCAACTGTATCGGTTTAGCATAGCTGGACGGCAGCCGGCGTGGGTTGCCGACCTCCTGGATCGTGGTAAGCCTCCTGAGATGATCGCCCTCCAGCGCGAGCGCGCGTTGATGATGGCCATCCCGCGTGTCATTCGTCCGGATCTCATTCTTACCGAAAACGGATATATCATCGCGGAGTTGGATAACGTCCCCGGAGGCATTGGCCTTACCGCCTGGCTCGACCAGGTTTATTCCAGGAATGGCGCGAAAATTCTTGGCGGGACCGAGGGGATGCTTCGCGGCTTTGCTTCTATCCTCCCTGGGGGCGATATCGTTGTTTCGGAAGAGGCCGCTGCTTATCGACCGGAGATGGAATGGCTTGCCGCGCAACTTAACGCGTCCTCCTCGAACGGCAGTCTCTGGCGCGTTGTCGATCCGCTGCCGCGCAGCGATTGGCAGTCGCAAGTCTACCGTTTCTTTGAGCTCTATGATCTCGCCAACGTTCCCTGCGCATCTCAGCTTTCGCGAAAAGAGCTGGCCGGCGAATTGTCAGTGACGCCACCCATGAAACCTGCCTTAGAGGAAAAGATGTGGTTCGCCCTTTTCTGGCTCAAGCCGCTGGAGCCCTTTTGGCGCCGCGAATTGGGTGAGCGGACCATGCGAGCGCTTCGCAAGGTCATTCCCTACACGTGGTTCGTGGATCCTGAACCATTACCCAGGCATGCCGTTCTTCCTCGCCTGGAAACCCATAGTTGGGAGGAGGTCGCCCACTTCAGCCAAAAACAGCGGACCCTCATCCTGAAAATCAGCGGCTTCTCCGAACACGCCTGGGGCTCTCGCGGTGTCGTTGTCGCGCAGGATATGTCGCAGACTGCCTGGCAAAGCGAACTCAAGAACGCGCTCGCCGAGTTCGACACGCATCCACACATCTTACAGCAATTTCATCAGGGTCGATTGGTCGAACATGATTATCTTGACGTCGCTGCGGGCCAACTTCATCGCATGCGGGGAAGGGTTCGTCTCTGTCCATACTATTTCCTGGGTGAAAAGACGGCTGTCTGTGGCGGCGCGCTTGCCACCATCTGCCCGGACGACAAGAAGCTTTTGCATGGCATGACCGATGCAATTCTCGTTCCAGCGAGTGTCGATCTCTCTGCACCGGCGCGCTGATTTTCCACTTGACAACCACAGTTTTATCACTTCTTGTCACCGTTCCCCCTGCGATTCAGTCGCGGATGCAGGATTATGAACAGCCAACTTCTTGACGAAGCCATCAAAGTGATTCCAGACCCTCAAGTATTGATCAATATGGTGTCGAAGCGGGTTCGCCAGCTGAGTGCGGGGAGCCGCGCGATGGTTGCCGTCGAAGGTCGCATGGGCCTTGCTGATATTGCCTTGGCGGAGATCGCCCAGGGTAAACTGGTCCTAGTTCAGGACGTTAACGGTCAGAAGGCTGAGGAATAACCCTCCTGAGCGGGCGTGCCATGTCCGCAGACATCGTCACCAACCGCAAGGCCCTCCGGGATTATCACATCCTGGAAACTTTGGAAGCCGGCATCGAGTTGAAAGGGACCGAAGTCAAATCCATTCGCGCCGGTCTCGTCAATCTGCAAGGTTCCTTTGCACGGGTGGAAGCGGGAGAAGTCTACCTGTACGACAGCGATATCCAACCGTATTTGCGAGCAAGCCACGAGCAGCACGAACCGCGGCGTGCTCGCAAATTGCTGCTGCATCGGGAAGAAATCGAGAGAATCGCCCGCCAAACCGAGCAGGCTGGCTGCACGGTTGTCGCGTTGAGCATGTTTTGGAAGAAGGGACGAGTGAAGGTTTCTCTGGGCATCGGCAAAGGCAAGGTCGCTGCGGACAAACGTGCCGATCTCAAAAAGCGCGTGCAGGAGCGTGAAATTCAGCGTGTCCTCGCGGGAATTCAGCGCAAGAAATAAGTGGCGAGAGCCGTTGCGTTCAGGAAGTGCTGCCGTCTGCCTGAACGCGAGAACAAAAAAGGATTGTCTTTGAACTCCCGGGAGCCATATTGCCGAACCCGGTTTTTCAGGAGCCTTAGCTCAATTGGTTAGAGCGCTGCCCTGTCACGGCAGAGGTTGCGGGTTCGAGCCCCGTAGGCTCCGCCACTCATTTCGTGGCTACAATTGCCGGGTCTCCACCAAACTTTGGGGATGGGGTAGTTTTAGTGGGGTTTGTTATCCGCATTGAGCGATCATGCGAAGGCGGTAGTTGCAGAAGTTTTTAAAGCCGTAAGCACGGCGTTGGATAAGTTTCATTTTGCGATGGAAGCCTTCGGTGATGCCGTTGTTTTTGGTAAAGCGCCACATGGCCGTTAGAGGTTCAATCCACGCCGACTGCAGCGGCTTGCTGCATTGGTGGTCAGTAGAGGCAGGATCGATACTGCGGGGACGCGTCCTTGATCTCTTCATAAGGATGAACCATTCGATCATTGAACAACGACTTGAAGCGTAAGATCCAAACCATGCCAAGAATCGTTGAACAAACTGAATGTTTAGTGAAACCCCAAAAGACAAAGAAAAGACTTATGATTGAAGTTACCCCGCGCACAAGGATGCTTAATTGATGGTCAGAGGAAACGGGAATGTTCCTTTGTCTACTAGCAATGGGCATCCCAAGCCGTCCTTGGTGAACGCGTTTGGCTGAATCGAAGAAACGATGGTAGTTATGGCTAATAGGGAGCGACATGGACTCGCCAGCCGGTGTTCTCACAGACCTCCTTACTTGTAGAAAGAATGCTCCGGTCCTGAGCCTCGTGCCATTATGTGGTCCATTGCGGCGCAGACTCGCTCCGAATCTGAGCGTGCGATCGCGGTTGACATGTTTCGAGTTTTCCGGGTTTGACCGAGATCTTCTCTGACTTGACCCGATTACCGGACCAGCAGAAGCCGACCTCAAACGGAAGTCCCGTTCCTAGAGAGTTACACCCGGGGCCCGAGGGCGTCTACTTGGCGCTGGGAGAAGGACGTTGTATGATAGCCAATGAGTTTTCGATCTAGTGGACTCGCAGGCTTCGTCTCTTTGATGCTCCTGGGATGCGTCACCGCCCCATCCCGATCTACGAGCGAGCGTACGTGGAGAGCACAACTGGAGCGCCAACAACAAGGGACACGTGACGCCGGTCGAATAGGTCATATTGGTTACGAGGGGCCGCCGACAAGATGACGTTGCCTCGTCAATCATATTGGAAACGCGCCGCTGTGGATGAGCCAGGAGTCAAGTTCCATTTCAAGCCGATCGCAGGCTACCTCTGACCTTTGACACGGATCTGGCGCAGAGCGCGCTCGTTCGAAGTTCTGGCAACATGTTCGCTCTTTGGCGAAGGGAACCTCGTTGATCTGCCGCTATGCTTGCCATCGTTACACTTGCAAGAACCTCCGGACTTCGAGCCGGTGCAGTAGTGCTCGGTGTGCAACAACAAGTCCTCCCCCTGGCAGCTTGCTTTTGAAGCTGTAGGGGTGCAATTAGCTTTGGCGACACTGCGCGAGATAGGACTCTTCACTTGCCCGATGGATCTCCGTCTGCTTTCTTTAGTGGTTGACCCCCGGTGCACTCGATAAACCAGACACAAATTCACAAAGGACTCCCGATTTCTAGCCAGAATAATTTGTCTTCAATGACCGCGCTAAGTTTAACGCAGCCGGTGAAATAAGACCTCCCATGCCAATGAGATTGAGAATGCAAACAAACACGCATCATATCTACATTAAAGCGAAAGTTCTTATAGCGAGCTGGCTTGCTGGTCGTGCCGAATCCCGCACTCGCAGGCTTCGGCGTGCTCTGCGTGATCACCAGCGCGCTGAGGTGCGCCGGATCCAGGCTATCAGGAAACGCTCCCGCGGCCTGCGACTCTATGCCGCTTGGTCTCGCAGGGAAAACGCTTCGAAGACCTACGGAGCGCTCGTGCCATTGCAGATGCCATCGGACAGCAGCCAGAATACAAACGCGGCATAAAAGCGAACACCGATTCACAGCCGAGCAGCTAAGAGGCTATCTTTGGGCAATCCGAACACATCCCTCGCCAAAGAGCATGCTCGCTTGAGCGTAGACGAGGCCTATCGCTCTTAACCAGAGTAACACAACTGCGTTTACTAGCGGTGATTTCACCGGGGCAATAAGAACGGGCTCCTCTGCGTTCGCAGATGGCAACCTTTGCAGGAACCAAGAGCCGCCGCGCGCGGCTTGCTGGTTTCGGCCCGGCTGCCCTTCGCAGAGGTATTTAAGGTCGTTCCGATCCTTCTGGGCTCATTGATCACTTTCGGAGCGACACATGAGAATGGATCGACCACAGGTTATCTCCCGTGACTGGAACTCTAGCGAGAAAGGCGCTGTTTCGCTTCGACGATTTCGGTCTGATATGGCGCGGAAATCCCCGGGCGCGACCTTCGCCGCGATGTGCATCAGCGTCGGCCTTCCGGTTACGCCGCACGGGCAGATTGGATTGGGAATGACTGCCGGCGTCGCCTGGGCCAAGACAGATCCGCGTTCTCAATCTTTCGATTGGAGAGTTGGACAGCACGGAAGGACGTCGCTTTGGCACAGGGTAAGCTATGCGGAATGATGCTGGATAGAACGCCCGGAGGATGAATATGGTATGCTTCAGCGAGGCTATCTCGATGCAATGTTGCGCATTTCGCCAGAGGGGCAATCTCGGCACTGCTTATCCATCCGCAGCCGCAGGCTTAACGTCGCGCATCCCCACTCATGACCAGATCCGGGCCTCCCGGCGCAACCAATGGACACCGCTCAGCACAAAGACTGTAGCGTCAATGCAATTGCCTTTGGGGGACTATTCCTTGCTCTCGCCTTAGCGGGAATTGCCTGTATCGTGGCATTGGTTTTCGGCCGAGACGGCGCGACCACTTCGCTGCCACTCGGGACCTTGAAGTCGGCGCTGGCCCTTTTCGGCGGAAGCCTCGTACTCGGTTGGATATTTCATATCAAAGTCGTTGCGAAGATCAACAAGGGCGACTCCCATAATGTTTATCGCGGTGCCCAGCGGTGGCTCTTGACGCTGCAAATCTTCTGCTGCCTGCTTGGCGTTGGATTTCTGACAGTCTTCAGTTTGCGCGCCCTTCGTCTTTCCTCTGAGCAGACAGCTCCATCCCCGGCGGCAAACTCCGGTTGGCGCCTCGTCGGACCAGGCATTACCCGGGGCATCAGCGGCCTGGCTCTGCTGCAGTGGGAGCCCGATTCGGTCTCCTTCCTCGCAGTGCTCGACAACAAACGAGACGATGAGCCACGACTCATGCGTCTGACAGCGCGCGAAGGTCAGGGGCTTCAATCTCAGGATCTGGGGTGGCCGGGTTCGGAGCTACCAAAGGATCTTGAGGCGCTTACCAGGATGCCGGGGGAGCCCAGCCAGTTTTTTGCCATCACTAGCGCGGGTCGTCTTTACCATCTGCGCGCGATCGCTGAGACGAATGCTCTCGAACTACTCGGCGAAAGCGATCTCTTCAATGCCGCGGAGACACCGGAGATTGAAGCCTTCGATTTACAGTATGTCGGGCCGCATCTTATGGCTGTCTGGGCCGGGCGCGGGGATGGACCTACTGCGGCCGTTCTCTCTTGGGGAAAATTCGATCCCTGGCAGCGGAACGTTCAGGAAGTCCAGAAAGCCGAGTTTCGTACGCCGTGGCCGCAGCAGAGTGCGCGTCACATCTCCGATCTCAGGGTTGACGCAAATGGCAATGTGCTTGTGGTCTCGACATCGGATCCCGGCGCTGACGGGCCTTTCGAATCGGCGGTGTACGTGGCGGGGACGTTGCTCGCTGACAACGGCAGCGTTCGTTTTGAGCTGAATAAATCGCCTGTGCGCTTACGGGTGCTCGAGAAGCACAAAGCCGAGGCTCTCGAGCTGCTGCCCGGCGCCACTGGCGGGCTCGTTTTTGGAGCCGACAATGAGAACCACGGCGGAGCAATCTTATATGAGCCTTAAGGCTCTAAGGGAAATTCGTGTTAGCAAAAGCTTGGCTGACGAAGCTGACCAGGAAACTCACAGAGAGGCAAAAATCCACGCTCACTCTGGTATGCGAAAACTTAACCTAATGATCGCCGATCCCTGTTCGCGTCATAAGGTAAGTATTTATCCGATTTAAGAACCCGGCCGTGGCGTGGTCGCTGAATAATCTTTCCCTCCTGTCCTTGGTTATGCTTTGGCCGGCGATGCTATGAATGGCAATTGCCATGAGGGAGGCCGCGCTACCCTAAGGCTTGAGGTCAAGGGCGGCCTTGTCGCTGCCATCCATGTAGAACGGCACCGATTCATGTTCATGCATGATTTTCCACCTGCCGTCGAACTTTCGGAAACAGACCGTCAAGCGTAACCAGATGTCCGTTTTAGCGCCGTCGGCCTTTGTTCCGCTCAATCGATTCAGGGCGTGGCAATAGGCGACCTGGTGGCCTGTCGCAACCTGCAGATCGCGAATCTCGTAACCAATTGGACCTTGAAAAGTCGAGAACCAATCTGAAAGGTCATCTTCTTTCAGCGCATTTGCCCCTGCGTAACGAAGAGGAGGTGCGAGGAGGAACTGAACCTTCTCCGCTGCATAGTGAGAAAGTACTCCGTTGATATCCTTGGCCCGAACTCGCTCGGCAAGATCCTCGATCAAAGCTCGAATCTGGTCTTCGTCAGCGCTATTTTCATTCTGTTCAGTAGGCATATGGATCGAAAGTTGAGTCTCTTCTAAGTAAGACGAAATAGTCCGCTTATTCAGGACATTTGTGCGGTTGAGCTGATTTGACCACGAAGTTGCGGCGCCTGGCACTGGACCGGAGCGATAGAAGCCGCCACCTTATGGCGGCAGTTTCGAGCGTCAAGTGAGAGAGCCATCGTGCGATCAATTCTGATCAGCACTCGGTCGACAAATATTCCGAAAGGACTGTGAAGTCACTCCAGGCCCGGTTAGAACCGCCCTCTTGAGAAAGGACCGATACAAACGTGTTGCCGCGCACTTTGAACGGCTGCGGCAGCCGAGGCGTTAGCTCAAAACAATTGAGTTATGTCACGTTCATTTCTTCTGCTAGTCCTTGGCGCTGTCGCGATCGGCTTTGCGCCGATTTTTGTCCGACTGGCCTCCACGGGTCCTATTGCCACCGCGTTCTGGCGAATGGCTCTGGCCGTGCCGATTTTGTGGATGTTTGCGAGGCGGCAGAATCACGCTTCATCGTCTCGGCTTAGCTTTCAATCACCTCTGGTGTGGCTGGCAGGCGTGGCGTTTGCACTTGATCTGGCGGCCTGGCACTTTTCGATCCGGCTGACTTCCGTGGCGAACGCTACCCTGCTGGCCAACTGCGCGGTGCTCTTGGTCCCGATCTTCACCTGGATTTTTCTCCGTGGCACCGTGCGTTCCAGCACGCTGGCGTGCGGACTACTCGCCTTTTTCGGGATGATATTGCTGAGCAGTCCTTCGATGGAAATGGGACCGCAAAGACTGTTGGGCGATGCGCTCGCTTTACTCACTGCAGCCTTTTATGCGACCTATCTTCTTGTCATGGCGGCAGCGCGAGAACACGCGGCAGCCTCTTCGCTGGCCTTCGCGAGCTCGCTTTTGAGCAGTCTCACGCTGCTGCCGCTTGTCTTTTTGGCCGGCGAAAACCTGCTTCCCCTTGCCGCCGTGGACTGGTCGTGGCTAATCGGACTGGCGCTCATCTCTCAGGTCTTTGGGCAAACTGCCATTGCCCATGCGCTGGGCCGTATCCCAGCGGCACAGGCCGTGGTGGGGCTACTCATACAACCCGTTTCCGCGGCGATATTCGCTTGGGTCTTGTTCGGCGAATCGATGTCCGCTCTTCAACTCGCGGGGGGTGCCTTAGTACTTGCCTCCATCACCGGGGTGCGGCTTGTCGAGCGCTAAAGGCTGCAGCCGAGCCTTTTACTTATGACTTGCGAGACTGGCTTTAGAGCGCTGTCCCTTATTCTTTAGGTCATTGCCCGTCTTCCCCTCCATGCGGCGAGCGCCCGGTGGGATTTCAGCCAGATGGTCGTCGAAAAGCCCGCCGTCAAGCTGCCGGTCACAGTGGCTTGCGTTCACCCGGCGCACCGGAACGGCCTCTTAGAAAGCAAAGTTCAGGCGGTCCTTTCGGGACGCACCTTGAAAAATATCACGTAGAGAACCGGGACGACGAGGAGGGTCAGAGCCGAGGCGAAGAGGAGTCCGACCACGATTGTAACCGCCATCGCGCCGAAGAATACGTCGAAGAAGAGCGGGATCAGGCCGAAAACCGTCGTGAGAACGGCCATGGATACTGGACGCACGCGGCTCACAGACGCATCCACCACGGCATCCCACCCTGGCCGTCCAGCGGCAAGCTGGGAGTTGATCTCGTCGACCAGGACGATCCCGTTCTTGATAAGCATGCCCGAAAGGCTGAGTGCGCCGAGCAGAGCCATAAACCCGAACGGTTGGTTGAAAGCCAGCAGACCGACGACAATTCCAATAATGGAGAGCGGGACGGTGAGCCAGATAATGAGCGTGACCCGCAGAGAGTTGAAGAGGCAAATCACTGTGAGCACCATCATTAGCAGAAAGGCAGGAAGTGTGCCGGCGAGCGCAGCCTTCGCTTTGGAGGAGTCTTCATGTTCGCCGCCCCATTCCATCCGGTAACCAGCCGGCACGGGGATCGCCTCGATCTTCTCGCGCACTCGCTCGAACATCGTGCTGGCGAGGCCGGAGGTCTGGTCCGCGTGCACGGTGACGGTTGGAAGGCGGTTCCTTCGCATGCGGATGGGGTCTTCCAGTTCCGTGGTAAAATCCGAAACAATCTGTCTCACCGGAAGAAAGCGGTTTGCCACCGGGCTGAACACCTGCACGTCCCGGATCAAATCGGGGTCGGCACGTTCGGCCTCGGGACCCCTAGCCATGATGGGCAGAAGTTCGTCGCCCTCACGATAGACGCCGATGCGCTGGCCGCTGAAGGCTGCCTCAAGCGTTCTGCCAAGATCCGTGCGTGTGATTCCCGTCAGGCGGGCCTGCACTTCGGAAAATTGCGGACGCAGCGCGGGGACGGGTTCTCGGCTGTCAATCCGGATTCCTTTGGCCCCGCCGTCTGCCCGCAGAATTTCCGAGGCTTGGGCAGCCAGGGAACGAAGGGTGTCGTAATTCTCTCCGGAAAAGCGCACCTGGACGCGCCCGCCTTCGCCCGGTCCCAGCAGGAACCGCTTCGAGATGATCTGCGCGTCAGGGTACTTTTCGGTGAGCTCCTTCTGAACGCGCGGCAGGACTTCATCGATAAGACTATGGTCCTTCACATCAATGAGAAATTGCGCGTAAGAGGGATCAAAGCGTTCTGGTGAATAGGTGAGAAGAAATCGTAGGGCGCCCTGGCCGACGGACGTGGTAATGTGGGTGATACCGGAGATGCCCGCGATGAGCTTCTGCATTTCTCCGGTCACCCGATCGGTCTGGTCAAGGCGAGTCCCCCCCGGCAGCCAGACGTCCACCATGAACTGCGCCCTCGTCGAATCAGGGAAAAAGCTGTTTTCCACGAATCGGAATGCAAAAATGGAAAGAGCGAGCATCGCTACGAGCACCCCGATGGTCGCGCCGCGCGCGCGCATGCAAGCGAGAAGGATTTTCTTGTAGCCTTGGTAAATGGGACCTGCATAGGGATCTTTCGCTTTGTCGGTGTCCCTTGGCGGAGCAGATTTAAGAAAGAAGTATCCGAATAAAGGGGTGATCGTCACCGCAGTGATCCAGCTCAATCCAAGAGAAATCAGGAGAACGACGAACAAGGAACGGCAGTATTCTCCCGTCTTGTCGTCCGAGAGACCGATCGCCCCGAAGGCCAGCACCGCGATGGCCGTCGAACCCAGCAGAGGGATCGCCGTCTGAGAAACAACATCCTTGGCCGCCTGGAGCTTGTCTTTGCCCCGCTCCATCGCGACAAGCATGCCTTCCGTGATGACGATGGCGTTGTCCACCAGCATCACGAGGGCGATGATGAGGGCGCCGAGGGAGATGCGCTCCAGGATCAGCCCCGTCTGCCCCATGATGATCATCGTGCCGCACATGGTGATGAACAGGATTGCCCCGATAATAAGTCCGCTTCGCACTCCCATCGCGAGGAGCAAGACAACGAAGACGATCACCACCGCCATTCCCAGGTTCAGAATAAATTCGTTGATCGCCTCGGTCACGGTGTCCGCCTGGAAGGAAACCTTGTGCAGCTCCATTCCGAGCGGGATTTGGGAGCCGAGCTCGCGGATGCGGCGCTCGACGGCCTCCCCCATCGTGACCACGTTGCCACCGCCGACCGTGGAGATGCCGATGCCGATGGCGCGTTCGCCGTCGTAGCGAAGTGAGGTGGTTGGAGGATCAATGTAATCCCGTCGAACCGTCGCGATGTCCTTCAGATAGACGAGTTCGCCGCGATCATCCGCTCCGCGGATGAGCAGATTTTCAAAATCTTCGACTCCTCTCCACTCGCCGGTCGGATTGATTGTGAGAGCCAGCGGACCGACATCCAGGGCTCCGCTCGGGACCACGAGGTTCTGCTCGCGCAAGGCTGCAAAAATCGTCTCGGGCCGGATGTCCAACTGTGCCATGCGGTCGCGAGCGAGCTCGATATAGATGACCTCCTGCTGGTGTCCGAAGATCTCGATTTTCTTAACGTCCGGCACGAGCAGCAATTCGCGGCGGAGCAATTTCGCCGTGTCGTAGAGCTGCGCGTCGGAGAAATCCGGCCCGGTGAGTGCGAAGAAGATTCCAAAGACATCGCCGAAGTCGTCGAGCACCAGGGACGGCCCCGCACCTGGCGGCAGATGGCGCTGGGCGTCGGCGACCTTGCGGCGGAGTTCATCCCACACTTGCGGCAGCGAATGCCGGTCGTACTGGTCCCTGATTGTGACGGTCACCGTGCTGCGTCCGCGATCGGAGCGGGAGACCACGCGATCGAGTTGCTCGAGTTGCTGGGCCGCGAGTTCGATGACATCGCTCACCTCCTTCTCGACTTCCTGCGCGGATGCACCAGGGTACGGAGTAATGATGAGCGCGTCTTTGATCGTGAACTCTGGATCTTCCAGCCGCGGCAGGTGGAAGTACGACCAGATTCCCAGCGCGACCATGAGAACGGCGAAAACAAGCGTGACCGTCTTGTTCCGAATTGACGCCTCGGCGATATTCATGGAGGGCGGCTCAGGGGTTGTTTGCTTGCATCCGCCGGACCTTCATGCCCTCTGACAAAAAGCGGACGCCAGTGGTGACAATTTCATCGCTTGGGGCGAGAGCCGGGCCTCGCACCATCATAGAATCTCCGGTGACACCGCGCATTTCGACCTCCACCTGGCTGACTTGCATCGTCGCGGGATCGAGCCTCCAGAGGGAGCTCTTTCCGTCCGCCGTGGAAACCGCCCGGACGGGCACTTGAAAAGTGCCTTCTTCGGCGGGCTGCGCGCTGAGCCGGCTCCTCGACCGCACCAGGACGGTGCAGGTCATTCCGGGAAGGATGTTCTGACCTTCGGGCGGATAGAGGTTGAAGGTGACCCGAAAGGTGCGGGCGGAGGGTGTGGCCTCTGTGCTGAATGACTTAAGCTCGAGATCAAACTGCCGGTTCGGGATCGTCGGGAATTCGGCCTTTGCCTCGAGGAGATCGCGCGCGTTTCTGGCGGTAATCCCCTGTTCGGCCGCTGACATGTCCGCCTCCGGCACCTGGATGTCGACTTCGAGGATCGAAGTGCTTTGAAACACGAGCACGGGCTGGTTCGCCTGCACGTTCTGAAAATTATTGACCAGCGTGCGGGCGACACGTCCGTCAAAGGGAGCCAGCAAGCGTGTGTCGTCGAAGGCGCGCTGGGCCTCTCGCAAGGCCGCCTCCGCCACATCATTGGCGCGCTGGAATCCGTCCAGCTCGCTGCGCGAGATCACGCCGCGTTGCTGTAGTTGGCGCCGCCTGGCGAGCTCGGTGTGCGCGTTGGTGAAATCGGCGCGCGCCGAGTCTACCCGAGCGATGAAATTGGTTTCATCAAGGCGTCCCAGGAGTTCGCCGAACTTGAAGACCATCCCCTGCGTGGCGGGAAACTCGATCAGCCGCCCCGAAACATCGAACGACATGTTCGACGTGTCGGCGGCAGCCACCTCACCTGGGAAACGCCGGAACGGCACATCGCTTGCCGTGTTGAGAACAATAGTCTGCACGGGCGGAATAGCGGGCGCCGGTTTCTCATCTGGAGAACAACCGACCGCCCAGACGAGGACTACCAGCAGTGCGAACCCGCGCAGAGCAATCTGCAAAGATATATTGTGATGCATGCCTGGAAAAAATTTCGTGGGAGCTTCGTGAAATCGTGAAGGCAGCGCCAGAAGATTATTCTCTTCTCGCGTCGAGCGGGCGGGGACTTCCTGCTGGTCATAAATTGCGGCCCAAGGAAGCATGGAGGTGTAAAACCCACCAACACCATCACACTGAATGAATATTCAGCTGTGACGCAGATCGGTCGTTCGGCTATGGCCGTGGATCCATCCCAAAGCTTGTGTCTAGCGGCGCCGGAGGTTCCGCTTATGGACCAAAGGTTCGCCTTGCTGGTGCCTCCCGTGCGGTAGCCGTCATCTTCACGATCGCTTGCTTATTCTCGTGAGCGCCTACAGTGTTCCCGTAAGACCCTCCAAATCGTTGCAGATTTTACCAAATTTAGCCGGCCCGTAAACGAGCTCATTCAATGTCGACTTCGGTTTGGTCGTGGTTAATGAAAATGTCGATACGCGACGTCGCAAAAACCCTGATGGCCTTTGACAATCTGCCGTGCTGATACCAAGGCAGACCGCCATTCCCGAGCTGGTCCGCGTGAAAGCGGGAGCCTTGGATCGAATGGGCATTTACGCCGCCCGCTATAGCTTCGGAAGGGTTCTCTTGCTTTACAGCCAAGGCCTCAGTGATCAACTACTGGAGCGTCTAATTGCATCAATGCGGTCGCGCGACATTCAAATTGTGCAACAGACGCCAGTGGAATCAGTCAGTTTCGAGAAGGCGACCGAGCTTTTCCGGCAATCGCCGACAAATGCCGAAGCGGTTATTGGTTTTGGCGGCGGCAAAGCCCTTGATGTCGCCAAATACATCGCGTTCCTCTCACGGCTCCCTTATCTCTCCGTGCCGACATCGCTCTCCAATGACGGTTTCTGCAGTCCGCAGTCCAGCCTCACCATCCAGGATCGGCGTCGCACGATGGCCTCGGCCATGCCATTTGGCGTAATTCTCGACACGGCCGTGTGCTCAAGCGCTCCCGAGAGCCTCTGGCATTCCGGTATCGGGGATCTCGTCTCCAAATTCACAGCAATAACGGATTGGAAGCTGGCCTTTCATGCTACCGGAGCTCACTTCGATGATTTTGCCGCGCTGCTCTCAGATGCGAGCGTCTATCAATTCCTGGGCAGGCCCGATTGCGACATGGAGGGAATGAGATTGTTGGGGATCGCGTTGCTCTTGAACGGCATATCGATGTCGATTTGCGGTTCCTCCCGACCGGCGAGTGGAAGTGAGCACCTCATCTCGCATGCTTTGGACAGTATCAGCAAAAGGCCGCGGCTTCATGGACTTCAAGTCGGCGTCGCCACATATTTGATGAGCCTTCTGCAAGGCCAAAGCTCCGAGCGCATCGCGGCTCTCTTCGCCGCAACCGGTTTTTGGCAGGACATCGCCAAGGACCCTTTCGATCGCGCTGAATGGCTCGAAGCCGCTCGCCTGGCACCCTCCATAAAATCCGACTTTTACACCGTCCTATCTTCCCGCGATTGCCTCCCGGAAATTGAAAAGGCGCTCAACTTTGACCCTCACTTACAACAGTGCTTTCAACATTGAAACGAGCCGACTGAGTGTTTGGGGGGGTCGAGCAGTGCACATCGGCCGTGGCGATAGCTCTCGCGAGCGTGTGCCCAGCAAACACTTTGAAACGATCGCTGGCGCCAGACTTTTGGTAATTGAATTTTCCTAGGTGCGATCTCACCATCACGCCATGTCCTTTTACAAAACGCACGCGCCGAACCATCGAGAGCACGATCGCAAGCTTCCGGACGTGGGGCAGTTTCAGGGAATGAAGTCGCAGCAGGCCGAAGGCGACCTTCCATCCGCGAAATGGGCGTCAAATAATGACCGCATCAAGGAGATCGGCCTGGAGCCGGCCGATTCCATTGAAGACAAGACCGAGTTCAGTTGTTTTCAGCGGGGTAGCCTTCCACATTGGTCGGGGATCAATACCCTGCTGAGGGCACCCTACCTTGAGGATGTCCGGAAAGTCGGCGAATACGATGTGGCGTTCGTCGGTGTCCCCTTCGACATCGCGGCGACCTACCGGACAGGGACGCGGTTCGGACCCCAAGGCATGCGGCGCATCTCCGCGCTCTACCAAAAGTACAGCTACGAACACGGGATTGATCTAGGCGAGTCACTCAAAATGTGCGACGTCGGGGACATTTTTTGTCCGGCGAATATCACCAAGGCTCACGACCAGATCACCAAGGGTATCGCGCATATTCTCTCCCAGGGCACCTTGCCCATGATCATGGGCGGGGACCATTCGATTGGCTACCCCTGTGCGCGTGGCGTGGCTCAGTGCGTGGAAGGCAAAGTCGGAATCGTTCATCTGGACCGCCACGTGGATACGCAGGAAAGGGACATGGACGAAATCATGCACACATGTCCGTGGTTTCATGCGACGAACATCGCGAATGTCCCGCCCACAAATCTCGTGCAGCTGGGAATCGGCGGCTGGCAGGTTCCTCGTCCCGGCGTGAAAGTGGGCCGCGAACGAGGGACTACGGTTCTCACGATCAGCGACATCGAAAGCATCGGCATCGACAAGACGATCGAGATCGCTCTGGAAGTCGCGTGGAAGGGCGCCAGCGCCGTTTATCTTTCCTTCGACATTGATTCAGTGGATGCGGGGTTTGTTCCTGGGACTGGCTGGCCAGAGCCGGGCGGATTTCTCCCGCGGGAAGCCCTTAAAATCATCGAAGGAGTCGCGAGGGAAGGCATCGTGGCGATGGAGGTCGTAGAAGTGTCGCCGCCATACGACATCTCCGATATTACCTCCCTGATGGCCGTTCGCTCGATGGTCGATGTCCTGGCGGCCATGGTCAAACACGGAAGGATCGGGGGTCGTCTCCAAGTCCGCTCATTTTAGGGCGTGGCCGGGCCGGTTTTCATCCTCGCGACCGAACTCGATCCCGGAAAGGCCGCTTGGGGAAAGGCAGCGGAACAGGCGTCGCAACTCGAGGACTTTGTGGAGCGGTTTCTTGGGCTTGAAGCGCGTGTTCGGGTCGCGAGCTTGCCGTCCCTTCCCACGGAAAGCTCGCACGAGCTCGCAGGGGTGATCGCTCGGGAGATCGCCGAAGGAGCGTCGGAGCTCTTCGTGCTGCCGGTCAGTTTCGAGCCGGACATCTGGCAGCGTGCGTCGTTGGGGCAAATTTTGGCTGAAGCGCGCCGCTTACATCCGTCCGTTTCGATTCATCACGACGATGTCGATCCTTCCCAGGCTCTGCTGGTCGATTGTTTCTCCGACCTGGTACTGCGTGAAATGGAGGAACAGCGGATTGCTCCTCCGCAGGCAGGGGTTCTTCTCGTCGCCGGCGGACAGGGCGATCCTGCGGGAAGGGCTGATTGCTACCGGCTGATGCGCCTGCTTTGGGAGCAAACTGGCGTTCGCTTCGGTGAGGTCGGTTTCGCGCGCCACGCACAGCCATTCTTGCCCGAGGCTCTGAAGCGCTGTCAGCGCGAATCTGTGACCTGGTTCCTGCTTCCGCAGTGTCAATGGGAAACTGAACTCTGTGATCATGCCCGATTGATTCTCGCTGATCACCTTCGAGCGCACGCTTGCTCAAATAACTGGCGATTTCTCAACCCGCCTGGAGCTCACCCTGCGATCCTCGCCTGGCTCGAACAACGCTTGCGTCGTCTATGGCAGGAGAAACGCGCCCGTCAGGCGGCGCGCGTGCCATCGCGGATCCACCAGGATTCACTACCGTCGTCCGAAGTTTGGACCGGCGAGCGCTGGGCGCCGCCAGATGCCACAGACAGGCAAGCCAGCGCGGGCTTGCTCGGCCGGGCCAGAGGAGAAGGCTCGCTCGCTGAAATCCTCTTGCGAATCCTTCCTCAGGCCGATCGCTACCTGGTCAAGGTCACGTGGCATGGCTACGCAACGGGGACGTATACCGGTCCTGAGGCGCTGGACCGTCTTCTGGGCGCACTGCCGGGCAAGGCCGTCCTTCTGGAAGGGCATACGAGCAGCCGAAACCTGGGCGGTGCGAAGTGGGATTGGGAGAGCGAGGCAAGGCAGCATCGCGTTTGGATCCGGCAGCAGGAGCGAGAATTCCTGCGGCGCACCGGATTGGCGGAGGTGATCTCCCGCCGCGGCGCTCAGTACCTCAACGTGACCGAAGCGTGGTGGGATGGCGATTGCGCGTCGGAGGAGCAAGTCCACCTGGCGCTGGGAGGAACCACGCTTCTACACTCTGAAGTAGCCGGCTTTGTTCCCTCGCTCCTCATGGATCTTCGGGGTCTTCCGTTGCTGAGTTTCGCCCGCTTCAAAGGGCCAACGCGACTCGGCATTGCAAATCTTTTCGGCCTTATCCCCGCTCCCCTGCGAAGCGCTTGGCACGGCCCAAATATCACGCACTTTGCCTCGGTTTGTTGTGATGTCGCCCGGATGTACGCAAGCCTTTTTCCGCTGTTCGGTCTGGTGGAGGCTTTTGAATCCGCCGTGCGCTGGGACGGCAAGGGGCTTTATCGCAGCCGGTGGGGAAACTACGACTTGGTTTCCGTCGATGGGATTTTTACAATCAGCGAAGGGCTCGTCGGAGCGGACCTTCTCGCGAGCCGCCTGCAAGGGCAGGATGTTCGGAGAAGCGGCTTCTATGACGTAGTCAGGGAGCGGTTGGGTTGGTCGCAGATAGCTGCGGAAATACCGCTTCCCGTAGACGTGCAGGCCACCTTGGCTTAACCATTGCCCTCTGGTGGAACAGATCTGGGGAGCACGTGGGTCCTCGCATGTGGTGTTCGGCGTCTCACCGAACAGAGTTTCCGCGTGATGGAATCACAAGCTCCGCCGGCGGGGCCGCCGGAAATGGCACGCGAGGACGCGTGCGCTCCGCGGATGCCACCAACATTGCGGACCATTTTAGGAGAATCACTCCAATTGCCGGAATCTTTAATTTGCGGCTAGCATCGCCGCTAGTAGCAGAACGACGATCACGAGAAGCGCCAGACAGGCAGCCGTCCATAACCTCAGGATGGCGTCGAGCTTGGCGATAACCACTCCGCACGCCGCCACGGCGTGCGACACTCCTCCGCCCAAGGCGACAATATCTCCGTTTGGAATGCTGGGGAGCCGGTCTAGCCAGCGTCGAAGAGCAACGAACAATCCCACGCCTGTCAGCACCGGCCAAAGCGTTTTCAAAATCATGCTTGGGGCGACGCCGTCCGAAAGCGATCCAAGCCCGGCGATCGGATAGGCCGTCCAGGGAACGATGATACAGAAAAACGCCATCACCAGCCAGGTCACGACAAGCCTGGCTGGGGCCGTCTTGCCAGGTTCTCGATTCGTCATGGAGGCGACGCGATGAAGGAAATGCAGCATTAACAGTGCGGTTCCGGCTGCTGACAAGGTCGCAAGGATTCCCACGAAGCCATAGCCAAGTGGAGCTTTCGCCGCGAGCTTGGCCAAGGCCCCCCCGGTGAGCGGCAGCCCAGCCAGCCCGAGTCCGATAATCACTCCCGGCACCAGCACAATACCAAGACGATGCGCTCCCGCCATGGCGGCCACTCCCACCGCCAGGAACAAAGCGCCTTTGACCAAGACGTGATGAGCCGCGTAAAGCGCGGCAATCGGTGCAACGCCAGCGTCGCCCGCGATAAGCCCCATGCCGAGCACTGCCGCCAGAAACCCCATCTGGCTTATGCTTGAGTAGGCAAGCACGGTTTTTGGGTCGGATTGTGTGATGCCCAGGGCGACGCCGAAGAACGCTCCGCAGAGGCCAACAATGGTAAGGAATGCTCCCCAACCCGGGAGCGTCATGTCGAAGGGCAAAAATCGAATAAGCCCGATAACACCCGCCTTAACGGCCGCGCCACTGAGGACGGCCGCAGCCGGGATCGGTGCCGCCGTGTAGCTGAGCGGCATCCAGAAGTGCATAGGCAAGAGAGCGATCTTCATCCCGAAGGCGGCAATCAGCAGCGAAAGGATGATATTTCGGGAAGGCGCGGCTTGTATGGAGGCGACGACATCAACAATTCTGAGACCGCTCTCGGGAGAGTTGAAGGCCAAAAGCACAAAGCTCATCAGAAGCAGGTTCTCGCCAAGGAGCGCGAAACCCATGTAAATGGCGCCTGCCCGTCTGGCGACGGGCGTGCCGTCGTAAGTCACCAGTCCGTAGGCCGGTAGGCTGACCAAGGCGTAGAAGAGGAGAAATCCCGCGAGATCTGCGACGAGGAAGATTCCCAAGCTGCCCGCCAGCGTGAGGAGCCAGCAAACCGTAAAACTTCCGCCAATCGATCTTCCACGAAAAAATGCAGGGACATAGAATCCGGCGGCAATCCATAGCAACGAGGCCGCGATCAGCAGCATGGAACCGGAGGCGTCAAGCAGCAACGTCACGTGAAATGGCGCTCCGCTGAGGACCACTGGGGAGTTCCATGGCGCAAAAAGCCCGGCTGCGAGAGCGGGCACCGGCGCCAGGCAAAGCCAGGCTGGCATAATCTTTCTCAATCGCGCGAAAAGACAGGCCACCAGCATGATGGCCGGTAATCCCGGGGCAGCGATGAGCAGCATTTCGGAATTCATGGCGATGCGAGCCTCGCCGAATACGGTCGTCCGAGTTGAAGGAGTTCGACGGGCTTCTTGGGAAACATTCCCACGAGCAAAGCGCAAACGGCCAGCGCCAGCGTCACGATCTCGCGGAATCGGGGAACCCGCTCCGTCAAAAGCGGCGGATTCGCGGCATCGGCAAGCATGTGCGTCCCGCGTTGCAGAAAACGAAAAGCTGCCCGCTCATAGGATCCTCCTCCAGCCGGCTGCGAACCAATCCGTAGAGCCCATCGAATCCCTTGCGAAGATCGGTAGCTCCAACTGCCAGGTACACCCTCCGGGCCCCTGCGCCCAGGCTCAGCATCGGGCCGCTTCCCTCACGATGCTGGCCAGCACGCGAACTTCCCGCTCATCGAATCCTCCCTGGATTTCCAGCCATGCTCCCTCTTCAAATCCCAACCGATAACGGCCATGCTCTCCAACGGCCCGAGCCTCAACCTCTACAAAGCGCGCTTCTCCGGATCGGTCCTGCTTTCCCAGCCAACGCTGAAGATTAAACAAGCTCACTCCCTCGCGACGGCAAAACTCCGCTCGCGTCAATCCGCTCTCCTTGTACTGCCCGACAACTCGTGCCTTCTCCTCCGCGCTGAAGCGCCGACGAGACCTCCTGGTCTTTCCATTCTCGCTTTCCATGCCCCGGAACTATCTCAAATCCCGCTGGCGTCGAATAGTTGGCCTTGCCTACACGGATACCCTGATTCCAAGAGGTCATTCCTGTTGAAGACTTTCGCCGACCGCCTAACCCCGATGTTCGGGAGAGAGATCTTCCGAACGAGAAAATCTCCACGGAACTTTCCGTCGCCTGATGAAGGTCGGCGGCTCGATGCTCTTGAGAGCATAGATACGTCCATCCAAGAGCTTAACGATCAGATGCTCTCCGACAGCCTAGATGAAGAGCCAAGATACTACGATGAGCTAAACCAATGAAGTGACCGTACCTAAGACAATCGAGGAGTTGATCGAGTGGACAGAGGCAGTGGACACAGCAGATCCAAGCTACGTGGCAATGCCGGAGAAGCACTTCAACTGCCACCTCAATGAGCGCCACATCACCTTGCCCCCGGAATTCGACAATGATTACTTCATGAAGATCCGGCGCGCAGGGTTCCGGACAAGATGGCGATTAAGGATCGACTCATATGGATGAGCAAGAAATAATCCACCAAGCATTCTCGATCTTGGGACAAAGGAGGTCTCTCCTAGAGCGCACTCAAGACCGAGGTGTCGCGGTTGAACGGAGCACGCAGGTACATGAGCACGCACCGCTGCGTGTGCGGGAAACCCAGCTGCCACTCGTTGCCGTAGCCGTCGAAGGTGATCGCTGCCGATGTGTCGCGGTCGTTCCTGATGACCACATCTATTCCGAGCTTGTCTGCGGCCGCTTGGAGCTGCCGGTGGATTGGGGCGAACTCCCGGGTAAATTCTTCCTTAATAATCGACCAGCTCGGTCGAACTCTCTCTGGAACCGGTTTCCTTCAATTGCGGTTCCGTCCCGGTCGATCCAACCACACTTTCCCGTCCTTCTCTTTGGGTTGTTTCTCGAGATGAATGGCGTCATACGCCCTGCTGATCGCTTCCTGCTCTTCGTCGGGTTGGCGGGGTTTCTCCTTCATATTCCTGCTGCATCCTTCCAGCTCTTCCTCGCTGGTCGGCTGCGCAGTGTAACCTTCAGGCAATCCGGCCTCGGACGCAACTGTTGGTTGCGTCTTGGGGGGTGCGCTTGGTGACCCGAGTAGGAAAAATCGACGCTCAGACACTTGGGCCGGAGTTGACCTCCAGCTGAATCGAGTCGAAACGGTGCTTTACGCACTGAAGAACATCTTTTTATGTCTATTTTGCACATTTACTCGCTCGCTCTGGTTCATCCCAACCGCACATCTCGGCAGCTTTAGGTCCGTCAGCTGTGCGGGCTCGGAAACCTAACGCCTGTCCCAGCGCTTGCATTGGTCAGGGAGAATCTCTCAGGTCTAGACAAGGGGAAAGAGACAGACATAGTCACCGGCGAAGAGAGCATACATGGCGGTCATGTCTTAGGCTTGCACAAGGAGTGGCAGAGGAATGGTGGCCTTGGCGACCATGACCTTCAGCAGCTATGTCCACATGGTGACTAGCAATGTCCTTGATGACATTAAGAGGACAATCCGACTTGCGTCTGTGTCAGAGCAGAAGAAGCTCATGCAGGCAGTCGCGGATAGGTATGCCTTATACAAGTATAACCTTGATGATAGCAGCACTGACGCATCCATACGATCGGCCCCATTGTTTAACACCATCCTGCAGAGGATCACAACTGAGAGGAAATCCACAATCTTATTTGTCAGTGAGTTTCTAAGGCGGGCAAAGCAGCTGGAGAGGCAA
>CAVUTD010000007.1:0-181912 GCA_963744345.1 uncultured Verrucomicrobiae bacterium
CCCGCCTTCGTCGACTGGGTCTTCACGGATTGTGTCCTCTTGCGATTTCACCCGCGACGCGCGGCGTCGATCTTCGCGATATCGATTTTCCCCATTTCCATCATCGCCTCGAAAGCGCGTCGGGCTTCGGCGCCGCCGGCGGCCATTGCCTCTGTCAAAGTGCGGGGAGTAATCTGCCAGGAGAGGCCCCATCGGTCCTTGCACCAGCCACAGGCGCTTTCCTGGCCGCCGTTGTCGACAATCGCTTTCCAATAACGGTCAGTTTCCTCCTGCGTGTCGGTCGCAACCTGAAACGAGAACGCTTCGCTATGCGGAAAAATCCGGCCCGCCATTAAGGCCCAAGCAGGGAATGCCAAGGACGGTGAATTCAACCGTAAGCACATCTCCCTCTTTTCCCGAGGGATAGTCGCTCGGCGCTTTATGAACTCCGGTCACTTCGCTATCCGGAAACGTGGCGGCATAAAACCGCGCCGCCTCCTCCGCGTCCTTATCGAACCACAGGCAGATGGTGTTTTTGGGTATTGCTCTCTTCATCGTAGATTTAACAATTGGCTCATCTGTTTGACGAACAGGCCGTCGTTTAGAGGACACGAAAATTTCCGGACTCACGGCATCCGCCCGGGCGGGGCCTAAACGATTCGGCGATCAAACGTTATGAGACGAGAAAAACTAGGGGCCCCTCTAGTCCTAGTCCCTAATCTTCTCGCCAAGTCTACTAGAGTCCCCTCTCTCCTCATTCGTTGTGATCGTTGTGCCGTCGTGAAGACTAAAATGTTCAGTCCATCCTGCGATCGATGTTGACCGAATTGCGAGGAATCCGCTCAATTCATTCACGCTATGAAACTCTCTTGCCTCGCCGGTTGTGTGATCGGAATTTTCCTGCTGCTCGGTTGCGCGACAACTCCGCCGAAGAAAATGACGGTGGAGCAGCTGTTCAAAAAAACCGAGACGAGCGGGGATGGCAGGGTGTCCCGCACGGAATACGAGGACTTCATGATCGAAGACATCTTTGCCATCTACGATGAAAACGGGGACGGCTTTATCACGGAAGCGGAGTTAGTTGCGGACAGTGGAACTTCGGCCACATTCCGCAAATTGAACGTCAGCGGGACAGGCAGGCTTACACAGAGCGAGACGATGAAGAGCCAGTTCCTTCGAAACCGCCTGGCCGCACCCTTCGACGAAGCCGATGTCAATCGCAACGGCTACGTCACCTGGGAGGAATTCCAGGTCGCCGTCGCCAAACGCCGCGCCTACGTGCGCTAGAGGGCGTTTCTATACGGAATTCGCGGGTTCGAGCACCTGGCCACTTGGCAGGGTGCCGAGCACAGAGTGCACATTTATACCTCACACTCCAGATGAATGTCCTTGGGCTCAAGCGCGAGAGTACTGGCGTCACCTCCTTGGTTACCACACATGGTTGCTCTCAAAGATGGCAGGGCCGATCAGCTTCGCGTCATCAAAGAGTCCATAAAACCAGCCGCCCCTAGCAAAGCAATCGTTCGGTAACAGCGTATATTTCTCAGGCTTCTTCGGGGAGGCCAGCCAGCTACAATTAATGCTGTGGCTTGAGCACGAGAGCTCCTTCTCGAGGTAATAGACGTGGTCTATCACTCGCTCAGCCATATCCCGAACCTGTTCGATTTCTTCCCGCAGCAATTGCCTGCCAGTTATCACATTGCTCTCCGAAATGCGCCTAACGTCAAAGATAAGCCACGGCGTTGGCTCTGGCGTCTTATTGGCTCTTCTCTCCTTGGTGACGAATACCAATTTTCCCGCCGTCATTCCGGATATGCCGATGTTCTATTTGAAGGCTACACGCTTCCTGGACGCGGAACTCGGATCTAGGCGGCGTTTACACGTCCCGGCCCTCGTTTCGCAAACTTCTTACCATGGCCCCACGCCCATCGTAAGACCCGTTTGCCAGTCACTATGTTTATGCACTGACCCCTAGTCAGTCTGGCTTGATATCGATCTTTCATGGCTGGAGGGTCACACAAGGGGTCGTCACACAAGGGGTGAGTCCTTGCGAACGTGCAGAGAGCGTTGACGGGAAGTGTTTGAACCGGTATTAGAGAGAGGGAATGCCGCGGAAAGTTCGCATTGAGTCTGAGGGCGCTCTCTACCACATCGTGTGTCGCGGCGATCGTCGGGAGGAGATCTTTCGGGACGAGCAAGACAGGGAACTCTTCCTTTCAACGCTCGGTCAAGCCTGCGAGAGATGCGGATTCGTCGTGCATAGCTACGTGCTCATGAGAAACCACTATCATCTTCTGCTTGAGACGCGGCTGGAAACTTGGTTGCTGGGATGAAGTGGTTTCAGGGAACGTATACAGTGAGATTCAACGCGCGCCACCGGCTCGACGGACACCTCTTCGCAGGGCGCTGCAAGGCGTGCTAGTGGACGCGAAGAGCCCTCATACGGTCGTGTCGTCAGCGATTACATCCATCTCAACCCGGCATGGGCAGGCCTCGTCAACGAGGAGAATCCGCGGCTTGGCTCCTTTCAATGGAGCAGCTTCCCGCGGTTTTACGAGAGAGGAAAGCTTCCGCCATGGCTTCGAGCCAATGACGTCTATTCGTGGCATCGGCTCGACTGGAGACGCGCCCGCGACCGCAGAACCTATGCGCACTACTTGGAGGAGCGGGCAAAGGAGCGCCGGGAGTTTGCGACTCGAGCCGCACGCCACGAATAACATGCTCAAAGAGCTTCGCAGGGGAAGGGTGCTTGGCTGAAGAATTCCGCGACCGGATGAGTGATCTTGCAAGTGCCATTGTTAGAGGCCGCAAGCGAGAATCCTACTCAGGCGAGGAAGTGCGCCGCTACGATAGAATCGCGGCCCGTGAACTGCTCGCGCGCGGACTCGATGCCCTGGGGATAGATCTCGCCGCCATGAAACTGCTGCGCCCCAGCGATCCTCACAAGCAGGCTTTGGCATGGCTGATCAGAACGAAATCCATTGTCGGCGGCTCGTGGATTACCAAAGAACTGGATATGGGTCATCCCAGCAACGTCAGTCGTGCCGTCAACGTCTTCCGAATCGCAAATCAACAGAAAATTAAGAATCTGAAGCGTCAACTGCACGTCTGCAAGGACTGACCCCTCAATCTCCCTCACAGCCATGATCCCCGCCACCTGCAAGCGCCTCATTGAGGTTGATTTCCCAATCACCAGAGTCAGCGAGCACGCGGCGCGGGGATTAGGGGTCCAGGCCCTATAATTTACATAACGCGCCGAATGAGATTGCAGACCCTCGTTGGGTGGCCCATAGCAAGGCGTTCAGCGATCCATGCGTTGGTCGCCGTTGAGGTAGATCGTAGTTCCCGCGCTATGCGTATTTTCCACTTGGCGCTCTTGGGAGCCTCCAGTGCATCCTTGTCGGTCTTGCGGGCTCTTTTCAATAAAGCGGTGAGCGCTCGCTCCCATTTCCCTTCCGTAGTTCGCTCACTTCCGGTCCCCCAACCTCGGGGTTCATCGGGAGGGATCGCCGGGCAGATGGAGACCGGACCCACGGAAATCGCTTGCATGGCGGAAGCAAAAGAGTCGGAAAACTGGAGGACTCGGTATCGCGAAGCGTATTCATGTTCTACCCGCCGCGATGGCGTGCTTTCGACGATCAACATCGATCGCGACGGTTTATATGGCGTCGAGGAGCTAACAAAACATCCCTTCGACATAACCGTAACCAAGACTGATTCGCCGAATGGAACTATCATTAATCTCTGCCAATTGCATGCCGGGCTTCATTTACCAAGTGCAGGCGTTGTGCGACGACATCTGCATCGCACAATGCCGGTGGGCCCGAACTTTGTCGTGTCGGTAACCAGTGGAATGTACAGCCGAGGATGTTCTTGGCGAAAAGAATGACTTCTCGCAAGACATCACAGGCATCGGCAGAGTGACTGGCTATTACATCATCGCCAACGTGCGTCAAGCAGCTCCTGGACTTTCGGTCCGGGTACGAGGACGTTTGGTCCAGGAGCCAACACTTTTCGGGCTCGATAACGATCACATGGGTTTTTCACGGCAGGAGGGATAGTCGAAGAGATCAACGCCGAGTTCCTCGACCCGGAGAATCCAGCTGGAGAACGCCACGATCTTATCAAGACCTCTCGGGACGGTTTTCTTGAGGACTCTGAAGTGGTTAAACGCTTTAACGAATGGGCAGCGGGATTTGTCAAATAAGATTGTACAGGGAATTGATAAGGGCGAGACAGAGAAGCGCACGAAGTCTCTTATGGAATCCCCCGAGGTTAAGCAGCGGCTTGAAGCTCTCCCGCCACATGTGGGGGGACCCCATCAGTCGTGGTGCGGGAATTATTTCGAAGCTCAAGACGGCAGTCGGACGAGGACGCGAAAAACTTAATTGAGTGGATTCTTCGTTACTACGAGTCAAATGTTTTGAAGGAGCTCATGCATGCCATTATAAGCGCGGACATTCAGGAGGCTGAAAAAATGGCGGGACTTGTAGAGCGAGTGAGGACTCTCAGCTCAACAGCGTGGTTGGCATCGTTGAAACTCAGATCAACATCATTGGCCGCTTAGAAGAACTGGTCGCATCCGACAAGGCCCACGAAGTGGACCTCCACAAGCTCATCGAGACGAATCTATGGTTAGTTCGGGAGGGTTTGGAACTATGGTCGTCTGACAAGCCCTTGAAAACTCTTTTGGATTGCCACATCGATAATCTTTACAAGGACGCAATGCACATCCGTCCTGACTTGGATGTCGTCAAGAGACGGTGGAAATGACGCTGTGATCCTCGAGTTCAAACGTCCGAAAGAGGACATAGTTATGAAACATGTAACGCAGGCATTGGAATACGAAGCTATTATCAAACACCATCAACCTAATACAATTTTCTACTTACGTTGTTGGGCGGCAATACGATGTGTCCGTCTTGGCGATCAGAGACAAACAAGCCCAAGCGGGACTTCATCTTTGGTCATTCGGCGGATTCTTCAGAAAGCTCCACCAGATTCGAGGAGTTTCTCGCGATTCTCGGGCGGTAGAACTACACAAGAAATCAGAAGTCGGGGAATCAGTTGTCCTGCGGGTTTTTTGGAGATTTGTGCGACCTCGCTCTGCAAGGAGTGATCGCTGGCAGGGGCTTTCGAAATCTGTCCGGGTTTACTGAAAACTGATCGAAATGGCTGACGTTTTCGATTTTCAGAAGCGGTCTGCAGTAATGGCCGCGATTCGGTCTCGGGGCAACCGTGATACCGAGCTGAAGCTGGCCGCCATCTTCCGTGCAGTCGGAATTACTGGGTGGCGTAGGCATCAAGCGTTGCCGGGGCGGCCAGATTTCGTCTTTCGACGGGAGCGGCTCGTGGTCTTCGTCGACGGATGCTTCTGGCATGGTTGTCCGCTTCACGGCAAATCCCGATAGCAATCGGGCCTACTGGCTGCCAAGTTGCTACGCAACAAAGCTCGCGACCGAGCAGTTGCGCGCGCATTGCGCCAGCGCGGATGGACCGTTCTCCGCCTGTGGGAGCACGATCTGAAGAATGCTCGGCGAGCCGCGTACGCTGCCGGAGGGCGTTGATCCGAGCTCAAAAACAGCAATCTTGAGGGAACGCGCTTTTTACGCTCTCATTGCTAGGATCAATGAGTTTTTTCGCGCTCGAACTTTGTGCTGGTGGTGGTGGGCAAGCTCTCGGCCTCGAAATGGCCGGGTTTCATCATGCTGCTGCCGTCGAATACGAGCCGCAGTTGTACAATTCTCACGGACGAACCGGCCTAACTGAACGTTGTGCAGCAGGATATTCGGAACTTACGTCCCAACGATTTTACCGGAGTTGACCTCATCGCGGCCGGGGCACCATGCCCTCCCTTTAGCATCGCAGGCAAGCAACTCGGTTCTGACGATGAGCGCGACATGTTTCCAGCAGCGCTCGCGATGGTGGAAGGTGCCGACCGCGAGGGATCCTGTTCGAAAATGTGCCCGGCTTTGCTTTGGATAAGTTCAAGGACTACCGCAACGCTCTGATTTCAAGACTTTCGAATGTGGGTTACCAAGCCGAGTGGTGTGTGTTGCAAGCAGCCGATTTCGGCGTCCCGCAACGGCGGCCGCGCTTTGTATTAGTTGCGCTGCGAGAAGCCGACGCGAGTTTCTTTCGCTGGCCCAGCAGATCCAAGTCCCCGCTCTCCGTCGGTAAGACGCTCGTGGATCTAATGGGGGCGAATAGGTGGCGGGGTGCGGAAGCGTGGTCAGAGAAGGCTTCTAACATTGCGCCGACGGTGGTCGGTGGCTCTAAAAAACATGGCGGCCCTGATCTCGGTCCGACGCGCGCACGCGCGCAGTGGCGACAGCTGCATGTCGACGGTCTCGGGATCGCCGACGAGCACCTGACGAATCCTTTCCGCATACATCGTGTACCGAAAACTCACCGTTCCCATGGTGGCTCGTCTCCAGGGGTTTCCCGACACATGGCGATTCACTGGAAGGAGAACTCTGGCGTATCGGCAGGTGGGAGTGCTTTTCCCGCCGCCCGTCGCACGCGCAGTTGGACTTGCCATCATCCGCGCCTTTCGACAGGAAACAGTGAGTCCAGACGGAGAGCCGCTGGCTTTTCAGTTCAAGCTCCTCGAGGGACCAACACCGTCGGGATATCGCGGCACTCGCGCAACTTATTTCTAGTTACGCTCGTCACGGCCGCCCGATGTTTCTTGGCGAACGGTTAATCTACAGACCCCTTCGGTGCGACACACTACTATCGTCTATGGACGCTTTGAGGTGCAGGTGGCACAAGCGCCCAAGTGCGTGCGGCACCTCTTTCAAGAAGTTTCGGGTCAATCCTCCGTAAGCGGCGCATTCAACGTGGGCTATATCGCAGAAACCCTCGCAGAGCGAGCGCGGCTTCACCCGACTTATATGCGCATGGTTGAGCGGGGAGATCCGCAATCCCACGCTCGATGTGGCCGCTCGGTTGGCGAACGCGCTCAACGTCCATCTCTCTGTGCTGATTGACGAGGCGCAAGCGAAAGAGGAGAAGGTGCCGAATAGGTGCAGCTCGGCGTCACGGACCGAGAATGCAAAATAGCGCCGACCCAGAGTTAGACTGCGTTATTGCTGAAATACGGTGCCTCGATCCGGGCGGGAAGCGCACTGCACAGGGTACTGAGAAATACGCTCGATCAGCTGTATGATGGGAAGCGGACTGGCCGGTATCGCTTTGACCAGCTTTATAAAACCGAGAAAACGCACTGCGGAACGCTCGTTGAGATCAATCTCCGCCGCGAATTTAAGGAGTTTCAAGACGGCGATACTCTCGACTACAGAATCGCTGGAATTGAAGTAGACTGCTAAGTCCCTCGCAAACGCTCGGAGCCTGGAAGATACCTCCGAGGCCGAGTACCACTTGTGCCTTCTCGTGTGGGCTGAAGATCAAATCTGTCAATGGACCCTGGAAATCGTTCGCGCACATCCAGATCGCCTAAACGTGGGCCGCAATAGAGATGGAAAGGCAACACTGAACCGAGTCGGCGGCGAGCAATCGCGTGGATTTTCGAGCACACCTCGTTACCACCAAATATCCTCCTACAACTAGATCGTCCGATAGTCGATCGGATCATGGCTTTGAACTCTGGACAGAAGCGATTAAACGAAATCTTCCGGGTCCACAGGGGCAGGTAGTTGGACGCGGAGTCGTCGCGACGCTCGCCCAGCAAAACGACTACATGAAACGGGTCCGTGGCAACGGTGGAGCGAGAACCGCCCTACAAAGAGAAGGCATCGTGATCCTCGGCCAGTATCGTTCTCACGCGGAGATTGCACGTGCGCTCGGCTTGCCAGTTCCTGGTCGAGGAGATTCACTGGCCGTGCGCCTTGCTCGCGCAGATCAACCAGGAGTCGGTGTGGTTGAAATCGAAAGGAGACTCTGGCGAGTTGCGGTAGCAACCGACCCAACTGTAGCTCTGCTCCAATCCTTCCCGAAGTGTGAGTCCGCGCATAGGTTCAAGAGGTCGTATGTCAGTGTGCAAATTCGGTCATCTGATTGCACTGACCCTCGGCGGCTCTGGGGCGAATCGATACCGTGAGATCTTGACTATGACAAGGCGTCGGGGAGGAGGCGGCTTGGGAGCGAAGGTCGATTGGGAGTCTGTAAAATGTTGGTCTTTAAAGCGATTTCCATCCTATGGGCTCTGTGAATCGCGCTTTCGAGGAGTGGCGCGGTGAAGTTTAGGCGAAGCCTTAGCGGAGACCAACCCTTTCGGTTGCTGGTGCCTGAGTAGCTTGCCGTGCTCTCCGTTTCCACTCCCCGCTCATCAAACCGGACGTGCGGTTTTCCCGCATCCGGCTTTCGGACAAGGTAATTCATGCTTTCGCCCACGGGAGATTGCACGTCCTGCGTTCAAGCTGGAGCAGACCCAACTCTTCGTGCAGGTAGGTCGCCGGATAACGAATGGGGTGAACACCCCGACTCCGGTGTTTGCCGTTCAACCATTGGCGTAGCCGATGGCGGGCGTGATTGTCCACCGCCCGGTACGCTCGGCTCACGGCTCCAAGGCAGAAGTAGTTTCCCCAGCCTTGCAGCTTGCGGTTGATTTCCCCAACGACTGCGGCTGCAGGTTTCCGATAGGACTGACTCCGCGTCATCGCGCCGATCTCTGCGCAGATGGCCCTCGTTGACTTGCGGGAAGGCCGTGTGCCAATGAAGGCTCGCCCCGTCCGCACCGAGTAACATCGCCCGATCGTATAACCCAGAAAGTCGAAGGACTCCTCGGGCACACGGGCTATCCGCGTCTTCTTCTCGTTCACCGTCAGCTTGAGCGCTGTCATGATCCTCTGCATCTGTTCCTTTGCCCGCATCGCGGTTCCGCCACACAGGATCACGAAGTCATCTGCATAAACCACCACTCGCGCCTTGAGCCGCTTCTCGTGACCGCACTGTTTCCAGCCCAGCACGAAGCGCCGCATGTAGAGGTTGCTCAAAAGCGGCGAGATCGGTGCCCCTTGCGGGGTGCCCCGTCCGCTATCCTTTGCGACGCTACTACGGCGCTTGCCGCCGTGCCCGTCGCCCTCCTCTACCGACATCTCTAGCCAGACTTTGATCAGTCCAAGCAGGACACCGTCGCTGACGCGTCGCGCTATGCTTTTCATCAGTTCGTGATGCGGGATCGAATCGAAGTACCCGCTGAGGTCGCAATCAACCACCTCACGGTATCCCCCATTCAACAGCCCGTGGATTTCACGCACTGCGCCATGCGCGCTGCGCCCAGGCCGATACCCATATTGCTCTTCGGCCAGATCAGCCTCAAAGATCGGTTCCAATACGATGACCGCTGCCATCTGTACGACCCGATCTCTAATTGTTGGTATTCCCAGAGGCCGTTGCTTGCCATCGGGCTTGGGTATCCAAACCCGCCGTACCGCTTGCGGCCTATAGGTCTTCTTCCGGATTTCTTCCGCCAATTCCCCCAACCACCGTTCTAAGCCCCATGCCTCAATCTGCTCAAAACTTTGCCCGTCCACGCCGGCACCACCGCCATTGGCACGGCAGCAATTCCACGCGTGTGAGAGCACGTCTTTGCGATGGATCTTGTCGTAGAGACTGTAAAACCGGTAGCTCGGTTCTCCCTTCGCTTTGGCATGCAATGCCCCCTGAAGCTTCCAGACCCTTTCCGGAGTTCTTAGGCTCACGCCAATCTCCTCGCCTTCGCTTCTTCCTGCATCGTCCTTGAACCAAGGCCCCTTTCCTCCGCCGGCGTTACCCGGCTTCCTCGGTAATACGGGCCTCTCCGCCATCCCGCGCAGCCCGGTCTCTCCCTCGCGGGCCTCCGGTTGGTCCGGCCTTCGCCGATCCGCCGCACGGAACTTCCCGTGTTGCCACAGGACTCCTTCCGCAAACATGCCGTCACCAATGCCCCGACGAACTCGCGCAGTGCTCGCTTCGCTCTCTTCCTGCGCGATGGCAGCCTTCCCCGTGTTGAAGCCGGGTCGGCGTTCGCATCACATGATTTCGGGACCTGCTCGGTGTTCATTCGCATTACGGCCTGCTCGCTCGCTGACTCCCTTTAAAGGAGCCTTTTCCATCGAGGGCTCCGGGCGGCTCGTTACCTCCTCGCCCGCCCCGACTGCTACCGGCTGGAGCGAAATTTGCCGGGTGGGTTTCTTTCAACTCTCCCACTGGAGTCCCGCGCCTTTCTCACGGCGCACTCCAACTCCCTCTTGGGCGCCGGCAACCTCCTGACGCGTCGCAATCCTAAAACGGACGGACAAGATCTCTGGTGATCGCGGTGAGGCTTGAGCAGCCCGAAAGAGCCATGGCAAGATCGAACTCCGCACGCAGCATCTCAAGGACGGACTTGACGCCGGCTTCTCCGCCAACCGCCAGCCCCCAAAGTATCGGCCGTCCTATCAATACCGCCCGCGCACCATAAGCTATCGCTTTGAGCACGTCGGTCCCACGGCGGATTCCGCCGTCAATGTAGACCTCGACCGCGCCGGCCACCGTGTCGACGATCTCTGGCAAGACGGAAATAGCAGCCGGAGTCGTGTCTAGTTGCCGCCCGCCGTGGTTTGAGACAATAATGCCAGCGGCGCCGTGGTTGACCGCAGAGAGCGCGTCGTCGGCACGCAGGATGCCCTTAACGAGGATCGGGAGGCTAGTAAGTTGTGCAAGCCAATCAACATCCTTCCAGGTCAATGCCGGATCAAAGTTCGCGGCAGCGTATGCCGCCATGCCCGAGCCGGCGACATCTTTAGGGAGTTTCTCGAGTCCGGCCGGCCAAAGGTTTTTTAGAAAAAGATGCTCCGGCAGGGTGAATCGATTTCGGACGTCGCGTTCCCGCTTGCCGGGCACTGGCACGTCGACAGTCAATACGACGGCTTTGCAACCGGCCGCCGCGGCCCGCTGCACCAGCGAAGCGGTAAGTGCACGATCCCTAAAGACGTAAAGTTGAAACCAGACGGGCCCCGTGGCTATCGCCATAACTTCCTCGATCGAGGTGGTCGCAAGGGTTGCCAAGGTCGTAAGGGTCTTGGCAGCGCCGGCCGCCTTGGTTGTGGCAATTTCTCCCTCTGGGTGGCCAAGGCATTGAAGCGCCATGGGAGCAATCAAGATCGGCATCGACACAGGCTCACCCAAAACGGTCGTGCTCATGTCTCTGGCGCTCACATCGATGAGCATGCGCGGAAGCACCTTGATTCGCTCGTAGGCTGCTCGATTGTCGCGCAAGGTAATCTCGTCGTTGGCGCCGCTGGCATAAAAGTCGTAGCTCATCTGGGGCAGGACCGTCTGCGCGCGCTCTTCTAAATCGCACAGATTGATCGGATCAATTCTTTGGCTCATGGTCAGTTGTTCCTGGTTGACCTTCGATCACTCCCCGGCATCAGGCTTTCCGCGCCGGCATCATCGTGACAGTCAGTGACCGGACCCTTACCACGTGCTTGCTTCGTCCAACGGCCAAGTACCCCAAAGCGATGCCCAAAGGACGTGCATTCTCTCATCCCACCAGATCACACCAGTAGGCAGGTTCCATTCCAAGTTCCCATTTCTGCGGAACTCAGCTGCTTCGTCAGGGGGTTGGCCATAGCGGTCATGCGTTCATTTGATCTAAGAAGGCAGCAACAAAGGCTCTTGCAAGAGCTGTGAACGCCAATGCAGTGATCGTGCGCCTGGGTGCATCAGCGCGATTCGTTTGAAGAATCAACAGGGCTGCCTAAACTTATAGGGGGGTTTCCCCAGCGAGGTCTCCGGGAAGGTTGAGTAGTTATGACAAAGCGGCACGCAAAAATCCCCATGATTCTTGGGATTTGGAGCTGCGTGCTGGCGGCCGCTTGGGGAGAATCGACATCTTCGCCGGAGCTTACCGCTGCGATACAAGCTATTGAACAGGCCCCTGATCCCTCAGCGACGGTAGCCGCCTACGTTAACGGCGCGGCGGTTGACCGGAACGATCCAAGACTTTTCGAGGCCTACGTAATACGCATGGTGGACCTTGGCCTTCCTGAACTGGCCTTTCACCAAGCCCAAACGTTGACCACTCTCCAATCCAACAATGGCCTGGCATGGGGTGTCGTAGCATACGTGGAAGCGCGTCGAGGTAATATGGCTGAAGCGATCTCCGCCATTAACTTGGCCGGACAATTCGCGCCGACCACCCCACTAGTGGAACGAACGGCGGGTGAAATAATGGCATGGTACGACATAAAGTCTGACAAGGCGAGCCTTTCGGAAAACGCCCAACGCGGGCTAGCGACGATTCGTCAACTCCTCGAAAAATACCCCGAATTCGCCAACGCCTACGAGACCGCTAAAAAGGCGTATCGAGCGCAAGCGATGGCCCCTGAGCAGCCTTTGGAGTCCCAGACGGTTTCTCCTACCGAGTCGTTCGCTGACGATTACTATGCCTCCGATGCGGCTTGGGCTGAGCCAACACCTTGGTGGTGGTGGCAACCAGTTGGATTCTTCGCGGGATCCAGTTTTGTCCCACTGACAACGGTTGTTGTCTTCAATCGCGACTTCAAACATCGCAATCGTTTTGTCAATGATGGGAAGGAACGCTTTTTTGATCGTGGTAAGAAAGGCCGTTTCTTCGATGCCAGCGGATTTAACACCCGGCGCGACGGCAGAGGCAGCGGGAAGTTCTTCGGGTTATCTGCAACGACAAATTCATCGGCGGGTGCAATCAGGCGAGAGAGCTTTGGGAAGGCTGTCGTGCGCACCCCCAGCGAGACGACTCGCAGTGGTGGCGTGGACCCGATAGGCCCACGGATGAGCCGGCGTTTCGCAACACGGCAAGGTAATCCGATTGTTCAGCGCGACTTCACTATTGGCGCTTCAATGGGTGCACGGTCGATATGGAGTTCTCAAGCTCAGATGATGAGTGTATCCGGACGGCAATTTTCGAGGCCACAGGCCGATTCGGTCCGGCGAAGTCCCAGCGCTGGGTTGAGTGTGTCACCTGGCCCTGCAAGCCCCGGTCGCACTGGAGCTAGTTTCGGTGCCGTGCCTCGCGCTGGGCGTAGGTAGGAAAGCGTCGAGGTAAAGGGTCGGCTTGTTACCTCGTTTACCGAAGGAATAAATCGGAATTCATTTACCGCGGTGCAGGAGTACAATTTTTCTGCCTTCCAAGAGATTTCCCTCGTAAGGGAACTGGGGGTCGCGTCTTTCAGGACTTTGAGATGTTCGCCCTCCCAGGGGGGTCGTCCGGGGCTGACCCTGTAGCGCGATGTCCCCATCGCCGGATAATCCCTCGACGGTGGGGACACCGTCGCTACAACGCGGGCGCTACAGAGCCATTGGGCGTAGGAGGCTTAACTCACGCCACTTTTTGCTCCGCCGATGCCATGCTTATCGCTCCAGATATTTCCTGAGTGCTTGCCGATCAACCTTGCGTCCCTGAATAAAGGGCATTTGCTCCAACACGATTATTCCTGTGGGCATCTCCCATGGCTTCAAGAAGGGGCGAATAAAATCCTGAATCGCTTTCTCCGCGATATCTCGCTTCAACGTGACAAAAGCTATCGGGACTTCACCTTCTGAGGGATCAGGTTGTCCGATCACCGCGGCCTGTTCGATCGCGGGATGCTTTAGTAATACTTCCTCGATCCAGATCGGCGACACATTATAGCCTTCTCGAACAATCAAGAGTTTCTTCCGACCTTTAAACCAATAGAATCCATCCGCATCACAAGAGGCCAGATCTCCTGTCCTGAACCAGCCTGACTGCGGGGCTTCGTGCCAGTATCCTGACATGAGGTTTGGACCTCTGACGCACACTTCGTCATCGACTAGCTTTACCTCAACATCCTTGGTCGGCTGTCCCACGGACGCGAGTTTATCGCGCGACTCACTTTTATTGATCGTGATACACAGAATCTCCGACATGCCATAGCCGACCCGCAAGGGCACGCCGGTTTTCTCCTTGAAAGCGTCAATAAGTTCCGGGGTGATTTTGCTGCCACCCGTTACGTTCACTCGAACAGTTACAAAATCAGCCCGAGAAAGCGAAGGACTATTCACGATATCGTGATTTAGCTTTCCCATAATCATCAAGACGGTGGGAGATAGCTTCTTGATGTCGTCAATTCCGTTCCCCAAGAGAACCGTTGCGCCGGTTGCCAAACAAGCCGTGACATGGCTAATACCGCTGGCGTTCGTCAAATCTTCGGTAACCAGAAATCGATCCGCTGCTGTCAAATCAGCGCAATAAGCGAGATTATCTGCCATCGCCCAAATAGAGCGATGTGAATGCACAATGCCTTTGGGGATGCCTGTGGAACCGGAAGTAAAGAAGATCGCGGCAGGCGCTTCGGGAGGTGGCTGTGGCGGAAGGGGACCCGGCTTCGCTTGCAATAGCGAGTGAATGTTCCCGTTCGTTATTTCGAACGCGATTTCGGCACCTGGAAAATCCAACGGCACGGCGACAGCGCCGGCCCGCAAGCAACCCAAAAAGGCCCAGATAAACTCAAAGCTTGTCGGCAGAGAGATCAATACGTTCTTACCAGCAAGGCCGCGCTCATAAAGGTTCCTGGCAATCGTCTCAACACTGACTGACCACGAATTCATTCGGCAGCCTCCGCATGCTGCGGAGGAGTTGATAGTTGATCGTTGATAGTTGATAGGCAACGCCTGAGGCAAGCTATTGGCGCGAGTTTACCGCAGATTGAAGATGTAACGGCCCGTCTAAACGCCTCTAACGCGGGAGCCCTCGACGGAGGGACCCGCCCGCAACGCTGGCCGGTAGCGCTGTGGGCGTGACACCGCGCTACAACACCCGGGAATTCGCCTAGGCGAATATGTTCCCTGGCCACAATCCATCAACCATCAACGATCAACCATCAACGTACTTCCCTAATGGTCTTTCTCTGTGTTCTCTGTGCCCTCCGTGGTTAAAAATGCTCGGCTTTGTGATTTCCGGTTATTCCGGTGCGATCAGCTTGAGCTTGGGGAAATAAGTGCGATAGCGAGCCGCATCGCGCGTCAGGAGCGTCATTCCTTCCACTTCCGCATGCGCCCCGATGAAAAAATCCGGCAACGGCGAGCGACGGTTCCCGCCTTGCCGCCGATACTCCACGAAGGCACGCCCAGCCCGAAACGCGGCCGCATAGGGCAGCGCGAGCCACCTCACGTCGGGAAAATCAAGCGCCGCCTCCAGCTCGCCCTCGTTCAAAAAACCGGCGGCCAGCTCCGCATAAATCACTGGATTGATTGCCAATCCCTGAGTCAGCGCGCGCTCTAGCTTCTCGGTGGACCAGGTCAGCCACTGCGGGTCCGCTGTCAGGATGTCGAGCAGCACATTTGCATCCACCAAGACCATCTCAATCCCTCCCGCGCGTCAACCGCATCACCTCGTCGGTTGTGACCTTCACCGTGGCGCTGCCTCGGGCTCGGCCGACCCATTCCCGAAATCGCACTCTCTTGGTCTTGGCCGGCCGGATCACCACACCTCCCTCGCCACTCGCAAATTCCACCTCAGTTTGAGGGTGCAGTCCGTAACGCTCGCGCATCTCCCGCGGAATCGTGACCTGTCCTTTGCTCGTAATCCTCATGACTAAAAAGTAATACTCCAAAGTAATACTCGTCAACCCTCATCCACTGTCGCCGCGGCCTCGTCGTTCCCGCTGATGTGATTGTTGATAGATCCTGGGCGGGGACCGCCCGCGACGCTGGGGCGCGGCGCCGCTGCTATTTGACATGAATCGCGCTTTCAGCGCTCGCTTGATGCGATACCGATTTCCCGGGGCGATGCCCCGGGCTATTGATGAAGGTGCGCCGTCGGCGCGGAGCATCGCAGACCAACGCGATCCAACGGGCATGCATCACCATCAACAATCAACCATCAACCGTGGACCAAGCTCACCTCTAATCCGGGCCACTTCCTTGAGCTTTACGCCAAGGCTAGCGAAAACCTCTTGTCGAATTGCAGGACTACTAGGGCTCAGATGTTGACATACCGCCTTGCGCATGGCGGCTTCGTCAGGCGGTTGGCACAACCGCCTCTACAACACATGTCGAGCGTGAGGACCGCCCGCAAGTTGGCGCGTAGAGCCTGCGGGCGTCGCACGTGCCGCCACAGAATGCGATCGCGAGCTGCGGTAACGAGAGCATGAGTCGCACCTTCAGCGCTCGCTCGATGCGGTGCCGATTTCCCGGGGCGATGCCCCGGGCTAGTGATGAAGGTGCGCCGTTGGCGCGACACGGTATGCCGAGCCTGCGCCGGACATTGGCCTAGACAGGATACAACAGCGTTGCAGGCGCGTGGGAGGCCTGGGCGCCGAAGCCTTGGCGAAGGAGACATCCCTCTTCATCTTAGCCAGTTAATTTTGATTTCCTTATCCAGCAACTTGAACTCGGGGTCGCCGGTAACGAGTTGAGCTTTCTTCTCTTTGGCGAGCGCAGCGGCGAAGGCGTCCGCTAGACTGATCTTAAAACGTGCTTTGAAATCGGCAGCCATGTCCGCCAGGACGCGGTCGGTGCTGTGAAAATTGATCGGCAAACCCTGCAGGACGTTCGCTGCTGCGGTCCACGCTTCCGCGCCGTCCTTCTTGAGAATGGAATATTTGACCTCGGCATAGTTCACATCGCTCATGTGGAGTGGGCTATCCTTTCTGCCAGCCGCAACGAGCAGGTTTTCCATGGCTTCAGCGCCGGCTTCGTCGCGGAGGTAGGCAATGAGAGCGAAACTATCGAGCACCTTAGCGGGCATGACGCTCCTCGAGTTCCCGCTCGTGTCTCCTGTGTTCGGCCCATTCCTCCGCCAACGGCTTGTCGCTCAGTCTCCGCTTGAGAATGCCGCGCCCGCGTTTGATGAGCGCGGCCGTCAACGGTTTGAGGATAATCCCTTCTTCCGTCGCCTGCACCACGGCCCTCGTCCCGTTTTCGATCTCGAACTGCTTTCGCAATCGCAGCGGAATGACTACCTGGCCCTTCGTCGTGAACCGGACGGTTTCAGGTCTTTCGGTAATACTCATTGCCAATAGTATGACCTAGAGTCGAGAGTGCGTCAATATTGTGCGGTAAGATCTAATTGGCTTAGGAAGACTTTGCAGAACCATCGAAGAGGATCGTGTGAATTTCGCCGCGGCAATCAAATCCTCACGTTCGTGCGGTGCTTTTTGCAACCGGATTTCAGTCCGGCGAAGTACGAGCTGCTAGAAAAAGAACACTCAACCTATACCCAAGAGTGATGCACGACTGTCCATGCAAACCTCAGGTCAGTTTTCGCCGAAGGGCTCGCAGCTCGCGCGATGGCGACCTCTCCATGGAGAATTGCAAGCGTGCATAAAACCTTGACCGAGAGTTTAGCCCGGATCTAAAGAGGGGATGCCGCCGAGAGTTCGCATTGAGTGTTCGGGTGCTCTCTACCATATCAGGTGCCGCGTGTGGGTCAGTCCTTACAATCAGACAGAAAGTAGCGTGGCTGCCTAGAATCGCGCTCTCTGGCACGCTGCCGCTGCGCCATCGTGCGGTCAAAATTACTGAAGCGCTGATTTCCCGGATTTCACTGATTTCGTTAGCTGAGTGGCACGAAGCGCTTCAGCTTGTTCGTCTCGGCATGGCGCGGTAGTTCGGCGACCGGTTCAACTGTGACTATCGCGTCCGGCAGACCAGCTTCCTGCAAGGCCGCTGCAAGCGCCTTTTCGAGCGGACCCGGTGAAAACGAACCATGAACGATCGCCAGCACGCGGGCACCGCTCAATGTTTGCCGCACCTGATACTCGCTGACGTGCCGATCCTGGCCAAGGATGCCACGAAAACTCATCGGGTGAATCCGAATATTGCCGGGATAAACAAACCAGGCATCCGAGCGGCCCTTGATTTCACGAATCCGGCGGCAGCCCGGCACCTCCGCGTTTGGCTCCGCGAGGATCAGCGCGTCCGTCAACTCATAACGAATGAGCGGCATGACCGTTCCATAGAGCTTGGTGACGAGAACCTTTTCGGCGCGCGCCAAATCGGCCACGGGTCGATCGTCAACGTCCACCGCTTCAAAAATGAGAAAGTCCTCGGCAAGTGTCATGCCGTCGAACGATTCTCCCTCCGAGGCAGCCAGGCCGATCTCGACCGATCCCCAGGAATTATGGATGTTGATGCCCCATGCCTCAAGCGCCGCCGCCCGCGCCTCGTCCAGCAAGGGTTCGGAATTTGTCGAAATGCGCCGCGGCCGTATTTTCAGGCGTCCGTCGAGCGCTTCGGCGCAGAGCGCCTGAATGATCGAAGCATAGCCGACGAGACCGTCCGGCTGGTATTCGTTGAGGCCAGCAACAAGCTCCGGAATCGAACGACCCGCCGGAAAGACCTGAGCCTCTCTCTCGGGGTCCAGCATCGTCGGGAAAAGAAACCTGCTCCCATGCACATACGAGCCCGCGCACATCACCGCCGTCCGTCGCGGTGCGGTCGGCGGTTCTCGGAGGTCTTGCCGAGCTTCCATCCGGTAAGCAATATTGGCGGTGACGACAAAGCTCTCCCAATCCCACAAAAAAACGCCCCGCTTGCCCGAGGACCCTCCCGTCGCCGCGGCATAATATTTGCCGGGCAGATACGCGTTTGTTTTCTCGCCGGAAAGCAGCGCGTCGAGATGCGCGGTGACGTCCTCCAGGCGAAGCTCCCGATCGGTAACGACCTGATCCCACGCGTCCATCACGTCATTTTTCGTCATGGAGGGCAACGCCACGAGATCTTCGAGCTGAAAGGTTTCCGCGTCGATGTGGCCCAGTCGGGCAGAATGAAATGGCGAATGACGCTGTGCGTGTGCGAGCACACGCCGCAAGCCTCTCACCTGTTCCTCGTGGACGCGCTCGCGGCTCCAGGAGAGTCGCGCAACGGCTTCCGGCGTGAAGGCGCGCACGGCCTCGATGTGCCTCGCGCGGAGCGTCGCAAAGTCATCCACTCTCTTATTAGACCGCCTCGCCGCGGCGGTGTCATTCGGAATTACAGGACAGTTGAATGTTGTTAGTTGAGTGTTGAGAGATGCATTTGACTATTTATCCGCTTGATGCGCGGTCAAGCTTACTCAACCGCTGATGGCGCGGATTTGACGGATAGACCCACGGGATGAGACCCCGGCCATTTGGCAAACAGCTGAATTGGCCGAAAAGCAACAAATTTGCATTTTATTGGTAGAATTGGCAGTCAGTAAGAGGCAGAAGGCGTCCAAAGTCAGTGCGCCAAGCGAAAACGCGATATGGCACGGGTATCGGAGAGGATTGTCTTCGGAAAAAGGAGGTGAAATGAACAGAGTGGTGAGTCTTTTGTTGGCTATTTTTCCTCTGCTGTCTTTAGCCAGCTACGCACAATCTGGTAAAAAGTGGGTTCAACTGCCCGGCTTTGCAAAGGATATTGGCGTAGGTGCGGACGGCTCCGCATGGATTATTGGCACGAACGTCGTCGATAAAGCACATAACTTGGGCGTTCATCGATGGTCGGGCAAAGATTGGATAGGCGTTGAGGGAGGCGGAGTCAGGATCGCTGTGGATCCAAGCGGGAGTCCCTGGATAGTGAATTCGAAAGGCGAAATATTTCAGCGGGCAGGCGATCGTTGGAAACGCCTGCCCGGCTCTGCCACGGATATTGGTGTCGGTAAGGACGGCTCAGCATGGATTATCGGCACGAATGTCGTCGATAAAGCACATAACTTGGGCATTCACCAATGGTCGGGCAAAGATTGGATAGGCGTTGAGGGAGGCGGAGTCAGGATCGCTGTGGATCCAAGCGGGAGTCCCTGGATAGTGAACTCGAAAGGCGAGATATTTCGGAGGGCTGGCAATCGTTGGAAACGCCTGCCCGGCTCTGCCACGGATATTGGTGTCGGTAAGGACGGCTCAGCATGGATTATCGGCACGAACGTCATCGATAAAGCACGTAACTTGGGCATTCACCGATGGTCGGGCAAAGATTGGATAGGCGTTGAGGGAGGCGGAGTGCAAATCTCCGTCGATAACACTGGACTGCCTTGGATCGTCAATTCAGTGGATGATATTTTCAGACGGCAATAGCAGCTGATTGGGCTCAGGCTGAGCATATGTGAACTTTCGTTTTAATCGCCCGATTATGCCAGATCTCTTTAGCGGAAAGCGCTCACTGTCCGAATTCCTTCAGCGCCGGAGAACTTCCTGATTTGCCCGGACTTGACGGATACAGATTCTTGGCGCTCGATGACATCCTCGGAGGAGGTGGCTAAGCAGGAAGCATAGTCGATCCTATAATTATATGTTTCCGATAGCGTCGCATTGGGAACGGCGTAGCAGTTGATCGCTGATCTCCCGGTTAGGGGGAGTTCCTAAGAAGTCGCCTCATGATCCTCCGACATTGGCTTGACCACTGAGCTGAGAAACATAATATTCAACATAATGAAGATGTCTGGCAAAGTAGCGGCAAACGATACCATCTCTACGCACCAAATGCGGTTCGAGTTCGAGCGCGTTCTGCGGGCGGTCAAGGCGGGCCGGTCGCTTACCCTGACATACCGCAGCAAGCCATTGGCTCGAATCGTGCCGCTGAAGGAGGAACAGGCGATCCCGGAAGACGATCCAATTTTCCGCCTGGACGAATTCGCTGAGCCGATCGGGCCTTTGACGAACGGCGAGATAGACGCCCTCGTTTATGGCCAATGAGATCTTCTTCGATACGAGCGGCTTTTTCACCATAATCGATGAGCGTGGCGACTTGCATCAGAAAGCGGTGGAATGGCTCCGCTCGCGGCGAGGAAAGGTGCGACCCGTCACCACCGAGTGGGTCGTAGGCGAAACCTGCACCTTGCTCGTCGCCCGCAAGCGGCCGCACCTCGTCGCAAAGTTTCTCGATTATCTTGACCGGAGCACAGCGCTGTTACTGATTAATCCGGATGACACACTGCTACGCCTAACCAAAGCGATGATCCGCCGGCAGGCGGACCAAGGCTATTCCTTTGTGGATTGTCTAAGTTTCTGTCTAATGAAGGAGCGTAGAATCGCGAAGGCATTAACGACGGATGCCCATTTTTTGAAGGCCGGATTTTCAGCCGTCCTGATATGAAGTGATCGCGCAAAACGATCGGCACCAAACAGCGCGCGAGCCAATTCGGTTCTTCCCGCACCCACCAGTCCGCCAGCCCAAGAACTTCGCCCTTGCGGATCTCGAGGCTCATCCCTCTGAGAGGCACTGACGTCGTGCCCGGTATCCGCTTCAGCCGCGTCAAACTCTCGACCCGCGCCACCACCTCGCTGCCTTTGTGATACTCGCCAGGAAGGTATTCGACGTTCCGTCCGACCATCATTCGAACGATTTCGTCCATCGAAGTATTCGCCACGTCGGCGTCGCCGACGTATTTGCCATCGCGAAGCACAGTGAGCCGATCACAAACCTGCTTCACCTCGATAAGCCTGTGCATCAGGTAAATGATGATGATGCCGAGGGATCTCCAGGAGCCACTCAGATCGTTAATACAGAGGACCGGTCTCGATTAGGCGGAGCGAGGGTGTTGCTATCTCGAACCCGAGATCACTCCATGCTCACCAAATACCGCCTCTTCCGGCGAGCGAACCGCGTCTTTTACTGCCAGGACAATTAATCTGGCCAGCAGCGTAGCCTTCGGAGCAAAGACCGGCGAGCGGCCGAAAAGCTCCTCCACGTCCAGAACGAAGCACACCCGTTGCCGACCTTCAATCTCGCGATGGCGCGCGCCTATCTTTCTGCACACGACGCGAAGATGAAGACGCGCACCTGGGCGGCCGTCAAGCGCGAGATGGCACCCATAGAATCGCATCTTCACAGGGAGCGGTGCGCGCGAACCTTCTGCTCGAAAGCGTTCGGAGCTACCAATAAGGACGAGATGAAGCGCTTTCAGCGAACATAAGCTTATCCGACCCGGCGGCGGGACTTAGCGAACGTATCGAAGGCGACAGCGAGTACGATAATGATACCGATAATGATCTGCTGAATATACGCCGAGACGTTCATGAGGACGAGACCGTTGAGCAGGACCCCAATCAGGATGGTGCCGATGACAGTACCGAAAATCGTGCCGAGGCCGCCAAAAAGGCTGGTCCCACCGATTACGACGGACGCGATAACAGTAAGTTCGTAGCCGGTGCCGGCGACAGCTTCAGCCGAATTGAGCCGGGCCGCTAACACGAAACCGCCGAGGCCGGCGAAGAAGCCCATGATCACATACACGCTGGTAATGACGGCGCGCACGTTCAGCCCGGAGAGCCGCGCCGCTTCCGGGTTGCCGCCAACCGCGTAGATCTGGCGACCGTACCGTGTGTAACGGAGGACGACATGAGCGAGCACGGCAAACGTCAGGAAGATGATCACTGGAACCGGCACTTGGCCGAAGATCCGTCCCTGGCCGATCCAAACGAAGTTTGGTTCAAAGCCGCTAATCGGACCGCCAGCGGCGAAGAGAAGCGCGGCGCCCCGCCACGCGGACATGCCGCCGAGAGTGACCACAAACGGCGGCACCTTAAGCCTGGTGATAGCAAAGCCCTGTAGTAGCCCCCCCGCGACTCCAACGCCGATGGCGGCGAGAGCGGCAAGATACCAGCCCTGACTGGCTGCCTCCTGGCCAGCCCCAACCGTGAACCGATTGGAGAGCCCACCCTTCGACACCGCTGCCGCGACTAAGCCGGCAAACGCAACGAGTGACCCGATCGAAAGGTCGATACCGGCGGTTAATATGACGAAGGTCATGCCAACAGCAAGCAGGCCGTAGATCGAGACCTGCCGGAGAATATTAAACAGGTTGAGCGGGGTGAGAAACCGGGGCTCGAAAATGGCGAACCCGCCTATCAGCACGATCAGGAAGAGGAGCGGCGCAAAATGAGCCAGAAAACCGAAGATATCAGTTTTCGGTCGTGCCGGCGCGCTCGAGTGGGGATGCTCAGTCGATGATTCCATGGTTTCGATCAGTGTTCTTTGGAGTCAAGGTCATCAACGACATCAGAAGTTCCTCAGTGGCGTCCTCCCTTTTGACCTGACCGGTCACTCGACCTTCTCGCATGGTAATGATGCGATCGCTGACTGCAAGGATCTCGGGTAGCTCAGAAGAGATGGCGATCACCGCGATGCCTGTTTGCGCCATCTCGAAAAGGAGGTTGTGGACCTCAACTTTCGCGCCGACATCGATACCTCGGGTCGGCTCGTCGACGATGAGCACCTTCGGCCGCAACGCTAACCATCGGGCTAGCGTAACCTTCTGCTGATTGCCGCCTGATAGACTCGCAATCAACTGCTCCGGGCTCGCCATGCGGATATTGAGTTTCTGGCGAAATTCCTCGACCATCGCGCGTTCAGCGGTCTCGTCGATAAAAATGCCCCAGCGCAGGATCTGTCGGTGCGATGCCATACTGAGATTGATGCGCACAGCGAGCGCCAGGAATAACGCCTGTTGTTTCCGGTCCTCTGGCACAAGTCCGATTCCGTGACGGATGGCATCCTGGGGCGAACGAATATGGATCTGGCGGCCTCCGATGATGACCCGACCCGAAGCCAATGGGTCGGCTCCAAATACCGCTCGCGCCATTTCGGTCCGTCCAGCGCCAACCAACCCGGCTACACCGAGGATCTCTCCGCGGCGCACTTCAAAACTTACGTCGTCCAGCACAATCGCACTCCAATCACGCGCGTTGCCATGCCGCTTCAGACTTTCAACCCGAAGCGCAACATCGTTGGCTATCTCGCTTTGGCGATGGGCGAACAGTGCTTTTACTTCGCGGCCGACCATTAGCTGGATGATGCCATCGATAGTGATGTCAGCGATCCAGCCGCTGCCAACCAGACGCCCGTCGCGAAGCACGGTGTATCGATCACAGATTTGCATTACTTCTTCGAGGCGGTGAGTGACGAAAATAATGCTCAGGCCGTGCGCCTTCAGCTCGCGAGCGATGCGAAAGAGCTTGTCGACCTCGGTTAAGGATAGGGCCGAGGTCGGTTCATCCATGACGATCAACCGTGACTTCATCGACAGTGCACGGGCGATCTCAACCATTTGTTGCTCAGCGACACTCAACCCACTCACGATGGCCATCGGCTGCAACTCGAGGCCAAGGCGTTTGGTAATTGTTCGCGTTTCCGATGCCATTTTCCCCCAGTCCACAAAAACACCGGGACCGGGTTCCCGACCGATGAAGACATTTTCAGCGATCGTCATGTTCGGAGCCAGAGTGAACTCTTGATAGATGGTTGCGATACCCCGACGCTGGGCGTCATGAGGCGAAGCCATCACCACGTTCTCTCCTCCGAACTCAATCGTGCCGCTATCCGGCTGCTGGGCTCCGGCAAGGATCTTGATGAGCGTCGATTTACCGGCTCCGTTCTCGCCTAATAGTGCGTGGATCTCGCCCGGTTGCACCTCGAGCCCGGCGTCGTCGAGCGCCTGGACACCCGGAAATTTCTTCCGGATCAAGCTCATGCGCAGGAGCGGTTCCATGTCGCGTTTAGCGTTTGGCGTTCGGCGCTCCGACACCAGCATCGGCACTTCTATTCTAACGAAAATTCCCGGCGAGACGAGTCTAGCGAGATCCTAGCGATCGCAAATCCGGAGCAAGCGTGGCCACCGAGATCCGCCCCAGACGAAGGGCGCATGATGGGGGTGGCCCTACAGAACAGAGCGCCAAACGCCGAACGCAGTAGACCCTATTTTACCTCATTCAAACGCTCGGCCTGATTAAGGTTATCGCTTGTGATGGCGATCGGAGTAAGAAGCGTGACCTGCTCAGCGGGCTTTTTGCCATCACGGAGATATCCAACCAGTGCCTCCATGGCGCCGCGAACCTGGCCGCCGGGCAATTGCTCGATCGTGGCTGTCATGTTGCCGGCCTTGATCTGACCCAGTGCTTCAGGTAAAGCGTCGAACCCGATCAACTTCACTTTACCGACGAGGTTGCGCGCTTTCAGAGCCTCGAGTGCACCGAGCGCCATATCATCGTTTGCGCAAGAAATGACGTCTGGCGGCTTTTCCATACCCGCGAGAGCTGATTCGGTCACGGACAGACCCTTATCGCGAGCGAATCCGGCGGTATCTTCGAAGACGATTTTATATTTATCCTTGGCCTGATCCAGGACATTGTGGAGACCTTTGTTGCGATCGATAGCTGGGCTTGAGCCCGACTGTCCCTGAAGGTTCATCACCGTTGCACCGTTCGGGAATAGCTTTTCAATAAGCTGGCCTTGAGCTTCGCCGCCTTTGACATTGTCCGCGCCAACGTGGGCTAGGATCCCGGGAACCTTGTTGACACGGCGGTCGAACGTGACCAACGGAATCTTTGCATCGACCGCTTCCTGTATCGCGGGTGCCAGAGCATCGACATCGTTCGGAGAGATGACCATCCCGTCGACTTTTTTGGTGATTGCTGCCTCAATATCTGCGGTTTGTTTGGGTGAACTCACTTGTCCATCGGAAATAATGAGCTCGATATTGCCAAGCTTGGCAGCTTCCTTTTTGCCTTGGCCAACACAATGCACGAAAAATGGAAACGATAGGCCAGGGACAGACATCATGATGGTTAGATCCTTATCTGCCGCCTGAGCGGGACCTGACGCGGTTAACGCAAACCCAAGCGCTACCGCGAGCCAAATTTTGGTGGAGTATCTCATAGAGTTTTTCCTGACTTTCGTTCGATGTCTTCGGCGGCCTGCGTAGGTGAAACCGCCGCCGTAAAGAAGGTGGCAATGCTGAGGCAAACTCCTCTCGAGATAACTCGAGAAAGCCGTCCGGGGGATAACAGGCTAATCATTTTTAGCTTTCGCTGAGTTAATGCTTCGCCGCGGGTGGGCGAACTGGCTGGGGGAGGAAAGGCACCCGCAGCCGCCAGCGACGACCAACGAATACCAATCTTCGAAGATCGTTCTTAACATCCTATCTTATGTTTGTCAACACTGTTGCGTATGAAGATTCGATTTCATACAATTCTTCCCTATGAAATGAGAGGCGTAGCGCAGCATGAGCCGAATCCACGAGATGGTTGACGCCACCGCATCTAACGAAGATCAGAACGCATCAACCGGTCTTAAAAGAATATCAGATGACGGCGATTCGTCCGGCAACAAAGGCTGTTGGATTACTGGACGCGCTGGGTGAAAAGTTGCGTCTCCAGGGCTTTTCTCCGTGACCTCGCCTGGTGAGCTTAAGATGGAATAAGAGTTGCGCTGTCCCAAATGTTATCCAACCCGGCTTCTTGCGGGCTCACGGGGACGCGCCCATTGGCGAGCAGCATCGCTGCTAACGCCGAATAACCTCATGACATGCAAATAAGTTGACGATTAAGCAACTGATTATGCATTGCCCCAGGCTGCAATACCAGGGAGTTACGGAGAACAATACGAATGCGAACTTCTGCAAATTAGTCACAGTCCTAAGGAAAGCGATGAGCCGGGTGTTTTGAGGCATGCCAAATAAGCGACTTGGCATATCTAATGTGAGCGGCTAAGCGGCAGTAGCTGGGCAGAGGTGCGGCGTCTTTTTCCCTAAATCGGGCGAAGTGCTTCCGAAAAATTGAGTACAAACAGCATTGGACCAGTTAGTGGACAATATTCGGAACAAGAAGCCCTTGCAAAACGTCTCGATTGAGCCGTTCGTGGTGGACAACACCAATTTGGACAAGGCAGAACGAGTTGAAGAAGCAAAATAGTCTTCAGCCTGAGGCGCAACTACAGCGCCTGGATTTCGCCGATCAATGATGCTGGCATCCAAGCTAAAGAAGCTTGTTTCTTGAAACGAAAAGGCTTCGGGGCCGCGATGGACGTGCAACGATCCGGTAGTTGAGAGAAGATATCCTCGTGCAGTGCACATAGGCGCTAGGCGTTGGCATAGGAAAGGTCCACGCCGCCGGCGCATTGCCGATACTCACATGGCTGAACTTCCTTCGACCCTGGCTAAGCCTCCGTAGATCTCGGATACGGTGTGAGCCCCTTCGATCTAGGCAGAAAAGCATGGACACAAACGGCGTCAGCAATCCTCCCTTGGCGGCCTCTGCGCGTTGTGCTTGTTGATCGCTGGCTCACAGTCCGAGCCCCCAAAAACTGGTCAGCAACTGACTGAAGAGACTGCTAAACTGACCACGATGGGGAAGCCTCGCGTGAGAATTTTGTTTTTCGTCTCGCCCATCTTCTCTTCAGCAGGTTCCCTGTTGAACTCCTCAAATCCCGATCTTGGACAACAGTGATGCACGACGTGCCTTGAAGATGCTGGTCATCCTCGACAAAGACGCCTCGCCAACTACTCTACTTCCGCATCAAAACAGCCCAACTATATGATCTGGTCTTTTGGCCAAATGGCATTCTCCTTACAAAATGACAATGTGGAACTGGCAGTCACTGAATCAGGCGGCCACCTGGCACCGGTGACTTTTACAATTGATGGAGGGCGGCAGATCCAACCGTTCTCGATTGCTCCCTGGTGGAATGAGAATATCGCCGAAGCGCCTCTTCTTCAGGTCCTGAGAGGTGATTTCTTTTGCATGCCATTCGGAGCCAATAATGATCCGTACGAAGGCGAGCGTTATTTGCCGCACGGAGAAACAGCCAATTGCCGTTGGAGCCATGTCGAGACCGTCAGCAACGGTAATAAATCTAGGTTGCATCTGCAGCTAGACATCTCGGCTCACCAAGGGAAGGTCGATAAGATCATCGAGATCAGACAGGGTCATTCAGCAGTTTATCAAAGGCATGTTATTTCAGGCTTGAGCGGACGTATGCCTGTTGGACATCACGCGACGCTCAAATTCCAATCCCCGGGTTTGATCTCTACTTCCCCGAGTTCGTTTGGAAAGGTTAATCCAACCCCTTTTGAAAATCCGGCGAAGGGGGGTTACTCGTCTCTCAGACCCGATGCAGAATTCACCGATCTTACCCGAGTGCCGTGCGTTGATGGCACTGTTAGCGACTTAAGTAATTACCCGAATCGCGAGGGTTTTGAAGACCTGGCTATGGTTTTTAGCCAATCTGACCTGAGGTTTGCATGGACAGCGGTTGTATTTCCTCAAGAGCAGTACCTCTGGATCGCGTTTAAGGATCCCCGGGTCTTGGTGGGAACCATATTCTGGTGCTCCAACGGAGGGCGTCATTATTCTCCATGGAGAGGTCGTCATCGCGCGGTTCTGGGTCTTGAGGAAGTGACCACTTATTTCGCCGAAGGCATCGCAGCGTCAGCGCGAACAAACTCACTCAGCGAACGTGGGGTTCCCACTTGCATCACCTTATCAGCAGAGCAGCCCTCCACAATCAACTATGTGATGGCAGTCGCAGCGATCCCGAAAGGCTTTAACCGCGTTGCTTCTGTGATTGAGAATAACGGCAGTGTGGAGATTGTTGCAGAAAGCGGCGAAAGGGTTAGCACACAAATAGACTTAACGTTCCTGGAAGCGCCGCACAAGGAGCCGTAGTGATCTCGGCTGGCCACCGCTACCTTCTTGCCGCTGCCGACTTCGCGTAAAATCCAGACCTTATCTCCTGTCGTGATTGCCGCTTGCCTTTCATTTAGTCTGTTTCGTGCCTGAGACTAATTCATGCCTTAACTTGAGAAAACGAAGTGACGCAAGGGGACATCGTGACATTCAGCTTCTGGCGATCCGCGCGACGCGGCGTGAGCCTAGCGGTTTTTATGGGCGCCCAGTTCTGGGGCATCCGGGTTTGCGTCCGGTCCGAAATACCGGAGCACGACCAAGTCCTCGACCTCACTCGTGTTCTCGAAGACAACACCGGCGCGCGCAGCTGATTCGGTGCAAAAGACCTCATCGTCGGTCATTTCACTGAATCGGATCAACTTCGGGCAACCCAAAGCCAGGCTATTCATTTTACCGCTGCCCTGAACAACAACGAGCCCGTATGCGCCGTTGTCCTTAAGCGTGCATTTAACTCCGGGTTCAACCGTTAGCTCCTTCGCGGTGAACGGCTGTTCACCGTTGATTTTTCCATAGACAATCCAGCGATCGATGTAGCCTTCGGACCGTGTGTCGTCAACCGGCACTGGCTCGAGGTAGTGGTTGTCCTTGAAATTCGGATCGATATTGGCCTCCCAATCCAATTCGCCAATGATGAAATCTAAGTCGAAGTGTTTGTCCGCCGGAATATCCTTAACGAGGAGCGCTCGCGGGACCTCGCGCCCCTCGACAAGAGATTGAAACATCGAAAACACGTCTGATCCCCATTGGGGTTCGTAGGTGCAGAGCGACCCGGGTGCGTGGAGGATACCCGGGCCTATCAACCATCCCGAGCCGGGCTTCAGGCGGAAGGCCTTGGATAAATCCAGAATTCCATTATCTCCTTTATTCCAGTTTTCGAGACAACGCTTCACTTCTTCCTTCGTCGTCCCAGGTTCCAAGCCCATAAACGTATGGGGAAAATTGTTGCCGACGGTGTTGTGTTGCGGCGGGAAGTAGTAGCTTTCCGGTTTTCCCTCCTGGCCGACGAGTTGGGCGTGTTCGCGGGACTGATGCATGTGATGCGGAATCGGTCCCATGTTGTCGAAGAACTTAGAGTAGACGGGCCAGCGCCGGTACTTGTTCCAGATGGATTCGCCGACAATTTCAGCGCCGCACTCCTCGATAGCCTTAGCTAAAGTGAAGCGCTTGCCTTCGAACGCACAATAGCTCAGACCTTCGTCCGGCGTCCGGTTCTCATTTGCCGCGGGGGTCGTCGAGGCAAACCAGCGTTCATCAATGCCTCCACGATCTAATCCGTAGGCGTAGAGATCGTCAGGATGAAGCTTCAACCGGCGACCTGGCTGAAGAAAGGACCTGGGCACCCAGCACGGGGCAAGACGCAGCAGGCCTCCACTTTGGTTCAGGGCGCTTTGGACAAGCGGCCGAAGATTGGAATCAACAGTGTTGAGGGAGGTAACTGTCTTAAACATAAGGTGTCTCTTAGCCAGCTTGAGTCAGAAGCGCTATTATAAAGAGCGATGGGCGCGGACTCGTGTTTGCGAAAAATTTTCAGAGGCTGCCCTTCGAAAGCTCGAACGCGGACGCCGAGAACCTGCACACGTTCCGCCGAAGCAGAAGGGCAGAAGGGAGCCGGTCCTTGCATGCGTGCAGTCGACGTTTCAGATTCCTGATCTTCTGTTGCTTTGCGATTCGGAAGATGTTCACCGCGCGGCTGACGTTGCTGGGGTGACCCATTTGCAGTTCTCTGGGAATCCAAAGGAGTCTGATAGGGTCAGTGCGTGCATTTGTGCAGCCAAACGGAAAAGTCAGGAGGGGTGAGTCCGAGTCCAGCCGAACGAACCTCCATTGAGCTCATGCTGCTGCAAATCAGCTATTCTCTCGGCTTCAACTGCAGAAGCTCGGCAAAGCGCGGGACGTCGATATTGCCGCCTGACACGAGGATGCCGACGTTCCTGCCGGTGAGTTCCACCTTCTTCTGGAAGACCGCGGCCGCCGCCAAACATCCGGTCGGTTCCACCACAAGCTTCATGCGGCTGGCGAAAAAGCGCATCGTTTCCACCATTTCGGCATCGCTGACGGTAATCACGTCGTCCACTAACCGCCGGATCACCGCGAAGGTATGGCTTCCCAGATGCTGGGTCTGCGCACCATCTGCGATCGTCTGCGGCACATCAATGTGGACAATCCTTCCGGTGCGGAAGCTGCGTTGTCCGTCATTGCCCGCCTCGGGCTCGACCCCAATAATTGTGCAGTTCGGATTGAAGGCGCGGGCGGCAATGGCGCAGCCGGAGCTTGTTCCAATCTCTGGACAGGGGCGGATTTTAGTTTCCGGCCAGCAGTGGCTCCATTTTCTGTTGTTGTTTTCCTTCTCTCCGCATGGCGCTCGCAGCGAACGCAGCCGGAGGCAAGTTCGCAAGAGCGCTATGCGGTCGGGAGGTGTTGTAATCCACCCTCCAAGTTTCCATTTTTTCACAAGCATCCTCATCGACCAGAACAGATGGGTGTTGAGGCATTCATCTCGGAGCCGACCGTTGAAGCTCTCGATGAAGCCATTTTCCGCCGGCCGGCCTGGGCGGATGAATCGGCTTTACTCTTCGATAGGCCCAGCCATCGACCGTTCTCGAGCAAAACTCGGCGCCGTTATCGACCGTTATCGACTGAGGATAGCCCCTCAACTCGGCCACCCGTTCCAGAGATTCGACCACTCGCGACCCCGACATATGCGCAGCGGCTTCGAGCTTAAGGCACTCGCGGGTAAATTGATCGATCGCCGCCAACACCCGAATGGGCGTCCACCTTCCAAGCGACGGCGATGAAGTCCATAGACCATTTCTCATTGCGCTTTGAAGCCCCTTGAGCCGGACCGCGTGGGCGATGGCTAGCTTGCGCCGCTTCTGGTGCGTTCTGGAAGCAATACGCGATACAGCCGATAAACCAATTTCTTTCCTACAGGCCAGCCCTCGCGCTTGAGCAATACGGTCAGCCGCGGATAGCCAAAGCGCACTCGCACCATGGCCAGATCTCCAGTCGAATTTTCAAGGCGACATGTTCCTTTCTGCGGCTTCGATAATAATAGCTTGATCGTCCCAAGAGCATCAGCCCGCAGGCGCGTTGGCGGCTAACCTCAAACCATTCTATGATCTGATGCGTCAGCTGCCGCCGGCGCGCGGGCTTCAGGGCTTTTTTCGCAGCACCTCCTGCAATATGTGCTTATCAAGGGTCAGATCGGCGACCAACCCTTTCAATCGCCGGTTCTCTTCTTCTAGGTTGTGTTCACGAATTTAGAGATGTACTTTTTTAGCGAGAGCTGATTTAAGCTTGGGATGGCGATAGAATATCCTCGTGTAATGATCAGCGATCGTGTTTGGGAGCAGCTCAAGGCAGCCTTAGAAGAGGCCAAGCATTCGCGTGCGGGAGCACCTGCCGAAATGAGTGATCGCGATTTTCTGGAAGCTGTCTTGTATTTGAATCGTGTGGGCTGCCCGTGGCGGGATTTACCAGCGGAGTTGGGCTACTGGCATGCAGTCTACATGCGATTTCGACGCTGGGAAGAGCGGGGAGTATGGCGGCGGCTTTGGCAGCGGCTTCAGTGCGAATGCTTCGCCCAAGCCCGTCATCTGTTGATGGACTCCACAACGGTGCGAGCCCACCAGCACGCGGCAGGAGCGCCAAAAAAAACGGCGGCGACCAGGCTTTGGGGCGCTCTCGTGGAGGACTGAGCACGAAAATCCACGCGGCGACTATTGACGAAAACTGCAGCGTTGCCCTCCATCTCACTGCCGGGCATGCCCACGACGGCCGCCAGTTTGAATCTCTCTATGAGAGCTTGGATCCCGGCAGCGCTAGCCGAGATGCGTTCCGGCGATAAGCGCAGCCACTGGATTTGGTATGTTTTTCCCCAGTTGGCTGGACTCGGCCGTTCGGGAGCCGCCCAGCATTACGCCATCCAAGGCATCGACGAAGCTTGCGAATACCTACAGGATCCCGTTCTGCGTGCCCGCTACGAAGAAATTACCGCGGCAGTGGCTGAGCAACTGGAAGCCGGTGTTCCCGTCGAGCGCCTGATGGGCGGATCCATTGACGCCCTCAAACTTGCTTCCAGCCTCACACTGTTTTCTGCCGCCGCTTCGCGCCTGGCTGACGCGGCATCGAACGCCCTCGCCCGCCGCTGTGATGCCATCCTGCAGATAACGACTCGTCAAGGCTACCCGGCGTGTCCGTTTACCTTAAGGCAGTTGTCCAGCACTGACGATTGATCGGGATTTCCACCCGATTTCTTCAGGGAAAGCAATCCGCAGATGCACGCAGATTGGCGCAGATGGAAAAAGACAGGCCGGGCATCTTGAAGGTCACTGGCTGGTAGACGATGAAAGCAAATTCGGCCATTTTCATTGGCGAGGTCAGATCCGGCGCGCGGCTTGCCGCCTGGTCAGCCGCCTGCGCGACATTGTTCAGCTATCGTGGTTCTTTCACTTCCATCAAGTAGGAGGTGAGCTTCTTGATCTTGCCATTTTCCATTTCAAAGGCGTCGCAAAATACCGCGTCCAAGACGTCACCATCTTTCCGTTGAGCGCGCACCGAGCCCTCGGCGAGCACAACATCGTTCTCTTCAGTGATGCGCGTCACCGCAATGATCGGACTGCCGGTGAATGCCTCGTTCTCAATTTCTTTGTCAAAGGCGTCCTTCCCTTGGATACGAAACATTCCCGGAATGACCCATTCGACATCGTCAGTGAGGCACGAAAGCACCATGGAATGGTCGGATCTGCGAAATCCTTCCATATACACCTCAACTGTCTTCTTGTTTTCTGTCACAATTCTTTTCGTATCGGCCAACAAGCTGCTCAGCGTTCCAACGCGCTAGCGAAAAATCAAGCCGGGCGTCGCGCAAGGAGGGAGAACGAGAGCGGAAAACCATCCATGCCGGGAATCCCATAGTAGCCGTCGCTCCGAACCTTCAACATTGGCGTAATGGCGCTCGCGCAGTACCGGCATCTCATGCAGAAACTCGAGCACCACACCGCGTTCCAGAAGGGCGGTGACCACAGGCCCGAGCCCGTGATTCCACGTGTAGTGAGGCGGGGTCGTGGCCGACGAATCGATGTAATCGGTGCCGGATGCGAAATAGTTCGGGGCCTGGTGAGGCAAGTAGCGATAGCCCATCGCCGGGCGATCGGCGGTCGCGTCGTCGGCCAGCGCCCAGACGAACGGGTGGAACTCGACCAGGTAGAAGAGTCCGCCCGGCGCGACCAATCGCGCGACGTTGTCCGCCCACCGTCGCAGATCGCCGAGCCAGCAGAGGACGCCGTAAGAGGAGAACACCACGTCGAACGTGCGCTGGAGGCGGTCTGCCGCGTCGTAGACGTCGCATTCGACAAATTCGGCCTCAATCTGAAGCTCCTTGGAGAGCGCGCGGGCGGCTTCGATCGCCTTCGGAGAGAAATCGATCCCCACCACGGGGCCGGCGCCTTTTTTCACCCACGACATCGTATCCGTGCCGGTGTGGCATTGGAGATGAAGCAGACTCTTGCCCGCAACCCGAGGCGAAAGCTCAGCGAGCTCAATCGGGTGGAGCGTCGTGCCATGGGCGCGCAGCCGAGCGCGGAATTCTTCATCGTTCGCATGGATCGCAGCGACTGCGTCCCAGTGGGCGCGATTGACGACATGAGCCTGGAGAGCGCTCGGCGAGAAGGGATGTGTTCGACTAGGATCCATTGCCATTCCTCCAATCTTCGGCCCGATCGGCAGCCTTGGCTCAGTGAGACAGGCTTCGTCTCGCACAATCGATGAGCCTCTCTCGCCCGGCGGAAGCTTGGATCGTTTCCTTGCAATCATTGACAACCTTTTCAATCGCGGCGCGGGACTTTCCCGGAAAGTCGCGACAAAGCTTATCCACCAGGTGTTCGATCTCCCAGTCGTGCCATGAACTCTCGTTACCGTAAGCCGTTGCGGGATCGTCGCGCATAGTTGCTAGCGATAGGCAAGGATCGCTCAACTGGCAACGCTCAAGCGCTCGTGACGGGGGAACCACCTCATCTGGCTCGCTGCAGCAAGAGGCTTATCTGCTCTTCTCCGCCGCGGTGGTGTTATCCATTCCGCAGATTTGCAGCGGCCAGTAGCGCTCGCCGCCTATGCGGGCGCGCTGCTGTTTGCATTGTATATCCTGCAGCCGCCTGCGGGGCTTGAATGGTTTCTACCGCTGTTCTACCTAAAGGTGCTGGTGATTTTCCGAAGGAGGAACTGTACAGACCATCACAAAGGGCTAAAGGTATGGTCCCGGGTTTCGGATGCAACATCGGCACCCGGGACTTATATTCTTCGCCCCGAGTTGTCGAACAGGCAGACGGTCGCCGCAAGAGATTGCGGCTGCGAGATCTTCCAATGATCAAGTTGAAACGCGCTTACGAAGAGCCGGTCGGAAAGGATGGCTTCCGGATATTGGTTGAGCGGCTCTGGCCGAGAGGCCTTAGTAAGGAAAAGGTTAAAATTCAATGGTGGGCGAAAGAGATCGCGCCGAGCGCGGAACTGCGCAAATGGTACGGCCACGATCTGGCAAGATGGAAAGAGTTTAAGAAGCGATACTGGCAGGAGCTGAAAGAAAAAGAAGAGTCGCTTGGGGAGATCAGAAGTCGCGCGTGCGAGAGGATAGTTACCTTCGTCTATGCGGCGCGAGATGAAAAACACAACAGCGCGATGGCGCTCAAAGAGTTCCTTGAGAAGTAGTGTTCGGATCAGAAACAGGGGCGGAAACTTGCTTTGCCTCGCCTCTAGACTGACGGGGCTCTCCCCGGGCCTGGGTTGATGCTGCCGACGGGACTTAGGAACGCAATTGAGACTTCAACCGTTCGCGGGCAAGTGGCTCGCCAGGGCGCGCATCTCGGCTGCGACTTTCGGTTTTAAGTTCGAGAACAGCCGCAGCGCGCTACGGCACTGGCCACAATCCGCGAACGGGTCGGACATTTCGCGTACTCCACCTGCGATCAACCTCGGGTGAGAACCGCGGTGCGATTGACGTCCGTCTCACACAGCGGCCCACTCCCGGATGAGCGCTGCCTGGCCATGCGTCACGCCGTCGACTACCACCATCCAGACGACCGCTCCCGAGACGCGGAAGCGCGTGCCATCCCTCGCGATCCGGACGCCCTCGTAATCATCGATAAAGCCATCAGCGCGCACGCGCGCCAGCAACCGGTCGCGCTCTGCCTGAACCAGCGGTTCGGCGGACAGCCGCGACGGCAAGGCCGATGAATTCGTCCCAGGTCAAGCCCCACAGACGCTGCGCCGTGCGGTTGGCGTAGCAGAACACCGGATCGGCCTCCATACCGTGCATCAGGAGCGCCGCCGGCGCGTCGTAGAGATCGCCGCCGGCATCGGTGCGCAGGTCTCGGCCAACCACCGTCCGGTAGCTCGCCTCCAGGAGTCGCTCGAGGTCAGGCCTCATCGCAGAACCCGAGAATCTCGTTTACGCCCGCTTTGCATCGCTTCACAGCATGATTGGACCGCTGATCGCGCCACAGTGAACCGCCTTAGTCACGCGGAGTGGAGACGAGCGCCGCAAATAGACCAGCCAAACCATGGCTGACGCTTCTTTGGAATTCCTTCTGGTTGATCGAAACTTACCCGATTTGCTAAAGGGAAGAGTAACATCCTTGCACAACGCAGACTGCTTTTTACAAGTCTAATTGTAGTTGTAATCCTGAATGCCGCAAGGTGGGCGCACCAAACACTCAACTCAGAGGGACGCAAGTTGAGAAAGTCCTCACGATTGTGCCGAGCACAAAACCACACTTTAATCATTGGAACGTATGAAGCCCCTCCGCAGTCTCAATTCGATAATTGAAGCAGAAGCGAACTTTTTCTCCTAAGGACGCGTCGTGCGAAGCGGGAGCGCCTGTTCGCGGACGTGCTGCCCATGCGTGCTATTTGATGCCGATAGCTGAGGAATACCGTGGCATTGTCGCTAAGTTCCACAAAGAGCATCTTATGCCGTTTTATCGGCTCAGCCTAACGGAGATTCTGAGGCTTGGTAAATGGAGTGGGTTAAAGCGAGAAGGCATCTGACGCGGCCCTAAACGCGTAAGTCGATTTGATGATCTGCGACTCGGGCCATCCGCGAATACGCCGGCCGGCAGGTCGTCTCCAAAAGGCCACCGCGCGTTGCCAAAAGCCATCCGGGAGCGTAGAATTTTGCTTTTCATGCCTGCGCAATCTCGAAGGGGAGTTTTAGTAACAGGCGCAACCGGCTACGTTGGTGGGCGGCTGGTGGCGCGGTTGATCGAAGCCGGACATCGCGTGCGCTGCCTGGTGCGAGATCCGTCACGCCTTCAAGGTCGCGTCTGGGCCAGCCGGGTGGAAGTGGTTCGGGGCGATGTTTTGGACCCGGACTCCCTCCCTGAAACGATGCGCGACGTGGATGTGGTTTATTACCTTATCCATAGCTTGGGCGAGGGTGGCGGCTTCCAGCAACTCGACGTAAAAGCGGCCGAAAATACGGCGGCCGCGGCGAGGTCCGCGGGCGTTAAGCGTTTGATTTATCTTGGAGGTCTCGGCGACGCACGGGCGGATTTATCACCGCACCTGCGTTCGCGGCAGCAGACCGGCGACGCACTCCGCCGTTCGGGGGTGCCGGTCACCGAATTTCGCGCAGCCATCGTGGTCGGCTCCGGAAGTCTTTCCTTTGAGATGGTGCGTTACCTGACCGAGCGTCTGCCGGTGATGATCTGTCCGAAGTGGGTGTTCACCCGCATTCAGCCGATCGCTATTCGCAACGTCCTCGACTATCTGGTCGAGGCGATTCAAACCCCGGAAAGCGCAGACCGCATCATTGAAATCGGCGGCCAGGACGTTTTGACGTACGCGGAAATGATGACCCGTTACGCGCGTGTGCGAGCGTTGAAGCGCCTTCTGATCGCCGTGCCGGTGCTGACGCCAAGGCTCTCCTCCTACTGGGTCCACCTGATTACACCCATCCCGGCAAACATCGCGCAGCCCTTAATCAAGGGACTCACCAATGAAGTCGTGGTTCATGACGATACCGCGCACCGGCTTTTCCCGAACATTCAGCTCCTCGATTACGAGACCTCCGTGCGGCTCGCTTTCGAAAAAATGAAAAACCGCGGCGTCGAGACCTCCTGGACCGATGCCCTGACCTCAAGCCACCGCGGGAAGGCGCCCGTTGCACTCCTCACCAAGGAAGGAATGATCATCGAGCGTCGGCAGCGCACGGTGGCTGCCCCTGTCGAGGCTGTCTATCGCGCGTTTGCCAGGCTGGGCGGAGAAACGGGATGGCTCTACCTGAATTGGACGTGGAAAATACGGGGACTCGTCGATCGGCTCTTTGGCGGAGTCGGGATGAGACGCGGACGGCGCGATGCCGAGGACGTGCGTGCGGGCGACGCGTTGGACTTTTGGCGCGTGGAAGCTGTCGATCCCGGAAAGATGATTCGCCTCCGCGCCGAGATGAAAGTGCCCGGACGCGCCTGGCTTGAATTTCAGGCAGAAGACGAAGCGAGAGGCGGAACTCTGCTTACTCAGACCGCGTTCTTTGAGCCGAAGGGACTCTTTGGACTACTCTATTGGTACGCCCTGTACCCCGTCCATAGCCTGATTTTCAGCGGCCTCATTCGGATGCTGGCAAATCATGCCGCTCAATTTGGGAAGCTCTCGACTTCCGAACGTGCTCCCGGACCGCCGACATCGATCTGACGCGCTGGCTTTCCTGCACCGCGGAAAATGAGAGTGGCGGGCACAGCGCAGCGACAAATGAAAGTGGAGAGCCAAGGTCTGCCGTGAAGAGCAAACATTAGCAATTCGTTCTCTTTGTGTCATGTGCATGCCCTTGTCTTGATCCTTCTAGTACGCACGCGGGTTCCAAGGAAGAATAAATTCGGGCGCTCCTCGCTCTCAGGGACAGGTTGACGTGTACGAGTTTATCTTGCAAGAGGTTCGTGGGACCGCGCAGTTGACCGCCCAATCCCGAGCCCACAGCATCGACCAGGCTCGGCAAAAGAATTCGGGTCAGTGTAAAAATGGCCTTGCTGAGATTTCTTTCGATTCCGATGCTTCCCCTTCGATTGCGTTGCCGGCAGCTCAGTCGGCCTACTCGCCGCCGGCATAGGCGGGCGACGTGTCACTCCTCCATTAAAAACGAAAGTCCCTCGACTAAAACTATGCTAAGATTCGGGGCAGCGACCCGGGTCTCCTGACCCTGTCGAAGAATTTCTCAGTATGCTTAGTCATCGTCGTGATCCTTCTTATGTTTTTTCTCCTTTTTTTCTTTCTTCTGCCTTCCGTCTTGCTCCCTTCTGTCCTGATCTCTCTTGGGCTGATCTTTCCTGTCCCCATCTTTCCTATCCCCATCTTTCCTATCTTTCTTTTTCTTTTTGTCTTTGCGGTGTTGGTCTTCGTCTTCGTCGCGATCGTCATCGCCACGGTAGTACCTGTCACGGGGATAGTAGTCGCCGCGATCATAGGATCGGCGTCCATCATAGTAGGGTCTCCCACCGTGATAAGGCCTCTCACCGTGATAGGTCCTCCCAGGGTAATCCCGGCCAGAGTACGGACCATCCCCGAAATATTGCCCGTCGTCATAATATTCCTGGGACGGCCCACCGCCTGGCACGCCATAACCCGGAGGGAACGTTGCGAAGCAGCCTGCCATCAACATCGTAATGGCCCCAGCCAAAAGGACCTTCCTCATACCAACCTATCGCACAACATCAAACGGAAGTGGATGAAGAATTTGCCGTGGATTTGAGAGGAGGAATTGAACACACTCCGGAGATGACTATGCGCTACAAACTCTTAGGTAAAAGTGGACTGCGGGTGTCCGAGCTTTGCCTTGGCACCATGACCTTTGGTGACGTTTGGCAAGACTGGGGTCTCGCCACGTCGAAAGAGGAATCTCGAAGGATCTTTGACATTTTCGCAGAGGCGGGGGGCAATTTCATCGACACCGCCAACAAATACAATGAAGGCGCAAGTGAGAGTCTCCTTGGCGAATTTCTTGAATCGGATCGTGACCGCTTCGTCGTCGCGACCAAATACACGCTTTTCATGCGCGAAGGCGACCCCAACGCCTGCGGCAATCACCGCAAAAACATGGTCACCTCGCTGGAGGCCAGCCTCAAGCGACTTAAGACCGACTACGTCGACCTCTATTGGGTTCATGCCTGGGATTTCATGACGCCGATCGAGGAGGTGATGCGCGCACTTGATGACATGGTCCGCGCCGGCAAGGTTCTCTACGTCGGTGTCTCCGACACCCCGGCGTGGATCGTGGCGCAGGCCAACACGGTGGCCGAAATGCGCGGCTGGAGTCCGTTCGTTGGATTGCAGATCGAATACAGCCTTGCGCAGCGCGAGCCGGAACGAGATCTGCTCCCCATGGCCCGCGCCTTTGACATTGGCGTCACAGCGTGGAGTCCGCTGGCCGGTGGCATTCTCAGCGGCAAATATGCCAGGCAAGATAAGAGCAAGCCCGAAACTACGCGCCATGCGGAAAGCAATCCACCGGACGAACGGAAGCTGCGCGTTGGAGAAAGAGTGACTGAGTTGGCCGGCGAAATTGGACGTCCCGCCTCACAAGTGGCGCTTAACTGGCTCCGCCAGGCTCAAACGATCCCAATTATCGGCGCTCGCCGCGCCACCCAGATTGAGGACAATTTGAAGTGTCTTGATTGGCAACTGACCGCTGAACAGATCGCCAAGCTGGACCAAGCCACCAAAATCGAGCTGGGCTTTCCGCATGATTTCCTCACCGGCGATTTTGTGCTGCGGATGGTGTTCGGTGGGACGTATGCCTCCATCGACAATCACCGCCGATAAGTGGAACAGAGCTAAGCCTCGAGAGCCGGAGGTGAGTGCCCCGCGTTGCCGGGACAACGTTCCGGCTCACGCGAAGCGTTGAGAGTTGAGCGTTGCATGGCCTGATCCGCCGTCAGACTTACTCGGCAGACGGGGCAGAATCTCACGAAGCGGCGACGGGTCTCCCAGGGGCCACTCTTCGCTTGGGCAAGGTCGAGGTCGTTGAGAAGGTTCGTCCGATGAAACCGAAATTGTTCGGAAACACGCATTTCTGGCTCGAAACATAATAGTGGACGGTCGGGTTCGAGTCTGCCGCATGCAGATCCCAGGCATCGTTGAACACGTTTCTGTCGTCCACGGTCATTCGATTGGTCTGGCGAAGATGGTCAGCCCACGTGGAGAGTTGGAATTCCAGACGAAAGAGGCCCGGGTGATCCAAGCTTTCGTCGAGCTGGCAGTCGAACGCGCCGTTGCGCCGCATGGCAGCCTGAACTCCTTGCATCAACGAATAAAACTTCTCCCGGTCCTTTTTAGCGATGTTGTATTTGATCGTGACGGTGACCGGCCCGTCGTCGTGATCAGGGCAGGCGGGGAAATTCCAATCCGGATTGAGCGGGGCGGCATCAACGCTCGCCTCGGCGGCGAAGTCGATGGAAACCCGATGCCCGATGGCCAGCACGAGGAGGGCTAAAATCGCGGCGGCAAGAAAGGTCACATTGAGATCGGCCTGCGTGACCCCCCACCCCCACATGAGCGCACCAATCGCAATTCCGCCCTGCCCCAACATGATCTGGAACGCATTCATCCGCCCGCGCACCCATCCGGGGATCACGCGCTGTCCAGCGACCCAAAGCTCCGATCCTGCCAGCGACCAAGCCACGCCCGCGAGAATTGCGCAAAGCATCAATGTCGGGAGCACGCGCAGGAAAGCCAAGGCGAGCAGCACGACCACCAGGATCGCCATGGAAATCGAGGTGATCGCATTCTGCGAGGTCCGCGCCCTCAGGTAGGGAAGGGCGAAAACTGCTCCTGCCAACGACCCCACCGCCAGACAGGTAAAGACAAACCCGAGCTGGGCAGCGGAAAGCTGCATCTCCTTGAGAGCAATCACCGGCAGGAGCGCGGGGATAATTGAAATAACCAGCGAAAAGAGCACGTTCCTGAAGAGGACGACCTTCATTCCGTGCGAGTGTCGCGCGTAGCGGAGTGAGCTGATAAATGATTCCGTAAAGCTTTCGCCAACGACGAGCGACTTTTCCGGACGCGGTTTCCACTGCAATACGGCAAGAGCGACGACCAAAAACATCACGGCATTGACCGAAATAAGGAGCGATACGCCCAGCAGCGGCAGCAGAAGACCAGCCAGAGCGGGGCCCACGATTCCGGAGAGGTTCAGCTGCACTCCCCCCAGGGTGATCGCGGAGGCCAGCTCATCTTTGCTGGCGATATCCGGGACGATGGCACCCCAGACCGGGGCGTAAAACGCGACCCCCAACCCGAGCATGAAGATGGTGACCAGGACCAGGTTGGGGTCAATCATTCGAGTCCATGCACCAAGAGCGAGTAACGCCGAGCAGGCTGCCTGCCAGAGGACCGCGACCACGATCACCACACGCCGATTGGCAATATCGGCAACCGCACCGGCTGGCAGCGTGAACAGAAAGAATGGCGCCGAGGCCGCCGTGGCCATGAGCGAGAGCGCAAGAGACGAACCGCCGAGATCGTGCATCAACCATGTCGCGGCCATGTCCTGAGCCGACACGAAGGTGCCCGACAGCACGCTCGCCAGCCAAAGACGGCAAAAGACCGGGTTTTTCAGCGCAAACCAAGTCGATGTTGAATTCATATCTGTTCGGACCATGAAAATAATCCTAAGCCGTCGGGTCGCCATGCAAAACTGCTGCAGCCGACTGATGATGATTTTAGCACCTGTTTATGCGCTCACCAAGCGAAGCTTTGCGCTAAGCCCACAGGGCTTGAGTTGCAGCAGTTTTGGAGCTCTGGCGCATCGCCGCCGGCCCTGTGAAGGACGAAGAACTGGGTCCTGTTCGAAAAGAGATACCCTCAAAGCCAATCCGGAGGATCTTTGCCCTATAGAAAACCCTTGAGCACTCCAAGCAGTCTTGGAAGGGCGCACGCTCCAGGCCGCCGCAAAGCGCAAAGCCCGTCTGTAGGTTGAGCGTGCCCTCTTCAACGACCCGAATAAGTCGGAGTGCGGGCGCGCAGAGCTTTGGCGCATGCGGATAGCAGATTGCCCGTTGGAATCAAATATCGCCTCGGAGCAAAGAAGAGGAAACTTCCAACGAATCCTCGCGCTGAAACTTAGACAAAGCTCCTGCCGCTTGCCGCCGCGGAGGCTATAGATGACTGCGGCACGGCAGCCAACTCGATAAGCAAACACAACCAACGAACAAAAGGCGCCTCCCAGCAAACTGCCTGCTTGACACAACCCAGCAGCGGCGGTCTGCGATCGTCGAAGAAAAGAAGAAGAATTTAGCGACGGCCATAGGCCGCCGCTACAGCTCAGGAATTTACCCACAGTCCAGACCGCCGCCGATACTATCTCCAAAGTTATTCATAAGGGTCGCAGGAGGGATTCGGGCTTGCTGAGATAGTCTCCAAAGGGATCAGGTGGCTGGCGTTGCTGCCCGAACTTGGAGAGTTTTAGTCGAGGGACTTTCCTTGTTAGTGAAGTCGCTGCACACTCCCGCCGGTCTATGCCGGTGTCAGTCGACAAACATCATCTTAGAAAAATCCCAAAGCCGGAAGTCTTTCACTCAGCGATCGTGCCCCCGCAGAGACGGAATACAGCCGCTCAAAGCGATTGGTACGCTCCATAGAAAATATTTCTACTTATGGCGACGACAGTGAAAGTCATCGAAGTGCTGGCTCAGTCTGAAAAGGGCTGGGAAGATGCGACGAGAACTGCATTGGAGGAGCGAAACGATCGGTGCGAAATACGCGCTCGATTTACGTCAAGGAATTCGAGCGAAGGTGGAGAACACTAACATCGTTAGCTATGGCATTAACGCCAAGATCTCGTTCGCCCTTGAAGAGAAGCGGTCGTCTTCCTGAGTGACCTTCGCGATTAATCTTGCCGACAAATAGCGAAACGGGGTTGCCGAGTTGACCCTCCGCGTCCCACTGCACTGAGTTAGTGCCGTGGACAGGATCTGATCGATAGCTTCTTTGCCGCTAAGAGGTGCCCAAAGCGCTTCAGATTGAATGCGGTCGTCTTGCCTGCGAAAAAGCAGTCGAGGAGCCGCAAACTGTACCGGCGGTCATAGACCGCCACTACAGAATGGCTTTTCTCGCAGAAAACGAGACTTCAAACGAGCAAGCCCTTAGCCGAGGTTTAGATCCGTAGATCACGTTTATATTCCGTTCGCCCTCTTTTTGGCTTGGCAAGCAGGATTTCCGATGGCATCATCTCCGCACCTTCCTGCTTGAGAACGCTCCCCTCCCCTGCGCTCCGGCACCTTGTCCGCTGCCGCCGAAGTTATGCGCAGTGGTTTTTCCCCTTGAGCCGACGGGCATTTGAAAACCCAACCCGCAAAAACACATGAAACCACTAGCACCACCAAGCCAACATGAAATGAGCGCAGTAGATGTCGAGAGCGACGATTACAAGAAGCAGTTCCTCCGTGAGGCCACCCAGCTGGCTATCGAGTCCGTCGAAAAAGGGTGGGGCGGCCCGTTCGGGGCGGTGATCGTCAAGGACGGCGAGATCATCGGCCGCGGCCAGAATCGCGTCCTATTGACGGGCATTCCAGTCTATCACGCTGAGGTGACCGCCATCATTGATGCCTGCTCCCGCATTAATTCCAAGACCATTCTCGGTTCGGACTATTATGAAGGGAATCTGAAGATGATCCCACGCCCGACGGGCTCGCCAGATCCGGTTCCCGAACGGGCACAGATGCTGAAGGGTTGCGATCTTTATGTGAACGGCGCTCCGTGTCCGATGTGCATGAGCGCCATCTATTGGGCGCGCATCGATCGCGTGTATTTCGGTACCCGCCTTGAAGACACGAGCAAAATCGGCTTCGACGACGAGTTTCAATACATCGATTTCCGGCTTCCCTGGACCGAACGGAAAGCGATCCAGTGCTTTCCGGATTTCGAACGCGAGTACGCACTAAAAGCCTGCGAGGCCTGGCAGAACAAAGCCGACAGGCACCCCTACTAAGAAGCCTGAATCGCGCAAGGAATGCGATCGGGTTCGCCTTATTGGGGACTGGCTGCGCGAGAAACGGTGATTCCCGGGTTTGGACCGCATTTGAACTTACTGAACGCCGCACGCAGCATGAGCAAACATGCCGTCTTGATCGCGACTGCAAGAGTCCATCCTGGGTCTGAGCAAGCCTTCGCCGCGTGGCAGGCTCGGCATTCCGCCGCCATTTCCAGATTTCCCGGATTCATCAGCACCGACATGGTGCCCCCGACCAATGGCAAACCGGAGTTTCCTTGGACAATGATTGTCAATTTCGAGTCGGAGGAAGCTCTCGCTGCCTGGAAGCAGTCGCCCGAACGCGGGAGAATTCTTGGAGAGGCCGTTCCCCTGTTGGACGGTGGCAATTTTGGGGAAACGGTCAGCACCGATGGAACGGGAGCGGTGCCGGGCTCCGATGTTACGGAAGTCATTTTTTCAAAGGTTAAACCGGGCATGGCCGATCGCTATCGTGAGTGGGCCTCCCGCATCCAGGCGGCGCAGGCAAAGTATCCCGGATATCGCGGCATGTATCTCCAGCCCCCCGCGGGCGGTGGCGAGGGGCATTGGACCTCGATTCTACGCTATGACTCCGCCGAGCACCTCGAGGCGTGGATGAATTCGCCCGAGCGAAAGCTCCTGCTTTCGGAAACGAGCGAGTTTATCGAGAGAGAGGAACTCATGCGGCTCGCCACGGCCTTTCCCGGATGGGTGCCGATCGATCCAATGACCGGCGAGGGTCCGCCGAACTGGAAGGCCGCCATGCTCGTGTTGCTCGGCTTGTTTCCAATCGTGATGCTGGAGATGAAATTCCTGAGCCCGATACTGACGGACCTCGGAATTCATGCCTCATTCGGCACCTTCATCGGCAACGCCATCAGCGTCGCGCTGACCAGTTTTCTTACCATGCCGCTCTTTGTGAACTGGTTTGCCTGGTGGCTTTTCCCAAGCGGAAACAAGAGCGCCATCACCGCGAAAGGCGTCGGCATTCTTTGCGTCCTCTTCGCTCTCGAAGTGATCGCTCTGTGGAAACTCCTCCCCTGGTGACGAAAAGCTTTCCCACTCGCCTATGGACAATGACCATTCGCTTTCCCGCCGGCAATTCGTGGCGGGCGCTGCCGCTGCCGCCGGCGGCGTCTTTCTTGGTCAGACGGGCCGCTCGGAATCTCCACCAGGCGCACCCATGAACATCGATGCTCTGAAAAGAGCCTGCCACGGAGTCGTGACCGCGGCTGGCGAGTCCGGTTTCGAGAAACGAGTGTACGGAGGATTGTGGAACCGGCTCGTTCCTGACCGCGCACCGCAGATCGTTGTCGCCGTGGCTGACGAGCAGGACGTCATCGCCGCCATTAGCTTTGCGCGGGCAAACAAACTGAAAGTGGTCGTCCGCGGGGGAGGCCACAACTGGTGTCAGCCATCGCTAAGAAATGGGGGTTTGCTTATCGACCTGAAAGATCTCGACAAAGTCATCTCCATCAATGTTGCGGCGCGCAAAGCCGTGGTGCAGCCGATCATTAGCAATCGGGAAATCCAGAGAGTGCTGAATGCCAAGGGACTCGCTTATCCCAGCGGCCACTGCCCCCAGGTGAAGCTAAGCGGGTACTTGCTCGGCGGAGGAATGTCGTGGAACCAGGGCGTGTGGGGCTACGGAAATGAGAGCGTCGAGGCTGTCGAGCTCGTGACCGCCGAAGGCAAACTCATCACGGCCAACGAGAGTGAAAATGCCGACTACTTCTGGGCGGCCCGCGGCGGCGGCTATGGGTTCTTTGGTGTCGCAACCAGGTATCATCTCAAACTTTATCCCCTGCCCAAGGCTATCCATGCGATCAGCTATTATTATTCACTGAACGACGCGGCCACTGTCGCCGGATGGCTCGGCGAGATTGCCAGCGAGCTGTTGCCCAGCATCGAACTGAGCTTCTTCGTCCTCACGGCTCCGCCAGAGCTGAGGGACAAAGCTGTCCAAAACGGAGGCAAGGTCTGCCTGGTTTCAGCGACAGTCTTTGCGGATTCGGCGGAGGAGGCGCAGGCCGCTTTGGAGCCATTGAATGATTGTCCCGCAATGGGAAAATGCCTGTGGCAAACATCAGCCAAGCCCGTCGTCTTCGATGAACTGTTCGACGCCTCTGGCGCGCTTTGGCCGGAGGGGATGCGCAACCGCGTAAAGGCCATTTTTTCCAACTCCAATCCGGGTGAACTCGTGCAGGCGCTCGGTCAGCATATGACCAAGGCACCGTCGCCAACCACAATAGTGTTGTTCGCCATCTTCACGGGACCGAAAGTTCCCGCGCCGCTTCCCAATGCAGCGCTCTCGCTGAGCGCACGCGTTTATGGCGGGCCGTGGACGATGTGGCAGAACGCAACCGATGACGACTCCAATACTGCGTGGCATGAAGAGTGTGTGGCGCTCATGAAACCTTATATCACCGGCTATTACATTGGCGAAACGGATCCGGTCGCCTTCCCCTCAGAAGCCACAGGAGCTTTCTCCCCGAAAAGTTGGAAGCGTCTTGCCGACCTGCGCGACAAATATGATCCAGACGGCGTGTTCTTCGGATTCTTCGACGGACTTGCGTAATGCTCGGCCATGTCCGGATGGAGCGGTCCATTGGGAAACAAAGTATCAACCCTGGCGGCAATGCTGCCGTCCTCGCACGCGTGACTCAAAACTTCTCTCTCGCGGCGTTGGCTTTGCTCGCGGCGATGCTTACACCCATCGCCTTTTGCGAGGAATCCACCGTTTCCCTTCTGGACCAACTCCGAGGCGAGGCGCCCCAAGCAGTTTCCGGCAACCCGGCGGCGGAGAGCATCGTTCCGGGGAACGCGTGGCTGATCGGGTTGATTCCCGGGAGACCCCTGGGCGAGATCGGGCTTCGTCTTGGCGGTGTGTGGCTGGCCGACACGAACGGGTTGATCTCCGGCGGTGCCCAACCTGGCAAATGGAGTTGGAACAGCGCGCTCATCGTCGGTGCGGATCTCGATGCGGAAAAACTCGTCGGCTGGACCGGCGCTTCCTTTGGCATTCAATTCCTTCAATTCAACGGAGAGGACACCAACAGTCAGGCCGGCAGTGTGCAAGGCTATAACAGCCTGCCCGGACCGCCACCGCTGGACCGTTCGGAGTTGTACCAGTCTGGTACAGGCAGAGCCTTTTTGATGACCGGCTCATCCTTCGCATCGGCAAGGTGGTGCCAACCTTTGATTTTAACAACGTCGCCCGTCCCGTGCCCACCCAAGACGAGTGGTTGAACATCCCTGCCGTAACGGGTCTGCTTTATACGCCCGTGTTTGTGAATCCCACTCTGCTTGGCGCCATTGGCGGTTATTACAATTCTGTGTGCGGCTTCACCCTCACGCTCGCTCCAACCAAGAACACATACTTCAACTACGGATTCTACGACGGGAACATCATCCTGGACGTGCAGACCGGCCTGACCGGCCCACACTTCAATGGCTACTACTTCAACATTTGGGAAGCAGGATTGGATTGGATCGTCGCCGACAGATATCCCGGTCAGTTCGGAGCGGGCCTTTGGTATCAATCCGGCGTCGTGCAGCGGCCAAATGTTTCACAGAATGGCACAGGTGGGTTTTACACGTTTGGCAGTCAGCGCATCTGGTCGAACCATCTCGAAGCCGCGGCTGCCGACAGCGGGGAAGCGCAGGATGGGAAGAGCCAAATCGTCAGTGCGCCGGAGCATTCCCAGCGCTCATCGGTTTCGACGTTCGTTCAATTCGGCGTCAACAACGCCGAGGTGTTGCCGGTGAATCAATACTTGGGCATGGGCTTCACCGGCTTCGGCCTGGTGCCGGGCCGGCCCGCCGACTCGATCGGTGTCGGCATGTCATGGGCATGGCTCAATCCGAAGGCTTTCGACCGTGCCAGCGAACTGATGTTTCAGGGATACTACCAGGCGCATCTTGTGGCAGGCACCTTTTTCCAGCCGGCGGTGAGCTACATCCCCACGCCTGGAGCGAGCGCCAGCCTCGGAAGTGCCTGGGCGCTGACGTTCCGACTAACGGTGTTGTTTTGATTGAGCCGCGCACGGACGCAACCAGGTTAACGCCCACGAGTCTGGCGGGTGTTGATTCAACAAGGAGAGAAAGACTACGGCGGTTCTCATAGGCAGTTTGCCGAAATTTTTGCCGCGCGGAAGCGTCCTACCCAACCATGGGACTTGACGGTTTGCTCAGGTGAAGTTGGCACAGCGACAAGCTTCAGACGACCAAACTCGAGCTCAAACGTCTGGGTGTTGATAACCCTTAGACACGACTTCACGGGGTCGCCAGCCACAATGCGGTCGCGGCGAGAAGCACGCCCATGGCAACGTTGAAGAATCGCATTCGCGAGCCGACGCTGAGCCAGCTTCGCAGCGCGGCGCCCACCCAGGTCCAGGTGATAAGACTTGCGATGGCAGCAGTCGAAAACACGAGCACAACAATGGCAATTCTGGCGATGCTGGCATTGCTCGCCATGAACGATCCGGCGGTGGCCGCAGCAAGCATCCATGCCTTCGGATTGGCGTACTGAAACGCTACGGACTGCCAGAACGAAAGCGGTTTCATGCCGGGACGACTCAGGTCTTTGCCGCTCAGATGCGGGCGCGCGAGCTGCCATGCGATAAAGAGCAGATAGGCAATGGCGGCCCACTTGATCAATGCTGCGATGAACGGATAGGTGAGCAACAGGGCCGCGACGCCGGCGGCGCCGACGATCAGCATGCTCGAGAAACCGAAGGGCACGCCAAGAATGTGCGGCAGTGCGGCGCGGAATCCGTGATTTGCGCCGGTCACCGTGGCAATCATGTTGTTGGGCCCCGGAGTGAAGGACCCGACAAAGGCTAGGATTGTCAGCGCGAGCAGTTGTTCAAGCGGCATGGCGAATTCTACTCGGGGTCACAAGCGACTTATCTGGAAGTGCCCTCTGACGAATCGATCGTGTGACATGAGTTCGGCATTTCGAGAAGCACTGGTTGGCTTTTACCGGAAGGCGAGGATCCGCTATCAGGTAACGCTTCGGTCAAGTGACAACGAAATTCGGAAGAAACAATAATGGGCTTGCGTCGTTTGCTAATCCAGGATGTGACGGGGCTTCACTATGCGGTGCGGATCTTCGTCGGCACGACCGCGGTTTGGCTTCTCCTGCGGAGCGTTGGTGACGCGGATGCAGTTTGGGCCGTCATCTCCGTGATCGTGGTAACCGAGCCGCAGATGCAGACAGCCTGGCGCTCTCTCGGGTCCCGTGTTGTCAATACTCTTATCGGCTGTGCGATGGGAATGATCTTCTTGCTCCTGGCCGGTCCGGAGGTTTGGGTGCTTCCGCTGGCGCTGACCGCAACCGTCCTCATCTGCACGTACGCAATCAAATTGTCGTTCAGCTGGCGGATTGCGCCCGCCACTGCAGCTCTCATCATCGCTTCCGGCGTCCTGGAACAATCGCGGATCGGTGGAGCGGAGCTGGCCCTGCATCGCGCCGGAGAAGTCGTGTTGGGCAGCGCGGTGGCCTTTGTGCGCAACGGCGCGGGAACCGCAACTACCTATGGCGAGGCACCGGCCTGCATGCCGCTTGCCTGCCCTGGCTGCATCAGCGCCGTGTCGTGCTATTGAGCAGCGACTCCGACAGCGACGTGCATCCGCCCTTGCCGGAGTTTCGGCGCTGGAGCGAACCGGTGCACATGATCGCCATCCCCAATATGGCATGCCGCTCCTTTGCATCGCCGGACTGGACGAGATCTGCGCTGCATGCGCCGAAAAGGGGCGATAGCATTTCTTCGTCAGCATCGCGCCCTGGCGGTTCAAGGGCGCGACGAGTTCTACCCGATGGCGATCTTCTGACGAGGTGGCACAAAACTGCTGCAGGTCCCCGCTGAGCTGATGCCGAACATAACCAACCGCCGATGGTGCCACGGTGAGCAACTTGGCCGACGGCCGCAGAAAGTCGCGCTCGCGAGTGTGGCCACGTTGCCATGACCGACGCGGCTCACGTGACAAACGTGGCCTCACGCGATGGATTTGACGGATATGGTGAAGCATAAAATTAGGAATGCCGAGTCCCGCGCCCGTGGACTGCGGTTTTCACGCCGCAAACGCGCTGTTCACAGCCGCCGATCCCCGAAAAAGATCGACAATGGCTTTGCCAGGAAGAATAAACCTTCGCCCATGAAGTCGATCGGCGTGATTCCGAAGAATACGACGCACGTGTATTGGAAAGCGGTCGAAGCGGGAGCACGTGAAGGCGCGAAAGAAGCGAATGTGGAGATGATATGGAAGGGCACGCCCAAGGAAGACGACCCTGCTCAGCAGATCCAAATCGTAGAGCAACTTGTTTCCGCGGGAGTGGGCGGCATAGTCCTGGCGCCGATCGACGACATAGCGCTCAAGCAACCCGTCGCCACTGCCATGCAGAAAGGAATCCCTGTCGTGATCATGGATTCGGCACTCAAAGGTGAACCCCTCAAGGACTTTGTCAGCATGGTGGCGACGAATAACCACCGGGGTGGCGCAATGGCTGGCGAACAACTCGGAAAGCTTCTGGACGGCAAAGGCAAAGTGGTGCTTTTCCGCTTTAAAGAAGATTCACCCAGCGCGTGTGAGCGGGAGGCGGGCTTCCTCGAGGCGATCAAGGCCTTCCCCGACATTCAGGTCATCCTCGACAATCGCTACTCCGGCACGACGGCAAAAGAAGCTCAATCGACCGCGCTTGGCATGTTGGATAAGCTCAAGGAGGCTGACGGAATTTTTTGCTCGGCCGAACAGAGCACGTTCGGCATGTTGTCTGCGCTCAAGCGGAATAACATGGCGGGGACCAAGAGGCTTGTCGGCTTCGATGCCTCGCAGGGACTCATGGAAGGGTTGAGACAAGGCGAGATTCAAGCGCTTGTCGCGCAAAACCCCAAGAAGATGGGTCATGAAGCGGTGAAAACGCTGGTTGCCAGGATGAGGGGCGAAACAGTGCGCGCGTTTATCGATACCGGCGCCACCGTCGTCACCAAGGACAATTTAGAAAGACCGGAAATCCAAGCGCTCTTAGCATGTTTCTTTCCCGTTTTCGCTTAGGCTGAGCACCACCCCGTGCCTGTTCAAGGATTAGTCGACCCCTGATTACGCGCCAACGCGGCCACACGACAACGTGGCCTCAGCGAGCGGATTGGGCGAATCTGCTTAGAGATTGACTTGGCAAAGTCAGGATTCGTTTGAGTCCAAGTGACCTCTTTTTGTTTAGGTTCCACCATTAGAGGGCCAGCCCAGCCCTGAAAAGACGTTTTCACGAGTTTGTAATCGCTGCTGCGGTGCTAATGAATGCCCCTCGCATTGCAGCGCCAGGAGTTTATCCCTCGTCCTGCTTCGGTTCGCGCTGAACGCCTTCCTGGAGCTCCTCGTCTTGCGGCAGTGAAGGCACGCGCAAGCGGACGTCCCGCCGCGATCTGGGCCAGTCTATGCCCGCCTGGCGAAAGCGGCGCTCGATCTCGAAGTTCAGATCGCTGCGAAAGGCGCGCGGGCGATAGCTCATCTCCAGGCTCCAGACGACCAACTCCAGCTCAAAAGTGGAATCACTGAACTTGTCGAAAACCACCGATGGCTGCGGCTCGCGAAGCGCTGCCGGATGCGCGCGGGCAATCTCCGTCAGAATGTCGCACGCCTTGGCCACATCGCTATCGACTGAGATGCCGACCCGGATGCGGAAGCGCACTCGTGCATCTCCGTGGCTCCAGTTGATGACCGGTTTTTCGATGAAATCTGAGTTTGGCACGATGATGGCGATGTTGTCGTTGGTCAGGATGGTGGTGCTGCGCGCGCGGATATCCTTCACCTGGCCGGTCACACTACCGACCTCGACACGGTCACCGATTTTGATCGGGCGTTCCGCCAACACAACCAGCCCGCTGATGAAGTTGCGCGTGATATTTTGCAATCCGAACCCGATGCCGACACCGATCGCGCCCGCGAAGACGGCCAGGGCCGAGAGATTCAGTCCGGCGCTTTGCAGAGCGATAAGAATACCGATGACGAGCACCAAGTAGCCGCAGATCTGCGCAATAGTGTATTGCAGGGAGCGATCCAAGCCGCTCTTGCTCAGAAATCGATTGAAGAGGAAGTGCTTCGCCGCCGACGCGAACCAGATGACGATCGCCACCAGCGCGATGAGTCGCACGATCTGCGCGAGACTGAGCCCAATCGCCGGAACTGTCGCCTCCCAAGGGATGGGCAACCCACCGAGATTCAGGCCTATCACCAGGAAGGCAACGAAGGCGATGAGACTGAGGCTCGCGGTCAGGATCGCTACGTGATCTTTGTCCAGGCCGAAGCGGCTGACCTGGCGACGCATCACGCTGCTCTGCAAGAATGAAGAAACAAGCAGACCCGCCACCAGGCAGCTCACAAAGGCCACGATCCCGGCGGGTGAAATCTGCCTCTGGAAAACGGTGACTATAGGCTCGAAGAACCACTGGGAATTTCCCGATTCAGGCATAAATCCTCTACATCAGATTCCCGGCACGGCGCGCCGGCGACAACTGCACCAATACACGCGTCCTTCTTTTTGACCAGATTCTCTTTCCGGGGTTTCCGGCTGAGGGCAGAATCCGCAGATTACGCAGATTCAGTCTCCTGGATCTTTGGTTTTACTCGCCGTAATCTGCGAACAAATTTGCCAAGTTGCGAATTTAACGGCGCTGGCTTTCTCCTGGTTCCTCCTCTTCCTCCTCGTACTCGAAACTCGATGGAAAATCGAGGACGAGGGACGAGCACGAGAACGAGGACGAAGGATTACGCGTCCAGCCCTTTAGATCTGCGTAATCTGCGGATTTCCTTTCGCGGTCAGAATTGGAAGTAGATGAAATCGGCGGACACGCTGCTGCGCAATAAGAGCACGCCGAGAAACAAGACCAGACCTGCGGTGCACTGAGCCGCAAAGGATCTCGTCGGAAGAGGCAGGCGAATGTTGCCGAGAGCTGCGTGAAGGACCAGGGGAATCGAATAAAACCCGATGATGGTGCAAAGGTACGCGGCGACCTTCCAATCCAGGATCGGCGCCGCTGCCGGTGACAAAGTCAGGTCACGCCAGAGAGCAGCGATGTTCTGTTCGCGAAAGATCAGCCAGCCGATGTTGGTGAGCACAAACATGAGCGCGATCCGCAAGATTTTCGCGCTGGGAAAAGTCTGGAGCGGCTGCGGAATCACGCTGGCGGCATAACGATAAATCAAGATGAGGACGCCATTATACAAGCCCCAGAGGACGAAGTTCCAGGAGGCGCCATGCCAAAGACCGGTAAGGAAAAAGACGATCAGAATATTGGCCACTGCCCGAGCTGGACCGACGCGGGAGCCGCCGAGCGGGATGTAAATGTAATCGCGGATCCAGCTAGACAAGGAGATGTGCCAGCGCTTCCAGAAATCGGACGGGGATTGCGCGAGATAAGGATGATTGAAATTTTGCATCAGCTCAAATCCGAGCAGTCGCGCGGTGCCGCGAGCGATGTCGGTGTAGGCGGAAAAATCGGCGTAAATCTGCACGCAAAAAGCAAGCACGCCCGTCCAGAGGATCGGAAAATCCGGCGCCTGCATGGCAAAGACTTTGTTCGCGATGACGGCGACGTTGTCTGCAATGACGAGTTTTTGGAAGAACCCCCAGAGCAGAAGGAGCAGACCGCTCTGAACTCTTTCCGCATCGAAAATGCGCGTGGAGCGTACCTGGCCGAGCATTTTTCCCGCCCGCATGATAGGACCGGCGACCAACTGCGGGAACAATGAGACAAAAACCATGTAATCGAGCAGATTCCGGCAGGCGGGAGTCTGGCGCCGATAAACATCCACGACGTAGCCGATGCTTTGGAAGGTGTAGAAGGAGATGCCGACGGGCAGGACGACATTCAGCACCGGCAAAGGGACGCTCCAGCCGACGGAGGCCAGCGCCGCAGCGGCGTTCTCCGAAAAGAAATTAAAGTACTTAAAGAAGCCGAGCAGCGACAGATTGCTGATCAGGCTGACGATGAGGAGTTTTTTCCCAAGGTGCGGTTGCGCCTCGATTCCGCGCGCGAGGCTGTAGTCGACGAGGGTTGTCGCCAGGAATGGCAGGAGAAACCAAGGATGAATCCAGCCGTAAAAAACATAGCTCGCCGCGACGAGCAATCCATTCTGCCACATCCGCGGCAGCGGCCAGTAGAGCAGCAACACCACCAGCAGAAAAACCAGATACTCCAGGCAGTGAAAAATCATCGCGTAGCATCCATGCCTTCGGATTCGCCGGCCGTGATCGCGGACCCATGCTTTTTCCAGAAGAGCCGCGTGTACTCCGCCCTGCGATCCTCGCGCAGGTGATCATCCCCTCCGTAAAAATCTCGGCCTATTTGTGGATCCGCGCTTTCGTCGATATAAGTTGCCCCGGCGGCGCGCAGATGATCCTTGAGCGCAGCCATGTAGGTTTGCAGATCGGCCGATTCCCAGCGCGGCGTGCCGTCATCCTTCGGCTTGCGTTTCACCCGAAAAAAAACCAGCCGGATTTTCTTTTGCCGGGCCAGATCGAGCAGCGCCGGCAGCAAAGAATCCGGCAGCTTGCTCTTCAAATCATGATCCGCCGGAGCGAGGCCCACCATCTGGTCGTCGCCTTCCGCGTACGGCCCGGCGTCAGCGCGCAGTCCGCGGGTACTGAAAAGACGGTCGGTTCGCTTTCGCACCGCCGAGCGTTCCTCGGGTGCCGTGGAAAGGATAAGGCTTCTGGCGTAGATCTTTTCCTGCCACTCCAGTTGATGTTTCTGCACCGGGTATAGTTTCTGCGCCAACGACAGAAGTGTTTCGTTTTCTTCCCGGCCCGAGGAGCGGAGGATCTTCTCCAGAAACGGCTCGCCATGGTCGCTCATCAGGGGCTCCAGCCGGCGACGGAAGCGCCCATCCGTGTGATAGTCCGCCAGGGTGAGTTGCATGTTGCGGAAGAAAATGACGACGGTCCGTGGCGGTTCGGACTGCGGGGCGATATAGTTTTTCAGGATCAGCCACCAGGAGGCGGATCCTGAGCCGGGGTAGGGCATCTTCTCGAATTCAACCCCGGCAACACTCTGGAGAACGTTCTCGTCGATGCGCGTCTCCAGCATGGAGTCTCCGAGTAGCACCACGTCCGGTTTTTCTTGAGACAGTTTCTCCCGCGGCGAGGTGTCGAATTTGCGCTTTGCCAAGCTCCATTGCCCGATGAGGGCAGGGACGCAGAGCGTGATCGCAACAAATCCAAACAGTCTCCAACCAGCACGCATTTTCATTCCTTCGCCCCGTCGCAGATCTGAGTGCCAACCAAACAGAAAAGAGCGGCGTGCTCCGAGATGTAAATCAGGCCGTGGGTGAAGAGCGGCGCGGTATGGGGCATTGGGTTCGCAAGTTAGCTCAAAACAATCTCCAAACAAGGGAGTTCCAGAAATTCACACTCGCCCTCCTTTCGCTTACCTTGATAGCCGCCAATGTTTCTCTCACTGGATTACCTCTATGTGCCGGCAGGCGAGATCGAAGAATCCCTGCGCTATTACACAGCGCAACTGGGAGGCGAACTCGTTTGGAAAATTCACGCGTTCAACGCCTGGGTCGCTGCTGTCCGCTTGTCTCCGGCAGGTCCGATGGTGCTGCTGGCCGATCATCTTGGCGGCGACACACCCATTTTGATCTACCGCGTCGAGCAGCTTGAAAGCACCATCGCTGAGTTGCTTGCTCGAGGCTGGAAGGCGGAGAGCGGACCTTTCGAAATCCCGAACGGCCCTTGCTACACCTTCCGCGATCCAATGGGGGTGCGGCTGGCTGTTTACGAAAACCAGCGACCAGAAGTGGAGCAAGAATTTGCCGGGCGGATTGACAGCAGCAGTTGAAGACGCCTACCCGGAAGAAACGCCCATCCGCTACAGGCTCTTGGGAAAAAGCGGATTGCGAGTTTCCGAGCTTTCCTTGAACACCATCATCTTCGGCGATGTCTGACAGGAGTGAAGGTATGTTCCATCACCATCGCCAATGAGGGAGATCAGGAGAGCCCGCGCGCGGAATTTGTTAACCGAATTGCAAGTTTGCCCGGGCCATTCGTATATGCCCAGAAACCAAAATGTCGTACCATGACATATCGATGACTAGCAAACGTCTACGCGGACGTATCGATAATGTTGCGCTCAGGCGTTGGGCGCTCTTCACGGTGGAATAGCGTCCACCGCGACTTTCTCCCTTCCATTCCAAGTCCCTCGCGCGTCACCGCGCTGTGCGGGAGAACCGGAAAGTCAGTCCCTTCTTCCATCCATTCCAATACCTTCACTAAACAAATAGAGCGATAATGCCAAACGACGTGAAGTCGAGTAGCTCGCAATTTGCGCCTTCAGTACGGGACAACATGCCTGCCCTTGGCCTCTCAAGATGAAACAGTTGAAACTCACCAAAGAAAAAATTTCCAGACTCCAGGAAGCCGCGATCAAGGTCTCAGGCTTCATTGACACTCTCAATCTTAACGGCGACGAGCGCACCGACTTGTACGCCGCACTGTTTTACGCTCACGTCAAGCACACTCAACATCATCTTGGGGACCTCTCGGGGCTCCAGGCCGTTCTGGAGCGCTTTAGCATAATGGTTGGCAAGTTGCTTGCTAACAAAAACATTGTCATAAAATAAGGCGCCAAGGGGCCGCTAACGCTGATTGCGCCAGAGTGAGCCGCGTTGGTCAAGCGGCAACGCGGCCTCACGCCGCGGGACGGGACGGCGGTCGCTGAAAATGCTGCTGAAAGCTTCGTAATCCTGTTCTAAAAATCTACATCAAGGACTCCTTTGCCGAAACTCTTGAGTCCGCCTTATTCGTGTTATCCGCGGTCAAAAGCAGAAATCCTAAACCGCTGGTTACGCAGATTGGGCGAATTCTCTAAGCAGGAAGTCGACAAAATTTTACCGCTTTATCCATCTTCATCCGCGGTCAGAACGGAAACCGAAGTGCTAATCGGCAGAAGGCTCTTTGCTCCGAAATTGCTTAGTAAACCACGATCCGATCAGCTCCCCCGCCCGGTGGTGCGGATCCTCTAAGTTTATCCACACTTCCGAGGTCTGTTCGAGGGAGGGATCGACAATGGGAACCATCTGGTTCGCTTCCCAGTTAAAGCCGAGAATTCTGCGATCGCAAGGCACTGTCGCGCTGACTCGCAGACCTGCCTCCTGTAGATGATCAGCGAGACTCTTTTCGTACCGAGACTCAATGATTACGGAAGATTTTCCCGAATAGCTCGCTAATCCTATTTTTGGGATCATGGGGTTCGAGGATTGTAGGGACAACGCCCGAGCCTTGTCCATCGCTTCGTAAGCACTAGCCCGAACTCCTGCTGCGCAGTGTTGGGTATTGTCACGTCGGTCTCCAGCGGCTGAATGGAAGCGGCTGCAGGCCAACTTACGTTTGCGATCATCGCGGTGCGATTGTCGTTGGATTCCTTGGCGAGCACTGTAAAAGGGGAAGTTGTTCCCGTCATGAAACGCCTGCTCTGGATCGATATTACCAAGGGCCTTGCCATTCTTTGGGTCGTCTATTTTCATTTTTTTAAAACCTATGCTGATTGGGCGCCATCTCCGATGGCCGGAAACTTTATCGCGGGAGTCGCGGGCGAACATGGCTGGGACAGCATAGGCTCGGCAATCCAGACCGTCGCCAAGGTGGTATGGTATGCGATATCGGGATGCGGCTTCCATGCCGTCGGGCTCTTCATTATCATCAGCGGCTGGTCGTTGGCTGCGGCCACTGCAAAGCGCGAAGCAAAAGCGCCTATTGAATGGGGCGCGTGGTATCGCTCACGTTTCATTCGCTTATATCCGATGTATTGGCTCGCGCACCTTGTCTATCTGGTGTCGCCCTTCCAGGAGCGGCTGGAGCCAATCGATTGGCGCTTCCTGATCAGTCTGACCGGCCTGCGCTTCATCGATATCAGCATGAACTTCATGTATCTGAATGCGGCGTGGTGGTACTTCTCGATGCTGATTCAGCTGTACCTGCTTTTTCCCCTCCTCTACCTGGGCATGCGCAAGCTCGGTTTGACGGGGTTCCTGCTGGTGGCCTTCGCGGTGGGATTTGGCACGCGCTATCTGCTCATCAACGTTTGGCACGCGGAGGGGCAGTGGATTCTTGGCGGGATCGCCTTGTCGCGCTTACCGGAGTTTGCCTTGGGAATCGTCCTGGGAATGCTGCATCTCCACCACGCCGAGCGCGTCGAGAAATGGCTCCTCGGCGGCACGGGCCTGGTGCTGGGGCTCGTCTTGTATTACTTTGCACCCTTCTTCTACAGCGGTCCGACACCTTACGTTTTGGCGGATCTATGGACGGGCACGTGTTGTTTTCTGGCGGTGGTCGGCGTCTCAGGTTTGCTCGAGAAGTGGTCCTTGGCCGCAAAATGGATCGGTTTGGTCGGACTATTTTCGTATGGCGTTTATCTCATTCATCAGCCTTACGTAATCTGGTTGGGCCTTCGAATCAGAGAGCTGCCTCCGTGGGCATTCCTGGCAATTTGCGTGCCCGTTCTCATCGCGCTTAGCGCCTGGGGGATTTTTCTGGAGAAATTTGCGGACTCTGCGCTCGTCAAACTGCGGTCCTTCAAGAGAAAGCCGGCGACAGCCTCGTGATGGAACGCGGAGGGAGAAGGTAATTTACGCCGTCGGGATCAAAACCAATCGATGGTGGCTTATTCGATAAACCTTCGGATGGGTGCTGGTTTCTGACCGTTGGTCACTTCGTCCAAGGGAACGGCGAAGTCGTTCCACGCCATCTGACGCAGAATCGCCTTCAACCTGCGCTTGTCCACCCCACGGCCGACTCTTCGCTTCGCCGTGCCTCTTGTGCGAGGCTTCTTTTGACCCGACTTCGCATCCTCCATCGGAAAGCCATCACTCATCGAGCCGAAGATGGGAACGATTGCGATGGAAGAAAATAGTACGCGTGGACCACAGTTTCCCGTTTTTTTTGATGAGAATCACGAAGGCCGTGCTCCAAACTGTGGACTGTGCCCCTCCTTAGCGGGTCGGCCGAAGCGCACTCCGATGGAAGCGGAGGTACCTCCTTACGACTGGCGACGGATACGGGCTTTACGCTATGCCGGCTGCTGAGTTCTATTTCGGTATGCGAATTTTGATCGCGCCCGATAAGTTCAAGGAATCTCTCAGCGCCAGAGAGGTGGCTTTGGCGATCTGTGACGGCATCAGATCCGTCTTCCCAGAAGCAACCTTCGACATCGTGCCCGTCGCTGATGGTGGCGAAGGAACGGCGGAGATCTTCCGCGAGGCGTTGACTGGTCGGCGAGTTGAAGTCGAGTCGCACGACGCGCTCGGGCGATCGATAGCCGCTTTCTATACATGGATTGCCGAGAGTCAGATCGCGGTGATTGATATGAGTTCTGCGTCGGGATTTTGGCGAATTGCCGAGGGAGAACGCGACCCCTCACGCGCCTCTACGTTCGGCACAGGCGAGTTGATGGCAGACGCCATCGCTCGTGGTGCGAAGAATCTCATCGTTGGATTGGGCGGAAGTGCAACGAACGATGCGGGAGCAGGGATGGCCGCGGCGCTGGGATGGAGATTTCTCGACAACCAGGATCGGCCGGTGGCGCCTTACCCGGCAGACTTCCTTCGCATCCGCCGTGTGATCCCGCCGGCGGCACGACTTTCCTGCGGCGTGACCGCCTTGTGCGACGTCAAAAACCCTCTCCTTGGAGACCTCGGCGCGACGCGCGTCTTCGGCCCGCAAAAGGGCGGCACCCTGGAAATGCTCTCCGAGCTGGAGGCAGCATTGTCTCATCTCGCGAGTCTCTGTCGCGAACAACTCGGCGAAGACCACAGCAGCACCCCCGGAGCCGGGGCGGCAGGCGGTTTGGGCTTCGGCCTGCTTGCATTTTGCGGGGCCTCGCTGGAGCCGGGCTTTGGGGCGGTGGCGCGCCTGATGGATCTGGAGGGCAAGGCCGCCGGCGCCGATCTCCTGATCACCGGCGAAGGTCGTCTCGATTCACAATCGTTGCAGGGAAAAGCACCCTTCGAAATTGCGCGCCTCGCCGGACGGCATGGCAAGCCGGTGATTGCTTTCGCGGGGCTGCTGGAAGGAGACCTCCCGGGTTTCGACGCCTGCGTTCCCATCGCCAATGGGCCTTTAACGCTCACTGAATCCAAAATCCAAGCCGCAGAACTGTTGCGTTCGGCTGCTGCAAGAACGGCTCGCCTTCTTAAGATCAATTTATGAATCAAAGAATCGCACTATTGTTCGCGGGCCAGGGTGCTCAGGAAGTCAAGATGGGGAAAGATCTGGCAGCGGAATACCCCGCCGCCGCAAAGCTGTTTCAAACCGCGGATGAGATTCTCGGCTTTCCGCTGTCTCAAATCGCTTTTGAAGGTCCTGCGGAAGAACTGACGAAGACCTCTGTCTGCCAACCGGCTCTCTATGTGCACGGTTTGGCTTGCCTCGAAGCTCTTAGAGAAAACGTGCCAAACTTCACCTTTCACGCCGCCGCGGGCCTTTCCCTGGGCGAGTTCACCGCGCATGCGGCAGCCGGAACATTCGATTTCGAAACCGGCTTGAACCTGGTCGCACAACGCTCCCGAGCCATGCAGGCGTCTTGCGAAGCAACCCAAGGTGGCATGGCGGCCGTGATCGGCGGTGAGGAGAATCGCATTCGCGAGCTGGCAGCCTCGGTAGACGTCGACGTGGCCAATCTTAACAGCCCGGGCCAGATCGTCCTCTCCGGGGAAGCATCCAAAATTACCCTCGCTGTTTCCCTGGCTAAAGATTATGGAGCTCGCAAAGCTGTGGAACTGCAGGTCGCGGGCGCCTTCCATTCACGCCTCATGGAAAGCGCCTACCTCAAGCTCAAAGAAGTCCTTGCGCAAACGCCCATTCAGGAGCCGAGCATACCGGTTGTTTGCAACGTGGACGCCGTGCCCATCAACGATGTTGAATCTATTCGGAGAACTCTCGCCGACCAGGTGACCGGCAGCGTGCGCTGGACCGAAAGCGTAGAATACCTTCTGGATCATCTTCAATGCACCCGCTTGGTGGAACTCGGACCCGGCGGCGTGCTTGCGGGTCTTGTGGGACGCATCCGCAAGGGAACGCCCGTTTTCTCGATCTCCAATTCGGCAAGCCTCGCTCAGGCAACCAAGGCGCTGACGTAGTCGAGATTGAGAGTTGAGAGGAAATCCCCGGTGCTCACTGTTGGGCATTCGACCCGGACAATTGAGGAATTCATCAGCATCTTGAAAGCACACGGCGTGACCTGCGTCGCCGACGTGCGGACGGCGCCTCGGTCACGGCATAATCCCCAGTTCAATCGCGAGGTATTGCCCGCGTCTCTCAAGCCTCTCAATATCGCTTACATTCACCTGCCCGGACTCGGCGGACTGCGAAGACCGAGGTCGGATTCGATCAATACTGCATGGAAGAATGCATCGTTCCGGGGCTTTGCCGACTATATGCAAAGCTCCGAATTCGAACAGAGTTTGGATGCCCTCGTTGACGTCGCGCAGAGGGAACACGTTGCTGTGATGTGCGCGGAAGCCGTTCCGTGGCGCTGCCATCGCTCCCTGATCGCGGATGCTCTGGTTGCTCGCGATATTCCCACCGAGCACATTATGAGCGAAACCCGTCGCGATATCCATTCGCTGCGAGGGTTCGCCCGAAAGATCGGGAGCAGGGTTATCTACCCCCTGAGCGGTTAATAGGCAATGGTTGAGAGTTGATGCTTTGGCGTGTAGGCATTGGCGCGCCGGGAGAGCCGCGGAGGTCGCATCAACGTGCCCGCAAGCGGAACCTGACTCACTGTCGAAATCATCACCTGCACCAAGGCCCGAATAACGCTTGGTCAGCCCGGTCGTCGGGTGCGCAATCGCAGTCCATGTCAGATCGTCCGCTTTCAGAGCGCAGTTCTCACCCAAGTATTGAATGCCATCGTTAGGACTTCCAAGAGAGCAGTCCACCCGACGATGTCGGTGTATTTGAGCGCCTCCCCCGGAGAGACGCGGAGAACTGAAGGGCGTTACGTTTTGGATTCATGCTTACGCATAACATGTATAATATCGCGTAAGTGACTGATATTTCTGATCGGATACCAAATCTTCACTCGTCAAATCCAACGGCTCAACTAATCCTGACCAATTTGCTGCACGACCGCCTGCACGATCTCCTGAGGCTCCCTTGAGGCGTCGATTACGAGGGCGTTCTCCGGGGTTTCCAAGGCCTCGAATTGGCTGAGCAAGAGCGCGGGATTGAAGAAATGACTCTTCCTCTCTTTGAGCCTCTGCGAGATCAGATCGAAACTCCCCTGGAGATAGACGAATTTCACTTCGGGGTCGTTTCGTCCGAGGATATCGCGATATGCTGCCTTGAGCGCTGAGCAGGCGAGGACGTGGCCCGGTCCGTCGCGGGTCCACTTTTCAATCGCCGTTCGGAGGTTGCGAAGCCAAGGCTGACGATCGGCATCGGTTAGCGGAAGGCCCTTCTTCATTTTTTGGACATTCGCGGCACTATGAAAGTCGTCAGCATCATTGAAGCCCCACCCCAACGTTGAGGCGAGCGCCTGCCCGATCGTCGTCTTTCCCGATCCAGATACACCCATGACAATAATCACCATCTCCAATCAGAAATTCACCTACCATTGCCGAGGAGCACGCCGAATTACGACAGTTCTTTGAAGAAAGGATCGAACTCTCCTCGCCTCAAGGTTAACCCGGGCCAGAATACATCCTTTGCGCCATCGATGGAGTACGCGGCCCATTCGTTGTGTTAATTTACATAGTTGATGGGACAATTATGATTACCTACTCTGTGTCAGCCTGTTAAGGTTTTGATAAGATCGAATATTTTAGAAATTTTCCGAATTCTTGGCGGACGCCAGAGCATTGCGGGCAGCAAACGCGTCTGCGCGTGTGGTGATATGGCGTCTCGCCGAACAGAGTTTTGCGGCGGGACGCTCCGGCAGCTGCCGGACGGTAACGCGTGCTCTCCCTGGAACCACGCAACGGCTTTGCAGTCCGTTATTGGGAAAACAAGTTCCGAGACATGCTCCAGAGCGCTGTCATCGCGAGTGTTCTGGTCGCGTGAAGGACAACTAAGAGATGTCGCTGGACCGTGTTTTCCCGCCTGTAAAATGTCTACAATCATCCGTGGAGGCGTGATGGCGCGGATGCGACTTGAAGAAGCTTAATTATTTGGGAGAATGCATCATGAGTGCCGTCGCCACAGACATCGTCGAAGAGATTCTCGATTTAAAAGAGAGACGCAATGCTATCATTCTGGCCCACAATTATCAGGTGGGACCAATCCAGGATCTGGCGGACTTCGTAGGCGACTCGCTGGGTCTAAGTTATAAAGCCTCCGAGACGGACGCGGAGGTTATCGCCTTCTGCGGCGTGCACTTCATGGGCGAGACAGCAAAGATCATCAACCCAAACAAGACGGTCGTGATCCCTGATGTGAATGCGGGTTGCTCCCTCTCGGAGTCCTGTCCCGCCGAAGATCTTGCTGCATTTCTAGAAACGAACCGAGAGAAAAGCTACTATGTTATCGCCTATATTAACTGTAGCGCTGCAGTAAAAGCTTTAGCGGACGTTATTTGCACAAGTGGAAATGCCGTAAAAATTGTCGAGAGCGCCCCGAGGGATGGGCCCATCCTTTTTGTGCCCGATCAGAATCTGGGTGCGTGGGTGATGGAGAAGACCGGACGGAAAATGGATCTTTGGCAGGGCACTTGTTACGTTCATGTGGAGTTCACCCGCAACAGCATTGCCTCGATCCGAAAAGAATATCCGGGCGCAAAGGTGGTTGCTCACCCCGAATGCACTTATGCGGTTCGCATGCTCGCCGACGAAGTCTGTTCGACGGAGAAAATGGTAAGCTATTGCCGGCAAAGCCCTGCCCAATCGTTCATCATCGTCACGGAAAGTGGAATGCTTCACCGCCTTAAAAAGGAGGTGCCCGGAAAGATGTTCATTCCCGGCCCCACTGACCTGTGTGCGTGTAACGACTGCCGCTACATGAAATTGAATACACTGGAAAAGCTCCGTGATTGTCTCGATTACTTGGAGCCCGAGATCACGATTCCGGAAGCAATTCGTGTCAAAGCGGAACGTTCGGTTCGTCGCATGCTGGAAGTCGGCCGTTAACTTCCAAGCTGTGCAAGAAATGGTGACTTATTCTGCCGCAAACACTGGTACTCTCGGTTACTGTTCACTTCCAAGATGGGGAAAGCATTGATCCGCGGTTTGCGGCTTCCCGGTTTGTTGTACTTTTAAGCCTATGCGCTACCTCGTTAAGGCACGCTTAAGGCAGGGACGCGAGAAGCATCTTCTTAAGGCTGTCGCTGAACAGACCTTGGGGAGGGGGTCCATCGCCGGCGATGAATACCTCTATGATATGCAGCAAGCCCGCCTGCAAGAGGATGGAACGGCTGCCTGGGTGGAGGTGTGCTACTGCGCAACGCCTCTGCAGGAGGAACGCCCATACTGGGAGCAATACTTCGAGTTGGTTCAGGTAAAGGACGCCCACTCGCGACGCAATTGCCGGCACGAAAATGGCACGGAACCCTGGGCCTGCAGCGAATGCACCTGCACTCTACCTCTGGAGAAATATTTGAGTAAGAGAGGCAAGCCGTTCCTGGAGACACTATCAGAACAACATTCAAGCTAGGTCAGTAGTTTACAATATTTATTACTTCATCCTAGTGAATACGATTTTACTACTTGCTGGCACGAAGAAGGGGCTTTTTCTGTTTACCAGCAGCGACCGGATGAACTGGCGGTTGAGCGGACCATTTCAAGCGGGACGTGAAATCAACCACGCAGTTTACGATTCCCGGGCGGACTTCGTTTATGCGACGGCTAATGATTCGTGGTTTGGCTGCGAAGTGGTGCGCTCGGCCGATCTTGGGAAGACGTGGCAGACGGCAGAGCAGAACCCTGCTTTCATCGCGGACTCGGATCTTAAGCTTGAGCGCATCTGGCACATTGAGCCAGGAAGGTCGAACGAGCCGGGAGTATTGTATGCCGGCGTGGCGCCGGCAGCGCTTTTTCGCAGTGGCGATGCCGGAAGGACATGGTCCGAGGTATCAAGCTTGAGCGCGCATCCGACCAGAGACCGTTGGAATCCTGGCGCAGGGGGACTCTGCTTGCACTCTATTGTACTTGATGGCGAGAATCCCTTAAGAATGTTCGTGGGCATTTCGGCGGTGGGAGTTTTTCGTTCAGACGATGGTGGAGAATCATGGCAGATGGCCAACAGAGGAACGCGCGCGGAATTTCTTCCCGAGAAGTATCCGGAATTCGGACAATGCGTTCATAAGCTGCTTCTTGCCGATGGGAAACGCCCGCTTTTGTTTCAGCAGAACCATTGTGGCGTTTATCGCAGTGAAAACGCCGGCCAGGATTGGAAGGAAATAACTGCCGGGCTACCTTCGGACTTTGGCTTCCCCCTGGCGATTCATCCTCGGGAGCCCGAAACGATTTATGTATTGCCTCTCCAGGGAGCCGAATTTCGTTGTCCGCCGGGCGGGCAGCTCCGCGTTTTCCGCAGCAGGGACGGTGGCGGGTCATGGCAGGCGCTTACTGAGGGCCTTCCGCAGAAGCAAGCGTTCGCAGGGGTTTACCGGGAAGGAATGACCACAGACTGCCTAAATCCCGTCGGAATTTACTTTGGCACCAATACGGGAAAAATTTTCGTCTCCAGTGACGAAGGCGATTCCTGGCGAGTTCTTGCGGACAATCTGCCTCCGATATTTTCGATCGCAACCGCCCTTATCTGAAGAAGCGTTTGGGTTCCCTCGTGTCATAGCATGACATTGGCACTTGCTGTAAATAGAGCGGTTCTCATAGGAAGTTTCCAAATGTTTGGCAGAGCCGAAGCGTCTGGTGAGCGCAGCGTCCCTGTCCGGCAGTTGCCGGAGCGTCCCGCCGGAAAACCTTGTTCAGCGAGACGCCGAACACCACACGCGGGGACGCGTGTGCTCCCCGGACCTTACCCAATCGTAGCCTCTCAGAGCGCTCTTCGGAAGGATGGTGAGAGATGCTCTCGAACAAACCGGATCAACCTTCTCAAACGATGAAAGCAACTACTCCGATTCGCAGTTTCTTTGCCACGCTGGCGATTGCCTTTACCGCTTTGCCATCGGACGGTGCTCAAGAACCACTCTTTGAAGGACTGGGTTCGTATAAGCGCAAGGTTACAACCGACTCGCCCAAAGCCCGGCGCTATTTCAACCAAGGCGTGGCTTTTCTTCACGGCTTCAACCACGGCGCAGCCATTCGCTCATTTCGGGAAGCAGCCCGTCTTGATCCTGAATGCGCCATGGCACACTGGGGCATTGCAATCGCGAGCGGTCCGCATATCAATTACCCGTTCGTCCCGCCATCGGCGGCAGAGTTAGCCTGGAAGGAGCTTCAACTCGCCAGGAAGTACGCGCCTCAAGCTACGCCGATCGAACGCGATTTGATCGAAGCGCTCAGCGTACGGTACGCAAATCCGCAACCAGAGGACCGAAGCCCTTTAGATCGCGCTTATGCGGAGGCCATGCGCAAAGTGTGGCAGGCACACCCGAATGATCCCGAGGTCGGCGCGCTGTTCGCCGAAGCCATGATGGACCTGCGTCCTTGGGACCAATGGGCTCCTGATGGGCAACCGCAGCCCGGCACCGATGAAATCCTCGCCACACTTGATGCGGTCTTGAAGTTGAACGTTAATCATCCTTTAGCGAATCACCTCTACATCCATGCGGTCGAGGCCTCCCGAAACCCGGAGCGCGCCGATGGCCCGGCCAACCGCCTCCGCAAGTTGCAACCGGGCCTTGCTCACAATGTCCACATGCCCTCGCACATCGATATCCGTCGGGGACGCTGGCAACAAGCCCTTGATGGAAATCTCAAGGCCGTCGACGCCGATCGGCAGTACCGCAAAATCGTCGGGCCGCCCAAGGGCTTCCTCCCTGTCTATATTGCGCACAATCGACACATGCTCGCCTACGCCGCAATGATGACTGGTCAGAGCCAACTCGCCATCAAGCACATCCGCGCAATGGTCGCAGAACTTCCCGACGGTTTCCTCAAAGAGTACGCGGGTGTGGCGGAGGGCTTCGCGGCAATGCCTCTGGAAGTCCTCGTGCGGTTCGGGAGGTGGGACGACATTCTCGCGGAGCCGGACAACTACACAGACTACATGCCATTTTCGCGAGCATTTCACCATGCGGCTCGCGCGATCGCTTACGCGGCGAAGGGCGATGTGGCTGCCGCCAGAAAGGAGCAAGCCGCTTATCTCGAGCGCGCCAAACTGGTGCCTAAGGATGAATATTTTGGCAACAACACCGCGGAAGCCATTCTGGGCGTCGTCACGCCTATGGTGGAGGGCGAGATCTTGATTCGTGAAGGAAGACTGGATGAAGGATTTAAGGAATTGTACACAGCGGTACAGCAGGAGGATACGCTAAGGTACGATGAGCCGCCGGGTTGGCTTATCCCTGTGCGACACTCTCTCGGCGCCAGCCTGATGCAGGCCGGCCGCTTTGCCGAGGCAGAAGAGGTGTATCGCGCTGATCTTTCGCGCTCGCCGGAAAACGGTTGGGCGCTTTTCGGGCTCGCGCAAAGCCTGCGAAAGCAGGCAAAGAACGAGGAGGAAGCCGCCGCGGCCGAAGCGCGATTTCGCAAAGTGTGGGCCAAGGCCGACATGCAGATTACAAGCTCCTGTCTCTGTCAGCCGGGAACTTGAGAAAAAAGCAGCCGCCGTTAATCGTGCGTATTCGCCGCGAATTCGGGATCCTTTCCAGCAGATTAGAACCGGCTTACGACTGCTTCTCGGCTGCGCCGAACAACGAGCAATTATTCGATCAACTATCAACAATCAACCATCATGGGTTAGCTCTACGGGATCAATCGAGCAGGTGAGCACTTTCTTCGGGATGGTACATTCGACTTTTGCGACTGTCGTGTGAATCACGACAAAGCCCGATCCTTTGACGGAATCCCCGAGAAAGAAAGCGCGCGATTTATCGACAATTTGCTGCCAGATCCGCTTCATGGCTTCCGCTTCGTGCAAATAGATTTCCGCGGTTCCCGTCAAGTTTACGATAAAACTCAGGTCCTCATTGGAAAACATCCAATGGACAAGCGGGTTGTTCTTGATTTGAGCGACTTTCCGGCTTGTCGCGGAGGTTAGCGTGTACAAGTCGGGGAAATCCTCAAACGACATCGTGGCCATCCATCGGGATTGAGGAGATCCGCTTTCATCGATGGTGCTCAGAATTCCGGCATTGCCTCCCTTTAGCAAACGGCGCGCGGTGCTGACGATCTCCGCACGATCCTTTGGATCGAGCGAGTTGAGGTCGGTCTGAGGAAAAATGTTCATGGCGTGGGAAAGGACGAAGTGCCTCTCTTCTGCTTAGCGGCCGATCTTCCTGCTGACAAGCTTTCACAATTCCCATGCGGCACTCATTCCTGCCAAAATGATTTGCTAGAGCGCGCGCAGGGACAACGCAGCTTGCTCCTGTGCGGTGAGATGGGAATGACTCCTGCAATGGATCGCAATTCTTGAAAAGATTGACGATACGAGCCTACGGGCTTTTCTGTTACCTAGCAGAAATGAATTCCACGTTGACAAGCGAGAGGGGTCAGCCAGCCTCTTCTGCGCTTTCGATTCCTGACCGGCATGCAGCTTGATCTCGATTTCCATCGGATGCCGGAGCTCTCTGAGCCGAAGATTCACTCCGTTACAGAGTTGACGAGGCGCATTCGAGAAACGATCGAGCGCGGAATTGGGGAGGTCTGGGTTCAAGGGGAAATGTCCAATTATCGCCGCCAAACTTCCGGGCACCACTACTTCACCTTGAAGGATGATTCTTGCCAGCTGCCCTGTGTGCTTTTCAGCAGTACGGCAGCCTCTTTGCCTGCCGTGAAACTCGCCGATGGCCAGAAGGTGCAAATTTTTGGCGTAGTGTCCGTCTACGAACCACGGGGGCAATATCAACTGGTTGTGCGCCTGATCCAAGGGCGGGGACAAGGGTCATTGCAGGCGAAGTTCGAAGTTTTGAAACAGAAGCTTGCCGCTGAGGGTCTTTTTGATGCGAGGCGGAAGCGTCCGTTGCCGCGTTTCCCACGGCGAGTTGGCCTGGTCACTTCGCCGACGGGTGCGGCGATTCGCGACTTTCTCAAGGTGCTGCACCGCCGTGACCCGGGCATCGAGGTGCTTATCAATCCCGTGCGCGTTCAAGGTCGCGGGGCAAGCCTGGAGATTGCGTGGGCAATCCGCGATTTTGCTGAATGTTCGAAGATCGGGCTTCCAGATGTGGAGGTAATTATCCTGGCACGTGGCGGAGGAAGCATCGAAGACCTCTGGGAGTTCAACGAAGAAGTCGTGGCTCGCGCCATCGTCGCATCTCCGATCCCGGTCTTGAGCGCAATCGGACATGAAGTCGATTTTACGATTGCAGATTTCGTCGCGGACCTGCGAGCGCCTACTCCGAGCGTGGCCGCGGAGATCCTCGCCGCAGAGAGGATTGAGGTGCTCACGCGGCTACGGCAGAGTTTTTCACGATTGCGGCGGGCGTGTTCCAACAGACTTCAACTGCTCACCGCCCGTCTTCACGCCCATCGGCGTTCGGTGCTTTTCCGCGAGCCTGCCCGAAAGGTGCTCGAACTCCTGCAAACGCTGGACCGCCGGGTAGAGGCATTGGGGCGGGCTCCGATGCTGCGCATGGATTATGAAAAAAATCGCCTCCATCGCCTCACGAGCCGCGTGCAGGCGCAAACGCCTCTACGAGCGATCGGTGAACGGCGACTCCGCGGCCAAATGTTGACTCAGTCAATTAGTGAAATTGTGGCGAGAGAGCTTGCTGGCCGGCGCGCTCGTTTGGAAAGAGCGGCAGGGGTTCTTCGCGCGCTCAACCCCGAGGCGATCCTCACGCGCGGATATACGATCACGATGAATTCTGCCGGGCATGTCCTGACTTCGGCACAGGGGATCAAGGCGGGGCTGGGTCTTCGCACGCGCTTCCAGGATGGTGAGGTCGAGTCGATTGTGAAACGTTGACGGTCGTGCATGGGAGCGGTTAAGAAGGATGCTTGCGTGAAAAAGAGCTTTCCCGAACTTGAAGCCATTTACCGCCGGCCTCTTTTCGACCTGCTTCAAGAAAGCCGCCGCGTTCATACCGCGCACTGGCCCGAACACGAAATGCAGCTCTGCACTCTCCTGAGCGTCAAGACGGGAGGATGCAGCGAGGATTGCGCTTATTGCGCCCAGAGCGCGCGTTATCACACGCCGATTTCGCGCGAGAAACTGATGACCGTTGAGGAGGTGCTTCCTTATGCGCACCGCGCCAAAGAAAATGGCGCCACGCGCTTTTGCATGGGAGCGGCCTGGAGAGGAGTTCGAGAGGGAGATCGAAAATTTGAGCAGATGCTGGAAACGATTCGTGCCGTCAGCAAGCTCGGCATGGAGGTCTGTGTGACTCTCGGGCAGCTCAGTGACAAGGAAGCCCTCAAGTTAAAGGAAGCTGGCGTCACAGCTTATAATCACAACATCGACACCTCGCCGGAGCACTATCCCAAAATCGTAACTACCCATACTTTCGCCGATCGCCTCGAGACCATAGCCGCTGTGCAACGCGCCGGAATGAGCGTTTGCTGCGGAGGAATCATCGGAATGGGCGAGAGCGAAGAGGATCGTCTGCGCATGCTTGAAGTGCTCTCTTCCTTCGAACCGCCGCCTGAAAGCGTCCCCATCAACTGCCTCGTTCCCATGCCGGGCACCCCCCTTGAGCATTGTGATCCGGTTGACGCCTTTGAGTTGGTTCGGCTCATCGCGACCACGCGCATTGCTCTGCCCCGAGCCAAAGTGCGTCTTTCGGCCGGTCGCAACCGCCTTTCACGCGAAGCGCAGGCCCTCTGCTACTTCGCGGGCGCGAACTCCATTTTTTACGGCGACAAACTTCTCACCGCATCCAATCCCTCCTCGGACTGTGATAGGGACCTTCTTCGCGCTCTTGATCTTCATCCCCAAGCACCTTTCTCCAATCTTCCTCAACCCGTATGAAAATCGCCGTCGGCTCGGACCATGCTGGCTTTACCTACAAGCAGACAATCATTGCTCACCTCAAGGAGAAAGGCCACGAGGTGGTTGACTTTGGCACACACAGCGCAGAATCCACCGATTACCCGTTGTGGATTATTCCCACCGCAGAGGAAGTAGCCAAAGGCAATGCGGAGTTCGGCATTGTGCTGGGTGGATCCGGCAACGGCGAGGCCATCGCCGCAAATAAGGTCAAGGGCGTTCGCTGCGCTCTTTGCTGGAGCGATGAAACCGCCGAGTTATCACGGCAGCACAATGATGCCAACGTCCTCTCCATGGGGCAGCGGATGATTTCCCTCGAACTTGCCCTGCGTCTCGTCGATATCTGGCTGAGCTCCAGCTTTGAAGGAGGTCGACACGCGGGCCGCATCGAACAACTCGCGCGTTACGAAGCTGGGCAACCGATGCAGTAGGCTCACGCAGTGCCTGCCCCAGCCTGGCTCGTTGCGACCCCCATAGCTCATCGCGGCCTCCACGACGAGACCTGCCCGGAGAATTCACTTAGAGCTATAGAAAAGGCGGTCGAACAGGGGTTCCCCGTGGAGATTGACGTGCAGGTGACTTCGGATGGCCGCGCGGTGGTCTTTCACGACTGGAGTTTGCTTCGACTCACAGGCTTGGATGCTCGAGTGCGTCTGACGACCGCCTCGAAAATTGCGACGCTCTGCCTTGCCGGCAGCGTCGAGCGAATCCCTTTGCTTGAAGATGTGCTGGATGCGATCGGCGGACGTCAGGCGGTAATTATCGAAATCAAAAATCGGAAGCGACCATGCGCTCTCGAGCCGGAAGTCTCCAGAATTCTACGCAAATATAAGGGGAATGTGGCCATTCATTCCTTCAATCCTTTTTCGCTGGGATGGTTTCGCCGCAATCATCCTGAAGTCTGCCGAGGACAGATTTCCTGCTCTTTTGACACAGACGACATGGCTGGTTGGAAGAAGCTCATCCTCGCAAACTACGGTATGAACTGGATGAGCCAGCCGCAGTTCATTTCTCACCATTGGAAACAATTGCCGGCAATCGTGCCTGCTCTGCTCCGCTGGCTTTTCAAGATGCCGCTGCTGACGTGGACGGTGCGAAGCAGCATGGAACAAGCCGCGGCCATGCGCCGGGCCGACAATGTCTTCTTCGAGGCATACGTCCCTGCGTTGACGCCGTGAGCTTGTTCAGTCCTTCGACGGCTCATGATCAAGCAGCGACAGCAACTCGTGCTCTGAGAGAACTGTTACGCCAAGTTGCTTTGCTTCGGTGAGCTTGGATCCCGCTCCCGGACCCGCAACGACGTAGTGAGTGTTGCGACTCACGCTGCCGCTGACATTGGCGCCGCGCGATCGAATGAGCTCCTGCGCTTCGGCGCGGGTCATCGTCTCGAGCGATCCGGTAAGAACGAAGGTCTTGCCGGCAAAGGTATCTCCGGCACTCGAGGGCACCCCGCCTCGGGGCCGGATTCCCAGCGCGCGAAGCCGATCCAATATTTCCCTGCCTCTCGGGGTCGAGAACCAGTCAAGCGCCGCCCTGGCGGCAACAGGTCCGACCTTGGCGATAGCATCCAGATTGCGCGAGTCCTTTCGTTTGGCCTTCTCGGCGAAACCTGCCGCGATGAGCCGACCGCCAATCTCCTCCGCTTGCTCAATGAGCCTTTGATGCTTCCCGGTCAATGCGCGGCGCGCAGGCTCATCCTTGTGCCGATTCTTTTGCGCCCGCGGATTACTTTCCGCAATCTCACGGCGCAGGCCGTCGAGCGTGATGACGTCGCGCAGCAGCTCTGAATTGGCCACGTCGTCGAGAGACTTGTGAAATCTTGCGAGATCATGCGCAGTTTCCTCGCCAATCTCCGGGATGGCCAGCGCATGCAGCCACCTCGCGAGCGGCAGGCCGCGAGCGCGTTCTATCGCTTCCAGCAGTTTGCGCGCGTTCTTTTCCCCGAAAACTCGCGGCTCCGACTCCGTGCCGAGATTGAGCGCGGAGAGTTGCTCGACCGTGAGCTGAAATACATCCAAAGGCTCGCGAACAAGGCCGCGTTCCACGAGTTTGTCGGCGACGATTCCGCCGAGCGCATCAAGTTCGAGAGCGCCGCGCTTGCCAAAATACTCCAGGCGCCGAGTCTTTTGAGCTGGGCATTGAGGGTTTTCGCAGACCCAAACGGAAAATTGCGGACTTCTCTTTACGGGTCCACCGCAAACCGGACAACGACCAGCGATATGGCCGGAGAAATCGAAGGGCTTCGTTCCCGGCGGGCGCTCCTCCAAAACGACCTTGACCACGGCAGGAATGACCTCCCCAGCTTTCTCGATAATCACCAAATCCCCGATTCGGATATCCTTGCGGCGAATTTCATCCTCGTTGTGCAGAGTAGCTCGCGAAATCGTACTCCCGCGAAGCAGAATCGGTTCGAGTTCCGCAACCGGCGTAAGCACTCCGGTGCGGCCAACTTGGACCGTAATGTTGCGCAGGCGTGTTGCCGCTTGCTCGGCCGCATACTTCCAGGCGCGAGCCCATTTTGGCGCGCGGGCGCTGTCACCAACCCGCTCGCGCAATGCGACGTCGTTAAGCTTGATCACCGCGCCATCGGTTTCGTAGCCAAACCCGGCGCGAATTTGGTCGAGCTCTTCGATGGCCGCGAGAATCTCCTCTGCGGAATGGCATATTCTCGTCCATTGATGTGTCCGGTGACCCAGCGTTTTCAATAAGTCGAGAATGCCGTCCTGGGTTGAGGGGAGATTATGTTCCCCGCTGACCTCCCCGAGGCCAAAAGCGACAAAGTCGAGCGGACGTCGAGCCACGACTCGAGAGTCGAGAAGCTTGAGCGAACCGGCCGCGGCGTTACGAGGGTTGGCAAAGGGCTCAACACCTGCCGAGCGCAGCTCACTCCGGAGCCGCGCAAAGCCCGCCGAGGTCATATAAACCTCGCCGCGCACTTCCAGAATGGATGGGATCGCCGAGCCGCGCAACCGCAATGGAATGGCACGGACTGTTCGTAAATTCTGGGTGATGTCATCGCCCGTCTCGCCGTCCCCGCGGGTCGCCCCGGTCACCAGGACGCCATCCTCGTATCTCAAGCTGATGGCGACTCCATCAATCTTCGGTTCAACCAACCACTCCAAAGACTCGCCCGGGAGCGCTCGAGTCACACTGGCGACAAACTTCCGCAAACCTGCCAAACCTTCTTTTGCAAAGAGATTATCGAGCGACAGCATCGGCAGTGCGTGTCGCACCTGCGAAAACCCCTGGCTTGGCCTGCCGGCGACTCGCTGGGTGGGCGAATCTGCCGTCGCAAGCTCGGGATAATTCTGCTCGAGGTCGCGAAGTTCCCGAAAGAGTGCGTCGAATTCCGGGTCGGAAATCTCCGGCTCGGCTTCCTCGTAGTAGAGCCGGTTGTGGTGCTCAATCTGCCTCCGCAACCACTCCGCTCGACGCTTGGGGTTTTCGTTCTCTTGCTCGGGCATAAATCCATCCAATCACAAAGCCACCCAAAGCGCCACCGGCGGAGTCCGCTATCCAGTCAGCCACATCGCCGCCCGAGCGATCCTTTGTGTAGAGCTGATGGAGCTCATCGAGGGCGCCGATCACGGCCATCGCGCAGAACACGGCGCCAATCAACCTCCATTTCTGCCACTGCAGCTTGCGCTTGAGCAACCAGGCCAGGAGGACGCCGCCGATAAAGAAATAGGCGAAATGGGCCGCTTTGTCCGACCATGGGAGGGAGGGGAGTTTAATGCCCTCGCCAGGGAGCGATGAGAGAATCCACAGCGTTACCAGCCACAATCCAAAGAGGACTCCCATGAGAACAGAGAAAAAAGAAGTGCCCTTCACCATATGCGATACAATCTAGTTGTGGGTCGCGTGTCCAAGCAACTAATCCTGGGAATCGACGGCGGAGCGACCAAGACCGAGTGGGTGCTCTGTGAGATGAAGTCGGGCACACTGCATCCCGTCGAGGTGGGCCGGATGGGGCGCGGCAGCATGGAGTTTCTCGAAGCTGGCGCCTTGCAGCCACTACGGGATGCTCTTCCCGAAAAGCCTTGCGGTATCGGGATGTTTTCGGCCGGCTGCGCCACTGAACAGGATCGCAGACGCCTCCAGAGCATCGTTTCGTCGGTGTGGCCGAACGCCAGCGTGCGAGTCGGCAGCGATCGCGAGTCGGGCTTTGCCGCCGCCTTTGCTACGCGGTGATGGCATAGCCGTGATTGCAGGCACAGGTTCCGCTGTCACTGGGCGAAAAGCCGGGAGCGAAGATCGTACGGGAGGCTGGGGCCATCTCCTTGGCGATAGCGGGGGCGGTTACGACCTGGCGATTCGCGCGCTACGGCGGATCCTCTTCGATTTCGATACCGGTCATCGCATCACCGCATTCGCTCGAGAGATGCTGCGAACCCTTGGGCTGAACACGCTGCGGGAGCTCACTGTTTGGGCGCAAACAGCGCAGAAGAGCGATTTAGCGCGCCTTACTCCCCTGCTTTTCGAGCACGCGGCCGAGGCTGGCGGGATCCTTCGAGAGGGAGCCGAAGCTCTGGCTTCGCTGACAGGGGCGGTTTGCCACAGGCTTGCTTTCCCTCGCCCGCTGGTCCAGCTCATGGGTGGGGTCTTTCTCAATCAACCTTCGTACGTTCGCTTGTTCTCTGAGGCTCTCAAGCGGGGGTGCCCCACCGCGGAGGTTTCTCTTTGCACAATCTCCGCCAGTCTTGGCGCGGCGCTTCTCGCCGCGGATGCTCAGCATATCGACAATCGACCGGCCGAGCCGCTCGGCGAAGTCACATTGCGGGAGGCTCTGACCGAGAAACGCAATCCTCGCTCAACTCAGTTAGATCGGCTGAACGCTCGTGAGCTCGTCGAGCTCTTTGTTCGGGAGGAGCGCCGTGTCGAAAGAGCTCTCGCCGAAAATGTCGAGGCTCTCACGAAGGCAGTCGAACTTGCCTTCAGAGCGTTGAAAAATGGCGGCAGGTTATTCTATGTGGGCGCAGGAACTAGCGGACGCCTGGGCGTGCTCGATGCGAGCGAGATGCCGCCGACTTTCGGAGTGCCTCCAGAGTTCGTTCAGGCAATCATTGCAGGTGGTGCTCCCGCAATTCAGGCGAGCATTGAGGGAGCCGAAGATGACGCTCTTGGAGGCTCGCTGGCGATTGAAGAACGAGGCGTGACCAAAAACGACGTTGTTTGCGGCATCACCGCGAGCGGGCGCACGCCCTTCGTGAAAGGTGCGCTCGAAGCCGCGCGCGCTGTTGGTGCTGCCACGATCCTTCTCACGTGCAATCGCAACCGAGATCAAGCCGATCTTCAAGGCGACGTGGAAGTCGATCTTAACACCGGCCCCGAGCTCATCACGGGATCAACACGCCTTAAAGCAGGGACTGCGACGAAGATCGCGCTCAACATCATCTCTTCATGCACAATGATTCGGCTTGGCCGGGTGGAAGGGAATCTCATGGTCTGTCTGCAGGCGACGAATGAAAAGCTGCGCGATCGCGCAACGCGCATTCTTGCCGCTCATCTTGGAATTAGTCAAAGTGAAGCACGTCGTCGCCTCGAATGTGCAAATTGGAACATTCGAAACGCGGTTATGATCAGTCAACGGAAGCGACGGCAATCGCCAGCTCGATAAATCGCTCATTTCGAGCGGGAGAAAAGAGAGGGGTGCTTAGGATCTATGTTGGCATGCGGGTTGCTATCCTTCTCTCATCTGAACAGCCCGGTCGAGGGAATCAAATGGAAGTACCGGGGGGATGCTTCCAACAAGGGCAAACGACCGGGCTGTTCGTCTATCAATGGTAGAAGGGTCGGGCAGCCAGGGGGTGCTGCCCCTACCATAAGTGGCGTTCGGAAACTTAGGTCTCCGTAGCTGTTAGGGTTTACCCTTCATCAAGAAGCGCTCCCATGTTCGATCAGCTCCACCTCATAGCCTTCGGGTGCATCAACAAATGCAATAACGCCGCTGGAACTCTTATGGGGGCCATCGCTTAGCGGGTAACCGAGTGCGGCAGAGTGCCGTGTAAAAGCTTCCATGTCGTCCACCTCGAAAGCCAAATGCGTCAAGTCCGGGCCGACCTGGACGGGCCCGCTGTCATCATATTTGCAGATCTCGATGAGTTCCTCGCTTTCTGGTGCTTTGAAAAACACCAGTTGCGAGCCGCGTCCACTGGTCGAGCGTTTGACCTCTTCGAGGCCAAGCACCTGCTTATAAAAGTGAATCGTCTTTTCCAAATCGGTGACGCGGTAACGCGTGTGAAGAAGTTTCTTTACCATAAAGACCCATTCTAATCGCGAGTGTCGAAGGTGTCGAAGTTTAAGCACTTTATCTGCGAACGGCGGCAGCGCCGACGCCTCCGCTAATGTTGAGGCGCAGGGGAATGTTTCCGCAGCGGCCAACCCTCCACCTCGAGATGTTCCGCAACCATCACGTGATCGGGCGGGCGGTCTGGATTGGCAAAGCCATCAGCAATGGCAGGAACGAAGCTCCATTGTCTCACCCGGCATGGGCACAGCCGATAAGGAAGATGGTGAACTCGTCCTGCGCAGAGGCGTCGGTTGCGTGTGGCAGCGAAGAGCACATAACGCTCGGCGAGAAAGAACTCGAGCGAACCGAGTTGCGCAGCGGAACGCGTCCCGGATGTGCCGTAGTGGAAAAATGCCTCTTCGAAACCGTGTCGCCGCAGGCGATAGGCGCACGTTTTGTTCTGATCGATACTCGCGCGCATCCGAGCGTGGATGTAGTTGAGATGATAGCACCGCCGAGCCAGTGTAACCGCGACCGGTTGATTGCAGACCAGTGAATAGAACCAGACGCCTGGCAACCCTGCTCCGTCATGAACATAGGTGCGCACGTTTAGCTCGAGGAAGTTCGAAAGCCATGGTAGAGACGGCAATCCCGTGGGATGAACCGCTTCCATGAAAAACGGCACAATCGCAAGCCACGCCTTTCCTTCAAAGGTATCCACATATAACCCCGCCGGCAGAGTAGCCTGGATTTCTCGCGCGTCCCAAGCCCAGTGCAAAAAGAGAAGCTGGCGCCAGCGCATGTGCAGGACAGGCAACTTTCCCGGCTTCTCGCGCACGAAAAGACGCTCTTCGAGTGTTGGGGGCCTGGTTGGTTGCACGACTATGATATGGTTACGAACGAGCCTCGGGCCGAAGATCGATTATGCATTGCCGATTGCGGAATAGCACGAGTCACGCTTGAGATTGTTCCGGATGACCTCGAACGACCTCTTTCAGATCGCCAAGCGGCTGATTCCGGGCGGCGTAAACTCTCCGGTGCGCGCATTTCGGTCCGTGGGAGGTGAGCCATTCTTCGTGGGAAGAGCTGAGGGATCTCGCATCTTCACCGTCGAAGGTCGGGAGCTCATCGATTACGTGGGCACGTGGGGGCCTGCCATCCTCGGCCATGCACCGGAGGCCGTGGTGGCCGCTGTTTGCGGGGCTGCCTCCAGGGGACTTAGCTTCGGAATTCCAAACCCCCTCGAGGTCGACATGGCTCAAATGATTTGCGATCTCGTGCCCTCCATCTCCAAGGTGCGCATGGTCAACAGCGGCACCGAAGCCACGATGAGCTGCATCCGGCTCGCCCGCGGATTCACAGGTCGAGATAAGATTATTAAGTTCGAAGGCTGTTACCATGGACATGTCGATTCGTTGCTCGTCAAAGCAGGCAGTGGCGCGCTGACACACGGGCAGCCCGATAGCGCCGGAGTTCCCGCCGCCCTCGCGAATCTTACCGTCAGCGTGCCGTACAACGATTTGGAAGCGTTTCGCGCAGCCTTGGCCGCGAACAGGAGCGAAATTGCTGCTGTCATCCTCGAGCCCATTCCCGCCAATGCGGGGCTTTATCTTCCGGAGCCCGGCTATCTCGAGGAACTCCGCGATCTCTGCGCGACCGAAGGCTCGCTGTTGATCTTCGATGAAGTGATGACGGGCTTTCGCGTGGCACCCGGTGGAGCGCAGGAACTCTACAGGATCACGCCAGACCTGACCGCTTTGGGTAAAGTGATCGGCGGAGGACTTCCCGTCGGCGCCTTTGGTGGACGCGCAGAGATCATGGACATGCTCTCGCCCGAGGGACCTGTCTACCAAGCAGGGACACTCTCGGGCAACCCGGTCGCGATGGCGGCAGGGCTGGCACAACTCCGTCAGCTCATCAACCAGGGTGGGTGGTCACGCTTGGAAGAGCTTGGCGCCCAGCTTGAGGAAAAAATGCGGAGCATCATCGAAGGAAAGCCGCTTGCCTTTCAGCGCATTGGTTCAATGTTCTGCCTCTATTTTTGTGAGGGTCCTGTCCGCAATCTCGCGGATGCCCGTCGGAGCGATCAGGCAGCGTTCTCACGGTATTTTCACGCCTGCCTTGAACGCGGCGTTTATTTCGCGCCTTCGCAATTTGAGGCTGGATTTCTTTCCCTGGCGCACACACCAGCCGATATCGAACGCAGCGTGCAAGTGGCCGCTGAGGCTCTCAAGAGTGCCGGATATTAGGCCTGAGGACCGCCAGGCTAGGCTGCGCGCAGGGGCTTGGGCCCACGCGGCGATTTGCTCACTGGACAAGTGAGAGGAGTTTCCGTACCGGTATCGCCGTGAACCATCGGGTGCGCACGCGCGCAAAGTTTTTCTTCCAAAGCGATTACAAGTTTTTCCTCAAGGGGGTCACATATGGCACCTTCGCGCCAGACGCCGATGGTTTCTACGTCGGCTCTCCCGAGAAAGCCGGTCTCGACTTCTCCATGATGCGCGAAGCAGGAGTAAACGGGGTGCGCGTTTACCACGCGCCGCCGAAATGGTTCCTGGACTTAGCTTATGAATTTGGAGTCCGGGTGATGGTGACTCTTTGGTGGGGACAGAACGTGGACTTTCTCAGCTCCGCGAAGCGTCGCAAGGAGATCTTCGACAAGGTTCATGCCGATGTGAAATTTAATGCCGGCCATCCGGCGTTGCTCGGTTACCTCGTCGCCAACGAAATTTCCAGCACGATGGTTCGGTGGTACGGCGTCCGGAGGGTTACAGAATTCGTCGAGAACATTATCTATGTCGGACGTGATGCGGACGACGACGTCCTGTTTTCCTACGCGAGCTATCCGCCAACGGAATACCTGCTGCCCACGAACATGGACTTTTACACCTTCAATGTCTATCTGCATCGAAGGAGCGATTTCGAACGTTATCTGGCGCGGCTTCAGAATCTCGCCGAAGACCGCCCTCTGGTCATCGGCGAATTCGGCATGGATACCCTCGCCCACTCCGAAGAGGAGCAAGCTGAGATGCTCGGCTGGCATATCGAGAGCGTGGTCCGCGGCGGTCTGGCTGGGACCTTTCTTTACACGTGGACGGACGAATGGTGGTGTAACGGACAGGACATCACTGATTGGGCTTTCGGACTTACGACCCGCGACCGCATTCCCAAGCAAGCGCTGACGACGGTTAAGGCGCTCTTCAACAGCGATGAGTCGATGACTCTCAAGGTAAAGCTGCCGCGCTATCCAAAGGTGTCCGTAATTGTCTGCTCCTATAATGGAGCGAAAACGCTCGACCGTTGCCTCGAGTCCCTGAAACGCATCGAGTATCCCAACTATGAAGTGATTCTAGTGGATGATGGGTCCACCGACAGCACGCAAGAGATCGCCGCGAGACATACCTGGATCAAAAATATTCGGCAGGAAAATTCCGGGCTCAGCGCGGCTCGCAATGTCGGCGCGCGTGCAGCGACAGGCGAAGTGCTCGCTTATACGGATAGCGATTGTATGGCCGATCCGGAGTGGCTGTATTTTCTGGTCGGCACGCTGCTCGGTGGAAATTACGCGGGGGTTGGTGGGCCCAACATTTCGCCACCCGCCGAAAACTGGATTCAGGCATGCGTGGCCGCGGCCCCCGGAGGACCAAACCACGTGCTTCTCACTGATGTGGTTGCCGAGCACATCCCCGGCTGCAACATGGCTTTTTACAAATGGGCGTTCGAGCAGGTAGGCGGTTTCGACCCTGAATACCGAAAAGCGGGAGATGATGTGGACTTTTGCTGGAGGCTGCAACAAGCCGGGCAAATCATTTCCTTTAGCCCCTCCGCGATCGTCTGGCACTATCGGCGCTTTACGCTCGGTGCGTTTCGTAAACAGCAGATGGGGTACGGAGAGGCCGAGTCTCTGCTTCGTTTTAGGCACCTGGTCTTCTTCGGCCCAACGGGCACCGCGAAATGGAAGGGCCAGATTTACGGTGCGCCGCGTTTCACTTGGCTCATCAACCGACCGGTTATCTATCACGGGATCTTCGGAGAAGGCCTCTTCCAATCCATTTATCCGACGCCGCAATCGGACATCGCCGCTTATCTAAGCAGCATCGAATGGGTGGCGCTGACCATATTTGTTTTCTGTCTCTCGATCCCCCTACCCTTCTTACGGATTGTGCCTTACCTCATGTTCGGCGGCACCTTCTTGGTCGCGCTCTCGTACATGATCCACGCCAAGCTCGAGCCGCAACATGACACCGTCCGCGCCCGCCTTCTTGTGGTTTTCCTCGCCCTAGCTCAGCCGTTGGTGCGCGGCTGGTCGCGTTATTTTACGTGGTTGAAATACAAGCGAACTCCGACCGAGGTGATCGCCTCGCGTGAGAAGAATTATACTCCAACTCGCGGAAGCAGCTCAAAGCTGAACTTTTGGACGGAGAACGGCCAAGGTCGCGAGCGCCTTCTGCCCGAAATCCTCGAGGCGCTCGAAGCGGAGGGTTGGAACTACTCGACCGACACAGGGTGGAAAAACTGGGACATCCAAATCTATGGCAGCTTCTGGTGGGGGATCAAGCTGCGCACGGTCACCGAGTATCATGGCGGTCCAAAGTGCCTGACGCGGGTCAAGCTCGATACCCACGCCGTCACGACAACAGTTGTTATCAATTTCATCATTCTCGCGATCCTGGGCTATCGCGAGTTCTTCGTCGAGGGCAGCGATCTCTGGCTCTGGATTCCTTACCTCATCTGGGTTGGCATTCTTACAATCCGCGGTTATGGGCTCAAGAAGCGGGCGGCCGAGCTTGTCGACGCAGCCGCGCAAAGATGCGGGTTTGTTCGCGTCAAAAGCAAGCCGGTCGCAGAAAAGGCTTGAGCGAGAGGGTAGCGGACTACGATTTCGCTCTTCCGGCGGAGCTCATCGCCTCGCGTCCCCTAGCTGAGCGCGACGCTTCGCGGATGCTGGTTTTGCATCGCCGCGACGGGCAAATTGAACATCGCAGCTTTCGCGACCTTCCCGACTATCTCAGGCCAGGCGATCTGATCGTGCTGAATAACTCGCGAGTCATCAAGGCTCGGCTTCTTTCGCAAAATCCCCGCATCGAGTTGCTTCTCGTCGAACCCCTCGGACGTGGAAAATGGATTTGCCTGGTCAAACCGGGTCGCAGAATGCGCCCTGGCTTTGAATTTCCTATCGCCAATCTATCTGCGCGAGTGACGAAGATTCTTGAGGACGGATCACGCATAGTCGAATTCGAGTCGGAGCCCGATCTGGAGCGTTTCGGCAGCGTCCCCATACCTCCGTATCTTCATCGCGCCGCAGACAGAGAGGACGAGATTCGCTACCAAACCGTTTTTGCCCAAAGCGCGGGCTCGGTCGCAGCTCCTACGGCCGGCCTGCATTTCACTCCGGAACTGCTCTCCCGAATACCGCACACCCACGTGACTCTTCACATTGGAATCGGCACTTTCTTGCCGCCCAAGGTCGAACAGGTCGCAGACCACCGCATGCATTCGGAACGTTATTCGATCGGCGAAGAAGCCGCGCGAGCGATCAATGCGGCGGCACGGATCGTCGCAGTAGGAACGACCAGCACCCGTGTCCTGGAAAGTCAGCCCCCGGGTGCGCTCGCACCACGCTCAGCTTCAACCAGCATCTTTATCCATCCCCCTTTCACGTTCCAACGGGTCGGAGCGTTGCTCACCAACTTTCATCTGCCGAGATCGACGTTGCTCATGCTGGTCTGCGCCTTCGCCGGTCGCGAACAGGTGCTCCGGGCGTACGCGCAAGCCATCGAGAAGCGTTACCGCTTCTTCAGCTACGGCGACTGCATGTTGCTTGTTTGAGCCCGCCGGGCCCCGAAGAAATCCTTCAATATCCGGGCACACTCCTCGGCCCTTACTTCTCTCGTGATCTCGCAACGGTGGTTAAGCTCCGGCATCTGGAGGATATTGAGCAATCCGCCCGCGGCGCCACTCTTAGGATCGGGGCAGCCAAAAATTACGCGTCGCAAGCGGGCGTGGACGATGGCTCCGGCGCACATCGGGCAAGGTTCCTTGGTGACGAATATGTCGCAATCCGTGAGCCGCCAATCACCGACCAGGCTCTCGGCCTGTGTGATCGCCAGCATCTCCGCATGGGCGGTGGCATCTTTCAACGTCTCGACCTGGTTCCATGCACGCGCAATGATCGTGCCCTCGCGAACGACCACCGCGCCGATAGGGACCTCGTCGGAGGCTAAGGCTTTGCGCGCGAGCCGCAGCGCTTCGCCCATAAAAAACTCATCGCTGGTGAAATCCCGCATGGCACGATATGAAGAGCATATGGATGCGCGTACAACTATCGTCGCTCCCTCGATCCTCGCAGCGGATTTCGCGCAACTCGGGAGCGAAATCGTTCGCATGACCGAAGGGGGCGCCGACTGGATTCATTGCGACGTGATGGATGGGCATTTCGTGGACAACATCTCGTTCGGACCCGATGTTGTCGAAACCGCCTCCCGCTGCACGGACGTGCCGCTCGACGTCCACTTGATCGTCGAGCGACCTGATAAATTTTTTTCGCGGTTCACATCTGTCGCCAGCTCCATCTCCGTGCACGTTGAAGCGGACCATGATGTTGCCGAAACTCTCAACCGCATCCGTTCCGCTGGCTGCAAAGCCGGCCTGGCGATCAGCCCGCCCACGCCCGTCGCGCGCCTCGAGCCTTTTTTGGGTCTTTTTGATATCCTGCTGGTGATGACGGTGAATCCGGGCTTCGGCGGACAGGCCTTTATTCCAGCGACCCTGGATAAGGTGCGCGCTGGTGCGGAATGGAGGGCGCAACACAAACTTGACTACCACATCGAGGTGGATGGCGGAATTAACGTGGCGACAGCTCGAGCTTCGCGGGAAGCCGGGGCCAACGTCATGGTCGCCGGAACATTCCTCTTTAAAGCAAGTGACGTTGCCGGGGAAATCGCCGCGCTGCGATGAGACCAGGCGTCGTCACGCGATAATCTCGACCGGCGTTCCTTCGGCGATCTCCTCGAAGCACTCAGCGATGTCCGCGTTACTCATGCGCACACAACCGTGACTGGCCGGAGTGCCCAGTAACGCCTCCTGATTTGTCCCGTGGATGTAAATGAAGCGTTCCCGGGTATTGGCATTGCCTTCCTCGAGGCCATGGAGCCAAAGGATTCGCGTCAGGATAAGGTCCTCGTCACCCCCCTGCCCCGCGAGTTGACCGCTCGGCTGGCGGCTCTCGAAAACTGTCCCAAGAGCCGCACCGGCACCGATTTTCTCGCCCACGAGAAATTGGCCCAGCGGAGTTTTGTTGCTTCCGGGCTCGCGACCGAGACCAAACTTTGAGGTGGATATGGCATAGCTCTTGCAAATTTTCCCGTAACGAAGCACCTCGAGCCGCTGGCGATTGGTGTTGACGCGAAGGCGCAATGGAACGTGGACATCTTCGGAGGAGCTGTTACTCATTATTTGGTCTCCCTATGTCCCGACAATATCGAGTTGCAATTGTTGGCGCAACTGGCGCCGTAGGAACTGAACTGCTTCACGTGTTGGAGCGCCGGAATTTTCCGGTCAGCTCCATCAAGCGTCTTTCGTCGTCGAGATCCGCAGGCCAGACCCAAAGATACCGGCGCCAGGAGATCGCGACGCAAACTCTGGGGATAAACTCTTTTGAGGATATCGATCTGGCTTTCTTTAGCGCAGGCGCAGCGATATCGCGAGAATTCGTCCCCATTGCCGTGCAATGCGGAGCCGTTGTGATTGATAACACATCGGCTTTTCGGATGCAGGAAAACGTGCCGCTGGTGGTACCCGAAATTAATGGGGCCGACGTCGCCCGGCACGAGCGCATCATCGCGAATCCAAATTGCACGACCGCCATTCTGTTGATGGCGCTCTTTCCATTGCATCGAAGGTTCCACGTGAAACGGATATTCGCTTCCACTTACCAGGCGGTTTCCGGAGCTGGGGCGCTGGCCGTCGAAGAGTTGAGACAGCAGGCCAAGGCGGCCGTTGCCGGCAAAGCGATCGAACGCGAAGTTTTTCCGCACCAGATCGCCTTCAATGTCATTCCGCAGGTAGATTCTTTTCTCGATTCCGGCTACACCAGAGAAGAGTTGAAGGTTCAAAACGAGGGACGGCGCATTATGCATTTTCCGGGATTCAAGGCTTCTGTCACCTGCGTGCGAGTTCCGGTCTTTCGCGCCCACTCGATAGCGGTGAGCGCTGAATTTGAACAGCGAGTAAGCCTTCCTGAGGCGCGTGAAGCAATTATTGGATTTCGCGGCGTAGAATTGCGCGATGATCCCACCGACAACGTCTATCCGATGCCGGTGGATTATGCGGGCGAAGATGTTTGCGCGGTGGGAAGGCTGCGCATTGATTCCGCGCTGGAGAACGGCCTCTCCTTCTGGGTCACCGGAGATCAGCTTCTCAAGGGCGCTGCGTTGAATGCGGTGCAGATCGCCGAACTCCTTTAGCGGACATTTCTCCCAGGGGCGCCATGCTCTCGGGCACCCGAGCGCATTCCGAAATTCCTTGATTGCCCGCCGATGATCCTGCGGCTGCTCCTTGCTGTTCTTTTGTCGTTCGCTTCCGGCTGCGGACCCGGGCGGGAGCGAGCTGACCTCGTCTTTGTCAATGGGGCGGAGCCGGAGACGCTTGATCCCTCAATCATCACGGGGCAGCCCGAAGGCCGCATCGTCAACGCTCTTTTTGAAGGACTTACGACGTTTGACGCTCGCGGAAAGGGTGGTCCGGGCATGGCAGAGTCGTGGACGATCTCGGAGGACGGAAAGGTTTATACTTTCAAGATCCGAAAGGACGCCAGATGGAGTGATGGTCGCACGCTCACCGCGAATGACTTTGTGGAATCCTGGAAACGAACTCTCTCGCCCGAGACCGCGGCGAGCTACAACTATCAACTCTTCTACGTCAAGAACGCGCAAGCATTCGCTGAGGGTCAAATCAGCGATTTCTCGCAAGTCGGCGTTAAAGCACTCGATGACCACACCCTCGAAGTGACTCTGGAGAACCCGACGCCGTTTTTCCTGGATCTTTGCGCAACGCCTCCATTGCAGCCTGTGCCGGTGGAACGCATTCAAAAAATGGGAGACGAATGGGTAAAGCCGGGGAAAATCGTGGGAAACGGCGCTTACGTTCTCGAAGATTGGAGGATCAACGACAGAATTCGGCTGCGCAAAAACCCTCATTACTGGAACGCGAAGAACGTCGCTCTTGAAACCATTGAAGCGCTGCCGATCAGCGCGGCGACGGTCGCTTTCAACTTCTACGCGGGCGGACTCGCGGACCTGATCGTAGACAAGAATCTCACACCCAATGCCCTGCTCGATGCGATAAAGGGCACTCCGGATTTCCATTCCGCTCCTTTCCTGGGGATCTATTTTCTGCGTTTTAACTGCTCGCAGCCACCTTTCAACGATGCGCGCGTTCGTCGCGCCTTCGCCATGGCTGTGGATAAGCGCCGAATCGTGGAAAAGATCACGCGCGCAGGCGAATTGCCTGCCCCGAGCTTCGTCCCTCCGGGCATGGACGGATATCATCCGCCTGAGGGGTTGCCCTATGATCCCGAGGAGGCTCGCCGACTTCTCAGTGAGGCTGGATTTCCGGATGGCAAGGGCTTTCCTCTGACGACTTTTCTGTACAACGAAAGCCAGCAAAATCGTGACATCGCGGTCGAGTTGCAAGCCATGTGGCTGCAACACCTCGGTGTTAAGGTCAACCTGGCTCTTCAGGAATGGAAGGTCTACTTAAACTCCCTCTCCTCTCTCGATTACGGTATCGCTCGCTCAAGCTGGGTCGGCGATTATCCCGATCCGAACACGTTTCTCGACATGTTTGTCACCGGCAATGGCAATAATCGAACCGGTTGGAGCGATCCAGTGTACGACCGGCTCATCAGGGAAGCGGCGAAGGAAACTGACCCCGCCCAACGCTTCGAGATTCTCCGCCGAGCCGAAGCGATTCTGGTCTCTCAACAAGTGCCGGTCTGTCCGATATTCTACTATGTGGGGATTCAGCTCTATGATCCCGATGAACTTGGCGGCATCGAGCCGAACATATTAGACGAGCACCCTCTCAAGGCCATGTATCGCAAGCCTCGTTAGCGAAGCGTCTGTCCGATCTTCGTGTTTAGGCCGCCGCCTTATTTGCGGCCAGGTTACCACAAAATTGTGCGATGCGTTCGAGGGCGATCTTGATCTGAGCGAGAGCGGTGGCATAGCTGCACCGGACATGTCCCTCGCCGCAGGCGCCAAAGGCCGAGCCGGGAACTACCGCGACTTTCTTTTCCCGAAGCAATTGCAGGCAAAATTCCCTGCTCGTCAGACCTGTGGAGGCAATTTTCGGAAACACGTAAAAGGCCCCGCGAGGCTTGAAACACTCGAGCCCGAGCTCGTTGAAACCGCGCACGATATAATTGCGACGCAACTCATATTCGCGTCGCATCGAAAGCATGCTCTCCTCCCCCCGCTCCAGCGCCTCGATGGCAGCTTCCTGTCCCATGATGGGCGCGCAGAGAATCGCGTATTGGTGAATCTTCATCATCGCTTCGATCACCGGTGGCGGCGCGCAAGCGAAACCAATTCGCCATCCAGTCATAGCATAGGCCTTCGACACCCCGTGAAGAAGGATCGTGCGCTCCTTCATACCCGGGAGAGCGGCCAGCGAAGGATGCGCCGCGGAATCGTAGGTCAACTCGCTGTAGATCTCGTCGGAGAGCACTACCAGATCGTGCTTCACACAAACCGCCGCGATCTTCTCAAGCTCTTCTGCAGGCATGGTGGCGCCCGTGGGATTGGTGGGAAAATTCAACATGAGCACCTTGGACCGATGCGTCACCGCGCGCTCCAGAGCATCGGCACGGAGCACGAAATGCTCCACGGCTTTGGTCGGAATTGAGCGAGCCACTCCGCGGGCAAGAGCCACGCTCGGGCTGTACGAGACATAGCACGGCTCGTGGTAGAGCACTTCATCGCCTGGGTTCAAAAGAGCTCGCAAAGCAAGATCAATTGCTTCTGAAACGCCGACGGAAATCAGCACTTCACGAAGCGGTTCGTACTGAACACCAAAATGATCTGCCACATAGGCGGCGATGGCACGCCTGAGTCGCGGAAGCCCCAGATTGGAAGTATATCCCGTGCGCCCCTTCTCCAAGGAATAGATAGCCGCTTCTCTGATATGCCAGGGTGTCGCAAAGTCCGGCTCGCCGATCCCGAGCGAAATGACATCCTCCATACTTTGGACGATCTCAAAGAAGTCGCGAATTCCTGAGCGCGGGATGTCGCGAACGTGGTCGGCGACTTGGATGCTCATGGGGAGACAGGAAGGCGCTCGGGTGCATGCTCGAAATGGTGAAAGGCGCCGTTCTCTTTGTACGTCTTGAGCCGGAAATGTGTCGCTGTCGCCTGCACGGCCTCGATAGTGCTCAGCTTTTCCGCAACAAAGCCCGCCACACCGCGAAGGTTCTTGGCCTCGACGATGACCAGAAGATCATAGCCGCCGCTCATCAGATAACAGGTTTGTACCTCCTCAAATTTGGCGATTCGCGAGGCAATCCGATCGAATCCGCCCTCCCGTTCGGGAGTGATCTTTACCTCGATGACGGCGGTGACGATATCGGTATCCCACTTTTCGCGGTTAATGATCGTCTGATAGCCGAGGATCACCCCTTCGCGTTCCAGTCGCGCAATCTCAGCCTCGATCTCGTCGACGGACATGTCGAGCATGCGGGCGAGATCCTCGCGGGGGGTGAGAGCATTCTTTTGCAGAAGGTCAATCAGGGCTTCCATGGCGATAAGGCTATAATTGCCTTAGCACTAGCTCTTGGCAAGCGCTCGGCTCAGAGTTAACTTAGATCCGTGGTCAAGAAAAACGATAGTCGCAGCAAAGCCGACCCGAAGAGAGCCGATTCACCAACCGGGAAAAAGACCGCTGCCCAACCGCGAGAAGAAGCGCTTGCTCAGGAGGCCTTAAAAATGGTTGACCAGGCCGCAACCCTTTTGCGGAAGGGCATCCGCAGCAGCGCCGAGACCACTCAGAAGACCCGTCTCGAGGCAAAACAAAAAGCTCATGGCCTTCTGAACAAGGCCTCGTCGGTGCTCGGCGACCTCCTTAGCCAGAGCAGTTCAACGCTGCACAAGGTCATCGATCGCATTTAACAAGCAACGATCGATTTAACCGCGGAATGAGGCGGAGTAGACCAGCAGTGGTTTATCCGGTGATTCGAGCTAATTCGAGGTTGCGATCTCCGGTCGGCTTTATTCTGCAAGATGCCGCAGGGCTTCCCGGATTGCAGGAACTATGGGAGGGAGGCACTCGGCAATCGCCTTGGGATTGCCGGGAAGATTGATAATCAGCGACCTGCCTCGCACGCCGGCGGTGGCTCGCGAGAGTATCGCAGTCGGTACGTTCCTAAACGAGAGCGCGCGCTGTGCTTCTCCGAAACCGGGCAGTTCCTTTTCTACAATATCGAGGGTGGCTTCTGGAGTGACGTCGCGGGCCGCCGGCCCGGTGCCACCGGTGGTCAAAATCAAGTCACATCGTTCCTCATCGGCCAGCGAGGCGAGAGTGCGGCTGATGTTCTCCCGCTCGTCCGGGACGATTCGCGTGACGATTTCGCAACCGTCTTTCCAAGTCTCGCAGAACACCCGCTCGATCTCGGGACCGCTCCTGTCTTCATAGATGCCGGCCGATGCTCTGTCGCTGATCGTCAATCGCGCCATCTTCATAGCTTGGTTTTGCTGACGAGTGTGATCCCTTCGATGCTCATTGTCTTGTCGGCCGACTTCATCATGTCATAGAGGGTCAGCGCGGCGACCGTAACCCCGGTCAACGCTTCCATTTCGACGCCGGTGCCAGAGCGCGTGGCAGCCTCGCAGCGAATCGCAATTTCGTTCTCTCTCACTTCGAAGTCCACCGCGACATGATCTAAGGGAAGCAGATGGCAGAGTGGGATCAAATGGGCGGTCAGCTTCACGGCCTGAATAGCAGCGACTCGCGCTACGGCAAGAGCGTCTCCCTTGGGAAGCGCGCGCTCCTTGAGAGCAGCGATCGTCTGCGGCTGGCAGACGAGACGACCGGCCGCCACCGCTTTGCGCTCCAGGTCGGGCTTGCTGCCTACATCCACCATGCGCGCAGCACCACCGGGCTCGAGATGGGAAAACTCAATCATTCCTGGAGACTGCCAATAAGCAGAGCTTCGAGGAGATCGCTCGTGGTCTCACTGGCAATGCGCAGGAGCGCATTAGCGCGGGCGAGACCGGTCACGTCCGACGAATCTTTCCAGGGAATCGCCTCGGCGACGAGTTGCGCCTCGTGTGTCCGGACCGCCGCGGGCCACCATGTCTCACGCGGGTCGGAGCGGGGTGCCTCTCCCGCGAGGCGAACCAAGATTGTCCGTTGTGGAGAGCGACCCGCCATGGCGTCAATTGCACGGCGGACAAAAAGATGAAAGCACACAAAGTGAGACAGCGGATTACCTGGAAGACCGAAAGCCGCGCAAGCATCGCGCGTGGCGAAGATCAGGGGCTTTCCCGGACGGCTGCTGACTTTCGACGAATGGATGACAAAGCCCAATCCTTTCAGGATTTGTCCGGTGCCGTCGTAGGCGCCGACGCTTGCGCCGCCGCTAATCAACAGCAAATCAACATCCACGTTTTCCAATGCGGCGATCGCCTCATCGACACTCTCTGAGACATGGCGATGAAACGTGCGTTTCGCGCCGGCTTCGGCGAGCAAACCGGCTATAAGCGGAGAGTTGCTGTCGCGTATGAAGCCGGTGCGCGGCTCGGAATCAGCTGATACCAGCTCGCTTCCGGTGACGAGATGAGCGGCTCTTACCTGGGATGAGACGAGAGGCTTCGTCACACCAACGGACGCCAAGAGGGCTACTGCGCCAGGATTGATGATCACCCCACTGGGAAGGAGAATATCGCCGGCATGAGCCTGCGACCCTTTTCCTCGTATGTGTCTTTGGCTCGCCGCCGCATGGGTGAGCAACCGTTCACCTTCAACAATGGTATCCTCGACCATGACGAGTCCGATTCCTGAATCGGGCAGCGCGGATCCCGTGAAGATCTTTACCGCTTCCCCCGCTTTGGGCGAGGTGAAGCACGGCATGCCGGGGCGGACCTCTCCCAGGATGTGAAACCACCCTGGGGCAGAGCCTTCAGCAACCGCGTAGCCGTCAATGGCCGAACGGCTGAACGCAGGCATGTCAACATCCGCGGGGATGTCCTCGGCAAGGCGTCGCCCGAGCGACTCGCCCAAAGGCACGCGGACCGGTGCCAACGGCTGCGCCTCGCGATCGACCAAAGACCAAAGATCAGCGACACTTAACATGGTGTCGATCCGACTTTCCAGATGGGAACATCGGCTTTCAGACGGTTCATGAAGTGTTCGAGCATTCTGATCGCCTCCGTGCGATGAGCGGCTTCGATGCGGATATAGATAGCCGCCTCCCCGACAGGCACAAAACCGTATCGGTGAATCAACAGGAAAGCGAGACAAGGATAGGCGGCATCCAGTTCTTCGACGATCTGCCTCACCACAAGATTGGCCATGGGTTCGTAGATCTCGTAAGTCAAACCGGAAATCCTGGCACCTCCCTCGGTGCCTCGCACAAGCCCTTGGAATTCCGCGACGGCACCGGCACCGTCGCGCGGCGCGCTCTTAGATGCCCAGATCGCTTGATCAGTAAATTGGATTTCGACGTTCATGCGTCTCCCGTTCTCGGAATCGCCCAAGACCCGCTCCAAGATGCCGCCTTGGCAGCTTGCCAGGTCCATCATACCCACAGATGTCTATCCTCCTGACACCGGTGGGATCAAAGCTGCTTCATCTCCGGGGAGCAACTTCTCGCCCGTAGAAAGATAGGTGCAGTTTCTCGCAATCCGGACAACGCCCCGCAGCTCCGCTAAGGAAGGATAATTGGCGACGAGCCGTTCCCAAAAAACTTCTTCGCCGATGCCATCGCGCTCGCAAGGCAGTGTCGCCTCTCCGCATCCCGCGGCCTGCCGCGCTGCGGCAAAAAAAAGCACGCGCAACTCCAGCACTTCATCCTCCGATCGCCGTCATCGGCCGGCCGGGCTGATAGCACCCACGAAACTCATGGTCTTGCGGCTTCGCTGCGATGGCCGCCCGGAGAAGCTGCTCCACCCGACCTTCCTCGTGGCGAAGAGCACCCAGCAAGTCCACCTCGTTGTGGCGGCCAAGACATGGGCGTATCTTTCCGTCGGAGGTGAGACGGATTTTGTTGCAGCCGGAACAGAAGTCGGAGGTCGTAATTGCCCCAATAAAGCCGACCGTCGCTCCCAATTTACTAAGACGGTAATAGCGCGCAGGCCCATGACCCAAGTGGGGAAAATCCATCGGCGAAAGATCATCGCTTTCCGCCAATCGCAACATTGCTTCCTGAACGGAGAGAAAATTGTCTTCCGTGAGGACATCCGCTCTGGAGATCGGCATGAGTTCGATGAATCGGATCGGAAGCTCACGTTCGGCGGCGAAGTGGATCAGCGGCCAGATTTCTCTCTCATTGACCCCACGCATCAGTACACAGTTCAGCTTGATGCTTGGCATGCCCGAAGCAAGCGCCGCCTCAATCCCCGCCAGAACCGTGGCAATTTCCCCGCCCGTGATCTTGCGATAAAGGGGAGGATCCAGCGCGTCGAGGCTGATGTTGACTGAACCGACACCAGCTTCACGCAACGGCACTGCCAGCGGAACCAACCGCGTTCCATTAGTCGAGACACCCAGCGAGCATACCCCTGACTGGCTGGCGATCCCTGCCGCTATCTGAACGAGATCCTTCCGAATACAGGGTTCACCACCCGTCAGCCGAAATTTTCGAAATCCAAGACGAGAGGCCGCTTCGACGACTTGGATAATTTCGTCAGCACTAAGGTGGTCCGCCTTTTGGGACCAGCCCTTGTAACCTTCGGGCATGCAATAAAGACAACGCTCATTGCACCGGTCGGTGACCGAAATGCGCAGGTAGTCGATAACTCGGCCAAAGCTATCCATCGTCGAAACTATATCCCGCACTCGCGCGAGTTCCAGTAAAGCTCCATCAACCTCCCGGATATTGCTTAGCGCTATGGCCAAGCATTACAAGCCGCCATGTTTCCAGATCGAGAGCACGAGTCGAAGGCACATGTACGTTCCCCAGATGAGTCCCGCCATGCCCAGGATGGGCACACCGCCCAATTTGGGAGGAAGGCCCGCCAAGACCAGAATGCTCGAGCAAATCAAGACGGACGCGGTAAGGATGGCATTGGTGAGCCGGTTCGCGATCGAGTCAAGTGTCTTGCGTAGCGGGTTCGAATCCTTCCGGATCAATCTTATGCTGCAGGGGGATATTGATCTTGCCAGCCTTCTTCGCTCGGCGAATCCATACTTCCAAAGGATGCTGACGATCTCGCGACAGCGCGGGAGGTGTGAGGCGAACTCCACCGCGCTCCTTATCTGGTTTAAAATCACGCTGAGCCGCCCTGTTTCTTAAATTGCCACGCCCTCATTGTAAGGCATGAACGATCATACCCACGACAACTCCGTAAACGATGTGTGCAATAAGCTGGGCAAGGCCCGTCATTGGACCCCGCTCATGATAACGAGCAATGGGATGGTGCTCCATGACGGTAATGCAAACGAGCAGCATCACCACGATGCCGTGAATGCACCCTGCCATCCCAAACGCCCACCAGACTAGGGGTATTCTCATCAGCAGCAAGACTCCCCAGTAGAAATAGGCAAAGACGATGCCGGACGCGAAATGGACGATATAGCCAACGGAAAGCGCGTTCTCTGCTTTTCCCGTAATGAGAGCTCCGACCGCAGGAATGACGTCGATCTTACCGAGGCCAAGCCAGCGCGGCAAAAGTAGCAGCGCGCTCATGACGGCCGTCCCCACAATTCCTCCGATCAAGGGAGCCAAGGCGGAAAGCACATCGCCACCTTAGCTTGGGGGCCATTTATCGGCAAGACGGAAACTCGCCTGTCACGGGTTACGAAAGCCCTCAGCAGCTTGTCTCCCGGCCCGCGTCTGACCGCTCTTTCCTAACGCAGCGAACGCTAAGTCTTAGGCCGGGTAACGAAAAAGGACATGATTGCTCCAAAGCCGCAAAGCGAGCCAATCATTGCGACGGTCGGCCAGAGGTCCGGTCGATTATTCGTAAGCAGAAGGATGCACACTGAGGCCAGCACAATCAACGCCGTGATGGCGATGTAGGCAGTATTGGCGTTCGGCGGGTTCGCCGTGACTTCGGGCCGGTTGACCGGTTGGTCTTGAGGATATTCGCGAATTGCAGAGGCAGACTGTTCCACTCCATGAAGGTACCGAGATTTCTGCGCCGTCAAGGTGGATTTCGTCCATCGCCTGCGCTCCCCTGCTCAAGGAAGCGGACGCGGCGATTGGCGAGAGGCAGTCGGATGGTCAGGGTGAGCCCGCGATTTTGTTCACTTTCGATGATGACTTCGCCGCCATGCGCGCGAACTATTCGACGGACAATGAGCAATCCCAAACCTGAGCCCGCAGACTTCGTGGTGAAATAAGGCTCGAACACCCGGCTGATATTCTCCGGAGATATGCCGCCCCCGGTATCGGAGATGGAGATAAACTGATGGGTTTCGTCTGCGCCAGAACGGATCCGCAAAATTCCGCCGCTTTTCATAGCTTGAAGGGCGTTGCGAATCACGTTGTAGAACGCCTGTTTTATTTGGTCGCGATCGATCTCCATCGGAGCCAGCGATCTGTCGAGTTCCAGTTCCACGAGGATATCTCGATCCTTCAATTCGGCTTCGAGAAAGGCCACCGACTCCTCGATAACAACGTTAATGTCTTCCCTTCGCATCGAGAGCGGCTGCGGCCGGATGGCACGCAAAAATTGCGTGATAATGTGATCCAGACGAGCAACCTCCTGCCGCGCGATCTGAATTGATTCGCTGAATTCTGGGCGCGTCCTGACGGGCAGTTTTTTGACCCGCCGCTGGATGAGCTGAAGATGGATGTCCAGCGAATTAAGCGGATTTCCGATCTCATGAGCTACCCCTGCCGCAAGCAGCGTGAGCGCCGAAAAGCGCTCGCTTTCGATGGTCTCCTGCGTGGCGCGACGATTCTGGGTGATGTCGCGCATGATGATTGCGCGCCCGACGAGCTCCTGATGCGTATCTTCGCTCATCAGCGGCACGATATAGAAATTCAGGAAGCGGTTCTCGGGATAGAAGACCTCCAGATCGCGGCTGACGACCTCACTGGAGCCGGAGCTTTGGGCGAGGTCCAGTCCACGGACCACCTCTCCAAGCGGTTTGCCAAGGCTGGCTTCGTCGATGATTCCGAAGAATCCGCAGGCGGCGCGATTGAGGTAGATGATCCGCCCCGCTGGATCAGTAACGATGACGCCCTCGAGAATTGCGTTGAAGATGGTCTCGAGAAATCCCTTCTCGCGTGCGATTTCCACAAGGTAGTTCTGGACGTCGCCCGGTTGGACCAACCGGATGCGTTCAATAAGCTTCTCGAGAAATCCGCGCTTCATACCGATTCAGGCAAAGCATCAGCTGCTAGGACACATTCGTTCTACGCTAAGAGCTCCTCGAGCTCGCTCACGCGCCGTTGGAAGAGATCCAGCGCGGCCTCAATGGGAGCCGGAGAACTCATGTCTACGCCGGCTTCGGTGAGCGTCTCAATGGGAAAACGAGTGCCCCCGCTGCGGAGGAAGTCTAAGTATCTGGCAGGATCTCCGCTCTCCAGAACCTGATCGGCCAGGGCTGCCGCCGCTGAGATGCCGGTCGCGTATTTGTAAACATAGAATGCGCTGTAGAAATGCGGAATGCGCAGGCCTTCAAGCTCTAACTCCGGATCGATGGTAAAATCGGGTCCGAAGTAATCGTCAAGGAGCCCACGATAGATTCTCTTGAAGCCTTCCAGGGTGAGAGGCTCGCCCTGCTCTTCAGCGGCGTGGCTAGCCTTCTCGAATTCTGCAAACATCGTCTGCCGGAAAAGCGTGCCGCGCAGGTCATCAACTTCCCGATTGATGATGTATGCGCGCATCTTGCGGTCATCGGTGGTCCGCAAGAGGTGTCCGGTCAGCAGGATCTCGTTGAAAGTCGAAGCGACCTCCGCGAGGAAAATGGGATAATGATAATTTTGATAGCTTTGCGTGCGCTGCGCATACCATGTGTGCATGGAGTGTCCCGCCTCATGCGCAAGGGTGTAGACGTCGGAGAAAACGTCGGACTTATAATTCATCATGATGTAGGGCGGGCTCGTATAGGTTCCGTAGCTGAAGGCCCCGCTCCGCTTGCCCTTGTTTTCATAACGGTCACACCATCGTCCCTCCCTCAACCCATGCCCGAGCATTCCGAGATATTCGTCACCGAGTGGCGCCAGTGCGCTGAGCACTTTGTCTACTGCCTCATCCCATCGGATCGAGGTTTGCACATCAGCAACCAACGGGACGTAGGTGTCGTAATGGTGGATCTCCTGCAGCCCAAGAACGCGCTTGCGCAGATTGAAGTAATGATAAAGGGGCCCGAAATTTCGCCGGACCGTGGTGATGAGGTTATCATAGACACTCAGCGGCACATCATCGTAGAAGAGTGCCGCCTCGATAGCTGACGGATAGTTCCTCGCGCGCGCGTAAAAGACGTCGGCGCGGATCGAGCTCGATAATGAGGATGCCAGGGTGAATTGATGATCTTTAAACTCGGCGTAGAACTTATGAAACGCTTCGCGCCTCACCTCAGGTTCCCGCCGCTGGAGAAACGAGAAAAAAGAACTTTGCGTCAGTTCGCGTTCCTGTCCGCTCTGATCGCGGACAAAGCCAAACCTCATGTCCACATTGGTAAGCTGCGAGAAAGTCTCTTGATACCCCCGCAACGCCGAGGAGCCCAGCGCCAGCAGTCGCTCTTCGTTGACGCTCAAGGTGTGCGCTTTCAAGCGGCGGATCTTCCTTCAGAGGGATTACCCAGTCGATAAGCACCCGGTCCGCCAGATAGCGGTCGAAGTTCTCATCGGGAATTTCCTGGATTTCAGGAACCAGGAATGAGAACGCCTCTCCGATTTTGACTCGTAAACTGTCGAAGCGCGCTTCGCGTGATAACGAGGCATCATCCGCGGCGTTCTCAGCCACGCGGAGAGCGGCGTATTGGCTCAGTCGTTCGGTGCGAAGGTCGATACTCTTCTCGAACTCCAACGCGTCTCGCAGCGCCAAGGCGCTCTCTGCAACCTTTCCGCGGAAATTGGAGATCTCTCCATAATCTGCCTGCAACTTCGTGAAGTTCTCTTCCCAAGCATCAGCGTTGAGATAAAGAGGCGTCAAATTCCAGGTGTCACTCAGAGGGACTTCGGAGCGGAGGGGAATACTGCGAGGAGAGGTTTCGCTTTCGGTGTGGTGCATCAACGGCATGCCCCATCATAACGAGAACCCGACGGCGAACAACTCCTCCCCTCTCCTTCGGGAGAAAAACCGACAGTGCCCTTTAGTTTTTACCGGCAAGCTCAGGTTGATATCCGAAAAGCTTTCGCTGCTTGATAATGCTTCCAACCTCCGGAGAAACCATTCCTTCCCAACCTTCAGCGCCGCTGCGAATTTTTGTGAGAACTTCCGCAGATTTGATGGGTAGATAATTGGGATTGTGCCCTTGCATTGGCTCAATAAAGCCGTTTTCAAGAAGGTGCGTATAAAGATGAACCAGATTTGGCTCGACCTCGAAATTTTGCGTGGTGACGAGGTCACCATTTGGATTCAGAAAAGGATACACGTATAGCTTCACCCGCGTTTTGAAGAGCTTGCCCAAGCCCTCGAGAATTCCACCTTCAAGGTCGCGATAATATTCCGGTTCGAAGATCTCGGCCATGGCGGGGATCCCGAGCGGCAGTCCGATCATTCGATCGGTGTAGCGCGCGAGGTAATTGACCAGCCTGTAGTAGCGGCCATAGTTGGAGATGAGCACTGTGCGCCCCATCGCGCCGAGCATGTCGACCCTATCGAGAAAATCTCGCAAGTCGAGTTGTCCGCTCCGCAGCAAGTTCGTCATGGTAATTTCCATGAGGACCTCCGGTTCGGAATCCTTCACGGACTCCTCACGCATGAACATGGCCCGCGCGCAATTCAGCATATCGTCGGCGACCAGCGTTACCGGCCGAAAGCTTCCGCGTTCGACAAGCAACGGTTTCTTGTAGAGCGCATCGCCGGCATTCACAATTTCGCCGTCGGCGCGGAATAATGCCGCATTGGTAAGATTGTGTGTCACCAACTGCAAGGCCATGATCCGATCATCGACGCCGGCAAAGTCGGGCCCGCTAAAGCGGATCATGTCGATCTCGATGCGACCAGCCGCCAGATCGTCCACCAGAGAGCCCAGGAGAGCTTCGGAATCCTTGGTGAGGAAAAATGACCCATGAATTAAATTGACTCCCACAATCCCGAGCGCCTCTTGCTGCTGGAGGTTGGTTTGGTCCAGCATGCGGATGTGGATTATAATCTCGTTGGTTTCCGCGCGTGGGTTCGTCTGAAAGCGGATACCCATCCATCCGTGGGATTCAGCATGCCCGCGAAAACTCCGCGCCGCCACCGTATCGGCAAAGGCAAAAAATGTTCGCGCGCCGCCTGATTTTGCGTCGAGCCGCTCAATGAGCAGGCCGTATTCATGGGTTAGCATGCTATCAAGTCTGGCTCGGCTCACGTAACGTCCGCAGGCTCCGTAAATGGAATCTGAGAATGTCATATCGTACGCGGAGATGGTCTTGGCCACAGTGTTGGCCGCCCCGCCGACCAGGAAAAACCTTCGTGCCACTTCCTGGCCTGCTCCAATTTCCGCGAAGGCGCCGTAGATTCGCGGGTCCATGTTGATTTCAAAGGCCTTCTTGTTCGCCTGCAGATCGTATTCCGGGGGCATACAAATACTGTAGTATCCCCTGCCCTCGCTTCCAGAGCAACATCGCCGATTCCTGATCCCCTTCTGGCTGACCAGACCTCATGCGCCCAGATTCACGCATCGGGACTGAGTCGAGCCTCCCGCACCTGACATATACAAGGCGGTTGCGCCCGACAGCAGCTTCCCTAAACTTCGCGCCGTGAAGCGAGCTCTTCTTTTTCTCCTCGCGCTCATCGTGGCCTTTGTGCTCGCGAGCTGTGAAAAAAAACCGCCACCTCCCGAGCCCCCCACTGCTCAAAGCCCAATACCCTCGGCCGAGCCGACGTCAGCGCCTTCCGAAACTCCAGCGCCACCGAGCCAAACCGCGACCCCGTTTGCCACTCTCAGTCCGGCACTCTCGGCGACAGAGACGCCAACGCCTTCCGTGACGGAGACTCCTATGCCCTCGGCAATTGAGACTCCCACACCCTCCATTACCGAAGCGACGACGCCCTCCGCCCCTGAGACTCCGACGCCCTCCGCGCCTGAGACTCCGACACCCTCCGACCCTGAGACTCCGACACCCTTCGCCCCTGAGACTCCGACACCCTCCGCCCCTGAGACTCCGACACCCTCCGCGCCTGAGACTCCGACACCCTCCGCCCCTGAGGCTCCGACACCCTCCGCCCCTGAGACTCCAACACCCTCCTTGAGTGAGACGCCAACACCCTCTGCTGCCGAGATGCCGACCCCCTCCGCGGAGGCAACGCCCGAGGATCCGCTGGCGACGCCGATTGGCTTGCTCGCGCCGATCACGGGCGCGCACGCCGGTTTTGGAATCGACGCTTTGAACGGCGCGATTCTCGCGATCGAGGAGATCAACCTTGCCGGAGGCGTCTTCGGCCATCCCATAAAGCTCGTCACCAAAAACACAGAATCTCTGCCAGAAAAAACCGGGGCCGTTGTCACTGAATTGATCAATGTCGACAAAGTCGTGGCTCTGGTGGGGGAAACGGCGACTGACCGTTCGCTCGTGGCGGCCTCGTTGGCTCAGGCCAGCGGCATTCCGATGATCACACCCAGTGCGACGAGTGAGAAGGTCACCGAAACGGGAGATTGCATCTTCCGAGCCTCTTACCTGGATCATTTCCAAGCCGCGGTGATCGCCAAATTCGCGCGTTCACTCGAAGTACGAAAAAGCAGCTATCCTCTTCGACGTGTCCAATCCGTCGAGCAGCGGGATGATGGAAGCGTTCAAAGCGAATTTCCTTCAGCACGGCGGGGCGATCGTGGCTGAAGAGTTCTACCGTGGCGGCGATACGGATTTCACCAATCAACTCCGGGCCATCAAGGATCAGAATCCCGAAATCATTTTCCTTCCGAGCTATTATGCCGAGGCCGCGCTCATCATTAGACAAGCGCGCCAGATCGGGATCGATGCGCCCTTTCTCGGCACAGATGGGTGGGAGGCGAAAGAGTTCCTCAAGCTTGCGGGGCAAGCTGCGAACAATTGCTATTTCGTTTCTCACTTTTCAAACGAGCACACCTCCGACAAAGTGAGAACGTTCAATGATGCTTATACGGAAAAGTTCGGGTTCGCGCCGTCAGCGTTTGCCGCTCTATTTTACGATGCGGTCTGGCTCCTCTCCGACGCCCTGAAGCGAGCGGGCAGCGCGGATCCGCTGGCCTTGCGAAACGCGCTCGCCGCCACTCGGGATTTTTCCGGAGTCACCGGAAACATCAGCTTCGATCAAGGTCGTGATCCGAAAAAGCCAGGGGTTATCATTCGCGTTCAGGACGAAAAATTCAGCTATCTGGAGACGCTCGAGCCCTAGGAGACGCACTCGCACTCTGGTCCTGTTTCGCCAACATTTTGTCGAATCGCTTGGCGACGTTAGCGTAAAAGGGATACCGGCCTGTGTGATCATTCGCCGGGCGGAAACGCCAATGTTTGTAAGCCCAAAGCCAACATTCAGGTTGCTCGTGGATGGACGGCTCCAGCACATTCCAGCAAAGCTGAGCAATCTCCGCTGCCGTCGCCTCCGCGTGGAATTCAAGCGGCTTGTGAAAGACAATTTGATAAGTGCCATCAGGTTGTGGGCGGCACTCGACAGGAACCACCTTCGCTCTGGTCCGCAGAGCGAGCGCAGCCTGCATCTGTGTCACGCAAGTCTTCAGTCCGCCAAAAGTGTCGATAATCACGCTCGCCTCGCTCGGATCGAGATTGAGGTCGCAAAGCATGCCAAATTTCCCGCCGCCCTTGAGATATTTTAGCATCCGAATCATTGCGCGTTCCTGAGGAATCACTTCGTGTCCTGTGCTGGATCGCAGACGATCGAAGATCCGGCCAATGAGAGGGTTTTTGAATCGTTGAGTGATGACCGGTCCATTGGCGATCGCGTAGGCACAAAACTGGCTCAGCCATTCAAAGTTCGAGTAATGCAGACAAAGATAAACGGCGGGCTGCTGCGGATCGGTATGGCAGGAATCCAGTTCAAGTCCCTTGAATTGCGCGATGCTGCGCGCAACAGATTCGCTAAGATTGGGGGACCAGAAGAGCTCAAGCATGGTTCGCGCAAATGTCTGGTAACTACCTTCGGCTATCCGATGCTTCTCAGCAGAGGTGCGTGAGCTGCCAAAAACCGCATCCAAATTAGCCAAGGCAACCTCTCTGCCTCGCTTGTCAAAGAAGTAGCTAATCGAACCAAGCACATTTGCCATGCGCCGGAGGGAACGATATTTCAATGTCCCGATCAGCCAAACGAAACTGGAAAGCCCGAAAAATTCAAGCCTTTGACGGAGAGTTGGAGTGAAGTCCGACACCAGCTGCGATCTGGAATTGCCTAGCCAACCTTGCGTCTCCGTGAGCGTTCTTGAGGTTTGCCGTGCTCAACCTGTGGTTTGGGGCCGTCGTCTGGAGACTCGATCCTGGGGAACAAAGGACGCGGAATACCCAACTGATGCCCATCGGCCAATCGGCCCCAGACAGCGTCGCGCAGGGCCATTGGACCGCCCCAGTTCAATTGTTTAAAGATCTCTGCCGCCGCCCTTGGCAAGACGGGGGAGATGAGTACGGCGATGATCCGAAGTGATTCCGCGAGATCATAGAGGATGCTGTCCAAGACGCCTCCCTGACGAGGATCTTTGGCCAGCTTCCACGGCTCCATGATATCGATCGCTTGATTACAGTTCGTCACCAGTTGCATCACCTGCTCCAAGGCGCAGTGAATGAAATTTTGATCCAAGCACCTTCCGTACTCGATCACGATCGCCCGACTTCGCTCGACGAGATCAGGCGCAGCATTGCGGAAGGCTTTTCCATGAGGATCAGTCGCCTTCACCAGATTTTCCTCCTCCACCGAAACTTTGCTTTCGGAGCGGCTAACTTTTCCTCCGCGATATTTCTGAGTCATGTTCAAGGTGCGGTTGAGGAGATTGCCTAAGCCATTGGCAAGATCGCTATTATAGCGCTGAATCATTCCGAGATCGGTAAAATCCATGTCCTGACCAACGACGCAGTCACGCATGAGATAATAACGGAGAGCCTCGACGCCGAAGGTATCGGCGAAGGTCTGGGGATCGCGGATATTGCCCAGGGACTTACTCATCTTGTCGCCCTCAATCAAGACATAGCCGTGGACGAGAAAAGTAGGCATTTCGTTATCGGAGAATCCCATCGCCTTAAGCATCGCCAGCCAATAGATGCCGTGAGCCGGGATGAGAATATCCTTGCCGATGACGTGCAACGCGGGCCAACGCTCTTTGAAGGCGGCCTCATCGCGTCCATAGCCGGCAAAACTGATATAATTGACCAAGGCATCGAACCAGACGTAGGTAACGCACGACGCGTCAAACGGTAGCTCAATGCCCCAGGAAAGACGGGATTTCGGCCGCGAAATCGAAAGGTCGCCAGTAAGCTTTTCCGCCGCATTGCGCAATTCCTGCTGACGAAAAGCTGGGGAAACACACTCGCCATGCGCGTCAAGGAAGTCGAGCAGCCATTCCCGGTGCTTCGCGAGCCGAAAATACCAATTCTCCTCCTCGAGTTCGATCACCTCCCCCCACTCCGACCCAAATGTTCCGTCGTTCAGCCGCTCCTTGTCCGTGAGAAATTGTTCCTGGCGGACGCTGTAGAACCCGCGGTAGGTCGCCCTGTAGATTTCCCCCTGGTCGTACAGGCTCTGGAGGATTTGCTGCACACAGCTCTTGTGGAGGGGGTCGGTGGTCGCCGCCCATACGTCATAGCTAAGATCAAGTCTCTTCCAGAGGGCGACGAACTTCGTGGTTGTCTCGCCGACGAATTCCTCCACTGGCACCCCTCCCTTCTGCGCAGCCTGCTGCACTTTCTGACCGTGTTGATCGACTCCGGTGAGAAAGAAGGTGGGCTCTCCTTTGAGGCGGTGATAGCGCGCGATGACGTCGGCGAGGATCTTCTCGTACGCATGCCCAATATGCGGCGCAGCATTGGTATAATCGATCGCCGTGGTGATGAAAAAAGACTTCACGCTTCGGCCGAATCCTTCTTGATCTTGCCTCCCCACGACAAGATGCGTGCTTTGGCGCCAGCGGCTTCCGCCTCCGGAACCTGGCCATTCCTGACATAGAAAAGCGAAAGACTGGACCACGCGAGTTGATCGTCAGGGTTCAATTCCACCGCTCGAAGACCGGCCTGGATCGCTTCAGGGAAGCGGCCGGCCTTCATTAGGGCCATGCCGAGAGCATGCCACGCATCGAAGTATTCCGGATCGAGCCGAATGCACTCCTGGTACTTGGCGATAGCCGCATCCAGTTCTCCCAAAGCGATGTCGCCTGTCGCATCGTCGAAAATCTGGACCGCTTGGTGATGGTCAGGCATATCACGGGCTTTGCCAGGCCGTTGTAATTTTGGCCGCGTCGCGCGCAGAAGACAACCAACTGACAAAGAGCAACTGCCTTTTGCTTTCCAGAATACGGGAAGCCAGTTCCCGCCTCTTAGCCATCCCTGCTTCGTCAAGCGGCGCGCGTGAGAGGAGGTAGAGCGCAAAACCCCCGTCGGGGGCGGCTGGCATCATGTTGGAGAGTTGCCCAGGCTGCATCAGCAACGTGGCCGCGGCGATTTCTCGTTCATCACCGGAGAGCTTTTCGTCGCTGGGCGTGAGATCGCTGAACGAACGAACCTGCAAGCCCGCCGCGGCAGCGGCATCCCCAAACGATTTGCCCCCAGACATCGCTTCCCGGATTTTCGCCAACGCGGCGTCCGCGCCTTCGCGGAGCAGACGCTCAGCCTTCCGAGAGCGAAGCTGGCTGATCGCGGTGGGCCGAGCCTCCTCCAACGTCAGCGGTCGTTGCGCATTAACCCTCGCAAGTTTCAACACGAAAAAGGCGTCTCCAGATTGAATGACATCGCTGACAGGTTCTTTCTCACCGAGGAGGAAGGCGGGCGGCGCGAGGTTTTTGAGATCCGCCGCCAGTGCTTCAGAATGGGCGTCGCCAGCTGAAGCGATAGCGCCGGATCGGGAAAAATCAGAGCTTCGCTGGATCGTTTGGCCGAGCGATGACGCCGCCCCTTCGAACGAGGATGAAGAAGCACGCTCGGAAAATGTGCTGGCCGCATCAGCCACTTTTTGAAGGGCTTCTATTCTTTCGCGGCCCTCGAGCGGTTTCTCGCTCACCGGAAGGGCAAACTTTACGTACTCCACCGACCTGGTTTCAGGACTAATCAAACTCGCTCCGTTCTGTTCATAAAAGCTCTTGACCTCCTCCTCGCTCACCTCCGCGGAGTTCCCCAAGCTTGCCAGAGGAAAACGCACTTCCTGCACGCTCACCTTTTCAAAGAGCCGAGCCGCATCAAGAATCTCGGCTTCGCTGACGGCCACCGGCGCGCTCACGATTGCCTTGACACGTTCAAAGCGCAAAGCGTCGCGAATCAAATTCTCCAGCTGGAGTTCCGTGAAGCCCCTCGGGCCGAGTTGTTCGAGAACAAACGTCTTGTATTTGCCGGAGTCGAATTGCCCGTCGGTCTGAAAGGCCGGCAGACTCTTGATCTGGCCGGCGATTTGGGAATCCGTTGGCTCAATGCCGAGTTCCTTTGCCTGATGCTGCATAACGAGCCGATTCCAGATGAATTGTTCAAGCGCCCTATTCTCATCCTGCGTCATCGCGCCCAAGTTCTCCAGCAGACGAAATTGTCCCAAGGCAAGCGCCAGCTGGAAACTTTTCACCTCGCGTTCGATGTCGGCTTGCGAAAGTGTGCGGCCGTAAATAGTGGCGACCCTATTGGCACCGAGTTCGGCGGTATTCGCAGGATTATAAAGCCAAATGAAGGCAATGATCGTCAGCACCGCGATCACTAACATTAGCACGCGCTGGTTCTTGCGAAGGATGTTGATCATTGAAAAGCGAAACTGTTGATTTGCGGGGCCGATGTGATTAAAGCAGATGACAAATGAATGCAAGTGCGTCCCCGCTGTGTCGCGCGGCTCTGCTCGCTCTCTGGGTGACGACGGTCTCGCTTCTCGCTCAAGATCTCGTCATTCAAAAGGATAATCAACGCCGCGACGGCGAAGTGCTCGGGGTCAGCGAGGGAAAGCTCAGGATCAAGATCGGCCCCGCTGAAACCAGCCTTCCCATGGAACAAGTGGCTTCGGTCGTGAAAGCCCCACCTACGGAATACGAGGACGCTTTGAAGGCCTGGCAAAGTGGCAATGCGGAGAAAACCCTTAGTCTGCTGAAGCCAATCGTGGATACGTTTCGCGGCCTTCCGACCGAGTGGGCGGAGCGCGCCAGTGCGCTTTTGGGAGACGTTTATCTCTCGCTTGGCCAACTCTCCGCAGCGGAAGCTGCTTTTGCTGAGTTCACCACCGCCTATCCCGCCTCCAAATCCCTCGCCGTTATTGGCCTGGCTCGTCTCGCTGTTGCCCGGAAAGATTTTGCGGACGCTAAATCCAGGCTTACGCCCATCGTCGCTGAAGCCAACGACATTATCGCCACTGATGCCACGAGGAGCGCGAATTATGGGCAGGCTTTTTATTTGATGGGAATTGTTCGCGAAAATGAAGGAGCTTATCCCGAGGCTCTGCGTGACTACTTGAAAGCGGTCACCCTTTTTCATGGCGACAAGGCGATCGTTGCCAAAGCGCAGGAACGTGCTGAGTTTCTCATCAAAGAAAGGCAAGTCATCGTTCCTTGATCTGATAACCACTTCATGAAGAAAGCACCCGCGCATCGATTTCGTACTTTCGTCTCTTTCGCGTTGTTTTTCATCTTGCCGGGAGCTTGGGCCCAGGAGAGCGCTGGTGGAGGAGCAAACGCTCCCGTGGAATCTCATACGATCCTCCAAACCATCACCGGCGGCGGACCTCTCATCCTGCTGATCTGGTTGGCCATTCTCGGCACATCCATCGTGATGGTAACGTTCATCATCCAGCTTTTCCTGGCCTTGCGCGACGAACAACTTGCGCCCAAGGCCTTGCTGGAATCGCTCCAAGCGACCATTCGCGCAGGCAACTACCAGGAAGCATGGGAAATCTGTCGAGCCAACAAGGCCTATATCGCCCGCGTGCTCAAGGGCGCGCTCGAGCGCATTGGCCGCGGAAAAGATGCCGTGGAAACGGCTCTCATCGAACATGGCCAGCGAGAGGCGCAACTCCTTAGAACGAAGAACAGCTACCTCTCGGTGGTGGGAGTCGTGGCCCCAATGATCGGGCTTCTCGGCACCGTCATCGGCATGATGGGCGCCTTCGCCGTCCTGGGGACCTCCGGCGTCACGAATCCTCGAGAACTCTCCTTGCGCATCGGTGAAGTGCTTATGGCTACGGCAAGCGGTTTGTTTATCGCTATCCCCGCATTCATCTTCTATTATTACTTCCGGAATCGTTCGACGATTGTTCTCGTGAACGCCGATGACAAACTGAACTATCTGATCGAGGACATTCCCTTCGATGAGCTCTCAGGAATCAAAATCGGCGAGAATTTCGACCCCGGCGCAGGCATCGTCACCGCAGGGTATTCCCGCAAAGTATCGATGGCCTTGACCACGAACTGTCCACTTTGCAATGGCACCATTCAGCCCGGGCAAAACCCCTGTCCACACTGCGGCGCCGCTCTCGAGTGGGCGTAAGGAATGGCTGAACGGGAGCTTCGAATTCCGGGCAAGAAGAAGCGGAGAAGACCGGAGCCTGATGTCGATCCGGAGTTTCAGATCGCCCCAATGATCGACATCCTCCTGGTCCTGCTCGTCTTCTTCATGTCAATCAGCTCGACCGAGGTATTGCAATCGAACCAGGACGTCAAGTTGCCCGTGGCGCGAGATGCCAAGGAGTCCAAGAAAAATCCAGGTCAGGTCATTGTCAACGTGCTCTACAATCCGCTCAGCACCGAAACAGTTATTGAAGTGGACGAGCGCTCTGTCAGTCTGGGTCAGCTTGCCCCGATGCTTGAGACGAAGGTAGTCGCCAATCCGCTGGTGCGTGTCTTGGTCCGCGCCGACAAAGAGGTGCGCTATGAGTTTATGCGAGGTCTTTTGGAGGCAGTCGGGCGCGCCGGCGTGGGTAATGTCACCTTCTCCGTGGCGGATAAAGAAAGATAGGATGGCAGGTGTCAGTACAGCTGAAGAGGGTGACATTGGCTTTCAAATTGCGCCCATGGTCGACGTAGTCTTCGTTCTCCTTTTGTTTTTCATGGCGTCGGCCGGTTCTCAGATCATCCCCAAGGAACTGACGATCAATTTGCCCAGCGGACGCAGTGAGGCCAAACCCGGCCCGCCCCCCACGCCAATTATCATCGATATTTTTCCGGACGGTAAGGTCCAGATGAACAATAAGGTGTACGACACGCCCATCAGCAAAGACCTTCCCGAGCTGCGCTCGTGGCTGAAGGACACGATCGACAAGTTTGGCGACAAAGATCCGGTAATTGTTCGTCCTGATCCCCAAACCAAGCATGAGCGCATCATCGATGTGCTCAATGCGGCGGCGGCCTCGGGGGTAAGAAACTTGACCTTTAGCTAACAGCTTGGCGCGCGGACGTACCTTCGAATCTCCATCTCCGAGGACTCAAGAAGAACCTGCTCAAAGCGGAACGCGCCTTCAAGAGGCGGGAAAAACGCATCACCAACGACGTCGCGCTTCACCAGCGTGAGGAAAACTTCTGAGCAGTTTGGCAGAAGTTTGGCGTACAGTTGCGCGCCGCCGATCAAGAACAACTCGCGGCCTTCCCCAGGCTCGCGGATCTCGCGAACATCGCGAACGACCGTCACGCCTGGGATGGATCTGCTGCTTACTACCCAGTTCTCACGGTCGGGCAGCGGTTTGCCCAACGATTCGTAAGTCCTTCGACCCATAAGGACGACATGCCCAAGAGTTGTCCGTCGGAAGAACTTTAAGTCTTCAGGAAGATGCCAGGGGATTTTGCCCTGCGCGCCGATCACGCGGTTCAAGGACATTGCCGCGATGGCCTTCACACAGCGATGGGAGCCTTGATGGCAGGATGTGGATCGTAATTTTCAAGCAGAAAATCTTCGAAGCGAAAGCCGTCAATGCTTTTCACAGCGGGATTAAGGTTTATCTTGGGCAACGGGCGGCACGCGCGCGAAAGTTGCTGGCGAGCTTGATCCACGTGGTTCGTATAAAGATGAAGATCGCCAAAGGTGTGAATGAATTCCACGGCCTTCAAACCGCAAACTTGCGCGATCATCATCGTCAAAAGGGAATAGGACGCGATATTGAACGGGACGCCGAGAAACAGGTCAGCGCTGCGCTGATATAATTGGCAACTCAACCCCCCCTCCAACACGTAAAATTGGAAAAGCGCATGGCACGGCGCGAGAGCCATGCGATCAGTCTCACCAGGATTCCATGCGGTGACAATCAAGCGGCGGCTATCGGGCATCTTCTTAATGTCATCGATCACCCGAGCAATTTGATCTACGCTGCCTCCATCAGGCCGCCGCCAGTCTCGCCATTGCGCGCCGTAGATTCTGCCAAGGTCGCCGTTCTCATCGGCCCACTCCTCCCAAATGGAAACCCCATTTTCACGTAGATACCGCACATTGGTCTCGCCCTTCAAAAACCAGAGCAGCTCGTAGATGATGGAGCGCAGGTGCAATCGCTTCGTTGTCAGGAGTGGGAATGATCGAGTGAGATCGAATCGTTCCTGCGCGCCGAAAATCGAATACGTCCCTGTCCCGGTGCGATCAGCCTTGAATTTTCCGGATTCTAGGACCGAGCGAAGAAGGCGGTGGTATTGCTGCATGATTCGCTCTCCACGTTGCCACGTTTCCACCAATCGCTGCAAATCCTTGTGGCCAATTCAAGTCTCTGCTGCGATAAATCTGCCGAATGTTCGAGGTGATCACGCTCGCCAGCGGTAGCGATGGAAACGCGACCCTCGTGCGCCACGAGACGGCCACCTTCCTCATCGATGCCGGACTGAGCGCGAGACAATTGACGGCGCGTTTGCTGGCGGCTGGCACTCCTCCCGAGCAGCTCTCCGGGATCCTCCTCACTCATGAACATGGCGATCACACAAGAGCCTTGAGAGTGCTGCTCGCGCTTCATCAGCATCTGCCCGTCTTCTGCAACTGGCTCACCGCCCGCGCGCTTCAAGAAACGGGGCTTGTCCACGGGAACTGGAAATTCTTTCAAACAGGCGCTGAATTTTCCTTGGGAAACTTCGTTATTCGTGCCTTCTCCGTTCCCCACGACGCCGCTGATCCCGTCGGCTTTCGCATCTCTGCGAACGGTTCCTCTTTCGGCGTGCTTACCGACCTTGGCTATGCCACGCGCCTGGTCTTCGAAATGCTTCGTGGGATTCGCGTTCTTCTCATCGAAACCAATCATGACGAAGCGCTCCTGCAAAAGGACCTTCGCCGTCCCTGGTCGGTCAAACAACGCATCCTCTCGCGCCATGGACATCTCTCGAACGCCGCCGCCGCCCGGGTGCTCTCCGAATTGGAGGCTCCTCTGGAGCACATTATCCTTGGCCACCTCAGTCGAGATTGCAACTCTCCGCAATCTGGCTCTGGACTGCGTCGTGCAGGCGCTCGCTTTCGAAAGCTGCTGCTCGGCTCGAGCAAGCCTCATCTGCGCTCAGCAAGACGCTCCGAGTCCCGGACTGATGATCACTTAGAGCCCTGCATCAAAGTTCCCGCGGCCAGCACTGCCCCTGCCCAGAGAAACCCACAGCACAACAAGGAGGGGAGTATCACCCCGATCGTTGCCTTCACGCCATCCACGCGAAAAGTCTCGCGCAGTGAGAAGATCAGGAGCACAAGGGCCGCCACAAAGAACAACATATCACCGCAAATTGGCACTAGCCTAAAGACTGAGGCTGGCCCGACCGCATAACAATAAGCTCTAAAAGTCACTTCGAAGGCTTGTCCAGCGCCTCCGAGAAGTTGAAACACGAAGTGAAAAACTGCGGCGGCGCAGAATGCCACCACGGCAATCAAGATCGGCACCAAGGCCATCGAAAAAACCTGCACTCCGATTAAAGAAGCAGTGGTCAAGCTTTTCGCCAGCGGTCCGAGCATTGCTTCGGGATTCATCAAGACCACAATGAGCTGATACCCCATCGCCACCCAGGCCGTCAGCGTCGCGACAATCAGATAAAAAGAAAGCGGCGCCGAGACCCCGCCTTGGCGCCTCATCGCTTTAAAGGTGGCAACTGGTTCCGAAAGAACCTGGCGAACCGTTTGCACAAGGGCGGAAACCGGCCCGAGCTCTTTGCGCCGCTCCCAAGCAGGTTCAGGTCTTGGCTCGACCTCAGATGCCAGCTCCGGAGGAGCGGGAGGAGTTAACGAAGGTGAGGGCTTTGGAAGATCGGTGAATTCCGCAAGCGGCTTCCATTGTTCCATTGGTTCCCGCCACCCAAGATCGCTGCCGAGAAATTCACCGGAGGCAAGACCCTCCGCGACGTCCTCGGGAGAAAACTGGCCCAGAGACTGCCTGCCCCTGGCGATGTGAATGTTGTTCATCTTCTGCGGTGGCTATACGAAGAATGCCTGAGCGGTCAATCCTGCGCTGATCAGGTTGCCAAGGCGCACGATCACCTCCAAAGTGCAGAGATGGCGCAAGAATCACTCCAGTCCATTCCACTCGGAACTCCGGCCGCCGAATTTTCTCTTCCGGACGTAGTAACCGGCAAAATGGTATCCCTTTCTTCCCTTCCGCGCTCTCGAGGGTTGTTGGTGATGTTCATCTGCAGGCATTGCCCATACGTCATTCATGTTCGTGACGAGATTCTCCGCATCGCGAGCGACTACAAGTCCAAAGGCATCTCTTTTGTCGCGATCTCCTCGAATGACGCGGCCGCCTACCCGGATGATGCTCCAGACAAACTGCGAGAAATGGCACTAGAAAACAGCTTCCCCTTCCCCCTCCTTTACGATGAGACGCAAGCCGTCGCAAAGGCATACCACGCTCAATGCACCCCTGAGTTCTACCTCTACAATTCCCAAAAACTCCTCGCCTACCACGGACGTCTCGATGAAAGCACGCCGGGCAACCGCTTGCCCTTGACGGGGCGCGACCTCCGCTTAGCTCTCGACGCGGTTCTCCGCAATGAGGAATGCTCGGGTACGCAACAGCCCAGTATGGGCTGCTCCATCAAGTGGATAGTCGCCTGAGCAGGTGCTCACGCTTTGCTCAACCGCCGTATTACGTATTTAATATACATATAAATGCAAGATCTTGACTAATAGTTAATTGCTCGCAATAACTAGTAATCGAGAGGCGGAGAGGCGCGGAGAGCGAGGAATATGGCGATGAGGACCAGGATTGCGGCGGCGCCAGTGTAAAGCGCAAAGTCTTTCCACGAGAGAATCGATTTCTCGGTGCGAGAAATCCATTGAAGACTGGGCAAAGGGGCAGCCGCGAGCAGTAAGGCGCTTGCTGAGGGAAGCTCGGCATAGAAGTAGCCGCTCAGCCAAAGGCCGGTTAGCAACAAAGTTGAGCCACCTACAACACCTCGGGCTTGCGCAGATCTCGGGAGCAGCAATCCAGCGATGAGAAGAGCGCCGAAAGCAGCTCCCAGAACCATGGCGAGTTGTGCCAGAAGCATGCTGCCAGAGAGCATAAGGGTAGCCCCCGTGCCACAAGCCACGATAAGTAAGATGAGGATACTTGAGATCGATCCGCTGTTGCGAATTGCGCCATCCAGGAAGCTCGCCAGACAAAGCATTCCCACCGCCAAGGCGATGATCCAAATCACACCTTCGAAGAGGGACCATCCGTATTGGAATTTCGGCTGCAGAAGCAGTCGCAGAAATCCTGCGCAGAAAAAAATCCAAACGGCTGCGCGCACGAGAGGAGGAGGTTTGACAAGGACATCCACCACGCCCAGGCACATCGCGAGGAGCGCAAAATAGGGGAGCCACTGCGTTGCTTCAGCTGGGGGAAAGGTTGGCCATCCGGCGGTTACAGCTTGCCCGCCCGAGTAACCGATTGCCAACGCCACAGCATCCGCCCAGTTGCCCGTTTTCCAGAGCCGACCGACAAGCGCGAAAATCCCGGAGAGCAGCGCGGCGACGACCATCCCGGGCAGAAACTGTTGCAGCAAAAACATTTCAGGCCGAGCTATTGCTTTATTCCCTCCACGCTCACGATGATGTCGATCTCGTCGCCAAGCGGTCCCTGCATGAAGTTCATGCCATGGTCACTGCGCTTAATGGTGAAGTGAGCTTCGCCGCCTGCCCGAATCTCACCTTCCATGCCTTTGCCTGACGAATTTTCTTGACTTCCAAGCGTCAGAGGTTTGGTTACACCGTGCAGGGTAAGATCCCCGTGATGCCTTGAAAGTATCGCCGCTGCCTTCAACCTTTTTGCTCTTGAAGGTCATTACCGGAAATTGCTTGGCATTGAAAAAGTCCGGACTCTTGAGGTGCTGGTCGCGTTTCCCATTTTTGGTGTCCACGCTCTCGATAGGTATGGTGAAGTCGATCGAACTCTTCGAGGGATCCGCCTCGTCCAGAACGACGGTGCCCGAGACATCGTTAAAGCGACCATGGAAGTCATTCACCCCCAAGGACATGACGCTGAAGACGACGGATGAATCCACGGGATCGATTTTGAAAGTGTCGGCCTGTGCGGCCATGCCGACGGAGCCGAGGGTAATGGCGAGGAAGAGCTTGGATGGTTTCATGCTAGTTTGTTGGTTTGATTACTTGCTTTTCGGGTTGGTTGCCGAATTCTTGTTGAACTGCAGCCGTGGCATCCTAGCAGGCCTAGAAGAAAATTGAAATCGTGAGCATCCGGCAACTTTTTCGGGCTGACTGAGGATTCGGAGGGGTGGGAAATCCTTCAGAGTGGGATCGATTCGGCGAATTCTACTGGCAAGGAACTCGCGCCGTCCTGGACGAGCCTGGCTGCGCAAGGCGCCGGCGGTGAGGCATGCGCGCGCGAGGAAATTTGCGACAACGTTTGCGAGGTGCGGGTTGCCGGTTTATGTAGTCTTCCAAGAATGTCACGCGAGCAATCGTGATCGACTCTTGTAAGAAGGGGAATATTTACGAGAAAGTGGAAGCGAGCTAAAGTAGAGACTAGGTAATAAAGAAGGCAGAGGACGCAAAAGCGGGACATCAGCTGGCACGAAGAGGCGTAAACAGATTTGCGAGTGCCCACCGAAACAACAAACATTGGAATTGATTCTTCTATGAATTCTTCCGAAGAGAAACCGCGACAGGCACAAACGGGGTTGCTTGAAGACGATGGCATTGCCGGCTCTGCAAGCAATGCGGGTTCCCAGACAATAGAACAAGCATCTGCTTCGACGTGGTTTGCGCTTCGCAATCCAGTTTTTTGCCGGCTGTGGTTTGCGACGCTGTTGTCGGGCACCTTTGTTTCTTCCCAGGATGTGACCGCGACCTGGTTGATGCATTACCTGGGCGCCTCGCCCTTTTTGCTCTCTTTGATGGCGACGGCGGCGGCGGCGCCCTTCTTTCTCTTCACGCTGCCGGCGGGGGCGGTGGCCGATATTGTCAACCGGCGCACGCTGATCATCTGTGCGGTGCTTTGGCAGGCAGCCTGGTCCGTGGTCCTGGCCTTGGGGGCATGGACTGACGTGGTCATCCCGGGGGCGGTGCTGGCCTGCATCTTTGCCCTGGGCATCGGGCTCGCTTTTGGGGCGCCGGTGTGGGGAGCCATTGTGCCCGACATCGTCAATAAGGAGGAGTTGCCCTCGGCGATCACCTTGGGAGGGGTTCAGCTCAATCTCTCGGGCATCGTGGGTCCTGCCCTGGGGGGCCTTCTGCTTCCGTTTTTGGGGGCCCCGCTGGTCATTTCCTTTAACGCGATCGCCTTTTTGGTGGTCGCCCTGGTGATCCTGCAGTGGAAGCCGCGCCAGATCAACGCCGGGCGGTTGCGCGAGAACTTTACCGAATCCTTTATGAGTTCTCTGCGCTACGCGCGGCACTCCGCGCGCATGAAGGTGATCCTCTTTCGCAATGTGCTCTTTTCGCTGGTGATCTCGATCATTCCGGCCCTTTTGCCCGTCATTGCCCTGCGGGAGTGCGCCTGTTCGGCGACCCAGCTTGGGCTCATCTTTGCCTGTGTGGGGGTGGGCTCTTTGAGCGGGGCGGTCTTCCTGCTGCCCTATCTGCGGCGCCGGGTCTCCGCCAACGCCATCATCTCCATTTCCATGGTCATCCTGGTGCTCGTGCTCGTGACGATGGCCCTAATCCGGCAGGTGCCCGCCCTGATGGTGTCGACCACCTTTGCCGGGGTCGCCTGGGCTCTGGCAGGCTCGGAGCTTTGGGTCGCCGGCCAGAGGGTCATGCCCGGCTGGGTGCGCGGCCGCATGAACGCCTTCCTCATTATGTTGGGCCAAGGCACCATGGCTGTGGGCGCCGTGCTCTGGGGCACCGGCGTCGCCAATCTCGGCCTCGATTTGACCTTTGCCGCCGCCGGCGCCGTCGCCCTGGCCGTCCTCGCTCTCGGCCATCGCTACTCGATCAACTTCGCCGCTGAAGCCGAAGTCGAGCTAGCCCCCCTCGATCACGCCTACGAGCTGGCCGTCCTCCCCGATCACGATGATGGACCCATCACCATTACCATCGACTATCTCATCTCCAGGAAGAATAGAGAGCAGTTCCGCGTCCTTATCAAAGAGGTGCAGGCCGCCTTGCGGCGCAACGGCGCCTTCCAATGCCGCCTGGATGAAAGCCTCGATCGCTCAGGGCTCTTCCGGCTCGAATACCAGGTCTCCACCTGGGCCGAACATCTGCGCCAGAACATGCGCATGACCGTGGAAGAAACCTCCGCCTACAAAAAGGCCTGGAACCTCCACACCGCAGAGAGCGAACCGCTCGTGCGCCATTTCCGCTCCACCGAAAAGTTCCTCCACCTGCCCGATTTCGGCTTCTCCGGCCGCACCTTCACCAATACCTCAAGAATGCCCAAACCCCGGTTGGTCCCTACGACCTCTCCAGCATAACGCAGCCTTTTGCTCTAGTGATCGAGTCGAAATTTCAGCTCGAAGTTTATCGGTTGGATGAAGTCTGGGCAGAGCCTGTTTCTCTGGTGACGCGAAACTGCTATTTAGAAGGCTCCGCCAGAAGACTCTCGATCTTTGCCTGGAGCATTTCGTAACCTTTTTCGCCTTTGAAGAACGCTCCTCCAGGGTGGACGTGCCTGATGATACCCTGACGGTCGAGGAGAAGAGTGATCGAGGTCCAGCCGCGATCGTGTTTGTCAAGCCACCAGCGACGGAGTGTCGTCCAGTGCGGATCGATTGCGACCGGAAAGGTGAATCCGAGCTTTCGAGCCTGCTCTTTGACGTGACTGACCGTGAGCGGCGTTTCAGACTTGTGGTGGTAGAGTCCGAGCACAACCAACCCTCGGTCACGATAGCGGTGTGAAAACTCATTCAGTGCTGGCGCGCTTGCCTCACAAAACTGGCAAGTGGGAGCTGTCCACCAGCGGACAAGCACCACCTTCCCTCGCAGTGAATCGGGCGTGAGAGGTTCCGAATTGATCCAATCCCCCACTTCCCATTTATCAAAACGCACGCCCAGCAGATCGCTGCCCTCATGAGCGGGGGCCGAAAAATTCTCAATGCCTCGAAGAGAGGGGAGCCGATCCGCAGACTGCATTTCCATCGTGAAACCAAAGAGGAGCGGCAAAAAGACGGCGGCAAAGCCGCCATATCGCTTGACGAAACTGTATGTCCGGATCGCAGAGAACCTCATGATTTATTCGGTTTCGACAAAGGTTGTCCCATTCAGCGCGATCATCCACTGGAAGTTTCGAACAGGAGATCTACTCAGGGTTCACGATAACCGGCCCTCGGAAAGACTGGAGCATATTGGCATGTTTCGATCAGCGCTTCGTCTGTCGACGCTGGGCTCCAATTCTGCGTTGTTTTCGCCAGCTTTGCGAATATCATCCAGTTCCAAGCTTCGCATGTGCAAACGCACTAATTCTCTGCCGATATCAGAAGAAATAGTAGAGTTAAGACGCTACTCATGGGTGATATGAACAACGCGCAGCCTGATTCCGGCAACCGAGAGCCTCAGGTGGAGAAGGAGTTCTCCGAGCTTGAGCATTCCGCAGAGAAGCTCGAGCTCGAAAACAAAACGTTGCGCGCGGTTCTCGATTCCATGCCCGACAACATTTCCATCAAGGACTTGGATGGGCGCTACATTTTTGATAACGACTCGCACCGCCGCTTCCTCGGCGCCAAAGATACCGCCGAGGTGGTCGGCAAGAACCTCTTCGATTTCTTTCCAGCTGCGATCGCAACCAAATTCCACGCTGAGGATCTTCAAGTATTGCGATCGGGCAAACCGATTGTTCGATGCGTGGAGGAATCAGTTGATGCCGCCGGCAACAGGGTATGGCTGTCTGTGACCAAGAAGCCGCTGTACGACGGGGAGGGTGAGCTCCTTGGACTGCTGTCTACCACCCGGGACATCACGGCACGCAAATACGCCGAGGAGCAATTAGCAAAGTATGCGCAGGAACTCCGCGAGAAAAACGAGCAGTTGGAAGAAGATCTGGAGACAGCGCGTGAGCTTCAGAATGCTTTGCTGCCCCAACAATATCCACGATTTCCAAGCTCTGCTTCTGCGGAGGGGAGCGCATTGCGCTTTCAGCATTTCTTTCGCTCCTCCCTCGCGATAGGCGGTGACTTTTTCCACGTCTTCCAGATCTCTGATTCGACAGCCGGAGTGCTCATCGCCGATGTCATGGGGCATGGGGTTCGCGCAGCTCTCGTTGCGGCGATCCTCCGCACGCTCGTGGAAGATTCACGCGCCTATGCAACGCAGCCGGCAAAATTGCTCGGCGAACTCAATCGTGGGATTTCAGTGATCCTCAAGCACACCCATTTCCCGATCTTTGCCTCCGCGTGCTATCTGGTCGCCGATGTGGGTCGTGGTGAACTGCACTATGCAAATGCCGGACACCCCACTCCCCTCTGCGTTCACGGCACGGGGCCAAGTGCCGACCCGCTTCCTTCGACGGGTGCGAGACGTGACCCCGTGCTCGGGATTTTTGGCGACGCGGAGTACCACAGTGCCTCGTGCGAGCTCTGCGCCGGAGACACCTTGCTGCTCTTCACGGATGGGCTTTTTGAAGTCCAGTCAGCGGACGCTCAATATTACGATCAAAGTCGCTTACTAAGTTCCGTGCGTCAGCGGGTCGGGCTTCGCGCGGACGAGCTCTGCAGGCAGCTCCTCGACGATGTTCAGCATTTCGCCGCCTCGAGAAGCTTCGTCGATGACGTCTGTTTGATCGCGATGGAGATCGATCATCTGATCAGGGAGTAGTGTTCTAACTTCACCGCCTATTTAGACGGATTTCACTGACAAAATTCTATCCGCCATTGTCTCATCCGCGAGGGAGGATGCCGGTTCGTGACCGGAGGCATTGCTCAATGCTTGGCGCGGCGCTTTTCTAACCGCTTGATCCGCGTAGTCAGCGGTTGAGATGCAGATTCTCCTAAGGCATCGGTGCACCTCTGGCCGCGGAAAAAAGAGAATACCACTCCTCGCGGCTGAGAGAAATTGAAAGTGCCTTTGCGCTCGAGCGCAGCCGGTCGGGACGAGTCGTTCCCAAGACGGGTTGAATTTTTGCCGGGTGTTTGAGAAGCCATGCCAGCAGGATTGCCTCAACAGTGGTTTCGTGACGCCGAGCGTAGTCGTGCACCAGGGCCGCAGTTTCCCGGAGCACCTGGGGTTGTTCCTCGAGACTGCCCGTCAAGATCCCTCGAGCCAAGGGACTCCAAGCTTGAAGCGAAACCCCCTTCATCCGGCAGTATTCCAACGTTCCCTCCCAGCCGTCTGGATAGCCCGGCGAGCGTTGGTTGAAGGAGATGCTGACTTCGGCAAACCCGTGATGGAGCAAGTTCATCTCCACTTGGTTGGCGACGAGCGGATCGGGTAAAAAGGACTGGAGATATTCTATCTGAAACCGGTTCTGGTTGGAAACTCCGAAGTAGCGCACCTTGCCGGATTGGCGGAGTTTACCGAAAGCTTCGGCGATCTCTTCGCCGTCCCAAAGAACGTCTGGCCGATGCAGCAATAAGATGTCCAATCGATCAATGCCCAGCCGCCCAAGAATTCCATCCACGCTTTCCAGGATGTGGTCTCGGCTGAAGTCGAAGCGCTGCGGCGTGCCTGGCGGATCGTCCTTCCAACGGATACCGCATTTCGACTGAATGACAATCTGGTCTCGGAGTGATGGTCTTTGCTTAAGCACCCGCCCAAAGATTTCTTCGGATCTTCCGCGGCCGTAGATGTTGGCATGATCGAAGAAGTTGGCGCCGATCTCTTCGGCGGCATCGAGGAACTCCTCGGTTTGCCGTTCGTGGTCTGCTGTCAAACGGGTCTCTGCGTCGAAACCGCCTCCCAGCCCCATGCAACCAAGGATGAGGCGGGATACTTCCAGATCGGTGTGAGGAATCTTGATCTTTTCCATAGCTATACTTTATCAGGCTCTTCGTTACCAGGCGTAGGCTTTCGGCGCTTCGCCTCCGGGACCGGGAAATATCTCATCAAGCTTCTTCAAGGTCGAGTCATCGAGCGTAATCTCTGTGGCGCGCAGGGCAGATTCCAATTGCTCGATGGTTCGAGGACCAATGATCGGCGCGGTAACGGTTGGATTGTATAAGAGCCAAGCCAAAGCCATCGCCGCGGGAGGTTCGCCTGATTGTTTGCACAGAGCTTCGTACTCTTCCAGCTTCGCCCGATTCTTGTTGATCTCCTCCAAAGCGTCCTCGTCAGCGCGACGACCGCTTTTCAACTTTTCAAGAGCTCCTCCCAGCAGGCCACCCGCCAAGGGACTCCACGGGATGAGTCCCAGCCCGTAATATCTGCAGGCTGGGATCACCTCCAGCTCCACCGTGCGATTATTGAGATGGTAGATGCTTTGTTCGCTGCACAGCCCCATCAAACCTCGCCGCGAAGCCTCCTGGCAAGCGGTGGCGATGTCCCAGGCTGCGAAGTTGCTCGAGCCCGCATAGACCACTTTGCCCTGATTTCCCAGCTGCGCAAAAGCCTGCCAAATTTCGTCCCAGGGACAGGCTCGATCCACATGATGCATCTGATAAACGTCGATGTGGTCGGTCTGGAGTCTTCGCAAACTCGCTTCACAATGCTTGCGGATCTTATATGCCGAAAGGCTGCGACTCTCTGTGTTGGGTTCGGGCAAGTTGGCCTTGCGTTTAACACCGCCGAATACCTTGGTGGCCAAGACGACCGCTTCCCTACGCCCGCCACCCTGCGCAAACCAGCGCCCCAGGATCTCCTCGGTGTCGCCCTGCTCGCCACCCCACCCGTAAACGTCGGCGGTATCAAAGAAGTTGATGCCAAACTCCAGCGCCCGGTCCATGATTTTGAAGCTCTCTTCTTGGGTGGTATGCCAGCCGAAATTCATCGTGCCCAAGCAGAGGTTGCTCACCAAGACCCCGTGTTTTCCCAAGCGCTTGTGTTGAATTGCCATCTTCGACTATTTCCTGCCTAAATTAAGTCTCGGTGCGATCTCAATGAAAAACTCTGTGGAACACAACCAATCGCTGTTGCACAACGCTCGGTGACATCCGCGCTAAATGTCCCCAGCGCCCACGCCGCCCTCCACAGCGACTATTTACTTTTGCCGACGATCTCCTTCAGGGCCCCGAGTGCCCGGGCCTGAAGTGGGCCAACGCCCCTTTGCGGAAGGAACCACATGCCTTTCTCTTTGTCGGGACAGTAAATCACTGCGAACTGATCATTGGTCGTAGCATGGTAGAACGTGCTGCCGCTGTTCTCCTCGAGGAATTGGAAAAATGTCTGCCGCCAAGGGTGATCGAGAAAGGGGAAGACTTTCTCTCCCAGCGACTTCAATTCTTCCATGCCGATCGGTTTTAATGGTTTGCTCGATCGCATGGCGCCGGGCTTCGCTGATACTTTCAATGTCGAGGTTTTCTGGTTCCATGATTTTGCAGAGCCTACCACTCCTCGAGAGTGAGATCGAGCGGATTGAGTGCTGGCTGCAAAGGAGGGGCCGCTCCGTCCGCGCGCCGGCGCGGCGCCACACTTCTCGAGGGGGCCGGCTTCCGCCCCGGCATTCCCGAACGGTATTTGCCGACGACCCCCTGCTGCCACAAGGCGGCCTTTTTCTGCCGCCCTTGCAAGAGGCGCCCTTGGGGAAACTTTCGGCCGGGAGAGAGAGTTGCAACGGCAATCACCCTGCCCTCGAAGAAAACTCATTGTGAAAATAAAAACCGTCTGGACGGCTTGACAAAGACCGTCTGGACGGTATGGTCACACCCAAGATGACACAAACGGGGGGTTCGTTGCGGGACAGGCTGCTGGATGCGGCCGAGGTAGTGGTAGCGCGGCAGGGCTTTGCGAACCTCACGCTGGATGCCGTGGCGGCCGAGGCAGGTATGAGCAAGGGCGGGCTTTTGCATCACTTCCCGACCAAGGACCGGCTCATTGCAGGTTTGGTCGCGCGCGCGGCGGAAAACTGGCGGGGGTGCTGGATGGGAGCCTACGAGAAAGCCGCCGAAGGGCCGGGTCGAATGACGAGAGGGCTGCTGAACCATTGCCTTTCGCACGCCGCGTCGCGGACGGAGCAACTCCGACGCAGTTCATCCGCGGTGTTCGCAGCCCTTGCGCAGGACCCGTCCCTGATCGAGCCGATGCGAACGGTTTACAGCGATCTCTATCGGCGCATTATGGACGACGGACTGCCTCCGGGCGTGGGGGAGGTCGCTGTCACCGCAATCGACGGGCTTTGGCTGTACTGGGTTTTGGGGTTGGTGCCGGTTGATCAGAAGATGGTCAATCGATTGCGCGCGGCGCTCGAAGAGATGCTTGCCCGCTCGCAAGCGGCTGGCTCGTCGCCCAGGAAAAAGCGGCGTGCGGGCAAGCGGAAAATCAGCGTCCGCGCAGCTGCGAGAAAGGGAGGGAAACGCAAACATGAATCATCGTAGTTGGATCGGATCTTCGGTGTTGCTTGGGACGGTCATCGCCGGGACCCTCGGCCTGGCCGCTTGGAAGTACGCTTCCATTCAGGAAACGAACACTGCCTCCGCAAAGCAACCTGAGCCCCTAGAGTCGGTAACAGTCGCCGTGGCGAGCCAACGCGAGCACCGCGATACGGCAACATCGATCGGGACGATTCTCGCGCTTCGATCGGTCACCCTGCGCAATGAGTTGCCCGGCACCGTTCGTGAGGTCAGGCTCACGCCGGGGCAGATCGTCGAGGCGGGCACTGTGCTGGTCGCCCTCGATCTGTCCGTCGAAGAAGCCGAATTAAAGGCCCAGGAGGCACAGGCTGCTCTCGCCGAAACGGTGCTTCGTCGCACTCAAGTCCTGGACCGCGGCCGTGTCACCGCCGAGATGGAGTTGGATCGTGTCCGCGCTGAGCGCGACGTGGCGCTGGCGCAAGTGGCGCGCACGAAAGCGATCATGGCGCGAAAGACGATTCGCGCGCCCTTCCGGGCTCGGGTAGGTATGGCCGACTTGCACCCCGGCCAATATCTGAACGAAGGCACGCAGCTCACGACACTGCAAGGCGTGGACGAAGCCGTGCACGTTGACTTCACGGTCGCCCAACACGTTGCCGCCGGTCTGCGCGAAGGCGACAGCGTTGACGTTTTCACCAGCAGCGACTCTTCGCCCATCGCTGCCACGATCGTTGCGCTCGATGCCCGCGTCGACCCGGCCACACGCAATGCATCGGTGCGTGCGAAGATTGAGAACGCCGCTCTCGCCCCCGCGCCAGGAGCTTCGGTGCGCGTTCGCGTTCCCGCGGGGCCCGTGCGCACGGTCGTCGCTGTTCCCGTGAATGCGCTCCGCAAGGGACCAGATGGCGACCACGTGTTCGTGATTGCTCCGGATAAGGAAGGCAGGCCACGCGCGCAAATGCGCCGCGTGGAAAGCGGAACGATGCTGCGAGATGAGATTCTCATCCTGGCAGGACTTTCCGCGGGTGAGCAGGTCGCCACTTCGGGATCATTCAAGCTGCGCGAGACAGCTCTTGTGGCGATAACAGGCGACAGGGAAGCCGGCACGGACCGGCCTGGGATGAGCGTCGTCCAATAAACATCGCCACAAGAACCGGCCATGCGCTCGTTTACCGATACCTTCATCAAGCACCCGGTGCTTGCCGTAGTCATCAATCTGGTGATCGTGCTCGCGGGGCTGCGGGTGCTGACGGTTCTGCCAGTGCAGCAATATCCGCAGATCGAGAGTTCGTCCGTGGTGATCACGACGCTGTACTACGGCGCCAGCGCCGAGACGGTTCGTGGTTTCGTCACCACGCCCATTGAACGCGCCGTGTCCGCAATTGGGGGCGTCGACTACGTCGAATCCACCAGCCGGCCCGCTCTCAGCACGGTCACGCTCCGGCTGAAGTTGAACTACGACAGCACGAGGGCACTGGCCGAGGTGACGGCCCGGCTGCAGCAGGCCCGTTCGGAATTGCCGCCGGAAGCCGAGCCTCCGGCCGTCGAAGTGCAGCGAGCCGATCGGCCCTATGCGACGTTCTATCTGAGTTTCAATTCGACCGAGCGCAGTGTGCCGGCTATCACCGATTTCCTGCTGCGCACCGTGCAGCCGCAGCTCGCCACCATCGAGGGGGTCCAGCGGGTGACAAACAACGAGGGAGGGCGCCCGATCGCGATGCGTGTCTGGATCGACCCCGATCGGCTGGCCGCGCTCAATCTCTCCCCCGGCGACGTCCAGGCAGCCCTGCAGCGCAATAACTATCTTGCCGCCGTTGGTCAGACCAAGGGAAATCAGGTGCAGATCAACTTGCTCGCGAACACAGATCTCCGTTCAGTTGAGGAGTTCGAAAACTTGATTGTCGCCGATCGCGCCGGCGCCATCGTGCGGCTCAGCGACGTGGCGCGGGTCGAACTGGGGGCCGAAGAGGCTGATCTGGTTGCGAAGTACAACGACGCGGAGGGCGTCTACCTTGGCGTGTGGCCTCTCGTTGGCGCAAACGAGATTGAAGTCGCCCGTCGGTTGCGCGACGAGATGGAGCGCATCCGGCCCACGCTGCCGAAGGATATCGAGATGCGTCTCGTGTGGGACGGGACGATGTTCATGCGAGACGCGTTAAAGGAGATCACCAAGACGCTTTCCGAGACCATCGCGATCGTTGGCCTTGTGGTGTTCCTCTTTATGGGCTCGATCCGCACTGCGCTCGTCCCGCTGGTGGCCATGCCGGTCTCGCTCATCGGCGCGGCGCTGGTGATGTTCGCCTTCGGCTTCAGCCTCAATCTCCTGACCATGCTCGCGATCGTGCTTTCGGTCGGTCTGGTCGTGGATGATGCCATCGTCGTGGTGGAAAACGTGGAGCGGCACGTGCGTTCGGGCAAGTCGCGGATTGAGGCGGCCCTGGTGGGTGCGCGCGAACTCGTCGGCCCGATCATCGCGATGACGATCACCCTCGCGGCAGTTTACACTCCCATCGGGCTTCAGGGCGGTTTGACAGGCTCGCTGTTTCTCGAGTTTGCGATTACGCTGGCTGCCGCGGTCGTCGTCTCGGGCGTCGTCGCCCTGACGCTTTCACCGGTCATGAGCTCGCGGTTCGTGCATCCGCGCGGCAAGGAAGGCCGGCTGACGATGCTTGTCAATCATGGATTCGAACGCGTGCGGCGGGCATATGCCTGGCTGCTCGACGGCGCGCTGCAGATGCGAGCGGCCATCGTTGTCGCCTCCCTGCTGATCACGGCGGCGGCATGGCCCCTCTACACGTTCTCGCGGACGGAGCTCGCGCCGGTGGAGGACCAGAGCCATATCAGCCTCTTCTTTGAAGCCTCGCCGGACTCCACGTTGGAGGCCACCAACCGTGAACACCTGCAGGTTGTTACTGCCCTCAAGACGTTTCCCGAAACTGACTTCACCTGGTCGCTCACCTCGGCATGGGGCGGCTTCGGGGGCCTGGTAGCCAAGGATTGGAAAAAACGTGAGCGCTCGACCGAAGAAATGTACGGCCATGTGTTCGGCGCCGTTTCGCAAGTTCCAGGTCTCCGAGTGTTCCCACGCCTTGACCCGCCGTTGCCGACTCCCGGCCAATATGATGTTGAGCTGGTGTTGCAAAGCGACGCACCGGTTGAGCAGATGCGCGATCTCACCGCGGCGGTGCTGGGCGCCGGCTGGAATAGTGGCAAGTTCCTCTACGTCGAAACCGACCTGAAGATCGATCTGCCGGAGGCGCGCGTCGTCCTCGACCGTGAAAAGGTCGCTGATCTCGGACTCGACCTGGCTGGCGTCGGCCAGGAACTCGGTACGCTGCTGGGCGGGGACTACGTAAACCGCTTCACCTTCTTCGACCGCAGCTACAAAGTCATCCCGCAGATCGCGCAGGAGGATCGCGCTACGGTTGCACCTTTGCTCGATCTCAAGATCAAGACGCCGGGCGGGCAGCTCGTGCCTGTGTCAACGTTCACGCACATTGAGACGACGGCCGCGCCGCGCACGTTAAACCGCTTCCAGCAACGCAACGCTGTGCGGATTTTCGGGGGAGTCCAGCCGGGCGTCACCAAGGAGGAGGGCCTGCGGGTCCTGGAGAACGCCGTCGCGGCGGCGGGTAGCTCGCGCATCACGGTCGATTACGCGGGTGAATCGCGGCAGATTCGTCTGGAAGGTTCGGCGCTTACGGTCACGCTGGGGTTCGCGGTCGTGCTTATTTACCTCGTGCTCGCGGCGCAATTTCGCAGCTTCCGCGACCCGCTGATCGTATTGTTGGGCTCGGTGCCACTGGCGATTTCCGGCGCGTTGGTCTTCAGCTTCCTTGACCTCACCACGATCAACATCTATTCGCAGGTCGGCTTAATCACGCTCGTTGGCTTGATCTCGAAAAATGGGATCCTCATTGTCGAATTCGCCAACACGCTGCAAGGCCGCGGCCTCACAAAGCTGGCCGCGCTCCGCGAGGCCGCGCTCACGCGCCTGCGCCCCGTGCTCATGACCTCAGTCGCCACGGTCTTCGGTCATCTCCCGCTCGTCTTTGTAACCGGTCCGGGAGCCGAAGCCCGCAACAGCATTGGCACCGTCCTTGTTACTGGAATGATCGTCGGGACGTTGTTTACCCTGTTCGTCGTTCCGGTCTTTTACTCGTTGATCGCCGCCCGCCATCAGTCGACCAGGTGCAGGAGGAAATGGAACCTGAGACAGGCCGCGGGAAGCGCCAGCCAGCCCAAGCTGCACCGGAGTTAAGCATGGCATAAGCTAACTCATCAACTGGCACACTCATTACCGAACGATATGGCCCATTACTTAGTAACAGCTAAACCAAAATCCGGCCGTTTAAGGGATCTGTTGGTTAATCTTCGCAAGGACGCCTATGTGTCGATACGCCCGTTCGGAAGGACACTGACGTATTCGCTGCAGAACGCCCGACTTCGTCAAGATGGCTACGCCACGTGGGAAGAAGAAGACTACTGTTCACCTCCCCTTGCGCAGGAAAGAGCCGCAGCCTTGGATGAGTTCTTTGATGAACTGGAGGTGACGTCTGTCCAGCAGGGAAAAGGCTGGAAGAAAATCGAGACGCTTCCACGACTCTTCCCTGAATTTGCCAGCAACTGATAGAGACCAACGCTTTCCTTCCGCGAAGGACGCAGGTCGGGCCCACCTTCACGCTTGAGCACGAACGAAAGAACACAACGTATGGCAGTCAAAAGGAGCGCAACAAAGAATGAAGCCGTGTTAGGTTGGCCGGAGGTGACCGCGCATCCGCATCGCTTTGGCGGCACGGAATTTCGTCTGGGCAAGCGTGAGTTGGGCCACATCCACGGCGACTATCTCGTGGACATTCCCTTTCCGCGAAAGGTGCGGGATGAAATTGTTGCTACCGGGCACGCAGAGCCACATCACATCTTGCCTCAAAGCGGTTGGATCAGTTTCTACCTCAACGAAACCGCTGCTATCGAGCGAGCAATTGCCTTGTTCAGGCAATCGTTTGACCTGATCGCGAAGCAACCACCGCGCACAAATCTTCATTAATAAAGCGTTGCCGAGACAATCGTCATCGCATCATCAGAACAGGCGAGTTCACCTGGACCAGCAACAGTTTCGAACCGAGACTGACGTCATGAGCGTGAAAGTATACGGATGCAATCATGTCGCCATCGAAGTCGATGACGTGAACAAGGCGGTCGCCTTTTACGAGGACGTCTTCAATCTGGAAAAACTGGATGGAGGGGAGGGCGATGCCTTTTTTAAGCTCGGCGAACATCAATTCCTCGCCATCTTCGAGGTCGACGAGGTGAAGCCGGACCAAAGTCGCCATTTTGGAATCATGGTGCGGGATGAAAGCCAGCTTGCTGAGGTGCGCGAGAAGGTCACCAAAAAATACGGCTTGAAACTCATTCCGGGCTTTCGCTGCGACTTCCGCGATCCATTTGGCAATCGAATTCAAGTGGTGGATCTGCACGACGAGTCTTTGGTGTGGTTGTTGCCTTACCAGGAAGTCCAGAAGGCCGGGATAAAATTTTGAGCAACGAATGCCTGCCGCAACCCTGATGACCAAGGGGCGTTAATCTGAGAATCTCAGGATGCAACGTCCTCGATGGACCGGCTCATCCGTCATGTCATTAACATGAAGAGGTTGCTTGAGAACAAGAACGCGGTGATTTACGGAGCCGGCGGTGCGATCGGGGGCGCGATCGCTCGTGCCTTTGCGCGTGAGGGGGCGAAGGTCTTTCTCGCCGGCCGCACCCTTGCGAAGCTCGACAAAGTGGCGCAAGAAATTTCATGCGCGGGTGGCACAGCCGAAATCGCGGAGGTAGACGCTCTCGACAGGAAATCCCTCGAGAAGCATATCGTCGGAATGGCTAACGCAAACGGCATTGATATCTGCTTCAACGCCATCGGAATTGAAGATGTTCAAGGAACTCCGCTCATCGAGATGTCGCTCGAGGATTTTTCTCGACCGATCACGATAGCGACCAGAACGCAGTTCCTGACAGCCAAGGCAGTTGCTCCGCATATGATGAGAAGGAAGTCAGGCGTAATCATGATGATTACCGCGACCCCGGCACGCATGGGTATTCCGCTGGTCGGTGGCTTCAGCGTCGCGTGCGCCGCCATTGAAGGATTTTCCCGCAGCCTGGCCGCCGAACTCGGCCCGCACGGCGTGCGCGTCCTTTGCCTGCGTTCCGCCGGGTCACCCGAGTCGATTACAGATACTCTCGATGTTCACGCCGCCGGCAACAGAGTAACCCGTGACGAATTCATAAATTCTCTGAAGGAAATGACTCTCCTGAAGCGGCTGCCTTCATTGACCGACGTCGGCAATGCGGCAGCGATCATGGCGTCGGACTATGCCAGCTCAATGACCGGAACCATCGCCAATATCACCTGCGGACAGATCGTGGATTAGTAAAGGTTTCGACGGGTGTGAGTATGCTTAGAGACAGAACCAAGCGCCTAAACCAAACTCAAGCGTCAAGACTAAAGAAGAAAAGCTTATGACTATTCCGTTTTACGGTGGATGCGCCTGCGGCGCGATTCGCTATGAATGCACGGCTGAACCGCTGGAAATGTTTTGCTGTCACTGCCGTGACTGTCAGCGTGCCAGTGGTGGCGCGTATTCCCCGGCGATTCTGGTTCCTTCGAAGGCCTTCAAGCTGACACGGGGCTCCCCGAGACACTATTCAACACCCAGCGCCGCGGGTGGCACGCATACACGTGGCTTTTGCTCGGAGTGTGGTTCCCGGCTCCTGGGAGCGATTGATCCGACCTCACCGTTCATCGGTATTTGCGCTTCCAGTTTGGATGATCCGAGCTGGTTTGCCCCAAAATTTGATATTTTCGCTTCCGACGCGCAGCCTTGGGACCACATGAACCCGGCGCTTCCGAAGTTTGAGCACTATGCTCCCTTTGCCGACGCGAAAATCACGAGATAACCGTGTTACCAAGAGGTGATCCTGGTTGCCGGGGTGGCGATTCGGTCTCAGCACATTCTCCGTTGCACTGCGGCAATGTTTGACAAGGCAAGAAGATCGCTAATTTTGGCGGCAATGGACGAACTCACTCTTTCAGACTACCGTCAAGCGCCTCAGCTCTGATAGGGCAGGCACCTGCAGGAACCTCACTGAAAGAAAAAGCATGATCGAAACAGAACAGAATACCGCGATAACCGTTCAACCGTACCTCTTCTTCGATGGGCGTTGCGAAGAGGCGGTCGAGTTCTATCGCAGCACACTGGGCGCCGAGATAACCACCCTGATGCGATTCAAGGATAGTCCTGATCCTGGAATGTCCCCCGCCGACTCTCAGGACAAGGTGATGCATGCCAGCTTTCGCATCGGCGATACCACGGTGATGGCCTCGGATGGCGAATGCGGTGGAAAGCCGATCTTCGAAGGCTTCTCGCTTTCTTTAACGGTTCCTGATGATGGCGAGGCTGATCGTCTCTTCGCGGCTTTGGCTGAAGGGGGGCGTGTGCAGATGCCTTTGACCAAAACGTTCTTCTCTTCGCACTTTGGCATGGTCGTTGATCGCTTCGGCGTCGCCTGGACGATCGTGGCGGCGCCGCCCACAACCGATTGATCCGACGTTGCTCCAGAAATCGTTCAATGGCCACGAAGCAGCGGTAGCGCAACCCTGCCGGCGAGTAAGGCCTCAATTAGACCGGTTACTTCAGCGTTCTGTATTTCTTAAAACCCGCAGCAACTCTATCGCATCGCAAGCATGCGCAATAACAAATGTTGAATTGCTCCATCGCTCCGCAGTGCTCATCTATTTGTTAGGACTCTGTTTGAGTCGTGTCTCTCTCGAGCTAGCGGGGTGCTAACTCGAAACCCACAAACGTAAAGAAAAGGAGAAAACTATGAGTGATAAAGCCATTCCTGCCGGACACCACACCGTGACGCCTTACCTGGCCATTAAGAACGCTGCCAAGGCATTGGAGTTCTATAAGGTGGCGTTCGGGGCGACTGAAACCTACAAATTGATGATGCCTGATGGCCGCCTCGGTCATGCGGAAATTCGCCTTGGCGATTCCATGATTATGATGTCGGACGAATTCCCCGAGTACGGCGGCACTGCGCCGGAAACGCTGGGCGGATCGACCGTGAACATCCATCTTTATGTCGAGGACGTCGATGCGTTCTTCAAGAAGGCACTTGCCGCCGGTGCCATAGAGCGCAAACCGGTTATGGATCAGTTTTACGGAGACCGCTCCGGACAGCTCCAAGATCCTTTCGGTCACCTCTGGTGGATCGCCACCCATAAGGAAGACGTCGCGCCAGATGAAATGCAGAAGCGCGTGGAAGCGATGTTTGCAGACAACGGATAAGGAAAAAACAGAGAGCACTGCGGTTGCATAGTAGAGCATCTCAGAAATCAATCCCAAGAGCGCGCTGAGAGGCGACAGCTTTGGGATTCTGGATGTTCCGCACAGGCTGCTCGCGCTCACATTGCGAATGGAGCCGTAAAGATTCGGCAGAGGCGCTGCAGGCTTGGGCAGAGGTCTTGGCGGACGACTCGATCATCAAGACCCGTCATTGCGGGGAACGGTGCTACGTAAAAGAGGCAACCCAAGCGGCATTGGAGTGGCTCGAAGTAAGCCTGATCTGTAGCGGGCGGTCTATGCTATGACCGTCGCAAATTCTTTCTTCTTTCTGCTTTGTCTACCGGGCGGTCGCAGACCGCCGCCACAATCTGCTGGTGCCTGAGCGCTGGGCCGCCTCCATAGCTTAGAGGCGCTGCGCCACAACGCAACGTGTTTCATGGAATCGCCGGGATCATGTCGCGAGTGATTGGAAGTCGCAGAGTTGTCACTGCAACGGCTACAGTTTTCAGTGGCGTAGCGTGCGCTCTGCACGAAAAGCTTTGGCCAAATGTCGAAATGAGTGGTCGTCGAACGTCTTCGATGTGAAGCCGCGGGATGTCTCCCGGCAGCAAACAAGAAAAGGCAATTTATGAAATACGCGTTACTCGTTTACCAATCACAAGATTACTTCGACCGCCGCGATGACGCAGCCGCCATGGCGGCTGGGAAGGCCTACGGTGAGGCCCTTCAAGCTGCGGGGGTTTTTGTCGGCGGCGCGGGACTGGAGTCGCCGCGCGCAGCGACGACTGTCTCGGTCCGCGACGGAAAGCGGCAAGTTCACGATGGTCCGTATGCCGAGACCAAAGAGTTTCTCGCCGGATTCGGCATCATTACACGACCGGCTGGGAGAGTCTGATGGATGTCAGTTCAACGCAGCACGCTCTTGCAGGAGACGCCATCGCCATCGGACGAACCCTGGTTCAATTGATGCCAAGCGAACCTGAAACGCTCGGCTTGTTGGCGCTCATGCTGCACTGTGAAGCGCGACGTGAAGCACGCTATTCGCGCGAGGGCGAGTTTGTGCCGCTCGACCGGCAGAACACCGCTCTCTGGTCTCGGCCAATGATTGACGAGGCCGAAAGGTACCTGCGCGCAGCGGCGGAGTTCAAACGGATGGGACGCTATCAATTGGAAGCAGCCATTCAATCCATTCACGCCGACCGGGCCATCAGCGGATCTATCGACTGGCCGGAGATCGTCCTGCTCTATGAGGGGTTGGTGCAGATCTGCCCGGGCATTGGTTCGCTTGTCGGCCGAGCTGTTGCGCTGGGGCAAGCGGGGAATGTCACCGCGGGATTTGCTGCGCTTGAGCAGATCCCGCTCAGCCGAGTTGCTAATTACCAGCCCTTTTGGGCCGCCCGCGGACATTTGTTGCAATTGCTCAACAGGAAAGACGAAGCGCAGAAAGCGTTCAATCGTGCCGCGAGCCTAACCGATGACCCGGCGTTGCGTGATTACCTTTTCAAACGTTCGGCCGACAATATTTGAAAGGAACCAACACAAAAAGCCTATGAATGATACATTTCTTCCTCCCATCGAAAAGCCCCAGGGACTCATCGCCAACCTGGCGTATTATTTTACGCGAAGGCAATTTGGCAAAGTTCTCACGCCGCTCAAAGTGCATAGTGCGCGGTTGCCGCCTGCCTTCGGTCTATTCTACGCGAAGGTCAGCAAGCTCGACAAAAAGCTTCTGCTGCCGCCGGAGACTGTCCACCTGATTCGTGAAAAAGTGTCGCGGATCAACGTCTGCCTCTTCTGCATGGATATCGGCCGGTCGTTTACGATCAAAGCGTCAATGAACGAGGCCAAATTTGATGCGCTGGAGGAATATCGCACGAGCAGCCTTTTTACAGATGCAGAACGTGCCGCGCTGGACTATGTGAGCGAGTTGACAAAAGACAAGAAAGTTAACCCCGACACCTTTGCGCGGATGTCCCGCTATTATTCCGAACGGGAAATCTGTGAGATCGTCTGGCTCGTTGCCAGCGAGCATCTCTACAATATGACTAATATCGGTCTGAACATCCATTCGGACATGCTCTGTGACATTGGAAGGAAGAAGAAGTAGCCACAGTTTTGTGGAGACGTTTTTCCTTGAGGGGTTTACTTCGTAACCGTCTCGCGAGCGTCTCTCGCATCAGAACAACTATGACCTTATACTGTTCGGAAATATAGCAGGTCATGACACTAAAGATTCTTAGAAGCGTCCTCGGCTGGTGCACGGTTATTAACATGGGGCTGCTGCTGGTGTGGTTCGCGTCCTTCGTCCTCGCGCACGATTCCATCTTCCGGTACCATGGACGCTGGTTCAGATTGCCGGTCGAGAAGTTCGACGAAATTCACTATGCCGGCATGAGCCGATTCAAAATCGGCCTCTTTCTGCTGAACCTCGTTCCCTATCTCGCGTTGCGCATCGGAGGTATCGAGGAGAAAAGTGACCGATAGAGTCGGGCGGCATTGCCCCTATCGCGAGCTTCTGCTCTTTAAAAACCAGGAACTTCACCTTTGGCAACGTGATGCTCATCTACCACCAGCTAAGCCATGGAATTTGTGAGAAAGGATAATTGCCGCATTGCAGACGGCCCTGGACGGGCTAATTGAGGAACCAACGAAGACCTGGATGCGCGATGGTGCATGAAGAGAACGTCCGACCACCGAAGCAAATAAGCCAAGATGTTGCCTCGTAAACCTGAAGATTGGCCAAGTGCGTTCGAGCAGAATCTCAACGCCGGCGATCTCGATGCGGTCATGACACTGTACGAACAGAATGCGCGTTTTGTCGTGAGGTCTGGCGAGACAATCGTTGGTCGCCATCGAATTCGTGACGTGGTAGCGGGACTCATCAAGGCGAAAACGAAAATGAAGAGCCGGGTGGTCAAGGCGATCACCCTCGACAATGTGGCTTTGCTATATACCGACTTTCAGGGCACGACGGTCAATGCGTCGGGAACGACCATCGAGGTCCGCTCCAATGCCATCGAGGTGCTCCGGCAACAGCCGGACGGCACCTGGCAGCTTATCATGGGAGACCCCAATGGCCGCGATAAAGAAGTAATTTCCCGAGATCCCGCCGCGCGTGGAGTATCTCTGACAACGTTCGGAGAAAAATTCTTACGCCTGCTGAAAGAGGCGGAACGATTGCAGGCCGAGCTAAATAAGGAAGTCAAGGCAGAGCAACAGAGGTGCCTTGAAGCACCAATCGCCGTTTGAGAACCGCTGAAAGGGTTCGAACTCGGGGTGCTTTGTCACATTCTTGAATGGCTGTGTTCAGACTAAGCGACGACATACTCGAAACCGACTCCAATGTCGTTCATTTTGGGGTGCCTGGGCGCAGCCAAGTTCAATCCTGGAAGGTTCCTTGAAGAGCAAATTCGTGATCATACTATTTATGCACGGAGCGCTTTGGAAATGCAAAAAACGCAACATCGTTGTCCATAGCCGTTCGCTCTCATTCGTCATACTACGCCGGACATAATCAAAGCACCATGAAGAGAAAGGCAAACGACACTATGAAACATAGAATGTGTTCCATCTGCGCCGCCGTCATTATGGCGGGCATAATCACCACCCGCTTCGCGTTGGGCGAGGACGCCTCCCAAAAGGGCGACCCGGGGATGGAAGAAATGATGAAGAAGGCCGAAGCGGCCGGCACCCCCGGGGCGGCACATAAAGCGCTCGAACCGCTCGTTGGGAACTGGACGGCCGAAGTCAAAACGTGGATGGCTCCGGACGCGCCGCCCGCGGTGACAAAGGCGACGGCGAAATCAAGCTGGATTATGAACGGCCGTTTCGTCCAGCAGGAGTTCACCGGTGAATTTATGGGCAAGCCGTTTCGGGGAGTGAGCCTTATCGGCTACGACAACACGAAGGGAAAGTACAACAATATCTGGATCGACGACATGCATACCTCCATGTTCACGAGCGAGGGCAAAGGCGAGAACAACGTCATCACGCTCGAAGGCACGTATGATTGCCCCATCACGGGTGGAAAGGACCTGCCCATGAAACAAGTGCTCCTCATTGTCAGCCCTGACAAACACGTCTTCGAAATGTACGATCCCACCAAAGCCGGCGCCTCCAAGACGATGGAAATTACGTATACACGGAATTGAAGTTGGCTCCCCTCGTCAGGAATGAAAGGATTACGGTGTGCTGGCTGATCGTTTAGCTGGTCAGGTCCCCCCGCGCAGGGCGTCCGTCCCTAACCACAGGATCCGATCTTATCGGTCATAGACGACCCGGTTCGGTTTGGACTTGGGAAGGTGGGCATCTGGCAATGCGGTCCAGCCCTCGGTTCGCTCGTTGCTCACTGAAGGCAGGAGGCACCCAGGATGCGGACGGTCCCCGATGAGCGCACCATCAACACAATCTCCTTGCGCATGCGGTGCCGGGCTGAAATACTCCTATGCTCCTCCCATGCATTACCCGCTGCCCCCATCCGCTCGAGAAGAGGCCCGGCAGAGCACTTTGAGCTGGTTCATGCGCGCGCTGAACGGTCTGGAGCCCAAGGAGCAGCGCGAGCTGCTGAGGCAGATCCTCGGGACCTGCGACTAACATGCCGTTGCGGGGGAAGTCCCGGTGTCCTGCTATAATCCGGAGCCGGACCAAGAAAGCTAAACAGTAAAGGGAGGGCTTCGATGAAGTTCCAGAGGTCTGCGCCTCGCGTGCTCATCTTTTCGGTCGTGGTGGTCGTCATCGGGATGGCCGTGCTGTCGAACCGGCTGTTCAGCGGGCTGACCTCCGCGGTTGAGGAGGACCAATTCGAGCTGATACGTGCTCTCTGGAGCTTCAACCTCACCGCGGCCGAGAACCGCGCCTTGGAACGGGCCGAGATGATCGCGGCCATGCCGGCCGTGCGCGAGGCTTTCGCCGCGCGGGACCGGGAGGCGCTGCTGGCGCAGTGCGCCGAGATGTTCAAGCGCCAAAAGGAGCGCTACGGCGTCGATCAGGCCCAGTTCCACTTTCCTCCGGCGATCTCGTTCCTGCGGCTGCACGCGCCCGAACAGCATGGCGACCATCAGGATCAGTTTCGGCCCATGGTCGTCGCGGTCAATCGTGATCGGTTCTCACGCAAGGAGTCGGCCATCGCCGCGACGGGGCCGGCAATCTTCGGGGTAACGCCCATGACCGACGCCGCCGGCGAGCACATCGGCAGCTTCGAGCTCGGCATGAATTTCGGCCCTCTGCTGCACGCGTTGAAAGCAGCTTACAGCCTCGAGATGGCGCTCTTCATCGAAGAGCAGCCGCTGCGGCAGTTAATGTTTGCCGAAGGTCTCAGCCCCGAGTTTCTGACTGAGGAGAATCGTAGGGGCAAGTACATCAAGGTCCACTCGACGAACTGGGCTCTGATGAAAGAGCTGGTCGGCGAGGGTGATCTCAGCGGCCCTGCGGAGGCCCAGTACACACGCTCGGTGCTGGATGTGCCATACGGCGTGGTTTTGTTGACGCTGTACAACAACGCGGGCGATCCGATCGGCAAGGTCTCCATGGCGCGGGACTTCAGCAGCTCGAGGGCGGCAGCGGGCCGCTCGTTAGTCTGGCAGGGTCTCATAGCGCTGTCAGCCATCGTGCTCTTGGCGGGTATGATCCTGATTGTGGTACGGGGCCTGCTGCTACGGCCTTTGGAAATGTTGAGCCAGCGATTTGTCAAGCTGGCCGAGGAGCGGCGCGATCAGCCCATCGCAGAAACCGAGAATCTTTGCGAGGAGATGAAGGCGCTGGCAAAGGCTCACGAGCAGCTCAGAACCAAGCCGCCGCTCTTCGCCGAAACCGACAAAGAGGTCTCTCCATGAGAGGCGGCCTCCGTGCCGCTCTCGCGCTGTCCTTGGCCCTTGCACTGCCTGGGCGCGCCGAGCTGCCGGAAGCGGCGACGACGGCGCCACCGGAATCTCTGAGCTCGCTGCCTACGGGAAAGGGGTTGCCCGTCGTCGTCCGGATGGGCCTGCGCTATGTGGAGGTGACCTCGATCGACGAGGCGGAAGCGACCTACACGGCAACAGTGGATCTGCGTCTGCGCTGGCAGGACTTGCGGCTGCAGTACCCTCCGGAGTCCGCGCCTGAGGGCTTCTTGCAGTTCCGGGACGAAGCCGCGACGGCGAAGATGGCCCAAATCTGGACGCCGGCAATCTCTTTGTGGAATCTCTCCGGTGAGCCCTCGCAGCAAATGCACGGCCTCCGGATCTTTCCGGATGGGCGGGTCGAGATGATACTGCGGACGAGGGCCACGTTCGAGACCCCTTTCGACGTGGAACGATTTCCTTTTGACCGGCAAGGCTTGCAGGTCGAAGTGGTCTCGAGCCGTGAGGGCGTGCAGCGGCTGTCGCTGGAATTCGAGCAGGACGACCTGGACTTCAGCCAGGCGCCGGCTTCCAGTGAGCTTCCGGATTGGGTGTCGGGGGTCGTCAGCCTCAAGCGAGATCTCGTCAACGGCTGGTATGGCGAGTACTTGGCCCGCGCGACCGTTTCCCTGGCTGTGCAGCGGCGGGCCGCCAGGGCGTCGGCTCCGATTTTTATCCCGCTGCTGGCTTCGCTGTTGATCCCGCTGGTGGCCATCTGGATGAACCGGATCGAGGACGGCGAGTTTCAGATTGAGGCCTTTGAGCAGGCCAATGTGATCGTCGGCGGTCTGTTTGCAGTCGTCGCCCTAAACTTCACGCTGAACGCGGAGTACGGCGCGCTAAGCTCCAGCGACAACACCGTGCGTCGGTTACTCGCGTTGAACTACCTGGCGTTGGCGCTGAGCTTGGTCATTAACCTGACGCTTTTCCGCTTCAACCTGCCGATGCGCTGGTTTGGACGCTACGTGCAGGAGCAAGTCTTCTTGTTCTTGTCCTGGGCGGTGCCGTTGCTGGTTCTGGCGACGGCTGTCGCTACCCTCTTGGTCGCCATGGCCTGAAGCCGATCATCCGTTCGCGCTCGGCGCTGCCAACAGCTCGCAAACTTCCTGGGAACCGCTCAAGGTGTCCTGCTTGGCATCAGCTCCTCTGCAGCGCTCCACGATCGGAGGAGCCGTTCAATTCCAGAAAAAAACCAAGACCAACGTCCCGAACGCGTTCGCTGGTTCGTCGCGTTATTGAACATACGCAAAATTGTCAGTTGAACCCATCAGGTATGACAGGAGGTGAAACATGAGCACTAAAGGAATGATGTCCGAAGAAACAAATCTGCTGCGAGAGCATAGCGTCGTATCACGAGAAGAATGGATTGCGGCACGGAAGGAACTGCTCCAGAAAGAGAAAGCGTCCACCCGATTGCGTGATGAGTTGAGCGCCGCGCGACGCCAACTGCCTTGGGTGAAGATCGAGAAGGACTACGTATTCGATGCACCCGGTGGCAAGGAGAGTCTCGCGGACCTTTTCGAGGGACGCAGCCAATTAGTGATCTATCATTTCATGTTCGGACCGGATTGGAAGGAAGGCTGCCCCAGTTGCTCGTTCACTTGCGACCATCTGGATGACACGCTCGCTCACCTGGCAGCACGCGACGTGACGATGGTGATGATCTCGCGAGCGACGCTGGACAAAATCGACGCTTTCAAGAAACGCATGGGTTGGCACTTCAAGTGGGTGTCGTCGAACGGCAGCGACTTCAACGCCGACTTTCACGTGTCGTTTACCAAGGAGCAGATGGCTCAGGGTAAGGTGAACTACAACTACACCATGCAGGAGTTCCCAAGCCAGGAAGCACCGGGGGTGAGCGTCTTCTATAAAGTTCTCAGCGGCGAAATCTTTCATACTTATTCCACGTACGGGCGAGGCGTCGAGCCACTCGTCGGCACCTATATGATCCTCGACATGGTGCCTAAAGGACGCGACGAAGATCACCTGGGATTTGCGATGGAGTGGGTCCGCCATCATGATCGCTACGGCACCGACTCGTTCGAGGACGCGGACAAGCCCTATTGGCCGACCACTTCGTCGCCGCAGTTAACGACGTGCTCATGCGAATTGGCGGAGGAGCTTTCGTGAGCGCTCGTGGTTGCTGCGAGTTCGTCCAGAGCGCCTCACGCGGCAAGAGGTTAGGGGCGTCAGCGGCTTGCGGGCCCAGTGCGCGCGCGTGGGTTCGACGTTGTCTCGACATCGCCAACTGGATCATCCCCGGCGCGATTCTCACGCTCATGCCAAAATGCCCGATGTGCCTGGCAGCCTACCTGGCGATCGGCACGGGAGTGGGAATTTCGCTTTCTACGGCAGCGCATTTGCGGGCCTTGCTTCTGATTCTGTCCGTTGTGTTGCTGCTCTACTTTGTGGTCAGGCGCTGGTGCGCGCCCACCGTAGGCGAAGACGCCTCTTTAACATCAAACTCCCCTCACCCTTACGCAGCCAACGGAAAAACTTATGAAACCGCCTGATATAGAACTTCCAAGAGTCGTTACCCCAGCTGAGTGGCTGGTTCAGCGCAGGGAACTTCTCGCCAAGGAGAAGGAACTCACGCACCAGCGGGACGCGCTAAATGCCGATCGCCGCAGACTGCCAATGGTCAGGATCGAGAAGGATTATACTTTCGAAGGTCCGGATGGAAAGGCGAGCCTGCTCGATCTGTTCGAGGGCCGCCGCCAGCTTATAATCTATCACTTCATGTGGTTATGGGACGCTGGCGAGCCACTGGACAGGGGTTGCCCCAGCTGCTCGGCTTGGGCCGACCACATCGCAAGGGGTCACCTCCAGCATCTGCATGCGCGCGGCACCTCCCTCGCCCTCGTCTCACGGGCGCCGATGACCAAAATTGCACCTTTCAAGGCGCGCATGGGTTGGACCATCCCGTGGTACTCGTCGTTCGGCAACGAGTTCAACTACGACTTCCAAGTAACCTTGGACGAATCTGTGGCACCGTTAAATTACAACTATCGAACCAAGGCCGAGCACGAGCAGGCAGGCACCTCCTATTACTTTGACGGTGAACAGCCGTTTGATCTGCCTGGGCTAAGCTGCTTCCTGCGCGACCAGGGTACGATTTTCCACACCTATTCCACATATGGTCGCGGCGGGGAGACCGTCGGCGGCGCATACTACTTCCTCGATCTGACCGCGCTCGGTCGCCAGGAAGATTGGGAGGAACCGAAGGGGCGGACGACCGGACTAGGAGCAACCGCCGGCAGCGACAGGATCCCCTACCCGGATGAATACGAAGAGCGCGCAAAATGATGCCTCAGCTTTAGGAGAGCGTCCGCCTACCGCGTGATCAGCAGCGATAGACCGGCCGCTAGCCAATCACTTATAACGATTAACCATCCACACTTTCAGCGGTGAAGTTCATGATTTTGCTCCTTGGGACTTCATCTCACAAACCTCGCCGGCAACCTCGCGGTCGACGTAACGGCGGAAAGCGGGGAGCTTTAGGAGGAGGCGGAATGGCGCGTAAGCGGGAATGTTCCGCCAGATCAGCTCCATTCCATCGGCCCCGCCGAAGATTCGTCCGCTTTCGAGCTCCTCGACCACCACTTCGCCGAGGCGCAGTGGCCCGGTCTTGGGAGTTTCCGTCGAGAGATCTACCCGATCAAACCAATCGAGGAAGTGCCCGACTTTAGCGAATCGAGCGCACTTCGCGCAGCGGGGATTACGATAGACGCGGATTCTTTTCATACCCTTTTAAAAGTGTTCGCTGGCTCATTGTTTCGACGGCGTAACGTAACCCCGACAAATCGAATTGGCCAATACCATGTTCGTTGAACTATGATTCCTTTCGGGTATCACTCGCAATGGAGCTGCGTCATTTGCGATACTTTATGGTTGTCGCGGAGGAATTGAATGTCCGTCGCGCGGCGCAACACCTGCATTTGTCGCAGCCGCCGCTCAGCCGACAGATTCGTGACTTGGAGGCCGAACTGGGAACGAAGTTGTTCGACCGCGGTAATCGTCGGCTCGTGTTGACGCCCGCCGGGAAAAGTTTTTCAAAAGAGGCGCGGGAGATCCTTGCTCGCGTCGAACGCGCTGCGCAGCTTGCGCTCGCGGCCAGTCGCGGTGGGGCGGGTCAGCTGAAGATCGCGTTTCTCCCACCGATGGGCGGACTGTTTCTGCCCTCCGCCATGCGCGACTTTCGCGAACGGTTCCCTGTCGTGGACCTAACCATTCTGGATATGGCGCCCTGGGAACAGATCACAGCGTTGATGGGTGGTCGAATCGACCTCGGCTTTATGCCCCTGCAGGTCGTCGAACGGAACTCTGAGCTGGAGTTCGAACCGATGCGAGAGGTTCACCTGATGGTCGGCCTGCCGCCGGGTCATCGTCTCGCAAAGCACTCAGACTTACCTTGCGGAAGCTGGCTGGTGAGCCCTTTGTGTTACTCAATCGGTCTTCGGCCTCGAGCGCGCACGACTGATTGTCAATCTATGCCGCGGCGCGGGATTCGAACCGCGAGTTGCCAAACTCGCCGACAGTCCCCAGAGCGTCTTGGAACTCGTGGCCGCCAGGTTAGGCGTGGCGCTCATTCCCGAATTGTTCCAGAGGTTGCCATCGGACGTCATTTTTCGACCGCTTCCTTCAACCACGCCGAAGTATCATCTTTCGCTGGCCTGGCGTCGCGACAACGACTCGCCGTTGCTCAAGGAATTCCTGGAGATTTTGCGCGCTCGTTCCAAGAGGGCCGATTGCTGAGTTGCCTTCGTTTGACGCTAGCGGTGTCGGTTGAAAGGAGGGGCGAGACAATGGGGGGGTAAAATGAACAGAAGACGTTTCTTGCAAGCAGCGGCAGCAGCGCTCTCGTTCTTGCCAAATATTTGTTCGCGTGTGCTCGCCTTCGCGACGGAGGCATCTCATTCCATGTCGCGCGTCCGACCGGGTGACCCAGGCTGGCCGTCCGAAGCGAGCTGGAACCTGCTCAGCCAGGATGTGGGCGAGCGGCTCATCAAGGTGCAGTCGCCGTTCGCTGCCTGCCTGGAAGCGCCATCGAGTTCCGGCTGCGCGCACCTCTTTAAGCAATTGAAAAATCCGTACTTCCTCGGGGACGAAGTCGGCCTTACCCAATCCCTCGGCTGGGTTGACGCCTGGACATCGCGGCCCAGCGCCTACGCGGTTGTCGCCCTCTCGACGGACGATGTGGTCGCCGCCGTCAATTTCGCGCGGCAAAACAATTTGCGACTCGTCGTGAAGGGTGGCGGCCATAGCTATCAAGGCACATCCAATGCGGAAGACTCGTTGTTGATTTGGACACGAAAGATGAACGCCGTCACCCTGGAGGACGCGTTCGTAGGTGGCGGGTGCGCAGGAGAGCCTGAAAAGGCTGTCAAGGTCGAAGCTGGTGCAATCTGGGGACAGGTTTACGACGCCGTAACAACGAAAGGGGGCCGCTACGTGCAGGGCGGCGGATGCATGACTGTCGGCGTTGCAGGTCTGATCCAGAGTGGTGGCTTCGGAAGCTTTTCGAAAGCCTACGGCACGGCTGCAGCGAGCTTGCTCGAAGCCGAGATCGTCACACCCGATGGCGAAGTAAGGATCGCCAACGCCTGCACAAACCCTGATCTGTTTTGGGGGATCAAGGGCGGTGGGGGTGGGAGTCTCGGAGTGGTGACGCGGCTTACATTGCGGACACATAGTCTGCCGGAGTTCTTTGGCGCGGTATTCGCGACGATCAAAGCGACATCAGACGCTGCCTTCCGCCGGTTAGTCAGCCAGATGATGAGCTTCTACAGCTCGAACCTGTTCAATCCGCATTGGGGCGAGCAGATCGCGTTTCGGCCGGGCAACGTGCTCGCTATCGGCATGGTATTCCAAGGGCTGGACCAAAAGGAGGCGGAGACGATTTGGCGCCCCTTCTTCGATTGGCTGGCAGCGTCTCCGAAAGACTTCGCGATAGTGGAGCCGCCCAGGATCCTGGCCGCGCCGGCGCGACATTTCTGGGACCCCGGATTTCTCAAGAAACTTCCCGGGATCGTGCTCGCCGACGACCGCCCCGGTGCTCTCAAAACCAATCTATTCTGGGCGAGCAACCTCGAAGAAGCGGGACAGGTCCTGCACGGCTACCAATCCGCGTGGCTCCCCGCCTCGCTTCTTCAAGCGAGCGAGCGGGAAAATCTCGCCGAAGCGCTGTTTGGGGCGACCAAGCATTGGAGTGTGTCGCTGCATTTCAACAAGGGCCTCGCAGGCGCCCCGGCCCAAGCGATAGAAGCAGCGAGGCACACGGCGATGAATCCCGCAGTCCTTGATGCCTTCGCGTTGATCATCTGCGCGGCAGAGGGGCCGCCGGCGTATCCCGGCATTCCCGGTCACGAACCCGGTCTCTTGACCGCTCGGAAGCATGCAGAAGCGATCGATCGAGCCATGAATGAAGTGCGTAAGCTGCTCCCGAATGCCGCCTCTTACGTCGCGGAGAGCGATTTCTTCGACCAGGCATGGCGGCAATCGTTTTGGGGGCCTAACTATCCCAGGCTGCTCGCAGTAAAAGACAAGTACGATCCCGATGGCCTCTTCTTCGTGCACCACGGAGTGGGCAGCGAACGCTGGAGCGCGGACGGCTTCACGAGGTCGCCAATACTTTAGCTAAGCAGCGACCATCTCACGAAGCCAAGGTTGGCGGCTCCTAATGCAGTGTAACGGATGAACCTGATGCAGCTGCGTGAGTTCAGCCCTGCAATGCGGAATCCAGTAAAATCAACCCGTCACAATTATGCGTTACGCTGCACTAGTTCAAACTTCGTCACCGGATAAAAACAGTCCCCTTTTGCCAAATGCCCATCGCTGTAGGCTCGACCCGCGCCCCATCGGCGCCAGACGGCTTGTCGATTTCCTGCATTTTCGAACGACTATAGGTGGGAACAAATTAACCAACCAAGCGAATGGCCGACGATGCGATTTCTGATTTTGGTCAAGGCCACCAAAGAGACCGAGGCGGGCGTCCCGCCCGAGGGCAGGGCTCGCGGGGCCGGAGACACTTCTGGCTGAAATGGCGACCTATCACGAGCGATTGGCGGAGGCCGGCGCGCTTCTCGATGCCTCGAGGCTGCAACCGAGTTCGAAGGGTTGGCGCTATCGAGCGCTTCCGGGACTTGGAAAGCGGAGCGAAGAAGTGATCGCTGCGTCTCCGTTGATGAGCTTGGATCCTGAGAGAAAATCCAGGATGGCCCTATGCGTGCGAAGGTGAGCGTAGACAATCAACGACAAAGGAAAATAGACAGGAAATGCAATCGATGGAAAGAAAAGCAATGCCAAGCGTCACTCCAACTCATCCGGCTTCGAAGAAAATGCTTTGGGCCGGCTACATCATGGGAATACTACCCGTGCTGATGCTGCTCATGAGCGCCGTCATGAAATTCGTGAAGCCGCCTCCAGTCGTAGAAGGCTTCGCGCATCTCGGCCTTCCCGAGAGCCTTGCACTCGGGCTTGGTATTCTCGAACTCATCTGCACAGTCATCTACCTCGTTCCGCAGACTTCCGTCCTCGGTGCAATTCTGCTGACGGGCTATCTCGGTGGCGCAACGGTTACACACCTGCGCGTGGGTGACCCCTTCCTGATGCCGGTCCTTCTCGGCCTTCTGATTTGGGGTGGATTGTTCCTGCGCGATTCCCGATTGCGCACACTCATTCCTCTGCGGCGCTAGTCTGCGCGTTGCGTCTAGTTCCGCTCCTTAACCCAAACTCAAAAGCGGGGGGAGCCTGGGCGCATATGATTCGCGACTTAACGGCTCTAATCTAAGAGGGCAGATATCCCGTTTAATGAAATTTCTTTCCGTTGGCTAACATCTCCAGGATTGCTTCCATGCGCCGCGCGCGCGTTTCCGGCTTCTTGGCAGTTTGCAGCCGCCAGGCGATGGAATACAAGTTGGTTCGGTTGAGCGTGTCGAAAAAGGCCTTGGCCTTTCTGTTTTTGGAAAGCGCTTGAAAAAATTGTTTGGGGATTTTGGCTTGGCTAGGCGGATCGTATGCGGCTCCCCAGCGGCCGTCTTGCTTTGCCGCCTCAACCGCTGCGAGACCGGCCGGCTTCATTTTTCCCTCTTTGAGCAGCCGCTCAACACGCTCCGTGTTGATCTTGGACCAGACGCTCTTCGGGCGACGGGGAGTGAATTTCTGAATCCATGAGAGGGAGTCATGCGACTTACTCTGCCCGTCTATCCACCCATAGCGCAGGGCTCGATCCACCGCTTCCAAATACCCGATGGACGGTTTGCCGGAGTCCTTCCTGAAGATCTGCAACCAGACACCAGCTGAAGTCGCGTGATTGCTTTCGAGCCACGCTTCCCACCCGGAGGAAGATTCCAATGAGAGGATTTGCATGGGCATGGTTGGACGTGGGTCAGATTCCGCTTTTCTCATTTGAACCTAGATGCGGCCACATCGTCGCTAATCCGGATCAATTGATTGGCGGGCTGACCTGGATCCGCGGATTTCGCTGGCATAAGCGCAGCATACTTGCGGTCTTTCGCTACTCAACCAACACGTTCGGAGATCTCTCAGGGAAAGAAATACTTAAGCTGCCAGCGCAGGAAATAGCTCGTTGCTATATCCGCTCAAGTCCGTTCTGCGTCGTGCGCGTTTGCTCGGTGGCGATGCAGCCGGCGGGCCATTGGCCTTGACCGCGTCGGCTCTCTTCGATCATGCTTTAGAGATGAATACGCTGCCTCCAACGGACTTGAGCGGCAGATTTCTCCAGCGCTTGCCATTGCCTGAGACGTGCCTGATCGGTTTGACGGCGTTGCTATCCCCTCCAGCGTATCGAATATGCCATCCGCGGCTGCGTGGTGAAGTATCCGGAGGTGCAGCTGAATTTAACACTCAGCTTCCAATTCGATAGGCACAATCTACCCCAAGGTGTTCGCATTCTGCTCTCGTAGACGCAGCGATTCTCGCGACGAGGCTCAGCAATTGCGTCAGCATCGCCGGTGAGGAGTCTGCGGCAGTGAAACCGTGTATCCGATCCTCTCATCGCGAACGGGCGCTGCGCCTTGCGGAACGCCTCTTGCTTGCCGTCGGCATCATCCTCTTTGTCGTCGTCCTTGCCCGCCTCGGGCTCAATAACGTCCTGGCTAACCTAAGGGTAATTGGCTGGGGCATTCTTCTGATCATAGCCGCGGAATTCATCCCTTTCCTTTTTAACACGCTTGGTTGGCGTGCTGCGTTTCCCAAGGGTGGACGCGTACCCTCCTTCAAGCAGTTGCTTCTGGCACGCATCGCCGGTGAAGCCGCTAACTACCTGACGCCGACCGCGACTATGGGCGGCGAATTCGTGCGCGTCCGCATGCTTCAGGAGCAGGCAGCAGTAAGCTCGCTCGTGGCCTCAGCTATGGTGGCAAAGCTGACACAAGCTTTGGGACTGGTTCTTTTTGTTCTCGTCGGGTTGCTCCTGCTCAATGATGACACTCCCCTTCAAGCGGGTGCGCGTTGGGGAATCTTCGCAGGCATGACCCTCTTTGCCGCAGTCTTAATTGGACTGCTGGCCATGCAGAGATATGGCTTTCTGGGCCCAACCTTTCGCTTCCTCCAACGCTGCCCCGGCCTGCGGTTTTTGGCCCGCTTTCAATCATCCATGGAGCAAATCGATGCAGAAATGGGGAAGGTGCATCGCGAAGCAAAAGGACGGATTGTGTTCTCGTCGACGCTCTTCGCCTTCGGATTCGCCACAGGGGTGATCGAGAGCTACCTCATCTTGTGGTTCTTGGGTATAGACGCCAGCTTTAAGCTCGCCCTGACCGTCGAGGTGCTGAGCGCCGCCGTGAACAATCTCATGTTCTTCGTGCCCCTGCGGGCGGGAATTCAAGAAGCAGGCAAAGCTCTTGTATTTGCATTGCTCGGCCTCAATCCCGCGCAAGGGTTGGCTGCCGGAGTCATTTGCCGCATCCGGGAACTCACCTGGGCGCTGATCGGTCTCGGTATCCTGGCTCGCTATCGTCTTTGCTCTCAGGCTCTCCGACCGCCAGCGGAAGCCCTGCCATTGCCCGGCGCGAGTTCGCCCGTGATCGCTGGCGAGACAGGACTTCCGCGGGAGTAAGCGGATGTGGCATCAATGTTACCAGCGCAGCGGATTTCGATTTCAGTGGCCGTGCCGAAGACCTCGCCCGCGACGGCTCTGTGTTCACGAACCTATTCGCCATGATCAGGGCTGATCAAGTGGCCGAGACTCAATCCAGACTGAATCTCGAGCACCTCGGCGCCGGCTCTTCGGTGACACTGCTTCATAGCAGCGGAACAATTTCAGCTTCGAGAGTTTCTTTCGATGTAAAGCCCAGATGTTTTGCAACGATCTTGCCGCTGCGATCGATAATCAAGGTAGTCGGTATCCCCTCACCCCCGAAATCTTCCATCATCATGATATTGCCGAGCACGACCGGGTAATTCAGTTGATTTTCTTCCACGAATCGCTTGACCTTGGATACCCCGTGCTCGTCGAGTGCGATGCCCACCACAACGAGCCCCTTTTCCCGATATTTTTGCTGCAGGTCGATAAACCCGGGAATCTCCGCTTTGCACGGACTACACCACGTTGCCCAGAAATTTAGAATCACCACCTTCCCGTCGAAATCAGACGACTTGACCAGCGCGCCAGCGGCATCCTTCAACTCCCAACCTGGAGATTTTGAAGAGCGGAGCAACTCTGCCGCGGAGGGGCGGAAGAGCGGTCAAAAGCTGCTAAACGCCAGTGCCAGGAGAACTCCTGCAAACAAAACCGCCAGACCCAAACGTTTTAGTGCTCGCCACGATGTCTTCATACACTAGCCGCAAGTCAGGGAGAATCAGGACATGTCGATGGAGTCCACTCTGCTCGCAGAGGGAACGCTATAGTCTATCCCAACGCGAGCTCCTGGCAAAATGAGGTTCCGGTGGCTTTCAGCCCGGGTGGTACGGATGGCAATATTCACCCGGAACTCCGCCTGGTGATCTTTGCGGAGAACCGCCTCGACAGTGGCGCAATCTCCGATCCAGGAGCAGGAACCACTTCCTGAAGAACTCGCCCCTTCGAGGACGAATTACGAGCCGACCTGCACTGATCTTCCGGTGCGGGCGGCTTCTTCAATTGCGGCGATCACGCGAACATCAGCGAGCCCCATCTCCCCTGGGGTCCGGCATTCCTTATCATCAAGCACACAGCCAGAGAAATGGTCCATTTCTGCGCTGAAGTGATTAACCGGTTCGAGCAGGAGTTTCGCGCTTTGCGCATCGCCGGCTTTTGCGTGGCCCTGCTTAACGTGAAGTTCCTGCCCCCAGTACCCATAAGCGGAATCGAGATCGATGAAGCCCTTGGCGCAGTTCACGCGATAGCGGCGGCTCTCGCCCGCGCCGAAGGAACAGTCACAGTGAGCCAGAGCTCCTGAAGGAAATCGCAACGTGAACGTGAAGCTTTCCGAAACTTCCCGGAACCTTGGGTCATCGGACGGTTGGTGGGCGATCGCAGTTACTTCCAGGGGTTCCTCTCCTGTGACGTAGCGAGCAGCATTGATGCAGTAGATGCCAATGTCGCCCAGTGGTCCGCCGCCGAGCTTTGCGCTGAGGCGGATATTGGGCGCTTCAACGTCTTGGCAGTTGCTGGAGGAAAAGGTCTTTATTTCGCCCAATGCCTTTTTCTCACAAAGTTCGATAACCTTCCGGTTAAAGGGCTCGTAATGGAGGCGGTAGGCAATCATGAGCTTTCTCTGGGCGTCACGCGCTGCGCCTATCATGCGCTCGCATTCCTCGACATTTACCCCCATCGGCTTTTCGCAAAGGACGTGCTTACCCGAACGCAAGGCGCGGATGGTGTAATCGGCGTGGAGACTATTTGGCAGGATGATATAAACGATGTCGATCGCGTCGTTCTTGGCGATCTCATCGTAATTTTGGTAGCCGTAGATAGCGTCCGAGTTGATCCCGTAAACTTCCGCAACCTGGCGAGCCTTTTCCGGATGACCGCTGACCAGGGCAACCGGCTTGGACAAAAGGCATTCCCCGAAAGCGGGAAGGACTTCTTCAAGGGCGAGCTTTCCCAACCCAACGATAGCCCAGCCCGCCTTCCGGGGAACAGGCGTGGGAACCTGAAGTTCCGGAGGCTGCTTGTCGGGCGGCTCAAGAGGAACGGGGGCTTCACCGCTAGCCATGGCAACCGACGTATCGGTTGGTGCGGGCGGTGCTGCGGCAGCAGCCAAATGGGCACCACCCCATACCGTTGCCCCAGCAAGAGTGGTGCGGACGAGAAATTCACGACGGGTGCTTTCAGACATAAAAATTTTCTTTCGAGGACAGAGCTAAATCGCGGCAGCGGCTGGCGATGGATCGCCTTGAATACTCAGGGACGCTCCGGTTCGTTTTCTCAGGTTGGTGAAAACAGCAGGGTAAGCGGTCTTTCGCGAGGTGAGAGCCCATTGAATGATTGAGTCCCTTCCGACCCTCTGGTCCTAAGGTTCCACGACAAGAGAACTCATTGGCGCGGAGCCAGCGAATGTTGTTTCTCTCGCGCTCCTCGGCAGGCCTTCGCTCTAGTGCGATGGGCGCGTATTTACTGCGTCTATGAGGGATGCACCTACTTTCGCGGCCGCTTTGGCAGAATTCTCCAGCGACTGCGCATCACATAAATCTTTCGCACGGTGCTCTCCTATGTGCCGAACTCAAGGGCTCATCAAAAACTCACCTTGTTGTTGTGGATGTCCCCGGAACTGGGGTAGTTCTCGGCACGATCCCGGAGGGAATTCCGGGAGCGGCTGGGCGAATCCCATCAGCACTCGCTTCCGTCGATCCGGAACGATTGGGTGCGGGTCCTCCCCCTACAGGAGTGGGACTTACTTGCGCGTTTCCCAATTGGGAGGATGCGGCCCGGCCACCTTGGGTAACCGTTTGATCTGAGGTGCCTTGCTGCACCCCGGTGCTTGACTGCACGCCAGTGCCCTGCTGCACGCCGGTGCCCTGCTGCACGCCAGTGCCTTGCTGCACGCCAGCGCCCTGCTGCACGCCGGTGCCTTGCTGCACGCCAGCGCCCTGCTGCACGCCGGTGCCTTGCTGCACCCCAGTGCCCTGCTGCACGCCAGTGCCCTGCTGCACCCCAGTGCCCTGCTGCACCCCAGCGCCCTGCTGCACCCCAGTGCCCTGCTGCACCCCAGTGCCCTGCTGCACCCCAGTGCCCTGCTGCACCCCAGTGCCCTGCTGCACCCCAGTGCCCTGCTGCACCCCAGTGCCTTGCTGCACCCCAGCGCCCTGCTGCACGCCGGTGCCTTGCTTCGCTCCCGTACTCTGCTGCACGCCGGTGCCCTGCGCAGACCGCGAACCAGAACCACCTTGCGCTCCTCCGGTGTTTTGTGCCCCTCCGCTGCGTGCACCGGTGCCGCTGCCTGACGCTGTGTTGCCGGCGCCTTGCTGAGCCGCCGCCACGATCGGCAGCAGAGCAGCCGTTCCAACTGCAAAAAGCTTGATTTTCATCGCACAGGATACTTCGCAGCGAATACCGGCCGCTGATCGTCAGGGAGAGTGCGGAAGGACTACTCAGGGACGCTCATCAACTCGCGTCGGCCCCAGAACGCATCTTTCAGGTTGCGTTTGAAACTGGAATGACTTGGACAGAAACGTCCATTCGCTCAAAAGCGCCTGATGGACCTTCCCAAGCCCCGGTGAGAGGCATGGCTTGGTCCTGTTCGCGCGCGACCGCTACCGAGACATGCTCGATGCCAGCCAGCATGTTATTGGTTGGATCGAATCCGCGCCATCCGAGCCCTGGAACGTAGATCTCTGTCCATGCGTGCGTGGCCCCGTGCTGACCTTCTCCCAACTGGATGTAACCGGTCACGAAGCGAGCTCCGAAGCCCCAGTGGCGAGCGGCCTCCATCATGAAGACGGCATAGTCACGGCAGGACCCGCTCCTGCGAGACAGGGTTTCGCAGGGGAGCTGAACGCCGGGATCCTCCCGCCGTGCATACCCGAACGATTCGTAGATGCGCGTATTTAGCTTCTCGAGCAGCTCCAACGTTTCGATCAGCTGACCCGGCTGGTAGATATCCAGGAGCCATCGACGCATGGCTGGACCGTCGTGGGGATAGCTTGGGAGTTGATAGCGAATCAGGTCGATCTTTTCGGTGACGGCATATTGGAAGGGATATTGCCTCGCCTCTGGATCGATCAGGCAGGAGACAGGTTCGTCATCGTAGAGATCCACATCGATCTGGCTCAGCAAGGATAACTCCTGGGAAGGTTCACTGAAAAAGATGATCGCGAGCGAATTGCCGTAGATGTCCCGCACCCAGCGCACATTCGCGGTCGGTGTGACCTGGAGCGTGCTCTCCGCGATGTGAACATCATGACCCTCGCGGGGACGAAGCATCGCCCGGTGCGGATGAAATACAACCGGTTCCCGGTAAATATACCGGCTGTGATGGATGATGCGCATTCGTTTCATGGATCAACCGATGGTCCGCCATCTTTAGGCGAAAGAGAAGTTTTGCTTTGGCGCATCCTTAATGCGCACGTCCCAGCCGAACTCTGCGCACCAATGAATTCGAGCCAACTTTTACTTTCGTGGCAGAGGTGGTGGTCTTATGACAAAGCGCGGATCAGCAGAACGAGACGCACCGGGTTGCGCCGCATTTCCCATGCACACGAAAATTTCCATTGATCCGGACGCATCTCGCGCCGCCACTTCAACAGGCCATCTGCCACCCTCTGAGTTCGTGGCCGCCTTGGTTTGGAAGGCTTACGATCTCTTTAAAGGGGACCAAGAAGGAAAAGTAGCCGATTACATTCCCGCTCTCGCCAGGGCTTCACCTGACCTCTTCGGTCTTTCTCTGGTGGGCGTAAACGGATCGATGCACTCCGCCGGAGATGTGGACTGCGCGTTTTCAATCCAGAGCGTCTCGAAGCCGTTCGTCTTTGCACTGGTTTGCGAGGAACTGGGCGACGATGTCGCCCGCGAAAAGCTCGGCGTCAATAGCACCGGGCTGCCATTCAATTCCGTGATGGCAATCGAGCTGAACGAGAGTCGCACGACGAACCCCATGGTCAACGCCGGAGCCATCGCCGCAACAAGTCTGGTGCCGGGGAGCACGGCGGATGAAAAGTGGGCGTTTATCCAGGAGGGCCTTTCCAATTTCGCGGGCCGCCAGCTTTCTCTCAACACCGAAGTTTACCAGTCCGAGACGGCAACCAATCTGCGAAATCGCGGCATCGCCAAGCTGCTCGAGGGATATGGCCGCATGTACTGGGACGCCCTCGAGGCGACGGACATCTACACCAGACAATGTTCGGTGGACGTTACGACAAAGGATCTGGCCGTCATGGCGGCCACGCTTGCCGATGGCGGCGTGAACCCAATTACAAAGCAGAAAGTGATCGGCGATCACTCTTGCAAGCGCGTTCTCGCGGTGCTCGCGACCGCCGGCCTCTACGAGCTCTCCGGTGAATGGCTCTACGAAATCGGTCTGCCGGGCAAAAGTGGCGTGAGCGGCGGCATGTTCACGGTTGCGCCAGGGAAAGGCGGGCTGGCGGTTTTCGCTCCACCACTGGACGCAGCCGGAAACAGCGTGAAAGGACAGCGTGTGAGCAAATTCCTCTCCGAGGCGCTCGGCTTGAATCTTTTCGCATCGCGGCCGGATGCCTAGAGCGAATGCCTCGGACGCTTCGCGACGCCGCTCACGAAAACCTGCTTGAGTTCGGGGATTATTCCCCGCACCCTCGCGAGGTGGCAGCTCAAACCGTTCGGCCGCAGTTCGCAGCGTCACTTTCGATTGCGCGCCAAGCTCTGAGTCGGCTCTTAACCCTTTAGCACGAGCCATGAAATTCTTCGACTCCGGCGGCTATCAGATATGATTGAGTTTCTCTTCGCGGCCCTCCCCATCGCGATCCTCATCGTGTTAATGACGAAACCGAATCCGATGCCGGCGACAGTTGCTTTCTTCCTGGCGGCGGCCCTCGCCTTCTTCGTGCGGCTCGTCTATTTTGGCACCGCCCTTCCGCTGCTTGGCGCCGCGATTATAGCCGGACTCCTCGATGCCTTGACGCCGATTTCGATCGTTTTCGGCGCCATTTTCTTTTTTGTCGCGCTCGAGAGGTCAGGGGCGATGGACATCCTCCAGGAGTGGCTCCGCGGCATTTCGAGCAACAAAGTGGCGCAACTCATGCTCGTCGGCTGGGCCTTCGTCTTTCTCATCGAGGGTGCGTGCGGATTCGGCACTCCTGCCGCGCTGGCGGCACCGATTCTGGTCGGGCTTGGGTTCCCGGCGATACGCGTCGCCTTGCTGTGCCTGATTTTCAACGCGACTCCGACGGCCTTTGGCGCGGTGGGCACGCCGATGTGGTTCGGCTTTGAACTGCTCGAGTTGCCGCAGAGTGAGCTCATCGACATCGGAGCCAAGACCGCCCTTCTGCAGACCATCACGGCTCTGGTCATTCCCGTGGTGTCCCTGCGTTTCGTTGTCGATTGGCGAGCCATTTGGCGGAACCTCGGCTTCATTTATCTTTCGATCCTTTCCTGCGTCCTTCCGATGCTTGCCGTCGCCTCAACCAACTACGAATTTCCCGCTGTTGTCGGCGGGGTCGTCGGATTGATTGCGACTATCCTCTTCGCACGATTCGGCATTGGGCTGGAGCGGCAGGAGAGAGCGCAGCCGCGACAGGTTCCTCTCCTGTCCGGCCCGGTTCTTCTGGCCCTCACGCCTCTGATCGTCACAGTCGTCATCCTGCTCATAACGCGCATTCCCGTTCTCGGTCTCCGAGGACTGCTGACATCCCCAGCGCCAAACCTTCTGCTCACGCTCGGCGGGATCGGGGAACTCACAATCAGCCCGAGTCTCGTGGTGCAGCTTCGTAACATCTTCGGCCAGGGTCTAAACTGGTCGCATGCGGTCCTCTATGTGCCGTCCATAATTCCTTTTTTCCTCACGGCGATGCTCGCCTTCGTTCTGTTTCGTTCGCCGGTGGGCACAGCTTCGGTCGCCATGCGAGAAACCGTGGCACGCATTGGCAACCCCGTCCTCGCCCTGTTCGGCGCCCTGGTCTTCGTCAGCCTCCTTATGGTCGGAGGCGAGCGAGCCTCCACGATAATCCTTGGAGATGCGCTCGCGAGCGTCACTGGCGGGGCCTGGAAATACTTTGCCCCCTTCCTCGGCGCGCTGGGCAGCTTCTTTTCCGGCTCGACAACGATTTCGAATCTCACCTTTGGAGGAATTCAAGCTTCAATTGCTCAGGATATTGGCATGGATCCAGGAACACTGCTCGCCTTGCAGAGCGCCGGAGCCGCCATGGGCAACCCGATTTGCATTCACAACATCGTTGCCGCCTGCGCGGTTCTCGCGATTGCCAATGTCGAAGGCGAGATCCTCAAGCAAGCCTTTCCTCCGGTCATTCTCTATGGCATCACACTGGCGGCGGCCGCGGCGCTCCTCTTTTAGCTCACCTTCCGTTTCAAGCTGCTTACCCGAACCAGACGAGAAACCGCGAGATGATCATCGCGTTCGCGATATCCACGAAGAATCCGGAGACGAGCGGCACGATAATGAAGGCGCGGTGAGCCTGACCGTATTTCTTGGCGACAGCCGTCATGTTCGCCATCGCGGTCGGGGTGGCGCCCAAAGAAATTCCGGCAAATCCCGAGCAGACGACGGCCGCCTCGTAGTCGCGGCCCATGAAGCGGAAAATGACAAACAAGGCATAAACCACCGCCAGAACGGTCTGCGCTGCGAGAATTGTCAGGATCGGACCCGCGAGATCGACGATCGTCCAGAGTTGGAGACTCATCAGGGACATCGCGAGAAAGACGCCAAGAGCGACGTCTGACACAAGGGCCAGCGAGCGGGTGCCCGCAGGCCAGGGAGTCTTGACGAGGCGCGGGATCGTGTTGGTAAGAACAATCGCGGCGAAGAGCGAACAAACGAAGAGGGGCAAGTTGGCGCCGATCGCCTGCAACCCGGTCTGCAGCAGTTCGCCGAGCGCCACACTCATATTAAGCCAAAAAAGCGTGCTGAGCATGCCGTAATACCCGATCTCCTGAGTTTTTGCGTTATGCGTTACTCCGACGTCAGGCTGGACAATCACCTTGGGCTCCAAGTGGTGCCGGGTAATGAGGAAACGCGCGATTGGCCCTCCCATCAGAGAGGAGATCACGAGGCCCAGCGTCGCGCAGGCGATCCCAATCTCGCTCGCATTCGCAATGCCGTGCTTTTCGACAAAAGTCGGTGCCCAGGCAATGCTCGTACCGTGGCCTCCCAACAGAGAAACGGATCCGCCGAGCAGCCCAATGAGACGGTCGAGTCCCAGGGCAGAAGCGACCGCCATTCCGGTAAAATTCTGAAGTAGCATGTACACGATCGTCAGGCTCACAAGGATCAGCAACGGAACACCGCCCTCCCAAAGCGTCTTGATGTCGGAGTTCAAGCCGATCGACGCAAAGAAATAGAGGAGCAGGAAGTCGCGCGTAGCGAGCGTGAATGAGATCTCGAAACCCTTAAACGAGTACAGCAACGCGGTCGCAAGACACACCAGTAAACCGCTGGTCACCGGTTCGGGTATGTTGAAATCGCGAAGGATTCTTATCCTGCCGTTCAACCAGCTACCCAAAGCGAGCACGAGGATGGCCAGGTTAAATGTGGTGAAGCTTTCAAATTGCATCTCAGCTATCTTTCACTATGGGCTGGAGGAAAGAGGCGTTGGCCAGCGGAGTGGCAACGGCGATTCGTTTGGGACATGGCAAGTGGCGTACTGAGCGGCAGGCGCAGCAGACCAATGGGACCCTCACCGCGAAGAGCGGAATATCACCGTGACGATCTCTCGTCAACGGCAGTCAAGAGGGAGCGCGGACTGCAGTGATTCCCGATTATCGAATGCTCTCGTCTGTCGCTGGATCGAAGAGATAAATCGATTCAGGCGCTACCGAGAGAACGAGAGGTGTTCCAGGGTCGCGGTCCAACTGCTCGTTAAACTGTGAGATAAGTCGAATTTCGTTGCCGACGCTCAACTGCATGATGGTGGTCGAGCCTTGCGGTTCGACCACCTCGACGAGACTCCGAATGAGATTGTCGCCCGTCATCGCCGCGTCACGATGCAATTTCAAATGCTCTGGCCGAACACCGACCCAGACATCCTCAAGACCACGCCTTGCTACGGCATTAAGCAAGGCTGGCGGAGGCAGGAGCTGAAAATTGTCCCCCGCGACCACTCTGCCTCCCGATGCGACGCGCGCCCGCACAAAATTCATCGAAGGGCTGCCGATAAAACCGGCGACGAATCGATTCGTCGGTGTGTTGAAGAGTTCCTTGGGCGTGCCGACCTGTTGGATTTCGCCCTTTAACATCACGACAACGCGGTCGCCCATACTGAGAGCCTCGACCTGATCATGGGTCACGTAAAACGTCGTGACGGCGAGGCGACGCTGCAGTTTGCTGATCTCCGCGCGCATCTCGACTCGTAGCTTCGCATCGATATTGGAGAGAGGTTCGTCCATCAGGAAAACCTTCGGTTTTCTGACGATCGCACGCCCGAGGGCCACTCGCTGTCTTTCACCTCCGGACAACTCTTTCGGCTTGCGGGCCAAGAGATGCTCAATGTTGAGGATCTTAGCCGCCTTGCCAACTTCCTCTTTGATTTCGTTCTCGGGTACCTTTCGCAGCCGCAAACCAAACGAAAGATTCCCGAAGACATTCATGTGCGGAAAGAGCGCGTAGTTTTGAAATACCATAGCAACGTCCCGCTCCCTGGGGATCATTCCGACGACGTCCCTGCCGCCAATCCGGATCGAGCCCTCGGTCACTGATTCGAGTCCAGCAATCATCCGCATGGTCGTCGTCTTTCCGCACCCAGACGGTCCAACCAAGACCACAAATTCTCCGTCCTTGGTAGTCAGGTTGAAATCCTGCACTGCCGGGACCTCGCCGTAGCGCTTCGATACATTCGCAATTTCGACAACAGACACGCGGTACTCCGTTTGTTAGAAGAAACGATCTGTCAAGCCGTGCGACGAGCCTCAGCCGGCACGATCCAGAAGGATGGTCAAAAAGCGGGAGCGCGCCATGGCGGGGCTCCAGTTGTTTGGAGATCGCTGGTCCGGCGGCAAAGCCAGAGAGGGAATCGTTGGATGATCGTTAAGCTTCATCCTTTCACCGCGCCGAAGGAGAGTCCGCGAGCAAGGTATCGCTGAACAAAGAAGGACATGATCACCGGCGGTGCGATCGCGAGAATCGTGTTTACCGCGGCCACATTGAAATCGACACCGCGGGTACTGCGCGACGCCAGGATAAATGAAGGAAGGGTCGCCGCATCCTGCGAGGTAAGCGCCGAAGCGAACAGCGCCTCGTTCCAGGAAAACGCGAACACAATCACCGCTGTGACGATCAACCCGTCCAAGGAAAGCGGCAATGCGATCATCCAAAAAATCTGCCAGAGGTTAGCGCCCTCGATCCTGGCCGCTTCTTCGACCTCCTTACTCACATCACGGAAGATGTCGCGCATGATCACAACGCAAAAGGCGAGATTGAAGGTTGAATAGGCGAGAATGAGCCCCAGCCAGGTGTCAAGCAGGCGCAATTGCACCATCAGGATGTAGAAGGGAACCAACACCACCACGGGAGGCAATACGCGCTGCGAGAGAAACCAGAGCGCGATGTCTTTGCTGGCGACCGGGAATTCATAACGGGCCAGGCTGTAAGCCGCGGGAGTTCCCAGGATCAGCACCAGCACCGAGGTTCCGAGCGCGACCACCGCGCTGTTGAGCATCGAATTTAAGGAGTTCGGATTGCCAAGCACCTCTTTCCACGAATCCAGTGTCGGTTGGAAATTAAGAAACGGAACGACTGCACCTGTGGAAAAGGTGGCTTCCAGAGTCTTGAACGAGTTGTTGATGGCCCACACAAAGGGCCCCAAAACCCACAGCGTCGCAAGGATGGCGACCACCCAAAGGATCGCCTTCGTCCGCCCCTTCGAATTCATCCACAACAAGTTCTCCATACGCCGCTAATCCAAACGCTTCCTCATCTGTTGAAAGAACACCGTGATCACGACAGACACCATGATGAGGTAGAGAATGCCCATCGCTGAACCGCGGCCAAAATCGAAAAACTGAATAGTGGCGAGATAATCTTTGATACTGAAAAGCTGCGTGCTTGTTCCCGGCCCACCGCTCGTCAAAGCGAAGGGCAAGCCAAATGTTTTCAGCCCTTCGACCAGCCTCAACAGGATCGCCACGGTCATCACAGGCCAGGCAAGTGGAATTCCGACATGCCGCAAAACTTGCCAGTGATTGGAAGCTTCCAACATGGCAGCGTCATAAATATCATTGGGGATCGCGGCCAGCGCGGCCAGCGCCATCAGAAAAACAAATGGCGTCCACTGCCAGATATCCAGCAGAATCGCCGCGGCCAGTCCCCCCGTGGCGGTCGCCATCCAGGGAATCTCAAGCCCAGTCCAGCCCAGGAGATTTGCGACCATACCTCCCTGAGAAGTAAACATCGTTACTCCCAAGTACCCGATGGCGACCTCCATCGTGAAAAGCGGTGCGGTGAAGATCGCTCGAAAGATTCCTTTCCCGGGCAGACCGACGGTAATGATCCAAGCCAATACAAACCCGATCGCAACCTCGATCGGAACCGAGATGGCAACATAGATCACGGTGATGAACAGGCTGTACCAAAAGCCGCCGTCGCTCAAGACGTTCACAAAGTTCTGGAGTCCGACATATTTCGTGATGCCACGGCCGAGCACGTAATTCGCCAGGCTATAATTGACTGCCGAAAAAATCGGAAAGAACGTGAACCCGATAACCCAGAGCACCGCAGGCCCGAGCATCGCGTATTTGAACGCTCTTTCCGACTTAATGCGCGCCTGGTCGATCCGCTCCATGCTTCAAGATTCTATCCAGGAACGACCGAAACCTCGACGAGACCGACCCCACCGGACCGTCGGGAATGCGATCTCTCCGACCCAAACCTTGCTCGGAAGATGTCGCAAGGTCCTTCCAACGGTAAATCACGAAGCAAAGGAAGCCTGGTAGAGCTTCTTCTGACCATCCCGACCAAAACGTTCCGTGATCTGCTCCCATGACTTGTAGGTGTCGTCGAGAGCCGCTTTCGCCGTGGTCTGCCCCGCCAACACCGCGGAAACGCGGACATCAAGCTCGTGCCAGTATTCAGCGGCACCAGGAATTCGCAAATACTCCAGCTGAGCTTGCAAGGCGAGATTATCGTAGTAGCCATTCATGTAGGATGTAGCGTCATCCGCGTTCCAACCCTGCTTGACCCACTCTTCGAGACTTGCGGTGCCGTTCGGAGGAAGAAACTCATACTTCATCCCTGGTTGTACGCCGGTGAAACCATGCGTCGTGTTGTAGAACGCGTTCTTCTTGTTCGCCATGAACGCGAGGAAATCGTACGTGGCCTCCTTCTTTTTCGAGAACCGCGAAATCACGCAGTGCCAGCTTCCGCCATTTGTATTGCCGACCTGGTTAAAATCGTACTTTTTCCATTGACCGCTAATCGGATTAAACACTTCCGTCGTTCCAGGAATCGGTGCAGCTCCGATTTTTCCCTGGACCTTGGACTTGTCTTTTTCCTGAGCAAAGGTGGGTAGGTCGCCCCAGGTCGGCTCCAGCACTGCGTTCCCAGACAGGAACAAATTCCAACCCTGCCCGAGCGTCCAACTAATCGCTTCTTTGGGCCCGGTGGGAAGAAACTTCGCATAATGCTCCAGAGCACGCAGATGCCCCTCAGAGTTGATCAGGGGCTTCATTGTTTCGGGGTTAAAGAAGAAATACTTGTTATCCGGCGAAATCACGAATGCTCCGGCCAGCGTCAGGAAATGAAAAAATCCCTGTTCGTTGACCTTGGCGTGCAGCGAGATGCCCCAATCGTTTTTCCCATCACCGTTCCAATCCCAGCCCGTGAAGAAGGTTGCCACATCGAGCATCTCCTTCGCCGTCTTTGGGGGATTCGGTAAATCGTAACCGAGCTTGGCCTTGAACTTCTCTTGAAATTCCGGGTTGCTGAGCACGTCCTTCCGATAATACAGAATCTGGGCATCGGCGTCGAAGAGCACGCCGTACAATTTACCTTGCCAGGTATAAAGACTCTTCATGGCCGGGAAAAACTGCGCCGGATCCCAATAGGGATTCTTGGGATTTTTCAGAAAAGGCTCGATCTCGACGATGTACGGTTCGTTGCCTGTAAAATAGTCGCCATAGAACCACGCCGCCGTCATGTAGGAGTCGTAACGACCGCGGCCGGTCGTAAGATCCGCGAAAATTTGCGTGTGCAGCGCATCGATTGGGACCTCGGCCACGTTCACCTGGCCACCGGTCTCTTCCTGCCAGAGTTTCGTGTAGTATTTGAGCCCGTCCCCAACCGTCGCCTTCAAAACGAGAACGTCGATCGTCGTGCCCTTGTACGGTTTGGACTTAAGAAACTCAATTCGCTCCTTGGTCACGGGAGCTTCGTGGGGGACCGATGGATCTGATTCCACGAGATTCTCGTCTGCAGCAAACGCGTAGGGAGCGAGCCGGTTGAGAACGGCAACGGAAATTCCTAGTTTCGTAGCCTGCCTGATAAAGTGGCGCCGACTGATTCGGCCTTCAAAGAAACCGACGGCTAATTCTTTGAAATTCTCTTGCGGGTCGTGCTTAAACATAATGTGAACACTAATAGGAAATTGCTTTCGACCCTCCGGGGGGGTCGGCCGGAGTCTAAAGCGGAAAGCGTCCGTTTCCCCAGGTAGTGTGACAAAAATACCCCCGGAAGTCAACCACGGCGCCGCATGGCTGTGAGCTGCGCTGCACCAAAGTGCAAGAGGCACGCTGGGACGCAGCCGGTACGTTTCAGGTAGCCAACAGGCCTGAGCGGTTCGGTCCTCGTCGGAACGATAGTACCGTTCCCAAAGACGCAAAGGACAAGACTCGCGAAAACCTGCCAACGTATGGCAAGCTTACTTAATGTTCTGCGCCGCGTAGCGACAATCGAGTTTACGCGAGTCCCGCCGAACTACTCAACCAAGGAGACAGCGCATGCCATACATCGCATTGGAAGACAGACCGCAATATGAAGAGCTCATCAAATCACTCGCTGGCACAATACGCGAGGCAACAGGCGACCATACGAAACGTGCCGGTCATTTGAACTATGTAATAACGCGACTCCTTTTGGATACATACGGACGCGAACTGCGCTATTACCAGCATAACGAGATCATTGGGATGCTGGAGTGCTGCAAGCAAGAATTCTATCGACGCCAAACTGGTCCGTACGAAAACACGTGTATAGAGAAAAGCGGAGACTTATAGGTTGTTGAGAAGCTGCGAATCACCGAGTCGCCCGGACACGCAATCGGAGAGCATCGCTCCTAAGTGCGCCGCGCGCATCGGGACTTCAGGAGGCCATGGTTTCTCTTAATTTTTGCCTTCCCTAACGTAGGACCAAGTAATCGTTGGACTTAGGGCAATGAGCATCGTGTAGACGTTCTCCGCCTGCGGGAGCATTGTGAACACAGTTGTGACTTCATCCCCGACTCCCAGTGATGTCGTCTGTGCAGGCGTCCTGGTGGCCGATTTGTTCATCCCACCGCTGGCGCGGCTCCCGGTTGCGGGCGAATTGCTGGCGACGCAGGACTTTCTTGCGGATTCTGGCGGCTGCGCGGCCAATACCGCCACAGCGCTTGCCAAACTCGGGGTGCGCGCCGTCGTTGCCGGAAAGGTCGGCAACGACCTCTTCGGAGATTTCATCATCCGAGATCTGCGACACAAAAGCGTGGACATCAGTGGAATCTCGCGTTCGACGAATTACGCCACGTCAAAGACAGTGATCCTTCCTGTTACCGGCGAAGATCGGCGTTACATTCACACCTTTGGCGCGAATGCCGACTTTGCCGCAAGCGATCTCGACCTGCTTTTGAGCAAGCGCCCACGGGTGTTCTACTTGGGCGGGTATCTCACCTTGCCCGCTCTGAGGTCGAATGAACTGTGCGCGTTGTTGCAACTCGCGCGCGGAGGCGGCGCCCATACCGTTCTCGATGTCGCCCTGCCAGGAGACCAGGCGGACGGACAGTCCATCTTGGCCGACGTGCTGCCTCACGTCGATTTCTTCCTGCCCAACGACGACGAAGCAGGGCGCCTAACCGGCGAGTCAGATACTCAGCGCCAGGCGCGACAACTGCTTCGATTTGGCTGCGACACTGTGGTCATCACCATGGGCGAGCGTGGCGCACTGCTCATGAACCGGCATGAGATCATCACGATGCCGGCATTCGTCACGCCGGTCGTCGATCCGTCCGGCGCAGGCGACGCGTTTGCTGCGGGACTAATCGTGGGTGTGCTCGAGAAGTGGGAAATGGCGCAGACATTGCGCTTCGCCAGCGCGATTGGCGCGTCGGCCTGCATGGCGTTGGGCTGCAACGCGGGTGTGTTTACCCGGCCGCACGCCGATGCCTTTCTGGCTGTCGGGTAAACCGCTGGCATTATCAGGGTGGGACCTCTGCCGAGCGGTGACGCCAGCGTCTCTTTTTCGGGAAGCACCGCCGCTCGTGCTCCCTCTGTTCCGCAACCCATCGGTTCTGACCGATAGGTCAGGGACGTGAAGATGTTCGATCCGGATAGATCTTGGATCCAGTCGTTCTAGCTCTTGGACATGACCCGCGTGCCGATCCACTGCAGCAAGGCGACGGGGCTGTAAAGCAGGGTTCGCAGCTGAGCGTTGTACCAAATGTTTGGAGCTCGTTTCCATTGAAGCTTTGGGTCAAGCAGTATCTTGTGCATTGCTACTTCGCCGCTTGTGCCAGCCTGCGCTGCCAGCGCCGTGAGCACATGCGTCCATATCTGATCCTGAAGTTTGTCGCCGGCGAGTCGAAACGCCACTTCGTAAAGCGGATCGCTCGCGCGGGCCAAGACCTGAACCTGAGCAAAGGTGCTGCCGTCCTCGATGTAGGAACTAAACGTTACCCAACCGGCTTCCGGGTGCCCGGCCGGCGTCATCAGGGTGAACGACTCGGCGCCGGCGTACAACACCATGACGCCCGTCGAGATCGGGCCACCCGAGGTTTGCGCGTCGATGAGCACTAGTGCGTTGGGTGTGATTCCGGTGGCACTCGGAAAGAAGCGCTTCTGCGGCGGCTTGAAATTGGGGACATTCTGCTTCCACATGGCAATCACCTCATGCGGAGTCAGTTCACTATTGCGCAGGCAGATACGGTACGTCTTCTGCCACATCTGACCGAAACCCTGCAGCGGACCGAACAGACGGCGACCTTGAACATTCAAAGCGCGTGCGCCAGCAGGGATCTCCGCGAGATGCAGCCGGTCCACCGGCTTGGCCCAGCTATTGATGGCTCGCTTGCTCACCGCAGGTTGGTCGAGCTCGCCGCGTGGAGGCGTTGCGGCACTCGGTGCCGCCGGTGTATCGAGCAGATCGTGCGCGGCTTGCAAGGCATCGGCTTCGGAAGCGTAGATCGTGATCGCCTCGTTGAGCCGCGTGACCAGCAAAACGTTTTGGTAGTCCTCATCGATCTGCACAGCAAACAAGCGCTGCCCCGCAGCGTTGGCGCGCGTGATGAGTGTTACGATCAACTTGATACCGCTGCTGTTCTTGTACTCCAGGTGGCGGAAATTGAGGATCAGCACACGAACCCCCTCGCTGCTCGCCTGTTCATAAGCGTTCAGCAGCGCGGCGTCAGCCGACGACGTGAGCTCGCCCATCAAGTCAAGAACGGCCACCCCGTCAAAAGGTCTGCGCACGCTGATGGTCGCATTCGGCTGTGCCATGTGCCGCCCTCCACGGTAAAACATGCGTGACCGCGCCTGCAACAATGCGAAGGGTCGCCGAGCACAATGTGATAAGTATCTCCACGACCAGATGTCTCCGTATAAGTTGCCGCATGTCGTCTCCCTAAACAAAGTTGTACGTTTCGGAATGGCTATAAGCAAGCGGGTCGCCCGATTCGTGTGCGCCTCTCAATCGCGTCGCCATCGGATCGAGCCACAGATAAGCCAGTCGCGGTTCTCGCGACTTGGCCGCGAAACATCACCGCTGCACTGCAGGGAGCGATGCGCGAATGCGCTCGGAGAAATCGGGTGCATCGTCCGCGGCCTGCGCGGCCTCATTGATGCGAGATCGCCGGCGCAGTTCTTCAAAAGGCAGTGTCGTGTCCACCCTGCTTGTGTTGTAGAGATACCCATCGATGAAGCCGTTCAGGAAATGGCGGAAGTTCCATCGACCGATTCGCCCAGCGGCATTCGCATAACGCACAATGTTCACCGTGCAACTGTTGCTCAGCAGATGGTAAAACTCTGCCTGATCAGCAAGCTCGTTGATCCGTTGGAGGTAAACCAGGAAAAGGCGGCGCGCATTCTCTGGTGAGGTCTTGGTGCGATAGAGATACACATCCTCATCTCGATAATTCGTGCGGGCACGAACGATGTCGCGCTCATCTCCCACAACATAGATCAACTCAAATTGCTTGAAGAGCGAAGCGAGGGGCGCAAAGGCTTCGCCCACTTCGGGCCTTGTTTCAATGGAGATGCTCAGGGAAGCGCGTTGTCGAAGATAAAACTCAAAAATGTGTGCCCAACGGGCCCAACCTTCCAGTAGGACACAAAGAAATCGATCGAGGTGAGATGCGAGAGCAGTACCTCGCGCTCTTCGTATCGCACGACGAAGTCGTCCGTGCTGCGATAATCAAAGTTGCGATAACCGGTGATGCGGACGCGATCTCCGTCGATGATGGCCCGCGGCATCACCGCCATAAGATATTGCCATTGAAAAACATGTGGATCGGGAAGCGCGCTTTTGGAACCACGCTACAATCTGAAACACGACGGAGGATTCTTCGTGTCGGGGCTGACGGTTGCTAAGACTTCTTTTCCCGAGTCAGCTGGCTGGGATTGCGCTTGTCACATCAAAGGCAGTTTGGAATGGTAATAGCATCATGGATTCGGAAAAGCCGCTCGTTGCAGTTTACGACACCAAACCCTACGATCGCGAATACCTCACCCACGCTGCGGGAGTGGAGGAGCTGGAATTGCGCTTCAACGATTTCCGTCTGGAGCCTGCCACCTCCTTTTCGGCGGAGGGGGCAAAAGCCGTTTGCGCTTTCGTGAATGACAACCTCAAGCACCAGAGCCTTGAGAGCCTGGCCCGCCACGGGGTCGGGATGGTCGCGCTCCGTTGCGCAGGCTTCAACAACGTCGATGTCGAGGCCGCCAAACGCCTGGGCATCGCCGTCACCCGCGTTCCAAGCTACTCACCCCACGCCGTCGCCGAGCACACGATCGCGCTCATTCTCACACTCAATCGAAAGACCCACCGGGCAAATAACAGGGTGCGTGAACTTAACTTCTCGCTCAATGGTTTGGTGGGTTTCGACCTCTTTGGCAAAACCGCTGGAATCATCGGCACGGGAAAAATCGGGCGCATCGCCGCACAAATCCTCAAAGGGTTTGGCATGCGCGTGCTTGCTTTCGATCCGTTTCCAAATACCGAGTGGTCCGCGCAAAACTCCATCGACTACGTCCCGCTCGAGACGCTCTTCAGGGAGAGTGACATCGTCTCGCTGCACACTCCCCTCACTCCGGAGACGGATCACATCATCGGGTTCGAGTCCCTCGCCCTGATGAAACGCGGGGTGGTGCTGATCAACGTCAGCCGCGGCCGCCTGGTCCACACGACTGCGCTCATTGAAGCCTTGAAAAAAGGGCAAGTCGGCGGCGTGGCACTCGATGTGTACGAAGAGGAAGAAGGGGTTTTCTTTGAGGATCTCTCCGGACTGGTTCTGCATGACGATGAGCTCGCGCGCCTGCTTAGCTTCCCGAACGTTCTCATCACAGCCCACCAGGCATTCTTAACGGCGGAAGCACTCAATGAGATTTCCCGCGTCACCGTTGAAAATCTTCGGCGATTTACGAGCGGGCAGTCGTTCCTCGAAGGAACCGCGCTGTAATCAAGAACAGTAGGATCACGCGCGGGAATCCTCCGCCTTATGCCTTGGATTCTTTCCGCCGTTTTCCTCGTTGTTGAAGCTCTCGCTGTGGCGAGCGCAGTGCACGCCCTCTTTACCGTGCGCACCGCCCAAGGCACCATCGCGTGGGCGATCGGGTTGATCACGTTCCCTTGGGTGGCCTTGCCGCTCTATTGGATCTTCGGGAGCCGGCGGTTCGATGCTCACTCGAGGGTAATGAAGCAGGCCTTGATCGAGCACGAGGCGAAGATTCACGAGGTGCGCGAGGAAATGCGCCCGTTTCAGGTGCCGCCCTCAGAAATTCGACCGGTTCGAGTAGGCGATCTCGCGGCGGTGGCGGGCGAGCCGTTTCTTGGCGGCAACAAACTGAACCTGCTCATCGACGGCGAGGCAACGTTCGAGGCCATCCTCGCGGAGGTGGCCAAGGCAAAGCGGTGTATCTTTGTCCAGTTTTACATCATGCGAGAAGATGGGCTTGGGAGTCGTCTCCTGGAAGCTTTGGCCGCACGGGCGACGGAGGGAGTTGAGGTCTGTTTTCTCCTTGATCTCGTGGGAAGTCACTCGATGAAGTCAGCCACAATTGAAAAATGGCGCCGCCGGGGTGTTCGGATGGCAACGTTCTGCGCCGGCAGCAAATGGCGGGATCGCTGGCAGCTCAATTTCCGCAACCACAGGAAAAACGTCATCGTGGACGGACGAGTCGGTTTTGTCGGCGGACACAACGTTGGCGACGAATATCTCGGATTAAGTCCAAAATTCGGCCGCTGGCGCGACACGCAAGTGCGAGTCGAAGGTCCCTCGGCAATGCAACTGCAAATGGCGTTTATCGCGGACTGGTTCTTTGCCACGAGAGAGGCGCTGGCCGCGCCCTGGAAGGCGGAGGCCTCTCCGGAAGAGGACGGCCAGTCGACGCTGGTGTTGGCCTCCGGACCTTCAGACCAATTCGAACGCTGCACGCTTTTTTTTCTGAACGTCATCACGATGGCCGAGCGCAGACTGTGGATCGCCAGCCCGTATTTTGTGCCGGACGAGGGGATTCTGCAGGCCCTTCAATTGGCAGCCATACGTGGAGTCGAGGTAAGAATTTTGCTGCCGATGAACCCCGATCACGTGTTCGTCTGGCTGGCCTCATTCGCAATCCTTACCGAATTGGCGCATCCCAACATACACATCCATCGCTTTACAGGGGGCTTTCTGCATCAAAAGGCCTTGCTCGTGGATAATACATTTGCAGCAGTCGGCACCGCCAATTTCGACAACCGTTCTTTTCGACTGAATTTTGAAATTACCCTCGCGGTTTCGGGATCCCGATTTGCCTCGGATGTGGCCAGGATGTTCGAAAGCGACTTTGCGGAATCCGTGCGCGTTGAACGCGATGATTACGATTCCCGGCCGTTTTATTTCAAAGCGGGTGCGCAGGCAGCTCGTTTGCTGGCGCCGATCTTGTGAGCTGACTGTCTCCGGGAGCATTTCGTCGCGTCGCGAGGTTTGTTGCCAAAAGAAACTGCTAGCCTTTCTTCCCTCGAATCGCTTGAAGATTTCTCACAATGACGACCAATGTTTCTCCTGCTAGCGCTCGGAAGGCCCTCTCGATGAGCCGCGGTTGGCTTATCGCTGGAGGCATCCTTTCCATCTTCGTAGGTTTTCTGGCGATCGGTTCCCCTCTGCTCTTCTCGATCGTGGTCGCCCAGTTCCTGGGCGCATTTGCCCTCGTCAGCGGCGCTATCGCCTTGTTTGTGGCACTGTTCGGCAAGGAGGTCACGCACCGGGTTCTTGAAGCGATTTTTGCGCTGATCCGCATCGCGGCCGGCCTGGCACTGTTCATTTGCGTTGCGTCGAGCATCGCGGTCATCACACTCGTTTTCGCCATGTTTCTGATTGTGGAGGGAATTTTCCTCATTGGAGGCGCATTCAGACTGCGCAAGCATCCAGGATGGAGCTGGACACTCTTCAACGGGATAGCCGCGCTTGTTCTCGGCGTGATGGTTTATTCGCGGTGGCCATCGGACTCCGCCTGGGTGCTGGGACTTTTCTTCGGGATCAACTTACTTTTTAACGGCATGTCGCTCCTCATGCTTGGCTTGGCTGCTCCCAAGGCAGCAGCGGCCTGATTGGGCTAGCCGATGGTTTGCCGGGCTACTTTCTGGTCGCAACACGTCCTAAGGCTGCAGCGGCTGCCTGCCGATGCGAGCCGGGCTCTTGAAGTTCCACCAGCCGCCGAGATTGCAGTTGCTCGCGGTGAAGCCTTTCGGGTAATCCCACTCCATGGTCAATTCACCCGCCACGAACTTCGGCCGGGCATTTCGTCGGCTTTTCCTTTTTCCCGTCGCGGTCTTTTTCACCTCCTGCCAGACGACGTCCAGAAAGGAAGATTGGGATATTCCCCTCACGCTGAGAACCGTTGGGCCCGCCTACGCTGACTACGTGCTGGAGGTCGTTGATACGGACACGGACCGAAAGGTGACCTATGTGGAATGGATCAACGCTGGCGGCTCCAAGCGGAGCTTCGAGCTGGTTGACCAGAACAAGGACGGCATGGTCACGCGAACGGAACTCATCCGATTTGGCTCGAGTGCGCGCTTCCTCGACACGACCCGGCGCTATGTGGATTTCAATAAGGACAACAAGCTCACGCCGCGTGATTTCCGCTCGCCGGCAGGCGTGCGTGTGCTGCGGTTCGAGTTTTAGAAATCGGTGACTGGCAAGCGCGCGGCCAAGGCGTTCGGTTTGAAATAAGCCAGCCCATGTCAGCGGTCACACCTCCGATCTTAAACTGATATTCCAATTTCTGCTCTCCTTTGTCGAAGCCTTCAAAGAAGTGCCCATAGGCCGCCTTGATTCATCCGCGCCAACCCAAATCTTGCCAGGACCTTTGCCCATGATCGCAGCCTTTTCGGTTAAGCATCGGCTCGGAGCGGGCATCGGCGCAACTTTGTACCCTTTATCCGGAAGCGCAACGAAGGTGGAGCTCTGCCTCGGCGGAAGCGCGCACCGAATCACTCCGAATCGCACTGCCCTGGGTGATCAAACAGGTCGACGCGCACGAAATTGTCTTCGATCCCTGCGCGAAAGTCATCGGCCGCGACTTGCGATGGGACGATGCGCTCTACGGCCTTCGGTGCGGAATGCCACGGATTTTGCGCTCGCCGAGTTCGCAGAGAATTGTGCGGGCGGTGCATTTATGCTGAGCGCCACGGCTTCAGACGCGTTGTCTTGCTTTTCAGCGAACGCCTTGCGCGCGGCCTCAGCAAAGCGCGGGTCAGCGGCGACGCCCGTTCCGACGGCTGTCGCTCCCAGGTTAATCTCGCCCAGATGTTTGATAAGGCCCTGGAAGCTTGCGTGATCCTCGGCCAACGTCACGGCAAAGCCCACGAATTCCTGCCCAGCGTCATTGGCACCGCGTTCTGCAACTGCGTAAGACTTTCACGATGCCGTCGAACTCGCGTCCTTTGTCGCTAAATTTGCGTTCCAGCAACTTCAACTCAACGAGCAACCGCTCGATCGCCAGGCATAGCCCAGCCTTGAATGCTGTTGGATAAGTGTCACTCGTACTCTGGCTGCGATTCACATGGTCATTCGGATCGAGGTGTTCGTAGTCGCTTTGGAATGTCCGCCTAATTCCAGTCAGCGATTAGCAATCACTTCGGTTGGCATTCATGTTCGTGGATGTGCCAGCGCCGCCTTGCATGAATCCACGATGAATTGATCGTGGAGCTTGCCGTGCTTGATCTCCTCGCACGCACGGTCAATCAGATCAGCCTTGGTCTGATCCAACACGCCAATCTCGGCGTTGGCGCGCACGGCGGCTTGCTTCACGTAGGCGTAGCCGAACATCAAGTCGGGATACACTGAGATCGGACGTCCGCTGATGGCAAAGTTGTCGAGTGCGCGGCTAACATTGATGCCCCAGTAAGCATCGGCTGGGATCTGCTTTGAGCCCAAACTGTCTGTCTCGGTTCGGGTGGTCCCGTTGCCTGACGTCAGCGTGTGGATGCTCTTTTGAAAAGCCGGTTTACTCGTTGATTGTTCATAGTTTCCTCATTTGGTTATAGATCGTTGGTGATCGTTGTCTCGGCACCGAGGGTCAGTAAGTCAGTCGTCCCCCTCCAGAGAAACCATGTCCCGAAAATCAACGAAGCCACTATTGCGATCTTCCGGTTGTGGTGTTCCAACCAGCCTTGCATCACTTCCAGCGTCTTCGCCGATTGCGCCGGCGCGACAGCACTGCTAATGATTGGCGCCAGCATCAGCGACTGTGCAGCCAGGACGAAAAAGAGATATGCAACCACGCTGCCCTTCAAGCCCAACTGCGCCTTCTCTATGGCGGCGATGGCGCAGAGCGTAAAGAGCCATTGCTTCATTCCAGTCGCCATCAAAACCACGCTCATACCAAACGCCGCAGGTGCCGACACTCGGCTCACGGTCGTCATCCACTTTGGCGGCGGTGCGTCGGGATCGTCTCCCACGCGCCATGCGGTCACGGCGGTGATTAGCAGGAAGACACCAACCACCAACAGCAGCGTCGAGGCGATGAGATCGGGCCCGGCCTCACCGCCAGCGTCGTCGGCAGTGGCGAAGACATAGCCAAACAGAATCATCTGCAACAGGCGCACCGTCATCGCACCTGCGGCGAACGCCACCGCTTTGATCAAGCCGCCTTCGCCGCGCAACAAGAGCAACGTCAAGATGATCCACATCGGCCCCGCAACGGCGGCGCCAATGATCGGCGGCAACAAGCTAACTAATACATGAGTCATTACAAGACCAGCCCCATCAGAGTGAATCCACGCAGCGCAAACCGACAGAATCCGTTTGCAGCACTTCTCATCGAGCGTTTGTCCGGCGGTCCGACGGTTTATGCTGCGCGCCAGGGTCAACGACACCCAAGAGGCGCAAAGCGAACACTATCACTTCAACGCCCAAAGCGACAGCCAGAAATCCGCGCGTCCACCTTCGGTCTTCGTCTGCGCCTCAGCAATGATGCGCGTCTTGAAGGGATGGCCAGCACGATGCGTTCGGAGGGTAGTTCTCTTTCCAAAATTTCAAAAAGCCAATGCCAGTTCATACCCGCTTCAAAAACCACGCGGCATCCCGGCCATCGTCGCACCAGCGCGCGGAAATCCTCCGGATGAGCGTGATCGGTACGATCCCTGTCCTAAGCTGTCGCCCTGCAATCGAGCACGCTATAGACGCTGTATGCCTTGTGATAATCGATGCCGATGAACGTCGGCTTCTGCTCTGATAGAACTGGTAGTCTTTTCATGGAGACAATTTACGCCATCGAATTCATGCGCCTTGCCGAGCCGCCCCTCACGCCGATCAAGCAGCCATCGGCCTTTCATGTCGCCTTATTGTGCGCAAGGCCCACGAAACTCCAAACCCTCAGTCAGCAAGTCCGCACAGAAACCGCCGCAATCCAAAGTGGCATCCCTCATCGCAAGCAGCGGCCACCCCGCAAGGCGAGCAGGCCGAGGCGGTAAATAGCGGTATGGGAGCTCGGCACGGGCACACGCATCTCCCCGACAGCTTCAAACTACGCGGAAGGCAGCGAGAGTTGGGAGCATCGCTTGTCAAGCTTACCAAACTGTAATGCTCGAGAAAGCTACCGGATAGGCGGAGCGTGGCATCTTCGTGCCGAAGACAAAGAAAGCATATATTCATGAACTCATCCGCTTCTCGTTCCTTTAACCACGCGAAAGCCGTGTGGACCGTCCTTGTGATGGCTGGCGCCCTAGCCGGTCTCCAGGCCGCTCAAGACTCCAATTCCGCGATCACGCTGAAGCGGGACACGCAACCCGTGGCCCGCGGCCAGCTGGAAAGCACTTCGTTTTCCGATGTCGTCAAGCGCGTCTCGCCGAGCGTCGTAAAGATCACCACCCAAGTCTCGACTCGAAAGATCGCCGTGGCTCCCAACGGATTCCCGGGCTTCGACGGGGAGCGTGGCGCACCCGAAATGCGCCCGATGCCTCAAGGCGGACTCGGTTCCGGCGTGATCATTAGCCAGGACGGCTACATCGCAACCAACAACCACGTTGTCGATGGCGCCGTCGCCGTCACCGTGACGCTGACCGATGGTCGGGAGTTTACCGGTAAGGTCATCGGTCGTGACGAACAGACCGACATCGCCGTAATCAAGGTCGAAGCGGAAGACCTTTCTGCCGTCACCTTTTCGGACACATCCAAGATCGAAGTGGGCGACCGCGTGCTTGCTATTGGCAATCCCTTTGGTATCGGCGAAACGGTCACGAGCGGGATCGTCAGTGCGAAGGGTCGTCACGTCGGGATCCTTGCCGATGTCCAGGGTTACGAAGATTTTATTCAGACCGATGCCGCGATCAATCCCGGGAACTCTGGCGGCGCGCTCGTCGATGTCGATGGTCGCCTCGTCGGCATTAGTACCGCCATTCTCAGCCGCAATGGCGGCTTCCAGGGCGTGGGACTCGCTGTGCCGGCCAACATGGTGGCGCAAGTCGCTGAAAGCCTTGTGAAAAGCGGCAAGGTCATTCGTGGATACCTCGGCGTTAGCATCCAAAACATCACGCCGGCACTTACTGAATCATTCGGTTTAGGAAGTAATAAAGGTGCTCTGGTCTCGGAAGTTGTCGCCAATTCGCCAGCCTCCGCAGCTGGCCTCAGAGAAGGCGATGTTATCGTTGCCGTCAACGGAGACCCCGTGACTGATGCCAACGAGCTTAAGTTGCAGGTGAGTTCCCTGTCGCCAGGGACAAAGCTCAACCTCGACGTCCTTCGCGACGGCGAGACTAAGGAGTTCAGCGCCATCTCCGGCGAGCGCCCTGGAGCGCGCATTGTTGGACAGTCAACCGAATCGCTCTCCCGACGTGACGAAGGCGCGCTCAGAGGCGTTGCTGTCGACGACATCGATCCCGAAGCGCGCCGGCAGTTAAACATTCCATCGCAAGTTAAAGGCGCAGTGATTACAGGAATTGCACCGGATTCCGCCGCGGCTCGCGCTGGCATCAGCCGCGGTGATGTTATCCTGGAGATCAACAAACAGCCGGTGACTTCGGCGGAGGACGCTGTTCAGCTCTGCGCCAAGGTGGAAAGCAAGAAATTCCTGGTGAAGCTTTGGTCCCGCGGGAGCAAGGTTTTTGTCGTCGTTGACGAGACAGGTTCCGACAAAGCCGCTTCGTAGTCGATCACGCGGATTCCGTCCAGCCTTGAGGCCGGGCGGGACAGTCCCAGCGCATGTCCGCTTTCGCCCCAATGCAAAAGTGAAAGTAGGATGTTTTATGCGATCGCACTGGCCGTCACTTGACGACGCCCGCTACGCCAAATTGGCATTGCGTGCCAAGCGTGATTCATTTGTTTCTGTCCCGTTTCCAAGCGATGGCTAGCTTATCAATCCTTCAGCATGCGCGTCCTCGTCGTCGAAGATGATGCCAAGATCGCCTCGTTTGTGGCCCGTGGCCTCAAACAGGCCGGCTACGCGGTTGATCACGCTTCCGACGGCGAAGCTGGCCTGGCCCTGGCTGAGTCGACGGATTACGATGCGGCGATCGTCGACGTGATGCTGCCGAAGCTTGACGGCATCAGCCTCGTCAGGCGCCTCCGGCTGGCGCGCCGGTTGATACCGATCCTCTTCCTGAGCGCAAAAAGCTCGATCGACGATCGCGTGCGCGGGCTCCAAAGCGGCGGTGACGACTATCTGACGAAACCGTTCGCATTTTCCGAACTGATCGCGCGCGTGCAGGCGCTCATCCGCCGCGCTACCTCTTCGCCCGAGGCAACGAAACTCGTCGCCGGCGACGTGACGCTCGACCTCGTCACGCGCGAAGTCACCTGCGACGGAAGGCCGGTCGAACTGCAGCCTCGCGAGTTTTCGTTGCTCGCGTTTTTGCTCCGTCATGCCGGTCGTCCTGTGAGCAAGACGATGATCCTCGAGCACGTATGGGACTACAGTTTCGACCCACAGACCAATGTAGTGGACGTCGTGATGTCGCGTCTTCGCGCCAAAATTGATGCAGACCATGAACGTATCGAGACCATCAGGAGCGTCGGCTACGTTTTCCGTCTCCATGCTTGAAAGGTTTCGCCAGTCTCTCGCGCTCTGGTTGGCTGTTCAATACGCACTCGTCTTCGCGCTGAGCGCTACGATCTTGTTTGGCGTGCTCTACTGGGTACTGGCGCGTGCTCTCGAGGAGCGTCGACCAGGCGGTCGTCGAGCAGCGCGCGGCAGTGCTTGCGCGCGCTTACGCTGACGCCCAGCTTGGCGCGGTTGTCGAGCGACTTAACGGCGGCGCAGCGCAGGATGGAGACTCGTGGTTCGTGCGCGTAATCGATCCGCGGGACGGACCCATCTGGGTGAAAGCGCCGGCTGACTGGGTGCAAACCGTCGTCCAACGCATTCCCATTCCGGAATGGGGCGTATCCGCGGAACGCGCGATCCCCACCGTGCGCCTGCCGCAAGACGCACTGCGGGATTACGCGATCGCCTCACGCACCCTTTTCGACGGACGCCTGATCCAGGTTGGCCGCAGCGCGGACAGCCGCGCCGTGCTGCTCGCGCCGCTGCGGCGCGCCTTTGGCGCAGTAGGTGCCGTCGTGCTTTTTCTTTCTGTGGCCGCCGGCACGTTCCTCGCATGGCGCGCGACGCGTCCGTTGCGCGAAGTCTCCGATACAGCGCGCCGGATTCTCGAAACCGGAAACTTCGCCGCGCGAGTCCGGGCGCCCAACGGCAGCGGTGAGTTGGCCGTCCTCGTCCGCCAGCTCAATACTCTCCTCGATAAAAACGCTGCACACGTGCGCGTTCTGCGCGAAACGCTGGACAATCTCGCCCACGACCTTCGCACGCCTCTGGCGCGGCTTCGTGGCACCGCCGAACTCGCACTCCAGGACGCCCAAGACCCGGCAGAGGCGCGCGCTGCGCTCGCAGATTGTGTTAACGAGTGCGATCGTGTCCTCCACCTGCTCGAGGCTCTGCTCGACATCTCCGCCGCCGAGGCCGGCGCATTGAAGTTAAACCGTGATCGACTTGATGTCCGTGCCCTGGCGGACCATGCTGTCGATCTTTACCGCGAAGTCGCCGAGGAGAAAAGGATCACCTTAGCGCTGGAGGAGCCTGCGCAAGCGGAGATTGACGGCGATGCGATCCGCCTCGGCCAGGCGATCAATAACCTCCTCGACAACGCGCTCAAATACACACCTGCCGGCGGTCACGTCTCGCTCGCCATCCGCGCCGAGACAAACGCGATCGTCATCACCGTTACTGATAGTGGTCCGGGCGTGCCGTCTGGCGAGCGCGAGGCTATTTTCCGTCGCTTATATCGTGGCGATGCTAGTCGCTCACGGCGCGGGCTCGGGTTGGGTCTCAGCCTTGTGAAAGCGATCGCGGAAGCGCACGGCGGTACCGTCGCGATCGACGATAGGCCCAGCGGCGGCGCGCGTTTCACGATGAGGCTGCGGCGGTGATCGAACAGGGCTTTCGTGGTGACGCACGTTACGGACACGAGCGCGGCATGTGAAGCGGCGGCCGAAGCGAAGATGCCGCACGCACAGATTGTTCATGACCGCTTCCATGTCGCCAAGCATCTCAACGAAGCGGCCGATAAAGTCGGCGCACCGAGCACCGTAAGCTCCGGCAGGAAGGAGAAAAGCCCCTAAGGGCCCAGAAGCGCATAGAAGATCGCGATAGTCGATAGTCGTCGGCGCTCGACGCAGCAGCAGCGTCACTATAGGCCACGCCAATGCAGGTGGCTCTGGCGTGGCTTCGGCTGTCGCAACCTCGCCCTGCCGGCGTTTGTGAATAAACCTCACCTTTTTCCCCACCTCTTACCCGATCTCCTTTTGCAGAACTTGACGCACACAAAAGACAGTGGCCCGTTGCAAGTCTGTCGCTGCTGCTGCTGGTGGCTATCCTCTTGGCTGTAGCAATACTCAAGGACAGTTGACGCCGTCTCCTTGCCACGTTGGGACGTTTCCACTGACTTCTCCGAAGCCCTTCCGCGGCGAGCGGCTCTCCCTCTTCAGACCTTGGCGGCTTTTGGCGCGGCGGAGCCGAGCGACAGAAGCGAAATTCCCCAGAAAATTGAATTGAGACCAAAGAGCATACCAAGCACCCAGGCGGAATTTGAGGGCCAGCGGTTATACACCATCACGCCGAGAACAACCGCCGCGATGCCATTGATCAGAGTCCACACCCAGCCGTAGTGCTGGCGCATCTTGAATGCGCCGATGATGGAGAAAATGCCCTCGACGATCAGATAAACTGCGAGAATCAGCGCAATGACCGCGATGCTCGAGGCGATGCATCGAAGCAGGACGATGCCCGCGATGATGCGGATCACCGCCAGCAGCCCTTCAAGGACACGATGAGTCACCTGCTTACCGAAAATGGCCACGCAAAGTGAAATCACACCACTGACGAGAGCGAAGATTCCTAGGAACTGCGCGAGCACCACTGAGAAGAACAGCGGCGAGCCCAAGGCGAGAAAACCGACGAAGATCGAAAGCAGCCCACCTGCGATCAGCCAACCGCGGCTGTGCGAAAGGGTGTTAGCGGGTGAGGCGGTAGTATTTTCGCTCATTTGCGACACCTAAAGCAGTTGAGCCGGGGAAAAGAAAGACAATTCCTCTCGGTGATAATGCGCGGCAGGGCTCAAGCCGCCTGCTTAACTTGAGGATAGATCAAACGGACGAGGAGCTTCTCGAGTTCGACCACGATGAAGAACACCACACCGCCGAGTAGCAGCCATTTCCAGATCCAGAGCGGCAGGCTTTCACTGCCGAAAATGTAGTGCATGAAGGGGGCGTAGGTGAAGAGTGCCTGAAGCACAATAACGCCGCCGATGGCGGCCGGGATGAGCGGGTTGCCCACGAGAGCACGGATCGAGAGGCAGGACTCCAGGAGAAACCGACTGTTAACGAGGTAAAAGACCTGGCCCAGGATCATCGCGTTTACCGCAGCGGTGCGGGAGAGTTCCACCGAAGCACCGTGATGGCTCAGCCAGTAGAAAGTGCCAAAGGTAAAGACCAGGAGCAGCAGCGAGATAAAAGCGATACGCCAAACGCCGAATCGATTTAGCAGAGGTTGGTTGGCCAACCGTGGCGGACGGGACATCACGTCGCGTTCATGTGGTTCGAAGGAAATGGCGAGGGCCAGAGTAACGGAGGTGACCATGTTGATCCAGAGGATCTGAGGCGGGGTTATCGGAAGCACGAGGCCCAAGAAAATCGCCGCGAGGATGGTCAACGCTTGCCCGCCGTTGGTGGGAAGCATAAAAAGGATGGCTTTCTCGATGTTATTGAACACCGTGCGGCCTTCGCGCACGGCGGCGGTAATGGAGGCGAAGTTGTCGTCGGTGAGGACCATCTCGGCGGCCTCCTTGGAAACCTCCGTGCCTTTAATGCCCATGGCGACGCCTACGTCCGCTTGTTTAAGTGCGGGGGCGTCGTTGACCCCATCCCCGGTCATGGAGACGACTTGACCAGACGCTTGCATGGCGCGGACAAGGCGCAGCTTGTGCTCGGGGCTCGTGCGGGCAAAGACATCGATGCGCCGGCACTTGGCCTCCAGAGCATCATCGTCGATCTCTTCGATCTGGCTACCGGTCACATAGGATTTGCCGTCACCGATGCCCAGCATTTTGGCGATGCTCGCTCCGGTGACGGCATGGTCGCCCGTGATCATGGTCACCCGGATGCCTCCCTGGTGGCATTCCTTAACGGCCGCGATGGCTTCATCACGCGGCGGATCGATAATCCCGACGAGGCCAAGGAGGACGAGTTCCCTGCTCAGACCCTCGGGATTGAAAGTGGCTTCGTCGATCTTGCCGTCTTGCAGACAGGCGAGTGCCAGCACCCGCTGACCCTTGCTCGCGATCTCCTCGTTTTTCTTGTTCCAAAACGCACGGTCAAGAGGGGCTTGCGTGCCACCGGAAAGCTCCTGCCGGTTGCAGTAGTTTATCACCACATCCGGGAGCGCCTTTGACGAAGAGGAGCGAGTCATGGAGCGTGGCCATAAATTTGTGCTCCGACTCGAAGGGGATCATGTTCGTTCGGGGGAAAGCGGTTACCTCGGCGTCCGCGGAAAGACCGACCTTGGCGGCGAAGGGAAGCAGAGCTCCCTCGGTGGGATCTCCCGTGAGTTTCCACACACCCTGTTCTTCGTGGATCGAGGATTCGTTGCAAAGCAAGGAGGCGCGAGCCATGGCTTCCAACACGGAATTCTTCGCAACCGGTTTCCCATCTTTCAGAATCTCTCCCTGGGGCGAATAACCCTCCCCGGTGACTGCGTATGAGGCGTCAGCCGTCGCGACGGAGGAGATCACCATTTCATTCCGGGTGAGGGTGCCGGTCTTGTCGGAGCAGATTCGCGATACCGATCCGAGAGTCTCAACGGCGGGAAGTCGGCGGATGATGGCGTGCCGTCCTGCCATGCGTTGGACACCGATGGCCAGGGTGATGGTGACAATTGCGGGCAGGCCCTCCGGAATGGCTGAGACAGCCACTCCGACAGCGGCCTTGAACATGTCGACAAAGCCGATGTCCAGGAAGAGTCGGCCGTAAGCGAAGGTGATCGCGCAAACTATTAGAATGATGATAGTGAGAATCTTGCCGAACTTCTCGATCTGCCGGAGTAGCGGAGTTTCCATCGCCTTCACCCCCGAGAGCATCTGGTTGATATGGCCCAACTCAGTGTGTGCCCCCGTGGCCACGACAATTCCCTTGGCGCGACCGGAGACGACGAGCGTGCCGGAGTAGGCCATACCCTTGCGGTCGCCGATTTGGGCTTTTGCGTCCACGGCGTCCTCGATTTTATCGACGGGGACGGATTCGCCCGTCAAAGGCGCTTCCTCGACGCGGAGGTTCTTGACCTCGCAGAGGCGGATGTCAGCCGGGATCTTGTCGCCCGATTGCAGCAGAACGACGTCTCCGGGAACGAGGTCCTCCGCAGGAATCATGCGCGTCTTCCCCTCGCGCAGGGCCATGGCTTCAGCAGAAAGCATGTTGCGGATCGAATCGAGCGCCTTCTCGGCCTTCCCTTCCTGAACAAAGCCAAGCAAGGCGTTGATGATGACAACGCCGAAAATTACCGAGGCATCCAGCCATTCACCGAGCAAGATCTTGCCCACGCCGGCGGCGATCAGCACATAGATGAGCACGTTGTTGATCTGCATGAAAAAGCGCATCAGCGAACTGCGCTTGCCAGCTGTCGGGAGACGGTTGGGACCATATTTCTTGAGCCGCTCGGGAACTTCGCCGGTTCCCAGGCCGACCTCTTGATTGGTTCCCAGCGTCTCTATCACCTGCGCGGCAGGCAGCGCGTGCCAAGACAAACTTCCTTCTCCGGGCGTGGCATTCATCGTGACTGTGAGTTTGAGGATATCTCCGAGCGACGCAAGACTTAGCTTTCGGGCACCATCAAAAGCAGGAAAAGCCTAAGAAGGAACTCAGCTTCATCCTCTACTTCCTCTATCCCCTGCATCCCGAAAACGATCCACGGCTCCGGAACTTATTGCGAGAAGTTCCACGCTAAAATGCGCGCTGCAACTACGTCCACACAGTCCGCTCGTGTGGATGAATTTTCGTGGTTGCCTTGAAAGCCGCTGAGAACCCTTCGCGGCTTATCAGTTTCCTCCAGCGTGCCGCGATTCGCAGACTGCCTACCAGCAATTGATCCGAGACGGATCCCGCGGAGTACAGCAAATTGCCTGGGCGTTTTGTCCATCTTAGTTCTTGCGCAGCGCAACTGCGGACTTGGCGCGCGCACTGGGCCGGGACGGTTTACACGTAGAGATCAATCGGTCCCGAGCTGTCTTCCATAAGGTCTTCCTTGGTGTCGGCGAGCATGATTTCGTAGGCGGCTCGCACTCCGGAGAGGAAGGCACCATGGACTGTGGAGGGGAAGTATTGCGAGGTCGCTTCGCCGGCGAAGAAGATTCGGTTTTCGACGGGCATGCCGATCTGACGGCGCAGGCTCTGTTTTGACCCGACGGGGACGTAGGAATAAGAGCCCAGGCTGTAGGGATCCTGATTCCATCGCGTGACCTTGTATCCGGTGGGCTCGGGGATCCCTTGGCCATACATTTTCCGCAGGCATGCCATCAGAGTGGTCACGAGTTCCGGGTCGCTCCGGAGTTCGTTTTTCTCCCCGGCAGCGCCTGCACTGAAGGCCAGCAAGATGGGCCACCCGGCGATTTTGTCGAAATTGACGATTTCGGGCCAGTCACAGTCCGAGCTTCCTATATAGCCGATCAACTCATAGTCCCTATCCCAGAAAACCGTGTCGAATTTAAGAAAGATTTTGTTAAAAATGCCCATGCGCGTTTCGCGGATAGCTTCGCGTTTGCTCGCGGGCAGACTCGGATTAAAGGCGATTTTCCCAGCCTGCAGGACTCCCAGGGGCACGGTGACGAGGACGTGATGAGCATGGTAGCTGCCATGGTTGGTGAGGACGTCCACGAGTGCGCCCGAGTAATCGACTTGCTTCACTTCGTGATGAAGGAGGATTCGTGTATCGGAGGCTAACTGGTCTGTAAGCTGGCTATAGCCTTGCGGAAAAACCCGATCATGTCCCGCAAAGTTGAGAGCCTTGTCGTATTCGAGCAGGGACACCTCAGATCGCGGCCCGGCCCATTCATGCTCGAGATAGGTACGGGCGATAAAGTTTAACCGTCGGCGTTGCTCGGGATTGAACTTCTGGATAGCGGCAAATTCCTTCTCCACTGCTAGAAGGGACATCTCGCGGCCTTCCTTCTGTTTGAGAGCAATAAAGTCTAGATAGTCTGCCATCATTTCGGTCATCCCGACCGTTTCCTGTCGGCTGAGGCGGCGGCCGTCCTCTTCGTAGAGGGCGACAGACCGATAACGGGCGGGAGAAACACTGGAGATATCCGTGCGCAGGATTTCGATTCCGTGCCGTTTCGCCAGCCGCGAGATCGGGTTGTCTTCGAAGCCGTGGATCCAGGAGGCTCCCAAGTCGGTTGGCAGACCCAGATCGTGCGAGGTCCAAATGCGACCTCCGATCCGGTCGCGCGCTTCGAGCACCAGGACATCGTATCCGTCTATACTGAGATCTCGTGCGGCAGCCAACCCGGCAATTCCAGCCCCGATGACAATGACTTCGACGTTCTGTGGTGCTGTGTTCATAGGAACAAATTTTCCATGCTCCATGACAACCTGATGCCGCGATGATTGTCGATTGCCGTTCATCTTCACGGAGGCAACCAGCATCGAAAGTAGTCGCATGAATGGGTGAAAGCCCGGCGAGTAATGCTCGGAAAGTTCACGTCCTGCTTTGGGTAGGAATTTCGCCTTGAAGTCTTCTTCGCTCACGGGGCGACAATCCCCACCGGATTACCGACACGCGAAGCATTTGAAACGCCACTGGACTCCGCCGCCAACGGGAATTGACCTATGGTTTTGGAAGTGCCAGCCTGCGATCATCGGCTCGTTGGAATGAAACATTCAGCACACGCATTCACGCTTCGCTTTGCGGGATTTCTCGGCTTCTGGTTCGTGCTCGACGGCCTCACGATCGCGGGACTCTTAGTCGGCCTCGGCGCGGCTACGCTGGCGACCTGGGTAAGCCTGCGACTGCTCCCGCCGTCCCGGAATCGCCGGAACGTGCTTCCCCTGCTTTCGCTCGCGGGACATTTTCTTTGGAGCTCCGTCGTATCCGGAGTGGACGCGGCCGTCCGTGCCCTGCACCCCCGGATGCCGCTCCGCACAGGTCTTGTAAGTTACAAATGCGGGATTTCCACCGGCCCCAGGCGCGATCTCTTTCTCGGCATGAGCAGCCTCATGCCGGGCTCGCTTCCGGTGGAGGAATCGGAAGACGGCCAAATCGTCGTGCATTGTCTGGACACGAAACAGCCCCTCGCAGATCAAATGAGAGATCTCGAGGCCCGGCTTGTCCGGGCGCTGGGAGCCCGCTCGGCGGATGCGTGAGTTTCTCCTTGACAGCCGCGATCTTTGTCCTGGTGACAGTCGCCGTTGGCCTCGGTCGAATTTTGCGCGGACCCGATGACGCAGACCGAATGATGGCGGCGCAGCTGCTGGGCACTGGCGGCATTGCGGCGCTGGTTCTGGCCACCGGAGGGGGAGTGCCGGCCGCGGCAGATGTAGCACTCACCCTTGCCATACTGGCGGCTTTCGTCACGGTGGCATTCGTGAAGAGCGGCGCCGTTCCGCCGACGGACAGACCCGGGCCAGAGGAGCGGAAATGAACGCAGAAGCTTGCATTGAACCTATGCTTTCTGCGTTTTCCGTGGTGCGTCAGATTTCGTTTCCAGGATGAGCACTGCGCTGAATGTCTTCACAATCGTCGCGGTGGCTTTCGGCGCGTTCTTCTTTCTGGCAGGAACCGTGGGCTTGCTCCGCTTCCCCGATACGCTGACACGTCTGCACGCGCTCACCCAGGCTGACAATCTTGGCCTTGGATTAATCATGCTAGGCATGCTGCCACATGTGGCCTGGCCCTTCGGGGCCCTGAAGCTGGTCGTGGTCTGGATCCTTGCCATGGTATCGAGCGCGTCGGCCTCGCAACTGATTGCACGCAGGGTGCGGGCGAATCGCGACGCATGAACATCGTCGAAGGGATCTACTCGGCCGCGCTTTCGCTCCTCATCGTGGCGGTGGCCAGCTTCGTGATCATCGCGCGTGAGCACTTTGCAGCGATCGTCGGGTTCGTCGCTTACGGGCTGCTGATCGCGCTCGCCTGGATCGGACTTTTCGCGCAGACGTGGCCTTGACAGAAGCGGCTGTGGGCAGTGGCGTGACCGGGGCATTGCTCCTCGGCGCCTGCGCCAGGTTGCGTGGCGCGACGCGCGCGGACGAGGGGCCCCGAGTGTTCGAACGCACCGCCGCTCCGGCGCCGAGTGTCGGAATCACGGCAGCGTTGATCGGAGTCATGTTGTTCCTGCCGGAACCTGTCCCAACACTTGCGCCGAGCGCGAAG
>CAVUTD010000008.1:0-234438 GCA_963744345.1 uncultured Verrucomicrobiae bacterium
CGTCGTTCAGGATTTTGATTAGTTTGCTGCGGCCGCTTCCGTGCCCGGCTGCAAGGGCAAAGGGACGTCCGGTGCGAGCGTCCGACTGAGTCGACCAGTCTTCGCCGGTGCGGTTTCCTTTAGGAACAGACAAGTGATGGCCGCGACCAGGGCAGCGGCAACAGCAGCCCAAAGCGGGACCGCCAGGCCGAACCGGTCAGCGAGGATGCCGGCGAAGGCCGGGCCGAAGAAGCCGCCGACGATTTGACCAAAACCCATGATGAGTCCAACCGCCGTCGCACTGTCGCGGGCAGAGACGGTCTCGAGGGGCACGATCGACATGTAGAGCGGGCCTATCCCCGTCGCCAGGCACCCGAGGAACACGAGCGCGCCGACCATTACCGTTGTTGCTTCGCCGAAGCAGAGCGCGCCGAGGGGCGCAAGCGCGCCCACCGCGGCAAACAGGACCATGATTGGCCGCCGACCCACACGGTCAGAGAGGTAGGGAACGACAATGGCGGCGACCACCCCGGCCGCACCGAGCGCGCTCATGACAATGCTCATGTCGCGTCCCGACATCTGCAGAACGCGCACACAGTAGAGCGGCAGGAACGTCAGGATCAGGAAGTACCAGCCCCATATGCAGCAACTGACAAGCATGCAGAGCCGGATGTTGTTGAACTTGAGCAACCCAAGGATCTGACCAACCGTCGAGGGGGCGTTCGCCGAGGCAGACTGGGACGCCGGTGACCGGTGCGGCGCTGGGCGCAGCACAAGGGCGGTCAAGAGCGCAATCAGAAGGGCCGGGATGCCGGCAAAATAGAACGCCGCTTGCCAGCTGTAGGCGGTCGCAACGGCTATGAGCAGGAGCGGACCGATGAACGAACCGACCAGCTGCGAGCCGAAATTTTGCACCAGGCCCATGTTCAAGCCGCGGCGGTGAGGCGACGATTCCTGCGCCATGATCGCCTGCGCGACGGGAATTACCGGGCCTTCCGCGAGGCCGATCAACGCCCGCACGGCGAGAAGCATCGTGAAGGACGCCGCGAGACCGGTAAGGAAAGAGCAAAGACCGAACAAAATGAATGCGGTCACCAAGCACGTCTTCCGCTTTCCGCTCTTATCGGCAAAGTTCCCGACCAGAAATCCGGAGATCGCCCACGTGATAAGAACCAGCGACGCGAGCAGGCCAGCCTGGGCATTGCTAAGGTTGAGATCGTCAGCAACGAACGGCGTCAGGTAGAAGAGGGCCTGAGCGTCGAGGGCAGCGATCCCCCCTCCGAGGGTGAACAGAATCACTAATTTATTTTCATAACTCCAGAATCGAGACATAAGATGGTTTCCTCTGTGGTGCCCACTTGGGCAGGGTTTGCGGTTCTTTGGAACGGGGTGCGGGGTTAATCTGCAGAAGCGCGGTACGCTTCGATTTTAGGTTTCTTCGTTGGTTGGACTCTCTGGGAGTTCTGGTAGGGGATGATTACATCGGATAGAGCGCGGCCGATCCGCTCACTGTGAGCCATTGCCATTCGGTGAATTCGTCCCGGCTGTTGAGGCTGCCGAAACGCAATCCATTGCCGGTTTCACCCAGGCCGCCCATCGGGCATTGCGGCAGATCGTTAACGGTCTGGTCGCTGACATGAGCCATGCCGGCCAAGAGCCGCGCAAGGGCAATGCCCAGCAGGTGAGCGCCTGTGCGCAGGGCGGTAAGGATGCCGGTCGGTTTCATGAAATGGTATTATTCAGCTTTCTTGTCTATCACCAAATCACAGTACGATATTATGTCAACACAGAAATTCAAAAATTATCGGAATATGAGAATACTGTTGAAACACCTTGGGGGTATTGGGGAGAGGCGTCGTCCTCGAACTCTTGGTGGCGGGGTTGGTTGCACTTCGCAGTCCGGGCAACCGGCGATCGAAGCCACGGCGTGCATTTTCGGGTCTGCAACGCGGCTGCTGCAGCGCTCAAAGATCGAGGGCGATTGAAGAGGTGTCCTGAGGCGGCAGCTACCAGGGTGGACTGGACAACCGCGAAGGTGCCCGTTAAATAGTGAGACGCCGTATTTATATCACAATGCGACAAATTTTTTGAATTCCCGAACAGACGCGATAAAATACTGAGAATTGAAGGTTTGATGAACAAGAGCACATATCCTCAGCGATCCGCCGCAGGCTTGGGCAGGAACTCGTCGCGATCGCAAAGCACTGCCAAACGCAGCCGTAAGCAAAAATCCAAAGCTGAGAGCAGTGGAGGCCGGATGCTTGCTGTCCTCGGGCTGTTCACGATAGAAAGCCCTGAGTGGACGGTGGAGGAAGCTGCTGAAAGCCTAGGCGCATCGGTGAGTACGACCTACAGGTATTTCAGGGCGCTCACAAAAGTGGGCTTACTCAGCCCCGTCTCGCGCGCAGGTTATATGCTCGGACCGGCAATCATCCAATTGGACCGACAAATCCAGATGTGCGATCCGATGCTGCGCGCCGCCCGCGGCGTGATGGCGGACCTAATTGGATATGCGCCGGACGAGGCGATCATTCTCTTGTGCCGACTGTTTCATGACCGCGTGATCTGCGTGCATCAGGTTTTCGGTCGTGGACCCCACGAGCCCGTGAGTTACGAACGTGGCCGTCCTATGCCACTGTTTCGCGGTGCCACATCGAAGATTATTCTCGCCAACCTGCCCCCGCATACGCTGAAAGTCTTGTTTTCTAAACACGCCCATGAGATCGCCGCGGCCGGCCTCGGGGACAACTGGGACGCGTTCAAACGCACTCTTGCCGCCCTGCGGCGCGACGGCGTGTGCATTACCAAGGGAGAAGTTGATGCGGGACGGGTCGGGATCGCCGCTCCAATTTTCGGTCAGGAACAAGCCATCCTTGGCAGCCTCAGTTTCGTTCTACCCGTTGCCCAAGCTGACGAGACTCGAATTGCACGCCTGGTTCCGCTCACCGTTGCGGGCGCCCGCGAAATAGAGCAAGCGATGATTGCAGCTACCACGCAGCAAAGGCCAGATACAGCAACGCGGAGACGCACCAAAATAGCCGCTTAAGCGCGGTAACGACTGGGCAGTGAAATGACCAGGGCAAGCTCCATACAACTTCGGGTTAAACGAGTTTCCGCTGACCATCGCGAGGAAAGCAGAGACCAAGACCTCGCACCAGAACTTATAATCCGCTAGGCCCAAAATAGCGCGTTCCGGTTCCAGACAGTAGGAAAAGAAATTGTGGCCCTCCGGGTCAAGGAAAGGGGAGCATCTTCCACGATGTACTCGTGGCAGAGCGCTTGAGCGCGGCGCCGCTTGAGTGGAAGCATATTCAGGAGAGCTTTAAAGCGCGGCGCATCATGGCCGACGGCGCAATTGCTTTCGCGGGATCGGAGTTTGTGTTTGCGGGACAATACGGGGGCACCCTTTTCGAACCGCGCGTTGGGGGAGATTACGGCCCACGGGCTGCGGCATTCCGCGGCGACGGCAAAGGGTGATTAGTCCACTTCCGCATCAACGACCTGGAACGATGCACCTGATCCGCCTTCGACACACCTGGGGTTATCTTCGGTAAGCAGACGCGTTTCTGACGGGATAGATCGGGTGGGCCATAGACAAATCCGTAGCGGTCTTTTTTACATCCACCGGCTCAAGCAGCAGGAAATTGCCGTCTTGGTATATTCGATGAGCACGCGGGCCGTGCCATTGAGCCCCCATATCTTGAAACCCGTGCCGAAGAGTCCGCCATTAGGGAAAAGCTCGTTCAGACCGGCCATGGCGTGAAAGCAATTGATGGCGACTCGATCCTTTCGATAGGGGCGGTCGTCGGCCCGGTAGTTAATGGTTCCTGTGTCGAGGAGGCGCTTGCGCTTGACGGCCAGGTCAAACGCCTTCTTGTCGATCTCGTAGGGTCCCCACATGGCGAAGGCATTTTTTTCATTCGCCGCCAGCTTGATAGTTTCTTCGAGCGTAAAGTTTCTCCCGGGCGATAGAGGACACTTGTTCGCTTTGGCAAAAACGCGGGCGCCCGTGCCTTTGAACACGCAAAGATCGGTACGCGAAAGAAATATGGCACATCGCTGCGGTTCCACTTGACCAATAAATTCAACAACCCTCTGCGGTGATTCGGCTCGATGGGACGAGGGCCAGCACATCGGCCGCTTCGGCCGAAACACAACGTTCTCACCGGAATGGCAAGAAACTCGAACACAACCCCTCCATCGCCTGCAGATAAAGAACGAACAAGGGTGCGCGGAGAACGTGCCGCAACTCGGCAAATGGCCTGCATGGCGGCTTTCAGGCCGCCTTCGCACCCGAGACTTCTCGAGTGATTGTTACAAGAAATTTTACTAGGAGCCAGACATGGAGAACGCCGCATATGCTGTGCCGCATGTCCCGATCGTTGCGGGTACGCCATGGTGTTAGTGCAGCTATGGCAGCCGGTGGTCTTTTGCGATTCTTTAGAACGTGTTCGGGGGACACGATGTGGCTCGCTTTTTATGTGCGCCAATCTGGTTCACCTCCGGATGCAAAAACCGATGGTCGATCCGCTTTCCTAGAGAGTTCATTGCTTTTCGACGATCTCCTTCAGAATCGCGCGTTCCCGAGGCTCCAAGGGACCGACCCCCCCTTGCAGGAGAAACCATATGCCAATGTCCTTCTCGGCGCAGTAGAGAATCTCAATCGCATCATTGGTCGTCGCGCGGTAGATCGTGCTGCCGCTATTCTCCTCCAGGAATTGAAAGAACGTCTGACGCCAGGGATGGTCGAAGAACGGGAAGACTTTCTCCCCGATAGCCTTCAATTCGTCGCTGCCCATCGGCTTGATGGTCTGCTCAACCGCCGGTGATACTTGCGATGTCGAGGTTTTCTGGTTCCATGATGGTTGGCTATTTGTGCTTTCGTTGCAAAATCTTGGGCGCTTCGGCGATCCAGGCGAAAAGCTCACGCGGCTGGTCGAAGCCCCTAAGCTGATAGGGTCCGATCGACTGCACGTCCGTGCGAGCAAGCAGGTGGGCGAAGGGAGCCGACATCAGCAACCGCTGGCCGGCGACACTGCAGACCGTCTGGATTCGGCTGACGAAATTCACATCGCGCCCGATGATTGTAAAATCGAGCCGACTTCCCGCACCGATATTGCCGTAACTGACGCTGCCGTGGTGCAGCGAAATGCCGACGCGCAATTCAGGCTCGCGCAACGCGACGGCATCAAGCCTCGCCAATGCTCTGAGCGCGGCGTCGAACGCTGCCGAGCAGTTCGTCGCGGGATCGGCCTCCCTCCGGAAAAACGCCAACACTGCGTCCCCCATGAATTTCAGGATCTCCCCGCCCGCCTCCGCAATCGGGGGTACGATCTGATCAAAGTAGATGTTCAGGAGTTCAAGCACGCGGGTTTCCGGCAAGCGGTCGGAGAGCCCCGTGAAGTCACGCATATCACAAAGCATCAATGCGGCGTCGAGGCTCTCAAGGTTCGACCGCCGGATGTCTCCGGCGAGAATGCGTTGACCAGTAAGCGAGCCGACGTAAGTGTCGAGAAGGGTCGCCTCCCTTCGGCGCACCGCTCGAACTTCACAGGCGGTCCGCAGAGCCGGCACGATGCGACGGACAGTCGCAAGCTCGTCGGGTGTCAATCCGGCCGCGCGCTGCGTCCCGAACGCCGCACCGCCAACGTGCTCGAACGCGCCCATCAGCGGCACTAAGACAAGTTCGCCGAGGCTGCATCCCGTGAAGAGGTCGTGCAACACCCCTGCCGCGGCCCGCGGATCGTCGCGAGGCACCACGACCCACTCGCCCCGGTCCAAGAGGGACCATGTGGAGTTATCCACGACATTAAATCCATGTGCGCGATCCTGGATCTCGACCCTGCCGTCCGGCGACCAGACGGCTGATCGCCCAACGGTCTCCGGGTGTAGGGTGTGGAGGTGAAGCCCAAGACAGTCAAGGCCGAGGCCGGCTATCCTCAGTCTCCGAGCGAGGCCCTCGACGAGCCCGGCGTCGTCGAGACCGTGACATTCGTCGCTCGTCAGCCACTCTAGAATCTCGTCAGCATCAGCAAAGGACGCTCCCCCGAACGGCACTTGTGGAGAATCCGAACGAGCGAGGTGGGAGCAGGAGGAACGAGCAAGCGTCGGACTTTCGCTTTGTGATGGCACACGCCAGTTCGACCTCGAACCGGCGCCGTTTCCCTGGGTGGTAGTTGTCATGACTCAACTATCGGTCAGATAGCCTAAGCAACGCCATGGGGTTTACGGTAGATTTTCTCCTGCTACAAAAGAGTTGACGCTTGCTCCCTCTTTCGAGTTAGAAGGAAACCAACGTCACGGGCTATCGTTCGTCCGCATCCTGTTAGGCAGCGCCTGACGAGACGCTCACGATCTTTGCCAGCCGATCCTCCTACAGTTGAATCAAACCACGGCGCGTCGCGGTTGCGACTGCCTGGGTGCGGCTGACCACATCCAACTTGGCGAAGATGCTCTTCACGTGGGTCTTCACCGTGCCTTCGCTGATGAATAGCTCGGCGCCGATCTCCTTGTTACTCTTGCCCGCGGCGATGCGCCGCAGGACTTCGAGCTCGCGTTCACTTAACGCTTCGCCACTTATGCGCTCGGCTAACTTCGAGGCGAGCGCAGGCGGAATGCAGGTCTGGCCGCCGTGCACGCGGCGAATGCAATCCATTACCGCTTCGCGGGCAGTGTCCTTCAGCAGGTAACCTTTCGCGCCGGCTTTAATGGCCCGGTAGATGTCTTCATCGCCGTCGTAGGTGGTGAGAACGATAATGTGCGCCGTTTCGTCCATCTCGCGGATTTCTTTGATCGCGCCGACGCCGTCCAGCTCGGGCATGCGCAAATCGAGCAGCGTCACGTCGGGCCGATACTGCTTCCAAAGATCGACCGCCTCGCGCCCATTGCTCGCTTCGCCGATCACAACCATGTCGGCCTTGCGTTTGATCAGTGACACCAGACCCTCGCGCACGACGCCGTGATCGTCCGCTACAAGAATGCGGATGCGCTCCTTCTTTGTATCTGGCGCGGATTTCTTCTTCTTCTCCATGTCTTCCTTCATGCCGATCCCTCCTGTTGATATGGCGCCACGACGACAATCCTGGTGCCTTTGCCGGGCGCGCTGCTGATTGCAAGCGTGCCGCCGATGTGCTCTGCCCGCTCGCGCATTCCGATTAAGCCGATACCGCCGCTCGCTCGCTCGACGACAAAGCCGGCACCGTCATCGCAAAGCTCAAGGCGAACGCCCTGCGGTTCGAAAGCCACGCGGGTCTCAAATCGCTTCGCATAGGCATATTTTAGCGCGTTGCTTAACGCTTCCTGCCCGATGTGGAGCAGATTTTCCTCAACACCTGCGGCCAACGCGCATGGCTCACCCTCGAGTTGAAACTCGGCGCGCAGCGAAGTCCCCTCCGTCGTGTTTTGAATGATCGCTTTGAGCGCTTCAGGGAACGCAGCCTTCTCGAGTGCCTGGGGCCGAAGCGCGTGGACGGAGCGCCGCGCCTCGTGCAGCCCCTCCCGTGCAAGGTCGCGGGCTTGCCGGACATGCCGCACGGCATGCTCCGGGTCTTCCTCCATTAATGCCTCTTCCGCCGCTTCCATCTGCATGATGACGCCGGTGAATCCTTGCGCCAGGGTGTCGTGAATATCGCGCGCCATTCGCGTTCGCTCTTTGAGAATCGCGGCCTGGCGCTCCTGCTCGTCGAGTTCTTGCTCGTGAACTGCCATCATCACGTGATGGGCCAGCGCCTGCGCCAGCTCGATCTGCTCCGCGCGATACGCGCCTTGCTCGGAGTGCTGAATGCCAATGAATCCGCGGAGTTCTCCCGCGACAAACATCGGAACGGTCATGAACTTCTTGCATCTTCGCCTCGTCAGGTACTCGCGGAACTCTGGACCGATCCGCGCGTCATGTTCGACTTCATCGAACACCAACGGTGACTTGGTAAAGCACATCTCGTCCACGAGGCCGCTCTTTTGCTTCCAACCATGCGGGTCCTTGACGAATGGATGATCTGGATGGGGCGCGACCTGTTGGTCTCCTTCAACCACGAGCCGCAAGCGTATTGAGTCATCCGCCTGATCGTGCAGCCAGAGTAGCACGCGACTGGCGCGCAGATGCTGCCCAATTGTGCGAAGGATTTCGGCGGTGAACTTCTCCGGCACTGCCTCCGTCGCCAGCACATCAAGGCTGCGCATCATCACTTCCACGTGACTCCGCGCAAGCTGCTCCGAAGCGCGCAGTGCCTCCTCGGCGCGCTTGCGCTCGATTGCAATCCCCGCTAGAACAGTGATCTGATCGAAGATCTGTTGATCACGCAGACTCGGGCTGCGCGGCTCGCGATAGTACATTGCGAAAGTCGCGATCACTTTGCCTTGGGAGGAAAAGATAGGCGTGGACCAACAGGCGCGCAGCGAATGGAGCAAGGCTGCGTCGCGATACTCCGCCCACAAGGGATCGGTCGCGATGTCCTCAACGATTACCTGCTGGCCGCGATATGCGGCTGTTCCGCACGAACCCGCGCAGGGTCCGATGACACCTCCATCAATCGCATCCGTGTAGGCTTTTGGAAGGCTTGGTGCTCCGCCATGCCGTAAGCGATTCCCGTCGAGTAACAAAATCGACGCTAGCACACCAGTGGCTTGTTCCTCCACGAGCCGGCACAAGCTATCAAGGATTTGAGAAAGCGAGCCGCCCTTCGCGAGCTTCTCCAGAATCCGTTTCTCTCCCGCGAGCAAGGCTTCGGCCCTTTTGCGGTCGCTAATGTCCCTGACGACACCCTGATACTGGTCGTCGCCAGCGGTCGATAAAGAAACCTCCACGGGCACGACTTCGTTGTTCTTGCGCAAGAACTGACGTTCAAACCGCAAGACGCCTTGCTTCTTCACTTGGTCAAATCTTTTCGGGACTAGATCGCGTTCTGCGGGGGGGTACGTCTCGGCCCACGACAACCCGATCATCTCATCCTCGCTGCCACAATACAGCCTGGCAGCAGACCCATTGAACAAAACGCACTTGCCCTGCGAGTCCCAGACAAAGATCGCGTCCGGCGCCGCGTCGATCAGTTCACGATACTTCTTCTCGCTTGCCCGCAGGGCGTTCTCGCCACGATCGCGTTCAAGGGCAACGCGTGCAAGGTGGCTCGCCAACTCGATCAGCTCCAGGTCTTGCGCGTTAGGACTCCGCGGTTCACGATGGTGCATGCAGACTGTCCCGAGGACTTCTCCTTGCGAGGAGAGCACTGGATTTGACCACGAGGCGCGCAGCCCATGTTTCAGTGCCGAAGCACGATGCTCCGGCACATCCCACAGCGCGTCAGTCGCGATGTCGCAGACGATGACCGGTGAACCGCGATAGGCCGCGGTGCCGCAAGAGCCGGCACACGGTCCAATCGGCAGCTTCTCCACCTGCTGCGTCCACTCCCTAGGCAGATTGGGTCCTGCGACGACATCCAGATGAATGCCATCGGGATTCAGTAATAACACCGAGGCGAACGTGCCGCTGCGCTGTTCCTCGATAATGAGGCAGAGTGCATCGAGGATATCTTTGAGTGGAACGCCGGTAGCGATCATCTCGAGGAGCCGTTTCTCTCCGGTGAGCAAAGCCTCCGCGCGCTTGCGCTCGGCGACTTCGGCGGTCAGCTTTGTCCGCACCCGCCACACACGATTGATCCCAGGAAGTTCCTTCTCGGCTCGGGCCCGCTCCGCGACCTCGTCGGTCAGCTTCTCATAGGCTACCTGGAGATCGGCGGTGCGCTCCCGCACCTTTTCCTCGAGCCCCTCCCTAGCCCGCAGCAGCGCTTCCTCATCGCGCCGTTGCCGGTGAGCCAGCCAGCTGATAAAAGCTCCGGTGAGAAAAAAACCCACGAACTTCGGCACTTCGCTGAGCGAGATCCGCTGGGGGAAGAGAGGAGGGGTGAGGCAATATTCCACAGCAAAGATGGACAGAACGGTGGTGAGAATGCCCGGTCCGAACCCGCCGATCCAACTGCTCAGAACGATCGCACAAACAAAGAACGGCGTCTGCAAACTCGGCGCATGCACGGAAGTCCTCAGAGTGAAAGCAGCCGCCCATGCCACGAAGACCAGCAACACGGCTATCGCATAACGAATCAATAGCGGCGAGCGATGCCGCCATGATCGGGCGAGTCTCATTTTCCCTGGTTTCGACGATGCGCCTATTACTTTGTTTGCCGGAGATTTCAATGGCGCTCAAATTGGTCGAATTGGTTCCCATCCGAAAGGCTCCGAGCCGTCGGTGACCCTGGTTTTTCCTGCCGCCTCAGTCCCATCTTTTTCATTCGAGGGAAACAACGTCGTCGGCTTGCACCCAGAAGTTCGACAGCACCATTGGCTCCAAAGGTCTCGACCTCAAAGTAAAGTGCCGTACTTCCAGTCATGCGTTTAATATACTTTGTTATAGGTTTTTTGTCATTCTGCCGGGCAACGATGTTTGCGCGGACCCCCAGGAACCCCCGCAAAAGGCTTCGCAGCGCGCCGAATGGCAGCGACTTCTTCCGAGCAGGCCACTTTAGAGATGTCGCATTACTGCCCCTCTTGGGATGTTGCGCCACAAAAAGAGTCCGCTCATCCTGCGAGCTCCCGTTAGCCGTCACGGGGTGACCGAAACGCATGGGAAGGATAGGGGAGAAGCCAGGAAGAACACCATCGCAGCCGCAGCTTCAGGAAAGATACCGCGAGTTCCTGCGTACGCACGCCGGCGAGTATGACGAAGGTTATGTACGGCATTGAAGCAACACCCTGGGTTGAGTCGCGCCTTCAGCGCTCGCTCGAGCAACCGATGTTCCTGGGGCGACGCCCCAGGCTGCTATGACGCAGCGCCTTTGGCGCTAAGTTGCGAACCACCTGATTGAGTATATTCTGGGCGGCGTTTTTTCATCTCTCCGCTTTAGGTGTTGTGGCGCCAACGGCGCGGCTATCATTGAGTCTGGGCAACTCTTGTTTGCTCATACTCTTCCTTTCTGAGTTGTTGACCGCGTGGTAAGGAGGGACCATGCAAACGCAAGTCAGCCGGATGATCAACGACTTCGAGCACGGCCGACTGAGCCGGCGGCAACTGATCGCGCATCTGACCGGAATGATCGCCGCGAGCGCAGGCGCGACCATCGCGTTCGCCGAAGAGCAAACCCAATACGAGGCGCCGAATCCGGCGGATTCGACCACCACCTTTGATGCTGTCGATCTCAACCACATCGCGCTGACCGTGAGCGACGTAGAGCGCTCGCAGAAATGGTATCAGAAACACCTCGGCTTGAAGCCGATGGGAGAAGAAGGCTTCCTCACTACCGGCAAAGGCTGGCTCGCGCTGTTTGAGGGCGAGAAGCCCGGTCTGCACTATTACTGTTACAGCATCGAGAATTACGATCCCGCCGATGCGGTCAAGCGCCTCAAGGCCGCCGGCCTGACGCCCAAGCGCCGCGGCAATCGTGTGTATTTCGACGATCCCGACGGCATCGAATGCCAGGTCGCGGGCGTGTGATTACTCCAGCGGTTCCGGCGTCAGCCAGTTGCGTCCGGAAGGTGCGTGACCTTTCCTTCGAAGAATTCCTTCATCTCGGCGAGCTCATCACCTTTGACGGTGTGGCACATTCATTAGTCTAAGGTCTACTTTTCTCTGTGCGCGAGCTCCAAGAAAGTCGTTCGGCGGCTGCTCTGTTGTCGGTTTAAGGCGAAAGCGAGATGACGCTCAGATCGTCGAACATAATTGGTTTGCCTGAGTAGGGGGCTCCCCAGATCGAGGCTTTACCTGCGGGTGGGGCTTCCGAAGCTTGATAGAAAATCGGCCAATCTTTTGGCTCGGTAGTTCCGTCCATCCACGCTCGGCCTTCGATGATCCAGTTGTCGTCGGCAACCTTGCGGACCTGCAGGTGCAGCGATGTCCACGTGTCCGGCTTCCACGCGAAATGCGCTGACGCCACGACCTCTTGGTCCTTCAGTAATTGCAGCGCGTTCTGTCCGGGAGAGACCAGCAGTCTGTAACCTGAGGCGCCACTCAGCCCAACTCCGAAGCGAGGGGCCAGCCGCTTGGTACTTTCCGAACGAATGCGGGCCCTCACGGCGACGCCGCCTAATTCCGCTGGACCAAAGAGCGCGCCGAAGTCTTCGACCGGGGTGCCGGGGAGCTCAAGCGTCTTGTTTCCCTCAATCTCCTTAACCGAAAACTGGCCGGCTAAAACCATCAGCTCTTCAGGAAGCGAATCCGCGCTCGCCAATTCGAAATCTGACTTAAAAAGAACCCTTTCCTGTGGCGTCTGCGCGCTGGCAGTGAGCGCAACGATCGCCGCGGTGATAAAGATGACCCGCTTATTCATTGAATGCATTGGTCATACCGCATTGACGGCCCGTAATCGATTGTCTTTGGACCAGCGCGCGGCTTGTTCGAGAGTTATGCAGGACGGCAGAGCGGCTTCGTCCTTGAGAACCTCCGCAGCGCAGACCCGAAAAATCAGCGCGACTCATCCGGTCTCGAGTTGGCGAGTGGCGTCAACTCCTCGAGATTCGGAGGGCCGGGCAGCGTTGCGCCAGCAACGATTTCGCGCAGCGCGGCGACGTCGAGTCGATCACTTTCCCGTGCCGAAGCGGACTTCAGCTCGATCAGCGATTCTGGGGCGAGGTATCGCACCACGATCTCGTCGATCTTCAGCCGGCGAGCCGTTGCGGCGAAATCCGCGAAGGTGCGGCCTCGCAACAGCGTGAAAAGGTCCAGCGTGAAATCCTCGTTCACGCGGACGGCGCCTTCTCGCAGTGGAAAATCTTCTGGCGAAAGTTCACGGGCAAAACCTTCGCCGAAAGTGGCCAGACAGGCGAGAAGCCGCCGAAGATTGACGGGCGAGGCCTCGACGAGGAGGTCAAGAACCTGGGTCGCACGCACAAAGCCGTTCAGGCAGACAGCCACTCCGCCGGCCACGAGATAGTCAACGCGGGCTCGGCTGAGATTGACCAACAGACTTTCGAATGTGTCGGGCATCAGGTTCGGGCAGCGTGATGCCGAGACTGCGCAGATTGTCGTTAAGCGCCTGAAGCTCGCGCAACGGGTTCGGCTGCCGTAGACGGCCCACTTGTTTGCGGATTTTTTCGCCAAGTCCCATGGGATCAGATAGCAAATTGCATCATCCCTATCCTAGCGGGGGTGCAGGGTACGGCAAGGCTCAGCTCAGGGAAAGGGATCGTCGTTCGAGTCCGCAGCGGTCCGGGATACACGGGCAGCGTTGTTCGCATGCACAACTCCGAAATGACCCACGCGCCTCGCTTCACGGGCGCTGTTATTCATTGCGCAGCGCGGGCAGCAGCTCGCCGCGCAATGCGGCGAGGGTGGCGAGCCATGTCCAGAGCAACCCGCCGCAAGCGAGCAGTGTCAGCGTGGGAACAATGATATTCCAAGGGGGTTGAGTACCGGCCGAGAGAAGTGCGGGCAAAACCGCCAGCAACGCTGCCGCCACACCAATGGCGAGTCCGAGCGCGATCAGCAGCCAGTGCTCGCTGAGCACCAGGCGCTCCAGTTCTCCGCGACGGAAACCTACGGCTTGCAGGAGAGCAAGTTCGCTGCGCCGTTCCAAGACGTTGCGCAACACCACAACGCCGAGACCCAAGCTTCCGAGCAGCAGCCCGAGGCCGCCCAGCGTCTGAAAGATCGCGATGTATGTATTTTCGACTTCCTGAAAATCGGCAAGCCGTCGCCATGCCGGAACGACCTCCAGCCCGCGATCGCGTAGCGCCCGGGAAAGCTGCTCCGCAACGTCAGCGGAGTTCTCCGGCGACGCGTCGACCAGCAGGAGGCGATAACCGCCAATCGAAGGGAATCGAGCGATGAAGTTGGTCTCAGAGATGATGAGATGGCCCTGCAGTATCGAGGTTGGCATCATGGCCATGATCCGAAGCCGGAATCTGTTTCCGCGCTCGTCCACGTACGTGATCGTATCGCCTACTTTCTTTCCCAGGGCCCAACGCACCGTCGCTTCGTCCCCGATCGCCGGAACAGCGCCGTCCGCCTGCAGTTCGTCGAGCAGCTCCCACTTGCCAGCGAACGCCTGCCGTTGTTGCAACTGTTCTGGACGCACCCCGAGCAGGCGAGGCTCTTGGGCGCGGTTAAGGTTCAAGCAGCTCGCGTCATCTCCATCGCGCACGCGGATACCGGCAAAGCTCACGTTTCTCATGACCTGCTCGTCGAGTCCGAATATCGAGCGGGCATCAGGGGTGTTCAGGTCTTCGTAAATTGGCAGCGTGGCCTGGGCAATCAGCGCGAAGCCGCCGGTGCCGGAGCTGCGTTCATAAGCGTGTTCGTAGGGATCGTGGCGGAAGGCACTCACCGACACGATCATGAAAACGCCGCTCGCGAGCACACTCACCGTGGTAAGGTTGCGGCCAGGAAGCCGCGCGGCGCCGCGCCTTCCGACGCCCGCCAGCGTCGTCGCGATGCGACTCGTGCGCGCCATCGCCGCGAGCAGCGTGTGGCTGAAGGCAATTCCAGAAATGAGCAGCAGGCTTCCCGCGCCAAAAAAGACGCCGGGATTTCGCGCCGATCCCGACAAGATAATCAACACGAGCGCGCTCAGCAGGCTCAACACGCCGACCGTTGCGATGAGCTTGACCCAGGAGTTACCGGATGGCGCGATCTCCCGTTCAGCACCGCTCGCCAGCAATTGCGCAACTGGGCGACGCGCCTGGCCGCGCGCGACAAGCCACATCGCCGCGATCGCGGCCAGCGCACCAGCAAGGACGCCGATCAACAACGTTGAGGGCTGGACGTGAAATTGAAAGGAAGTGGTATTCACCGCAGTTCTCCAGACCGTCGCGAGGCCAGACAGCGCAAGTTTCGCGTAAAGGACGCCGCCCAATACGCCCGCCGCCGCTCCGAGCATGGCGACTCCGATGCCTTCCAGCAGAAAAACCCGCTTCACCTGCGCCGGCGGCCAGCCGAGCGCGAGCAGGAGCCCGACTTCCTCTGAGCGTTGTTCGAGACTTAACACGAACAGCATCGCCATGAGCAGGAGTGCGGCGGCAATTAAGAAAAAGCTGAAGCCGATGAAAAGCTGTCCGAAATCCATCGACTGCCGGGCGGCTGCGAGCGCCTGATCGCGCACTGGCTGAAATGCGAGCCCAAGCTGCGCTGGATCAAGTTTTGCCAGGAGCATTCGCTCGAGTTCAGGCGAGATGTGCGAGGCCGGATAGCGGATTGCGGTCAAACTACCGAAGCGATTCTGCCACATCTGCCGGCCCGTGTTGAGGTTGATGAATGCCTTCGGTGTGGCGCCGAATTTGTCCCAGTAATCCTCGTCTTTTGGCCGGATACGACTTGTGTCGATGGGAATCCCAGGATCCCAGTCGCGGCAGTTTTCCGCGTCGCTCACGCCGGGGAAGGGCGGTGTCCACGATGTGTCCGGTGATTCCAGTGGCTTGATCGCGCTGATTCGAAAACGTCGGGTTTCCTCCTTCAACTTCCGCTGCTCGGCGACCACGAAGTATTTGAGCGTGAGCTCGTCACCGACCTTTGCGCCGAGATCATCGGCCAGCCAGGAATTGATGATAATTTCGTCATCTCCGAGGCCGACGATCTCAGTCGCGGTGACCATAGAGTAGGGCGTCGCGCGTCCAGCGAAGCCCAGTTCGTTAACAAGGTACGTCAGAACGCCGGTCGCCCCCGTCGCGACGGATTTGGCGGCCTCCGCGATCGGAGGATCGAGGAAAACGCGCGCGGTGCGCAGATCGAACCCGTCCGCGACTTCGCGAAGCTCCAGATCAGCGTCGGCGAGTGTCCAATGTTTGCGCAGCGCGGTTTCGGCACGTTGTGGTGTAACATCGCCTCCGACGAGAAGCGTGTTGACCCGATCGGCACGTTTCAATTGTGCCTGCAAAGCAGGCAACGGCATAAACAGCGTCAGCGGCGGAATCTGGCTGGGTTGCAGACTGAAGCGCCCAGACTGCGCTTCGCCCGCTATCGCCCTGAGTTGGACGCGAAAAGCGTTCGATGTGTCAGAGCTACCCGAAAGGGGCGCGTCACGCGAAACGTAGGATGGTTCCTCCACGCGCACAACTAGCGTATCACCCAGCTGCGCGCCCAGTTGGAGAGTGAGCTGCTCGTTCGCCGCAGTGTCTTCGGCGCTTGCTCCCGCGAACAGGTCTTTGTCGGAGCCTAACTGCCAAAAGCGGTCATTCACGCCCACAATTTGCACATTGGCGGCAAGCCGGGTGCCGTCAGGCCTGGAGACCGTGCCGCGGATTACGAGCAGCGGTGCCACTGGTGTGGCGAGATCGTTCATCAAAGCGGTCGCCAGATCTTCTCGGAAAAAGCGGCCGGGTGCATTGAGCGCGAGTTTCGTGCCGCCCACACGCGCCAGCGCCTGCTGTTCGAGCGTGTAGCGCACGGAATCGCCCACGGCCAGCGCGCCAATCAGGATGCCGCTGGCGAGCGCTGCGCCGGCAAAAACGCCAAGTGTTGTGCGCCAATAAAATCGGAGACTGCACAGGACCAGCCTGACGAGGCTCATGAGAGCAAATGCCGGGATAGATTTTCGCAGTGGTGGCTGCGCTGATAGGGAGAAGGGGACCCCATCATGCGCTGCTTGATCTGGGGAGCGCACGCGTCCCCGCGTGCAATTTTCGGCGTCCCGCCGGAAAGCTCTGTTCGGCGGGACGCCGAACACCACGCGCGAGGACGCATATGCTCCCCAGACCTCTCGGCGCGCCAACCCTTTCCCAGGCGATGCCTTTGCCACACTCGGGAGGTCGCTCGGGCAAAATGGCCTGTCTGCGGTTTCAGAGGCTCAAGGCCAACGTCTGTGGACATAGGTCTTTGCGCGGTTCCGGTGGATAGGCAGTTTCGCCTCGGCCGATTGGAAATTTCTCTCGGCATTCGCCCTACAACTTTGCCTCAACCAGCGAGCCGTCACACATTTCGTAAGTTCGATCCAATCCGCGCGCCAGATCCATAGAGTGAGTAACGACGATGAGCGCAACGCCTTCATCACGATTCAGCTCAACAAGCAGCTGCCGAAGCTTTTCCGCCGATGGGCGATCCAGTGATCCGGTCGGTTCATCGGCGAGCAGCAGCCTCGGCTGATTGATCAGCGCGCGAACTACCGCCGCGCGCTGTCGCTCGCCGCCCGAAAGCTGGCCCGGCCGTTGAGACTTGCGCGGCGCGAGACCAACCCGACCGAGTAGACGTTCGGCGCGCAATTGGACTTCATTGCTGTTGCCTTTCGCGGCCAGGGCGAGTGTCGGAATAAGCACGTTTTCAAGAATCGTGCACTGCGGCAGGAGGTGATGGAGCTGAAAAACGAAACCGATCTTGCGATTGCGCACCAGAGCAACTTCGTCTGCGCTCAGTTTGAGCAGGTCGTCGCCGTCGAAAAGCACCCTCCCGGAGCTTGGACGATCAAGAGTCCCGATGATATTCAACAACGTGCTTTTGCCCGATCCGGATGGTCCCACAACTGCGATCGCTTCGCCCTCGTCAAGGCGCAGGTTGGCGGCCCGCAGAACCTTATAATCGCCGTACGCTTTCGAGACTTCGTTCAGTTCAAGAAGAGGTTTCTCGGTCTTCATAGACGCACCCATCGTTTCGCCTTCATCTCGAACCGTGGCAGCGAGCCGGGTGCGGCGATCGAAACGGGGATGCGAAGCGCGAAGGCGCTCTTGAGTTTGGTTTCAAGTTCTGCGGCGAGCGAGTTCGGTTCAGCGCACCGGTCGGCGGGCTCGATCGTAATGGCGAGCTCGTCGAGCACGCCGCTTTTGCGCAATTCCACCCGATACTCAGCGACATCACCGTGCTCCCGAATGACTCCCTCAACGGCCGTGGGATAAACATTCACCCCGCGCACGATCACCATGTCATCGCTTCGGCCGAGAATCCCTCCTTCCAAGGCAAACGTGTCGTTAACCCACCCTTTTTTGACAACGTCTCCCGTTCGATAGCGCAGCAGCGGCGATCCTGTGCGGCCAAGGGTCGTGAGGACCAACTCGCCATTTTCTCCGCTCCTGACAGATTCTCCGGAGATCGGGTCAATGACCTCTGCGAAGTACGACGGCTCAATCACGCACAGAGTTCCGGGTCGCTCGGGGCATTCGTAACTCACCGGGCCGACTTCCGTCATCCCGTGATGATCAAAGACGCGCGCACCGGGCCAGAGTTTTTCAATTTGAGCGCGAGTGCTCGGAATGCTGCCGCCGGGCTCCCCGGCAACGATGATCGTGCGCACGCGTGAGCCGGTGCTGCCAAAGGCGCCGAGTCGCATCGCATATGTCGGCGTGCAGCACAAAATCGTCGCACGAGTTTCAATGATTGCGCGCACCCGGGCTTCACTGCTGAGTCCGCCGCCGGGGATACAGAGCAAGCCGAGCTTCGCGGCCGCTTCGAACGATGTCCAAAATCCAAGAAAAGGGCCGAAGGAAAAGGCGAAAAAAACACAATCACCTGCGTTCGCTCCAGCCGCGTGATAAATCGTGCGCCAGTTTTCCAGCATCCACTCCCAGTTCTCCGGCGTGTCGAGCCAGCGCAGCGGCGCGGCGCTCGTCCCGCTTGTTTGGCTAAAGCGGGTGTAGCGTTCGAGCGGGAAAGTCAGATTTGAGCCGTACGGCGGATTTGTCTTTTGATCCTCGAGCAGCTCGATCTTGGTCGTGAAGGGAACAAAGTGCGTAAAATCTTCGAGGCTCGTGATCTCTGCACAATCGCCGAGTTTGGCGGTGTAAAAGGCGTTCGCCGGGACGATTGCGTTGAGCAACGAGCGTAGCTTGGTCAGTTGCTCGGCTTCGAGCGCGGCACGGCCATTTGGCGCGCCGTGTTTCGGCACCGCTGTCATTTTCCGCCACTGACCGCCGCGGGAGGTATGTTCGAGGGCAGGGGCCTGTAAAATGTCACGAGGCAGCCGCCGATGGCGGCCAGGGCAATGCCAAGAAGAAACTGCCAGCGCACGGTATTCCAGCCGCCCGGAGGCGGATGCACGAGCAGTGCCACCAATGCGTTCACGATCGGCGCACCGCCGAAGACAATGGACATCACCGCTGCCGGCGATCCTTTTGCGCCAAACGCCAGGAGAACGCAGAAAGCGCCTATGGCGCCCACGATGCCTGCGAGGAGCGACCACCACATGCCCGCCACCGGAAATCTCCAGGAGGCGCCGTTCAGTGCGAGCAGCCCGAGCGGCGCGAGCACCGCGAAGAGGAAATAGGCAATGCCAACGAACAAGAAAGCCTTGTATCGTCCATTGATCGGATCGCTCATGCCGACCTGTCCGCTATGCAGCAGTATGCCGTAAACGCCCCAGGAGATTACTGTCATCAGCGAGAAAATGAGCCAGGTGAGGTTGGGGTGCGGATCAGAGGTTGGCATCGGCTTTGATTCTGGCACGGATTTTTTCGGGAATTGGCATCGGGCGAAAACCGCCAGTTTTCGGGTCGCGTTCGACGCACACAGCAGTGATTGCGCCCGTGGCAACGCTGATCTCGCGGTCTTCCTCGGTTTTGAAAAAGTGAAATTCGAGCGTGATCGACCGGGTCCCGAGTCGTCGCACATTCACGCGAATTTCAACGATGTCCTCAAAGCGCAGCGGGTGCCGGTATTCGCACTCGGCCTTGACGCGGGGCCAGCCGAGACCGAGCGACTTCGCCTCATCGACCGAGAAGCCGATCGAACGGTAAAAGGCGTGCTCCGCCGACTCCATGAAGCGGAAAAAGTTCGAGAAATGCATGATGCCGGCCATATCTGTATCAAAAAACTCGACCATGCGTGTGGTGCGGAATTCGCCGCTCTCTGAACGTTCATTCATGGGGCCGCGCGCTGCATTTCAAATGTCCCGTAGTCGAGCTTTGACCGATAAGTCGCACGGAACTGGGTAGCAGTAGCGTAGCCGGTCGTCTCATATCGCCCCCAGATGCCGAGGTTGGCCGCGCCGAGAAAATTGAATCGCCGGCCGCGTTGCTGCACGTCGAGGGACACGCCGTATTCAGCCGAGAGCACCGACCGGTACGTGGCGCGAAACCACGCGTCATATCGCGTGGCAGTTTGTGGTGTTATGATCGCGCGAAGCCTCCCGTGGTGTCCAGAACGCTCGCTCTGCCAACGTCCTTCCCATCGCCCGGAGATGCCGATGGATTGCGCCGGCTGCTTCCGCCACTTGTGTTCAAAGGACGAGCAGCCGGTCGTGAGCACGGCGAGAAAGAGGAACAGTGCTGCGACGATTCTCATAGCTGCTGCAAAAGCTTTTCAAATTCACAAGCCATGGCTTCGCTGGTGAAGCGCGCGTTGACAATTTCACGGCCGCTGCGGCCCAGTTCGGCCGCGTGCGCACGATCGAGAAGCAATTTCTCCAGAGCGTCGGCGAGCGAGCTAGCGTCGCCGTTTCGGTACAGGATACCGCCGCCGGTCAGTTCGATAAGTTCGGGAAATGCTCCGTTGTTGGGCTGCGCGACGGGCACCGCGGAAGCGAGCGATTCGATCACGAACAATCCGAAAGCTTCGCCGGCCCGCGTGGGCACCGACAAAACGCTAAGTCCACGCAAAAACTGTTGCTTCTCCGCGTGGGTCAGGTTTGGCAGGAATCTGACTGCGTTGGCAATGCCGGCTTGCCCGAGCTTGTTTACCAGATCGTTGACAAACTCGCGATCGGCATCCGTCTGCGTGCCGCCGATTTTCAGCCGCGCCTGGGGCATTCGGGGAGCCAGTTCGATGAACGCTTCAATAAGTGTATCCAGGCCTTTGTCCGGGCACATCCGCGCGAGAAAGCCGACCGTCGGAAACTTTGGTGGCGCCGTTGCAGGTGCGAATCCGTCGAGATCGATGCCATTGTAGATTACGGTAATCTTTTCCGGCGCAAGGCGCAGCCGCTCCTGCATTAGAGCGTGGTAGTACCGGCTCGGTGCGATGAACCGATCCACGTCCATGGCACGTTCCTGCACAAGTTGCCAGCAGCGTTCACGGTATGGCTCCGGAAGAGCGTCGAGGAACGCGTCTTCGCCCTGTAGCGAGCAAATGATCGGAACGCGCAAATCCTCACGCACACGGCGCGCAACGCCGATGAGGAGGGAATTCGAGAGACAAACGACGTCCGGTTTTTGCTCGACCAGCCAGGCAATCAGTTTATCCAGCTCTTTGGCCTGGCGCCCGTCCTCGCCTTGGAGCATCGAGAGCGTCATCTCGCCGAGCTCCCGCGGATCGGTCATTCCCGCTTTTCGCCCGGCCTGCCGCAGCAGCGCCGGCGAATCCAGGAGCTTGTCAAGCCACGGAGGCGTGTGGCGAAAAAGAGCGGATTTCTGCTGCAGATAGACGTTGATCCCGCCAAAGAAGAGCGGTGACCCTTCGCTGCTGCCGGAATCATCGAGCACAAGTGGCAAGTACAACGGCACCATCAGGGCATCATGCCCGAGCCCCCGCAGCGCTTTGACCAGCCCGTGGTCACGCAGACATGTGCCGCAGAAAAAACTTCCGGTGCCAGCAGTTAGATGAATAACACGCATTGCGTAACAAGCGCGGGTCGCTGCACTAATCGGACGGAATCTCGAAATGCCCGCCCGGCTTCGCCACCGCGAATGTGACCGGGATGCACAGTCGGCGCTTGGCATCAAGAGTGAGAATCATGATTGGACAGTTCCACCCCCGTTGCGCTGAGTCAAACGCCTCCAGCCGTTCAAGGGGAAAGCGCCCGCAGCGCGTCCTTCGCCTGCGCCATGTTAAGCGCCTCGGGCAACCTAGCGATTTGGCATAGTCCGCCTATCAAGCCATAAGTCGCAGCCTACACGCAGATCTGGTAAATCTTCTCGAAAAGCTTTTACAGCACCACTAAGATCGAATGAGATCAGCAACATAGAGTTCCTCGCTCTGCGACTCATGAACCCCCCCGGTTAATTGCCGCAAGCCGGAACTTGAACAAGTCGGTTCGATTATTTGTTTGGCAGCTTGAATTCCACATGAAGCTTACTGTTCTGCCCGTCACGTCAGAGCGCTGGACCGATCTCGAGGTGATCTTCAAAGCGAAGGGCTGCTCGGTCGCTCGGGGTTGCTGGTGCATGGCCTATAGGCTTAGTGGCTCGCAAGCCCAGCCGCCACCGGGCACCACGCGGGCTGAAGTAAACAGAACTCAACTGAAGAGGCTGGTTGACGCCGGACGGCCGCCCGGCCTCATCGGCTACCGCGGAAAGGTGCCGGTCGGCTGGGTTTCTATTGGACCCAGAGAGGACTACGCGAGACTGGCGCACTCGCCCATCATGAAGCCCATCGACGACCAACCCGTCTGGTCGGTCATTTGCTTCGTCGTTCCGGCGGAGTACCGCGGTCATGGAGTCGCACGGGCGCTTCTTGCCGGTGCGGTCGCCTACGCCAGGAAGCAGGGAGCCAAGCTCATTGAGGCCTATCCCGTAGATAGATCGAGCCGCTCAAACGACGAATCCATGTGGTTTGGCGCGAAATCCATGTACGACAAGGCGGGTTTCTCCGAAGTGGCGCGGCGGAAACCGCAGCGACCGGTGGTTCGCTTAAGGCAATGGTGAGGTCCGCGGGAGCAATCGAGCTGCCTAACCACGCGCTGACCGGATGCCCTGGCCTCGCATTGCTCGGCCAGGGTTCCCTTTGCCACTTCGTTCGCTTGGCCGCGGTGAGCGCGGTTGTTCTTGGGGAAGGGCATTTGAGTGCATCTTCGTGGACAAGACAGGCGACGTGAAATTCAAGGAATACTTCGGTCTTCGTCTGGCGGCCGCACCTCGGTCGAGCCGACCGCGTCTCGCCGCGCTCAGCGCCGGTCACTTTGACGTCAGAGCGCGCCAGTAAGAACACGATTCAATGAAAGGAGAGAAAGATGAGCTTAGAAGAGAACAAGTTCGTTGTGCGTCAGTTCGTTGAGGAGATTCTCAATAATGGCAATGTGGACGCTGCAGGAGACTACGTTGCCGACAGTGTGATTGAACTCGCGCCATTCCCTGGTCAGGGACCGGGCTTGGCGGGCCTGAAGGACGTTATTGCAGGGATGCGTATTGCCTTCCCGGATATGCATTGGACGATCGAGGAGCAGATTGCCGAAGCAGACAAGGTGTTTACACGCTTCACGTGGAGAGGGACCCACAAAAGCACGTTTCTTGGTGTTTCCGCTACCGGGCGCAAAGTGTCGGTTTGGGGGATGGTGATCGATCAGCTGGAGGAAAGAAAAATCAAACAAACGCGAATTTTGATGGACACCCTCGGACTTATGCAACAGCTCGGCGTGCTACCTTCGTCTGGTGGGGACTCCTGACACCCCTGACAAACCGTTTCGGCCGAGCTCCGCAAAAAGCGCAGCGCCACTCACCACCACCCTTCTTTATTCATTCTTGCCGTTTGGCCGTGGGCGAGGCATCGGGCTTAGATGTGTACGACATTTGGACTGACTATGCAGCTCGCTCAGTGTTCGTCAGCGGCGTTCCCACCGGCAAATCCTCCGGCAGCTTCACAAACTCGGAGACTTTCCTCCACAAGCCGCTGAAGTCCTTGTCGACATCGCCGGAGAGACAATCGGTAATTTCGCCGACCGCCTCGGGGTATTTATCGATGACGCCTTTAAACGAGAATTCCTGATCGTAAAAGGCGTAGACCAGCTTGCGCATGTTCTCCACGCCACGGCGGAGGTTGTGCGCGTAGGGCTCAAATTGCTCAGGCGCGAAATTTCGTTCGATCAGCGCTTTGTGCACGGCCTCGCTGGCGAGCACGCCGCTCTTTAGGGCAAACATCAAGCCACTGCTGAAGATCGGATCAAGAAAGGCGAAGGCGTCCCCTACGAGCAGCAGACCCTCGCATCCGCAGTGACGCGCGTGAAATGAGAATTCGCTGGTGACGAAATAACGGCCGACCTGCTCGCCCACTGAAAGGTGGTCCTTGATCCAAACGTTCTGCTCGACCTGGCGTTTGAACATTTGCTCGGGCGACTTCACGCCGTCGCGCGAGAGATACTTGCCCTCGGCGACAACGCCGACACTGACCATGTCGTTGTGCTGCGGAATGTACCAAAACCATCCCTTCTCCGGCACGTAGGCGACCGTGGTAGCGCCTTCATCGATTCCAGGATCGCGCTTGGCACCGCGATAGTAAGTCCAGACCGCTACCTTGTTCAAGTAAGGGTCGCGCACTCTCCAGCCTTGCTGGACCGTAGTCAAAGCCTCCTTGCCGCTGCAATCGAGCGTGATCGGTGCTCGATATTCGATCAAGGTGCCATTGCGGTGCTGCGCGCGGACGCCGGCGACGCGCGTGTCTTCCCAAATCAACTCTTTGACGGCTGTTTCCTCGTGGACCTCGGCGCCCTTGGCCCGCGCGTTGTCGAGCAGGATCTGGTCAAATTCCGAGCGCAGCACCTGCCACGTCTGCGCGACGGTATGGCGGTCGTAGCGATTAAAGAAATAAAACGGCTGCGACACCTTTCCGGAGGGCGCGGCGAACTGGATGCTGTATTTGCGCACAAACGCGGAGGCTTTCATCGCCGGGATCAGTCCGAGCCGTTCCAAAGGATGAAAGGTGAACGGGATGAGTGATTCGCCGATATGGTAGCGGGGAAATTTGTCTCTTTCGAGCACGAGCACCCGATGTCCGTACTCGCCCAGCACTGCGGCACTGGCTGACCCAGCAGGGCCGGCTCCGATGATGATTGCATCGAAGTGATTTCGTTGGTCAGACATTCTTTTGACGGTTAATTGCTGGAGGCAGAATCTCGACGATTTGGGCAAGAACCCGGCCTGCCATGTTCGTGATCTCGTTCGAGCGTCCGTAGAGAGTCTGGCGATGTGACATCTCGAGGGCCGCATTCATCACCTCGTCTGACTCGATCTCGAAAAATGCTCTCGGCTTGCTTTTGTACTCGATGTGGAAGGATCGCAGGATAGCACCGAGTGGCATTTCGGCGTGGAGGATTTCGCGCTGCGCGTCGGCTGGAAACAGGGGAAGCAATATTTCGATGGCGCCAAACTCAACCGTCCTGCGCGTCTCGCGGGTAACGAGCAAGACCTGGCGCTCGTAAGAGATGTCATCCCGCCGGCTGTCGAGCACGTGCACCCGAATCTCCTCACCATGGAAACGCTGCAACGTGGACGTCATGTCGTCCGAATGATCGAGCAGTTGGCGACAGGAGTCCGGCATTTCGGCGGCTTCAATGAACCGAACCTCCGGCAGCGCACGGCCGATATAGAAGTCCGCCAACGGCTTCAGCAGCGAGGTTGCGTCAGGTGTAGCGTGCATTGCGGTGCTCCGGGAGGAAAAATTCGTGCAGGAGACGGTCAACTTGCAAAAGCCCTTCGCGGTTCATCTTGATGTGGTAGCCGTCGACTTCGGCGAAACCCCAGTCGCGAATGCGTTGGAGCGGTTCGGCAAAGCGTTCTCGCGGATCAACGCCGAATTTCGCCACAAAATATTCAGCGCTTACGCTCCCGAGCTTGAGCTGCAAAACGAACTCACGGATGAGCCGCTCATCGTCGCTCGGCGTCAGTCCGCGGTAAACCGGCAGTGTGCCCGCGTTCACCGCACTCACGTACGGGTCGAAATCGTGGTGGTTTTGATAGTGCGTTCCGCCGATGTGACCGAAGCTCGCCACCCCAAGCGCGACCAAATCCGCGCCAGCCCAGAATTTGTCGCGATAAAGAAAGCGCGTTTTCGCTTTGTCCTTCACCGCGGTATACGCGCTGCCGACCGTGTAACCGACTTTTTCGAGCTCAGCGAAGGCGTCCTCCACCCAAGCACGCTTCTGCTCCCAATCTGCGACGGGCGCGACGAGCCTGCCTTCGGCTTTCATTTCCTTGTAGATGGTCGTGTTGTGAGGAATTTCCATCTGATAAATGGTCACGCTGTCGGGAGAGAGATCGATTGTCTTGCGGATGCAGTCGCGCCAGTTCTCCTCAGTCTCCTCGACCATCCCCGCGATCAGATCGATGTTGATCTGCGGGAAATCGAGCTCGCGCGCGTACCCGTACGCACGCCAGATCTCCTTCGAACGGTGCGCCCGTCCGTTAATCTCCAGGATGTGGTCATCAAAATTTTCAACCCCCAGGCTCAGACGCGTGACGCCCAGTTCGCGGATTGCTTTAAGCTTGTGATCCGTGAGCGTGCCCGGCTCGCATTCAAAAGTCACTTCCTCGACCTCATTCCATGGCAGGAGCGCTTTCATCCCCGCGGTGAGGTGTTGGAGCTGGTTCGCTGACAGATAGCTTGGGGTTCCGCCGCCAAAGTAAACGAAGCTTGGCTTACGTCCGGCTAACGCGGGCTGACGCGCATAGAGCGCCAACTCTTTGAGCGCCGCGTCAATGTAGCCCTTGATTGCGGTGGAATCTTTGTCGGTGTAAACGCGGAAGTAGCAGAAGTGGCAACGCTTGCGGCAGAAGGGAATGTGCAAGTAGATGCCGAGCGGGGTTCCCGCTTCCGGCGAGCGCTGGAGCGCGGTGAGGAAGTCGACCACGGCATCCGGCCGCCAAAACGAGAATGGGGGATAGTTCGAAACGAAATAATTGCCCGCAGTCGTAGGATGGTGCGCGGCAGCGGGAGAGGGGCCGGCAGTGAGACTTTCGACTTCAGTTTTCATGATCTGGAGTTGAGAACGTCGAATGACGGATCGCGAGAGAGGCTACAGTGAGCGAGGCCGGTCCTTCCGGTGTGTTCATTCATCATGCTTTCCACCATTGCGGATTTCCCTATCTGATCGGGCGCCGAAGGCATACACCGCGCCATCTTCGGAGCCGATAATGATCATACCATTAGCGACAGCAGGCGAAGCAGTGAGCGGTTTGCCGATTTCGTACGACCACAGTTCTTTTCCCTTGTCCATGCCCAGAACGTAGATCCTGCCATCCTCGGAACCAAATGCGATCTTATCACCGCAGACGACTGGGGAGCTGTCGACTTTGCCGCCGGTTTGAAATTCCCAGAGCTGTTTGCCGGTCACGCGATCGAGACAGTGCACACGCTTGTCGCGCCCGCCGATGATGACGTGCTCGTCCGTAACGGCTGGCGAGGAGAAATAGGGGAAGCCCCGCTCTTTATATCGCCAAGAGACGGTCCCAGCGTTGAGATCGACGGAGATAACCTCATTTCCGTAGTGGCCGAGATAGGCGGATCTTTCTTTCAACGCGACGGAACCGGCGATGTAGGCGCCGGCTTCGATCTTCGCCAATTCCTTACCATCTGCTGCCGAGACGACATGCAGGAGCCCGTCGCAGCCGCCGAAGACGATTTGTTCGCCAGACACAGCCGGCGCGCCGTTCACGTAGTTATCGGTCGTGACTGTCCACACCGCTTGGCCAGTGGCAGCATCGACGCAATGCAGTTTCGAGTCGTAGCTGCCTACGAGAATCTGTTCAGTGTTATCGGTCGGCCGTCGGATCCAGTTTGTTCCTCCGAGGATTTTGTCACCGGTGGCATATGTCCACTGGAGCGCTCCCGTAGCGAGGTCGAGTTTGTAAAGCTGCCCGTCGGCTGAGCCGATGTAAACGTAATCTCCCAGAATTAGCGGTGATCCCTCGACAGCGTCAGCAGTTTCAAACGCCCATATCTTTTCCCCAGTGAAGAAATCGAGGCAGTAAACGTGTTTGTCGTCCGACCCGACAATAACGCGTTCTCCCGCAATAGCGGCGGATGATTTTACCGGACCGCCCGTTTGAAAACTCCAGCGCAGTTCCAGGGAATCCGGCAGATTGTCTGCAGCTGTTCCAACCAGATCTTGCCTACCGCGAAACATCGGCCACGAAGGCTGCGAAGCAAACGCGTCGGCCGCCAGCAGCAGAAGGATGATTCTTAGGAAAGGGTTCACAGCCGTTGACAATTAAGCACAGGAGCACGCTGAACTCATGTTGAGTTGCTCCTCTACATGTGGTGAGGATGAGTCGCGCCGTCAGCGCTGACTTGTGTGTGCGCCGTTCCTGGGGCGTTGCCCCAGGCTGATATGAAAGCCGCGCCTATGGCGCTTGCTACGATGTAGCACCTGTCAATTCGACGATACCTGCTGAAAGGAGCGTGCATCCGGCTTTTAGAATGATCTCGCCACGCGGGGGTCGTTTCGTTCGAGCGGTGGGCACCGACCAAAATCTTGCTCTGCCTGGCGAGCAGGAGTCTTTCGGCCAGTTTCTTAGTGGGCTGCATTCAGCAGCGCAGCCTGCTATGCCCCAAATCACTCGACATTTTATGCCGGATGTTTTTTACCAGAGCGCAGCTGGAGTCTGCGTATGTCAATTAGCGCCAAAGGCGCGGCTTTTCATACGAGCCTGGGGCAACGCCCCAGGGAGCGTAAGCCACCCCCGAAGCAAGCGCTGAAGGCGCGATTCTCCGGGCATTGTTCAATCCCATATATAGCGCTCGTCGTATTCGACACCGTATTTGCGCAGGAACTCGCGATATTCTTCCTGAAAGGTGCGGCTGCGGTGGTGTTCTTCCTGGGACTCGACGTATGCGAGGAGAGCGTCGAGTTGGCTCGGGCTAACCGAAAAGGCGCCGTAGCCGCGTTGCCAGTAAAAGTGGCGATAGTCGGCAGCAAGGCCCTTGATCCATTTGGAGGATTTTTTCTTTAGCCCTTCGAGCATGTCCGCCTGCGAGAGGGTTCGTGGCAATGTCGTTACCAGATGAACATGATCGGACACACCGCCGACGCGGTAGGCTTCCGCGCCTGCATCGCGGCAGATCGTTCCAAGATAGGCGTGCATGCGAGGTCGCACGTTGGCGTCCAGCCACGGGTGGCGGTCTCTTGTGCTGAAGATAAAATGAACGATAACTTTGCTCAGCGACTGCGGCATGATCGGACCATAGCGGAAGAGGTCTTTCGGATGAATCGCGCTTTCAGCGCTAATTTTTGTGCGCACTTGTTCCTGGGGCGTTGCCCCAGGCTCCTATGAAAGCCGCGCCCTTGGCGCTAAAGAGAATTAACGGAACCGCAAGTCATCACCGGTAAGGGTTGGGCCGAGAAACTCCTGATCGGGCGGGCAGAAGCAACATCCGAGCGATGGGCAACATCGCAGTAAGCGCCAGGCACTGTATCGTAGACAAGCGCCAAAGGCGCTTGTTCATTAGCCAGCCTGGGGCAGCGCCCTAGGAAGATTGGCCGACTCCAAAGCGAGCGCTGAAAGCGCGACTCTTCGACTCGATATGAGAAGTTGAATAATCACCGGATCCCGGACTAACTGGACAGTTTGCGAGAAAAGGAAAAACCGCCATGGCTACCTACATCGTCCTCATCAACTTCACTGAACAAGAAATTCGTAACGTCAAGGACTCGCCGAAGCGGGTTGCCGCCGCACCGGTCTGGCGCTGGAGTTCGCCATCAAATCCGTGATGTCTTTTGGACCCTCGGGGCGTTCGATGGCGCACTGGTCATCGAGGCGCCAAACGATCAGGCGATCACCTCGTGGGCTCTGAAGGTCGCGTCGCTTGGATATGTCCGCACACAGACGCTTCGTGCGTTCCGCGCCACCGAGTTCAAAAACATCGTGGCCCAGATCAGATAACTCTCGGCCCGCTTAGAACGCCGCAGCGTAGATGGCCTCGAAATCGGATGCGGTGACTGGCCGAGGATTAAACTGTGCCGTCCATTGTCGCGCCGCTTCCTCGGCGAGCTTGGGAAGACTAGATGAAGGAATATTCCGCTCGGACAAAGAATAGGCCACTTCTGCGGCCTTGAGAAGCGACTCGATTCGTCCAATCAGGGCGTCAATTGCCTTTGCGGTGCTGTCACCGCAACTGGCGAGTCCAGCGAATCTCGCGAGTTCCGCGTAAGTCGCGGCGGCGTCCGGCTGCTGTGCGTTGAATCGGACGACGTGCGGCAGCATGATGCCGACGGCGTGTCCATGGATAACGCCATAGCGGGCCGTTAATGGGTTTGCCGCGCTATGCGCGGCGCCCAGCATGCTGTTTTCGATCGCCGTCCCGGCGTAGGCGGCGCCGAGCTGCATCGCCGCTCGCGCTTCAAGGTTGTCCGGCTGCTGGAAAACGTGATGAAGGTTTGTCGCCGTCAGCCGGAAAGCCTCGCGCGAGTAGAGCCACGATAGCTCGGTGCGTTTCTTGGTGACTGCTGTCTCCACAGCATGTGCAACAGCGTCGATGCCCGTGCATGCCGCGACCTGTCTCGGCTGTGTGAGCGTGAGCCAGGGATCGAGAATCGCCACGCGCGGCGCGGCTTTCGGATCGCCGCAGGCCATCTTCTGGTGCGTCGTTTCATCCGCGATCAGCGCAAAAGATTGGCATTCGCTACCGGTGCCGGCTGTGGTAGGCACCGCGATCAGCGGGAGCATCGGCTTGGTTGCTTTGCCCACGCCCCAGTAATCCTGCATCCTGCCGCCGTTGGTCAGGATGAAATTGCACCCTTTCGCCGTGTCCATGCTGCTGCCTCCTCCCAGCCCAAGGATGAGCTCGGGGCGAGCGGCGCGCGCGACTTCGAGGCATTGATCCACCTCGCGCGTGGTAGGGTTCTCTCTGACGGTATCGAAAATCGTGACACTTACTCCGGCGGCATCGAGACTACGTCGGATCCGTTCGACATGTCCCGCGGCAGCGATTCCAGGATCGGTAACGAGAAGGGCATTGGTGCCGATAGCGCGCGCAAGTTCGCCGACGCGATCAACGGTGCCGGTGCCGAAGATCACGCGCGTGCGGGGCTGAAAATCGAAACCGATCGGCATGGTCATACCCGTTGGATCGCGCGCCTTTTGTAGAGAAACTCGAAGAGATTGCCTTCATGTGGCTGGTCCCAGGAAACCTCCAGCGTCGAGAGTGGGCCAATGTTCAACCGGTCGATGTTCGGTGCTTCCATAAGCTCTTCGATCACGCGTTCGTCCTTTGTGATGGCAGTGACGACCAGCGACGATCCAATCGATTGCGCGATTTCTGACTGAGGCACCTCCAGAACGCTGGCATACGGAAAGAGGTACTCGCGAATTGCCAGCGGATGGGCAAGCGAGTCGCAGCGGACGATGGTCGGCCGCAAGTAAGTGGCGCCATCGAGGGTAACCAATCGCGGCCCCATTCGATACTTTGCCGTCACCTCCTCGGCACCGGGAGTTTGCAGGCCCTCATCGATCGCCGTGTTGATGAGCTCGGCCATTTTTGGGTTTGGAAATCCCGCCAGCACAGCGCCTTGGTCGTCGATGGGGAGTGGCTGCACTGATCCGAGCGTTTTCGCCAGGGCATTCGCGATTTCCCCAGCATAGGCGGGCACGATGATCGCTGAAGCGTTGAGGCAGCTGCGACCGCTGTTTTGCGCGACCGATTCCACCAGGAGGTCGAGATACTGCGGCCAACGTTCAATCTCATCCTGGGCGATGACAATCTTGCTGTAGCCCGGGCCGTGAATTTCAATGCGCGGATCACTGGCATAACGATCGGTAGTCGTCTTATCGCCGAAAAGCTGCGAGCGTCCACACAGCCGCAGGATCTCGCCGGCCCCTTCATGGTCGGTTGGATAAAACCCAAACGCTTCGGCAGGCACACCAGCCGCAAGAAGCGATTGGATCAGTCGCCACGGTGTAAACGGCTCCTCCCGCCCGGGTTTAAGCATCACCGGTATCTTGAGCGCAATTGCCGGCAGCCAAAGTGAATTCACCGCGGGCGAATTGCTCGGCATGATGACGCCGAGCGAGTCCGTGGTTGCGAAATAACTCACGGCGCTCCCGTTCTGTTCGCCGAAACCTTTGTCGAGGATGCGGAGGTCGAGCCCCCGCGTCAGACCGCGGAGAATTGTCCCCATTTGCGAGAGCACGGTGCTGATGCGCATCATATTCCGTCGCACCAAGGAGTACGGCAACCCGCTTGCGCAGGACAGAGTTACCACGTATTGCTGCGGGCTCTGCGTATGACCCTTGTCACCGAGCGGCAAGGTGCCATTCATGAAGAATTCGGCCGCCTGCCTGCACGTCTCGATTAGCTGCTCGCACGTGAATTTCTTCAGCGCCGCGCGCGAGGTCTCGAGCCGAGCCAGATCGCGCCGGATGATGCCGGCATTGACGTGGCTGACGGCGGCCAGCGGTTCGCCGCCGCGATGGTCGCGCGCATCAATTTTTTCGAGGCTCTCGTAAGCGCGACCGAGGCGGAGTGCCGGAAGGTGAGGAAGGTCCATGCGCAATCGTTAGAGCAAATGGTAGCGGTGTCGTATCCGGATCTGAGGAGCAGCGCCTCGAGAGGTCTGAGGAGCCCATCCGCCTACTCGCGTGCGATTTCTGGCGTCTCGCCGAACAAGGTTGTTCCGGCGAGACGCCGAGCACTCTGCGATGAGGACGCATATGCTCCCCAGCCCCGCGCCGCGCCAGCCAATTAAAGATTTCTTGTGGCATGCGCTCTAGTAAACGCCTTCCACAATTGTTTTCTCCATGGCGCCAAAGGGACGCACCTCGGCGACTCCGTCCCACGCGTAGGGTTCACGCGGGCGGCGCCGCATGCGCCTCATCGCGCTCGAGGAAACGGGGCATGAAAAACTCTTTCGTCAGGGTAGTCAGCTCGACCCGGCCCCATCGCTCGTAATCCACCAGAGAATCGGTCTGTTTCGGATCGACAACGCGCAGCACGGCACGCGGCTGCGGCGCATAATAGGTGATCGAGAAATTGTCCTCCGGGCGCAGCGGCACGCTGGCGGCAAGACCCATGAGGGTGTTGCCGTAGGTTGGATAAAAGCCGATACGGTTTTCGAGCACTTCCTCGATGAGAAATCGAACCTGTTGCGGTGGCATGGCTGTGCCGCCGCAGAAGACCCCGCGAATTCCCGCATCCCACAGGTTGACCTTTTCCGAAAGAGCTTCCAGCAGCTTCGGTGTGGTGAACAGACCGCTGACTTGACGATGTTTTAAGACTGATGTGGCCTGAGCGACCACGTGCTCCATGTAGGCGCGCGCCTGGTCGAATTGCTCGTTGGCGAGCACTTTTTTTACCCAGCGTGGATCGAGGTCGATGAAATAGCATGAACTGCCGCGCACATTGGCCAGGTGCTCGATGGCGAGGCGCAGACGCCGCGGGCCGGTCGGCCCCATCATCAACCAGTAATGGTTTCGCGGGAAATGCTCGTCGCTGATCTTCTCGCTAAACTCGCTGTAGTCGATTTTGTAATCTTCCCAGCCGATCCGCTGTTTGGGCATGCCTGTGGTGCCGCCGGTCTCGAAAATATTAAAAGGGCGCCCCTTATATTTCGCGGGAATCCAAACCTCGGGCTGAAGGTTCCGCAGCCATCCGTCCTCGAAGTGCGGAAAGCGTGCGATGATGTCATCAAAGGATGTGATTTCCTGGGCGGGATTCCAGCCAGCCTTTTTCGCCCAATCGAGCCAGAACGGGGAGCCAGTTTCCGCCGAGAAGTGCCAGCTAACGATTTCGCGTGTATGGGCGTCGAGCTGCTCCTTCGCTTGTTCGGGTGTGGATGGCACCATGATCAATCGGGAAGTTGCTCGTCCTTCGGTTCGGGAAGCCGGAACGAAGCAATGAATCCGACGAGATAAACTCCGAAGCCGACCGCCGCGGCCGTGTACGCGAGCTTCCTCGGTGCGAACGCCGGGTCTGGGGTGACCGCCAGCGTAGCGGTGACCCATGCGAATAAGGTGCCGATCAGCCGTCCGCCAATGTTCGCGGCAAAGCTTTCCCCGGTGCCTCGCAGATGGACCGGGTATACGCGCGGCAGGTAGTTTCCCCAGAAGCTGAACTGCGCGATGGTCGCCGCCGCCGCCAGAAAGATGCCGACGTACAGGAGAGGCAGACTCGCGACGGCAAAAAAGCCGAACACAATCGGCATCAGGATCAGACCCGGGATCTGGAAAGCACGCAGCAGCCAGCGACGGCTGATGATGATGGTGGCAAGCACGGCGAGAAGACAGCGACCGACGAGGCCGCCAATTTCCTGCACCTTCGTGACGTTCGCGGCCACGCTTTGTGTTGTTCGCGCCGCGATGCCGCGCGCGACTCGCTCCCTTTCGCCGTCGGGTTTATCCTTCGTTCCGGCGGCAACGGCAGCCTGCACCTGCGCTCTTACTTCTGGCAGACCGGGCACGATCCGTGGGATGTGTTGAATCGCGCCAAAGGCCGCCCCATAGCTCATGGCAAACATTAGCGTCGTGACCAGCGTCGTGCGTCGCAACTCAGGCGAAAAAAGCTCCGCAAAGCTCGGACGTTTGAGCGTGCCCGAATCCCGCTTCTGCTGCCACGTGGGAGATTCGGGCAGGAAAGGGCGGATGATGATCAACGGAATGGCTGGAATCAACCCCGACATCATCGTATAGCGCCATGGCGCGTGCGGATCCTTCACCACGCCAAGGCTGCTCAGGAACTCAGGAATGTGAATTGGGGGAAGATCATGTGCCCAGGCCACCGCCAGTCCGTTTGCCACCGCCACCAGCAGGCCGCCCAGCGAGGAAAACGCCTGTGTATAGCCGAGCACCCGCTCGCGCTGTGTGGGATGCGGGAAAAGCTCCGCCAGCCAGGCGACGGCCGCGACAAACTCGACGCAAACTCCCACAAAAACAAAACACCTCAGCACCAGCAGCATCATCGGCGAAGTCGCGTAGCCCGAAGCAAAGGCTGCGAACGCATAGATGAGGATGCTCCACGTCAGCACGCGGCGTCTTCCTAGCCGATCGGTGAGATACCCGCCCAACAATCCGAAAATGCCTCCGGCGACAGCGGGAATGTAAAACAACCGGCCCACCCATCTCTGAAATTCCGGCGAGCCCGGTGCGGCGCCGATCAGTTCCTGCAGCGCCGGACCAACAATCAGAGGCAGCATCAGCAGTTCGTAAATATCGAACGCGAAACCGATGACAGCGATTACGCAAATGAGCCACTGTGTGCCGGTGAGGCGAGGGGCGGCGGTCATCGCGGAATCATCAGTGACCCGGCCTGAAAGACGAAGTCCGATTGACCCGCGAGGTGACGAAGAACCCAGTCCCGGCCTTGCTGCTGCGAACTTCCTTCAGCATCCGCGATTCGCTTGTCATTCATCTCTCGCCATCGCGTACAGACGCGTAGGCGTTTGCACATAGAGCACACCGTTGGCCGCCACCGGTGTGGCATATACCGGCTCACCGAAATCGTTTTGGCTCAGAAGCTTCTTTTCTTTGGCTGCCTCGAAGACAAAGAAGCTGCCGTCTTCGGTGCCGATGTAGACCTTGCCATCCGCCACCAGCGTTGAAGCCCAGATGTGCGCCTTCGTATCGTGCACCCAGTATGGCTTGCCCGTGGCCGCGTCGAGGCAATGAACCTGGCCCGCGTATTCGGCAACGAAAAGCAGGCCGTCTTCAGTGATTGAAACGGTCGAAATCGAGCGGCCGATATCCCGGTAGCTCCAGACTTTTCCTTCCTGCGTCACATCACCGGTTTTCGTCGCATCGATGCAATGCAGAATCCCCACGCCGTCGCCGTGCTCTGGATCCTGGCCGATCGCGACATAAACCCGATCTTTCCAGAGAACCGGTGTGGCAATCACCTCTGAGGGGCCGTTCGCGTCAGCGTACTTTGCCTCCTTGTATTCCGGTGGATTGCAATCGTAGCGCCAGATTTCCTTGAGAGGTTTGATCTCGTCGGCGCTCTCCGGCGGCACGGGATCGAAGCCGTAAACGAACCCGTCGCCCGCGCCGAAAATGATCTGCCCTTGGCCATTCACCTCTCCGTAGACGGGCGATGACCAGTTTCCGTGAAACAGGCGCGTGCTGATTCCGCTGGCCTCCTCGCCCAGGTACTTGCCAGTTTCTTTGTCGAGGCAGACGAGCGAAGGCGCCTGGGGGGAGGGGATGTTAAGGTGCGACCAATCCTGCCCGTTCGATGTATTCGCATAAAGTCGGTCGCCAACGATCAGCACGGAGCTGCTGGTGATGTTATGCGGGAACACGCCGAGTTCCTCGCGCATATCGTATCGCCAGATGATGTCACCATCGCTCTTCCCTACCTCCACCGGCGGTTTGTCCAACCCGGGGAAATACTTGGCTTCGCCTTGAAACTCTCCGTCATTTCCATTTTCCATTCCGTTGACGTCAGCGGCGAGCACTTCGCAGCGATTCGTGAGAATGTAAGCGCGGTGGCCCTCGATGTGGGGTGACGAGCAGAGGCCAAGAAACTCCCAGTCGCTCACCTTGCCGGCGCCGAGCTTCGGCACCGCGAGTTGCCAGAGGTATTTGCCCGAAGCCTCGTCAAAAGCCATCAGCATCGAATAGTCGCCGTCGAATTTCGGATCGCGCGGCGACTCGTTGTTTGTGCCGACGAAGACTTTCCCGCCCGAGATGGTCGGGTTGCCGTAGGCCTGCGATCCGAGCTTCGCCACCCATTTCACGTTCTTCGTTGTTGCCATGTCCACCTCCTCCGACCCCGGCTTTGTCTTGCCAGGATCAAACGAATCGGGCAGCTCGGTTTCGGAGGACACCATGTTGCGCGAGGGAGTGCCGCCCCACATCGGGTGGTCGGCAGCACCAGCTCGAGGCGTCATTACCGCGAGCAGCGCCGTAATGGAGCAGTAGAACAGAGAGCACCGCGCATGAATGCGGAGGCGGCGGTGTGCGGAGATTTTCATTTATTCGGGGTGACGGATATATTGTCGATGTATACGGGAAATTGGTTCTGCAGAGCGAAGCCGTAAACTCCCGCCGCCCCGTGCGGGTGCGCTTGCTTGTGGGGCACTTCGATCGTCCAGTTCTCCGGTTTCGGCTCGTCCCTTTTCCATGCCTTTGCGCGCACCACCCCGGAGCCATCAGGAGCGACATCGACCCGGCTTTCGATCCGATACCACGTCTTCGGCTGCATGGGAAAAGGGACGGCCACCTTAATGCGCTCCTGATTGGAGAGCACTTCAAGCTGCTTGTAGTTGCCGACGAGATTGATGACGTAACGTTGATTGATCACCCCGACATTGGACATCATCCGCTTGTTCCCGTCGCTCATCACGTCGGCGGCCACCGTATAGTTGCTCATCCGCGAGTCGCCGAAGAACGTAAATGCCCGCTGAAAAAGGAGTCGATCGAGCGTCTTGTTGAACGTGTTGTTGCCGTCAAGCTCGCGAATGTCCCATTTGAAACGCGCGCCGATCCAGGGCAACGGTGGCCACGCGAACTTGACACCGGGCGGACCTTCCGTTTGCTGCGCCGGTTGGAACGCTTCGAAGTCCTGCGTATACGGAAGACTCGGCACTACCCGCCCGCGCATGTAACCCTTCAAGCCCCCGGCGGTTAGTTCCCAGGAGCCGGCGGATGGTTTAGCGTCGGGCTTGACGACCAAAGCGCCACTTTCATCGAACTCGGCGTCCATCTCCGATTTCACCTTCGCGGTCGCCGGCACGAACTTTTTCCACTCACCGCCGGAAATGTCTTTGACGAAGAGACCATTGGCATCGAGCGCGCGAAGTCTAAACGTCTGCTTCTCGCCAGGGCGCAGCGCAACTTCACTCGGCACGATCTGAATCTGCGTCGGCTCTCCGGCCACTGGCGCCGCGGGCACCTCCGGTTCCGCCGTCAGTTGCTTGCCTTCGGTTGGAGAGCCAAAGCAATAAAGTTTTTTGGTGGTGTGAACGTAAATTTTCCCGTTCCACACTGCGGGCGCGCCGAGCGCTTCCCCCTCAAGGGGCGTGTGGCTCAGGATTTCGGCGCTTTGTTCGCCGGGCTTGATCACATAAAAGCCGTCGTAGCGCATGGGGATGTAAAGCTTGCCGTCGCCAAAGATCGGCGAAGCATGGAGTTGGTCAGCGCCGAGCTTTTGGCGCCAGTTTACGGTGCCGGTTTTCGGGTCGATGGCGCAGAGCTCGCCGACCTTGTTCACCAAATAGATCGTCCCGTTGGCGAAAGTCGGCGAACTGGTGAGCAGGATTTCGCCGTTGCGCCACAGCTCTGAAGTTTGGTCGAGGATTGTAGGCTCCTTTGAACCAGGTCGCGGCTCAGCGCCAATTTTTACGGCCACCGTGCGGCCAATGTCCGACGAGTCGAGATTCTCATCAGCGTGGCCGGCGACGAGGATGCCATCGACGAGGAGCAGCGTGCTGTTCACGCCCCCTGCTGAGATTTGATAACGCCAGATCGGATCGCCAGTGCGCGCGTTTACGCACACGACGCTTCCATCCCCAGTTCCGCAATAAAAAACGCGCCGGCCGTTTTCCCATGCAAAGATCGGCATCGAAAAAGAGCTGTCCTTGGGCGGAATCGTCCCAGGCGTCGACGCCCACACAATCTCACCCGTCTTCTTATCGAAAGCGTAAAATCGATCGGCGGCCGGACCTTGCACGCCCCAGTTGCTCGTGATGCCGCGCACAATGATCAGGTCGCCGTCGATCACCGGAGCGCCGACTCGACCATTGGGGAACGTGAGCCGGCCATAATCCTCCATCATCGAGTGCTCCCAGAGTCGCTTGCCGTCAGCCGTGAAGGCAGCAAACTCGCCCGCGGTCGTCAGCACATAAACATTGCCCGTCTCAAAATCGATGACTGGCGAGCCGATGGAGTAGCGCTCGTAAACAGTGTCGCTCAAGAAATCGTTGAAGCGCTTTTCCCAGATTGTCTTTCCGCTCTCCGCTTCGAGGCAGCGGAGGACCTGCTGCAAATCCGGCCCTGCGCCTTCATAGCCGAGGACAAAAACTTTGTTTCCGTTGATCACCGGGGTACCGCGTCCAGGCAAATCGATCGACCAAAGCGGCGCGGACGAATCGATCTTCTCGGGTAGATCCTTCTCGGCAGAGGTGCCGTTTTGTTGCGGACCGCGCCATGCCAGCCATCCCCGAGCGACGTTTTCCGCTGCGGCGAGCGGCCAGGCAAGGGAGCAGGCAAGACAGATGGTCGGGAGCAGCCGCGCCATGGGCGGCATCAGCGGCCATCCAGACATACGAGACTCCCCTGATTATTCTTGCAATAGATCTTCCCGTCCGCCACGGCGGGCGCTACCCAGCAATGTCCGCCAAGCACCTGCGCGCGAGCCAATTCGCGATAGCTGGTCGGGGAAGCGTCCGCCACGATCAGCTCGCCACGCTCGTTCAGGGCAACCAGATGCCCACCGGCGGCGATGAGCGCGCCACCGCCGATATTTTGTTTCCATTTGAGCTCGCCATTCCGGAGATCAAGACAACGCAGCTCGCCCCCTCCCTGATCCCCGTCGATGCCATAGATGTAGCCTCGCACGAGCACGGGGCTGCCGAGTTGGCTTCGCATATTCTGGTTGTGCCAAAGCGCAGTCGCCTTTCCCGAACTCACCTGCAGGAGAGCGCACCCCCTGCCATATCCGGAGGTGATGAAAATCTTGTCGCCGAAAACCACCGGCGTGGGCGCGTTGATGTCATATTTCGTCTTCCATGGATAGCGCCAGAGCTCTTCGCCGTTGGCCGCATTCAGGCCGACTAGCGCGTCTGCCTTGAAAATAGCAATACAGCGCGTCCCGCCCAACTCGAAGGCCACCGGACTGGAATAGCCGGCCTCGTCGTTGCCCGCTTTCCACCTCACCGCTCCGGTGGCCTTATCCACCGCGACCGTGGATGCTCCTACTCCGCCAGAATCGACGATGACCAGGTTGCCATCAACCAGCGGCGAGCCAGCGTATCCGAATTTCTGGCGAAAGCCGTTGAAATCTCTCGGCAGATTTTTCTTCCAGACCACCTTGCCGGTGCTTGCAGCAAGGCAGAACAAGTCACCTTCATGACTCAGCGTGTAGACCCTGTCTCCGTCAACCGTCGGTGTGCCGGCAGGACCGCCCTCAAATGAACGCTTCCCGAGGGACTGCGGATAGGTGTGTCTCCAGATTTCCGCACCGGTGGCGGCATCGAGGCAGTAAACGGCGTCCATGCTGCCGCTGTTGCCCATCGTGTAAAGCCGGCCGCCTGTCACCGCCACCGATGAGACTCCTGTTCCCACCCCCATTTTCCAAAGCTGCTTGGGCCCTTCTTTTCCCCAATTAGCTGGAGAAATCATTTCGTTCGAAATCCCATCCCGATTGATGCCTCGCCATTGCGGCCAGTCCACCGCATGCGCAAAGGGTTGAAGAAAGCAGGATGCCGACACCGCCAGCAGGAGGAGCGAGGACGAACTCGTCATGAGTGCTACTGGTACGGAAGGCCTCGCGCGGTGTCAACGGGCCGCCTTGCCGCAAATGCGCCGACTGCCTCCAAGTTCCGCGCCGAGATCGTGCGTTTAGGGCGCGCCAAGGCGAGGAGTTTTAGAGTGCTGACGTATAGGCACGCAAAGAACATTGGTGTTACCAGGGGCAAAGTAAGAGAGTGGTTTGAAATGGTTGAAAAGATTTCTGCAATTACCCTTCGGGTTGCGAACATGAGGGAATCAGTTCGCTTCTACAAAGATGTCTTGGGACTGGAGATCATTTACGGCAGCGAAAGCTCATACTTCACATCACTCCGCACGAAAGACGGGAACACGATTCTGAACCTCGAGCAGGGCAACGCTAGCACCCGGTGGGGGCGGTTGATTTTTCACGTTTCTGATGTCGACCATTTCTGGGCGCATCTCAGGGAACAGGGCTTTCATCCAGAGAGTGCACAGGATGCCCCCTGGGGCGAACGCTATTTCCATATGCCCGACCCTGATGGCCATGAGCTTTCATTTGCTCGTCCAATCTAATTGCCTTCCCGTGGTCCGCCGTCGAATCAAAGAAGCTTCGCGTCTATGAGGGCGCGCCGGAGCGCGGCCTTGCCATCGCGCTCAACGAGTTCGCCGTGCCCAACGATGATGCGGTCGAAGTCCGCTTGGAGGACCTCATGCAGGGAAGTGCGGAAGGCTTCGCGATCCGAGATGCACAAACGGAAGATGCGGCTCATGCCTGGGTAGCGTTTCAATCCCATGATGTAGCGATGGAAGAAGCGATCCCAGCCGCCTTCATCTTGACGAAAGTTGAAGACCAAATCGGCGACGATTAGCGTGCGCGAAGGGCGATGGATCAGGACATGCTCTTTCAAGCGCGGAGCACCACGGAGTTCCATCACCTGGATTTCGTTTATCCATTCTTCCGGGGGCGGAACGAGCTGCGATGTGGGAAAACCCACGGCGTCACTGAAGCCCGCGGGCGCGAGAAACATCGCGTCGGGAAATGCCGTCCTCCCCGCGCGGGCGTAGGTGTCGTGCAACATCATCGCTTCAACCAACCACGTCGGCTCGCCCAAGGAACGAATCTCGGCCAAGTCCGCCGCCGAGAATGGCGCCATCGAGTGGACGATTAGCTTGCCCGATAGCAACCGGAGGACCGTGACGGTGCGACCGTGATCGGTCCCGAGCACGGCCAGCGGATAGCGTTTGATCCATAGGTTGTCGGCGAGTTGCTTCATTTAGGTTGGCGGCACGATGTCACAAAGAGCACGCAGATGCTCCATCAAGTCTACAACTTAATCGCATCACAGTATGGGCGTGATAACTGTCTTCGCGGTTGTCCGGGCACGCGGAAAAGATACCTTCGATCTTGCACCGAAGCAGCAGAAGCCTCGGTCCTTTAAACTGGAAGCTCAAAGGCATCAGGAGATCCAAAGGCAAGATGCTTGATTCCAAGGAGTCATCGACAGAGTATCCGCATAGGGTAGGACCCCTTTCCGCAGGATTTCCAGAGAAGGGTCTAGCAACTGCAGACCAGCGCAAGATGCTACGATCCTTCTACCAGCGCGATTCCTCATTCGACGTCTCTTTACGCTGCGAAAGGAGCGAGTTAGAATCCCTTCTGCAAAGAGATATGAAGCAAGAGAAACTACAATAACAAGGGAGGAGAGGTCATCAGCAAGTATTTCGAAGTGTCTGGATGAGTCCGTGCCGAACACAGCGGTTCACCGAACAGCGAACCAGCGTCGGTAAGCTTCCACGCAGGCCAAGGAGGGTGCGACTGAATAGGAGATGAGCATGCGAAAGCTGGCACAGAAGCAGAATCAAAAGCCGGTGTCTTCCAGCCTGGCTCGGCCTCACCTCAAAACATCTGAACCGGCTCATCATGAGAATCCTTTGCTTCATCTGCAGCGCACGATTGGTAATCAAGCGGTGCTCGGGATATTGCAGTCTGATGCTAAGATAGAATCGGCCGGCAGGGCTTCACCTCACTTCGAAACCCCCAAACATGTCGCCGGCGCAGGAGGGACGAAGCTGGGAATCAATAAGCCGGGGGACAAGTATGAGCAGGAGGCGGATCGCGTCGCTGATCAAGTGATGCGCATGCCAGAACCGCGCCTGCAGCGCGCTTGCGCTCATGGCGGCGACAGTCATGGAGGTCCCACAGCGCAGCTAAGTGGTGGCCATGAGCAGGTGCAGGCCCTGCACCGCATCGGGCCAGGAGATTCCGGGCAGTCCGCAAGGCCGTCCATTGTCCATCAAGTGTTGCGTTCACTTGGACGCCCGCTTGATACCGCGACCCGAAGCTTCATGGAGCCACGCTTTGCCCACGACTTCAGGCGCGTCAGGGTGCATACAGATATTAAGGCGGCCCAGTCTGCGCGCTCGATCGATGCGAAGGCTTATACTGCCGGTAATCATATCGTCTTCGATAGCGATTACTATTCACCCGACACGGCACTAGGCAGGCATTTGTTAGCGCATGAGCTAACCCATGTGGTTCAGCAGCAAGGAGGAGATCATCTTATATTTAGAAAAGAAGTATACCAGAGTGTCGCCCGCGCGAACCGAGGAAGTGTGGCGCCTGGGGATTGGTTGGACTTAGATCGTCAGGAATGGGAAGTGGCCAGCCTCCACGGATTCGAATCTTCCCTTTCGCCAACAAACACGTTTATGAGGGCTGTTTACTATAACACGCAGCATTTTCGTCCCAAGGAGTATAAGACTGTGCGGGAACGACACGACTATTATGATTTGATCAGTTATGTTTTGGAACGTGACAGAAACACTCCCGCTGCTCTAAAAGGAATTCGTTTCTTTCATGCGGCCACGGCCGTCACTGGAACTCCCGGCATTGGATCTGTCGACACCATTGTTGGCGCAGGCAAGCTTCAACAACAAACCCGTCAGGTGCTCGAGGAGGTAAATGAAGAATTGTTCGCTCTGAACATGGGGGTCATTCGAGACCTTTTATTCAATTGGCGTGAACCGAGAAACCCGCGGAATCCAGCCGCAAAGGCAATCGGGTCGTTTGAGTTCGACCTTAGAATGGTTGAGACAGAGCAAAAAGCAGTGGAGGATTATATCCAACGAAATCCAAAACTATTCACGAGTTCGGTAAAACAGGATATCAATGCGACTCTTGACCCGACTGCGTTCGGGCAATTCTTTAACTTCTCCCGCCGCAGCTTTGAATGGGCGAGAGACGCACTCCAGGTTCGATCACTTGATTTTACTAATATAAAGCATCGCAAGGCGATCGGCTTCGCCGCAGTTCATATATTTCACCGCAAGCCATACAAGGATTATGAATTCTTTCTAGCCGCCTACCACGTTTTGCCGTAAAGGTGCGAAGCACTGCGGACAGACCCAGAGCCTGGCGAATTTCATTTCTCCGCTGAGGCGGGAAGGCGGAGTAACTCTTTCCTTGAATCGCCCTATTCGGCGTCATGGGGCTCAAGATGGCTCTGAGCGAATCACGGAGATCGAGAAATGAGTATGCGGCTACCAACAGGCGTCTACAGGTATGTGAGTCATAGTCGATCTGGAAGTAGATAGTGGCATGAGCAACACGTCGCCTAAACCGTGCGCTAGAGCCAGTGCAAGCGTCGGCGGCAGCAAGGCTCGTGGTTCAGGGCAGACACAGTTCAGTGGGGGCTTGATAAATCTGCGCCCTGCCACTATCGCTGACTTTTAGTTGCTGCGTCAATGGGATGAACATGAGCACGTAATCGCGTCAGATCCTAACGACGATTGGGCGTGGGAAGTCGAACTTGGTCGTTTCCCTGAGTGGCGGGAGCAGTTGATCGCCGAAAAGGACGGGAGGCCGATTGGCTTCGTCCAGATAATCGACCCGAAGCGGGAGGAAAGCCACTACTGGGGCAATGTCTCTGCGAACCTGCGCGCGATCGATATCTGGATCGGAAGGGAAGCCGATTTGGGAAAGGGCTATGGGACAAAGATGATGAAACTTGCCCTTGCCCTCGGCGCCGCCCAACACATCCTTGCGGCGCGCCGCAACTAGCGGCCCGAACCGGAGGCGTTATTTATTGGAACGCACATTGGGAAGGATGATAGTTGGAACTTCAGGAGAACAATCGATGAACGACGAAAGTGACATTCGCGCGCTGATCGAGAGATGGGCGAAGGCGGTGCACGCCGGCGACATGGAGGGCGTTCTCGCCGATCATGCGGACGACATCGTGATGTTCGACGTGCCGCCGCCTGAAAGTGGAGTTCGGGGCATTGATGCCTATCGTGAGACCTGGCCGCCTTTCTTCGAATGGCAAAAGCGGGGCGCACTCTTCGAGATTGTCTCTCTCGAAGTCATAACTGGCGACGATGTCGCCTTCGCGCACGCCCTGCTTCGCTGCGGGAAGGAGGAAGAGTTGAAGAAAGATCCTGACAACCGTCTCCGCCTGACGATCGGCCTGCGGAAGGAGCGCGGGAGGTGGATGGTGGCTCATGAGCACCATTCATTCCCCTACAAGGATTGAGGAGAACTCATGACCATGAACGCCAACGGAAAAATTTTCCGGATGTTGGAGGGGCTGCCGCAACGGAGCGACAGTGGCCCTTTGCACACTGTGACGGCATGGCCAAGATCAACACTCCATGATAGGAGAGATCTCGAAGAGACCCAGCGCTGATCGACGCACTTCCCGGACCTTCAAAGGAAAAAACAATGACCACAATCACACCTCACCTCTGGTATGCCAAGGAAGCCGAGGAGGCGGCGAAGTTCTACACCTCGATTTTTCCAGATTCGCGGCTCGATCGCGTCACCGACCTTCCGAGCGACTCTCCGAGCGGACCGGCGGGTTCGGTCAAGATTGTCGAGTTCACCTTGCTGGGCCAACCCTTTATGGCGATCAGCGCGGGTCCGCTGGACCCGTTCAATCACGCGATTTCCTTCATCGTCAATTGCGATACTCAGGCGGAGGTCGACCGCTATTGGGATGCGCTTCTCGAGGGAGGAGAAGCAGAGCAATGCGGCTGGCTTACGGACAAATATGGTCTTTCCTGGCAAATCGTTCCCAAGGCGCTCGGTGAACTCATGCTTGATCCGGACCGGCAAAAAGCAAAGCGTGTCGGCGATGCCATGCTGAAAATGGTGAAGTTTGACATCGCCGAACTCGAACGCGCCGCGGCCGCCAATCCGAACTCTTGATCTGCGTCAGACGAGAGCCCTAGTTCTCCGCTCTGCAACCCATGGCACGGCGACACGGTCATCCGCCGTTCGACGAAGTTACCCTTTGCAGATCGCAGGCCTTCTAAGTCGATGGAGATCCCGAAGAAAGCGACTGTGCAGATCGCGTTGCTACGGGGCGTGATGCCGATGGGCAGGAACCGCGTGCCGATGGCAGAGCTCAGGAAGCTTCTGGCGGATCTCGGGTTCGACGGGGTGCGAACCTACATTGCCAGCGGCAACGCCGTGTTCCGCAGTGACGAACTGGCGGGCGCGCAGCTGGAAGCCCTGCTTGAGCGCGAGATTGCCAAGCGGATCGGTCCTTCTTTGGAAGTGATGGTGCGGAACGCCTCTGCCTGGGACCGACTGATCGCAGACAATCCGTTCCCTGATGATGCGGCGAAGCAGCCGAGCAAACTGCTCGTCACTGTGCTCAAGAGCGCGCCAAATAAGGACGGCATCCGGGCGTTCGAAGCGCTGATCGAGTCGCCTGACAAATGTCGGGTCATAAATGATGTGGCATGGATCGTGTTCACGGCAGCTAGCAGCCTCAGCAAGCTGACGCCCGCAGCGTATCGGCGCACGCTTGGCGTTAGCGGCACCGGTCGGAATTGGAACACCGTGCTGAAGCTGCGAGACCTTGCAGCGCAGGTCGGCGCTGAAGGAAAATCTTGACCAACGGCGGCAGGTGGAGTGCTGCCGGTCCAGCAGACTGGAGCTGAGTTCCTCCACTCCGGTCCGTCAGCGAACGCGAGGGCTCGTTGTCCCGGCAGCTGTGTTTGACTTCCACGCTCATTTCTGTCACTCTGCACGATAGAAACGTCCATGCAACGCGACGTGGCTGGCTGGCGGTTCTCGCCTTTCTCCGAATCCCCATTCAAAAATCCGAGCAGGAACGAAAGAAGCTGCAGACCATGACCCCTAAGGAGCTTATCAAGTTCGTCGAAGACAAACAACTCAAGATCGTCGACCTGCGATTTGTGGATTTGCTGGGTCTCTGGCAGCATTTCTCGGTGACTGCTAGCGAGCTCAACGATGAGATGTTTAAGGAAGGCGTAGGTTTTGATGGATCCAGTATTCGTGGTTTTCAAAAGATTCAGGAGAGTGACATGCTTCTCGTGCCGGATGCGGCTTCCGCGTTCGTGGATCCATTCACAACCGTTCCCACCCTCGACATCATTTGCAATGTCAAGGATCCCGTGACATTGCAGCCGTATTCGCGGGATCCTCGCTATATCGCCTTGAAAGCCGAGAACTATCTGAAGTCGACGGGCATCGGCGATACGGCTTATTTTGGTCCTGAAGCGGAGTTCTTTGTCTTGGATGATATCCGGTTTGATCAGTCCTACAACTATGGCTACTATTACTTAGATTCCAACGAAGGCTTTTGGAACTCCGGTCGCGAGGAAAAGCCGAACCTCGGGTACAAGCCACGCTACAAAGAGGGCTACTTCCCCGTTCAGCCGATGGATAGCCTGCAGGATATCCGAAGCGAAATGGTCCTGGTTCTCGAGGAGATCGGAGTCAAAGTCGAAGTGCACCATCACGAAGTCAGCACGGCGGGGCAATGCGAAATCGATATGCGCTACGACACCTTGACGAGCATGGGTGACAAGCTCCTCAAGTACAAGTATGTCGTTAAGAACGTAGCGCGCAGGCACGGGAAAACGGCGACTCTCATGCCAAAGCCGATTTTCCAGGACAATGGATCAGGGATGCACGTCCATCAGAGCATTTGGAAAGGAGGCAAGAACGTCTTCTATGAGGCTGGCGGCTACGCGGACCTCAGCGAGGCTGCTATCCATTACATTGGCGGTATCATTAAACACGCAGCAGCCCTCTTAGCGTTTTGCGCGCCGACCACCAACTCCTACCGTCGCTTGGTTCCCGGTTACGAAGCGCCGATCAATCTCATCTACTCGCAGCGTAACCGGAGTGCTTGCGTTCGAATTCCAGCTTATTCGCGCAGTGAGAAGGCCAAACGTCTGGAGGTTCGGTTTCCAGATTCATCCTGCAACGGCTATCTGGCTTTCAGCGCGATGCTCATGGCGGGATTGGATGGAATTCATAACAAGATCATGCCTCCCGACCCTATTGACAAAGACTTGTACGATCTCGAACCGGAAGAAAAAGCCCGCGTGAAATCCACTCCCGGCAGCTTGGAAGACGTGCTCAATTCTCTTGAGGCAGACCACGAGTTTCTCTTGAAGGGAGATGTTTTTAGTAAGGATGTGATTGAGACTTGGCTCAGTCACAAACGGGCCAAGGAAGTGGACGCTATTCGCTTGCGGCCACACCCTTACGAGTTTGCTTTGTATTACGATATTTGATCAGGAAACTAAGTATTGTCATTCGGCTTCCGGGATGACAAACGCCGCGAGATGTTCGAGTCCGCTTCAGTCAGAGAACAGGGAACAACCCAGCGCTTGCTCGGACTCGGCAGAAACGGGGCGCTGGCGACCCTGTGCAAATGAGGCGCAAACCGGCCCAGCACTTCCCATGCGAACTGATCGCCACCGAGAGTTGCCTTCCGGCTAGTCGGCTTCTTCGTTTAGACAGAGGGCGGTATCTCCGTCGATGATGAGCCCTTTTACAAAACCGGCTTTCAGGAGTCCTCGCACAGCTTTCAACTTCTGGCGACCAGCACAGAGCAAGATCACCTCCCGCTCATAGAGGTACTCAAGATCAACTGCGAGCGTCCGCTCATTCAGTTCGCTCGAGACAACCTGGCCGTCCGCATCAAAGAACTTTCCCATGCAGTCGCAAACAGCTCCTGCCCGCTTGAGATCCTGCAGCTCAATGCCTGACAGTAAGCGGTGCCGAAAGAGCAGGCTGTATTCGTCACATTGCCCCAGAGTAACTATATAGAAGCTGGCCTGCTCCGCGAGGGCGAGTGTCTGCTTAAAAACCCGCTGCGACATGAAAATCTGTTTGTCCGAGATGCTGTCTGCGATGAAGGGAACAGGGAGTAAGTGCCCCTCGCCACCGGTCCTCTCCGCAAAATGACAGACGACTTCGAAGGGATTGGCAGCGGAAGATCTGGTCAGTGAGCCCATCGCGGAAACAAACTTAGCCTTCGGCTTTGACATTCCGACAATGTGATTTGGAACTTCCGCGATTGTTCTTCCGAAACCAACTCCAACGACACAGCTCTCGTCGGCCTGAAGACGTTCGCGCAGCAGGTCTGCCGCGACGATGCCAACGGCGCGGCGTGCGACGGGGCCTTCTGCTTCGAGTTTTTCTCGCGAAGGCATGCTTTTCCGTCGGGTCGTCGAATACGACATCAGAGGCGGGGTTGTGCGGCAGAATGCAAGATTGTGACGATTTCGAATTGCCTCTTCGAGCCCGGCCATTCGAGCAAAGCGGTGTTCAATGGATATTTTGACGATGCCAGCTTCCCTGGCTTCGGCTAATAGCCTGTTTACCTTGACACGCGAAGTGCCCAGGAGATCGGCTGTCTGTTCCTGGGTGTTCCCGGCGACGTGATACAGCCAGGCCGCTCTAACAGTTTGCTCAAAAGCGTCTGGGAGCTTGGTATCTCGACTGTTCATAAGCTGCCTCTGGAATCGTCTGCTTTGAACGACGAGCAATGCGCCGCATGCGCAAGGATGCCTTCCGCCTGCTACCAATCACACTCGGCTTAGCGAAGTCAACTTGATTTCGCTGGCCAGGCCTGCTGCTCAAATCTCTTGTCACCATCCTAAGCATTTTCACGCACCAGCGCCTTTGCTCTCGACTATCACCTTCTGCCCGGGCAAGACTCTCTTAGCATAGAATCATACCGCCACAAACGCCAGGGAAAGATCCAGTTCTCCTAGGAAAACTGAAGGCCAGATCAAAGAAGTCCGCCACTTCAGCAATGAGGAACTCCGGGTGATGGCGGACCACGACCTGGGGCGGAGCAACCCTGGTTGGGACGCTGGACAAAAAAATCCGGGCCGCCCGACTAGGAGAGAAGACACCATTTCGCCTCCCTATGCACATTTGTACAGCGCGTGTCGATTCTTCTGCACATTGTTCTTGCCAGTGTACAGATGTTGTGCAAGTTTCCGCTCGCATATGACCCCAAAGCGGCTGTCTGGAAAGAGTGGGAAAAGGAGATGCCATGGAACGGCGGCAAAGAGAAGGCCTATTTTATCCCATGGACAACGATCACGGCCGAGAATGCCGACGATCTGCTGAAGCATCAAAAAGAGCTGATAAGCGGTTCATAAGCTTACGATTCTTTCGAGCGGTGCAGGCTAAGCCACAATCAATCACGTCCAGCCAGAGTCAGGCGTCATCGCGATTTTTCGCGGATGACGCCTGGAGAAACGAAGCAGTATGACAAGTCCGAAGATCGACACCAATTTCTCCTTAGCAAACAAGGTCGCCTTGATTACAGGAGGAGCTGCCGGTATAGGTCGGGCGATCGCTGAGCTTTACGGCCAGAAGGGAGCGAAGCTGGTTCTCGTGGACAAGAGTGACGCCGTGGGCGCAGTTGCTGACGAGTTCACCGCTGATGGAATGGAATCGCTTGGGATCGCCACAGACATCACCATCCGCGCGAATATTGAGCAATTTGTGGAGGAGGCGAGCAAGCGCTTTGGGTCGATTGATATCCTTGTCAACAACGCGGGCGTCGTCCTTCTGGCGCCCGCGGAGGAGCTGAGTGACGAAGCGTGGGACGTTACGATGGCGGTCAACCTGAAGGCTCCGTACATGATCTCGCAAATCGTTGGGCGGAAAATGATCGCGCAACGCTCGGGTAAGATTATCAGTCTGGCATCGCAGGCCGGGCTGGTGGCGCTTGATCAGCACCTGGCTTATTGCGCGAGCAAAGCGGCGATCATAAGCCTTACAAAGGTGCTCGCCTACGAGTGGGGACGTTACAATATCAATGTCAACTCAATTTCTCCCACCGTGGTGCTGACCGAGCTCGGTCGGAAGGCTTGGGCCGGTGAAGTCGGGGAGGCGTTCAAGGCAAAGATCCCCATGGGGCGCTTTGCCTATCCAGAGGAAATAGCGGCTGCCGCTCTCTTTTTGGCGAGCAACGCCGCTGACATGATCTCCGGGGAAAACCTCGTCATCGACGGCGGCTATACGATTCAGTAGTCAGCGTTTCCTCGTGGAGGTAAAATCGTGAAGACGAAGTGCGCGTGTAGCAGAGGAGTAACTTTGTCGCAGTCAAGATCTGGAAGATTCGCCTATGGAGACTCGTAACGAGATCGGGACGCCTGTGGAGGCCATGGATCGCGGCGGTGCCGGCATGCTGCTGACGGCAAAGGAAATCACCAAGTCTTTTAGTGGCGTTCCGGCTCTGCGAGATGGCCGTCTAAACCTCCGCGCAGGCTCCATTCACGCGCTCTGCGGAGGTAACGGAGCAGGAAAATCGACGTTTCTCAACATTATCACGGGCATTCTGCGCAAGGACGGCGGAACGATCGTCTACAAAGGCAGCGAGCGGGACTTCCATGCGCCCAAAGAATCGCTTGATGCCGGTATTTCGATTATCACGCAGGAATTGAGTCCCGTTCGCGACATGACTGTCGCAGAGAATCTGTATCTTGGTCATCTGCCGGAGCGCTACGGCTTGATTGACTGGAAAAGGCTTTTTCGGGACGCAACGGAGTTGTTGGAGCGGCTCGGCTTCGAGATCAATCCTCGAAAGAAAATGAGAGAGATCAGTCTGGCGCAGATCCAGTTGGTTGAAATTGCCAAAGCGATCAACGATCGGAATGTGAGCATCCTCATTATGGATGAGCCGACATCCGCCTTGGGCGAGCATGAAACCGAAGTGCTGTTCTCTTCCGTGCGCAGCCTGGCGTCGTTAGGGAAGGGAATCATCTATGTCTCGCATAGAATGACCGAAATCTTCACGATTTGCGATGCCTACACAGTATTTCGCGATGGCAGGTTCATCGAAGATGGGTCCATCAAGGACATCAGCCGGAAGCATCTGGTAAGCAAAATTATCGGGCGCGATTATCAAGATCAGTTTCCGGAAACCAAAGCAGAGGTTACCGAAGAGCCTGTTCTGCGCGTGAAGAACTTTTCGATCGCGCGAAAATTGAAGGATATCAATCTGGAGGTTCACAAAGGGGAGGTGCTCGGTATTTATGGATTGGTTGGATCAGGCCGAAGTGAGTTCCTCAACGGCTTATACGGCCTAGACAAGTTAGAGAGCGGCGAGGTGCTTCTGAATAATCGGCACATGGAGATTCGTTCCCCGCGGAACTCGATACGGAACGGTGTGGCTCTTGTTACTGAAGACCGCAAGGAAACGGGACTTGTCCTTACTTCGTCTGTGAAGGAGAATATGTCTATGTCTTCGTTACCGGCTCTTTCGAAGCTCGGGTTTATGCGGCACCAGAAGGAAAGGGCTTGGACGGATGATTGGGTGAGGAAACTTCGGATCAAGGCCGCTTCGATCAAGTTGCAGGTTCGCTTTATGAGCGGGGGCAATCAGCAAAAGGTCGTCCTGGCGCGTGCACTCGAAACGGAACCGCGCCTTCTCCTGCTGGATGAACCGACTCGCGGAGTTGATGCCGGTGCCAAGCAGGAGATCTATGGTTTCATAGAGGAATTCGTCGAGAATGGAAACGGGGTCATCATGGTATCTTCCGAGGTCGATGAGGTGCTCGGCATGAGCACCCGGATCGTCATTTTCCGACGGGGGAGAATCACCGCGGAGATGGACAACCGTGGTCTCACCGCCGCGGATCTTTTGCACGCTGCGTCCTACGAGAGAGTTGAGAGAGAAGGGGGAATGAGCCAAGAGGGTACCCGCACACGGCGTGCTAGTGTCATGTAACAGAAGTTCCTTAAATGAACATTTTCAAGCAATTGAAGGGTGATAGCATGGGGAAATGCCAAGAGGACGTCCCAAGCCGATACTGAAATTGAAAGAGGCAGATTGCGAGAAGCTGGAATTGATCGCCCGGCGCCCGAAGACCAGCCAGCGGGCGGCTCAACGTGCGCGCATCATCCTGGCGTGCGCGCAGGGCATGAATAACGGGCAGGTGGCGGCCGCCTTGAGAGTCAGCGCGCCAACGGTGGGCAAGTGGCGGGCGCGCTATATCGCCCAAGGCATCGAGAGCTTGGGAGACGCTCCCCGCAGCGGCGCGCCGCGGCGAATTACCGACCGCCAGGTCGAAGCGGTGATTACAAAGACTTTGGAGCAAAAGCCCGAAGCGGCCACCCAATGGAGCACCCGGCTGATGGCTCGGGAAGTCGGGCTTTCCCATAACGCCATCAAACGCATCTGGCAAACCTTCGGCCTCCAGCCTCACCGGGAAAAGACTTTCAAGCTCTCCAGCGATCCGTTCTTTGTGGAAAAGGTGCGCGACATCGTGGGCCTTTACCTCAACCCTCCGGAACAGACCCGCGCCATTGTGCTTTGCGTGGATGAGAAAAGCCAGGTCCAAGCTTTGGAACGCAGCCAGCCTGTTCTGCCGATGAAACCCGGACAGCCTGAGCGCCGAACCCACGACTACTATCGCCACGGCACCACCTCGCTCTTTGCCGCCCTGGATATCGCCACCGGCAAAGTCATCGGCAAATGCCACCGCCAGCACCGCCATCAGGAATTTCTGCGCTTTCTAGCTCAGATCGACCGGGAGATCCCTTCTCATCTGGACATCCATCTGGTCCTGGATAACTACGGCACTCATAAGGCGCCAAAGGTGCATCAGTGGTTTGCTCGCCGGCCCCGCTATCATCTGCATTTTACCCCCACAAGCGCCTCTTGGCTCAATCAAGTCGAACGCTGGTTTGCCAAGATCACCCAGCAGCGCATTCGCCGGGGAACCTTTACCGCCGTCAAGCACTTGGAAGCGGCGATCCTCGATTACATCCAGACCAATAACCGCAATCCAAAGCCTTTTGTCTGGACGGCTACTGCCGACCTGATCTTTGCCAAAATTACCAATACTTTATAAATGAACTTCTGTTACAGCACACTAGCTGCCTTGGAGGGATTTGGGATCAGCAAAGAGCCGGCTTCCTAAATCAGGAAAGCACGAAATCACTAGATCGGCGCCTGCAGTAGCGAGATCTTCGGCCGCAAACGACGTGGTGATTGCAACAACGAAGCACCCCGCCGCCTTTCCGGATATGACACCACTAACCGCATCTTCAATCACCATGCAGGCGGTCGCGGGTCGGGAAAGTTTTGCGGCCGTCAGAAGGTAGGGCTCTGGATCGGGTTTTCCCCGTTTGATATCCTCTCCGGTAACAACTGCATCAAAGTACTTGGACAGATCGAACCTTTCAAAGGCGAGCTGTTGAACTTTGCGAGCAGCAGAGGTGGTCAGCCCCAACTGAAAACCGGCAGCTTGGCAGCGCTTCACGAATTCGAGCGCGCCCTCCATCATTTCCACGACATGAAAATTCCCGAGGAGCAGGTCAAGCCTGAGCTTCGTTATTTCGTCGCTTGACAAAGTAACATGTGGATAGATCCGCTTGAACAGATCGGCTATGGACACTTCGGGAAGGCCTTTGAATTCCTGCAGCTCAGCTTCACTCTCGAAGCGTCGTCCGAACTGGCTGCTAAGCTCGAGAAGCGTTAACTCATGGAGGGGTTCCGAGTTGATGAGCACACCATCCATGTCGAAAAGGATGCCGTGAATTCCCGGAATTGCAGGCGCGTTTTCGATAGCCGCCGGAGAAGCCGTCGAGACACTAAGCATCTTCAAAAAAGTTCTCCTCGGAAAACCGCCATTGTAAAAGTCTCCGCGCAAGTCCGCGTCGCATAGAAAGTCGTGCTGGCAAGACAGTGCGCGTTAGCGGCAAGCCTTCGCGAATTCTTCGAGTTGACCGCTGTCACCGGCCAAATCGAGCATGGAAAATCGATCTCGGATGAAGCGGGAGTAGCGAACGGCGTCGCGGTAAAATTCCGGGCCGAGACCGAGATCGGAACCTGTCAGCTGACAGCCCGCTGTTTTCATGGCGTCATGCAGCTTCTCATAGGGCAGCATAACCGCCTTCAAGCGCTCCGAGATCTGCCTCCAGTCTTTCTCCAGGCGTTGATTGAGCGCTTCAGCCGCAGTCAGATCCAGGGCCTTTCGCTCAGTCTGCTCGATCATCTCGCTGGCGGCGTCCCCGAAGCGGACGCGCAGATCATCTTTCGGAATGACTGTCGGCTTGAAGGTCGGCGGCTGATCTGCATTGATCACCTGGTTTTGAAGTTTTGACATCGTCAGGGTCGCAACGCCGACTTGCTCTCCATGGGAAGTTTTGGGATGGCTGTCGCCTGCGAACATGTCGATAAAATGGGAGATCATGTGCTCGGCCATCGAACCCACGTGGGTTGTTCCGGTGAAGGAGGTGGCAAGACCCATGAGCGCGGCGATGCGGGTGAGCATGGCCAGCGCTTCGAAATCGCCGGTGACGATCTTGCCTGCGTTGGCAATCATCGGCTCTTCGTCATAAGCCAAAAGGGTGTAAGCGGTCTCATCATAATGAGAATTGAACAGGATGTGTGACATCAACCAATCGACTTGCGATGTCGTGCGGCAGACCACGTCCGCAAAAGCTGCCGAAATGAGGCGCTTGGGGCACTTGGAAACCACCCCGAGATCAAAAAAAACGCCCTTTGCCGAGTGGCATGTAATCGACTTCTTGAATCCCTCGAAGGAAACAGATGATGTGGGCGTGGTGTAAGCGTTCATCGGCGACGTAGCGAAAACCGAATATTCGCGTCCGGTCAGGAATGTGCCGTATTTCACGCTGTCACTAATCGTGCCCGATCCGACGGCAATCAGTGCCTGCGCATGCTTTGTTCCTTCGGCAAGTTCGTCCATTCCATCCGGAGTGATGCGCGGACGCTTCCAGACAAATTCGCTCACGTTCGCGAGAGTCTGGAGGGCTTTCAAGATCCGCGTACCAAGCACTTCGCGGGTCCTTTCGTCGCTGACGACGACAATCGACTTGCCCGGATGCACACTCTCAACGAGCGAGGCCTCAGAGCCTTCAAGAGTGTCCGCGATGATGATACTCTTAACAGGTACGGTGCGTTTCTGTCCGGTCTTGGGATCCTGCCATCGTCCGGCAACAAGCTCGCCAATGACGCCTGAGAAATCGTGCATTTGTTTCATGAATATTAGGTCGCGTGGGTGTTTGCGGGGACCTCCCTTGCAAAATCGACGAGCCGCCGGTTGATCCCCGCGCAGGCGTCGTATAAGTCCTCGTAAATCTCCAGCAAGACGCGGTAGAGGTCACCAGCCCGGGCATCGGGCTCTATGACTTGTGTACTTCCACACATTCCATGCGCTGCCTCGGATATGGAGGAGAACCACCCCGCACCAAAAGCGGCGGTCATGCCGGCACCCAGCGCAGACGCTTCGACTGTGTCGCTAATAAGCACGCGCTTACCCGAAGCGTCGGCGAGCATCTGCCTCCATAACGGACTTTTGGCACCGCCCCCGATAGCAATGTAGTGATCAATTTCCTGGCCGCTCGCGACCTCCATTGCTCTGGTTCGCATCACTTGGTCCAACGTGATGCCTTCGAGAATCGAACGATAGAAATGGGCCGGCTTGTGGCTGCCGCTCTGCCCGAAGGTTACGCCGCGCGCGCTTACGTCCCAGTATGGGTCCATGACCCCCGACCAATACGGCTGAATCATCAATCCATTGCACCCGATAGGAATTTCGCGCGCAGCCGCTTCCAGTCGGTCGAACACTGCTGCATCCTTGCGGCCTTCGGGCACGAATTGGTCCACGAACCAGTTCACAAGGAATGCTCCGGTGCGAAGCACACTCTCGAAAACGTATCCTTCTCCTTGGGCGGCAATAAGCGTGCGCCACGCCCGATCATAGCGGTACTCCGGGGACCAGGCGCCTGAGACCACCGCCGTGCCTAAATTCACATAGGCTCGATCAGTCCTCGTGCAGTCTGTCCCCAGTCCCGCATAGGCCCCGTCCCCGCCTGCGACAAAGATTGGCAACCCTTCGGAAAGGCCGGTTTGACTGGCTGCGTCGCGCGTCACAGTTCCGAGCAGTGCGCCCGGAGGGAGCGTCACTGGCAAACGATCTGTCGAAAGGTCAGTTGCATCCAGGAGGAGAGGCGACCATTGCCTTTCAACGATGTCGTAGATGCCGAAGGAATCAGCACTCAGCGAACCTGTCCGAAAGGGACCGCCTGCCAGCCGGTGCGCCAGGTAGCATTGGACATCCGAGAAGCAAGCCGTTCTCGCGAAGATTTCCGGCTCGTTTCGCCGCATCCAATCAAGCTTGTAGATGGTGGGGGTAAGGTCAGGGTAGCGACCTGTAATGCGATGGATTGTTCCAACGCCGATTGACTCCGAAAGAGACGCCACGTTGCTTCTGGACCGTTCATCCAGCCAGAGAATAGCGGGAAATATCGACTCCGCCTTTGCATTCAGAAAAGCTACAGTCTCGCGTTGATGCGCGATAGCGATGGCCTCGATGCGAGACTTATCAACTTGATCAAGACAGAGGCGCAGCGCTGAACAGCAAGACTCCCACCAGTCTGAAGGATCTTGCACAAAATGATCCTGCCGCGGATTAGCCATGGAAATCGGCGCGCTTCCAAGGGCCATGAGACGACCGGACTGGTTCCATGCGACGGCCTTGGTACTTTGCGTCGAGGAATCCACCCCTATCACTAAATTATCCCCTGTTCTGATCATGGAACACTAAGAGTGAAGGGTTGGCTTTTCGGACTAGGTGACCCAGGCAAAGGTGAAAAGTGCCTCATTACGCAGCACGGTAATTTTCGAGTTTCCAAACAAGGATCAAAAGGGGCTTGAACTTTCGTCAACGCTATATAACATTTGATCAGTTACAAGCCATTTTTCCTCTGGCCAAGACTGATTACCTCCAGAATTCCGATGATCTCCGCGCGTTGTCTTCAATTGCCCGCGCATAATCCTTTGGAAGCCATCGTAACAATATTTCTTCTCGGGTCTGGGTTTTTGGCGAACTAGAACCATCCAAGACGCGCGCAACTTTTGTGACGACACATGACGTTTGTATATTTGGGAATTTTAGCGGGCTTCACGCGGCGCGGGCGCTTTCTCGATCGGAAGCGCCCCCCAGATGAGTGGCAAGGCTGGCGCTGGCGTACTGACGAACAGTGCGGATTTGTAAGCTGGAAACCTTCGGTAACTGGAGAACCTTGGCAACTAAGCTACTCCAAGGCATCTTTGAAACACTGACTAAAACAGAGCAGAAACCATGAATGACCCAGAGTATTTGTTACGTAAGGAGATCATTGCAACATGTCTTGTGATGGAGACAAAGGGGATCAACCAGGGCACTTCGGGAAACGTGAGCGCTCGTTGGGACGAGGGCTTGCTCATTACGCCGTCTGGTCTCGCCTATGACACGATGGCGCCAGAAGAGATCATCTATCTGGAGCGGGATGGTACGCCTCACGGGCCGCATAGTCCCTCATCGGAGTGACGCTTTCACTTGGATATCCTCCTGGCGCGACCGGATATCCAAGCGGTTGTCCATGCGCATCCAATCTATTGCACCGCTCATGCGATCCACGGGAAGGGAATTCCAGCGGTTCATTACATGATTGCCGCCGCAGGAGGTTCCACGATCCGCTGTGCGCCCTATGCGACGTTTGGTACGGAAGAACTTTCCCGAGGGGTGGTTAATGCGCTCGAGGGACGGTTGGCCTGCTTACTGGCAAATCATGGACTTATCGCTTGTGGACCTAGTCTGCGCAAAGCGCTTTGGCTAGCTAATGAAGTCGAGGTGTTGGCGAAGCAATATTTCCTAAGCCTTCAAATAGGCGAGCCAGTAGTTCTCTCGGATGAAGAAATGACCACGTCATTGAGAAGTTTAAGACGGGCTATGGGCCGAAAGGCAAGGTTTGAGCACCTATAAGAACCACAGTAAGCCTCGGCCCGACGAGGTGCTCCTTGCTAACTTAGGGAACGCGTGCGCCCCCGGACGCTTCGACGCTGCCAGGATTTTGGAATCGAGAACCGCTCTACACTTGAAAAGCAGCGACACGTTCGATCACTTGATGCCCGGCACCCTGTAAGCATGCACGATTTGACCAACGGGTCAGTCGCACCAGCGCGTCCACGCGGGTGGCGGACATTCCCTCGATCTCGATGGTTTAGTCGGTGATGCCTCCGGGTTGATGAATGCGCCAGCGTTTGCCATAGGCACCCCGGAGAAAACGCCGACCGGTTCGGTGAAATTCTTGGTGTCGGCGGGGAAACGCACGTTGACTGACAACGCAAATTATTGTTACACCCGGCAACTTTCCACAGCAGGTCAACGTTTCCCGCCGACGTCTCGGTGGAGTTCCAGACACGGGGGCCGCACCTCGTGGGCCATGGCGACGGCGACCATGCACGTCCATGCTCTTGAACTTGCCGATGCTGCTACTGTGCGTTGGTTTCGTCTTAGCTGAGAAATTCGGCGCAGTGCGGCGGTGAAGAAGTGACGATTAGCTGGGAATGGCAGATTATGGCGCCCCTACTTTGACTTCGAACACGCACTTCGGTACTCCATCGCGTTCACAACGCTGGCGCACCGGCTTGCCGATCGTCTTTGAGCAAAGCGTCTCGAGCATCTGACAGACTTCCGGGTGATCCGCCGTGACTTCCGCTAGTGGGCAGTTTGCGCTGCGGATGACTATGGTTCCATTCGTGCGCTCGGTGTGGGCGTGGCCCCCAAATTCTTCGAGCAGCTTGAGCATGTGCTTGAGCCGCTCATCGAGCGTCGCCGCGGCTGGCAGCTTGCGCGACGCGGCGATTTCGCCGCCCACGTCGTGCAGCACGGCGGCCACTTGCTCAGCGCCGCAGCGCTTCTTGATCGCGGCAACGATGCGGCTGAGCAACAGTCCATAGATTTTCGGAAAAAGCTCTTCGGCTTCGGCGGTCAGCTCGTACGAGAAGTGCGGCTTGCGGAAGCCGGGGCGCTCGCCAGCCCGGCGGACGAAGCGGTCTCGCTCGAGCGTGGCGAGATGCGCGCGAACTGCGTTGTCGGTCAGCTCCAGTGCCTCTGCAAGCTCGGCGACGGTGCGGACCTCTTGCCGCAGCAGGAGAACGATCTGTCCACGCGTCGTCTCAAAGAAACGGCTGGTCCATAGGGGCGTTTTTGGGCGCATTCCAACGAAAGATATGGCGCTTGGCAGAAGTGGACAATTAAGTAAAATAAATTCTTGATTTATTGTGTTAAATGGGAGATCATGGGCAGGGGTCGAAAGCCAAACCGGGTGCTTCTGATGAAAAACAGACAAGTTCCTGTCGCGCCGCCGACGCGCGCATTCATGGCCAGTCTCACGGCGATATGCCTTGCGGGCTGTCTCGATTATCCGCCGACGGTCGAAACCAATCCCGCCGGCCGCAGTCAGCAGTGGCCGCGTATGGCCTTCAATACCAAAGTCGGCTGGAACTCGCGTTCGCTGTTTTCCTCCGGCAAACACATCTTCCGCTACGATACTTTTGGCAGCGAGCGCTTCTGGGGCGATCAACTGCGGCTGCACGAGGCGATCGTCGGCGAGAAGTTCGGCGGCGTTGGGCCAGGTCTCACACCCCGGCAAGCGCTTGAGTTGGGATTGAAAGTGGATGTCGGTGTTCTTCCCAAGATCCTGATCGAAGGCCTGAAAGGTGGCTTGGTCAGCCTGGATAACCCGAAGACAACGATCGAATTATTGCGGGCGAATTCAGTAATCGGTGTGACCGGTTTCTTTGAAGGCGGCAGAATGAAAAGCGTCGGCATCCAGTGCGCCGTGTGCCATTCGACGGTCGATGACTCCTTCGCGCGCGGCATCGGTCGCCGGCTCGACGGCTGGCCCAATCGCGACCTCGACGTCGGCGCGATCATGAACCTCGCGCCGAATCTTCAGGCGATGTCCCGCGCGCTGCGCATGGACGAGGCCAGCCTGCGCCGCATTTTGGCCGCGTGGGGTCCGGGCAAGTATGACGCGGCGCTGAACATCGACGGCAAAGGATTCCACCCGAGTGGCCGGTCGGCGGCGACGGTCATTCCCGCTGCTTTCGGCCTCTCGGGCCAGAATCTGCACACCTACGAAGGCTGGGGCGGCGTGCCCTATTGGAACGCCTATGTGGCCAACACGCAGATGCACGGTAGCGGCACGTTTGTCGATGCGCGGCTGCGCGATGGACGCTTCCCGTTGGCAGTGAGCGAGCGCCTCTACAATATCCGTAGCACGCCCGATTTGATTACCTCGAAGCTTTCGGCCCTGCATTTCTACCAGCTCTCGATTCCCGCGCCCAAGCCTCCGTCGAACCACTATAATCATGAGTTGGCAGGGCAGGGGAAGGCAATCTTCAACGGCAAAGCCAAATGCGCCACCTGCCATATGCCGCCGCTTTTTTCGGAGCCCGGCTGGGCGATGCACAAAGGATCAGAGATCGGCATCGACGATTTCCAGGGCGACCGCTCGCCCGATCGGCACTATCGCACCACGCCGCTCGCCGGCTTGTTCGTGCGGGAAAAAGGCGGCTTCTATCACGACGGCCGCTTTCCGACTTATCGGGCAGTGATCGATCATTACGAGCGCCCGCTGGAGATACGCTTGAGTGAGGAGGAAAAAGCCGCGCTGATCGAATATCTTAAGTCGATGTGAGCCGCGCACGACGTGGGGGCATTTGTTTTCTGCAGCGGATCGCGCTGGCGTGTGGGCTTGAGGGTGTCGGCGCGCCTCGGTTGTATTTTTCGCATCTTTGCCATCACGTATGCCTTGGGCAGCGTGCTCGGAGTCACGAAGTGACGCGCGCGAGGTCGACACGGCGTGCTTTGCAGATCCCGGTCTTAGGGTTTTGCGATGTTCAGGTAAGTCTGAGAAGATGAGTGGCGGATGTTTTCATTAGTTGATGACAGGGTCGTGGCTTACCGCGCAGTCATTTGGCGTTCGGTGTTGATAAAATTTTCCGCGCATTCGGATCAAAACGCTACTGTTCGTTGGATCGTCCAGAACATCGCTACTGAGCCGATGGCGTACGGCACCACACGCCAGCCCCAGGCCGGAACGTGACCCGACAAGCGAAGCATGGCGGTTGCGGGACCGAGGACAAGGGCAATGAAGGCAAGTTGTCCGATTTCGACGCCGATGTTGAAAAAGAGCAGTGCCAGCGGAATGGCCTGTGCCGGCAATCCAACTTCATTCAACGCGCCGGCGAAGCCCAATCCGTGCAGCAGACCGAAGGTGAAGGCGACTACCCACGGAGCGCGTTCGGTCAATCCTGGCTGGCCTTGGCGTCCGCGGATGATTTCCGCCGCGACGAACACGATGCTCAGCGCAATACACGCCTCGACCGGCGGACCGGGGACATGCACGAAGCCGAGCGTGGCCGCAGCGAGCGTGATGCTATGGGCGACGGTGAAGGCCGTGATCGTGCCAACGAGGCGTTTCCAGCCCTTCACCAGCAGGACAAGCGCAAGGACAAAAAACAAGTGATCGATGCCCAGCAGAATATGCTCGATGCCAAGAACGAGATAGGTTGCGGAGACTCTCCACGGCGAAGGCGCCGCCTCGACCGTGAAGCTGGGCGATGCAGGCAAGACCCGCGTTGTCTGGGTCACGCCATCCGCATTCTCCATGCGGACAAGGACGTCGATCTTCGTGCCAGCCAGGCCGTCAATCTGGATGGTTTGGTTTTCCAGTCCTCCCGCACGCTGGATGCGCCAGCGTTCGATGTAGGCATCGCCGGAGAAAGTCCCCTCCGGCTTTGAGAGATTGTGGGCGTCGCCGGGGAAACGAACATAGATACCGAACCGCCGGTCACCGCGCGCCGGGACTTTCCAGAGCACGTCGTAAGTATCGGGTGCAGTCTGCCTTAACTCGAGATAGGCAGGACGCACTTCGTGGCCAAGCGCGGTCAGAGCGAGCGCACCGAACGCCGCCAGCATCAGCAATGCAACCCAGCTTTTCATGGGTTCTTCGCGGCCGTCGTTGCCGCCGTTGGCTCCGCCTCCGGCCACTGAATCGTTACCCGATATCTTGTCAGCAGGTTGTCGAGGAATTTTTGGTTTGCTTCCAGCCGCCGTGCGTTGAGCAGTTCACGTCTAACCTCCGTGGGTTCTGCCCGTGCGGCAAAATCCTCAGCGAGGAATTCCATCTTCTGCTGGAGCCGGCGGCGGATTATGGTGTCGTTCTGGTCAAGCCCAAGCTTCATGATCTCGCGGCTGAGGATTTCCTCTCTCACATATTGATCTATCTGGCCCTTCAATTCCTCCGCCGTGGGCGGTCGTTGCCGTACTTTGGAGAACGTAGCGGCGAGGTTCTCGATCTGAACAGTGATCACAACGAACTCATCCAACTCGCTCCGGGTTCTCGATTGATGAAACCGTACGCAGCGAAGAGCAGTCCGCCAGGCAGGACGAAGTGGAGGAGGGGTTCGCGGAGAAGCTTCTTCATGGGGGCGAGTGTCGGGTGCCGAGAGTTTTCAAGGATCGAAGGTTAAGGGTGTCGAGGGTCGAGGGGATCGAATTCGTTGATTTCGGGTTCTTCGCGGAGGGTTGAGGAACTGGGCGGAGGGCTGGTTTGCCGTCTAAGAGTGGTGATCGTGGCGGTGAGAATGCCGATACTTTCGTCGATGATGGTGGCACTAAGCCAATGACACGTTCGGAGATACCGGCCTCGCGTCTCGCGAGCCGAACCACGAGAGAAATCGAGAAAGCGAATGTATTCTTGTCGACTCAGGCGACCATGACCTTCCTCGATGTTTGCGCAAATTGAATCGGCGCTGGAAATCTGCTGGGAGATCAAACGCCCAAGCGAAAAGTCCTCACGTAACGCGGAGAGATCCTCTGACGCCTTTGGAATGGGGGCTACGTGCCCCCATAACCCCCGCGGCTCGGGGGGAACTGCTGGGCGCTACCGCGCCTTGGCGAAATCGGAGCCAAACGAAGAATAATAAACCGAACCTAAACAGAAAACTTCGGATACTTCCAATCGATGGGCTTAAGGGCTTTCCGGAGGCCATCGCCGCAGTCTCCCACTGACAACTCCAGCACTCATCCAATCCCACAAGGGTCGGAGATCCTTATTATCGAGCGCCAATCCACGAATCCTTATCAGTTCAATGGTGTGCACGCAGGCGAGCTTTCGCCTCCTCTGCCTGCGAGGCTCGCTACCTGGCCAGCACGAACAGCGCGGTGGATCCATTTCATCACAACTTGGAGTCTAGGGACATTTCCCTCCCCATCGGGCACCGTCCTGATCCCAAATTTAAGGGTACACCCCTAGCTCTCATGCGTTTCGTAGCTAGGATGTATCATGATGTTCCCCGGTACAATCTCAGGACAAAGAGCGGTTTGGATACGCTCCGTAATTATCCTGCTGAGTTGTTTTCTTCCGGGCTCTGTGCGAGCGCAAGCTCCACCGTCGCCAGTGGCACCGCCGCCGGCGGCAGCAGAGAGCGTTTCCTCGAAGCTCCCACCGGAAGCGCTCAATCGACTGCTTGCTCCCATCGCGCTCTACCCGGATGCTCTCGTCGCATTGATCCTTCCCGCCTCGACGGTGCCGTCCGATCTGGTGCTTGCCGCGCGGTATATTTCTTCAAATGGCGATCCGGCGCAGATCGTGAATCAGCCGTGGGACGATAGTGTCAAGTCGCTTGCGCGCTATCCGGACGTTGTCAAGTGGATGGACCAGAATCTTGAGTGGACGACACAAGTCGGCGACGCCTTTCTCAACCAGCCTGCTGACGTCATGAATACGATTCAGCAACTCCGGCTACAGGCAATCGCCGCGGGAACCCTTGTGGATTGTCCGCAGCAAAGAATTGTGAAGGAAAGAGACTGCATTCGGATCGTTCCCGCCGAACCCGACTTGATCTACGTGCCTCAATACGATCCGGAGGTTGTCTATGCGCAGCCGTACGAACCGTACCTCGGGCCGGCCTTGAGCTTTGGAGTTGGTTTTGCTGTCGGCTCCTGGCTCAATTACGATTGCGACTGGCCACGTCGTAGGGTTTGCGTGGGCGACTGGAATCCCCGATGGAGAGATGACTGGGATCCGGGATGGAAAGGTAACTGGAAGCGGAATCGCGGGGGTGAATACGCAGTGGTTAGTATCAACACCGATAGCGCGCGTGCTTGGCAGCCGAGCGCTAGGATTCAGCGATCCGTGCGTTCCAAGGCGAACGATTCCTCGCAGAAATTCAAGGGAGGGCGGTCCAAATCCTCCTATTCCGAGAATACGAACAGTCATTCTCCAAAACGAACAAGCATTCGCAGAGTGCCCGAATTAAAAGCTCTAAAGGAGGGTCGAAAAACTCTGGAGCGTCTTATTTCAAGCCAAAGAAATCGCAATCTGCAGGCGCCTCTGGCAAGGGCAGTGGAGGAGGGGGACACAAGTCCGGCAAGAAAGGGAACGGCAGTAAAGGGGATAAAGGCAAGAAGTAGATTTCCTTGCAGTAGTAGCTCAGATTTCGTGAGGGCGATGTAAAGGGCGCGGCCATGGCCGCATCTCGAACATTCCCGAACTCTGATAGATAGCCGTCCGAAGCAAGGACATGCCTCTGCCAATCGGGTTTCAAGGGATCGGAGCCTCTTGAAGAAAGAGGAAGAGCGTCTTTGTGACTGCCCAGGTTACCAACAGAATTCCGTCCGCCGTTACAGCCAGCATTGTGAGCGAGCCGAAATGATGGTCGTCAGCCTGTCGACGCAACGATCGTCATTTTTGGCGTCAGGCATCATACCATCCGCGAGGGGGAGGCGGCCTCAGAGGGCTGTAAACTCCACGCGTTCCGGGAGGTTTTTTGCCGTATATGCGCCGCCACCTCCGTCTTCCCCGACAAAGAACGAAACAGACCCGGCAAGCCGCATGAGTAAGGCCTCTGCGGTGATCTTGAGAACGGAACACGATCCCCACAACCCCCTTCAGCGCAACCGGACTTCAGGCCGGACGCCGGCGATCTCGAACTCGCCTACATGCCCCCACCTCCGCGGGTGTTTGCGGTTGACTACGTGCAGCGCGCCAGGCGCACCCGTTACCCTGCTCCTGGCGATGCATCGCGGAAAGCCCGGCGGCGTCGGAACGGCGCGTGCTCCGCTTTTGGAGGCAGGTTTTTGCTATACCGGTATTGTGCTGCGCGGCTTTGATTATGGCGAGGCTCCCTGGGTGCAGACAAGGGTTTGCGAGCCAAAATGGTGAGAAACCCTTGCCAAGGCGTGTAAAATGGGCGCAGATAGCGGCCAACCAATTTGCCATCCAATTTGGACAGAGATTTAACAAATGAGGCTGACGCCTTTGGAATGGTGGCTACGCGCCCCCCACAACCCCGGGGCTCGGGGGAACTGCTGGGCGCTTACCGCGCCTTGGCGAAATCGGAGCCGAACGAAGAAATATAAACCGGCCCCAAACACAAAACTTCGGATACTTTCGTGAAAAAAACCCTTATCAGTCTCGCCTTTGTGCTTTCGTCACTCGTGAGCGCGCCGGCTATTACTCTAGGTGTTTACGACAATGCCCAGACCATGACGGACAAACCCTTAGCCTATGAGGATGGTCTTCGTAGACCAAACCAGCGCCAAAGGTTGGGTAGGGACCAACGAACTGAGCGTCTACGACTTCGCTACCGCCGCTTCGGCCAAAGGCCGCACCCCGATCATTTCAATCGAACCCTCCTCAGGTGATCCGTTGGATGAAATCGTCAGCGGTAAACGAGACAAGGAACTTGCCAAACTTTGCTCCCAGTTGGCCCAATACGGAGGACCTGCCATGATCCGCTTTGGCCACGAACCGGAAAGCTCAAGGTACCCCTGGGGGGAAAACCGCCGGAGAAATATATCTTGGCGTACCGCTACGTGGTGGATTATCTGCGCAAATGCAGTCCCCAGCAGAAACTTTCCTTCATGTGGTCCCCGAAAGGGTCCAACGGCACCAAGTATTACCCAGGCTCACACTACGTCGATTACGTCGGCTGCTCTGTTTTTGATACGAAAAACCGAGGCTTCGCCAAGACCTTTGCTCCCGTGTACCAAACTCTAGCTCAATACGGTAAACCGATTATCATCGCAGAGTGCGGCGTGCAGGCAAAGCACGACCAAGCTGCCTGGGTAGCCGGCCTCAAAGCTTCCGCAAGCCAATTCCCGCTACTAAAATCCGTCATATATTTCAACGCCGTTGATCCCCATCCGTGGGTCAACGGACAAAAGCCGGATTGGCGCATTGATCCGGCTCTTTGGTAACCGGCAAGTGCAGGCCCGGCAAGCCTACGAGGCGCTCGCTTTACTTGTTCCGCTCTTTTTGCGCGGCGTTCGCTTTGCTTTTTCTTGTTTCCACCATTCTTTCTTCAGCGCTTTGATAACCGCTTGCTCCGCCGCAAACTGCTCAGGAGTACGGAATTGCCATCCCTTATCCTTTGGATTGCTGATAAAGGACTTACCCTCGTGAAGCACCATGGCGGATTGAACAATCCATTGCGTATGCGTCCAGTGCTTTCCCTTCTCCTGGCCGAGTCCCTTTTTATGCTCTTTGTCGGCCCATTTAATTTGTGGATAGATTGGAAATTGGGAACGGAATAACCTGACCGAGTCTTCTTGGGTAAGTTGCGGCTTATTGAAATCAAAGTACGTGATGTCATTTACGACACCGTTGGTCTCGATGGCGTAAACATAAGTCATCTTCGTCGGTCGAAAACCGTATGCGGTTCCTCCGCACCATGCCTTCTCGACTTTAACGGGTTTGCCGTACTTGGCGGTCAAATAATCAACTGTTGACCCAAGGTCTGGTTGGGGGCTTGCTTTCGAAATCTGCCCCGTAGCTGCGGCAGGTTCGGCGGTTTGTGCCTCCTCGCAGGATAAATACGCACCCATCGATAGTGCTGCTAAAGCAGCAAGTATTAGCTTCATAACGTAATAGGGTTTAGGGGCTAGCGACCGATTCCGTAGTCGTCGAAGCCCATTTCGACGAGCATTTCGCGGTCGAGCTGGTTGCGGCCGTCGAAGATGATCGGCGAGTGCATGAGCTCCTTGACCTGGCCGAAGTCGGCGTCGGCGACCTTCTGTTCGTTATTATCCACACAGTTGACGTGATGACCAACTTGCGCGAAGCAGGCCCCCGTCACTAGGCCGACGTATCCTGAACCAACGATGCTAATGTTCATAATTCCTATATATTTCGCTTGGAAATCGTCGTCTTGGAAAGAAACCGAGCCGGTACCTAACTTGCTGCCAGCGCTTGTCGTGATTCCCTTGCGTTAGAATACAGAATCACGGTCAGGAGCACCAAGTAGCAGACAGCGTTAAACAGGGTAAACCAAAAGTAGCCCCTCGTGGCTGGGTTCGGCTCGTAGACGACGGCGGCCACGCCACACAAAAAGATAATCAGCAAGTACGGAAGAAGGAAACGTATCGGGACCGCTGTGCGACTCTTGCCGTCTTTGGGCGTAATCCTCCAAGTCACATGACTCTTGCTAATCGTTACTCGAAAGGCATCGATAACTGCCCACACAACCCAAGGCCAGCGCGCCAGTTCGAAACAGACCCCCTCCCAGCCGAGCGCCTTCGCGTTGGCCGGCCGCAAAAGTCCCTGCCACTTCAGCCACTGAACCGTGATCAGCGCGATGATGCCCGGCCAGATCGAAATAAACAAAAACTCAAGGTAAATGATGTGCGCGGCACTACGCCCGAGCGCTAACGCCAAGGGCGGCAACAGAAAAGCGCCTAGCATCGCCGCACTAAAGAGGAAGTACCAGAGCTGCCCAAACAAAAACTGAAATTTTAGCCTCCAGGAAAGCCGGCCAAAATGCAATGGCGTGAGGTTCAAAAGAATCATCGCTAACGAGCGTGCCCACTGAAACTCTTGCATCATCGCATCGGCGAAAGTCGCGGGCCCCTCACCGTGAGCTTCAGCGTCAATCGAGTGTTTACCTATCCAGCCGTCTGCATTCATCAAAAAGGTAGTTGAATGATCTTCGGCTAATTCCGGACCAAGACCGCCGATTTGCTTGAGCGCTCTGGTACGAACCGCGTAGTGCGATCCGATACACATCGGAACGAAGCCCCGGTTGTATCCCGCCTGCAAGCTGCCATGTAACGTGCTCTCCAGAAAAAGACGCCCACGGGCAACCCAGCTATTCTTGGCGTTGAGATCGCATATGCTAGGCGCCGAGACGTAGCCGACTTTCGGGTTCCAGAAGGGAAGGAGCATGGCTTTGAGGTAACCCGGTGAGGGTATATGATCTGCATCCATCTGGACCACGAAATCATAGTTGTCATAGCCATAGTGATCGTAAAAGTAGGCTAAATTGCCCTCTTTGCATTTGGTACGGCGCGGCCAGGTGAGCCGGTGATAATCGGCCACTCCCTTTCGAGTGGAGACGTTGACGTCGTGAGCTTTGCACCAGTCCAAAATTTCGGGGCTGGGGTCCTCGTCGGCGAGCCAGGTATCATGCGGCACCTCTTGCGCCTTCATTGCCCGTAGCATCCTCTTTACGAGAGCGAAAGGCTCCGATGGTGCCCGAGTTACCACCATCGCCACTCGCCAATCGGCCGGAATCGGCAATTCCGGATTGGGTTTCTTCATTCGGCGAAGAAAATAGAAGTAATAAGCTGGCATCACGGTACCCCACGCGAGAACGAAACTGTTGAAAGCAAACAACCCAGGATTGACTATATGCTTGGGCTGGAACCACCACGCAGTGAAAATCCCCACGCTCACAGCCCACAAAACAATCAAGATGTCTACCTGCCTCTTCTGCTTACGATTAAGAACATCGACGAGGTAAGGGTGTTTGGGCGCCATGGCTCCCGCCCTGGTAGCGCTTTGGGATTTCATCGCGTGCTCCTGATGATCAGCACCTCGCTTGCGCTTCTAATTATCGCATAGATTGTGTGATGATCGTAAGCGATCACGGCGCAAACGCGCAATCAGGCCAGTGTTCAGCCTCCTCGCAGAGCGCGCTTTCTCTAATAATCCTTCGATCCGCTTCAAGGCCACCTCCGTGCCCTCGAAAACGGCGGCGTGGTACGAGTGGGAGGACATGGCCGCGCCACCGCACCAGCAGCCGAAGCTGTCGACATGAGTAGCACGGGAAGCCAGCCACCGACGATCATGGTCAACGCTTTGCGGTGAAGGCAAGCCCTCCAGTCCAGATCGGGATGTAGATGACGAACGCACACAATGATCGCTAAAAAGTCAGGGTTTGTGGAGCGATGCTGAGACGCTATAGAGTCACGTGCAACTCAATAGCATCATTCACCGTCCGCATCAAGAAAACTCCCGTTCGCTACGCACAATGTCCGTTCGACCTTACGAGGAATATCTTCATCTGAGTTACAAGCGACCGGCTTCGGGCTTACAAGGTGCGCGTTTTATTGCCGCAGGTCTCCAAACCTCAAGCATGCGCCTTCATTGGATTATCAATCGGTCATTGAGAGCCGAAACAACGAGAAGGCCAGAGAATTGTCCGCTTGACTTCAGTGCATCTCTGACTGCGCCTCCGATGAACCGGTTTGATGGGGCTGCGCGCCCCCAAACCCCGCGCCGCTCGCCGCGGCAGGGCGTTTGTGGGGAACTAAGGATCAACGCCACAAGGTGGCAAACAAACGAAAACCAAAACACTAAGGAACCCGTAGAACTTCAGCTATGAAGTGTCTCATCTCCGGGAGATGTGTGCGTCAAGTTCTGCAAAAAGAAATCAAGGGTAAGAGTTGGAAAAGGGTAAGGCTTATTCACAAACGCTCCGGTAGGGCGAGGTTGCGGCAGCGGGAGCCCCGCAGGGAAAGAGATGTTCTCTGTGCTCGCAAGGGCTTATTTTTGGAACTTACTAACATCGCAATGGAGGACTACGTTCGGAGCAACTTAAGGACCCAGGAGCCGTGTTCGCGTTGGCTCTTAGCGTGAAGGGCGGGATCGTAAGGGCAGTGGGTTTGCAGCATCTTCCAAAGGATCTTGAGCCAACGTTGACCCAATGCGCGCAGGGCGCATGCGTGACTCTTTCCCCGACGGCGCTGATCGCTGTAGTAGGCTGCTGCCCAAGGACAAGAAGGTCGGCTGAGATTGGCCCAAAGGTGGACGCTATTTCGGAGCAGCTTGTTGCAGTGTCGGCGCAGGTGGACTTTGGGGATCTGGCCGGACTGATAACTCACCGGAGCGGTTCCCGCTACGCATTGGAGGCTTTGGGGGTCGCTGTAAAGAGAGCGATCGGAGCCGATTTCTCCGAGAAGGCGCGGGCCAAGCTTTTCTCCCACGCCAGGAAGAGAACCAAAGAGGTTGCTATCGGGATGCTTGCTGAAGAGTTTCTCTATCTCTGAGCGATAGGCCTCAATCTGGCTTTGGAGGGTACGCAGTATGCGAACTCGAGCCACGGCGAGTCTACTCTTGGCGCGGGTGATCTCCTCTCGCACGGCAAACTCGGCAGCGTGCTCGAAGATTTCAAGCCGTTTGGCGTAGGTCTCCGGACGGTAGAGTCGATGGGAGTGGAGGAACTTCTCCCACCCGCGTTTACCCACTTTAACGAGGTCTGGTGGGGTTGGGAACTTTTCCACAAAGGCCCAGGCTGCTGGCAGTGTCCAATCATCGAAAGCCTCCAGGGCTGCCGGATAATACTCATAAAGGGCCTGCTGGAGTTGGTTGATGAGGGCGGTACGTTCTTCGATCAAAGCCACCTCGTCGCGACACAGCAAGCGCAATCTGACTGAGTGAGAGTGAGAAAATGTGCGCGCGGGTTGGCCTATCCTTTTTCGACGCTCGACTCTCCCTGACTTCAAACGAGAGAGGAAGATCAAACTAGCGAAGCAATAGGGCCAAGGTCACGGAGAACTCACCGTGGACCAGACGCGACCTCAAGCGCTTTGGCTACTATCCACTGATGCGGTCAGACAGATCAATCGTCCTGAGGCAAGGAGTCAAATGAATAGCGACAGCGACCTGACCTATGAAGAGGTTCGCGGGATCGTGGTGGGAATGCTGGAAAAAGTTGGAGCGGAATCTCACCAACCGGCTCTGCCACGGCTACAACGGAGGGAAAGGCGACTGCCCCCGCACGCAGACGGTAGGGAAGATTTCAGTCCAAGTGCTCATTATTGGAAGGCAAAGGAGATGGATCACTGAGCAAGGGCGGCAGCTTGAGCGGAGGCGCGTCAGCGCCCAGCAGATCATCCTATAATGTGATCTCCCGTCTTAGCGGAGTTTTCGGAGGTTTCGGCTTGTCGTTCGCCCTTTGCTTGAGGAGATCCTTTTTCCTTTCAATCTCCGCCAGGAGTACAGCTTATAAGCCTGATTGTCGCTTCCGACTGATTTGCCTCGCGTTGTGCGATTTTGGCCGCGAATGAGTCTGATGCTGACGGAGAGTTTTCGATCGCGGGCACCCTTTTCCCGCCTTCCTTGAATCGGAGCGCCGCCCGAAGGCGGCCGAGGGCGTAGTGAGTTTTTTTCTCTCATGGCCCACGGATATAGGGCCAAAGCCCCTGTGCTGTGTGCGCCGTGTTAGTCTGCCGCGACAAATGCCGCTATGCTAGTTAGCATTGCTCCAATCAATGCACAGAGTAGAGGCGTATACTGCGTAATATCAGTTATGCTCATAACTTATATACGAATGGATAGCCGCAATTTGCAGGCTACTGGTTGAGTAGATTTCTAGCACGGAAGAAGTGTAATCTGCACAATAGTTTTGCGATGAACATGTTATGGTGCAATGATCGCAGGGCCACCTCGCGGGGCACCGAGCGGCTGCGGAGAGATCTCTTTCAGTAGTAAAATCGACCGCAAACTCCCAGGACAAGCGTTTCAGTCTTTCGCGGAGCCGCGGGATGTCGGGATGCGGCGTGAGCGTATATCCACCTGAAGGGTCCAGATCGTCTGGTTGGGAGGCTGGAGCTCGCCGGCCCAGTGGAAGGAGTCGGTGGTGATTTCCCTGAAGGTCCAACGATACGCGGCGCCGTCGGGACCTTTGCCTTCTTGCACGATGTCCTGGCCGACGCGGCGCGCGATCTGGTCCATGAAGACGCCGCGGGAAGGATCGCGCCAGGTGATGCGCCAGGCGCGCAGGGATGGATCATACACACGCAAGGTCGTGCCATACCAATCGGCAAAGCGGGAGGGCACAGAGGGCCGGTCTTCGCGGCGCGGATTAATCCAGACGTCCACGATGGCCCGGCCTTCGAGGGCCCAGGAAAAGTGAGCTTCGCCGGCGGTCCGTCGCACACTACCGTCGGGCTCGTGGACGGTGAGTTCCTGCTCCCAGCTACCCACGAGCCAGCCGTAGATATCGTCCTCGGACGGAATCTCGGGGGCGCGTCCGGGAGCGACCATGGCATCGCAGTAGGAAGAGGTTTTTGGTTTCATCGTGAACCTTTCGTTGGAAGGGTGAGGCGCGGTCGCGCTGTGGTTGACGCTACTCGAGAGGTGCGAATCTGGCGGCGGTTTCCATCGCGCCAGTTATGGGTAAATGGATTTCCAGTCGGCTTTCATACTGACGACGGTCCAACCCTGCTTCGGCGCTGCGTCGAGGCCGCGGGAGAGCTTGCCGACGTGGCTTTGGCGGTCGTAGGCGAACTCGCGGTCGGCGTCGTCGTGGTGCACGAACAACCCGAAGCGTGCGCCGTCGCCGCTGGTGGTCCATTCGAGCATCTCGAAATCGCCCTCGGAATTTCCGAAAGCGGCGATGGGGCGGCGGCCGATGTGCTGGTGGATGCCGATCGGCTTGCCGGCGCCGTCGTCGATAAAATCAAGGTCTGGCATTTTCACGATCATGGGCTTGCCATCGCGGAGTGCATACGCTTGATGCTGGAACCGATGACCTGCTCGGGCGGGATGCCGTAGGTTTCCTCGGCAAAAACACGGATAACGTCGATGCCGCCGCCGGAGACGATGAAGGTCTTGAAGTCGTTGGCGCGAAGGTACGCGAGGAGTTCGAGCATCGGCTGATAGACCATGGCGGTGTACGCGTTTCCAGTTTTCGGATGACGGGCGGTCTTCAGCCAATCGCGGACGATGGTGTGGAACTCTTCGGACGTGACGCGGCGTGGGTAGCCATGGCGAGCTCGAGGATGGCCTTTTCCCCGCCGGCAAGAGCGGTTTTCAGGTCGCCTTGAGGATCGAGGCGAAGGGTTTTCCTTCCACTCGGGATGCTCGGGAGCGAGCGCCTTGATCCGATCAACGATGTAGAAGGCTTGGAAGTAAGCGGGTTGTTCGGCTCAGAGCGTGCCGTCGCTTGTGGAAAACCGCCACGCGTTCCGCCGGGTCAACATAGTCCGGCGATCCGGCGGTGGTGACCTTCTCGACGAAAGCGACAATGGCTTTCTTCGATTCGGTATCGTTCCACGATGGAGCGGATCGGCTGCCACAGTTCCCGCGCCAACCAGCGCTATCGAGAGGATCAAAACATATCGACCGTGTTTTCATAGCGCACCGCGGAGCGGGGACCGTCACGCGGTGGCCCTGCTTTCCCATTGATGGACAGTTGCTGCCGGCTCCACTTCTTGAGCCTGCTCTTCGATCATGGTCAGACTGAAGGAGCCGACGATTGAGTGGGCGGGTAATCCTGCATCGCCTTGAGGAACTTTCCGGCAAGGCCCTGCAAGGCCAAGGACGAAGGCCCGCTCAAGGAACCTGTCGTTATAAGAGTACGCAATGGCTGCGCTGCTCGAACGGATCGAGGCGCATATTTAACAGCAGTGGTACGCGGTGCTCATTGTTTAACGGCTCCTCCGAGACACCAAAAGCCTCATCGCGATTACCCTGAAAGACCTCCTTCCAGTCGTCGAGCAGTTCATGCCACGACCTGTAATCATCACTCACATACAGAACACTTTGTCGCATTCAAGCGGCTAAAGTGCGCGAATTCGTCTCGACGCTCCAGCGCGCTTGCGGGGGAGGTGATCGGATTTCGGCTCGATGACCTGCTTGGCTCATTCCAGAAAGCCGGCGCCGAACTCGCCGCGATCGGCAGCGTGGATTCCACTGAAGTTGTCGCGGCAATTCCCCAGAGTCAGGTCGCGAAGGTCTCTCTCGAGCGCGGAGCACCGATCGATATTTACTTCCCGGGGCGCAACCTCCGCCTTCGCGGCGCTATCGTATCGTATGAACAATCCGCCACCCAAACGATCCGTCAGCCCGCGTTGACAGCGACCGGAGGAGGGCCCTGGCTACGAGAGTGCGCGCGGGACAATCTGGTGAGACATTTCGCGCCAGCGAACGCGGCGGGTTGACGAGCCCGATCGTCGATGTTGTTGCAAAACCAGAAAATGCTCCCCATTTGTTTGAGGGCGAACCGTGTCTCGTGCGATTTCAAGGCGCCCAATGGGTCAGTCTCTGGTCAATGATTATTCAGAGGTTTCGAGATTTTTGGGACCGTGCGTCGGATCGCATGTCGCCGCTGGACTCTACCCGAAGGCAACTCCAGTCTTGAATACTGATCAGCCGGGACCCCGCCGTGGGGGCGGATTTGGGCCCAGTGCTCCGTGGCAAGTCGAATGTCGCCGAGGCGATGGCGATGGCGCTTGAACTGGAGTTGAAGCACATCAGCGATTTACCCAACTTCAAAAAAGCCCTTTCCATCTCTCCTGTTGTGCGATTGCCTACCATGGTGAAATCCCCTCGTAAGAAGGTTAAGTGCTCTTTGCGATGAGGGCGCGACCCGCCGCATCAGGAGCGATTGCCCTTAGCCCGACCACATCCGCCCTGAAACCGAGGCTGGGGAGCCCCGCAAATCGTTGGGTGAACGCGCAAACTCGCCTTGAGGAGCGCGCCAACACCTGGAGCGCCGCTTTCGGCATGATCGGGGCTTTTGGGTTCGCGCTAGCCCTGCTGTGGCGCGGGGAGGCAACCGTCGGACAATGGATCTTCGCTGTCGCTTTATTCTTCCTGTTTTTGACCTCTACAGTCTATCACGGTCTTGTTTGGGAACGGGCGAAAGAAGTGGCACGCATGCTTGATCATATCGCAATCTTCGCTCTTATCGCGGGGACTTACACGCCGTTCGCCCTCGGACCTCTTCGCGCCCATGGGGGAATCGCGCTTCTTGTTCTGGAGTGGCTGCTGGCTCTTACCGGACTGGGATTCGTGCTGTGCGGCGGACTAAACCGAGCCTGCGTTTCGAATGCCCTATACATCAGCATGGGATGGGTTGGCCTCTTTTTCGTGTCCGGCTTCCTTAGCAGTGTCGCGCCAATCGGCAACGGATTGATTGTTGGGGGAGGAGTAATTTATACTTCAGGCGTTGCGTTCTACAGCGCAAGGCAATTGCGCTACTCTCATTTCATATGGCACCTCTTCGTGCTCGCGGGCTCAACCTGCCATGCTGTTGCGGTATATGGATATTCCGGCTAAAAGTCCTTCGAATGCTCCGAAATGTGCTGGTGCCATTGCGCGCTGGATTCCTGCTCGCATCTGTTCTGTTGTCGGCGGAATTGCTTATCACTCCGTCAGAGGCAAGTCCTGTCGGCATGGTCTGGATTGCGGGTGGAACATTCAGGATGGGAAGCGATCTGCCCGGAAGCAAAAGAAACGAGCAACCCCCACACGAGGTTTCGGTGGATGGATTCTCGATCGATGAGCAGTCGGTAACCAACACCGAGTTCAGAAAGTTCGTCGACGCCACCGGCTACAAGACTACCGCCGAGCGGCCGGTGGATTGGGACGAGCTCAAGAAAAAGCTTCCTCCCGGCACCCCCAAGCCTCCCGACGAGATGCTCGAGCCGGGCTCGCTCGTCTTTACTCCCTCGAGCGGCGCAGTGGACTTGCGTAACATGAATGCCTGGTGGCGCTGGGTGAAGGGCGCAAGCTGGCAACATCCGGAGGGTCCGGGCAGCGATATTATAGGTCGGGAAAAACACCCGGTCGTGCAGGTCTCTTGGGACGATGCAGTCGCCTATACAAAATGGGCTGGGAAACGTCTGCCCACCGAGGCGGAATGGGAATTTGCTGCAAAGGGAGGACTCGAGGGCAAACGATACTCCTGGGGCGATGAGCTTAAGTCCGATGGGAAGTACATGGCGAACACCTGGACAGGTGAGTTCCCCTACAAGAATACCGCCGAGTATCGCTTTGTAGGCACCGCGCCGGTCAAGTCGTTCGCGCCAAACGGATATGGCCTTTACGACATGGGCGGGAATGTTTGGAATTGGGTAAGCGATTTCTATCGCCCGGATGTGCATGTTCAACTGGCGAACGAACCCGTTTGTCACAATCCCATCGGACCGCAAGCGAGCTGGAATCCCGGACATCCCAACGAGACAGATGAACACGTAACCAAAGGGGGATCCTTTCTGTGCAACCCAAGCTACTGCGAGAGCTATCGCCCTAGCGCTCGCCGCGGAACGCCTTCGGACACGGGCATGAGCCACATCGGCTTTCGTTGCGCAAAATGAGGGGAACCATGAGAGCACAGCCTCAGCTTCCTCCTCATCCTCGTCCTTCGTCCTCGAAATCCTCTGTCCGAATTGAGGGACGAGGACGAGCAGGAGGACGAGGACGATTAATGTCTATCGCCGTCTTTTCGGCTTTGGGACGACTCAGACAAACACGTAACGAAGCATGAGCCCCATCGGCTTTCGCTGCGCAAAATCAGCCACGCCATGAAAGCCGGCGTGCCATCACAGCCTCAGCTTCCTCCTCGTTCTCGTCCTTCGTCCTCGAAATCCCTGTTCCAATCGGAGGACGAGGACGATTAATGGCCATTGCGCTCTTGTTCGACTTGGGCACGAGGCCAACGCCAAAGACTGGACGGTCGCGAGCATGAGGGACGACTGGAACACGATTTTTCCCGCTTGAGCCGCGCAACACCAAAAAACCCACCCCAAATAAGACAAGAATATGAGCTCGTTTAAATACAACCGTCTCGACAAAACGAATGTCACCGTTCTCCTCGTCGATCACCAGTCCGGCTTGACCAATTGTGTCCAAGATTTCTCGCCGGACGACTTCAAGAACAGCGTCCTCGCGCTGGCCGAAGCGGCGAAATACTTCAATCTGCCCACGATCCTGACGACGAGTTTCGAGGACGGTCCGAACGGTCCGCTCGTCCCAGAGCTGAAAGCCTTGTTTCCGGACGCGCCCTACATCGCGCGGCCCGGAAACATCAACGCCTGGGACAATGAGGATTTTGTCAGGGCGGTGAAGGCGACGGGAAGGAAACAATTACTCATCGCGGGCATCGTCACTGAAGTGTGCGTGGCCTTTCCCGCGTTGTCGGCGCGAGAGGAGGGCTACGAGGTGTTCGTCGTCACCGACGCCTCCGGCACATTCAACAAGACGACGCGCGACGCTGCCTGGGCGCGTATGACCACCGCGGGCTGCCAGCTCATGAGCTGGTTCGGCGTCGCGTGCGAACTGCACCGCGACTGGCGCAATGACATCGAGGGCCTGGGTGCGTTGTTCTCGAATCATCTGCCTTCTTATCGCTGCCTCATCACCAGCTACATGGCTGGCAAGGCTGCCGCGACGAAGTGATCATGAGAATACAACTCACCCGCTTCGCGCCAGCCATTGCGCTTGGCGCATTTCTCACTGTCTCCGCGCTCGCGCAGGAGGATACAGCGCCGACATTCAGCGCGGAGCAACTCATCGAGCGCACGCTGCACCGTCGCGCCATCGAGGCGATGATCTTGGGGGATGCCGGCGGTCAACGCAGAGTTGATGTTTGAGGCGATGAAGGATGCGAAAGCGGACTTCAACCAGGTCGTTTATTGGTCGCAACCCGTCACTTGGAAGAATCAGACGCTGACGCCGAACCCCGACACAATCTATCTCATGCCCTTCCATAATACGAAGGAGACCGGGCCAATGGTGCTGGAGATTCCGCCGGCAGAAGGGGGCGCCTCGATCACGGGAAGTATCGACGACGCGTGGCAGACGGCGCTGGAAGATGTCGGGCCAGCCGGCGTGGACAAGGGGAAGGGTGGCAAGTACCTGATTCTGCCGCCAGGCTATAAAGACAACGTTCCCGAGGGTTACATTGCCCTGCCGTCGGAAACGTACACGGGTTTCGTCATCCTGCGCTCGAACCTCAAAAGCGGAAGCGACGCTGACATCGCCAAGACTGTCGCCTACGGCGAGCGCGTGAAGTTTTATCCTCTTTCGCAAGCGGCGAATCCGCCGACGACGAAGTTTGTCGACGCTATCGACGTCCTCTTCGACAGCACGATTCCCTACGACGTGCGCTTCTTCGAAACGCTCGATCGCTTCGTGCAACGCGAGCCGTGGCTGACGCGCGACAAGCTCATGATCGATCAACTCAAGACCATCGGCATCGACAAGGGAAGCCATTCCAGCCGGACGACAAAACGCGAAAGATTCTCGCCGACGCAGCCCGAGAAGCGCACGCCTGGCTCGACCTCAAATACGAAGGCGTCTTCTCGCCGCCATTCAATGAAGGTACCCACTGGGCGCTGCCTGCCTCGCCCGGGGTGGCCGAGGGCCTCATGACGAATTTCGTCCAGCCCGATGCGTATCCCGTCGAAGGGCGCGGCGTCGCCTACTCTACGGCGTATTTCAGCGCCAAGCATCTGGGGACAGGCCAATTCTACCTGTGACCATCGTGGACAAGGAAGGCCAAGCTTTGGGCGGCGGCAGCACGTATCGACTCACCGTGCCGGCGAACGCGCCGGTGAAATCGTACTGGTCGGCGACGGCTTACGACCGCGCAACGCACGCGCTCATTCGGGACCTGCCATGGTCGAGCCGAGCCTCCAACACGCCGGGGCTGACGAAGAACGCCGACGGATCGGTGGACGTTTACTTTGGCCCGAAGGCACCGGCAGGGAAGGAATCGAATTGGGTGCCGACGAAAGCTGGTGGGCAGTTTGAAGTATTGTTTCGCCTCTATGGCCCCGAGAAGCCGTTTTTTGAGAAAACGTGGAAGCTGCCGGACATCGAGCGGGTGAAGTGAAATCAACAAACACTCAGCCAGATATGAAAAATGCATCCATGCCGCCCTAGCCATCGCGCTAGCGGCCATGCTAACTGTCTCCGCGTTCGCGCAGGAGAAAACCGCAAACGCCGATCCGCATGGGTGGATCAGCACCGAGACCGTCAAGACCCGCTTCGGCGATTTCGAATTCAAAAACGGTTATCCGACTCCGGCGGCGGCGGAGGCGCTGCTTGATCAGCTCAAGTTCAATCGCGCCATTGACGTTTACCTCACGCAGATTCCCGTCGTCGCGGTCATCGAAACGCGGCGAGGCATCCGCGACTTTGGCGCCAAGCGGTCAAATCAGGTAGTCATCTGGGAAACGCTCATGGACGCCAAGACGCTGGTCCTCACGGCGAATACTGAGACGGTTTACGGGATGGGCTTTCTGGATCTGAAGGGCGATGGCGCGACGGTGGTGGAAGCGCCGCCGAAAATGTGAGAGCCGCGATGGACACGTTGCAACGGTTTCTCGTGGACATCGGTCCGCTCGGCCCCGACAAAGGAAAGGGCGGCAAATACCTCTTCCTTCCGCCGGACTACTCGGGCGAGGTGCCGGAGGGTTACTTCGTCGTCAAGTCGCCGACATATAGCGTCAATTATTTCCTGCGCGGGTTCAAGGTAGACGGAAAGACCGACCAAGCGGTGGCGCTGATGAAGCAGATCAAGGTCTATCCGCTCGCAAAGGCGGCTGATGCGCCGAATATGAAATTCCTCAACGGCTCGGGTCAGCCGGTCGACACAATCCACTCCGACAACATCACGTTCTTCGAGATGCTCTCGCAGCTCGTCAACGAGGAGCCGGCGGAAGTTTTCACACCGCTCGAACGTTTCACAATGCAGGCCACCGGAATCGAGAAGGACAAGCCGTTCAATCCCGATGAGAAAGCCAAGGCCTTGCTCGCGGACGCCGCCCGCGCCGGGGCTGCCATGGCGCGGGCGAACAGCTTCGCCTCCCGCGACCCGGACACCTACTACTACCCGGAGCACAAATGGCAGTATGTCGGCGAGGTCCCTTACACCTTCTTAAAGGACGGCGTTCTCCAGGTGGATCGCCGTGCGTATGTCTATTACATGGCCTTGGGCAACTCACCGGCCATGATGGCGAAGAACGTCGGCCTGGGCTCATACTATCTTTGGACTTATAAGGATGCCGCCGGCGAATTCCTCGACGGCGCGAAGAATTACAAACTGCACATCCCCGCCAAGGTGCCCGCCAAGGATTTTTGGTCGGTGCTCGTTTACGATTCACTCAGCCGCTCGGAGTTGCAGAACAGCCAGCAATTCCCCTCCGTCAGCCTGTATAGCGGACCGAAGATCAACGCCGATGGATCGGTGGACGTATACTTCGGCCCGGAGATGCCGGCCGGTCAGGAGAAGAACTGGATTCAAACCGTGCAAGGCAAAGGCTGGTTCCCGATTTTCCGCTTCTACGGTCCCGAGAACCCGCTCTTCGACAAGACCTGGGTGCTGCCGGACATCGAAGTGGTGAAATAGTTCACTACCCTTACTGACTTATGAAAAGCGAACTGATCCTCATCACACTCGCAGCCATAGCGGTCGGGCCCATCGCCGGATCCCGCGCAAGCGGGCAACACCATGCCCGCCGAGCAGGCGCGCGATGCTTACACGCTGCGAGTGCAGGCTTATCTTCGGAGCTAACTTGCCTGACATCGAGAAGATCGACCCGCAATAGCCAAAGGAGATAATCATGAGAAATTTCCCTAAGCAGACTTTCGCCGGCGCGCTGGCGGCCGCTTTCAGTTCCGTGGCTTTCGCGCAACTACCGTCGATCCCGCCATCGCCAAGCTGGACTCGCGCGCTTCCGCCCGGGCCCGACACGCGCGTGAAGATCACCGAAGGGTACGCCACGCACATAGCGCGCGACGCCTATTTCTGGGGATGGCCGCTGGTCAACGTTTACAATAAGTGCCTTGCCGCTGCAAAATCGACGCAACTTGCCTACGCCGGTCCCGTGCCGGCAGCTCCGCTTAATCGCCTCGTCATGCTCACGGACTATGTGGCTGCCGATGAACGCATCGTCGCGTGCCCGAACCAGGACGTGGTATATGGCGGCGGGTCGGTGGGTCTCGAAGTAACGCTCGTCGTGATTCAAGTCCCCGATTTCGGCGGTCGCTTCTGGGTTTATCAGGCCGTTGATACGAGGACCGACGGCTTCGCGAGGCTCGGCAAGATGTACGGCACGACGCCGGGCTTTTATCTCCTCGTTGGACCTGATTGGAAGGGCGAAGTGCCGCAAGGCATCACCCAGGTCTTTCGCGCTTCGGCAAACTCGGGCTTCGTCGCCCCGCCCATTTTCATAGACGATAGCGCCGAGGATCGAAAAGCCATTCAGTCTGTGCTGCAACAGATCATGATGTATCCGTTGTCGGAGTACGACGGCACGATGAAGAGCATCGACTGGAGCACGATTCCCAAATTGCCGAATGAGGCATCGGGCGAGGCGGAAATCAAATGGGTCAGACCCGAAATGTTCTTTGGCAACTGGCTGCTCCTTCGAAAAGCTGCACATTGCGCACCTCATCGCCGGGTGTGTTGTCCAATATGCGCCGATTTTGATTCGCATCGTCGGATCGCCTTTGGAATCTCACGATTTTTCTAGCTGCTCTTTTGATTCCGGCGTCGGGATCGTGGCGCTATCGATCTCGAACGTGAGCCAGCCCAAAGGCAACCATGCCGCCTCGCCTGACGGCTCTGGCGCCTTCGACGAATTCGATCAGTTGCCGCTCGAATCCGCCGTTAACCCCTTGTAGCTCATAACCGGAGCTGAGCTTCCGAGCGCAACGGAGTGTGGCGCTGGCGGCTAGCCTGGCCTGGCCCTGCGGGCCTGGCTCGTGGCAGCGACTACTGCCGAACCTGCATCGCAGGCGGCCTTGTCGGCTGCGCTCGTTAAGTCGTGTCCCTTTCTCCTATGTAGCGGCGGCCGCGGTCGCCCCAGTCAGCTTGTCGAGTTGGCCGAGCATTTCGTCGACGACGGGTTTCACTTTAGGTCCGACGATGGGCAGAGCGAGCACAGGCTGGCAAGCTTCACGTAGCTTCGCAATCAGTGGACGAAGGGCATCGCTGACGGTCTTCTGAATGGGCTGGGGAAGCTTGGCCCATTGGGATTGAAGGCCGGCAAGCTTGGTATTGATGTCTTTCAGTTTTGGCAGAGCTGCTGTGGCGCTGGCCTCGTCTTTGATGGAACCGACACTGTCGGTTGCGTCCTTGATCAGAACGGTGGTGTCACCGATGAGCTTTGCGCTTTCGTCTTGAGCGGGTGTCGCTGCTGCCGGCGTTTCTTTCACTACCGGCGCCGTTTCCTTCACTACCGGCGCCGTTTCAGGAGCCTTCCTGCACATCATGGGCAGTAAGAATATGGCCGCCACCAAGAGAAGCAGAGGAATCAGCCATTTCATCATCGAGGAACCTGCGGCCTGGGGCTCCCGGACAGGTGTCCTTACTTCGGTGGCCGGAGTCCTAACCGCGGAGGGGGCGGCACTCGAGGTGTCTCCAACTAGACTGCTGAGGCCCGGCACTGCCGAGGAAAGAAGACTGCCGAGTCCCGGCGGCAAGGCGGATGCAATATTTCCCTTCTGCTCGGCGAGCGTTTTGGCGATGCCCGCGGCATCCCGCCCCTTTGATTGCTTCTTGATTGCGCCCAACACGACTGGCACGAGCAATCCTAGCAACTTATTAATGGCACCCTCGTTCACTCCGGTAAAGCGGGAGAGCACGCTTCCGATTTGGCCCATGGCGTTCCCGCCAAGCCCGCCAAGGAGCGAGCCCAGGACATTGGAGCCCTGTTGGGCCGGAGCAGCCCCGCCCCCGGAGAATAGACCGGAGAGGTTGTCGAGCATGCCGGAGTCTTGCTTTGCCAGCACATTCGCGAGATCAGCTCCTCCTCCCGGTTTGGAGGCGACCCCGGCCAGCGCGGCGAGCAGGGTAGGCACGGCCGCACCAACGGCCTTGCCTGCCTGCTCCTGACCAATACCGAGTGCCGAAGCAATCTTGCCAAGTGTGTCACCGCTGCTGAGCAGCTTGAGAATCATTTGCACGATATTCATAGGAATTTTTGGTAGTAGTTATCTGTTTCGTCGTGATTGAATTCGAGTGGAATGGCAGTGCACGTGTCGTTCTCGCCTCCCTGGCTCTGGAGCAGCGAGAGGGCGCAGTTGCCGCGAATGCCTGCTGAGGAAGCTGAGAGGCTCGAATCGATGGCGAACATGGGACCTTTTGGCTCGAACGGAGGGCTGGACCTGCTAATACTCAATTCTAAATAATACCGGGCGAAGTCGCTGTAAATGCTATTCTTGAGAGGCTCATCGCGGAACCGTCCTCAGAGGAGGCGCCGTTGTCGCCGAAGGCGCGTGTGCTCTTTGGAAGCTTCTGCTTAACCGGGTAGTCGCCGAACAAGGTGCGCGGAATGGCAATCGTGGTATAGATTTCAGAAAGCCGGCCTCCTGCCGTTTCCGATTATTCAGCGAATATGGGAAGCGAGGGCAACTCACCGGGGACTGGGGTGGCGTGCGTACTTATCTCGCCAATAAAGGCGTTCAGATCGGCGTGCAGTTGAATCGATATGTTCAGGGTGTTGCAGATGGCGGCCGTGAGCGCACGACCGCCTACGGGGGCACTGCGGACTATACGCTCCTTCCTCCGCGCCGAGACCGACGTGTATTTCGTCCGCGGACTGAGGAAAGGCTGGTCGCATGGGTGGCAGACTTCCCCTCGCTACCTTGACATCAGGGCAGTTTACGCTTTTCCTATCCAACCGCTTTCCATATTCCTGAGTAGCTCAGCGGTAGAGCGGTCGGCTGTTAACCGATTGGTCGTAGGTTCGAATCCTACCTCAGGAGCCAAGCGTATGAGGGAGGATGAGAACGCTGTTCGAGCCGAGCGCAGCGAGACACACTGACCGCAGGTCAGCCCGCAGGGTGAGGCATAGCCGAATCAATCCTACCTCAGGAGCCAAGCGTATGAGGGAGGATGAGAACGCCGTTCGAGCCGAGCGCAGCGAGACAGACTGACCGCAGGTCAGCCCGCAGGGTGAGGCATAGCCGAATCAATCCTACCTCAGGAGCCAAGCGTATGAGGGAGGATGAGAACGCTGTTCGAGCCGAGCGCAGCGAGACAGACTGACCGCAGGTCAGCCCGCAGGGTGAGGCATAGCCGAATCAATCCTACCTCAGGAGCCAAGCGCATGAGGGAGGATGAGAACGCCGTTCGAGCCGAGCGCAGCGAGACAGACTGACCGCAGGTCAGCCCGCAGGGTGAGGCATAGCCGAGTCAATCCTACCTCAGGAGCCAGCGCCTTTTCTACGCTAGGGCACGCTTGAACCCGCCGACGCCTGCCCAAACGCGACGCCGGCCGGGGAACAAACAGCACGGTCGGGGACAAGTCCCCGGCCGCTCTCATGAAATCTGCAAAACAAGCCGGCCTGGGCTAACTGGCTGATACTTGGCTGATGGCGGCATCGATCCAGGCACGCGTCTGTTCCAAGACCTCATCCGAAAGCGCTGGGTCGTCGATCGCCCGAGCGAGGACTACTGCCCCTACCATCGCCGCCCAGCTTCCGATTGCCGCGCGACGCCTGTCTGTCGCGCTCACCCGTGGGAGCGCCTCGCTGATACGGTCGATCTGCGATCGAAGGCCCTCTGTCATGGCCAGGCGTGCCGCCGCAGTCTGGTGGCGGATGTCCGCGGCCAGACATGCCGTTTGGCAACCATCGGCGGCATTGTCGCGATGCATAGGCGAAAGGTAGGCCTCGAGATAGGCGCGAAGATCGCCCCCTCCGCCTGCGTCCAGGGCGAGGACATGGGCAAGAGTCTGGGCCACAAGGTCGTCCTTCGAGCCGAAATGGCCATAGAAGCCGCCATGGGTGAGGCCTGCAGCTTCAACACTTCGGCGACGCTGACCGCGTCGAACCCCTTCGCGCGGAACAGCCGGCTAGCCGCATCTAAAATCCGGCGACGGTTCTCCGCCATCTGCTCTCGGCTGACTCTCATTCCAAAATGATTTCTGCGGCTCTTAGCTGATCGGACACTCTTGGCGGACCGTCAGGAACACTATGCTCCATGACCTCGCGCAGAAACTTCAAGACTTCGGCGCGCGTAACGTCGGCTTTTGCCTCTGCGCGAGCTTTCGCTGTTTGGTGATCTTTGTTCGTGATGCCCATTTGGAGCCCGGATGATCGTCGCTGACGGCGAAACCCGCATTCCAGAGCCGGCAGCCTCATTTGTTAAATCTCTGCCCAAATTGGTTGGCCGCCATCCTCCAGGTCAGCGGTGGGGTTCTTCCTTCTTCCTTTTCCCTTCTGCCTTCTTTACAGGTCGCACCGTGGCAGAAATTGGACTCATCTGTCTGTTGCTGATGGGGGTCGCGGCGCTCGATATCGTCGCCAGGAGGGTCGGCCTGCCCCATCCGGTGCTACTCGTCTTGAGCGGCCTCGTGTTGAGCCTTGTGCCATATCTGCCTCACGTGGCCTTCGACCCCGAGCTGGCATTGCTGGTCTTTCTTCCTCCGCTGCTCTACCGGGCGGCGTACTTCACATCATGGCGTGATTTCCGGCGAAACCTGCGTCCTATTGCGCTACTCGCCTTTGGACTCGGTCCTGACAACAACGGTGTCGGTGGCCTGGGTTGCGCATTCGTTGATGCCCGGGTTCCCTTGGGCCTCGGCGCTGATTCTCGGCGCGATCGTTTCACCGCCCGACGCCATCGCTGCGACTGCGGTGCTGCAACGCATGAAGATCCCCCGCCGCATCGTCGCCGTGCTGGAGGGTGAGAGTCTGGTGAACGACTCCATCGCGCTCGTCGCCTATCGCTTTGGCATTGCAGCCGTTGTCACGGGCTCGTTTTCGCTGCCCGCCGCAGTGCTTAAGCTCCCAGTCGTCGGGCTCGGGGGCGTCTTTGTTGGATTCGTTGTTGGCATGGCGGTGCATTGGATTCAGCGCCGCCTGGACGACCCACCTGTGCAGATCACCATTTCGTTGTTGACGCCCTTCACAGCATACCTTCCCGCAGAGCAGCTGGGCTTTTCCGGGGTGCTCGCAGTCGTCACCACCGGCCTTTATATCGGCTGGAGTTCGCCCTTGACGCTCACACCGCGCACGCGCCTGGAAGCCGTTGCGTTTTGGCGCATCGTGGTCTTCCTCCTTAATGGAATCATCTTTATTTTAATCGGGCTGCAACTTCCCGACGTTGTAGGGGGATTGTACACCGAATCCTGGTTTACTCTTCTGCTCTATGCGGCGGCAGTGAGTGCGACCGTCGTGCTCACACGAATTTTCTGGGTCTTCCCGGCGGCCTATTTGCCGCGCTTGCTGAGCAAGAAACTCCGCGCACGGGATCCGTATCCCGCCTGGCAACATCTCGCGATCATCGCGTGGTCGGGCATGCGCGGTGTCGTGTCCCTCGCCGCCGCCCTCGCGCTGCCGCTTTCCACTGCGGCGGGTGCGCCATTCCCGGGACGGAATGAAATCATTTTTCTCTCGTTCTGCGTCATTCTCGTGACGCTCGTCCTTCAAGGCCTTACGCTACCGCTCCTCGTGCGCGCGCTGGGAGTCGTCGATGACGGTGAATCGCACCGCGAGGAGCGCATTGCCCGGCGCAAAGCAAATGAGGCGGCGCTTGCTTACGTCGAGACACTGGCCGAAAAGGCCAGCATGCACACCGATCGCGTTGCCAGGCTTAGAGACGAATATCGCGACCGCCTCTCACAACTTGAATACTGCAGTGAGCTGGCGGCCGAGCCCGATCCCGCGAATCTCCCCGCATCGCATTTCAACCACCTTGTTCGCGAAGCTCTGCAAGTCGAGCGCCGGGCGCTCATCGAGTTGCGAAACCAGCACCATATCAATGACGAAACGCTGCGGGTGATCCAGCGCGACATCGACCTCGCCGAGGCCCGCATCATTGAAGCTGATATCTTCGGGCGAGCTTGAATCCAGCCGCGGGCTGGCGGTGGGGAACACTATGGATAACACGGCTCTTCGAGGTGCGACGAAAACTCTTGAACACCAGCGTCGTGCTCGAGCGTCACTCGTCGCTTGGAGAAGGCGAAAGCTCGTCCTGAACACGCGATCGACTTGATAAAAACATTCGGAGACTCGCGATCGACGATGAAGATCTGAAGCCGTTGTGGGATTGGATCGCTGGCTTGGAGTAGTCTTGAGACAGCATCCCTTCGCTTGCATTAAAATCGGAGGTTGGAGCGAGGGTTACGCGGGGATGTCAAGCGCCGGATTGTTCCCTCTTCGCAAGGAAGCCCTCAACTGGGTCGAGGTTTCGAAACGGCGCGACTCCCCCGAGCAACCGAGCGTTTCAAAGATTCACTCCGCCGCGCCCTGTTCGCCGACACGCGCTGCGTTGATCACCGGGGCGTAATCACCACTCGGGCGGCTTCGGCGTGATGTCGGAGCCGTCCACGGGCTTTCCCGGCTACAACAGCATCATCGCCAGGGACAAGGCGACCATTGGTCGCATCCTCAAGACATCATGGTTCGGCAAGGATCACAACATGCCGGCCTTCGCGGCCAGCCAGCTCGGACGCTAAATTGAAGGAGGCTTTCGACCGATCGGAAGACACACGAGTATTCGTGGGGGACAAGCTGACTGCGCTGATAGTAAATTTTTATACGGTTGCCGCTACTACCCATTTCGCCTGCGCCGTCGGCTCCAAGTGGTTAGGCCGCGTGGAGTCGCCTTCGGCGAAGCTGCGCTTCACCACAGGGAGTTCATGATGGAAGCTGCAGGCACAAACGTGACTTTGCACTTCTCCATCCACTTGCCCAGGGCGGGGAAGTCTCCCCAACTCTCGTTGGTCTTCTCGAAGTGATCGACAACACCAGCTTTGCTTTCATAGATCTCGGTCAGGACGAAACACGTGTTGCCGGTCGGGGCGGAGTTGACATCCAGCGGGTTCGAGAGTTCCGGCCCCGTGGACACGTTGTAGCTCAGGAGAGCTTTCTCCCCGGTACGATGGTGCGTGGCCTCCATCCAAGATCCGTGGCTCCGAAAGAGGCGGTCGCCCTCCGCAGCGTGATCGGGAGGGGCAATGATGATGAGCGTAAGCTGAATCTTGTCGTGGTAGGTCATAGTCGGTTCTCAGGTGATTTCTGTCATTTTCGGATTATCGTGCAAATCGGAGACATCCGAACGTTGAATGGCGGGTCCCTTGCCCTTCGATTCAGGACACGGCCAAGCCTTGAACGGCTTCCCTTGTTCCACTGTACCCTCCGCGTTGAAAGAATTGGTCGAACGACATTAGACAACGTTGAGCACCTCGTAGCAAGCGCCCATGGTATGATAGTCCACCTTGCTTGCCGGGCTCTTTTCGTCGCTGTAACCTGTGATTGTCTCGGGAGAGAATCCGGAACCAGGCGCCGTATTTGTGGTCAACGAAATGTTCCCAACAATAAGACCAGATGCGCCTATACCAATCCCAGTAATGTGCGTCTCCGGTGCGCGCACCGAGCATTGCCGCGGCAGCAAGCGACTCGGCCTGCACCCAAAAATGCTTGTCACTATCGCAGATGGTGTCGTCAGGAGCGAAACCATAGTAGATACCTTCGTATTCATCATCCCACGCTTTCGCCATCGCCGCGGTGAATAGCTTGGCCCCGCGAGCAACTAGCCAGCTGGTGTCACCTTTAAGATGATCCTTATGACGCTCGAGAATTAAAAGCAGCTTTGCCCATTCGGTAAGATGTCCAGGTTGATAACCCAAAGGCCGAAAGATGTTGGTCTTGTCATTGCGATTGTATTCCCAATCCACAGACCAATCGGAATGGTAATGTTCCCAAATGAGTCCGCCAGCGAGTTGTGCCTGACGCAAGGCGATGTTACGAGCGACCAGAAGGGCGCGCTCCAAATAGCTGACCTCTTCCGTCGCTTCGAACGCGGCGATCAATGCCTCACAGGCATGCATGTTGGCATTCTGGCCGCGATATGGGGACAAAGTTTTCCAGTCCCCGGTCGCCTCGTCCGCATAGAGACCGTGCTCCTCCGACCAAAAGCGCTGTTCCATGAGATCGAAAGTCTCTTTGATGTGTTCGCTCGAGTCAGCCAAGCCTGCGCGATGGGCGTAGGAGTAGGCTAGAAGAACAAAGGCGAGCCCATAGCAATGGTTAGTGGCATCCTCAATCTCGGCTTTACCTTCGAGAAACCTTAGCGTCCACGCATAGCCTCCGGTGGTTGGATTTCGGTGCACGTTACGCAGGAAGTGCACACCGTGCTTCACTCCCTCAAGATACTCCGGCTGGTGGAAATATTGATACGCCATCGAGTAGGTAAACAGGAAACGTGTGCTGCTCACCAAATGGCGTGTAACGGCATCATAGACGGTACCGTCTTCTTTGAAAAAATGGTAAAAACCTCCTCGGGGGTCGACGGCGCGAGGATGGTAGAATTTCATCGTGTGCTGGATATGGCCCAGCAGGAAATCGCGGCTACGAAAGTCAGGGTTGGTGGCGGACATAGAAATCCTAGTTTGGATTTGAGTTGGCGGATGCGAGGTTTGCTGGAGCCGCGCAACTCACTCGCTCAGACCCACCGCCCGGATTGGCGAACCGTCTCGCCCGGTGAAGAGCAGGGGAAAACCGATGAAAGTAAACTGATCAGGAAGCTGGTCGAGATGCGCCAGCGACTCAACCACGACTACCTCAGCGGGTCGGCCTAAAAGGATACGATGCACTTCCAGCCAATCGCGGCTGGGCGTTGGCGTATCCATCCCCAAGAGCCGGATTCGACGCGCGATCAAGTAGTGCGCCGCGTCCTGGGTCAGCGAAGGAAAATCATCGAAAAAATGCGGCTGGCCGAACTCACGATGCCATCCGGTCTCGTAGATAATCCTGGCTCCCGGTGTCAAGAGATGCTCGAACGGCTCAAAGTCAGCTACCGTTAACTCTTCGCGCGGTTGCTTTGGAATGCGCAGAACATAAGCCGATCCGTAAAACCAATCGAGCGGCATTTGGTCGATGGTTTTGCCGTCCTCGATGAAGTGGAACATGGCATCGAGATGCGTACCCTGGTGGGAGCCCATGCTAATCTGGCTGATGTTATACTTGAGAGTTGCCACGGTTCCGTGCGCAATGATGCTAAGTTTTGGATCTGTCGGAAACGTTTGCTGACCGTGCATCAGCGGATGTGTTAGGTCGATCAGACGCATAATTAAACGCTGAAATGGCGGTCGATCTTTGTTGTCAAGAAGCGAACTGACTCGCGCAGTTCATCCAGTCCGTTCATACCGTCCTCGATTGAAATCCAGGAGTTAAAGCCGACCTCACTCAAAGTTGAAAAGATGGCGTCGTAGTCGTTCATACCCTTGCCTATGACCCCATGGGCCAGGCGACTTGCATAACCCACAGAGTCTTCTTCCTTGCGCAAATCCTCGATCGTTCCGCTTGTAAGATAGCGGTCGCTGGCGTGCATCGAGACAACATGGTGTTTGATCTTCCTTAACAATTCAATCGGGTCTTCGCCTGTCAGAATGGTGTTGGATGGATCGTAGTTCACACCAAACCACGGAGAGTCGATCTGCTCTACGATTTCTATGAAAATATCCATCTTCTGGGCGAATTCAGGATATTGCCAGTAGTTGTCCTTGTAATGATTTTCCATTGTTAGGACCACGTCATGCTTCTCCGCGAAAGGTAACAGAGACTTCAGGACTCGCACAACCCGGGTCACGCCGGCTTCGCGAGATAATCCCGGACGTCGCTGCCCGGAAAGGACGCGACAAAACCTTCCTCCGAAGAAAGCAGTGAGCTCGATCATTCGCTTTTCGCGTTCGATTTCTGCGTGCAGCAATTCTGGATCGGGTTGAGTAAAATCGGGCGAGCAACAGAGCATTGGCATTCGTAGCTCGTGCTTTTCCAGACAGTCTTTGACTTCGCGGAGAAATCCTTCGTCGTCATTCAGAAACCCGGTGTAGAATTCGAGCCCTTGGACGCCAAGGGTGGATGCCATTTCGATCCACTCGAACAGCGTCATCGTGTGATGCACGCACAGTTCGTCCATGAAGCATTTCGGAAAGGCAGCGATTTTTGGTTGCATAAGTTACGTTGCCTTTGCGGGGTTTCGGCCAATTAACGGGTATTGTTCAAAATCCAGGATGGCCCCATTGACCAGGGGCGCCTCATCCGACAAGAAGTAAACGGCAGCCCAAGTGACATCTTCTGGTGAAAGCAGGCGCCCGGAAGGAGCGAACGTCCTGGATACACGGCTCGGCCAGTCGTCGGGCAGACCCTCCTTCTTCTTGAGCTCGTATTCGTTCGGAGTTAGGGTCCATCCGACATTGAGCAGATTCACCCGCACGCCTTCTGGTCCGTAGGCATCCGCAATATTGCGAGTGAGGGTCATCAGTCCTGCTTTGCTGATGGAATAGGCGAGCTGGTTCCGCTCGCCGCAATAGCCGTTGACCGAACCGATGTTGAGAACGCGCCCACCGCCTTGTCGACGAAAATGCGGAAGCGCAGCCTGAATCAGTAGTAGAGGTGCGCGCAGGTTCACCGCAATGGTCCGATCGAAACAATCCACATCGGTCGTCTCAAGACTGCTGCGCGTCATGATGGCAGCGTTGTTGACCAAGCCGTCGATGTGTCCCCATTCATCGACCACGCTCTGAACAGTTCGCAACGCGGCGGACGGATCTTCGAGAGAAGCCACGACTAGGCATGCCTGGCCATGGTCATGCCGAATGTCATCCACGACGTGGCGTGCCGCTGCTTCGTTGGTGCCATGGACCATCACGAGAGCCCCTTCCCGGGCAAAGCTCCGAGCCATGGCCTCTCCAATACCCGTAGTCGAGCCGGTGATCAGAATGACTTTTTCTTTTAGGCGCATACTTGCTCCCATATCTTTGCAAATGCCTCTTTTCCCTCCAGGACGGTCCTGCGAGGGTCGGCCCAGAGCGAACCTTCGAGGTGAGTTTCCGAAAACACCTCGAGAGTGTAGACTCCGGCATAACCGCTCTCCCGGAGCGCCTGGAGCAATGTCACGAGCGGGATCTCGCCTTGGCCGGGTAAATATCTGTCGCCGAAAGCACGTGGAGTCCTCCAATCGTTGACATGGACACCGTAGATTTTGCTCCCAAATTGCTTGATCCGTGGGCAGGCAACTGCGTCCTCCCAGATGTGCCACACATCGACGAACAAACCGAAGGCTGGGTGATCTACGGCTTCGACGATTCGAGCGGCGTGAGTCAGCGAGCAAATGAACGTATCGACATTCATCAGAATCGGATTCAGCGGCTCGAGCGCGAGCCGTATGCCTTGGTCCGCCGCGGCTCTGGCGGCCTCCTTGTATTCGTGTGCGGCCGTTCGATAAGCGAGGTCATAGTTCCCACCGGGAGCTGCGCCAGAGATGGTGACGATCGTTGTTCCGGGGAAGTATGGTCCGAAAAGGTTGATGCTATTTCTTAGCTGCAACATCCGTTCACCCGGGGATTCCGGGAGCGGACGCGGATGATCGGGAAACAGCGAATGCAGTCGTGGTTGAACGCTGGGGACTTTCAGGCCGGTTTCCCGTAGGCGCTGTAGTTGCGGATGAGGGTTATCGACCTCAAGCTTGCCTTCGCAAACTTCGATGTATTGAATTCCGCTTTCCTGATAGAGCTGCAGGTCTTGTTCAAAACTCTGCGGCCAGGTCGAGAATTGGCTCATGCCAAACGGCAAAGGCGTGAGTATCATTGCGGGATACGAAGCAGCGTGCTTCTTGAGCGATCTAAGGATCGATTCACGTCGATTCCGACGCTTTCCAAGGTAGTAGTTACCTGCCTCACGGCTCGAGAACTCCTTTGACGATCTTGCCGGAATGCATCTCCTCGAACGCTTCCCGCCATTCTGTAAGGGGAGATACGCGGTTTAGCACCAGGTCAAGCTTCAAGTGACCTGACGCGAGGAGACCAATGACCTTCTCCCATATTGGCCAATTGTGCGAGTAGCTGCCCTGCAAGGTCACCGCTTTCTGAACCAATTGGTCCAAGGAAAAGTTCAGCGGTTGCGGGCCCCAGCCGACCTTGGTGATCTGCCCAGCCGGACGCACGATGTCCAGCGCGAGTTTGAGGGTTGCGGCGACTCCCGCAGCATCAATCACCAAGTCAAGCCCATAGCCGCCACCGAAGTTCTTTACCCATTCGGGTATGTTCTCGCCTTGGGCACCCAGGACGGTGTCTGCTCCAAGGCTTCCGGCGACTTCGAGCCGTTTGGTATCAGCAGGGATACCAATCACCACGATATGGCCGGCGCCTGCGAGCTTTGCGATTATCGCGCACAGAAGGCCGATCGGTCCCGGTCCAATTATAGCCACGCTGTCGCCTGGCTGGACGTGGGAGTTAACGCACGTTGCGTTGTAGGCGACACAGCACGGCTCAGTCAACGCGGCCTTTTCGAACGAAAGCTGATCCGGAATGTGATGCAGACAGCGCTCCGGCACTTTTACAAAACGGGTCATCGCGCCGTTCACTCCGTATCCGAAGCCGAGCCGGTTGGGGTCAAGATTGTAAAGCCCTTGCCGGAAAAAAGGCGACGCCTCGTCGACCACAGCAGCGGTTTCGCTGACAACACGATCTCCTTCTTTAAAGCCGCGGATATTTCGCCCTGTCTTTGCAATAGTGCCGCTGAATTCATGTCCAAGCACAACCGGATAGTTTACCTTCCAGCTCTGCATGCCCGTAAACTGGTGAAGGTCGCTGCCGCAAATCCCCACGGCCTCTACAGCCAACAAGACATCGTTTTCTCCGATTTCGGGTACCGAAATTTCGCGAAGCTCAACACTGAACGGCTCCGGCGCAAAGTTGAGTACTGCAGGCATCTTCTCATTCATAAAGTCCTCTTCCTTCCTCTTTACGTACCGACAGGGATATCCCCATAGGCATGTACTTTTTCACAGATCATTCGCAGAGTGCTTTCCAGATCGCCTTTAGCCGTCCTAAAGCTGTCGGCGTCGATGGTCAATGGAGCACCCAGGACCACCAGCGGCGCGCCATACTCTGGTGTTCGCATCGCCTGCTCGACCGACAAACCGCCAACGGCCTGGACGGGAACTCGCACAGTCTGCACGATCTCGCGCAATTGATCCAACGGACTGGGACACGTGCCGCCGCTTGCGACAATCCCCCGACGTTGATCGTACCCGATGTGATGGATGATAAAGTCGCAGCCGAGATCCTCAAGCCGCTTCGCGGCTGCCACCATGTCCGGAGCAGCAAGGTTGTCGCCCATGACCTGGACGCCGAAATCCTTGCCAGCTTTGACGACAACTTTGATCGTTTCGGCGTGGGCTCTTTCCATCACAACCACGTGAGTAGCCCCTGCCTTCGCCATCATCTCAGCCTCGAGCCACCCACCGTCCATCGTCTTGAGATCAGCTACGATAGGAACATCGGGAAATCCTTTGCGCAAAGCACGTACTCCATTCATGCCCTCAGCGATGATCAAGGGCGTCCCGACTTCCAGCCAGTCGACGCCAGCCCGAAGAGCTACTTGAGCCGTTTCAATGGCTTCGGGTATGTTAGTAATGTCTAATGATATTTGAACGATGGTTTTCAAAGCATTAGTAATTGAACGTTGGTAAAGTTAGGAGCGACCGAACTTCTATAAGAGTGTCAAGTGAGACTTCAAACCTGTAAAAAATTACAAAGTGCCGTGTTGTTGCTGGATTTTTGGCTTGGCCAAGGCATGAGGGCAGCGGCAATGCCCGCAGCGGTCTTGTCCCGAAGGGGAGTGATTGACCTCCTGAGGCGCTGATTGCGCGGAGCCGCAATTTCGGTCAGTAAATTCATGCTGACAACTAACAGCTTTGCGAAACAATCTACCACTATAATTCCTGACAGTACGAAACAAAGACCTGACAACAGCTTAACAAGCTGTCACTGACAGATTATGTCGAAGGAAATGAAACACGGGGCCATATCTCGTGAACTCGCAACTGAGATTTCAGCTGGCAAATACCCACCTCAGAGTCGCTTACCGAGTGAGGCGCAGCTGATGGCCCGGTTCAAGGTTTCGCGGCCAACTGTCGGGAGGGCGCTACGCGATTTGCAGGGACAGGATCTTATTGAACGACGAGCTGGATCCGGAACTTACGTGAAAGTAAGGTCAGCATCGAGCGTCACAAAATCCACTTTCCAACAGCTTGGTCTCATTCTGACGAGCGTCGGGAAGCCAGAAATCTTCGACATAATTTGCGGCGAGCTCGCGAACCTGGCGCGCGTGCACAACTACGGATTGTGGTGGGATGGGACTTCCCGTTTCCGCACCGACACGAAGCTGACAACACAGGATGTTGAAGATCTTTGTGAGCAATTTATCGAGAAAGGCGTTGCAGGTGTCTTTTTCGTGCCCTTCGAACACACCTCGGATAACATGAGTGCGAGCAATCGGATCATCCAGCAGCTTCATCATGCAGGCATTCCAGTCGTCCTGATCGATCGCGATGTCGGACCATTTCCCCACCGTAATACACTAGACCTTGTTGGAATCGACAATTTTGCTGGTGGTTACTTTCTTGCCGAGCATCTTATTAAGCTTGGTATGAGGCGGATAGGCTGCTGCTCACTTCCCTTTTGGCGCCCCCTGTTGAGGGCCGCATCGCTGGAGCGCGAGCAGCTATGCACGAGCACGATCTGCAGATGCCAAAAGCGTTCGTTCAGACCGGCGATCCAAGCGACCCGAAATTCGTGCGCGGTTTCATCAAAAGTCAGCAACTTGAGGCCGTGATGTGCACCACAGACCTAGTCGCAGCGAAGTTCCTACAAACCCTCGCGCGCATCAACATCTCGGTGCCGCGGGAAATAAGACTTGTGGGATTCGACGACTTGCGCGTCGCTTCCCTACTCACCGTGCCTCTGACCACCATGCACCAGCCTTGTCGAGATATCGCGGTCACGGCCTTTAATTGCTTGCTCGAACGAATGTCAGACCCGACGCTTCCACCGCGCGCGATACTCCTCTCGCCTCGGCTCGTGGTGCGGCATTCCTGCGGAGCGTACTTGAAGGCAAGAGGCGCAGCGACTTCACTTTAGACGGCTATTGCTTTGCTTTATTCACCTGAAGAGTGCGGCCTCGAGGGCAAATACGAATTGTTTCTTGAGCTTCTGAAGCGGCGCAGACTCTCCAAAGGTTCTCATGCCGATGCGCGCTCTGCGGTTTCCTCGATTTGTGCGGGTTGGCTGTTGATAAAGGAAACGACAGCCATGAACAGCAACAGGAGCGTTCGGTGTTACGACCGGGATGTTGCAAGGTCAGATTACTGACTGCCTCCCATGAACGGTGCAGCGCGCCGAAATTAGGCGTTTTGCCTCTGCGAAATCTGCAAACACATCGGCGCGCTCAATATCAAGAACTCTCGCATCGCGCCTTGCTTTCTGTTTGGTTATGAGTGCGAAGCTCTTGTCCGGATCGTCCAGCTCGCTCGGACGCTCTGGCCTGAGCCCCAAAAGGGGGACGTGAGATAAGTGAAGTTCTGCTCAAAGGAAAGGAGCAGAACATGAAGAGAAGTCGATTCAGCGAGGAAGAGATAATTGGGATCTTGCGAGAAGCGGAGGCCGGAAGCCCGATCAAGACGGTCTGTGCGGCGTACAATATCAGCACGGCGACCTACCAGGCGTGGAAGAGGAAGTTCGGAGGGATGGAAGTCAGTGCAGCCAAGAGACTCAGAGCATTGGAAGAAGAGAACTCGCGGCTCAAGCGTCTGGTGGCCGACCAGGCCGTGCAGATCCACATTCTTAAAGAGGTCAACGCAAAAAAGTGGTGAGCCCGTCTGCAAGACGGCGGGCTGTGAAGATGAGTGTGCAAGAAGGCATGGGAAAAGTGGCGGCGGCCTGTCGAGCGCTGGGGCTCTCGAGATCGAGTTACTATCGCCGCGGGCGATCGAGCCTGGAAAGCCGGCGTCTCCGCAAGGAAGTGCTCGAGCTAAGCGCGAAGCATCCTCGCTATGGCTATCGGCGCATGACGGCGCTCATGCGGCGCGAAGGGTTCGAGGTCAATGGGAAGCGAGTGGCGCGGATTCGACGAGAAGAAGGAACCAAGGTCAGCAAGAAGCAACGCCGCATGAAGCGCTTAGGGATCTCAACGGCAGAGCGGCAGCGGGCCGAGCGGCCAAGGCAAGTTTGGAGCTGGGACTTCGTGGCTGACCAGACAGAAAATGGCAGCAGCTTTCGCATTCTCACCTTGCTGGACGAACACAGCCGGCAATGCCTAGCCATTCCTCCTGCGTGGTCGATTCGAGCCGTCGATGTCATCACGGTGGTCGAAGCGGCCATCGCCCGCTATGGAGTGCCTGAACACCCGCGCAGCGACAACGGGCCCGAGTTTATCGCCACCTGCATGCAGGACTGGCTGAAGGTCCAGGAGATCAAGACGCTTTACATCAAGCCCGGAAGCCCTTGGGAGAACGCCCACATTGAGAGCTTTCATGACAAGCTGCGCGATGAATGCCTCAACCGCGAACTCTTCGGCAATCTGCACGAAGCGCGCGTTATCCTGGAAAGCTGGCGCCTCGAATATAACGAGCGTCGTCCGCATAGTTCGCTTGGCTACCGCACTCCGAGCGAGTATGCCGGGAGCAGGACGAACCGGTTTGATGGGGGCTGCGCGCCCCCAAACTCCGCGCCGCTCGCCGCGGCAGGCGTTCGGGGGGAACTAAGGATCAACGCCACAAGGTGGCAAACAAACGAAAACCAAAACACTAAGGAACCTGCAGAACTTCAGTTATGAAGTGTCTCACCTCCGGGGTCATGCCAGATCGAATTAGAATAGGGTCTTTCCTAGATTACACAGTAAGGAGCTGTATAAGCAATTGGAAAACAGTGAGAAACAGATATTTGAAGCGGGCGCACGTTTCGGAGCGGGAATTTCGACAGGTTTTGAAGATGTATTGCGCGGATGTTGGAGCACTGACAGCAAGTAAATTGACGGGCTTAAACAAGAATACCACGCATCGTCTTTACGGGTTGCTGCGGGCTCGCGTGCTGGAAATGGCCAAAGGCGAAGCCGCTCCTTTTACTGGAAGCGTCGAGGTGGATGAAAGCAATTTCGGGCCGCGTCGAGTGCGCGGGCGCCGAGGCCGAGGATCGGGCCGAAAAGTTGCTGTCATCGGTCTGCTCAAGAGGAAGGGAAAAGTCTTCTGCTCTCCGGTCATGAACTGCTCGAAGGCTGAATTGATCGAGGTGATCCGCGGCCAGGTGCTTCCCCGCAAGAGCACGATCTACACCGATGGCTGGCGCGCCTACGACGGATTGGTGCTGGAAGGCTATAAGCACCATCGCATCCACCATCACGACAATGAATTTGCCAGAAAGCATCGTCATATCAACGGCATTGAGTCCTTCTGGAGCTACGCCAAACTGCGCCTGGCAAAGCTTCGCGGCGTTCGCTGGGAGTACTTCTATGACCACCTCAAAGAAACCGAATGGCGCTTCAATCATCGCCATGATAACCTCTTCAACCTCCTCATCACTAACCTCGGCTCCTCACCTCTAATCTAGGAAAGACCCTAGAATAAATCGCGTATTATTATAACGCTGGCGGAGATCCCCGCCATGGAAGGAATGCGTGTGCTTCGCTAGATCCGCGACTCCCGATCGGCCCTGGGATTAAGTACAAAAGCGTTTGTGGCCGTGTCGTGGTACGTCGGCCCAAAACCGGCGAGGAGCTCTTTGGACCCGGCGTTTGGGTTCCCCCAGCATTGACAGGTAATCTTGTCGCACGCGTCAATGACTGTTGCCAGGGGACCCTTGCCTTTGTCGTTGGCGAGGTGCGCTGCGAACGCCTCGTCGGTTGCATAGATCTCAGTCCACTGGCTAACTCGCTGCGAGGGATAATAAGCATGGTAGCAGATCACTCCCGGATGCTCGAGCATGACCTTGCACAGCGCCGCTTGATTGGCCCTGAAGTCGGCCTCGCGCCCGGCTTTGATGTCCCACTGAATCTTGAGCATGAACGGCATTGGTATCTCCTTGGCAACTCTTTGCACTTCGTTCCGTTTGTATTGACCTCGTTCACAGCCACGCTGGCACCCTCGCGCGCAAAGGTCAACGAAATCTCGCGGCCGATTGCGGACCGCCGCCAGTGACTCGAGCTACTTTATTCGCGAGTTTGAATGTGTATCCTCCAATCAAATTCAGAGGCAATTAAGTAGACCTAACGGTCGGCTCCATGCGCTTGTGACGGAAGCCGTTTCCTACGATGCCTTAAGGTAGCGAGGGACGATTTTTCGGCAAAATAAACGCCCCATAACCCTTGTTTTACGCGCTTTGAACGGTCACCGGTCATTGTTTTTCGGTTTGATCGCGAACTGCGTCTTCCACCCATGAGCGCGAAAACGGGGGCGCCGTTTGCTGACGCGAACAGGCCGAAGCTGATGAAAAGAATGGCGAGCCAACAGACCAGGACAAACAGCAGCGTCGTGGAGATCGAGCGGCTCGACTGCTCGTAGGGAAGCCACCGCATCTCGTCGAGTTCCGCGGCTTTCGTGATCGTCTCGGCTTTGAACGCGCGCTCCGCTTCGTTCTGCGGCGTCAGCGACTGGACGGCGGCATACAACAAATCGTCAGGGGAGGTGCTGGGATCGAGCTGAACAGTCGAAGGCTCAAGCCCATATCACGCTTGACGTTGCACTCCGCCTCCAGCCAGATTGCTCTTCGAATGGACGCCCCAGAAGCGCCTTTCGCTAACGAATAACTCCGATTTGGCATTATACCCGAAAAAATGACAGAATGGCTCGTTAGCCGGATGATCGGATCTCGTACGCATTTGCACGCGCTGAAAGGAATCGCATGATGCGAACAACAATCTTCACAGTGCTACTGAGTCTGCTGACCGGTGCCGCTTTGGTCGCGCAGCAGTCAAGCACGCACGCGACGTCCGGCCAGGCGATGGGCGCGAGATACGAAGAACTGCAGTGGCAGACCATCGTCCCCGAGCTAGGTGCCGACTCGCCGCAGATTTCGATTCTGCGCGTCGACCCAGTGACCCAGGCCACTCATCTGCTGATTCGTGTGCCGAAGCAGATACACGTTCCGATGCACTGGCACAGCGCCAACGAAACGCACACGGTCATACGCGGCAGCTGGACGTTCGAACACGAGGGCATGCGCCACCAGCTCGGACCGGGTGGTTTCAATTACATCCCTGCCAAGCAGCGCCACCAGGCATGGGCGTCAGACGAAGCGCTGGTGTTCATCACGGTTGATTCCGCGTGGGATATCAATTGGGTCAGCGGTTCGCCAACCAAGGCGGACTTGGGCAAGCTGCCAGACGCCGCTGAGGGAAAGCGTTAAAACCGGACTGAACCGAACCGGATAACGCGAGTTTCCTGTTGATTGCCATGCGGCAGAAGATCCTGAACCTGCCGCAGACCTATGCCTCCCGGTTGTTTGGGCTGAAGAATGTTGGCGAAGTCAGGAAGTTCTTGGAGGGTGCCGCGATCTCGATCTTGAACGATCAGGGAGTTGCCGCAAAAGGCTGTCGAATCCAGACTGGCTGCGGAAGCTGGAGAAGGACCGAGGGCAAACAAAAGCCCGCTGATACAAAACGTGGGGTATAACAAAGGCAAATTAGGCCGGGATCCAGCTCCTTGAAATGAGCAAGAATCTGGAAGCGACTCCTTCCGCGCTCGAGTAGCGTCACCCTTCCAACGAAAGGTTCACGATGAAACCAAAAACCTCTTCCTACTGCGACGCGATGGTCGCTCCCGGACGCGCGCCCGAGATTCCGCCCGAGGACGATATCTACGGCTGGCTCGTGGGTAGCTGGGAGCAGGAACTCACCGTCTACGGTCCCGACGGTAGTGTGCGACGGACCGCCGGCGAAGCCCACTTTTCCTGGGGACTCGAAGGCCGGGCCATCGTGGACGTCTGGATCAACCCGCGCCGCAAAGACCGGCCCTCCGTGCCCTCCCGCTTCGCCGATTGGTATGGCACGACCTTGCGTGTGTATGACCCATCCCTGCGCGCGTGGCGCATCACCTGGCGCGATCCTTCCCGCGGCGTCTTCATGGACCAGATCGCGCGCCGCGTTGGCCAGGACATCGTGCAAGAAGGCAAAGGTCCCGACGGCGCCACGTATCGTTGGACTTTCAGGGAAATCACCGCCGACTCCTTCCACTGGATCGGCGAGATTCAGCCTCCCAACCACACGATCTGGACCCTTCAGGTGGACATACGCTCACGCCGCATCCCGACATCCCGCGGCTCCGCTAAAGATTGAAACCCTTGCGCTGGGAGTTGTCGAACTTCTCTGGCTTGGGCGTCGCAATATAGCCTCTGAAGCGAGGAAAGTCTGGCCGCTCCATCTGACAGATGTCACCCACTGACGTTCGGGGTCAGTTCGATGCACGTTGTAGCGCATAGAAAACGTAGCCATACCTGTCTTCGGAACTGTGAAAGATTTCGATCTCTCTGAGGTCTCACGAGCGGAATCCCTGACGGAACGGTCTGGCGTAATGCCTGCATGAGGATGAAGAGCTGATCCTATTGAGTGAGATGCGTGCTTCGACATCCTTTTGAAGCGGAGCACACCAATTACAGTGCTCGAAAATCGCTTTACTGGCGCCAACTTAATCTCAGATGTCTTGGAACGTCGCCTCGCACCGACGAATCCTCCCTCAGGAGCCATGTGTCGGCGTTTTTGCGTCCAAGGCAATACCACAATTTTGAAGGCGCGGATTACGCCCTGCGGTTATGAGAAACAGCGCGATTGCTCGCGATGATTATTCTAAGAAGGAGATCCCTCCCTTCTCGAGTGCTGCGGCGCGGAGCCACGTCGAAGGACGTTTTCCGCAACGACTTTGGGGAACATAAAGTTCAGGAGATAATCGGGACCACCCGCCTTTGTTCCGCCCCCCGACATACCGAATCCACCGAAGGGATGCCGTCCCACAAGCGCGCCCGTGATGCCTCGGTTGATGTAGAGATTGCCAACGCGAAATGCCGATTTGACGTGCTTGATCCGGCTGGGGCTTCGCGAGTAGAAACCACCCGTTAGCGCGTAGGCCGTTCCGTTGGCGATGCGAAGGGCTTCATCGAGATTCGCGGCATCAATCACGGAAAGCACCGGACCAAAAATTTCCTCCTGGGCGAGCCATGAGTCGGACGCCACTCCGGTGAAAATTGCAGGTCCAACAAACCAGCCGTCTTCTTGCGTGATTGGAGCTTGAAACGCCAATTCGGCCTCCTGTCGCCCCGCCTCGATGATCCCGCGCACGCGTTCATAGGCTGTCTGATCAATCAATGGGCCGATGCTGACCGCCGGATCGGCCGGATCGCCAATGCGCAGGCTCTCGGTTGCGTCGATCAACCGGCGAATCAAGCGCTCGCGAACCCGCGGGAGCACGATGAGCCGTGAAAGCGCTGAACATTTCTGGCCTTGGTAGCCGAAGGCTGAAGTAACGATCCCCACAATGGCCTCGTCCAAATCTGCGTCGTCATCCACGATCACGGCATTTTTTCCACCCATTTCACAGACGACTTTCTTCAACTGCGCCTGGCCGGGCGGCGTTCGTGCCGCGGCTTCCCAGATCCTCACTCCGATAGCGCGCGATCCTGTGAAGGCAATGAGTGACACTTTGGGATGTTCCACGAGGGCTGGTCCGATCTCTGATCCGGAACCTGGCAGGCAGTTGATGGCTCCGGAGGGCACGCCCGCTTCGCGCAGCATGCGCGCAAAGATCGCCGCGATCACGGCTGATTGGCCGGATGGCTTCATGATGACGGCGTTTCCTGCCACGAGGGCTGCGCTCGTCATGCCGCACAAGATCGCCAGCGGAAAGTTCCACGGTGCAATGACGACAGCCACTCCGCGGGCGGTGTACTCGTGTCGAATCTCTTCGCCTGGGACATGGAGTTCGCCGCAGGCAAGGCGACGCATTTCACCGGCATAGTAGCGGCAGAAATCGATTGCCTCGCAAACGTCAGCGTCTGCCTCGCGCCATGTCTTCCCTGTCTCATACACTTCGAGGGCCGCGAGTTCGAAGCGTCGCTGACTGATGAGCTCGGCGGTGCGCTCGAGAATTAGCGCGCGCTTCTCCGGCTCTGTCTCCCGCCAGAGTTCAAAAGCCGCGGCCGCTGCGGAGATCGCCAGCTCAACCTCCGCCGCACCGGCTGTTTCTACGTGACCGACGATTTCGGTCGGTTTCGCCGGATTTCGCGAAAGCATTTCCTTCGCTGGTCGGATGTCCGCGTCGCCGATAAGCAGGGGGTGGAGAGCACCGAGCTTAGCACGGACCTCGCGGACTGTAGTCGCCATTTTCTCCCGGAGTTCAGCCCGCGAGAAATCGGCCAGCGGCTCATTGGAAAACCCCAACACGGGTTCGAGAGCCGTCGTAGGGCGTACCGTGGCGGGATCGCGAAGGAGGATCCGCGGCGGTGTGTTTCCACTGAATTTGGCGCGCAGAAATCCTTCATTAGACGTGTTCTCCAGCAGTCGTCGCACGAGGTAAGCCATGCCCGGCAGTGTCTCACCCAACGGACAGTACTCCCGCACACGGTAGCCCATCCGGTTGAGCGTCTCCTTGATCGGTTCGGCCATCCCGTAAAGCATTTGAAACTCCATTCGGCGAGCCGGCAGCGTGAGCCGCTGGCGTTCTGCGAGACAGGCCGCGATCGTCCGCACATTGTGAGTAGCAAAGGCGCAGTCGAGCACCTCGCTGTTCTCGAGCAGTTGGCGCGTCATTCGCTCGTAGGCGACATCTGTTTCGTGTTTGTGCTCGTAGACGGGCGGCGACCATCGGCGTTGTCGGGCGAGGATCATCTCGGTATCCCAATAGGCACCTTTGACCAGACGCACAGTCACGCGCGTGCGTCGCGTCTTCGCCCATTCAATGAGTTGATCCAAATCATTCGGCGTCTGTCGGAGATAGGCTTGTATCGCGATGCCCACGTGAGGGTAGTCGCTGAACTCGGCTTCGCTGAGCAAGGTTGTGAATAAGCGCAGCGTAAGATCCTTCAACGAGTGCATCTCCATGTCGAAGTTGATGAAGATGTCGTGCGCCTTCGCGCAGCGCAGCAGAGGCCGCAATCGATCTTGAAGCCGCTGAATGCTGTCCTCTGGCGCCTCGGGCTTGATCTGAGAATATAAGGCGGAGACTTTGACCGAAATATTGACGGCCGGGATCGGCCCGCGATCGTCGCGGTCGATGCGTTCGCAAGGCGGCCACGCCTTGGCGGCATCAGCCAGGACTTGGAGGAGCTCAAGATATCGGGCGGCGTATGCCTCGGCTTCCTTTTCGCTTACGGCAGCTTCCCCGAGCAGATCGACAGTAAAGGCCATGGAGCGACGGCGCATGGCGCGCAGTGCGGCGAGCGCATTTTCCGGCCGTTCCGCAAGAATGAAGGAGCGCGCGACTTGCCTGACGGCGCGCTCGGCAAGCGGTCCTGCGAGCGAGGGGACCTGCGTTGCCCAGCGCAGAACCGTTCGCACGCCACTCGGCAGACCGGCGGATCCGTCTCCTAAATACTCTCCGATGTGACGGGCAATCTCCCGATTGTCGGCCAGCGCAGGCAGGACGTCGATGAGGCGAAAAAGTCGCGTTTTTAGCTCTTCCTGCCGCAACGACCAACTCAAGAGCAAGCCGGTCACATTGGACTGCGAAAACACACTTGGCCTTGACCCAGCCATCCGCGCGAAGATCTCTCTCCCACTCCTCTCGATCTCAGATTGCAAGCCATTCATCGTCCCCTAGATTGTCTTCAACGGTGCGAATCTGACAAATGAAGTTGCGGATGATAAAAGGCTCGCATCCGCGTTCCGTGAGCATTCGTTGGAGCCTGTTCACGAATCTTCTCATTTTGGTCGTGCTTATCTCGGGAAGTTTGCTCCTTTACCGCATGGTTGGGGCGGGCAGGGCAATCCGCTCTCTCTCTGCATCTTTGTTCGAGCAGGTCGCCCGAGCCGCCGAGCACGAACTCGCGACATTTTTCGCGCCGATCTCGAAATCGATCGAGATTGTGAGGGACTTGGGAACGCGCGGGGTGTTCTCGCCGGAGAATCTGCAAACAGCTAATGGCGTGCTGATCCCAGTTCTTTCAGCGATCCCGCAGATGACATCCATCAATACGGGTGACGCGAGCGGGAATACGTTCCTCTTGGTGAGGCACAAGAATCAGTGGCAAAGCGTTTTTTTGAAAGGAGGAGCGAGGCTGGCCGAATGGCAGCAAGTCGACGAGGTGGGAGGTGTCGTTAAGAAATGGACGGAAGAAATTGACTTCGATCCGCGCACTCGGCCCTGGTACAAATTGGTCGAGGCTTGGTGGGATCAGGCGATTCACTGGACCGAGCCGTATGCGTTTCCGCCGAAAGGCGAACCCGGAATCACCGCGGCCGTGCGCGTAGATGGCCCCGAAGGACCTTACGTCCTGGCTTTCGATATCCTTCTCGAGGATCTCTCAAAATTCGCGCAGAGAATCAGTGTCCCTGGGAATGGTAAGGTGTTCGTCTTGACGAATGATGGTCGATTGCTGGTTCCGTCGCTAGAGCCTGGGCAGGATTTGCGCTCGCTTCTCCTTAAACGTCCCGAGGAACGCTCAATGTCCCTTGTCTCGGAAGGCGTCCGGCTATGGGATGAGCAAAAGACGATGGAACCCTTTCGCTTCAAGCAGGGCGGCGAAATCTGGTGGTGCGGATTCCGTCGCTACGATCTTGGGCTGGACCAGCGGTTTTGGATCGGTGTGCTTATTCCAGAGCGGAGCCTTGTCGGGGAAAACCTGCGTGATCGTCTCGCGTTGCTGCTGGTAACCCTGGTCGCGCTCGGAGTCGGGACGCTGATGGCCTTTTATCTCTCCCGTTCGTACAGTGAGCCTTTGCAGAAGCTGGTTGAGCACAGTTCGCGTCTGCAAACGCTTCGAACCGATGTTGAGGTCGATGTGAAATCCAAGATTTCGGAGGTCCGGCATTTGGCGGAAGCGCAGGAAAACATGCGCCGGGCACTTGACTCGTTCGCCCGCTACGTTCCGGTCGACGTGGTTCGCGAGTTACTCAGCCGGGGAGAGGCTGCGGAGATCGGCGGGCAAAATGCGGAGGTCACTGTGCTCTTCACAGACATCACCGGATTTACGACAATTGCGGAATCGATGAGCCCGGCCGATCTCACCCGACACATGTCGTCGTATTTCGATTCGATTGTTGATATTCTCCATTTCCATGGAGCGACGGTGGATAAATTTATCGGCGACTCGATCATGGCGTTCTGGGGTGCGCCCAAAGCGCTGCGAAATCATTCCCGTTCCGCGATCGAAGCGGTCATTGAAGTCCGCGAGTGGCTGGATGGGGCGAACGATCGTTGGCGCACTGAAGGTTTGCCCGCGCTACCCACGCGATTCGGACTGGCTTCCGGAGAGGTAACCGTCGGCAATGTCGGCGCCGTTCATCGTTTGAGCTACACGGCTCTCGGGGATCCGGTCAACCTTGCCCAACGACTCGAGGCTCTCAATGCGCGGCTCAACACTTCAGTCCTCGTGGATGAAAATGTTCGCGATGGCGCCGGAGATGGATTTGCCTGGCGCGATGTGCAAGACGTGCAGATCAAGGGAAAGATCCTCTTGGTTCGCGTCTTCGAATTGCTCGGAAGACGCAAGACCGACGCGGACCTTGCGTCATAGACAGAGAAGGCATTTTTAGGACCATCCGATCGTTGAGAGCGTGAAGAAGCTTCACGTTGCTACTCGGTTGGGCAGGTCCATCAGGAGGCGTGATTTGGCTCGCCTTGACTCTCTCGCGCCGGCGGGTCAGGGGCCGGCTCGAACCGGAATTCTTTGTGGCGGATATGTCCGCCCGCGTACGCGATATAGCCGCCCGCGCCCAATGTCCCGACAGACAGCACCAGCGTCAAGATTGTCAGTGGCACCAGGGCCTTGGACCGCTTCCATTCCGCGCCCAGGGAAATGAGAGCCATCGCGCTCAAGGCGTAGAAGGCGTACGCGAGTTGCTCGCCACGGCGCTGGTGTTCCTCAAGCCATTTCCTGCCCTCGCTATCAGTCATGGTTTTCACACGGTTGTATCCCTGGCGCCCGTAGTGCATCACCGGCCAAGCCGAGCTTGCCGCAATGAAGAATAAGCATCAAAGAGCAGATTCGGGCTCTCCGGCTCCGCAAGGTCAAGGCGATCGTGAGAGCTGCGAGCCCCAGGGCAACTCCGTAAACAGGAAGAGGGTTGAGGAGCACGTGCACGTACTCCGGTTGCTGCAGACCCTTCAGAAACGCTTCGAGCATTGTCGCCAAATGATAAGCTTACGTCTCGTCGCGTTCTCTTGAACAGCGGGACGCCCGGTTATTTTTTCACAATCTCAGCATTCTCGATCATGTTGAAGCCGTCGCGGGAAACGACCTTGCCTTTCACCGTTACCGTTTTCGCCGCAAGCGGCGCCAATTCTTCGTTCATTGGCTTGTGCTCGCCAACAAGAAGATACGTCTTGCCCTCACTTTTGATGCCGACGGGTAACCCCATCTTGATGCACGTTTTGGCACACTCGGCATGTTCAGCACCAGACGAGCCCTCATCGATATAGCAAACCATATCGACTACTTCGCCGGTCACGGTCGACTCTTCGCTCGAAGCGCCCTCATGTTTCTCCTCTTCGTGAGCGAGAACATTCGCAGCAGCGAGGGCAGCCGCTGCAGCCACCGATAAAATAATGTTTAGCTGTTTCATGGTCGAATTTACCATAGTTTCCACAAGGTGGAGATATCGATTGTGGCATGCGAGTTGTGCATCGTGAAGTCTCTCGGCAGAGTTCTTGTTCGTTGAGGCGACGGCATTGTACGCTGAGTTCTCGAGGATCAAGATTATGCAGCCGGAACCTCAGGCGTCTCCTCGTAATCCTCCACCCGCCTGTTCCGCTTCCCACGGTGATTTCCTTTGCGAGCTCGAGCAATTTCGCGCATTCGGAACTCGCACTGAGGTGACTCAGTTGGCCGTGGGCTCTTCTGAAAGCATTCCGGTCCTTACGAACGAGTTTTGGACGTCCAGACAACGAGCTGCGGGCTCCCTGCACGAAGTGTCGTACCGGGCGTGCTTTAAGCCTCAGCTACCGCGCTTCTTCATCGAGCGGCTCACGCGACCAGGCGATCTCGTTTATGATCCATTTATGGGACGGGGGACGACTTTGCTGGAGGCAATCTTTCTGGGCCGGCGGGGAGCCGGGTGTGATGTCAGCCCGCTCAGCGCCATTTTATTGACGCCGCGTCTGGCTCCGCCAAGTCTGGAGCAGATCCATCGGCGCCTGAATGAAATCAATTTGAGCTACGAGGGGATATTGCCGGACGACCTTCTCGTTTTCTTCCATCCCGAAACCTTGCGGCAAATTTGCGCCCTTCGTGCGGAGTTGCGCGAAAGCCGATCACCCGTCGATCGATGGATTCGGATGGTGGCGACCAATCGGCTGACCGGGCATTCCAGAGGCTTTTTTTCCGTCTACACGATGCCGCCAAATCAAGCTGTTTCGATCGAGAGCCAACGCCGAATCAATGAACAGCGGAAGCAAGTACCCGACATGCGCGACGTTTCCGCGCTCATCTTACGGAAGAGCCGATCGCTTTTAGCCGGAGTTTCCCAGTCCGAGCGCAATTCCCTCTCGGCCCTGGGTTCGAAGTCGATTGTGCTGACCGGATCGTGCGATAACACACCGGCGATTGCCGATGAAAGCGTCGCTCTGGTGGTAACTTCACCGCCCTTCCTCGACGTTGTCGACTACAAGACGGACAATTGGCTCCGTTGTTGGTTCAATGACATCGATCCAGAATCGATCGAGCTGTGGATGTTCAAGCGTCTTGATGAATGGTCGCAGCACATAACGGCGGTTTTCCATGAGCTGCATCGACTGCTGAAGCCTGGTGGATACGTCGCCTTCGAGGTTGGTGAGGTCCGCAGGGGCCGGCTAAGACTCGAGGACTTTGTTATTCCCGCGGCGAAGCAGGCGGGGTTGACACCTACTCTGGTCCTCGTTAATTGGCAGACTTTCACCAAGACCTCGAATTGCTGGGGCGTTGGCAACATGAGCAAGGGCACAAATACCAATCGCGTGGTCCTGCTCCGCAGAGGGTGAGCTTAGGGGCCGCCAACCGACGCGGTTAGGATGGGATCCGAAAAAGTCGTAGCCTCAGTTTTGATCATCGTCTAACCTCAGCCGTGAGGTGTCGCCTGCAGATACCTCAACCATTTAACTGAACTCACCAGATGCCAGGTCCTCATGAAGCGCTCGAAGCCGAAGGCGATTCTCTTTGATTTCGGCGGCACTTTGGACTCCGATGGCATCCCCTGGAAAGAGCGCTTCTACGCGCTTTATCATCAGGTGGGAATCGACTGGGATCTCGTCAGCTTCGAGAGATTTTTCTATGCATCAGACGACTCGCTGACCGAGGAGAGGCTGGGCGAGGTGGGGTACGAGGCGATGCTCTTCGAGCACGTCTGCCGGGTTCTGCGCAACGGCGATCGGTATAACAGGCTGCTGGCCGGCCGCATTTCCCGAGACTTCTATTCAGATTCCCTTTACTACTTGCAGCGAAACAAGGCGCTGCTTCAGCGACTTTCAGAGCATTATCGCTTGGGGATTGTCTCCAATTTCTATGGGAACCTTGATTTCCTTTGTGGAGAGATTGGCTATGCCGAGGTTTTTAGCGTTATCATCGATTCGGCCCGAATCGGCTTCGCCAAGCCGCATGCGTCAATTTTTCGAAGTGCTCTGGAGCGTCTGGACTGCGTGCCGGAGAAAGCGATTTTCGTCGGTGACAATCCGACGCGCGATATGGCGGGAGCACGAGCGCTGTCGATGCCGCACATCTGGTTGAACGCCAATTCGGACCTGAAACCTTGCTGCGAAGGTGATCCGGTCATTCGATCACTCGTCGAGCTCGAGCATATTCTGCTATGATTGAGTCAGCTGGGATCATTGCGGCGGGAGAAGGCCTTCGCCTGAAAGAAGCGGGAGTTCGAATTCACAAGCCACTGATTCCTATTGCGGGTTTTCCCCTGATCGGACACAGGCTGCGACAGTTTGTAGAGTCCGGCATTCAAAGCGCAGTGATCATTTTCAATGAGGGGCAGCAGGAATGCGCCGATTGGGTGCGAAAGCATTTCCCCGCGATCGATCTTCACATCTTGATCAAATCGACAAAGTCTTCGTTCGAGAGCTTTTGGCGAGTTGGCCGGGCTCTGGGCCCTGGCAGGCACCTCATCTCCACAGTCGATGCGATCTGCTCGTCCGACGACTGGCACAAGATGCTGAATTCCAAAGCTCCATTGCTGCGCGAGATACTCCTGGGCGTCACATCGTTCGTGCACGACGAGAAGCCGCTTTGGGTCAGGACTGCGCCAGGCAGTTTCAAGATTGTAGAAATCGGAGGAGGAGCCGATGACTACGCAACCGCGGGCCTTTACGCGGTCGACGAGAGTGTCTTCGAGAGGACGTTAAGAGAGGATATCTCTTCGTTGCGCGTTTTTCTCCGAGAACTCCTTCGAGAAGGCTTTCCGGTGAGAGCGGTGCCGCTTGCAGACGTCATCGACGTGGATACGGTTGCCGACATTCAGCTTGCGGAACAATTCTTAGCCCGGCATGGGAGGTCCTTTTGATCTCCCGTTCGGTGCTCGGAATTTTTCGAGAGGCGCTCCATTCTCCCGGGAGGCTTTTCGATGATTTTGAGATCCTTCGCTTGACGGGAGAACGGCTGCGCTCCGAAGGGCTGGAGATTGAATTTCTCAGGCCTGAACAAGCCGTCCGTTCTGATCGGTGGTCACAAGGACCGCTCCCGGAGATCGTGTTTACCATGTGCGAGCAGGAGCGAATGCTGAAGCCGCTCAGCGAATGGGAACGGCGCGGAACAGTTGTGATCAACTCCGTCAAAGCCATTCGCAATACTTATCGCAACCGCATGATTCCGCTGTTGTCGTCCAGTGGGGTGCTCTTTCCAAGGAGTGAGCTCGTTCTCACCGTGGCGCCGTTTCAAGTAAGGAGCTGTTTTCCGGGGGAGGTTGGCGTTGAACCGCTCTGGATCAAGCGCGGTGACGTTCACAACACGCAGGAAGGTGACGTGTCCCTGGCGCGATCGGCCGACGAGATCCGCCGGCTCCTCAAGGCATTTCAATCGCGCGGCGTGGCCCGAGCGGCCGTCCAAGAGCACATCAATGGCGACTTGGTCAAACTCTACGGCGTTGGCCAATCTGGAGAGACGTGGTTCAGGTGGTTCTACCACAAGGAGCAACAACTGAAGCGTTATCCATTCTCAGAGCGAGCGCTGAGGGAGTTATTTTTCACGGCGGCCAAGATTCTGGACCTTGAGGTTTTCGGGGGCGACGCAGTCGTCACGGCGGAAGGCTCGATTTACCTCATCGACATCAATGCCTGGCCGAGCTTTGCTCTGTTTCGCAAGGAAGCTTCTCAGGCGATCGCCCGCCACATTCTTTCCAGGATTTCGGATCCGGTCTTATAGCTCATTGCAGGATGAACGAACTTCCCGGTGGAGAATCGCTGGCTCGCTCACGACAATAGGCGCAAAGAGACGCTGAAATCGCGGCGGATTTTCGAGGAGGAGCAAAAATTTCTTTCTCCCGGATTTCAGGGAATCGCGCTTTACTCCGGGATCGCAGTTGCCCGAGGGCCGCAATGAGATCGTCACCGACGAGGATGGGAATGAATACATCGACTTTGTTTCAGGAATTGGCGTCGGAAGCGTCGGCCACTGTCACCCACGTTATGTCGCCGCGCTGAAGAAGCAGATTGACGAGGTGACCTTCTCGAGCTTCACAACCGAGGTGCGGATGAAGTTTTTGCGCCGGCTGGCTTCACTGCTGCCGAAGCCGTTAAGCCATATCCAGCTTTTCTCAGCCGGTGCGGAGGCAGTCGAGGCGGCTTTCCGGCTGGCCAAGTCTGTGACGAAGAAATTCGAGTTCGTCGGATTTTGGGGCGGATTTCACGGCAAGACCGGGGGAGTTTTGGGCCTGGTGGGTAACGAGTTCAAAAAGGATCTCGGCCCCTTCATGCCGGGCCTCTACCTTTCGCCCTTCGCGTATTGCTATAGGTGCCCACTGAAATTGCAATATCCCTCATGCGGATTGGCCTGCGCTGATCATTTGCGAGAAGTCATCAAGAGGCAAACTCAACACCAGGTGGCCGCGGTTATCGTTGAACCGATTCAAGGCACCGCCGGCAACATCGTTCCGCCTCCGGGATTTCTATCCGCCATTCAAGCGATCGCCAAGGAATTCGGCGCTCTATTGATCTCGGATGAAATGCAAACCGGTTTTGGTCGAGTGGGTGCGATGTGGGGCTTCGAGCACGATAACCTCTCGCCAGACATCCTGACGGTGGGTAAGGGAATGGGCGGGGGATTCCCGCTGAGCGGGGTCATTTCAACGCAAGAATATTGCAACATAACTCCCTACTCTCTCCCCTCTGGTAATTCTTCCAGTTACGGAGGTAATCCCCTCGCCGCGGCGGCTGGCTTGGCCACTTTGGAAATTATCTTGGAGGAAAAGCTGGTTGAAAATGCCCGCAAGGTTGGAGACGCCCTGTTGAAGACCTTCAAGAGCTTTGAGGAGCGCTTCGAATTCGTGGGCGAAGTTCGCGGGCGCGGACTAATGATCGGCATTGAATTGGTGAAGGACAAGAAAACCAGGGAGCCGATCGACAAGAAGACGTCCCACAGAGTTTTTCACGATTGTTTGAAACGGGGATTGCTTTCCATGAGTTACTCCAATCCTATCCGCATTATTCCCCCATTAACGATTTCTGAAAAGTCCGCCATGCAAGCAGCTGCCATCCTTGAGGAAGTCTTCACAGTCATTCAGCAAGATGGTTCCTACAAAAAATAGCCGCGACGACTTCCTGTCGGAGATCTTAAAACCTTCTTGGCATGTATAGAGGCGCAATCATTGGACTGGGAAATGTCGGACTAGCAGGGCATTTGCCCGCTTGGCAGAGCTGTTCAGAATTTCAAATTGTCGCGGGCGTCGATCCTTTGCAGGTGCGACGGGAGTTTTTCATGCGGGCGATGCCGGAAGCGGCCAACTTCGCCTCGATTTCGGAGTTGCCGCAGCAGTTGGATTTTGTCGATATCTGCACTCCGCCGAATACACATTTTGAGCTTGCCCGTTTCGCGCTCGAACGCGGGCGGCACGTTCTCTGCGAGAAACCGCTGGTGCTCTCACGAGAGCAGTTCGATCAAATCGAGCATTTGGCAACGGTAAATCAACGTGTGCTCTGTACTGTGCACAATTGGAAGTTCGCTCCGATTTTTCGCAAGGTGAGCGAGATCCTGCACGGCGGCACGCTCGGCGATATTCGCTATTGCGCCTGGAATGTGCTGCGGGGCGGACCGTCCAAAACGATGGAACCTGAAAACTGGCGCCTGAATCCCCGCATGGCTGGCGGAGGGATCTTAGTCGATCATGGTTGGCATGCGTTTTACCTCGTCTTGGAATGGCTTTGTTTGCAGCCTGTCGGGGTGCAAGCTTCTCTGGAAAACCGCCGGTATACCGATTGGCAGGTGGAAGATACTGCCACTGTAAGGATTCAATTTGAGAGCCCAAACAGCCATTCGCCGATCGCCGATATCTTCTTGACGTGGACTTCTAACACGCGCCGCAACTGGGGAGTGATTGAAGGAAGTTTGGCCCGGCTGAGAATCGACGACGACGTTCTGCGCTTGAATCATAAGGATGGAAACGCGGAAACGTTTAGATTTGATTCCAAGCTGTCGATGAGCTCGCATCATACCGATTGGTTCGAGTCCGTCGCCCGGGAATTCGGCGGAGAGCTCAGGAACCTGTCACTCCGAGGGGCAAACTTGCGAATGGCTCAACAGTGTCTTGATCTGATTGAACGGTCGAAGGCAGCAAACCGGGAACAGGATTTTCTTCCCGTAGTCGCATGACCGAAACGCTCGTTGTTCCGTATTGGAAGGTTTGTCCGGCACCCCGTCTGCGTCTGTTGGGCGTGGAGTTCGAGGATCGCATTGTTTGCCAATCCCGCAGAGCAGGGTTTCGCAACTTTGTTTTGCAGCATGAAGCTAACGTTGGCGAAGAGTTGTCCGAACAGTTTCTTGTCTTATTGCCTGATATTCTGCTTTCAGACGCCGCATGGAAGCGTCTCAAAGGTTTCGTGCTGGCGCCCGATACGCTTACAAGCATCAAGGAAACCGAATCCGTTTCACTTGTTCGCTGCGGAGACGCGAAATTTCTCGCTGACGCATTCCGAAACTCGCCGTCCTATCCGGAACTGCTGGCTAAGCTAAGTGCACGGCTCAAACGAGAGTTCGTTTCGATCGGGGATCACGAATGGATTGCCTTCCGCAATGAGTCGGACCTTCCGCTTGTTGAAAAGTGGATGCTGCGCGGCTTGATCAAGGATTCGGAAGGCTTCATGTCCCGGCATTTGGAGCGGAAGATTTCGCTCACGGTCAGTCGTCGGTTGGCGAGCACGCGCGTCACCCCGAACGCAATGACGCTGGCAAGCGCCGGCATCGGGTTTGTCAGCGCGTTTTTTTTCGCTCTCCGAGGAAGGCATTGGCACCTGCTCGGGGCTTGTCTTTTCTGGGTTCATTCCGTGCTCGATGGCTGCGATGGAGAGTTGGCGCGCTTGAAATTCGCCGAGTCGCGCGCGGGAGGTTTGCTTGATTTCTGGGGCGACAACGCCGTCCACGCCGCAGTCTTTTCCGCGATCGGTGTCGGGCTTGCCTTCGAGCAATCCCGAAGGACTCCGCTGGTTTTATCGGCTCTGGCGGTGGGAGGGACGCTTCTCTCCTCAAGTCTGGTTTATTGGATGACCATGAGGCGGAGGATGTCAGCGGGCCCGCTCTTCACCACGGTTCTCGGCGCATCCTCTGATCCTGAGGTCGCGAGTGCGGCTGAAAAGATCGCTGATCAGTTGGCGCGGCGCGACTTTATCTATCTCGTGATAGCGCTTGCGGCGGTTGGAAGGCTCAGCTGGTTCCTGTGGATGGGTGCTGTCGGCGCCCCCCTCTATTTTTTGGTCTTGGCAGCTTTAAGCCTTAAGAATTCCACGGCTAAATGTCATCCCCTGATGCCTTGGCAAACTTCATCCTCCCATCAGGAGTCGAGGTGCCAATCCGTTGAGGAAAATCGATCGGTCCGATGACGATGGCGAGATTGCGAGTCTTCTGTAACGCTCCGTTGAGCCCATCGGCCGGTGAGGTTCTCAAGAAGGCTACATCGCCGCACGAACTTGTCTTTGCGCAACGTGCTGTCGAATCGGTGCTCGTCGGCAACGAGCCCGATCCGGCGCTTGCGAACGCGGATATCGCTTTTGGGCAGCCGGACGTTGCCACCATCTTCACATCGGATCGTCTGCGCTGGATTCATCTAACCAGCGCAGGGTACACGCGCTATGACACGCCGGATTTTCGTTCGTTCGCAGAATCGCACGGGCTCTTGGTGACCAACAGCTCCGCCGTCTTTACGGAGCCGTGCGCTGAACACATCCTGGCTTTTTTGTTGGCGCAGGCCCGAAAGTTACCTGAGGGGCTCCGAACCCGCTGCCCATCCGGGGCTCCAAGTTGGACCGAGCTTCGGGAGGGCTCCACTCTTTTAAAGAATCAACGGGCGGTTATTTTGGGGTTCGGGGCTATTGGCAGCAGACTGGTAGAATTCCTCAGCCCATTAAAGATGGAAGTGATCGCGATGCGTCGCAGGCCCCAAGGAAACGAAGGAGTTCGGACTGTCACTCCGGAAAATCTCAGGCAAGCTTTTGCCGACGCCGATCATGTAATTAGCATTTTGCCCGACAACGCTGAGTCCATTGGGTTTATCTCTTCTGAACGCCTGAGTTGGATGAAACGCGGCGCGATTTTTTACAATATCGGCCGGGGCACAACGGTTGATCAGGGGGCACTTGCGGAGGCATTGCGGCATGGTCATCTTGGTGCCGCCTGGCTTGACGTTACTGATCCGGAACCTCTGCCGGATGATCACCCGCTCTGGAACGAGCCCAACTGTTACATTACTCCGCATACGGCGGGAGGTCACCGCAACGAGTCGGAAACGCTGGTGCGCCACTTTGTGGAGAATTTCGATCTTTTCCTCCGCGGTCAGCCGCTTCGCGACAGGATCATGTAAGGACATGTTGTTCTAGTGGCCGGGGCAGGGTTTTCTTGATGTCCGGCATCACATGATCGTCAAGCGTCGACCATTTGCCGGAGTTCAGAAGTTGGTGCAGGCGTGGAGGCCTGACATCGCTCGCGCTACACGAGCGACCTTGGGTATCACTGTTCCCCTCCTGTTGGCCGAGACAGGGAAGATCCCCTTGCACGTGATTTTTGCGGCGATCGCCGCGCATAGCGTTGCCATGGCTGAGGTGCGCGGTTCCTATTCCTTGAGGCTGGCGATCCTTTCTTCCGGGGCGCTCTTGCTTGGGTTGGCCGCCGGCCTTGGCTCGATGGGTTCTCAGCATTTAGGGATGGCGCTATTGTTTGCCGCTCTCATGGCGGTGGTCGCCGGGGGGTTGAGGCATCTGAGCGTTGATTACGGTCCACCGCTTGCCGCGCCCACGGTCTTCATTTTCTTAATGGCGTTGGGAGCGCCCCCGGGTCGCCCCGAGGTGCTCTACCATCTGCTCTCCACATGGGCCGGGGGCGCATTCGGGATTGTTTTGCAGATGGCTCTTTGGCCCTTTCGGCCGCAGCATCCGTTGCGGCGAGCAACCGCTGAGTGCTGGCAAGAAGCGGGAAGCTTGCTCGGCGTTCTCAATGATGATCTCGGCAAGGATGTAACTCTAGCGAACGATGCCCTTGCCGCACAGCAAGCGCGACTCCGTGCAACTCTCGACCGGACCCAGGTGACACTGGATGCAGCGAAATCCAGACGCACGCATCCGCTCCTCAGGCGATTGGAAATGCTACACTGGCTTTCGGCCCGGTTCGCCACACAAGTGCTCGCCCTGGATACCGCCATCCGAACGCACCGGCCTGGGCGCGGGTTGTCGGAAGCAGCAGACCCTCTTCAGCCTGTTTTTCAATCGCTTGAGAACGTCGCTCGTGCCGTGGCGCTGACGATCGTCTCGCGCCAGCCGTCACATCTGGCCATCCTTGGTGTGCGATTGCGCAGACTGACAAATCTGCTCAAGGCTGGCCGCAAGGGAGTCGTCGCTCGAGTCGACGACCTTCCCTTTGGCATTCATTTGGTGGCAATCCTCGGGCAAATTGAAGGTTTGCTGCCCGAGATCCGCTCCGCCGTCACCGAAGCAACGGATCGCGCGAGCGAGCGTGGAGCCTTTTCACTGGAGCTTTTGGATTTGCATACCTGGAAACTCGCGTCCCTGCGGGGCGCGCTTAACTTGAGCTCTCGCCTCGACCGAGCATTGGTGCGCTACATGCTTCGGTTGGGCAGCCTTCTTGTTCTTAGCGTGTTTGTCTACAAGTGGTTTGCGATCCCGCACGGCTATTGGTTCGGCTTGACTCTAGTCGTTGTCATACAGCCTGACTACGGATCGACCCGGCAGCGCGCGGCAGAACGCGTCCTGGGCACTTTACTAGGGAGCATCCTGGCAAGCGGATTGCTCTTCCTGAAGCTTGGGCACGCCGTCCTTCTCGGCGCGGCAGCGCTCACATCGTTCTTCTTCGCCCTGTTTCTCAAGCGCCGGTATGATCTGGCGGTCGTCTTCCTGACGGTGATGGTCGTGTTGTTGACCGAAGTGGGCGGCCCCATCAACTGGCAGCTTAGCGTTGAACGGCTTGCGTGCACTTTCGCAGGTGGCGCGTTGGCTCTCTTGGCAGCGCACATCTTTTGGCCCGCTTGGGAGAAGGATCGTTTCCAGCCGCTCATTAGTAAGGCTCTCTTGGCAAACCGCGCTTATCTTCAGTTGCTTTGTGAAAGCCTGCGGACCGGAACAGGCCGCAGGCCGGAATTGATTCCGGCGAAGAGGCACCTCGAAACAGCCAACAGCGAGGTTTTTGCTTCGTTACAGCGAATGTATGGCGAACCGAAGAATCGCGCCGAAATTCTTCAGGATGCCGCCGCGATAGCCAACGGCAACCTTCGCCTTACCCGAGTATTGAATGTCCTCTTGCTTCATCTCGTTAATAGGCCTTCGGCCGTCGAAGAATCCGTTTTGACGGAGTGGGAAGCCAGCGCTTGTTCGGCTCTCTCAGCGCTCGCTGCCTTCTGGGAAGAACCGAACCCAGAGGCCCTGCGGGCGGCCGTGTCACGCTTCGAGGGTATCAAGTTCAGCACCTTCGGTGCAGATGAGAATCCGCATTCGTGGGTTTTCACGCAACTTGCCCGTGCTTCTACCGAACTCACCGCGATGTTGATCGATGCACTTCCCGCCGAAGAAACGCCGACTTGATGATCTTGGAGAGCCGCAAAATTCTTCGAGCGCGCCACACTTTTCTGCCGTATAGCATTAAATCGGAGATGAAGACGACGACTGTTATTGTGCCGTGGAAAGAAGGAATGCATCTTAGGCGGGCAGGGCTCCTCGTTCGCCTTGCGATGGGATTCCGGTCAAACATCCTGTGCCGGCTCGGGGAAAAAGTTGCCGACGCCCGAAGTGTCATCGGCATTCTCATTCTTTGCGCCAGTCTCGGCACGACGCTTGAGGTCGAAGCCTCGGGTCCTGACGAGCGCGAGGCGATCCGGGCGGTGGATGCCTTTTTCGCGGCGAGCGAAGAATCGAAGTCCTGACCGCTCTCAAATAAGCTTTCGTCCGGCTAGCTCATCGCGCGGTCAAGCCAGCCTTTTTCAACGCCTCGTTGACGCAGGATTGTGTCGAGGCGTATGCTTCCAGTTAGCTAATGAATACCGTGCAGGATCTCGTGAGCAATTGTGTCGCTGCACTGGTTGAGGGTTTCCCGATCGAAGATATCTGGATGCTTGAGGCCAAGGCCGCGAAAGAGTGCGGGTTGGAGAGTCCCGTCAACCTCGTCTTGATCGTTCCGGATGAGTCTCAAGCGGATGCCATCGAGAAAGCCGCGATCGAAATGGTTCGCAAAAGACCGGAGTGGAGCGAAATCGACATCTTCGCTTTTCCCCTGTCCGTTATCACAAGAATACCGCGCCCACTGCTGGTGAAAATGGCTCTCAGCAGCGGACGCAATGTCTACTGCAAGTAAAGGAGGCGGGCCAGTTCTCGGCGAGTTGAAGCGGCGAGCCCGCGGAACCTCGCGTGCACCGAGCTCCAGTTCCTCCGCAAATCCTGGGCGCATCGGGCGAGCACGCTGACGACGGGGTCAACTGTGCTACGAACTCAGCAGTTGGCGCAGGACGAACGGCAGAATGCCTCCATGACGGTAGTAGTCTACTTCGATCGGTGTATCGATACGGAGCTTGACCGGTTGGTCGATTACCGACCCGTCTTTGCGCGTGATGCGTAAGGTGACGTCCTGTCGAGGCACAATATGGTCTGAGAGTCCGACTACGTCCGAGAGCTCCGTGCCCTCAAGGCCCAGCGTCTGAGCTGTTATTCCCTCGGGGAACTGAAGGGGAAGCACGCCCATGCCGACGAGGTTCGAACGGTGGATACGTTCAAAACTCTGCGCTACCACGGCTCTTACTCCAAGAAGATTGGTGCCCTTGGCAGCCCAGTCTCGGCTGGAACCTGTCCCATATTCCTGCCCAGCGAAAATTATCAGAGGTATCCCGTCGGCCTTATAAGCCATACACGCATCATAGATGAAAGTTGGCTTGCCATCCTTAGCCTTGATCTCTTTATCCGGCGGCGCGACATCTCTTTCGCCGAAGTAGAGGGTGTAGCCGCCCTCCACCCCTGGAACCATCAGGTTCTTGATCCGCACGTTTGCGAATGTGCCGCGGGTCATCACGCGATCGTTGCCTCGGCGCGAGCCATAGCTATTGAAGTCTTCAACAGGCACTCCGTTTTCGACAAGAAACTTCCCGGCCGGGCTGGTCTTCTTGATGGCGCCGGCGGGGCTGATGTGATCGGTGGTTACGGAATCACCAAAAATCCCCAGCGGGCGGGTGCCCTTGATCTCGCTGATATGCCCGGGCTCCATCTCGAACCCAACAAAGAATGGCGGCTCCTGAATGTACGTGCTCTTGCGGTCCCATTCATAAACCTCCCCGACGGTGGAGGGGACTTCGTTCCACTTGGGGTTTTGCTCGGCGAAATCAGAATACAGCTTGCGATAGACTTCCGGTTTCAGCGCGGACATCATCGTCGAGCGGATCTCCTCCAGAGTCGGCCAGATTTCCCGGAGATACACATCGCGGCCGTCTTCGCCTTTACCAAGGGACTCAGAGCTCAGGTCGATGTCGACCGTTCCGGCGAGCGCAAAGGCAACCACGAGCGGAGGGGACATTAAAAAGTTGGCGCGAATGTTCTGATGGACGCGCGCTTCAAAGTTGCGGTTGCCAGAGAGCACGCTGGCAGCCACAAGATCGTTCTTCGCGATGGCTTCCTCGAGCGCGGGATGCAGCGGACCCGAATTGCCGATGCATGTTGTGCAGCCGTAGCCGACGGTTTGAAAACCAAGTTTGTCGAAATAAGGTTGGAGACCTGTCTTTTCGAGATAGTCGGTGACCACACGTGAACCGGGGGCGAGCGAGGTCTTAACGGCAGGATTCACTTTCAAACCTCGTTCGACGGCTTTCTTGGCGATCAAAGCCGCTGCCAGCATGACACTCGGGTTGCTCGTGTTCGTGCAGCTGGTGATAGCCGCAATAAGCACACTTCCATGTCCAATCTCCGCCTCGGCGTGGGCATACGCCGACTCTCGAGCGACGGGTCTGTCAGGCGTGGGACGATTTTGGATCATTTCCGCCTCGGCCTTGGGAAGACCCTCAGGAGGATGGTTCATTTGCGTATCGGTGGAAGGCAGCTCCGGCTGTGTCGTTGGGGGGCTCGAGCCATTGAGGCGCACGGCCACTCGCAGCGCTAGGTCGCCAGTCTTCTTTCCATAACCACCTTCCGTCACGGGCTTCTCGAAAAGCGCCTGAAACGCCCGTTTGAGCTCTGGGAGATTGATGCGATCCTGGGGGCGCTTGGGACCAGCTACGCCCGGCACGATGGAGGCAAGATCCAGCTCGAGCTCCACCGTGTAGTCCACTTCGCCCTTGCGTGGAATTCCCCAGAGGCCTTGCGCCTTGTAATAGTTCTCGAACGCTTGGCAGAGTTCCTCACTGCGACCGGTGCCGCGTAGATAGGCGAGCGTCTCTTCGTCCACGCCAAAGAACCCCATCGTGGCACCGTATTCGGGCGCCATATTCCCGATGGTGGCTCGGTCAGTGACGGAAAGCGCGGCCGCCCCTTCGCCAAAGAACTCGACAAATTTTCCAACGACCTTCTGCTTGCGGAGCATTTCTGTGACGCGCAGGACCATATCAGTCGCGGTGACGCCCTCCTTGAGGGTGCCGGTGAGGTGCACGCCGACGACCTCTGGCGTGAGGAAATACACGGGCTGCCCGAGCATGCCTGCTTCGGCCTCAATGCCGCCGACGCCCCATCCAACAACCCCCAAACCATTGATCATTGTCGTGTGGGAATCGGTGCCGACAAGCGTATCCGGATAGTAGACCGTGCCATCCGGCGTTTCCGGTACTGAGCACGCCTTTGGCCAGGTATTCAAGATTCACCTGGTGAACGATGCCGATTCCAGGCGGCACCACGCCGAAAGTCTTGAAAGCTTGCTGGCCCCACTTGAGGAATTTATACCGCTCGCGATTTCGCTTAAATTCCATCTCCAAATTCAGGCGCAATGCCTCCGCGGATCCGAAGAAATCCACTTGCACGGAGTGGTCCACAACAAGGTCCACCGGCACCAGAGGTTCGATGATCTTCGGGTCCTTCTTCAAGTTGGCGACCGCACTGCGCATGGCTGCCAGGTCGACCAGGAGCGGGACGCCGGTAAAATCTTGCAGAACGATCCGCGCTACCACGAAAGGAATTTCCTCCGGCGCGGGAGCTTTGGCGTTCCACGCGGCGAGGGTTTGGACGTCCTTGCCGGTAACTTTTTTCCCGTCGCAATTGCGGAGCACCGATTCGAGCACGATCCGGATACTTACCGGCAATCGGGAAATCTTCCCCAGCCCCTTTTCTTCCAACGCTGGCAAGGAGTAGTATAAGCCGGTCTTGCCTTGGCCGGCGTCAAAGGTGCACAGTGATTCACTCATACCCAATTATTGCCGAAAAAACCAGTGCCTGCGCCAGCAATTTGTTAGCGGTAAATTGCGGCGGTTTTGCGGTGGTTTGCGGCACAGACGAATTCGCGGGGAGCCGTCCGGCTAAGAAAATTTCTATCTATTTGACTCCTGCAAAGCAACGCGCAGAATAGCGACCCTCCCCGCTGCCATGCTTGCTTACTTTCTCCGCCATGCCGATGCCGAGACCCGAGCCGATCGCGATACTGAACGCAAATTGACCCCAAAAGGCCTTGAGCAGGCGGAGAAAGCCGGAAAGTTCCTGGTCCGGTGCGGCTTGTTACCGGACATCATTCTGACCAGTCCGTTTACCCGAGCCCGTCAGACGGCGAAAATTGTGGCGGAAAAGTTGGGCGATCCCGAGTTGAAGGAGGTGGAGTGGCTTACCTCCGGAATGAAGGCCGAAACGTGCTTGACGGAACTGAAGGCGCTACAGGCGACTCCATCAATTCTTTTGGTTGGCCATGAACCGGACTTCAGCGAAGCGATCGCCGCGATGCTGGGGCTGGCAGGCACGGACGCGATCAAGGTGAGGAAAGCTTCTGTGACCGGAGTCGAATTGCAGGATTTCCAGCCTGGAAGCGGCCAACTGCACTTCCTCGTTCCCGCCAGACTTATGTGATTCATGACCCCGGAGATCATCCGCACATCCAACTTCGTCAGTGATGCGGTCGCGCTTATCGAACGCGAGGCAGATATCGCCATCTTCGAGCGCGGCGAGTTCCGTCTAGGTCTGAGCGGAGGCAACACGCCAAAACCGGTGTTTCGAGAGTTGGCCAATCGGCGCGATGCGTGGGAGGAGTGGATCCTCACTTTTGGTGACGAGCGCTGTGTGCCTCCCGAGAGCGACCAGAGCAACTATCGCATGGTCAAAGAGGCCTTCCTGGACAAGGCGTCGATACCGCCGCAAAACGTCCTTCGCATACGCGGTGAGGAAGATCCTGCACACGCTGCGCAGGAATATGAAGATGAGCTGCGCAGGCGCGCAAAGGGACATGGCCTCTACCGTCATGACTTGCTTCTTCTCGGCATGGGGGAGGACGGCCATACCGCTTCGCTTTTCCCGGACACCGAAGCTTTGAAGGTGACCGACCGGTGGGTCGTGGCGAACTTTGTCCCGAAGTTCAAGACGCATCGTGTGACCTTGACTTACCCCATCATCAATGCCGCTCGGCATGTCTGCTTTCTCGTAAACAGCAAAGGCAAGGATCCCATTCTTGAGGAGGTCTTCAGCGGCCGCTCGAACTATCCCTGCGCAGCGGTTCGCCCAACCGAGGGCAACATCACCTGGCTTCTTGGAATATGAATGTATTATTCTTCACAAACGAATATCCGCCGCACATCTACGGCGGTGCTGGTATCCACGTGCAGTATCTAAGCCGAGAGCTGGCCAAGCTCATGCCGGTGCACGTCCGGTGCTTCGGCGATCAAAATGTCACCAACGGCAATCTTTCGGCGCTGGGGTTCAGCTTGAATTCGGATAATTACACGTGCCCGAAGCCGTTAAGGTCCGTCTTTGGCGCCCTTCAACGTTGTCTGGATTTCAACACGCTCGAGTTCAAGGCGGACCTGGTGCATTGCCACACCTGGTATGTGCAAATGGGTGGTATTCTGGCAAAGTTGAACTACGGCATTCCGATGGTGATCACGGTGCACTCGCTGGAGCCTCTGCGCCCTTGGAAACGTGAGCAACTAGGCGGCGGATACGACTTCAGCTGCTGGGTGGAAAAGACCGCTCTTGAGATGGCCGACGCGGTCATCGCAGTTTCCCGCGAAACAAAGAACGACATCGAGCACCTCTTTGACGTTCGTCCAGAGCGATTGCACGTGATCTATAACGGGATTGACCTCGAGGAATATCAGCGCGTGGATTCGAGGGCCGCGCTCAAACGTTTCGCCATCAATCCTCAGGAACCTTACGTGCTCTTTGTCGGGCGGATTACCCGACAAAAGGGAATCATCCATCTCGTCAATGCGATCAAGTATATGGATCCTGGCTTCCAAATTGTCCTCTGCGCGGGCGCGCCCGATACCCAGGAGATCGCCGCTGAAATGAAAGCTGCGGTGTCCACGGCGCAGCGCAAGCATTCCGGGGTGATCTGGATCGAGGAGATGGTCGACGTGAAGACGAAGATTGAACTTTATAGCAACGCCGCGGTGTTCGTCTGCCCGTCTATTTATGAGCCCTTTGGCATTATCAATCTGGAAGCGATGGCCTGCTGGACGCCGGTCGTGGCCGCGGCTGTCGGCGGTATCAAAGAAGTTGTGGTGCATGGCGAAACTGGCTACCTGGTCTCTATAGATCAAATGCAAGAGAGTCCTTTTGAACCAGTGGCTCCCGATCGCTTTTCGCGCGACCTCGCCGCCCGCATCAACGAATTGATGGCGGATCCCGCTAAGCGCAAAGCCTTTGGTGAATCCGGCCGGCGCCGAGCTGAAGAGGTCTTTGGCTGGCCGGCGATCGCGCATCAGACAGCGAGATTGTACGAATCGCTTATCAAGAAGTAACTGGCAGCCGTTCGGGCGCGCTGCTCGAAATTTGCTCGGCTGGCGTTCTTGCGATTTGATGAGCGAATGAGGTTCGTTGATCATGTCCGCATTTACGCGAGGGCTGGGGATGGCGGGGATGGCTGCTGCAGTTTTCGCCGCGAGAAGTTCGTGCCACACGGTGGTCCCGATGGTGGAGACGGTGGGGACGGAGGAAACATCGTTCTCCAGGCTGACATTCACACCGACAATCTGGTAAGCTTGTCCTATGAGCCGAACCTTCGGGCCCGCCGGGGCGCACACGGGCAGGGCAAAGATAAACATGGGCGCACAGCACCATCTCTCACCGTCAAGGTGCCCGTAGGAACCCTGATTTTCCGCCTTCCGCATGGGGGTCCTCGGCAGGCATCACATGTCGGCTTGGAAGACGGGAGCAAGAAAGCCCCGCTGGATTTGCGCGGCTTGGAACCGCTCGCCGACCTCGACACGCCGGACTCCGAGTTCATCCTTTGCCAGGGCGGCCAGGGAGGAAAGGGCAACACGCACTTTAAGAGCTCAAACAACCGGGCTCCGCGCCAAACCACGCCAGGAACCGCCGGCGAGGAGGGATGGTTCGCTTTAGAGCTCCGAACGATCGCTGATGCCGGTCTGGTCGGTTATCCCAACGCGGGAAAGAGCACTTTGCTCGGCCAAATCTCTGCGGCGCACCCTAAGGTAGCGCCCTATCCGTTCACCACGCTGAATCCTGCTGTGGGCGTTGCTGAACTAGATGGCTATCGGCGCGCGACCGTGGCGGACATTCCCGGGCTCATCGAAGGCGCTCACGACAATAAGGGTCTGGGTCACGAGTTTCTGCGGCACATCGAACGCTGTAAACTTCTTCTCCTTGTCCTCGACATGGCCGGCAGCGAAGGACGCGATCCCATGGACGATTTTCGAACCTTGCGACGGGAGCTTAAGTTGTATGATCCGAGACTTGCTGCCAGGCCTTTTGCTGTTGTCGCCAACAAGATGGACCTCCCGGAAGCGCCCGGTCACCTGCTGCAATTCACGGCCAAATTTCGGAAAGTGAACGTGATCCCTGTCTGCGCGAAGAAGGGCGAAGGCGTCGAGCAGATAAAAAGGTACCTGGCCAAGGTTCTGGCTCCGAAGACCTGATCAGCGCTGTGGAACACATGCGCAGCGGCGTGGCGGCTATTCGCCTCTCGAGCGCGAGCCTTTCTCACAGATCATTCCGACAAGCGCACTCAGAAGGCACGGGTTCGAGGTAGGTCCAGGAAGCATCCGCGTCCACACGTGTCGTCTTCGGCGTCTCAACGAACAGAGTTTTCCGCGGGGGCGCCGGAAATTGCAGGCGGGGACGCGTGCGCTCCCCGAACGCTTCGGCGCCGCCAAAGATTTGGAGACTTCCGATGAACTCTCGATCAGCTTATCCTTCCCCGAACAGTTTGGCGATTCGGCCGGCAAGCTTGCGCCGAAGGACAGAATAGGAGAAGAATTTTACCCCCAAGTCAAAGTTGGTCACCGCCCATTCCTGACGCAGGGCGTGGTTATGAAGAATTTCGCGAGTCTTCTCAACGACTTCGTTCGTCACAAGCATGGACATCTCGATGGTCTGAAAGCCGAGGGGATCAATGTCTCGAGCGTAAACAGCATACGTATTGACCACGACAGGCTTTCCGAAATACACCGCCTCGAGAAAAGCATTCCCGAAGCCTTCATAGTAGCTGGGATAGGTGACCAGATCGGCGTGAGGGTAGATGTCATAGAGCGTGTAAAGCTTTTTGCCATCGGCGCGAAGTCCTCGTGTCTCACCAATCCGATCAGTGATGAACAGCGCCTGGATGCCGGCGTCGATGATGCGTTCGCGCAGGAGCACGGAGTAGGCATCACCCTCGTCGCCGCCCGGATGAGAGAGGACCAGCTTCAGCCGCGGCTCTCTTAGGCGCCGCAGGAGTTCGATCGAGTGCTCGATTCCTTTGCGAGCGACGAGGCGCGTCGGTTGCAGCACAAGGATGTCATCTTCCGACAACCCGATTTCTTTCCGGAAGTCCTTGGAGTATTCGTCTATTCCAGGTGGCGGCGTCTCGAAATCAATCACATTAGGAATGATGGTGGATGCTTGGCCGTAGCGCCGGGCGAGTTCCTTTTGCTGCATGGAGTTGATCACGACGTGCACAAGGGAGGGCAACGTGGGAGGAAAGGCGGCCGCGAGATAATCGGCGCCAGATGTGACGGTAAATCGCTCGCGCTCCCACGCGAAGTCGTGATGATGGGCGATCGAGGGAATGCCGGTCTCAGCCATCACTTCCGTCATGGCCAGCCCGAGCGGCACGTTCATGGGGATCGCGAGAATATTTTGCGGAATCAGCAACTCGAGTTCGAACCGCTCTATAAACTCGTAGATACTCGTTTTCAGCTTCTCTTTCATCTGGTGAATGCGATTAGAGATCTCACGCGGGCGGGTGGTTACGCCAAAAAGCGCTGCTTGCACCTCGAGAACGGCGGGATGGTTAAAAAAGGCAAACGGGTCCAAATGGCTCTGTACCGCAGGTTTGTCGAGCAGGCCTGCCATCCAAAAACACGTCGTTCCCTCCGCTTCTAAGATTTGCGCCCACTTGGCTGCCTCGAGGGTGACGCCGTCGGTGCCATGAAAACGGGTTGAAATGAATCCCACGCGCTGGGGGAAAAAGGCCTGCGATGAATGAACTTTCACATTGTTTAGTCGATCAGCTGCGGGGTTAGAATGTGCAGGTGAAATCCTCTGTAAAGCCTCATCTTAGTTTTCTCTTTGGGGAGTCCGCGGCCATTGAGCTCGAGGATGCCGTGCAGAAACTCATTCGTCAGGCGCGGGAAACCCCTGGCAGGGAAGTCTCGGCAAAGAACAGACCAACGGAGGCCGATTGCATGCTGATCACCTACGGGGATCAAGTGCGCGCCGCCCACGAATCGCCTCTCAAAACGCTGGATGGGTTCCTCGTGTCGCGCGCCGGTGGTGTGATTAGTGCTGTCCACCTTCTTCCCTTTTATCCGAGTTCCTCCGACGACGGCTTTTCGGTGATGGACTACTATGCCGTCGATCCCCATCTAGGCAGCTGGGAGGATGTGGAATCGTTAGGGCGAACATTTAAGCTAATGTTTGATGCGGTCTTTAATCACGCTTCGGCTCAAGGTGTCTGGTTCGAGAAGTTCTCGCGGCAGGAACCTGGTTGGGAACAAGCGTTCGTCACCGTCTCCGGTAATCCGGATCTCTCGCAGGTCGTGCGTCCACGAGCACTTCCGCTGCTCACCGCATTTAAGACATCGGCCGGCCCCAAGCGGGTGTGGACAACTTTCAGCGCGGATCAAGCCGACATTAATTTTTCAGATCCTAGAATGATGCTCAGGATTCTCGAGGTGCTGCTCTTCTATGTAAACAAAGGAGCTCGCTACATCCGGCTCGATGCGATCGCATTTCTTTGGAAGATACCAGGGACGACCTGCATCCACCTCGAGCAGACCCATCGCGCAATTCAGTTGATGCGCAGTGTGCTTGATGCCGTGGCCCCTGACGTGCAGCTCATCACGGAAACAAACGTGCCGCACCTCGACAATATCTCGTATTTTGGCAAGGAGGCTAACGAGGCCCAATTGGTCTACAATTTTGCGCTACCACCTCTCGTCTTTCATACCCTGCGAACCGGGAATGCCGGGCAACTTCGAACTTGGGCACAATCGCTTGAGCTTCCTTCGGATCAGGTGACGTTCTTTAATTTTCTCGCTTCCCATGATGGCATCGGCCTGAATCCAGCGCGAGGGATTTTGGATCAGAGAGAGATCGACGCATTGGTGCAGACGGCGCTCAACCACAACGGCTTTGTCTCCTATAAGAATAACCCGGACGGAACCAGGAGCCCTTATGAGCTGAACATTAGCTACTTCGATGCGCTTTCAAATCCATTGGCAGCCGAATCTGAAGATATCCAAGTTGCACGTTTTCTCGCGGCACACTCGATCATGCTCGCCTTGCGAGGTCTTCCCGGCATTTATTTTCATTCCCTCTTTGGATCGCGCGGAGACCGAAGGGCTGCGGAAGAGAGCGGCATTCCGCGCAGGATTAATCGACAAAAACTCGATCTCGTTGAGCTCGAAGCGGCCTTGAATGACGTCAACAGTCTCCGTGCACGTGTTTTTGCGGGCCTTCGCCAAATGCTGCGGGCCCGTGCCTCCCATCCGGCTTTTAGCCCTTATGCCGAGCAGGAAGTTCCGCAAGCACCCGGGGAAATATTCGTGGCGTGCAGGAACACCCGCGACGAAAGACAGGTGCTCTGTCTCACAAACGTAACGACAAATCCGGTTACGTACACGCTCCCCTCTGGCGTTGAGTGGAGAATCTTGACACAACTGCCGGAAATGAATGTCTCCAGAGAGGTCGTCCAGTTGCCTCCTTATGGCGTTTTGTGGTTGGCGGCGGCGTAGTTGCGAGGCCTCTCGGGGGGCGCATCGCGCCTCGGTCTGCACACCAACGCTGCGGCAGCCGTCCGGGGAGATGCTGGGAGGAAAACATGGCGGCGCAAGCCTGGCGCCCGTTCACCAGGGGTCGCGCTGGGCTCGCAGAGCGCGCATTGTGCGACCCAGATTAATTTCCGTTGGGGCTCGATTTCGCTGCGCTACCGCCAGGAAGAGCGCGTCCACGATGCTCAACTGTGCCAGACGAGTCGCGGCGTGCTCTCCGTGAGTCGTCGGCACTCACGCCAAGGGCCAAATCACATTCCTGACCAAGCATCGAAACCGATCTGTTCGTAAGGGCGATCACTGTGGCGCCGTTCCCCCGGGCTTGCCTCACGGCCTCCAAGACCGTGAGGTTCTGGCCCGAATAAGAGAACGCGACGGCAACATCCCCTTTCTGTAACAGAGAAGCAGACATCTACATCATGCAGACCATCGTCAAAAACCGATGTCCGAACGCCAATGTTTTGGCGGACACTCAGGAAGATTTCTCTTCCGAGCGCGAACGCGTGCTTGCCCTGATTCGCCGACAAATTGACGGCCTGATCGTGGTTCCATGCCGCGACGACTCTCCCGTTCTCGACGAATTAAGAGAACGGGGAATTCCCACGGTTTTATTGGATCGCATTGGTGCCGACAGCGATTTTGATAGCGTTTCTGCCGGGAACATTGCTGCCACGCGAGAGGGAACGCGCCACCTCATCTCGCTGGGACATCGCCACATCAGCCTTCTCGCGAGTGACCCCAATCTGCGGAACATCCAGGAGCGCATCAAGGGCTATGACGAGGCGCTTCAGGAAGCGGGACTCTTTGCCTCGCGCGATGTTAGGGTCGTGGGGCACAACTGTTCGGCTGATGCGGTCAAACCTCTGCTTAAGCCGCTTTTGCTGGATGCCCCCAGGCCTTCAGCTCTCTTTGCCTTAACCCAGACGATGACCATCGGGGCACTCAAGACGATTTGGGAAGTCGGGCTCGACCTCCCCAGGGACGTCTCGTTGCTCGCGTATGATGATTGTGAATGGTTCACGGCGCTCAGACCAATGTTGTCGACGATCGCGCAGCCAGCCGAGGCTTTCGCGGATCAAGCTTGGTCGATGCTCATGGCGCGGCTCAACAATGATCGCTCACCGAAGCTCCGTGCCGAAATTCCGTTTAGCCTGGTGATTCGGGAATCAACGGCCCGTAATCAGCTTCAGCAAACAGCATCCGCTGATAAGAGCTTGCCTCGCACCAAGGGCAGTGGTCGACGTTCGCTTCCAGCCTCAAACCCAAGAGACAGTGCGATTGCTCGCGAATTGGAACCGTCGGCCTAAAAGAACGGTTGCCCAACAAGGCAATTGCCACCTGTTTACAAGAGTGAAGTTATTTAGGCAGGCCGCCATTGACTTGGGACAACAGTAATGGCTTGGTGGGCAGGTGGGGCTTTTGATGTGTTCCAGAGAGAGCTTCGAAAGCGACGAGGGACAACGTGAACAATAGCTTAGCAACTCCCCTAAATCTTTTATGAACCCCATCGGAATACATTTTGGATACTGGACACAATTTTGGGACGTGGACCAACTTCCCTTCGTGCAAAGGGCTGGCAAGTTGGGCTTCGATATCGTTGAAGTAAGGGCTCAAAAAATCAAACGCATGAGCAGCGCAGAGCGAGACACGCTCAAAGCTGCCGCCGAAGAGGCAGGTGTCGGCCTCACATACAGCATTGGACTTCAAGACGATATGGATTTGGTGTCCGAGGACTCTTCAGTTCGCCAAAGAGGCGTCGCCTTCCTTCAGGATCTGTGCAAAGCGATGCAGCAGCTGGACGGCAAGGTCATGGCGGGTATCAACTACAGCTCGTGGCCTCGAAAGCTTATGCCAGGCGAAGACAAAAAGGTCCTCACCGATCGAGCGGTGGAGGGGGTGCGCGAGGCGGTTAAGGCTGCAGAAGACTGCGGAGTGATTTTTTGTCTGGAGGTGGTGAATCGCTTCGAGCATTTCATCATGAACACCGCCGCAGAAGGCATTGCCTTCGCCAAACGAGTAGAAAGCCCCAACTGCAAGATTCTTCTCGACACCTTTCACATGAATATCGAGGAAGACAGCTTTCGCGGCGCCCTTCTCGAATCCAAGGAGTGGCTGGGGCATTTCCATCTGGGAGAAACAAACCGACGCCCTCCCGGGGAGGGCAGAATGCCCTGGCCGGAGATTCTTGGGGCGCTCAACGAGATCAATTATCAGGGCGCCGTGGTCATGGAGCCATTTCTCGTTCCCGGCGGCGAAGTCGGTCGAGATATCTCCGTTTATCGTGATCTGCTCGAAGGCAGGGATCTTGACGATCTGGCGGCGCGCTCGGTCGAATTTGTCCGGTCCGAGCAAAAGAAAATTGGTGGGCGTCAGGCGACGCAGACCAAGTAAACGACCGATTCTTCTTTGATTCGTGGGGCGCACACACTTCGCGGTAATGTGCGTGTTCGCAGGGAAACCACGTAGATGATGCTGGTTATCGGCGGAGGTTTTCGCAATCGCCGGCCCGGTTCTTTCGGGTGAATCACCGAACGTTGACGTGTCCAACCAATAGCTAACGAGCGTCAGCTGGCTAAGTTTTTAGACTGTTCGAGCAAAGTTTACGGTTGTGAAGTTATTCAGGGATAGACTCGTTGACTTGGAGGGGTACCTGAAGATTGTGGCTAAAGCGCTCGGAATGACGCTCAACGGAGAAATCCTTACCACGGACAGAACCCTCAAGCGCCAACTTGCAGTTTGGAACAGGATAATATTATAAGAGCCCAGAACCCGAATTCAAAAAGGAACAAAAAAATGCGTATATTTTCTCAAGGAGCAGTGGCTGCTGCGGTCGTTTTGGCAAGTGTGGTAATCAGCGGAGGGGCTGGAGGGGCGGAGCCGGAGATCGCGGTGGTGGTCAAGATAGGGGGCATCCCGTGGTTTACGGCGATGGAGAAAGGGATCAAGGAAGCGGGCAAGGAGCAGAAGGTGAAGGCGTATATGGTGGGGCCGACGACGGCGGATCCGGCCCAGCAGGTGCGCGCGGTGGAGGACTTGATCGCCAAAAAGGTGAGTGCCATTGGAGTGGTGCCCAATGATGCCAAGGCGCTGGAGCCGGTTTTTGAGCGGGCGAAGGCGGCGGGGATTCCGGTGATCACCCATGAGTCGCCCGAACAGGTGGGCAACGTGTGGGACATTGAGATGATCGACAACCAGGAGTTTGGCGAGCGGCACATGAAGGACCTTGCCAAGCTGATGGGCGAGGAAGGCGAATATATCGTGTATGTGGGGGGCTTGACGGTGCCTTTGCATAATTCCTGGGCGGACGCAGCCATCGCCTATCAGAAGGAGCACTATCCGAAGATGAAGCTGGTGGCCGACCGCTACGGGGTGGCCGAGAGCGTGGATGACAGCTACAAGACGGCGCAGGATGCGATGCTGGCCCATCCCAACCTGAAGGGGATTTTGACCTTTGGCAGTCAGGGGCCCATTGGGGCGGGGCGGGCGCTCAAGGAGCGAGGCAAGGCGGACAAGATCGTGCTGGTGGGGGCATGTTCGCCGACGCAGGGCAAGAAATTGGTCAAGGAAGGGGTGATCCGGGTGGGTTACATTTGGAGTCCGCCGGAGGCGGGCAAGGCGATCGTGACGGTGGCCAAGATGGTGTTGGAGGGCAAGCCGATCACCGATGGGATGGAGATCCCCGGATTGGGCAAGGTGAGCGTGGATCCCGAGAAGCGGGTCATTCGAGCGATCAAGGTGCTGGCCATCGACAAGAACACGGTGGACGAGCTCTCCGCGCTGGGGCTCTAAGGCTCTTTGGCCTCGAAGTCTTCGAAAGCTGCCGGGGAAAGCCCAGACGAACAGGTATGAGCTCCTCGACGAACAGTGCGGACGCCGCGCCGGGCAGTTCAGACTTCATCGAGATGCGGGGGATCAGCAAGCGCTTTGGTGGGGTGCGGGCCTTACAGGAGGTTAACTTCTCGATTTATTCGGCGGAGATCCACAGTTTGGCCGGGGAGAATGGGTGTGGCAAGAGCACGCTGATCAAGGTGCTTTCGGGGGTGCACATGCCTGATGAAGGGGAGATCATTTTGGAAGGCAAGAGCCACAGCCACTTAACCCCGGATGCGTCGCAGCGCTTTGGGGTGCAGATCATTTATCAAGATCTCTCGTTGTTTCCGAACCTGACGGTGGCCGAGAACATCGCCTTTCGGCATCATGTGGAGAGGCCGGTGCGGCTGGCCAACAGGAAGGTGATGCGCGAGCAAGCCCAGGGGGTGATGGATCGGCTCAAGGTGTCGCTGCCGTTGGATGAACTAGTTGGGAAGCTCCCGATTGCCACGCGGCAACTGGTGGCGATATGCCGGGCGCTGGCGGCGCAGGCGCGCCTGGTGGTGATGGACGAGCCGACGGCTTCCTTGAGTCATCAGGAAGTGGAGGGCCTTTTAGGGGTGGTGCATGAGTTGAAGCGCCAGAAGATAGCGAGCGTATTTGTCAGTCACCGGCTGGACGAGGTGATGGATATAGCCGAGCGGGTGACGGTGATGAGGGACGGGCGCAATTTTGGGACCTATGCGGTGAGCGAACTTGATCGGCGGCGCTTGGGGGAGCTCATTACCGGGCAGTCCTTTGAGAGCAGCGTGAAGGCGCCCTATGCCGGGAAGGGTGCGGCGGCGCTGGAGGTGCGCGATTTGACAGTCCAGGGCCAATACGCGGGGGTGAGCTTGGAGATAAGGCCCGGGGAGATTCTGGGGCTGACGGGGCGGATGGGCTCGGGGCGCACGGAGCTGGCGCTTTCGCTCTTTGGGATGAACCCACCGGATAGCGGGGAGATTCGGGTGAGTGGCAAAGCGGTGAAGTTGCAGACCAACCGGGACGCCATCGGCCACGGCATTGCCTATGTTTCCGAAGACCGGCTCTCCCTGGGCTTGGTGATGCCGCAGAGCATCGCGGACAACACGGTGGTTTCGGTGTTAAAGAGATTAACCGGGCGGCTGGGGCTGATCGAGGGGGCGCGCCGTGCGCAAACCATCGAGCGCTGGATTTTTCGCGAACTGCGGGTGAAGACCAAGACGGCGGACCGGCCGGTGCAACAACTTTCCGGGGGCAACCAGCAGCGGGTGGTGCTGGCCAAGTGGCTGGCGACCGAGCCGCGGGTCTTGATTTTGGATTCGCCGACGGTGGGGGTCGATATTGGCGCGAAGGCGGGGATCTTTCAGATTGTGGACACGCTGGCGGCCCGTGGGCTGGCCATCTTGCTCATCTCCGATGAGGCCGATGAGATTTTGCATCAAAGCCACCGCATCCTGGTGATGCGGGAGGGGAAGATCGTTGGGACCTACGATCCGCAGGCCATCAGTGAGAAAGCGCTGCGGGAAGCCATTTATGCCTGAGGGAGGATCATTTTTCAAGGAAGCCTTTCGGCGCCACGAAGTGCAGATTGCCAGCATCGTGGTGGTGATGGCGGTGCTATTTTCCCTCTTATCGCCGGCCTTTGCCTCGGGGAGCAACCTGATTACGCTCTTGGAGAGCTACTCGGTGATGGCGATCATGGCGGCGGGGTTGCTGGTGGTGCTCATCTCCGGGGGGATCGACATCTCCTTTGCGGCCATTGCGGCGGTGAGCCAATATGTGGTGGCGACCATTTTGGTGCAGTGGGGAGGCAATTGGGCGGTGGCCTTTGCGCTGGCGGTGCTCTTTGGAGGGCTCCTTGGGGTGGTCAACGCCTTGCTGATCCATTACCTGCAAGCGCTCTCGGTGATCGTGACCATTTCGACGATGACCTTCTACTTTGCGATTCTGATGTTTGTGACCGATGGGAGATCGATCTACGATTTACCGGATTGGTTTACGGCGACGATCGCCCCCTTGGGGATACCCTTTCCGGTGATGGTGGCGGGGGTGGTGCTGGTGCTCACGGCGCTTCTGCTCAAGGGGCTCTCCCTTGGGCGGCAGATTTATGGGATGGGAGGCAACCTGGAAGGGGCCAAGCGCATGGGGTGCAACCTGGTGGGCCTGCAGTGCTTTGTCTACGGCTACTCGGGAGTGACGGCGGGGATAGCGGGCTTGGTGCAGGCGCATCGGGTGGAGGAAGTGGTGCCCAATGCGCTCATTGGGCGAGAGCTCGACGTGTTGGCGGCGGTGGTTTTAGGTGGGGCCAGCCTGCAGGGGGGTATTGGCACGGTCACGGGGACGATATTGGGCATTGTGTTGCTGGCCATCCTGCAAAATGGGCTCACCCTGATGGGAGTCTCCTCCTATTCCTTTGGGTTTGTGACCGGGATCATCATCCTGGTGAGTGTGAGTGCGACGGCCTTTGCGGCCAAGCGCCAGCAGAAGAGGACCATTGGCAATGTCGCCTGAAGCTGCCACAGCTGCGCCGGCGCCCGCCAGGAGGAGAGCCTCTTGGGGGGAGTTGCTTGGGAGAGATCCCACCGTGACGATGCTGGCGGGCTTTCTTGTGCTGGCGGTGCTCGGCTTTAGTGCGCTGGCGCCGGCGCGCTTTCTGTCCGGGGAGAGCTTGCGAGCGATGGCCTTTCAGATGCCTGAGCTGGGGATTTTGGCTCTGGCGATGATGATTCCGTTGATGAGCGGGGGGCTCAACCTGGCGGTGATTGCGACGGCGAATTTATCGGCGCTGGTGATGGCGGCCATTTTGACCAAGATGCTGGGGCCGGAGAGCGCTCCGCAAGCGGTGGCCGGAGTGATTGGCCTGGCCCTGATGGGAGGGCTGCTGACCGCGCTGCTCATTGGCTTGCTCACCGGGGTGATCGTGGCGTTTTTGGGGGTGCACCCCATCCTGGTGACCTTGGGGACGATGACCGCGGTCAAGGGTATTGCCGTCTATGCCACCAGCGGAGGGGTTATTGGGGGCTTTCCCCCGGCGCTGCTCTACCTGGGCAACGGGACCTTGCTGGGCTTTCCGGTGCCGATGATCCTCTTGATCCTCTGTGCCATTGTGGTGGCCATCATCATGAGCCATTCCCCCTTTGGGGTGGCCGTGCGCATGATCGGCTCCAACGAGAAGGCCACCCGCTATTCGGGCGTGGCCACCGAGTGGATGCTGGTGGGCGTCTATGTTCTCTCCAGCGTGCTGTGCTGGGTGGCGGCCGCCGTGATGATGGCGCGCTTTAACTCCGCGCGCGCCGGCTATGCCGAGTCCTATCTGCTCATCACCATTTTGGCCGCCGTTCTGGGCGGGGTCGATCCCAACGGGGGCTTTGGCAAGGTCTTGGGCCTCTTCCTCTCCCTGATTTTACTCCAGGTCATCTCCACCGGCTTCAACCTGCTCGGCTTCAGCCCCCATCTGACCCAGGCCATCTGGGGCGCCACCATGATCGTGGCCATCGCCCTCGCCCTGCTCCGCGACAAATGGATCGCCCGCCTCTGGCTGAAAACCTCGTGAGCATGACTTCTCTTCTAGCACCCTGACTGTGCTCGGAAAACAGAACTCGTCGTCAAACGCATGGCAATGAAAAAGTCGGCTTGGTCTCTACTCCTATTCGTGGGCCTTATCGCGGCTGACGCCGTTGTTGCGCAGGATGCAAAGGAGCACAAGATTGGCGCACTAACGAAAAGCTTAGCCAATCCATATTTTCTGCGAATGAAGGAAGGCTATGATCGTGCGCGGGAAAAGCTCGGAGTTGAGTTGGTCTTTGGGAGCACTCCTAAGGAAGAAGCGGATGTTGAACAGCTCAATATCCTGCAGAGCTGGCTTACCGAGGGAAGCTTCGATGCCTTTATCGTTACTCCGTTCCGGCCGACATCCTTGAACGCGGCGCTGACGATGGTGAGCCGGAAGGGCCTTCCCATCGTCAATATTGATGAATTGATCCCGGAAGAGGCAGCGAAAGCTGATGAGATCAATATCGCAAGCCGCATAGCTTCAAACAATGTGGAGGCAGGGCGACTTCAGGCTCAACTGGTTCTGGGCTTGGTTCCCAAGGGTTCGCAGGTCGCGGTCATCGAGGGCGATCCGGGCACCGTAAGCAGCAGAGATCGAGTGACCGGTTTTACCACAGCCGCTAAGGAGGGCGGACTCAACATCATCGCCAGCCAGCCCGCCAATTGGAACCGGCAAAAGGCTTACGATCTCGCGAAGACAATTTTAGGCGCTGCAACCGATTTAAAAGCCATTGCGGCCGCAAATGACGACATGGCCTTAGGTGTTGTGCGTGCCGTGCAGGAGGCTGGCGCGGCTGGAAAGGTGATCGTGGTGGCTGTCGATGGCATACCCGAAGCTATCGACGCTGTGAAGGAGGGTTCGCTTGCGGGTACGGTTGCCCAGTATCCCGACGCCATGGCCTACCTTGCCGTAGAGACTATGGTCAAGCAGCTCAACGGCAAAACAGTTCCGGCAGAAGTGGATTCGCCGATAAAGCTTATCACCAAAGACAATCTCGCCGACGCCGGCAAATACTATAAAGAAGACTAAGCCTTAGTTCAGAGGCCGAAATGTCTTAGGCTTCGCTTGGATTCGAGCGGTTCACATGGGATTTTCGAATCTTGGCAGTGCCGAAGCGTCCGGGGAGCGCACGCGTCCTCGCGCGCAATTTTCCGGCGTCCCGCCGGAAAACTCTCTTCGGCCAGATACTGAACACCACACGCGGGGACGCGCATGCTTCCGGACCCACGCGAAACCGGGGCCTTTCACTGCGCTTTTGCGGAAATGATTTCTGAGGAGCGCCACGGGACGCTGATGCGCTAAGGGGCGCTGTCGAAAAGCGCTTGCGCGAGCGAGCCCCAATCCCCTTGGGTGGACCCGTGCTGATCGTTGGACAAGTGCCATGTCCGCCAGCCGGCTGCGCGGGCCGGCACGATGTCTTTGTCCTCGCGATCTCCGATCATCAGCGTTTCCGATTCCGACAAGCAGCGATTCTGCAGCCTGGCGCGAAGGATTTCAAAGACATGAGGATCTGGTTTGCTGAAGCCGTGCTCAAACGACCAAAAGGTAAGATCGGATTCGAACATTGAGAAATCCAGTTGGGCACTCCTCAAAGCGAGCTCGAGCTCCTTCAGTGTGTAAGCCTGCGCATTCGAGGCGATCCCCAGGAGAATTCCGCGTCGCCTGCATTCGCGAAAAACCGTCGGACAACCGGCCATTACCCGAAGTGAACGAAAAAGCTGGGCATGATTGAACAAGAACGTATCACGTTGCCCGCGTGATAATGCGTCAAGCTCCGGCAACGCGCGGCTCATCACGGAGGGCCAGTTGACCTCCGGATAGAGAATTCCGCGTTGGCGAGCCACCTGATGATCTTGCGAGATAATCTCGTGACACTGAGCCGAGAGCTGCTCAAGAGAAAGCTCGGGAAGTTTGCCTAATGCACCTCGGGAAAGACACCTCCAGCGCGCTTCGGCATCCTGAGGGGCTTCCCCAACCTCGAGGACGGTTCGGTACACATCGCAGATGATGGCCTTGACGTCTCTCATGCCTGGGCGAAAAGGATCGGATAGAGGAAGCGAGGGCCCAGACGCTGGGCGATCGAATCGCGCTGCGCGCGCTCGACGGCGTGAACAGCCAATGGCCCTTCCGACAGTTGAGCAATCGCTTGCCAGAAATTTGCGGCGTAGGCCCTTCCTCCGATGACTGCTTGAGCACTCTTCGGCCATTCCATCGCCTCGAGTCTCCCTTCTTGGGCCAAGGTCCGCCATGGTGGCAGCAAGGGATTTTCATTTTTGCAGGCCGACCACGATTCTTCGGGTGCAATGGCCAGCACCTCCAATTGGCCCAGGATGGTCAGGCGGCTGAACGGAACTGGTTTGTCGTGCTCCCAATCAAGCAACAAGGGACGGCCTGCCAGACGCTGACAAGATGCGGGCATCTGTGATTTCCATGCTCGCCAGAGCTTCTCCTGGCGAGTGCGCTCAGCCTTGAGTTCCAGAAGGCCAGGAGCGATGAAAATTTCCTTGTAGAGATTGGGAAAGCGAAAGCCGATCTCGAGCAAGTCTGGAACAACGTTCGCCAGGTGTCGCGCGACAAGAGGCTTCCTCAAAGCGGCCGCCTCCAGGTACGGCAGGCCAAAGCCTTCCTGCGCGGAGGTCAACAGCATCGCTTCGGAGGCTGAAATAAGGTCAATGATCGGCGGCGCCGATCCATTGTTCCCTGCGATAAGTTCAAATCGGACCCGCCATTTCCCCTTACGGGAGGCTGCTTTTAGTGTCCGGGCATAGTGCAACTCTTCGCGCGAACTGACGCCGGCCGTAGTCACGAACCATCCTTCAGGTCGAAGCCAGCGGGTGAGCAGGATGGCTTCGGCAAGATTCTTCCTGCGGATGAAGCGGGTAGGAGAAATCCATACGGGAGCATCATCGCAAAGTTGAGACCTTAGCCAGGAGCGCGCTGCGCGGATGGACGAAACGGTGGGTGCTCTACCTGGATGAGCGAGATTGGGCAGATACCTCGCTCGCTCTTCACTCAGATGGCGGCTCAGGACAGCATTGTCCAAACGGTTGATCGTGAAGTGACAGACGCGGGCTGCCGCGGCGAAAGAAGCCCTCGCGACAGCGGACAATGAACGAAACCCGCACGAGCGCATTTCGCTCCAGCGCGACCACCGATTTTCAAACCAGAGATCGTGATGATGCGAGAGGAGCGGCAGTCCGTGTTGCTTGGAGAACAAGGCAAGCTCATCGGAGAGAATAAGATTGCGCGCCAGAGCCAAGTTATGGGCCCAGATCAGCGCGTTTCCTGGGGAGAATTCTTTCGCCAGAGTCTGCAAAGCCGAACGTATGCGAAAGCGAATCCGTTCGGGTGTCGATCGTTGCTCAGAGAGATATCGAAAGGCCGGCTCGCAGACAAAACGGAATTGGGTGCCTGGCAACTCCTTTTCCAGACCTTCAAGCCACGCGGCATCGGGTATCTCCCCCGCGGCGAGCGTGACTGACTCAAGGGGCATCGGTGCTGTGGAAATGATGTGGGGCAACGCCAATTCGATGATTCGACGCACCCCGCCTGGCCGCAAATGATAATGAACCACCACCAGGTTGCGGCACGCCAGGGAATGTTGCCAGCTGCCCACGAGAGATTTCTTGAGTTGCTCGATGTCAGCAGTCAACAGAGTATTCCCCTCGTCATGGCAGACTTTTTTCAGGATGGATCAATGGCGACATTGCATCGATTGGGGAAGCCAAACATAGAACAACTTGAGCGTGAGCTGCTCGAGTTTTCTAGCCAAGCCCCGATCGCGCTCGCGCTTCCCTGTCATGTTAGGGAGCTTGGTACCTCCGCGCTTCGCAGCATCATCAAGGAACTCAAGAATATCCACTATCTCAAGCAGATCGTGATCGGCGTTGATGGCGCCAATTCAGCAAACTGGGAGCGCGCGAAACGAATTTTTGGTCAGCTTCCCCAGAAACCGATCCTTATTTGGAATGATGGTCCTCGCATACGGCGTCTTATCGATCAGTTGATTGAATTTGATCTGGATCCCGGCCCCGCCGGTAAGGGCCGGAACCTCTGGCTCTGTTTCGGGTATGTGTTAGCGAGCGGAAAATCGCAAACGGTGGCCGTTCATGACTGTGACATTTTGACTTATAGTCGCGAGTTGCTCGCCAGGCTCTGCTACCCGGTAGCCCATCCAAATCTCGGCTTTGATTTTTGCAAAGGATACAGCGCCCGCTTCACCGACAAGCTCAACGGAAGGGTCATGCGTTTGCTCGTGACGCCGCTGATTCGCTCGCTCCAGAGTATTATCGGCCAAAATGATTTTCTCATTTATTTGGACACATTTCGCTACCCTCTCAGCGGAGAGATGAGTCTTGACCACGACATTATTCGCCGCGCGCGAATGCCGGCGGACTGGGGTATCGAGGTGGGGATCCTGGCGGAGGTATTCCGCGTCTCTTCACCGAAAAGTATCTGCCAAGTGGACATCGCAGAATGTTACGATCACAAGCACCAGGAGCTCTCCCCGCGGGATGCCTCCAAGGGCTTGAACAAGATGGCCGTTGATATTGTGAAGAGTCTTTTACTAACCCTGGCGGGGATCGGGGTGAAATTGGATCGGGGACTCTTCGATACGCTTCTGAGTGCTTATGTGCGCAAGGCGGAGGACACCATGCGCTTCTATGGCGCGGATGCCGAGATCAACGGTCTGAAATACGACCGCCACCAGGAAGAGTTGGCCGTCGGGACCTTTGTGCGGTGCATTCGAGGCGCTGCGCGCGAGTACCTCAACGATCCCCTGGGAAATCCCATGATTCCCAACTGGAACCGCGTAGATTCGGCGCTGCCGGATTTTTTGGACACTTTCAATTCGGCTGTGGAGTTCGACAACAAGTGATTCTACGATCTCTTCCCGGAAGGGAGATGATGATCGGAGTCGCCAGGCAGGCATGATCGTGCGCCGCGGCGAAAACGTGTGTAAGTCAAGAAACACTCTGGACCATGGACTTCCATTTGCTTCAGTCGGAAGTGAACCGTCTGGGGAAGGAATTGATCCGGAATTCCTGTGAGCGTAGGCGCGCCCGCGCCCCCAAAGATCACCGAAGTCCATGTGAGATGAAGTTGGTCAACAGCGTCCGCCTTCAGGAGCGCACCAAACAAACGCGGCCCGCCCTCACAAACAAGTGTGCGCACCCGATAATCTCGCTCGAGAATGCGAAGCATCGCCGGCACGTCAATGGTAGGCGAATCGAAAATCCAGAGATCGGCCACGCGCGCAACTGATGGACGCAGCTTGCGTGGCATTTTTTGCGTGGAGAAGGCGATGACTTGAGCGCCGGGGGTGCGGAAAACCTTCCAGCCAAGATCGATCTTGCCTCTGTTGCTCACGATGACGCGCAAGGGCTCCGAAGCCATCCCGAGAGCTCGCCGCCGCTCTTGAAGGTCGCTTGCGGGTAGTCGCATGCTCATCCGATCCGTTGCGATCGTGCGCGCGCCGACAAGGAGGGCATCCCCCAAGCTGCGTATTTCCAAAAGGCGCCGTTTGTCTACTTTGCTTGTGAATACTGTCGGGGTGAAGTTTCGAGTCGAAACCTTCCCGTCTGCGGTTAAGGCGAAGTTGGCAATGACGCGAGGTCGTCGGGCGGGCCTGTTCACGCCTCGTTCTCGAGCGAGTGTTCAATTTCCTCAACCTGCTCCTGCACATCATGAAGATGCAATCCTCCGCTTGGCCGATAGACCAGATAAACACATCCGCCGACCAAGCCCCAGAAGACGACGATTAGAAAACCGGTGATCGATATCATCACGGCCAGACTTTCGGGTGTTCCAAAAAGCCCGGAAAGCACGTTTTGAAACAGCTGCTCGCGAACACCCATTCCCGAAAGACTGATTGGAAGCGAAGCGATGGTTAAGATCACAGGCAAGACAGAGAGGATCTCGATCAGCCCGTGCACTCCCGAAAAAACGCCAAATGCGCGCGCCGCGAAATAGAACGCGAGGAAGATGCACAAGTGTGCCAGGACAGACAACCCGAAGGTCGACGCGAGCACTTTCGGGTCCCGGGCGTACGTGGAGAAAGCCGTTGAGAGCTCGATAACCTTGCCGCGCAGGGGCAGCCAATCTGGCAGCTTATGCGCAAGCTGAAAACGATCTACAAAAAAGCCAAACACGATGATCGCCAACGATCCACCCATGATCAAAGCGAGTGCAGCCAAAAGCGCCCGAGTTAACGGATCGGCAAGCAGACGATCCAGTTGCAACGAACAGAGCACGACGGTGACCGCGACCAGGGCCAGCATGCCCACCATGCGGTCGACAAGTACGCTCAACAATGCGGCGGTCTTTTTGGAGAGCGTTTCCCGCATGGCGTAATAAATCTTGACGATGTCCCCTCCAGTCGCCCCGAGCAGAAAGAGGTTGAAGAAGGCGCCGATCAGATAAACGCGGAACGTTCGCCACCATCCCAACTGTATGCCCTGAACGCGGAGGAGCAGAGACCAGCGTTGCGTCTGGAAAAGAAAGGCGCAAGCAATGCTGAGCACGCCTGGAATAAGCCACACGTAGTCGGCGGCTTGAAGAGCGCTCCCCATCCGCGAACGCTTTTCGGGATCCTTAAAGATCCACCAGAGTAATAGCAGGGTGATGGTCACCTGCAACGATGTGAAAAGAAAGCGTTTCATTGGTTGAAGAGCTCCCTCCAGCGATCGACTGCCGCTGTGATCTGCTCGCGGGGGATGCCAGGGCGAAGTTCAAACACGAAAAGGCAGTCTTTGGGAAGTTTAGGCACGAGCTTGGCGTAGGGAATTTCGCCGGTGAAGGGTGGCCGATGGTCTTCGAACGGCCATTTCACATCGTGAACGTGGCAGCCGATCGCGTACTGAGCCATGCGATCAAGCAAGTCTGCATGGTCGAGCAAAGCTAAGTTTTGCTTGATCTGTGCATGTCCGAAATCGTGCCAATATCGAGCGTTTGGCGAGTCGAGAAGCTGAAGAAAATTCTCGAGTTCGCGCTCTGAAGGGACTGCCTCGTAATGCTCGCGGTTCTCGATGCCAAGACGGATGCGTTTTTTCGACGCGTACGGAAGAATCTCGGCCAAGCAGGCCAACACTCGGCGAAGGTGGCCACTAGCTAACCGCTCACGCTCTTTCACGGCGTTGAGTTTCACGCGCGCGAACTCCTTGCTAAGGAATTCGCCGTCTTCCACGAGTCCTCGCAGTTTGCGGGTTAGCTTCAGCGCGCGAATCCGGCCGGTGTGGATGACAATCATCGATGCTTCAAAACGCTCGGCCATATCGATGGTTTGCAGGGTAAGACGCACCGCCCGTTCGCGGTCCCCAGCTCGATCGGAGGTGAACTCATAACAATCGGGCTGGTCAACCATCACCTCCGGAGGAAGAGGGCAGAAGTTGTGTAGACTGGAGACGATGAATGGCTTCTTCTTCCGCAGCTCGAGCATTTCATGGACTGCCGAAACAGTGAGGCCGTGTCCGAGTTCGATGGCATCAAACCCGAGGTCCAGAATCTCCTCGATGATTTCTTTCCCGGGTTTGCCACGCGCCGTGTTCCAGCTTGTTGAAAAGGACAACATCTATCCTCTCCTCGTTGAGCCAAGGTTTCGGTGTTTGGATGAGGCTGAGCCGATTCCAGACGCAACGATCATCGGCCCTTAGATAGGGTAAATACCCGCCTGCGGCTAGCACGAGATTTGCGCGGGTTCCGAAATCCTTGGCAAAGCACCAGTGCAGATGGCATCCTATGCCGTGATATGAAGTATCGCAACTTTCCGGGGACGGAGCTTCGGGTGAGCGAGGTCGGGTTTGGGCTGTGGACGGTTTCCACCGGCTGGTGGGGAAACTACACCGACGAGGAGGCGATCGCGCTGATGCGCTTGGCACTCGATCTCGGCGTGACGTTGTTCGACGCGGCCGACACCTATGGAAACGGGCGCAGTGAAGAACTCATTGCGAAGGCTTTCGAAGGTCAGCGCAGCCAAATCGTGATCTCGACCAAAGTCGGCTACGATTTTCTCCATCATGGAGAGGAGCGCCGCGGCCAGCGCGAAATTCCCCAGGATTTCCGGCCGGAAGCGATCAACCATGCTACGGACGCGGCGCTGACGCGCCTGGACACTGATCACATCGATCTTCTGCAACTGCACAATATCCGGATGGAACAGGTGGAGAATGATGAGCTCTGGGAAACCTTGGAAGCTTTGCGCCGTGAGGGCAAGGTTCGGGAATATGGCGTGGCGCTCGGTCCGGCGATCGGATGGCTAGGTGAGGGGGTAAGATCCATCCGCCGGCGAAACCCGGCCGTCCTCCAGCACATCTACAACCTTCTCGAACAGCACCCCGGAGAGGCCATTCAGAATTCGGCGCGTGAATGCAATGCCAAGACGATGTTTCTCATACGTGTTCCCCATTCCTCTGGCATGCTGGAGGGCAAATACACGGCAGAGACGATTTTTCCGCCGAACGACCATAGAAGTCATCGTCCCCGGGCCTGGCTCCTCAATGGTGTGAGGAAGGTCGAACAATTGCGATTTCTAGAACGTGGTGGCGAGCGAACTCTCGGCCAGGCCGCTATCCAATGGTTGCTGGCCGACGACCGGATTGCCTCAGTGTTGCCGAATATTTACGACTCGGTTCAGCTTCGCGAGTTCGTCGAGGCCTCGGACAAAGCCGGCCTGTCCAGCGAGGAAATGCAGCGGATCATGTCGCTGACTGCCGCAAATTTCGGGTTGGAGCCCGAGGAGCCAAAATACAAGGGAACCATGAAATTGCCGGAGGATCTCGTGACGGCGTGAGACGGCTTGCCCGCTATGTGCTGAGGCGTCGAAGGCGTCCTCCCGAGCCCCCCGGGAGGCCCAAACTGCTCGTCTTCGATTTCGATGGTACGATCGCCGATACTTTCGATGCCGCCGTCATGATCCTGAACAAACTGGCGGGCGAGTTCGGTTTTCGTGGCTTGTCGCCGACAGATTTGGAGCGAGCGAGGGACATGCGCACGCGCCAGCTGATGAGGTTCCTTGGTATCCCAACCCGAAAGATGAGTCGATTAGCGAGGCGCGGAAGCGAGGAACTGCATGCCTGCATTCACTCAATTCAGCCCTTAGCCGGTATGCCCGAAGCCTTACGAGAACTGCAAGCACTCGGCTACTCTCTCGGCATTATCACCTCGAATACCGAAGTTAACGTGCAGATTTTTTTGCGAAGTCACGGGCTCGAGTTCTTCGATTTCGTGCGATGCTCTTCGAAGCTGCTGGGCAAAGCGCGCATGATTCGCAGCGTCATCAGGCGTCAACATGTTCGCGCGGCAGAAATCTTGTTTGTCGGGGACGAGACGCGAGATATTGAAGCAGCGAAAAAGGTCGGTATCCGGATGGCGGCTGTCACTTGGGGTTATAACAGCCGTCGATCACTCGAAGCTATGAAGCCTGACTTCGTCTTCGAGAACCCAGGCGAACTCGTTGCCTTTCTGTCTAACGGTTACCCGTCAGCGTCTTCACCTGCGCTCTCTACGCCAACAAGCTCCACCTCAGCCTCAATCACTCCAGCGCCTACTGGATAAAGCCCTCGCGTCTCACCAACGCCGCGCCGGGCTTTCGTCGAACGCAAGCTGTATACGCAGGGAACCCTGGAGCTATGCAGGTTCCTTTGGTTGTCTGATCCCAAGGGGAATGCTACACGTGATTTCCGCGGCCGAGTGATCTGCGAACGCCACGAGTCCTCGTGGGGCCATTTGGCCACATTTGGCGAAGGATTTCTCTCACGCTTGACGTTGGAGCCCGCCTCTAGGCAGATTGCCTCTGAATCCGCCAGAAGCCTTCCCGCCAATAAACGTTCGGATGACTCGGATCTGGAGAATATCCGAAATGACACCATTGCTTGTTAGGCCAAGGATAACGGATCGACCGTAATGCACACCAATAGCAAACTACTGTTTCAAAAGCGCGCCCGAGAGTTCTTTCGCCCAGGCATGCGCGTTCTTGAGATCGGACCGGATCAGTTTCCTTCTACCTACTGTTCACTCGTTGCCGATCCTTCGATCACGTGGGACACCCTGGATATTTGGGAGGACCCTCGACTAACCTACTCCGCTCAATCTGAGTATGTTTTCCCAGCTCCGAGCGACGCCTATGACATTGTCTTCTCCGGGCAGGTAATTGAACATGTGCGTAAGATATGGATCTGGATAAAAGAACTGACGAGGGTATGCAAAATAGGTGGGCTAGTCATTACGATCAATCCGGTCAGTTGGCTATCATGAGGCTCCCATAGACTGTTGGCGGGCTTTCCCGGAGGGAATGCGAGCCCTCTATGAGGACGCCTCGCTCGAAGTACTCGTATCGATTTGTGAGTCGTTGGAGGCGACACAGTACCGAAGGCACATTCCGGGCGGGTCATCGGAATGGCAGCCCAGTCTGTTGCGCAACGTCTATCGAATACCGGGTAGAGTCGGATTTCCTGTGGAGTGCGCGTACGACACCATCACAATCGGCAAAAAGATTGCCCAGCCGGACCGGGCGGCGGCCGCCGCTTAGCAGCGCAGCAGGGTCCCGGCGTGAACCGGGTGTTCGAATAGCGCGTGCCCGCGCCAACGGGAGAATGCGCCTCAGCCGTCGCATGGGAAAACGCTGTACTCGTTAAACTTTCACCGGATCCAATTTCCAGATGTCCCGTGCATATTCCCGAATCGCGCGGTCGCTCGAAAACTTCCCCATTCTGGCTGTGTTTAGAATCGCCATCTTCAACCAGCGCGACCTTTCGCGGAAAGCCGCATCGACCTTCTTCTGGCACTCACTGTAAGATTGAAAGTCCGCCAGGCAAAGGAACGGGTCGCTGTAGTAGAGATTGTCGCGAAGCATGCTGAGCACGCCCGGAGGCTCATCGGGCGTGAAGTAGTTGGAGCCAACCCAGTCGACAACAGCGCGCAATTCCTCGTTCTTGTTATAGTATTCTTTAGGATCGTAGCCCTTCTTGAATAGAGCGCGAACCTCTTCGACAGTGAGTCCGAAGATGAAGATGTTTTCGTCCCCGACCTCTTCTTTGATTTCGACGTTGGCGCCGTCGAGAGTGCCGATCGTCAGAGCGCCATTGAGCGCCAGCTTCATGTTCCCAGTGCCTGAAGCTTCTTTGCCCGCCGTAGAGATTTGCTCGGAGACGTCAGCCGCCGGCACGATGCGTTGCGCAAGCGACACCCGATAATTGGGTAGGAAGACGACTTTTAACCGGTCGTCGAGTCGTTTGTCATTGTTGATACACTTGGCCACTACATTGATAGCCTTGATGATGCATTTGGCCATGTCATAGCCAGGCGCGGCCTTGGCGGCGAAGATGAAAACGCGCGGAGTAATCACGAGGCTGGAATCTTGCAAGAGTCGGCGATAGAGCGCGAGAATGTGCAAGAGATTGAGATGCTGGCGCTTGTATTCGTGCAGGCGTTTGACATGCACATCGAAGAGCGCGGCAGGGTTCACCGCGACGCCGCAATCTCTCTTGATGATGCGAGCCAGATCGACCTTGTTGGCCTGCTTGACGTTCAGGAAATCAGTTTGGAATTGCGGGTCTTCGGCGTGCGCCTCAAGAGCGCGAAGTTTGTCAAGATCGCGTTCCCAGTCATGCCCGATCTTGGAGGTGATGAGCTCGCTCAACCGAGGATTACAGGCTAGCAGCCAGCGGCGTGGGGTAATGCCGTTCGTCTTGTTATTAAATTTTCCGGGATAGAGAGCGTCGAACTCCGGGAAGAGCTCCTTTTTCAGCAGGGCCGTATGAAGTTCTGCCACGCCGTTCACCGAATGGCTGCCAACGACTGAAAGGTGCGCCATGCGCACCATCTGCATAGGCCCTTCTTCAATAAGGGAAAGTGCCTGCTTTTTGGTCGAGTCACCGGGCCACTTGGCCTCTACTTCCTCAAGGAAGCGGTTGTTAATCTCAAAAATAATCTGCAGGTGACGTGGCACAACCTTCTGGAAGAGTCCGACACTCCATTTCTCCAGAGCCTCCGGCATAAGGGTGTGATTGGTATATGCGAAAGTTCGCCTAACGATTGACCAGGCCTCGTCCCAAGGCAGACCGTATTCATCGTGCAGGATACGCTGGAGCTCAATGACCGCGATCGCCGGATGGGTATCGTTGAGTTGAATGGCAACCTTGTCGGGGAAGTCGCCCCAGTCTTCGTTCGACCTGCGAAAGCGACGGATGATATCCTTGAGAGAACAAGCGACAAAGAAATACTGCTGAAGCAGCCGGAGTTCCTTGCCGCTGTCGGTCTTGTCATTGGGGTAGAGAACCTTCGAGATCGTCTCGCTGTGATTTTTCTCTCGGACGGCTTCTTCGTAGCCGCCGCGGTTGAAAGCGTCGAAATCAAATTCCTCCGGGGCCCGCGATTCCCAGAGTCGCAGGAAATTCACGGTATCGGTTCCGTAACCGGGAACCGGAATGTCATAGGGAATACCCACCAATTTTTTCCAGGCCATCCAACGCGGGACGTAATTGCCCCGGTCATCGAAAACATTCTCGACGTAACCATAGACCTGAATCTCGGTGGCTTGCTCGGGCCGGACAATTTCCCAAGGGGTTCCGTATCGCATCCACGTATCGGGCAGTTCGACCTGGTAGCCGTTGCGGAATTCTTGCTTGAAGAGTCCATACTGGTAGTGAATTCCGTACCCGATCGCCGGCAGATCCAAGGTCGCCAGGGAATCGAGGAAGCAGGCGGCCAGGCGCCCCAAGCCTCCATTGCCGAGGCCCATATCGTATTCCTCGTGGCGCAGCTCTTCGTAGTCGAGTCCCAGTTCTTCGAGCGCATGAACCATCTCGTCGATCACTCCCGCACTGTAAAGACTGTTGGAAAAGAGCCGTCCCATAAGAAACTCAAGCGAGAGATAGTAAACGCGCTTGGCGTTCCGTTTGTTATGCATGGTCGCCGTGGCGATCATTCTCTCGACGATGAGACTTTGGACAGCGTTGGACGTCGCCAGCCACCAGTCGCGTTTAGTGGCCGTTAGGTTGTCGCGTGCCAAACTGAATTTCAGGCTGCCTTGGATAAGGGCCTTTAATCCGGGAACGGACGTATCAAGGGCGGATTGGAAATCGCTCATGGTGTGTGTTGTGGTATGAGTTGGGCGAAATCAACAGCAAAAATCGCGCCAGGCCAATCCGCGGAGAGCTGAGAGCTGGCGGGACGAGAAACTCGCTAGCCTCCCTTCCTGGCCGTAATGTAGGCGGCAATCGTATTCACGCTCACGAAAGCCTCCCTGGCCACTTCCGCGTTTGGTGTGGCCACGCCGAAGTTCTTCTCTATGGCCACGGCTAACTCGAGGGCGTCGATAGAATCAAGAGCGAGACCCTCGGGACTAAAAAGAGGCGTGTCGTCGCCGATGTCAGGCGGCGCAATCTTCAACATGAGGTTTTCTACCATCATGTTCTTGATGCGTGATTTGAGGTCGATTTCGGGCATCAATCGGAAGGAACTAAACGGGATTTCCAAGATGAACAGGATTTTTTATCATTCAGAGAATGACCGTAAAATCGCGCATCGATCAACTTCTCGTGGCCAGGGGGTTTTGCGCCTCACGCGAGAAGGCACAGCGCGCGATCATGGCGGGGCGGGTCATCGTGGGCGGTCAAAAGGCGGAGAAACCCGGCCTCCAGGTGGCCGAAGATGCTATCATTGAGCTCCGCGCTGGGGACAGATATGTGGGCCGCGGTGGACTTAAATTGGAGGCCGCGCTGGATCGATTCGCATTGTCCGTTGAAGGAAAGGTTTGTCTTGATATTGGGGCGTCCACCGGCGGGTTCACGGACTGCCTGCTTCAGCGTGGCGCCGCGAGGATTCATGCCATTGATGTGGGCCATGGGCAGCTCGACTGGAAGCTCAGGAAAGATGCGCGAGTCGTTACACGCGAGGGTGTCAATGCCCGCTATTTGACAGCGTTGGATATCGGCGAACCGATCCAAGTCTGTGTTATCGATGTCAGTTTTATTTCGTTGACGTTGATTTTGAAGGCGGCGTTTGCGTTACTGCCTGCAGCTGCTGACATGATCGTTTTGATCAAACCGCAATTTGAACTCTCCCCTGCCAAGGTGGGTCGCGGAGGGGTTGTGAAGAATCCGATTTTTCGCGCGGAGGCGGTTGAGAAGATCCAGGCCTTCGTGGAAGAGAATGGCAAGAGCTGGCTCGGCGTCATCGAATCACCACTGCCAGGTCGCGAGGGGAACATCGAGTTTCTGGCGCACCTTAAGACATGATCGGCCTCATCGCGCACTCGAAGAAGGTCGATGCCCGCGCCGCTTTAAGCGAGATGATTGCCGCGCTCAAGAGGAGCAACATCGAGTTCGGACTTGAAACTCAGACGGCCGCTCTGGCTGGCCTCGACTCAGATCTTGACGAACAATCTCTTGCTCAGAAGGCGGAATTGCTGGTGGTCATGGGTGGGGATGGAACGATCTTGCGCGTCGTGCACAAGCTGGGCCAGACCATCCGTCCCATCTTGGGAGTCAATATCGGCTCGTTGGGATTTTTGACCTGCGCCGGCTTGGGGGAAATTCCCCGTGTTATGGAGAGCATTGTTCGAAAGGACTTCATCTTAAGCCCCAGAAATCTTTTAGTTGCCGAGATCAAGGGCCTTTCCGGGACCCAGGAACGCTTTCATGGTTTGAACGAAGTCGTGATCAGCCGTGGCGAACGCTCTGCGCTTGTCAGGATTCAAGTAAAGATCGATGGCGAGGCTCTCACTCAATACAATGCTGACGGACTAATCGTCGCGACGCCCACCGGCTCGACGGCTTACTCGCTCGCCGCTGGCGGCCCCATCCTCATGCCCGACTCGGGGGCTTTTGTCGTGACTCCAATCTGTCCGCATGTTCTCACCAATCGCTCAACCGTGGTTAGCGATCGCTCAACGATCGAAGTACATTTGGAGGTGCCGGAGCAGGAGGTATTTGTCTCTGTGGACGGCCGTATCTCCCGCGCGATGCGGGTGGCTGATGTTCTTCTTATCGCCAAGAGCGACCGCAAGCTGCCGCTTGTCATGCTGCCGGAGCGCTCGTTCCCGAAGGTCTTGCGTCAAAAGCTCAAGTGGAGCGGCAGCAATGTATGACTCCGATTGGCGACGTCCTCCAGCCTGACCACGTTATCTTAAGGCTCGCTTCTCGAGAACCAGAAGGCGCCATTGAAGAGGTGCTTGTTAAACTGGAGGGGGACGAACGCGTGAGGAATTTCGCGGCACTGAGACAAGCCGTCTACGCACAGCCCGCGACCGCGGTAAGCGAAAACGCGTCTGGGATCTGCATCGCTCATGGAAGAACGGACTGGGTCACCTCATTGGTCATGGCTGCCGGGCGTTCCCCGGAAGGCATGGCTTACCCGGGCTTGCGTGATCCGGTGAGGCTCTTTTTTGTGGCGGCGATTCCGAGTGCTTTTACTTCAGAGTACTTGCGGATTGTTGGCGCCATTGTGCGTATTTGCCGGGACAAACGTCAACTCCGTGGGTTACTGACTGCCAAGGATGCCGGCCGATTCATCGCGCTCCTTGGCTTAGGCGAAGTAAAACTGTAGTTTAGACCGTCGGAGTTTCGTACGCTGTTCAGGTGCGGGGTGACCGGTCAATCTCCCTGACCGCCCCGGACGGCCGGTTACAAGGGCTTCCGATGCCCGTCCTGGTGGAAACTGTTACGGCTTGCGATATCCGAGAGGCTTAGAAGTTGTCATCTACCTCTTGGCGCTGCAGAACGGAGCGACTTCCATGCAGGCTCCGCTAACAGAGGACGGCGAGGATAAACGCGTCGCAGTTAAAGACCCATGGGTCACTTACCTGCTGGATCGCCTCGAAGAGCTCGACTCCCGCAAGCAAAACCGTCTGGATGCCCATGTTCAAAGCTGCAGCGTGAACTGACTGCTGCAGCCACTGTTCGGTTTTTGGATCCGGAATGCTACGACAAAGTTATACGGTTTTGAGATGCGCATGGAGGATGCGCTTGATTTCGCCGACCGCATCGGGATGCAGAAACGCTTCATGCCCGAAGCGAACAATGAATTCCGATTCCGCGCCTTCCAGGTGACTGCTTGGGTAGCTGACTACGCCGTCGTTTCCGGCATCCACTGGGCCGACCTTTCGCTGCCCGATAATGCTGTGGAATGGCACTTCAGGTCGGATCGCGGCCAGAGCCATGAGCGCAGGACTATGTGCGGAGAGCGTGCGAATGGAGCTGAGTTTCCCCTCATCCACCAGCTTCACAATGAAAGGGTTGATCTGGTCGCGATGATTTCTCACCAAGGCATGGAACGCTTGCTGGAGTTCGCTATCCGCCGTGTAAAGGCTCTGACCAAGAGTGCCGAGCCAGTTGTCGGCTATCGGACTGCCGCGGTGTGGCGCGGCAACGAAAATTGCCCTTCGCACACGCTTGTCGCGTTCAAACAGATAGATTTTGTCCACCGTGCTCCTGGTCTTTGGCTCGCAAGTAAAGGCCTCCGGGCGCACGGAAATCACGCTGTCCCATAACTTATAGCCGGAGTCGCTGATCAATGTGTGCGTCATGATGCCGCCCATACTGTGCCCGAGGACGACCAGGTGGTTGGTCGCGAAGTCTTTCCCCTCGGGATCAATCTCCTCCAGCGTCTGTCTGAGGACCTGGCGCAGAACTGCGGCGTTCTTCAGGACGGGTGTGCCGGTGGGATAATGGTAGTGCCAGATTTGGTAACGGGAATGCAGCACCGGATCGGAGAAGAGGTCGTTGACGAGATTTGCGAAGGAAACTGGAGTTGATTGCAGACCATGCACCATGAGCATTGGAATGCGATTGGGGTCGTATGACTGGATGAGATAGAGCTTCTCCCGGCGCAGGATGGCTGCGGAATTGAGCATGCCGCGAAACCCGCTTCGTCGCAGCGGCTCCGCCAACCCGACGATCATGGCGAGAGGGGCGCTAAAATTTGCCGCCAGCGGATAGCTTTGCCCTTCAATCGGGATGGTTTCGCGCCGGTACGGAGATAGCAATCGCAGTGTCCACTGATTGTTCTTTCCGCGGTCGAGCACAGCAGTGGCCGGTGCAGCGATTCCTTCGGGCGGGCGATGCGCATCCCATGCGCCCGAGCCGTCGTTTGGCCGCCAAGCGACGACCGGCACGCCCACGCCGGATCGGATGTGCCAACGCCGCAAGCGATGGGCCGGGATTTTTCGCGCGACCGTGAACCGATACAAGCTGGTTTCTTCCATCGCGTCCATCTCAGTGGAGAGTTCAGCTTTCCGGCAGACATCTTCGCGCTGCGTTACAGGCAAAGCGTCGAACCACTCGACCAGGTGCGTGACGCACCGGTGCCAGTTCGCTGATGCCTGCGCATCAGATGGGTGGTCGACCCAGCGAGCATGCGCAGCTCTTGCGCGTGCAACGGGCGTCTGGCGCTTCCGGCGCAACCTCAGCGTACAACCGAACGCGATCAGCGCCAATAATGCGAAAAGGCCCAAGGATTTTAGTTTTCGCGCATGAAACATGACGAGAAATGCGCTGCACCATGGCGCTTACGAGTGCCCAGAATTTCGCGGAGCGCAGCTGAAGAGATTAGGCGCACGGCATATGGAAAGCAAACACTGCCGGGTTTGCCAACCGCGGGTCCGCCTTCTCGGCAACTTTGGGAGTGCAGCCGTCCTCTTCCACAGACAGCCGTCAGGCGACGCCCCAAGCCTTCCGCTCCCTTCGACAATTCCGCGAATCGCCACAGCGCGAACAATGGTCACCATGCGCTCCACCTCAGTTCGGGAACCGTAGCGATTAATCACCCATGAAGCGACAATCGCCGGCGGACAGACGTTTGAGACAACGAGTAGGTAATTGCCGCGTCGGCAAAGTCGGCAGTTTCAAGCACTCGGAGCTGTGGAATTCGTGTGAGCGCCTGGTTGAGGCCGCGCTCAGAGCGCGGTTGGTGAGATTCCAATCTCCGGCTTCATTTACCCCCACGCAGAATTCGAGGGATAACCAACACAGGGATCAAGGATGATCGTAAGCCCTGCTGCTATTGTGCTTACTCCCGTGAGGCATGTTCTTTGAGGCTACCATCTAAGCTTCGACGATGACCTCAAATCCACCGTAGACCATGCGCTTCATGTCGAACGGCATGTTCTTTTGGTCCATCGTCTCGGCGAGTCGAGGATCCTTCATGACCTTCGCGTTGACCTCGTCACGATGCTGGCGCGAATTGAACACGATCCACGCGAACACCACAGTCTCGCCAGGCTGGAGTTCGACCATCCTCGGGAAAGGCACAAGATCATTCACATCGAGGTCCTCGCCGGCGCATTCACGATATTCCAGGGCACCGTGCTCTTTCCAGACAGTGGCGGCTTTCTCGGCGAGGCGACGGTAGTCCTCGATACGGTCTTTTGGAACGGGCAGAACATACCCGTCAACATAGGTTGGCATGACTATTTTCCTCCTATGAGTGATGTTTTCGGGTTTCGGGATGGAAGTAAAGAGGGCTCCGCAGAAACCAAGAGTGACGACGCCGCAAGGATGCAGCTTCAGCTTGAGGATCGGGATGGCATCGGGCGCAGCAAGAAGCAGGTGAAGCTGACCAAGACTGCGGCAGAGAGTCGCCATGGTCGAACGTGTCTCATCCCGCGGGCCGGTCGCGCCGCAGAGTTGCGGCCGCAAAATGGCTTGGGATCGGACGACTTTTTGCAGAGCATTCGCCGTGGTGGCGAGCGAAAATAGAAACTTAGCTTTTGATTCTGCAAGGAAAGAGATGAAAAGAACTGAGAGGTACTGCCTCGTCTCCGTACTCATGCTGTGGCTCGCAGGTTGCTCCGGTCAGCAATCGGCGCTCGATCCCGCTGGCCGTGAGGCGGAGCAGATCGCTCGGCTGTTTTGGTGGATGACAATTGGGGCCCTCGCTGTCTGGGTGGCAGTCGAGGCACTCTGCTTTTGGGCAATACGCGCTTCGGTGGGAGCGGACAATGCGGGTAGAGTCAGAATGCTCATCATCGGCGGAGGCGCGGTCGTGCCGACCCTTGTCCTCGGGAGTTTGTTGGTTTACGGGCTCGGGATTATGCCCCCTCTCTTGGCTCGCGCGCCCGAAGGAAGTCTGAGGATCGCAGTAACTGGCGAGCAGTGGTGGTGGCGTGTGCGCTACCTGCAACCAGATGGTGGCGAGGTCATCTTGGCAAATGAGATTCGTCTGCCCGTTGGCGAGCCGGTCGAATTCGAGCTTGATAGTTCCGACGTGATCCATTCCTTCTGGATCCCAGCTCTCGGAGGAAAGATGGACATGATCCCAGGCCGGCGGACACGCCTGACGCTCCATCCGACACGCACCGGGTACTTTTCGCGGCACCTGCGCCGAGTACTGCGGAGCATCGCACGCTCTCATGGCTTTTTCTGTCGTGGTGATGGAAAAAGCCGCCTTCGAGCAATGGCTCGCGCAGCAAAGGCAGCCGGCAGTCGAACCCGCAGAGCCGCTCGCTGCGCAGGGACGCGATCTTTTCTTGGCGAACGGCTGCTCCGCCTGCCACTCTATCCGCGGCACCGGCTCTGACGGCGTTATCGGGCCCGAGCTGACACATGTGGGCAGCCGCGTAAGCCTGGGGGCTGGAATCCTTCCGAATGAGGCGGAGACTTTCCAACGCTGGATCGCCAACACCGAAACCCTCAAACCCGGTGTGCTCATGCCGCACTTCGGAATGCTCCCTCCGGAAGAGCTGCGCGCGATCGCGGCCTACCTCGAATCGCTCCAGTGAACACCAGATCTAAGGACCCCGAACCCCTTGCGCACGAGCCGCCTCGCGAACTCCAGCGCGCTCAGGAGGAGCGCCTCTTGAAAGTCTGGGAAGCGGAGAAGGGCTGGCGCTATTGGTCGGCGGTCAACAATACCGAAGTCGGGGTCTGGTATACTGCGACCGCCTTTCTGTTTTTCGTCTTCGGCGGCGTTCTGGCTCTGCTGATCCGCATCCAGCTCTCCGTGCCGGGCAATCAATTTCTCTCTGCGGAGACATACAATCAGGTCTTCACTGTGCACGGCTCGGTCATGATGTTCCTTTTCGCGATTCCCGTTTTCGAGTCGATTGCGGTGATTTTTCTGCCGCAAATGCTCGGCGCGCGCGACCTGCCGTTCCCGCTCCTTTCGGCATTTGGCTATTGGTGCTTTCTCCTGGGGGGTATTTTCTTGTGCGGGTCGATTCTTTTCGACGCGGCGCCGCGCGGGGGCTGGTTCATGTACCCGCCGCTCACCTCGACTTATCAACCCGGGATCGGCGCAGATATGTGGCTGCTCGGCTTCTCGTTTATTGAGGTCGCAGCTATTGCTGCGGCCGTGGAGCTCATCGTGGGCACACTGAAGTGCCGTCCGCCGGGGATGCGGATCAATCTGATCCCGCTCTACTGCTGGTACGTGCTCGTGGCGGCTGCGATGGTGCTCTTCGCTTTCCCGCCGCTCATCGCCGGGAGCATGCTGCTGGAGATCGAGCGGGCGTTTCACTGGCCATTTTTCGATCCGCGGGGCGGCGGCGATCCGCTTCTGTGGCAGCACCTCTTCTGGCTCTTTGGCCACCCGGAAGTTTACATCATTTTCCTGCCGTCAATCGCCATCATTGCGATGGTGGTGCCGACTTTTGCGCAGCGACACATTGTCGGCTACAGCTGGATCGTTCTCGCTGCGGTGGGTATTGGTTTTTTGAGTTTTGGGTTGTGGGTGCATCACATGTTCACAACCGGGCTGCCGGGCATCTCGCTTGGCTTTTTCTCAGCCGCTTCCGAAGCTGTGGCGATTCCCACCGGTGTGCAGATATTCTGCTTTATCGCCACGCTAGCCACTGGGCGGGTCGTTCGCTCGGTGCCGATGCTCTATACTCTCGGTGCACTTGCAGTCTTCGTCTTGGGAGGATTGACCGGCGTAATGGTCGCCCTGGCGCCATTCGATTTTCAGGCGCACGACACCTTCTTTATCGTCGCGCATCTTCATTACGTGCTCATCGGCGGCGCAGTCTTACCGATCATCGCTGGTTGCTACTATTTCTTCCCGCTCATCAATGGCAAAAAGCTCTCCGACCGGCTCGGAAGAATAGCGTTCTGGCTCATTTTCTTCGGTTTCAACGTGGCCTTCCTCCCGATGCACATCACTGGGCTACGCGGAATGCCGCGCCGGGTATTCACGTATCCGGCTGGCATGGGCTTGGATGGATTGAACCTCGTTTCGACGATCGGCGTTTTCGTCCTCGGCGCTGGAATAGTTGTCGTCGCATGGGATATCATCCGGCCGAAAAAGAAAGAACCCTATTCGAAGCGCAATCCGTGGTCTGCGGGAACGCTGGAGTGGATCCAGACGATGCCGCCCCCCGCCTGGGGTGTGCGCACTATCCCCGAAATCGACGGCCGTTATCCGCTGTGGGATCAGCCGAACTTCGTCCGCGATTATGACCAGGGCCGGTTCTATCTGCCGGATGCCGAAGAAATGAAGCGTGAGACTCTGGTCACGTCCGTCATCGACGCGAAACCGATCCAGTGCCTGCGGCTGCCGGGGTCGAACTTCATCGGCGCAGTGGCCGCTATCACGCTGGGTGGGTTCTTCATCCTGGGCACCTTCCATCTCTGGACGCTGGCGCTCATCAGCCTCGCGCTCGCTATTGGCGTCATCTGGCGTTGGCTATGGAAGGGAACGTCAGTGATTCCGGAAAAACCGGAGAAAGACGTTGGCCTCGGTCTGAGACTGCCACTTTATATGTCCGGCCCCTCGTCGGTGAGCTGGTGGGCAATGTTTATCACGATGCTTGCGATTCTGACAGCGTTCGCCTGTCTGATCTTCGGCTACTTTTTTTATTGGACGGTTCACGAGGATTTTCCCCCCGCCTCCGCACAGGGGCCCGGGATCTTCTGGCCCTGTATGGCGGCGGCGTTGCTACTGGGTTCCTGGATGCTAACTCTTCTCGCGCGCCGGTGGAACCGCACGGACAGGGCCGTTGCGTTTTACGCCGGTCTGGGTGCCGCGTGTTTACTCTCGCTAACAGGCGGCGCGGCAATTCTCGCCGGACCCTGGCTTACAGGTCTCGATCCGACGGAGCACGTTTACGCCGCGATCGTCTGGCTACTGGCAATCTGGGTGGCGCTGCATGCGGCTACTGGGCTGATCATGCAGATCTATTGCGTAGCGAGGCGGATCGCCGGCTGCATGACGGCACGCTACGACATAGACATCTGGAATGTCAGTCTCTTCTGGCATTTTGTTGCGATCACCGTGGTGATCACGGTCGCAGTCATCGCGGGCTTTCCTCTGGTGAAATGAACGCGCGGCGCCGAATCGTTGGTGGCGAAAGGGCTGCGGTCTTCAGGGCCCGGATGTGTCACAAGTCTGCGTCGCCGCGCGTGATCGGTATCATTCCATGCGCCAGCACGGCAGGCGTACGTGCCACTCTCCGGCACGGTTGCGAATTGCGATGACCGAGCTCATGCCGCGAAAACTTTCGGCAGGTGGGACGAAAACAAACCAACGGTAAAGCGCACATCATGAACCCGGCATCCAAGGACGAGACAAGCGAGATTCGCCAGAGCCTTTGGCTGCTCACGATCTCCCCCTTCGTTTGGGCCGCGCACTTTCTGGCGTGCTACATCACCGCGGCGATTTGGTGTGAAAAGGTTGCAGGACGCAGTGGCGCGCTCGGCTTCGTGCGCGTGATGATTGCAATTTATACAGCGGTGGCGCTGATCGGAATTGGACTTAATGGGTGGGCCGGTTGGAGACGGCATACCTTCGGCTCAAGCACACTGCCGCATGATTACGATTCGCCAGAAGATCGGCATCGATTTCTCGGCTTTGCCACATTCCTCCTCGCCATCCTGAGCGCCATCGCCACGATCTTCGTTGCATCGGTCACGCTCTTCTTTGCGGACTGTCGATGATGCGACGCGCGCTGCTCATTCTCGGCATACTTGCCCTGGCCGGCGCATGGCTCGGGCCCCTTCCCTTGTTAGCCCGACAGGCCTTCTTCGCGCATATGGCGATGCATATGATCGTCGTCGCGATTGCGGCGCCACTCCTGGCGCTCGGCATCGCCGGCAGCTCACTCGATCCGGTGCGCAGGTGGCCGGCGCTCTTTCCCCCCATCCCCATCTCGGTGCTGGAGCTCCTGGTCGTATGGGCTTGGCACACCCCAGCGCTGCATCATGCGGCGCGACACGGTTTCGCCGGGCTGGTCGCCGAGCAGGGGTCGTTTCTCGTCTGCGGATTGCTTATCTGGCTGTCCGCGTTCGGCGGGGCCTCAGCCTATCGCAGCGAGCGAGCGGGAGCCGGCGTCGCCGCTCTGCTGCTTACCTCGATGCACATGACGTTCCTTGGCGCGTTGCTCGCACTGGCCCCGCGTCCGCTCTACACGCACGTCGCACAGTTCACCGGCCTCACGCAGCTCGAAGATCAACACCTCGGTGGCGCGATCATGCTTGTTGTTGGGGGCGTATCTTATCTTGGGGGAGGGCTTTGGCTGACTGCAAGTCTGGTTCGCAGAGCGACGCGGGGGCGACAGGTGGTGACATGATCGCGCGCCTTTTCCGAATGCTTCTCCTTTTCCTCGGCGCGACCCTTGGAGTTGTGTTCGTGGCTGGCAGTGTGTTCGGGGCTGGTTCGCGCAGGCTGACTGCTGCATTTGTGAGTGGCTGGCGCAGCGGCGGTGCAATGTCTCTGGACGTAAAGGACGCCGCCCGCCGCGGAGTTAGAAGAGGTATTCTTCTTACGCTGCTGGCGATCGCTTTGGGCGGTGGGCTCGTGGGAGCTCTCGTCTTCGTCTCTGGGATTGTTTCTATCAAGGCCAGCTCGCCTCATTGGCCGATCACCGAGTGGATTTTGAACACCGGGATGGAGCGGTCAGTCGCTACGCACAGCCTCGGAATCGACCCCCCGGACCTCGACAATCCCGACCTCGTCCTTAAGGGTGCCGGACACTACGAAATCGGTTGTCGACCGTGTCACGGCAGTCCGGACTTGCCCGAGCCGCGCATCGCAAAGATGATGACGCCGCGCCCGCCCTATCTGGCGCCGCAGATCGCCAACTGGAAACGTGAAGAGCTTTTCTACATCGTAAAGCACGGTGTGAAATTCACCGGGATGCCGGCATGGCCGGCGCGCGAGCGTGACGATGAAGTGTGGGCCATGGTTGCTTTTCTCGAAAAATTGCCCAAGCTCGATGAAGCGGCTTATCGTCGCCTGGCGTATGGCGAACCTCAGCCAGCCGCACCGATGGAAGCCATGGAGGGCGCGGAGCAAGTCGCGCCGGCCGACCTGCAGACGTGTGCGCGATGTCACGGTGGCGATGGAATCGCGCGAGGAAGTGGCGCTTTCCCAAACCTTGCTGGCCAGTCGACCCAATATCTGCAAAACGCCCTGGAAGCCTATGCGCGCGGCGATCGACACAGCGGGATCATGCAGCCCATCGCCGCTGCGTTAAGCAGGGAATCGATTGTCAACCTGAGCCGCTACTATTCCAACTACCCCCTCAGCGTGCCCGCCTTCCCGGACGAGAAACAGAAGGCCGCGATCGAGCGCGGACGATCCATTGCTCAAGGCGGTATCCCGAATCGGCGGGTGCCATCGTGTGTGGATTGCCATGCACCGGAGGCTGCACGTCAGAAGCCCGAATATCCCATCCTTGCAGGTCAGCCGACGGATTATCTTGTGCTGCAGCTCGAGCTCTTCAAGAGAGGACACCGCGGCGGTTCGGAATACGCGCATCTGATGCATGCGATCGTTCCCCGAATGACTCCGCAGCAAATGCGCGACGTAGCCTTATACTTGCGCTCGCTTCGACCCCCGCCGCCCCCAGAGGAGCAAGCTCCCGCCAGCCCTTGACGCGCGGGCCCCCAAATACCACCTCCGCCGCTTCGCTTCTGTAAGAACAGCTTCCATGTCCCCCTTCGAATCTGCGTCAGGATAAACTTGGCCGTGTTTGCCGTTCTCAGGCTTGTCGGCGGGCGGCTGGAGGTAACCTTCAGAACGATTTCGACTAAGCTATCCGGCCTTCTTCTCGCACTCGTGACGTCGCTGCCGGAACTCGCGCCGATTACCGGCTCCCCGCCTTGGCAATGCCGCTCTCGTGACTGACAAATTGTTTGGAGGGTGATGCTGCAAACCGCTGTTCTGCCGTCCCGGATTGCACGCTATCGCGCGGCGCTCTCATCATATTTCGCGCCTCATTCCGGTGAATCGAAATTCTTGTGAGGTGGACGGCTCCGGAGCGGTACACCGGCGGCTTCGGCTCTGGCGGCACAGGAGGCGGTTACGAAGGAACCTCTGGCTTGCGAGTCTGCTCATGCCTTGCACCCTGGCCGGCCAGCCTGAGGTGGTATTCGTTTCTCTGTCGGATTACAACCTTGTCACCGACAGGCAAAGCACCCTGCCTAGCCGAGATCGTTGCAGGCCATGACCTTCGATTTTCATTTCGGCTTCTTAGCCTCAAGGGCTGCCTCGACTCGTCCGAGCACCGCGAGCACAATCCAGGCAAGAATCACACTCAAGGATGCCAGTCCGATCCGCCCCATTCCGGCAGCGACACCGACGGCCGCGGTCATCCAGATGCCCGCAGCGGTGGTGAGTCCCTCGATTTCGCGTTGATCAAGCAACTTGAGAATCGCCCCGGCGCCGATAAAGCCAATACCGGTCGCCAGACCCTGAATCACGCGTGACAAGCCCTCCATCGACATTCCTGCTGTCGAGCTCCCGAGGACAAAAAGCGCACTGCCCATCGCAACCAGCATATGCGTGCGCAAACCCGCGGGCTTACCGATGCGCTCCCGTTGAACGCCAATGATTGCGCCCAAAACCATCGCCGTGACCAACCGGACGATCGCCCGTTCAAATTGCGCCCAGTCGGACACGCCGCCCGTTAGTTCGTCAAGAAGCGTGTTCATGAGTTAGTGCCGCGAAGGCTGCGCGTTCACACCGCTCGACAACTCGATCGAGCGGCATGCTTGCCTTCGTTAAGCTTCGATAAGCGTACCCGCGAGTGCATTGCGCGTTCGTGAGTATCCTCACACAGGCGAGAACAGCATAATTGCCGGGGGAAGTTTGTCTCCCACCCAGAGTAACTTGCCCGGGATTTAGAGCGGGACTTTTTCCGAAGATAGCAAAGAGCCTTTCGGCTTAAGCGCCGATAAAAGGGGTTGCTGCGAGTTGGCGTCATTACCTCGCCCTGCTGATTATCGCTGCACAGCCATGTCGCTAACGTCCCCGCGTATGCGGCTTTCGCCGTACACTGGGCAAACCCTCCCAGAGTCCTTACGGCGGGTGGTGGTATGGTTCAATCGTCACTATTTGGCCGAGGATCGAACTTCAGCCGCCGGAAATACCAAATCCTGTTTGAGCAGAGCACGCAGAGATTTGCCTACTTCCGAATCACGCGGGAATCTCTCAATTTAAGTTTTCGATTTTCCCTTCGCGCTCTTTAGAAGCGATCCTGAGGTGCGGGCGGCGCTTTGTGGCGCCGCCCCATCCTTTTTCGCTAGAAGCAGTTCTTTTCGACGTGACGGGCGACAAATTGTTTGAGTCGCTCGACATTCCGCTCCTCCTGAGCTTTTAAGTCGGTCCAGAACTGCGCAAGTTCGTCATCCTTGCCTTCAGCATTGGCGATATATTGGTCGAAGCGCCAGATCGCGTCGATCCGTTTTCCGAGTTCGTGGATCATGTCGTGATCGTGATTGGCGACTGCCTTGCTTTCGCCCATATGCTTGACCGGTTTTGGTGCTGCGACTGCCATTGTTATTCCTTTCGTTGAGTTCTGTGAGGGTTCGCAATGGAGTCCTGTGCCTAACGTCGGGTGCACTTTCAATTATCGGTCGGGGAATATCCGACCGGCCTATCGGGCATCAGGCTCGCGGCTTGTCGGTAGGTTCAGGTTGCTTCCCTGGACCACGCGTGTGCTTCGGGGGCCATGCTCATCACGCCGTCGAATCATGGAGTTCGATCTGCGCCTCGTCCCTGATTCGGTGTGACGCTCGGTGCTATTCCGTTAGTCCGCGTCTCTTGATGCTACGCGGTTAACTGGGGCGCATGAACGTTCGAGAAATGGCAGTGATCCTGCTAGCTGCCATCCGTGAAATCGAGCGGCTCGGGAGGGGGTGGCACATCCGGAGTCGGCGGCGGTTCGGGCGGAACAGGTGGCGTTGGTGGTGGCGAGGGGTTGGGAGGAAGCGGCTCCGTCGGGATAAGCGGCTTACCAGGCTGCGATGCGGATGAAGAAACGAGTGCGGTCACTTCGGTTGAGCTCGCTGGGCGATTGCTAAGGAAGGCGGCGTCAATCAAGTTTCGGCAGCGCGAATGGCTTCTCGGGATTGTTCGTCGAGTGCCATTAAGCGAGCGCCTCCGCCATTGTGCGCATCTGCACCTCGATGAGTCGTGACTTAGGAGACTGGGTGCAGGCGAGCAGCACGACCGCGGCCACGTCTTCAGGATCCAGCATCTCAGACTGGGCGACTCCCGTCTCCGTTCGCCCTTTGCCGATCGCAAATTCGGTTTTGACCCCACCAGGGCAAATCGCGCCAACCTTGATCCCGCTTTCGCGAAGCTCGCGGTCGAGCGCCTGCGCAAAGCCGACCTGCGCAAATTTCGTCATACAATAGACTGCCTCGCCGCCAAATCCATAGACCCCTGCCATCGAGGAGATCATGAGGATCGTCCCGGACTTCTGCTGAAGCATTACGGGCACGGTATGCCGCGTGAAGAGAAAGGTCGAACGCACATTGGTGTCCATCAGTCCGTCGTAATCGTCAGCACTGGTATCCACCAGGTTCTTGTAGTTTCCCGCTCCGGTGTTGTTAATTAAGATGTCGATGCGCCCAAATGCATCTATCGCGCCCTTGACCGTCCGAATCGCGGTCTCCTCCTCCCGAGCGTCGCCGACGACAGACACGGCCTCCGTTCCGAGCGAGGCAGCCTCCTTCTTCAGTGTGTCGAGGCGTTCCTGCCGACGCGCGGTCAGGACCAACCGTGCACCTTCGCTGGCTAAAGCGCGGGCGCAAGCTTGGCCGATGCCGGCACTGGCTCCGGTGATAAGGGCTACTTTCTCTGCAAGTTTCTTGTTCATTATTTCGGGGGGTTTCAGGTTTGGTTTACAAGGCAATTTTCTCAGCAACAGCCGATCTACCCAGCTTTTTTTCTCTCAGCTGTGCAATGCGCTCTCGAGCACTGCGGATTGGGGGCCTCATTGGAAGAACAATCGAGATTGTCCCGACACGGGCTGAAGGTCGGTCGATCGCTTATCCGCGAGGACCATGCGTCATTCGTACGCTATCGGAACAGGGCAGGTCTAGCTCTTACTCTTCCCCTTCGTAATATTCAAGGGCCTCTGAGCGCAAGATTCGCCGCTCAGGGTCACGCACGCCCCACTTATTGCTGTCGGGATAGTAAGTGGATTCGCCGACAGGATTGTCGGCGACCACGCACAGGATCAGATCGCCGTCGCTGTCGGCCGACAACTGATGCGGTTCGCCCGGCTTGAAGAGGAAGGCATCACCCGCCTTTATCGCGTCTGATCCCTCCTTGTGCCGGACACGACCCGTGCCGGAGAGGACATGGTAGAATTCCCACTGAGCACTATGCTGATGATAGGGATAGGGCACCTTTCCGGCGGGGATGCGCACAATCTCCACATCGAAAGGATGCCGCTCGTTGAGGTCCGTCGACTGCGGCTTGCGTCCGAGTGCTTCGGAAACTTCCTTTCCGGCGCCCTGGAAATTCCCTTTTGGGGAGGACCAAGCTTCTTCCTCGAGTTCGTGGCTGTTAACAATGAGCATAAATGAAGGTGTGGTTTCTTATCAGGATAGCAAAGCGATCTGCCCATCTCGACCAGAAGTTTGATGTCGGGAGCTCACGCTGTTATCGGCGGCAGGGAAGAATGCTTGCCTCGCGATTTCTCAGGGATGCCGGCTTCAGCTGCGGCGAGACGCTGCTGTCGCTACACCGAAAGCAACCCTGGTGCGGTGAGCCACGTGACTTTTTTTCAAGAAGGGTGCGGGTAGTTGTCGTCTGATCAATTCGAGGTCCTCGGCGTGGAAGGAGTTCGGCACCTTTCAATGGATCCGCCGCGACCGTTCGCCGCGACTTCGATGATAACTAAGTGGCGAGAGAACTCCGTCGATACAACGCCGGCATGGGCATGCATTTCACCTCGGCAGGACGACCCGTTGCCATGGAGGTCAAAACGGTCTGGGCCACCGCGGCTGCACGGTAGCCGTCCCACGCATCAGGGCCGTCGACCGGGCCAACGCCATTTTCAACCTTGCCTGACCGCCAGCGAAAGATCGCATTGATCCAGGTCTGCAGCTCGCGTCGGTAGGCGTCGGCGAAGCGCTCCCGCCAATCAGCAGGAAAATCGTGGCTGACTTTCAAATCAGAGCGAACAACGACTCGCGCGTTCGACGCTAACTCGATGGTGCCCTTCTTGCCAACCACCTCACATCGAATTTCGTAGCCGTAGCCAGATTTCATAAACACTTCGTCGAAGACAAGAGCGCCGCCCTCGAGCTCCAAAATCATTATCTGCGGATCACGAAACGAACCAGCGCTCGCCGGCGTCGGGGATAACCAGTTCACTCTGATCACCTCTTGACCAAGAATCCAGGGCATCACGTCAATCTCATGCGAAGCCGCGCTGACTACGGTCATTTCGCAAGTCCAGGTGGCGGGCACATCGACGTTGCGGTGGACGCAGTGTGCGAGAAGGGGAGTGCCCACTTCGCCTGAGGCGATCCGTTTGTGCAATTCGACGTACCCCGGATCGAATCGTCGCATGAATCCTACCTGAACCATACGCTTCCCGGCCGCCTGTTCCAGGCGCACGATCTCCTCACATTCTGCTATGGTCGGCGCTAGCGGCTTCTCGCATAGAACTGGCTTGCGCGCGGCGATACACGCTTCGACGTACGGGGCATGCGTCGCGTCGCTCGAAGCAATAATCACGGCATCCACTTCAGGCGATTCGATGAGCCGTTCAGGAGATTGCAGCGCTTTGGCGCCGGGAACGCGTGAAGCGATCACTTCGGCGCGTTCCAGGTCAATGTCGGAGATAGCGCGGACCTCGGCGCCGGAAATTTCTCCTGTAATGGTCTGAACGTGATTGGCTCCCATGATTCCCGCGCCAATTACTCCGATGCCTAGCGCCATTGTCTTAGCTGTTCGAGAGCATCGATATCCCGTTGTTTACTCGCACTCAAGCGCTCTCCATCGTGGTCCACCCGGTAGCTTGGTCCATTTTAGTGCGCTTCACTAAGCACTATGTCAGTTCAAGCGCTCAAGTATTATTCTGAGAAAGACTTCACGCCTCGAACGTGATGATCTTCTGTTGCGCCAGGGAACGGTGAGTGCGGACAACCTTAAGCCATGGGACTTCCGTTGTTCACAGGTTCATGACCGCTTTGGCTTCCTGAACAGAAACCGCGCCGCCAGATTTGATCGAGGTGGCTTTGGCCTTGCAGGGGACCCAATCGATGCCGAAAATTACATGTTCGCAAAAGGCGGAACCGCGGCGTCGGTGACATGCACGGAAGGAATCTATCGAGACGAATTGACTTCTTGGTGCACAAGCGATCAGCGGTTGCGAGCCGCACAACTCGTGAGACCGCCGTCTTTGGCGATGGCAAATGTCTATTCGCGATTCGATGCGAAGAGCAGGAGAAGTCCCGCCCCTCCGGCGACAACGGAGCCGCCAAGGATGCCGAGCTTGGCGAGTTCCAGTGATGCGCCAGTGAAGGCGAGACTAGCAATGAAAAGCGACATTGTAAATCCGATGCCGCCGAGCACGCCCACGCCTAGGATTTGCCGCCATGAAACCTGCGCGGGCAATGATGCCACCCCAAGCCGCACCGCCAGCCAGGAGGCACAAAAAATGCCGATTGGCTTGCCGATGACGAGGCCGAGAACGATACCTAGCGAGATGGAACTCGTTGCCGCTGCGGCAGTATGGACTCCAAACGCGACGCCGGCGTTTGCCAAGGCGAAAATCGGCATGATGATCAGCCGCACCCACGGCAGTAAAGCGTGTTCAAAACGTTGGAGCGGTGTCTCGACTTTCTCACACGCATCCTCCAGTGCCAGAACGGCATCCTGCTGCGCTTCGCTCTGCAAAATGTGCCCCTCGCCGTTATCAGGAGACTCTATTAGATCAAGAAGCTGTCGTCCGCGCGCAATAAACTTCTTCACGTCAATCCGCGGTCGCGCTGGTACCGTTAACGCTACAAGAACGCCAACGATCGCCGCATGAACCCCTGAGAGAAGCATCGCTACCCACATACAAATTCCGAGCAACGCATACGGAAGCGGATGCCGTGCACCAAGTTTGCTCACGGCGAGAAGCGCGGCGAAGAATCCGCCGGCCACGCCCAGGCTCAGCCACGAAAGATTTCCGGTGTAGAAGGTGGCGATGACCAACACTGCGACGATATCGTCCACAATCGCTAGCGCGGTGAGGAAAACCTTCAATCCGGAGGGCACGCGGCTGCCCAACAACGCCATGGCGCCGACGGCAAAAGCGATGTCTGTAGCCATCGGGATTCCCCAGCCGACCGCGTTTGGTCCGCCTGTATTTAAGGAGAGATAAAGAAGTGCCGGCACGATGACACCACCGAGAGCACCCGCGATAGGCAGCGCCGCTTGTCGCAGCGACGCCAACTCACCGACAAGCAGCTCACGTTTGATCTCAAGGCCTACGACGAAAAAGAAAACCGCCATGAGGCCCTCGTTAATCCAAAGAAGGATCGACTTCTCCAAGGCGAGGCCTTCAAAGCCAATCGTAAACTTATGCGCCCAGACTGTTGGGTAACTCTCCGCCCATGGCGAATTTGACCACAGGAGCGCTAGGGCTGCCGTCGTAAGCAGCAGCACACCTCCGGCCGTTTCACTCTCGCTGAACTCCTGAAACGGCCTCGTCACTTGCTCGAGCGGCGTCGGTCCGGACGCTTTTACAAGAGCGGCTTTGCCTTCATCTGTCGCACGCGATTTCATGGTCTAGCGAATGTCAATTGGGACAGGCTTGCGCCAACTGTTCAAAGAGTTTTCGGCACTGCAAGGATTCGAGCTCAGGCCAAGTGGCTCCCTGGCGTTATGTCTACAGAAATCTCGCACTAAAACAGCTCGTTCACCGTGGCATTCGGAGATCCAAGCCGACCGCAGAGCTGCGAGCGCACGAGAAAGGTGCAAAAGGACTCGGGATCCGACGGCTTTTTGCGGAGTATTTCGCAGTAGCACTAAATCACTAGGGGAAAGACAATCACCTAGCTTTTGATATCGTGACGAAAGAGATAAAGATAATCCGGAAGTCCTGCCTGGTTCCCTCAGCATGCCGACAGTTCCTGACGAGAAACAGACCGCAGCTTTCGAGCGCGGACGAACCATCGGAATCGAACGTTCTGGCGGGTTGGAATCGATTTGGTGGCAGGCATTTGACTTTATTTCGGTGGCTTGGTTGCCCTCTACACGACGGGATGAACCACACTCCGCAAGTTTCTAAGCTCTGTGGCTTGTGGCGAATTGTTCTTTCGCGTAAGGAGCAAAGCGATAGCGCTCTATGGGCCCCAGGAACTGAAACACTTCAGGCGTCCGGGGCCTCGGAAGGTGAATTCCTGCGGCTCTAGGACCGATCAGTGATTCAGTGCCCGGTTGATCGATGCCAGGGCGTGACACTCGCCACGATCCGAGGCATCCTTGCATTGCATGTTTCGCAAGGCTTGGATTGAAGTTCGCTCCTCGCTCTGGTTTGTGCCAGGCCTGATGGTGCTCGCAGCGGTCGGGCTCGCGCTCGGACTAGTGGAGTTAGACATCGCCTTCCTTGAGGAGCTCCGCGGCCAAAGTTGGCAGCCGCTGCTGAACGCTGGAGCGGAGGGTGCGCGCGGCATGCTCACCGCTATAGCAGGCTCCATGATCACCGTCGCCGGCGTGACGTTCTCGATCACCATCGTGACCATGTCACTCGCTTCAACGCAATATACCCCGCGCATTCTCCGCAACTTCATGCGTGACCGTGCCAATCAGACCGTCCTTGGAGTTTTTGTCGGTATTTTCACCTATTGCCTATTTGTCCTTCGCACGATCCGCGGCAACGACGGCGGGCCAGAGGTATTCGTGCCGCTGCTTGCTGTTTTCTTTGCCGTAATTCTCGCCCTTGTTGGCATCGGCTTTCTCATCTTCTTCGTCCATCACACTGCAGAGTCTATCCAGGCGTCACACATTCTGGAGGCGATTACGAACGAGACCCTGACTTCAGTGGAGGCGCTCTTTGCTGAAGAGATTGGCGATGAAGAGGAACGCGCAGAATCCGTCGATACGGAGCTGGCGGAGAAAAGTTGGCATGCGGTGGCGGCCCCAAAGTTCGGTTACCTTCAGAGCGTGAACAGCAAGGGTCTGCCAGCATTTGCGGGCGAAAACGATGTGATGCTTCGGCTGGAGCGGAACATCGGCGACTTTATCGGCAAGGGCGCACCGCTTGTTTCCGCCGATCGCCCGCTCGATAAGGGATTAGGTGAAACACTACGGGCGCTTTTTGTGATTGGCGACTTTCGCACTGCCGAGCAGGACGCTGGTTTCGGCATCCGCCAGATCGTGGATATCGCTATGAAGGCACTCTCTCCCGGGGTGAACGACACGAGCACGGCCGTGTCATGTCTCGACTACCTCAGCGTCATTCTCTCAATTCTCGCACGACGACGATTGGTGCCACTCATGGCAAAGCCAGAAGGCAAGTCGCGCGTCATCGCTTCAGTGCCGAAGTTCGCCGACTATGTGGCGAAAGCATTTGATGAAATCCGTCTCTCCGCCGCCGGAAATGTTACTATCCTGCTGCAGATGCTCTGCGCGATACAGCGCGTAGCGGCCGTGACAGCCAGCGCCGAGCGGCGGACGACGCTGCTCGAACACGCACGCCTTGTCTCCGAGGCGGCCGATCATACCGTGCCAGCCCCACACGATCGTCAGCGCATCAATGGCGAACTTGCTGCCGTGCGTGAGGCGCTACACGCCGGCCTCGCCGTTCTTCCGGTTCTTGCAGCCGAGCGCAGCGCGGCGTGCTGGCCTGAGAGAGAGCGTTCCAGCGCCACCCGATGATTTTCTTTCGCGCTCGCTACCCGCTCCCAGACCGGCAGCAGCGCCGAGCTATTTATTTGCGCATTGACTCTATACCTTGCGAGGCTAGAACTCACCAATCTGCCTTCTTCTCAAGGATTGGTGCCGCGCATCAGCGATCGTCAGAGGAGCGAGAGGCACTTTGTCGATCCGCTCTCGCCTGCATGAGGGAACGCAGTGATTGAGCGATCGAACGCTGTTTCGGAACGTCGTCTTCGCCCGCCGGCCATCCTTCGCGCTGACGCGAGCGATCGCCATCAGTCTCCTCAGTCTGATCATGAAAGAGGACGTGTTGCGTTGCGAAGGGCAAGTCGATGCCATTGGCAAGGAGCGTCTGCTTGATCGCCGCAAGGACAAGATCGCGCGAATCGAGCGCATCACGCCGTCGTGGCGGCGCGATCCACCACCGTACTCGCAGATTCACCGAGCTCGCCGCAAATTCATAAACTAGGGCTTCCGGACCCGGTTTACTCAGGACTCCTTCGATGCTTCGCACAGCCTCGAGGATAAGTTTCTTCGCGCGGGCCAGATCATCGCCATAGCCGATACCGACGTCATATTCGACGCGCCGTGTGTCGAACGCCGTGTTCACCGTGACAGGATTAGTGAAAAGTTGGGAGTTGGGGATGACGATGCGCCGGTTATCGTAGGTGTGGATCGTCGTGGCGCGCGTCTGGATATCCTCCACATCGCCTTCATAGTCGCCCATCCTGATCTGATCACCAATGCGGAACGGCTCGTTCCAGAGCAGCAGAATCCCGGCGAGGAAGTTCTGGAGAATATCGCGAAAGGCAAAGCCGATGGCTACCGAGGAGATGCCAAGAAATTCGACCAGCTGCGCAGGCTTTAAGTTCGGGAGAGCGATGACCAGCCCGATCAGGAGGCCTATAAAGACGATGAATCCTTGCGCCAAGCGCCCCAGAACAAGCCCGACGTTTCGATGCCGCCGGCGGCGCTCACTCAAATGCCGGATGCTATGCCGAATCAGTTTCGCCGCTAAATAGAAAATAAGGAAGACGAGCAGCGCGACGATTATGTAAGGGAGCCGTTCCAGAAATTGATTTCCCATTGTCCTAACCCCCTCTAACGCCTGGCTGATGTCGAATTTCATAGTTCAATGTTTTCGCGCGGGAAGCCCTTTTCGGATTGGCGGCCAAGCCACTTATCGTGACCCGGGCCGTCAGCCAGAATCGGGGCATTTGAGAAGCGTTCGAGGCGCTGCTTCACCTTCTCGCGCTCTTGGCTGTGCCGCTGTGCCGAGATTAGGACCGTTCGCAAGCTTTCGGACAGCGAACGCCCACCATCCGACGCACTCTGCGAGACTGAAGCTAGGGAGTGATCTTGTAGTGCACCGGCTACGGCCGAAGCACCGCGCCAAAAGACCAGCAGGATCAAAAGGCTCCTGCCCCGAACACGATCGCCATCGACGCAAGGCGCAGCCGGATTGTATACTTTCACGAGAGGTCGGGACGCGGCGCGACCTGCCAGATTATATTGAGAGGCTTTTGTGGCTGCCGCGAGCTCCAGCGCGCGGTCGTCCTGCAACTGACGAACGCCTATTTGAGAATGCTCCAAAGTGTCTTCACGAAAGATTAGGTTTGTGTTGGGCACCGCTGGCTTTCGAAACGGAAATGTTTGCCAACCATCCAAGACTAGCGGAAATTTGCTGAGCGGGAAAAAGAGAAAGAGCCTGTGTCTGCGACTGTAATGACTGATCCTGTTTGCGGTATGGAAGTCGATGAACTATCCAGATTCCGGGCCGAGTACCGAGGGGAAAACCTACCTTTTCTGCGGCGCAGATTGCCGGCAGAGATTTGTGGCCGATCCGGAGCCTCTTCTCCGGAATGGCGGAGCAAAAGCTGCATCGGAAGGCGAGAGCGAAGAGACTGCGGACGATCACAGTGGGGGCAAGGGGCGAGGGAAGTCTTGGCGTGACTACCTTCCCTTGATAGTTATTGCCGTGGTGACTCTGCTCGCGGCATGCGCTAAGCAGGCAGCCGATGGAGATCAATGGGATTGGAGACTTTGGATGCATGACTTCATGGGCTTTTTCTTGATCGTGTTCGCGATGTTTAAGCTTTTCGACATCGACGGATTTGCCGACGGTTTTCAGATGTATGATCCGCTGGCCAAGCCGTTTCGCGGATACGCCTATCTCTATCCTTTCATTGAACTCGGCCTCGGGCTTGCTTACTTGGCGCACGCGGTGCCGTCGTTCATCTATGCGGCGACTATCGCAGTGATGGTGTTCGGTTCACTGGGAGTGCTGAACGCTTTGCGCAAAGGCCTCGATCTCGAGTGCGCCTGTATGGGAACCGTGCTCAAGGTGCCGCTCTCAACGGTGGCATTGGTGGAGGACCTTGGCATGGCTGTTATGGCAGCTGCGATGCTCTTTCTTATGCGCTAGAGTATGAGTAGCAATTCGCCTAAGGCAATCGCGAGCGCGACGACGGATATCTCGAGTTGTCGGACGTTTATTCGCGGAATGCTTACAAGCACCGTTACATTTTTACTGGTGGCAGTTTGCCTCTGCGGCACGCCAGCGTGCCAGTCCGTCAGCGCGAGACAGGAGCGTCAAGCGGCCTCGCAGCGGGTCCCAACCCCAAAACCAAAACTTGACTTGAGGGAATTGAGGTCGCGTCTTCCTGGCAGGAGTATGCAAGAAGTTCTGGCGATGCTCGGTAAACCCGAAACGGTGCTTACTTTGGGCTCCGGTCTCGAGTCATGGGACTATGTCGATGCCGCCTACGATTCGATCACAGGCCGTCCAGTTGGTGCGCTGACGGTCTGGTTCCAGAACCGTAAAGTGGAGCGAATCACCGCGTCCTTTTGATTGGCAGACTGATCGCCGCCCTCGGTATATTAGGGTGGGTGGAGCGTCACCGGCGCCCTCGATAACCTTGCAGTACTTGGCGCGATCACTGGCACGAGATCTGGAGAGCAGGACCACAGGCAGTTAAAAGAGTCCACAGTGCACAGCCGGCGATGTTAACACCGTGCAAGTCTAAAGCAAACAACCCGGCGACGGAATAAATTCACACGCGTCGCGCACGTGTCCGCTTGGTTTTCTCTACAGGCCCGAGACGCCGGCATTTTGCAGCGTGGCGCGAAGTTTCTCCTTGCCGTGCGTTTCGAGGGGAGTTCCGTGTCCAACGACAATGCGGTCGAAGTCCCACGCGAGAATGGCTCTTAACGAGGCCGCGTAAGCCGCTTCATCTTTTATCGCCTTCTTGAAGGGAACAGTCATCCCCGGATTGTGTTTGCCGCCAACAGTCGCGATGCGGAGAAAGAGCTTCGCTAAAAGCTTCTGCTCACCGCTGAAGTTAACGATAAGGTCCGCAACGATCAGCGTGCGGGACGGACGGTGCAGCATGACGATTTCGCCAAATTCCGGAGCCCCCTCAACGCGGGCTACTGCGACCTCCTCACTCCATTCCGCTGGAGGCGGAGTTAAGGGCGCTGTTGGAAATGCGAGATCCGTCGAAAAGCCTTCGGGAGCAAGATAGCGAACAGCGGGGAAGGCGTGGCGCCCCCGCTTCGCGAAGGTATCGTGCCGCAGCAGCGTATCAACCATCCACTTGGGTTCGCCGAGTCGATTGATGGCGATGACATCAGCGCCTGCGAAAGGTGCCGTGGAGTGGATGATCAGCTTTCCAGAGGATAGGCGAATGATCGTGACATTGCGACCAAAGTTGGCGCCCAGCATCTTGAGCGGATATTGAAGAAGCCAGAGATCTGGAGCGAGGCTTTGCGGAGAAGTCATGAGCCCATACTAGCACCTGTCGTGGCCGGTGAGGAAGGCGACACAAAGACCTGTCATTTAATGAGCCGCTGGAAGCATCCAAATAACGCGGGACAAAAAGGAGCAAGATGGCAGCCCCGAACTAGCGCTGCTGGCGAGACTTCAATGAAATCGATGCACGGCATTGGCGATTATTAAAGCTCGTATGCCTGCGGAACATGCAGGCAAGCTCGTCTATTGCCCAGGTGAATTCCAGGCACTTGCACTTTCCAGCGGCCTCCTTCGATGGCATCCACAATGCGAGATGACTGCATTTTATGATGGTATCGCATTCGAACAAGCATGACTGCCTTTTGGCGTTGGCCGAGACCGGGCGGTCGAATGTCCCTGATCAATGATGCAGTCGACAGAACAATCTTCAAGCGGCACATTCCCATCTATGAGGAGCGGATGAGCGGTGGCAATGAGTGGCGCTCATCGAAGACGTCGGTTCATGGATTCCGGCGTATTTGCACTCAGAACCTTTCCGAGATAGATGAATTCATCGACCCGGCAGTTTTAAGCCGTGACATGCGAGCTAGTGTAGCGCGAGAGAAGTCACTTGTAAAAATAGGATCTCGGGTGCTATAAGAATGAATGCCAATTGGAAGACCTGTAGCAGCGATTGTTCTGAGCCCCGCCCAGAAGGAGAAGCTTACTTTGATAGCCAGCCGACCAAAGTCCAATCAGCGTGATGCGCTGCGGGCGAGGATCATTCTTGGCGCTGGGGACGGATTGACTAACACCGAGATCGCTCGGCGCGAAAGAGTCTCTTTGCCCACGGTTGGCAAGTGGCGCAGCCGTTATGCCAGCGAGAAGATTGAAGCCCTTGCCGACGCGCCGCGCAGTGGAGCTCCGCGGAGTATCGACGACAAGAAAGTCGAAGAAGTGCTCACCAAGACGCTGGAGGGCACGCCTCGGGCGCGCACTCACTGGAGCAGTCGCCTTATGGCTAAGGAAGCAGGGATTTCCGATCATTCGGTCTTGCGAATTTGGCGCGCCTTTGGACTCAAGCCTCACAGAGTGGACTCCTTCAAGTTAAGTAACGATCCAATGTTTGTGGAGAAGGTGCGCGATATTGTGGCTCTCTATCTCAATCCGCCCGATAAAGCCATTGTGCTTTGTGTCGATGAAAAAGGCCAGACTCAAGCCCTGGAGCGCAGTCAGCCCATTTTGCCATTGCGTCCTGGTCTGTCCGAGCGTCAGACCCACGATTATGTGCGTCATGGGACCCTTTCTCTGTTTGCCGCTTATGATGCGACCACCGGGCGAGTTTTGGGCCGATGCCACCAGCGCCATCGTCACCAGGAATTCTTGGCCTTTCTGGAACGCATAGACGCTGAGTTTCCCGATGACGGCCACAGCCAACTCCACCTCATTATAGACAACTACGCCACCCATAAAACCCCAAAAGTCCATCGCTGGCTGCTCCGCCGCCCTCGCTTCCAGCTTCACTTCACTCCCACTGGCAGTTCCTGGCTCAACATGGTCGAGCGCTTCTTTGCTCGTATCACCACCGAGGCCATTCGTCGGGGAAGCTTCTCTTCAGTGCGACAACTTCAAGCCGCCATTGACGCCTACCTCGCCGAGCACAACAAAGACCCCAAACCCTTTATTTGGACAGCCTCCGCAGATTCTATCTTTAGAAAACTTGAAAACTCCCTTTCTTAAATGCACTTCTCTCGCACTACACCAGGTTTAGGGTGAGGGCGGCGCGATTTTCCATCATACAGGCAATTTCGCTCTCGGGCGTCTGGATGGACGCGAGCTCGACGGGGCTCGGGGGACTTAAGAACTGAGCTTGGACGCCGCGCTTCCGATAAAACTAATGCCATGTGACGAAAGTATGAAAGGGAGATGCGTAATCGATCAATGAGTCGTCTACCCGGTGCGATACTCGATCGGACCGGCTACCAGCTGGAGGTAGAAGATCGTTTTGAACTATCTATCCTCAATGAGCGGCTATGGATCCCGTACTACCTTCCGCACTGGAGCTCCCGGGCAGCGTCGGCAGCTCGCTATGCGGTCGGTGGCGGGAAGCTGCGCCTGCTCATCGAGGCGGATCAGGAACCGTGGAGCCCCGAATTGACTGGTCATCTGCGAGTCTCATCCCTGCAGACGGGCGCATTTGCCGGAGAGGTTGGGACCAGTATCGGACAACACCAATTCCGAAAGGGAATCGTGGTCCGTGAAGCGCAACGTAATGTCTCTTTGTACACGCCACGCTACGGCTTGTTCGAGCTCCGAGCCCGTGCGCTGGATGATCCCGCGAATATGGTTGCCCTCTGGATGATTGGCTTTGAGGATGAGCCGACGCGTTCAGCGGAGATCTGCATCTGCGAGATCTTCGGACGTGACGTAGGTGCGTCGGAGAGTCGCATTGGAATGGGCCTTCACCCCTTCGGCGACCCAGCCATCACGGATCAGTTCTCCGCCGAGACGGTGGGCATCGATGCCCGAGGACCACACACGTATGCCGCGGAATGGACGCCGGACGATGTAGCATTCTATGTCGACGAGCGGCTGATCAAGGTGGTGCGCCAGTCCCCGTCGTACCCAATGCAGTTCATGCTCAACATCTATGAATTCTCTGAGGGACCTGCATTGCCTTCCCCTCTTGACCGTTACCCAAAGACGTTTGTTGTGGAGCATTTTCGTGGCTATCGCCCAGTCGCCGCTCCCGGTGCACGCTCGAGTGCCTTCCCCGCTATTGCTCGATAGCAACCTGGGTTCGTTCGCACTCGGGAGCACGGGACCTGATGAGCTCCAAAAACACGCGGTTTTCTTCAAATAGGCGCCTCGTTGTCAGTAACGAACGGGAGAGTGAAACTCGAGACCCGACCGATCGCGTTCAGAATTCTCTTAAGCAGATTGTAGAAAAGGACGAGAATACTCCCTCTTTGTCCAAGGAACCGCTAGACGACCCCCTCTCGATGCGAAGAAAAACCGCTGAAGAAATCCGCGGGAGCGTGGACGCCGTGTACCGATCGCAATCGCGCCGGATCCTCGCTAGCCTTATTCGCCTTCTAGGTGACTTCGATGTCGCCGAGGACGCGCTGCACGATGCCTTCAAGGCCGCATTGGAGCAGTGGCCGAAGGAAGGCGAGCCCGCGAATCCCATGGCGTGGCTCGTCTCCACGGGCCGTTTCAAAGCCATAGACGCAATGCGGCGGCGCGCTCGCTTTGACGCTTCACAGGCGAATCTGGCCGAACAACTGAATGCGCACAGCGCCGATCCGAGGACAATGGACGATGAGAACATCGAGGACGACCGGCTTCGGCTCATCTTCACATGCTGCCATCCAGTCCTCACCCCGGAGGCTCGAGTTGCGCTCACCCTTCGGGAGGTTTGCGGTCTCACAACCGAGGAGATTGCGCACGCTTTTCTCACGCTCCCGTCCACGCTGGCCCAGCGCATCGTCCGCGCGAAAGCGAGGATCCGTGATGCACGCATCGCCTATCAGGTACCGTCGCCTGACGAACTTCCGGGAAGGCTGCACGCCGTGCTTCAAGTCATTTACCTGGTCTTCAACGAGGGGTATTCGGCATCCTCGGGCATGTCATTGACTCGCGCCGATCTCTCCGCCGAAGCAATCCGGCTGGGGCGCCTGTTGATGGAATTGTTGCCCGAACCCGAAGTTGTGGGACTTCTCGCGCTGATGCTGCTTCAGGAATCGCGTCGCGCGGCGCGCTCCTCGCCGGAGGGCGATATCATTCTGCTCGAAGACCAAAATCGCTCACTCTGGAATCGCACGTACATCTCAGAAGGTAACGCGCTGGTGGAACGCGCGCTGTCCTCACGCCGCTTCGGCTCCTACACACTTCAGGCAGCGATCGCTGCCGTGCACGCTGAGGCGCGCGACCCCTCGGCAACAGATTGGGCCCGGATTGTCGCGCTTTACGACATGCTGGTGCGGGCGGAACCGTCCCCCATAGTGGAATTGAATCGGGCCGTGGCCGTGGCGATGCGCGACAGCCCTGAGGCGGGTTTGAAGCTGGTTGAAGAAATTCTGGCGCGGGGCGATTTGGCTGATTACCACCTGGCGCATGCGGCTCGGGCGGACCTGTGCCGGCGATTGGGGAAGACGCGGGAAGCGCGATCTTCGTACCAGCGGGCGCTCGCTCTCACCCAGCAGGAGCCCGAACGACGGTTTCTCGAACGTCGTCTTGCTGAAGTGAGCTGAGGATTCTTTCGATTCTGGAAACGGTGAAACGATGAGCATGGAAAGATTGATAGTGCGGGTTTCCGCGGACGAGCAGACTTGGACCCGTTTCGAGCGGGAGAAGTGCTCTGAGTAGACCCAGCGTACGAGAATTCTAAAACGAATGCGCTGTCGATTTAAGGCATCGCCGAACGACCACTCTCTGGAAAATTCCCCAACCAAAAGGAGATACGAAAAAATGCGATTCATGATGATGATGATTCCGAAAATTTACCAGCCCGACACTCAGCCGGAGGAAAAGGCAGGCGAAGGATTCGCCCCGCCCGCTGAAGCTGTCGCCGAGATGATGAAGTTTAACGAGGAACTGGCGAGGGCCGGGGCGTTGATTGCAGTCGACGGACTCCATCCACCCGCGAAGGGAGCGCGCGTCGCGTTCTCCGGCGGGAAACCAAAAATCATTGACGGGCCTTTCACCGAGGCGAAAGAGGTGATCGGCGGGTATTGGATAATTCGGTCAGCGTCGAAGGACGAGGCCGTCGAATGGGCGAAACGCTGTCCTGCCGCGGATGGCGATGTCATCGAGATTCGCCAGGTGTTCGAACTGTCGGACTTTCCTCCCGATGTCCAGAAAGCCGCGGAAAACCGGACGGTGAGTGCTCAGATCGAAACGCCCAAAGCCTCATAAGTAGCAAGCAGGAGAGAAGATATGAAATACATATGTCTTGGATACTTGGATGAGAGTAAGTGGGAAGCGATGTCTGAAACCGAACGAAATGCCTTGATGGACGAGTGTTTTGCTTACGATGACGTGCTGCGTGCACACGGTCATTTCGTTGGCGGGGAAGGCCTCCAAACCGCCCGAAACGCGATCACGTTGCGATCGCAGAATGGCAAGGTGTCCATCACCGATGGCCCGTATGCCGAGACCAAAGAGCAATTAGGGGGAATTCTCATGCTGGAGGCCCGGGACCTCAATCATGCGATCCAGTTGATCTCGAAGCATCCCGGCGTAAAGGCAGGCCCTTTCGAGATTCGCGCTGCGGAAGACTTGACCGAGATGATCCGCGAAAGTGAACTGCGGCGTTCAACCACTGCGAAAAAGTGAATCCTTCCGGAACCTTAAACTTCACTAAGTCTGGCGAGGCGGAAATTGTGATGACGCGCAGCTTCGATGCACCGCGAGCTTTGGTCTTCGACGCCTTGACGAAACCCGAATTGGTCAAACGCTGGTTACTCGGGCCGCCGGGCTGGTCCCTGCCAGTTTGCGACATCGCCCTCAAGGTGGGCGGCGCTTTTCGCTATGTCTGGCGCAATGCCGATGGAAGGGAAATGGGGATGGGTGGGGTCTTTCACGAGATCGTGCCGCCTGAATGCATAGTGCACACCGAGCTGTTCGACGACGATTGGACCGGCGGTGAAACACTGGTGACAAATCTCCTGACCGAACACAGTGGCAAGACGACGCTTAGCGTGACGGTGTGCTATCAAACGCCGGACGCACGCGACACTGTCCTGGGCAGCGGTATGGAGGAGGGTGTAGCCATGAGCTACGACAGGTTGGCCGAGCTTTTGACATCCGCAACTGCCGCATAGGGACGAAGTTACCGAAGCAACTCGATCAACGGAGCGGGTCTCCTTAACCCTGAGCCGTTTTCACGAGCTCTCGAGGCTAAAGGAAGCTTTTCCTCGGTTGCGGATTGCCCCTCACTTTGCAGCTGCGCGCACTTTGCAGATAATTTATCGATTTCTTCTTTCGTGAGCCCCAAAGAAGATGATCTTATGCTTGGGGGGTCGAAAGTGCCGCATGGGTCCTTCGCGCCGATTTGGCACCTCATGGAAGATCCGCCCGTTTGACGGTCAACCTCCCGGGAGCGATGCCAGCGTCCACTCTGTCCGATGGTCACTTCGCACTTAGCAGGCGAGCGAGTTCGGCAGACTCTCAGGCGCGAGGCGAGCTCGCCGATAGCGAGCAGGTGCGATGTCCAGATCGCACTAACTAAAAACCAAGACCGAAGAACCAAAAACACATTGTCAAAAGTCAAGACTGCAATATAAACTCGCTCATATAAAACGGGTGTCCTAAGCGCTAAGGAGATGGCGACAAACCCGCGCGGAAGAGAATACTACCATGGCTGATATTGAGAAACTTAAGAAAGTATCGGTTGATGAATTGTTGCAGGAACTAAGGAACCGTGAAGCAAAGGCTGGAATGGCGTCGCCGAGTGTGTCGCGAGAGTCGAGTGACAACCTTCGTGAATTTGACGATGCAAGCATCGCCGAGGCTCTGAAAGCAAATCAAAGGGTCATCTATGGAACGGATGACCGAGTGGACCTGTTTGAACTGGCGGCGGGAGCGAACCGGGATGACTCCGATAGCGTCGTTGCCCTCTTCAAGAGTTCGGCCATCACTGACAATGGAAAGGGCACTTCAAGGTTGCAGACGAAGAAATTCGGCGTAGCGAACAAGTTGTGTCCAGGAGAGGCCTTTTGGGATCAGCCCGTCGGGGCTTTCTGTTCGGGCTTTCTCGTTGCCTCAGACGTCATCGCAACCGCCGGGCACTGTGTGAACGCAAGCAATGTGAAGGATGTTCGCTTCGTCTTTGGATTCCGCATGCGTAATGCTTCGACCGCCGAAACTATTATTAACAATGCGGAAATCTATCGGGGAGTGGAGCTCCTTGGTCGCAAGGAGGTCGGCACCGGGCCAGACTGGGCGCTTGTTCGCATCGATCGCCCCGTCGTTAATCATCGCATTGTCCGAATTCGGCACATTGGGAAGATCGGTGATGACCAGGCACTCCATGTGATTGGGCATCCTTCCGGATTGCCGACGAAGTTCGCGGATCGAGCTGCTGTTCGCGATAATGACTCATCGGAATTCTTCGTGGCAAATCTTGACACCTACGGCGGTAATTCGGGGTCTCCCGTCTTTAACAGCGGAACCCATGAAGTGGAAGGAATCCTCGTTCGCGGGGACACGGATTTTGTTCAGCAGGGAAGCTGCAACATTTCGCTGGTGTGCCCAACTACAGGTTGCCGAGGTGAAGACTGCACGCGCACTACTGAGTTCGCTAAGCTCGTTCCGGTGACAAGTATATGGCCTCATGGCAAAGTGTATTTCTTTAAAGGCTCACAATACATGCGCTATGACCTGGCCACCGATGAGGTTGAGCAAGGTTGGCCAAAACCGATCGCGGGTAATTGGCCCGGATTTCCGCCAAGTTTCACAACCGGTATCGACGCGTCTGTGATGTGGAGCAACGGGAAAGCTTACTTTTTCAAGGGAAACGAGTATGTGCGTTTTGATGTCGGTGCCGACAAGGTCGATCCGGGCTACCCCAAGCCTATCGCAGGAAATTGGCCAGGATTATGGTCAAGTAAGATCGATGCCGCGATCGTGTGGCCGAACGGGAAAGCATATTTTTTCAGAGGCTCGCAGTATCTACGTTATGACTTGGCGACGGATTCTGTTGATAAGGATTGGCCAAAGCTCATTCAGGGTAATTGGCCGGGCTTCCCGGCAAGTTTCACTGCGGGTATCAATGCCGCCATCATGTGGACCAAGGGAAAGGCTTACTTCTTTAAGGGACCCGAGTATTTACGCTATGATATCGCCACTGATAAGGTGGACGCAGGTTACCCCAAGCCTATTGCTGGAAATTGGACGGGCTTATGGCCGGATAACATCGACGCTTAACCAGGTCATCTCACTCCGGCGGCGATGGTTATGCAAAAGTTGTCGGATCCGGTCTGATCATTAGCGTAAGGAAATAGGGGATGACTTCTGAATAAACCAGCGGCTCCGGGCAAAGAGATGAGCACTGAATCGTGCGCGACCATCGATTTTGAGACTCTGAAGAAGGCTCTGGTCGCAGGGATCGCTAAGGCACGGTCGCTGGATGAGATCGAAGCATGGCTCAAGTCGCAGCACGGCGTGAAGTGGGTGCAATTGGCAGATTATCTCCTAAAATCCAACCCGCCACAGCGGGATTTCATTTTGGAATTGAGAAATGAGAATGCCTCAACAGTCACGAAAATCGTGAATGTCTTCGATCTGGGGAACGAAAAATTTGAATTTCACGAGCTGCGTGATCAGTAATCAATCCTCGAGAACATCAACCGCCGTTTTTGACGAGCGATTCGATCGGACGGTGAGCTCACCTAAGGTGATTGGTCAAAGGATGCGTGTCTAGCAACCCCTGGTTGCTCGGGGAGCCATTCGGCAGAAGAGGACGCCCATTCGTATCGACTTCCTGCGAAAGCAAAAATGTCGGAAACCCCAAGCGAGCGGCTTCTCAGATGGTGCAATCATCCGGCTGGGAGAAATTTGTCACGGCGCCCCCGCCGGAACCACGAGGCATTCGATCAGACTTCTGGAATCGGCCGGTCTTACGGTTTCTTCGGCGGATACCGAACGCCACCTGGCACGTTATGGGCCGATGCGATTCGGCTGGATGAATGTCTTTCGGCCGCAGCGGGCGAACCCTAGATGACAAACGACATATTTTCTCGCGCCAGGACGCAGTTGGGAAGAAGCTCCTGGCAGCGCTGTTCGACTTCGCTGAGGAAGGCATCATTGTGATCCGGATCATGGTGGGTTAACACCAGCTTTTTGACCTTGGCGAACCGGGCGCATTCAATGGCCTGTTCGTAGCTGGAATGTCCCCATCCGCGGCGGTTGGCGAGTTCCTTGGGGGTATATTGTGCATCGTGGATCAAGAGGTCGGCCCCGCGGCAGAAGTCCACCACTGATGAGTCCAGCTCTTTGCCGTGCTCCACATCTATGCAAATCACAATGGATTTTTCGCCTCGGACGAACCGATAACTGTAGGCGCTGCCAGGATGCTCGTGCTTTTTGGCACTGATAATGGAATGCGGAAAGAAATAGATATCCCGCTCCGGAAGAAGAAACTCAAAATCCGCGCCCATATCGGCGAGTTGCACGGGGAAATACTCGCGCTGCATCGGCACGGAGAAGACGCGTTCCAGATCATCGATCGGACGTTCACGCCCTAAGGCAAGTAGGGAAATCTTCTTTCCCTTGACGTAGGCGGGTTCAAAAAAGGGAAGTCCTTGAATATGGTCCCAGTGAAAGTGAGTGAACGCGATGAAGATCGGCTTTTCTCGAAGCACCGCATCTTTCATGATCTCTCTACCAAGTCGCCTTATTCCCGTGCCCGCATCGATGATGCCAATGTTGGTGGCGCTTTTCGAGGTGATAAGAATGCAACTGGTGCTGCCGCCGAATTGGTCGAAGTCATTTCCGTTGACCGGAATGGAGCCACGACAACCATAAATGACAACGCTGATTTCATCGTTGTCGAGAGGGACCTCTTCCTGATCCGTGACCACAGGCGCTTCCTGGGCCTAGAACTAACGCATATTTGTCGCAAGCTCTTTCTTCTCGCACTTGATTGGGTCATCGGGTTTCTTCACGGGAGTTGCTGGCGACGTTCGGCGGAAATGCCCTTTTGAGCGTCCTGATGGAGCAGAAAGCCGCACCTGCGGAGTTCACCCCGGAAATTCGCTTTATGGATGATCTGATAGGATCTTATACGGAGACCTTACGTTTGGTCGGAATGGCATGCCCCAAAGAGAGCACATCGAAGTCGAAGGCCGCGAGTTAGCCATATCGAACCTGGAAAAGATCTTCTTTCCTGCGACCAGCTTTACAAAAGGCGAGTTGATTGCCTTCTACTCGGCCATCGCCGATACGATCCTGCCGCATCTGCGCGAACGACCACTAACGCTCAAACGCTATCCCGATGGCGTCACAGGCAAACACTTTTACGAGAAGAACGCACCGGTCCATACCCCGTCTTGGGTGAAGAGGTTCGCGGTCCCCCGCAGCGAGGGCGGATCGGCCATCCATTATGTGCTCTGCAATGATCGCGCCACCCTGGTGTGGGTGACAAACCTGGCGGATATCGAGAAACACGTGCTGCTGGCACGCGCTCCCGAATTGAACCGACCAACGTCCTTAGTATTTGATCTAGATCCGGGTGAACACGCGGACATCCTTGATTGCGGGCGAGTGGCGTTGCACTTGAAGAAGCTCTTCGACTCATTGGATCTCCAATCCTTGGTTAAAGTATCGGGGTCCAAGGGCCTGCATCTAGCCGTACCCCTCAACTCCGAGGTGAACTATGAAATGACCCAACCGTTTGCCAAGGCGCTCGCCGAACTAGTGGCTCGGCAATTGCCCGAGCGGGTCGTCTCGGAGATGTCGAAGACTTTGCGCCGTGGCAAGGTGTTGATCGATTGGAGCCAAAACTCCGATTTCAAGACGACGGTCAGCGTTTACGCCATGCGTGCCAGGCCCGAAGGGCCATTTATTTCCATGCCGATTACATGGGAGGAACTGGCCAAGGCAATCAAACGCGGTGATTCGAAAAGTCTCTTCTTCAGGCCGGATGTTGCGGTCAAGCGCATCGAACGGGTCGGCGATCTTTTCGAACCAATGTTGACGCTGAAACAGGAACTCCCCTTGGCGTTTACTGAGGCGCTCGCGGCAGGTCCTCCACCACGTCTTTCTTCATGGCCCCGAAATCGGAATAAAGGGCAGGATAGGAGTCTCCGCGAGTACGCCGCCAAACGTGATCATTCGCGCACTCCGGAGCCTGCGGCAGGTGCTTCTCGAAAAAGCGTTGAGCACAAGGCGGCTCAACGCTTCGTGATCCAGAAACATCAAGCCAGTCACCTGCATTATGATTGGCGCTTGGAAATGGAGGGCGTGCTTCGCTCTTGGGCAGTCCCAAAAGGGCCGCCCGCCAAGTTGCGCGAAGCGCGGCTGGCGATGCATGTCGAAGATCATCCACTGGAATATGCGGATTTCGAGGGGACCATTCCGACTGGCAATTATGGCGCCGGCACCGTGATGGTCTGGGATCAAGGAGAATACGAAGATATCACCGGCAATGCTTCCCGTGCCTACCACAGCGGGAAAATGCACCTCCGCATGCGCGGCAGAAAACTTCAGGGAGAGTGGATTCTGGTCAAGGACAAGCGAGAGGAAGAAAGCAACAAATGGCTGCTGATCAAGGCAGGGGAGGAACTGGCACCCCTCTCCGCGAAAGATGATGACACCTCCGTCCTCAGCGGCCGTTCTATGCGCGCGATCAGCAAAGCCAATGATGCACAATGGGAGAGCAACCGGCCCGCGGCACGGACGAAGAAGACCGGGCGCCCCGCGGGGAAGCGCGCGGAACCCAAGTTCATTGAACCTATGCAATGCAAGCCAGTCGCGGCCCTTCCTTCCGATGAGCCGTGGATCTTTGAAATCAAATTCGATGGCTATCGTTGCATCGCCGTTAAGCTTGGCTCAGAAGTCACTTTATTTTCTCGCAACCAGAGAGTGCTTAACGAGCGCTTCCCGAAGATCGTCGATGCTCTCGCCTCACTCGATGGCGACTTCGTTCTCGACGGTGAGCTGGTGGCCTTTGATCCCCAAGAGAAGCCATCCTTTCAGCTTCTGCAGAACGACCAGTCACCCACGCTGCCGGTTTACTTCTATGCCTTCGATCTGCTGAACCGGGATAGCGAATCTTTGCTGAGTTGGCCGATTGAGCGTCGCTGCCAGTCGCTGGATGACTTACTCCGCGCACGGAAAGACCCGCTGCGCCTGTCGCAGCGCCTTCAGGCACCGTCGGGACACATTCTCGAGGCCGTGCGCAAGCTCGGATTGGAAGGCGTAATCGCCAAACGAATCAACTCGCACTATGAGCCCGGCGACCGATCAGGAGCGTGGGTCAAGCATCGTCTCAATCGAGCGCAGGAGTTCGTGATCGGTGGTTATGTTCCCGGGGCGCGCGGATTCGACGCGTTACTCGTCGGCATTTACGAGAACAAGCACCTTCTCTTTGTCGCTAAGGTCAAGAACGGCTTTGTTGCCGGTTTGCGAGACAAGATATTCTCCCTCCTGGAAAAGCGCAGGGTTACCCACTGCCCCTTCAAAAATCTGCCGGAGAAGAAAGGCTCTCGACGTGGCGAGTCCCTCACTGCAGAAAACATGAAGCGCTGCCGCTGGATCAAACCCGAGCTGGTCTGCGAGGTGGAGTTTGTTGAATGGACGGATGCTGGCCATTTGCGGCATTCCACTTTCATCGCGATGCGCGACGACAAGGAGCCTGCGGAGGTGATCCGCGAAACTTGAGTTGGCATACTTGGCCGTCTAAAAAATCAAGGAGGAGTCAAAACCAAAGTCGCGGGAATTCTGGCAAGGCATACCTTCAGCGAATCGCATTCGCCACTCGAGACGGAGGGCGGTTGCCGACGCGGGCGATTGCACCTGTGATTTCAGGCGACCAGGCGCCCGCCAGGGCTCGAATCCCTTTCGATGCGCGTTCAGAGTGGAGTTCTTGTGCCGCTAGGCTACGGGAAGTACGTGCGCTCCGATCGAGTTACAGCGATCGTGCCTATTGAGGAGGAACGTGGCCCTGGGCGACGCACGTTTGTCTTTCTTGAGGATCAGGCGGAGCCACTGGTGGCCTCGCGGGCTGAAGATTCGGTTATCCGTGATCTGGTGCGAGAACCGCATGAGGTGACTCGCGCTCGCCAGCAACAGGAACTCCTCCGAGATATCGGTGAGGACCTTGCCACGGTGAATGAGACGCTACGACAGATCATCCGTGATAGAAGCCGACTCGATCTCGACCTGTTGGAACGGCGAATCAAAGACGTGCTCGCGGAGAGTGACTCCAGTGGAATTACGGCAGGTTAGACAGACCAAGCATCGGCTTTCCAATGATCCAGACCGGGGTGAGTTCTAGAGTTTCCGCCAGACAAGTCCGAGGATACTTAGGCGAAACCAGATGACGCGCGGCAGTCTCTGGCTTTCTTGCGCAACGTTTTCCTGAATCGAACAGTCGGTTGACTCTGGATGAGGATTCTTCTGCGTCTTTGTCGTCGGATCTCAAGCCTACATCTGCGAGCGCAGCACGCCCGCGGAGCAGCCGATCATTCTCTCGGAAAGCGGGCGACGCCGCCATTCGGCGAGGGTGATTTCATGAGACTGGCTCTTGTCGCCATCGAAAATGCGGATGTGTTGTGCGGCGAAGTCGCTGTCCATCACATTCAAGTTTGCCTCCTCGTTGAGCCGGAGCGAGCGGTTGTCAAAATTTGCAGAGCCCACGGTCACCCAGCGTTCATCCACGATCATGTATTTGCAATGGAAGCGCGCGGGCTGGAACTCGTAAAAGCGCGCGCCCGCTCGCAGCAACGGCCCCCATCGCGAGCGTCCGACCATTCGAACGACGCGCATGTCGATGTTTGGTCCGGGCGTGATGATCTCAACTTTTACGCCGCGTCGGCATGCCTCGACCAGGGTCTGGAGGCAGAAGTCGTCGGGAATAAAGTAGGGATTCGCGATGCGAATTGTGCGCTGGGCGGCCGCAATCGAGAGAAGGAACATCACACGAGCGCTATCGGCGCCTTCGCTCGCCGAACTCTTAAACACCTGGCAAAGGGTGTCGCCGGTTGGCGCAAGCTCAGGAAAGTAATCGTCGCCGTGGAGCACCACCGCGCGGGTTTGCATCCAATTATCCATGAAGGCCTGCTGCATTTGCGCGACGACGGGTCCCTCCGCGCGGTAATGCGAATCGCGCCACTGATGCGCCGAGTTCCCGTTGCCATCCCACGCGTCGCCGATGCCGACGCCGCCCACGAAACCCACGCGTCCGTCAATGACCAGCAGCTTTCGGTGCGTGCGATAATTGAAGCGCGTGAGATGCAAAAGCCGAAAAATTTCCACCTCTACGCCGGAGCGCCTGAGCAGATACATCGCGGCGCCATGTAGGCAATCGCATCCGAAAGCATCCTGCAAAAAATGCACCTTCACGCCGGCGCGCGCACGCTCCCCGAGCGCCTCGGCGAATTGATTCGCGATGATCCCCTCGTGAAAAATAAAGTTCTCGAACGAAATTGAACGTTTTGCCTCCCGGATCGCCGCAAGCATCGCAGGAAAGATTTGCACGCCGTTTTGGAGCGCGGTCACTGAGTTACCCTCGAGTAGCGGCGGTCCCAGCAGCTGGCTCATCGTGCGACGAAAGCGCGAATCCTCGGGTCCGTAATCGACCGGAATTAAGCGATCGATACGCTTCTCTACCTCGAGAAAGTTGCGGGTGAGAACCACCGCTGCCGCGGCTGAGCCAAGCGCAGTGACCACCAGGGACCCCCAGTACGGTCGGCGCCGTTGCCAGCAGCCCTTCACGTGATTTTATCCATGTAGCAGGCGCACCGAGTTCGCGGGGGACCGTTTGCCGCGTCTCGAGTTTACCGGAACGAAGCATCGGTGCCAGTCGGGACGATACAAAAGAGGTAGTCTACGAGTGCAATCAATGCATTGCTTGAGGCACTCGAGGGTCCGGAACGCTCCAGGGAAAGATTGGTATGGCATTGATTCGGCGTTTAGCTGCTCCATCGAGAAACAACGCACATTAAAGTGCCTGCGTGCCTTCAGGCAAATCCCATGGCTGCTTTGAGCTGAAGAGCCGCCTTTGGCGCGTACAGCGAGCGGTTGTTGTTAAAGGCGACGTGGACCTCCTCCGCTTCCTCGGCAAGATCGCGCACGCGAGTCGCGATGCCAGCTATCTCCTCTGCAGCATAATCATAGTCGAACCGTTCCGCGACGGTTCTTCCCGAAATGTACCCCCGCTCGTTTCTTCCATGAAGGCGCAGATAGGCGAGCTTCGCATCGGTAACGTTGTTCACGGTCTGCATCACGGTAAAGTGTTCACTCTCGGGAGCATCGACCAGAACCAAGGGCAGATTTTTCTGGCGAAAGAAGGCTAAGGTTTTCTCACGATTGGGCGCCGAAAGCCAGTCGCGATTCCGCAACTCAATCGCAAGGCGATCGTCGTGAAACAATGTGCTGAGTTCGTCGAGCTCATCCAGCTTGTGCTTGCGTGGTGAGAACGAAGGGCTGAGCTGAAGAAGAAAGGCGCCCAGTTTGCCGGCCTCCCGCAAGGGTTCAATTTCCACCCGGATTCTTTCTGCCACCATGCGCTCGAGCTTGGGCGTAAGTATGACGTTGCCTCCGGAATTCGTTTCCGCATAACGCCGAAGGTCCGGAGGCAGCGCGGCCGTTTTCACCATATGACGTGACAGCAATCCATGGAGTTTCACGTCAAAGAGAAAGTTCGCAGGCGTCTCAAAGTCCCATCTCTGCACCACCTTTTGCACCGGAACTGCATAAAAGGTCGAATTGACCTCCACGTAGTCAAAGTGCTGGGCATACCAGCTCAGCCGCGCAGCCGCCGGCAGTTTTTGCGGGTACCAGTCGCGGACAAACTCCGGATCCGCCCAACTCGAGGTGCCGATGCGGATCATTGCCTGAACATCGGTCTAAAGGCAGCAGCGGTAGATGGCCGAACTAGCGTTGCCCGACCACTGTGTACTGCGTCTCCTACTCTGCAGTTTCTCGATTGCAACTCGACAACAATAGCCGCCGGCGAGCGCGAACAACCCCCTTTCTTGATGAGAGATGGGGCGTGCCAAGCGAATTTTGCCTCGGAGGTTAACAATTAACCGGTCTTCGTTTCGCCGCCGCTTTCGGCTATGCTTTTTACCTCTTTGAGGTGCCCTTTAATGACGGGCCGCGTCCGCTTCACGAAGGCTTTTACATCGGGGTTCTTCGTGCTCTTTGAGGCAGCTTCGAACGCGCCGACATCTTTCGAATGGGCTTTGATCATCTCATCGATATAAACCTTGTCGAAGGCACCACCCGAGAGTTTGCCCAAGCCGTCCACGACGGCCTTGTATTTAGCAGGCAAGCCGGAAGGAAGGGTGACGTTATGTTTCGCCGCGAGCGTCTTTAGATCCTCGCCTGCATTTCCGTGATCAGCCATCATCATAGCGCCGAAATCTTTCACCTCCTGCTTAGCACCCTTCTTCTTCGCGAGTTCACCCAAGCGCACTTCTAACATTCCACTTCAGCCGCGGCCACCATGAAGTTCTTGTCCGCACCATTGACTGCTCCTGCGGCTGATTTTTCATCGGCAGCAACAGCTACGGATGGCACCCCCGTGACACATGGCGACAAGCATAGCTGTATACGTGTAAAGGATGCACGTTCCTGGTTTTCATAAATCAAGGTTTGTTAAACATGGTTCGCTCAGTGCCTGCTGTTCGGCCTTGTCGACTCAGGTATCGGGGGGTGGGCGTGATCATCCCGGAGTCTTCATAAGCAAGATGACCGGAGCCGTTTGAACCGAAAAGAGGTCATATGCCAAGATGCGGCCCTGTTCGAAAAACGGATCGGATTTAGCATTCCCGGCTCCGTCAAAACGAAACTGCGACTTTGAGACTTCAGCAGTTAGACGGTCCCACGCTTGAAGCTCCTAGGGCGAGGCCGCGGCTTGCTTAAGGAGTGCCGCAAAGGCGCGCTCGTCAATTCCGGACGGGTGGCGAACTTTAGTATGCCGCACATACTTCCCTTTGCCTTCAAGCAACCCTCTCGGATCCTTCAGGGAGGATCCGTTAAAGAACCCGAACTGCACGTACCCCGTTGCCGAGTAAACGTACGCTACGGGTCCGTTACTGCCGACCCAGCACCCATTTCCCCACTTCACCGCTTCGTTTAGCCCGGGCTCAACGCATTTCACAAACCGCCGCAGCGCACGAATGATCGCCTGATTCTTGGGACTCTGGTCCTTCAGGTAATCATCGAAGCTCGCGTATGTCTTCATTCTTTGCATCAGAAGTTCCTTAGGGGCGAGATAAGCAGTTCCCTAACATGGGCCGTCTAGAAGCATCTCTCGCAAATCATTTCCGGAAAGCGCACTGAGAGGCGACGGTTTGGGGGTCGTTCATCAAGGAGGTCAGAGCGTATGAAAGACGCTGGGTAAGTTGCTCGGGGCTCTTAGCAATGAAGTCGCTAAAGAAGTCGACTTTGAGGCGCAACCAGAGCCGTTCGATGGGATTGAGATCGGGGCTGTAGCCTGGGAGGTAGTGAACCTCAAAGTGGTGCCAATGCAATCTTTGGGCTTTGTGCCAACTGGCGTTGTCAACGATGAGCAGTCGACGCTTGGAGTCCAACGGGGGAATCTCTTCTGCCAAGAAATCGAGGTAATACTGGAAGACATCGGTATCGACTCCATCAAAAATCATCGTGCAGCATTCGCCGCTGGCCGGACACACCGCTCCAATGACGTTGGCTCGGATATGGTCTCCGAGATAAGGTACTTTAGGCCGGCCGCCCCGAGCGCTCCAGCGTCGCCGCGGGCGGGGATCACCCTCCACCCCGCATTCGTCGGCAAACCATAACTCTAACTTGGAATCGGCTTGCCATGTGCGCAGTTGCTCTAAGAAAGCATTGCGTTGCTCTTCATTTTGGCGCTCCGGCCAAGGCCGAGGCATCCGCAGATTGTAGCCAAGCTCATGGAGGTAGCGCACCGTGGTGCTGTAACCGACCTCGAGACCGAGCTGCTCCTTGAGATATCCATGGAGCTTGACTCCCGTCCAATGAAGCTCGCCGGCTTGACGCGGGTTCTCCAACACTGGCACTAAGAGGTCGCGCAGCCGTTCCAGCTTCACCCGGCGTCCTCGCCCCGCAGGCCTTTTAGTAGTCAGAGCGTCAATGCCACCCAGGTTGAACATCGCAATCCAGAGCCGAACGACTCGATCGCTGCGGCAAAATTGCTCGGCCACGACGCTGCGCTTCAACCCCATGAGCAATGAGCGCATGACCGCAAGCCGGATGTAACTGCGCCGATTCGGCGCCGCCTCCATCGCTACACACAACCGAAAAGCGACTGGCGGGCGCTCTCACGGCGAAGTCTCAAAAAAAGCAGTGGCGGCTTGCCTCACAACTCCAAGCTAATAGAAGTGCCTTCATGGCGTGTATGATGACACCTAACGCGCGGCCTCAGCCGCGACGCGCATTAGGCGTAGGAGCAAAACCAGAGTTTGTTTCCCTCTGAGTCCAGAAACCCACCGACCCAGAACTTGTCTTCGTACAACTGCACCGGATCAGATATGGTGACTGCTCGTTCTCTTAGACCTTTTTCGGTTTCTCGAGCGTCTTGGACTTGCAAGGTGATGCGCGGATTTGGATCGTCGGTCGGAGAATGTTGGCGGATAATCAGGACCGAATTACCGATTCGGTAACCTACCTCGCCGGTCGCTTCGCGATCCTCTTCCAGTTGCAGAGTTTCCGAGTAAAAACGTCTAGCTCGGCCGACATCAGTTGCAGCCAGTGCAATGACCTTGACTGACTGGAATTCAAGGGGGGAACTTTTCATGTTAGCTTTCGTATGTATCTCACTGGGCCGCTGATAGGCAACTTAGAAGGGTTGCTTTCCGGTAATCAAGCTGGCAGTTGATTTGCGGGCGGAGCGTCTGCGCAGCCGCTCGCCCTATTTCGCGGACTTACCGCCGCAAGGGGTTTGCCCTTTCGAGCTCCGGCTGCCGCAACCTTAGCCTGCCGGGCGCTTGCGACAAGCCTCATGCTTTTTCCCAGCTCTACCCGATCTCCTTTTGCTGAACTTGACGCACAACACGTTGCCGAGCCGCGCGTATTCGTCAGCAGAATAATCCTCCCAAGGAGGCCTGACTCTATACCTTTGGAAACGGCTCGATGTAGAACTCTCCGTGCCGACCAAAGTAGATTGCTTTGCGGCCTTGCAGGTGCACTGTGTAATACACGGTTCCTGCCGCAGCAATTTGACGGATGAACTCTGGATAGATGCTCTCCCTTTTTTGAATCGCGCGGATAGCTGCCACAACCAGATCAGGCGAAAAGGCATCAGTGATGGGCCGAGGAGTATCCTGCGGCCAGCGGGTTTGATGGTAGCTCAGGTCTGACGCGTAGTGCGTCGTCATGCCCAAAATCAGGTTGGCAGAGTACCACTCGACGTTGTCAGCCAACATGTGACTAATAGTTTCGCCGAAGGTCATGGTTCCGGCAAAAGCGCCAGCTATGCATTGTTCGAGGAGTCGCGGATTCATGGTGTGTGTTTGTGGGTTCTCTTATTCGACTAGGCTACGCGCGTCGCCATGGCTCTGGGAAAGAAGTAAGTGAATCGTTTGAAGAAATTTCTCCCGCTGTTGACGAGACAGACTGCCAAAGACGGCTTCGTCCGAGCTGCTCGAGGCAAGCATTTATGTCTTTTCTCTACGGACCCGGATCATGGTGCATCTTCGCGGATGGCTGGAGTTTCAGGTCAGACCTTGCACTCGCGGCGATTGCGGGTTGTTTCCAGGAGAGTGATCAATTACCACTTCAACTTCCTTTGAGAGTTCCCGATGACCTTGCGCGATCTGGATCGCAGTGACAAGATCGCCGCCTTGAATATCCTTTGCGCGCCGTTCCAGACTACTCCCTCATGCGCTACGTCATTGGCGAGACTGACTTCGAATACGACGACAGGGTCAGGGAGCTCGTTGGTTTCTTCTTGAAGGACGCGTCATGCGCAACGTGGCTAGGTCAACACCGAATGCGAAAGCAACTTGCCTTTCTGTGAAAGCCTCGGCTTCGTCAACGGCTCCGAAGCCGGCGTCGGCCCCGCTCTACACGCGGTCATTCTACTGGCACTGTCGGTAAGCCGTCGGCAAAAGTTGAACTCTGAGCCAGAAAGGTTTCGCCACCGCGTGATGAATTCACACCCGCGCCGCTCACCTTTGGCCTTTCGTGTGATGCGCGCTGCAAGCTGGACCATTGCGTGGCTCCTCGCGCTCGGCGGCGCCGCTTGGGCCGTCGGCGCGCTTTACTACGATTTTCCTGTGCTGAAAGTTGCGTCGGCATGGGCTTTCTCGCTTGTCCTGCTGGCGGCGATCGTCTTTGTGCGGGGTGCGTGGCGAAAGCTCGCGGTGGCGTTGCTCGGCTGCACGCTGGTGCTTGGATGGTGGCTCACCTTGAAACCGAGCAGCACCCGCGCATGGCAACCCGACGTGGCCCAAGCGCCGTGGGCTGAAGTCAAAGGTGACGAGGTGACGCTGCACAACGTCCGAAACTGCGATTACCGCACCGACACTGACTACACACCCCATTGGGAGACGCGCACAGTACGGCTTTCACAGCTCACGGGAATCGACCTTGCGATCAATTACTGGGGTTCCCCGTGGATGGCCCATCCCATCGCGAGCTTCCAGTTTGCCGACGCGCCGCCGCTCTGCTTTTCCATCGAGACGCGGAAAGAAATCGGCGAGAGCTATTCAGCAATCGGTGGCTTCTTCCGGCAGTATGAGCTGATTTACGTCGTCGCCGACGAGCGCGACGTGATCGGCGTGCGGACAAACTTTCGCCGCGGCGAAGACGTCTATCTCTACCGAACTACGGCGTCGCCGGCGAAAGCGCGCGATCGGTTCATGGACTACATCGCTGCGCTGAATGAGCTCCACGCGCGCCCGCGCTGGTACAACGCCGCGACGACAAACTGCACGACAAGCATCCGCACGCAGCATGCCGCTACACAGCGCGCCCCCTGGGACTGGCGCATTCTGCTCAATGGCAAAGGCGACGAGTTGTTGTTCGAGCGCGGCGCTCTGGCCACAGGCGGCCTGCCATTCGCCGAGTTGAAAAGGCGCGCGCTCATCAATGCCGCCGCGAAATCTGCCGACGTTGCGTCTGATTTCTCCCAGCGCGTCCGCATCGGACTGCCAGGGATGTAGGCTACTTTAGCGGCCTTTGACACATCGCGGTCAGGAGCTAACCGAAGATATGCGGCTGCAAAACGCGGCCTAACAGGATTGATTTCGGCGTACGCCTCACCATTTGTTCGACCTGACCCGGTTCCCAAAACATTTATCGTCATCGTCGTCATACAGCAACGACCTACTCCCGCTTGGTAACATATTCCATGGCATAAGCGAACAGCGTCCTCTGCTCGTCAATGCTCAATTCCTTGAAGGGGACTTTGCCCGCGTAATAGTAGATCTCCACGATCACGAAATCGGGCCACAGTTGCTCAGCCGCACAAAAGTCCAGCACGGGTGCCGCCTTTTGCTCCTCGGTTTCACCCGATTCCTTTGCCGCGTGTCTCGCCTCCACGCCAGGGCCCTCGTCGGCAGCGATGTAGGCGAGCACGCCGCGCTCGCTGTGAATTTTCACCATGCTGCCACGTGACAGCCACTGCGGCACCGCCAGCGTGCCCGCTTCCTTTTCGGTGGCGTAACGCAGGCCGATCTTCTCGTCGCTCTTAGCCTTGGCGGAATTGACGTCGGCCGAGCCTTTTCCTTTCTTGTAGATCGTGGCCCGCACGAGCCTTTTCTCGGGAGCCGACCAAAATTTATCTCCGATCCGAGCCGTGAGTTTGCCGAGCGCCTCTTTGTCCGTATCTGCATGAAGAAGGCTAAATCCGATCAGCATGGCGAGTGTGAGCGGGAGGAATTCTTTCATGGCGCCCGGATTTAACTACTATCCGTATGATGTAAAGCGAGCATCAAAATCAGCGACACAGGCCAAACATGTAGTCCGGCAGCGTCTCGTAGTACACGGCTTCGCGTCTTTCCATCTCCTTAGTTCGTACCATCGATTTTATACGTCTGCGCGGACCCTCCCGCTGGCCAATCAAGCTTCAACAGCCTTTCATGTCGTCTGACGCCTTTGTCTGCGCGCACGGACCACTTCTCTGCGCGCAAGGCCACTAAGTGGGCGAGCATAGATGTGCAGTGGGAGTTCTCGAGCGATGTGATTGATTCCTATGGCAGGTGTGTCGCTCGTGCGCGTCAATGATGGAGACGATGATCCTGCTGCTGGTCAGCAGATGAGCGTGTCGGCGGCGGCCCGTTACCGGATGGCATTTCTTGAAGGTCTTCGGCGCTTCCTTCCTGAGTAAATCGAGGATATTAAAAAGTAGTGTAGCCCATCCAGTCGTCTGTTTGTTGACGCAAGTATTAAGCTCAGCGACCACCGCCGGCGACGAACGGCGACCGCAACCGTCGCGAGCAAAATCACTCGAACTGCGCGCTTGCCCAGCGGCTTTGCGATGGTTTGGCATGCCCTGGACGAGAGGCTTCAGGTGGCGCGACGGATGCCTTCACCGGTGTCGTCGAAAGGGATGACTACGGGTTGCGTATAGGTTTTGCAGAATGGATACTTTTTTGTTTTAGAAGTTGGTCACGCTTGGCCTTAACTCCAAGTCATCTATCAACCTATTCAGTTGCTCATCCGATAACCTTCTTCCCTTTCCTGCATAGGCGGTCAACGCGGCTTCCATCGCGTTTGTTCCGAAAGAGCGACCGTCATAGCGCGGGGTCGTGGTGATGACTGTTTTTACGCCGCGCTCTTTGAGGAGGGCGATGTTGTCTTCGGTGGTAGTGTTAGTGACCACGGTCTTGCCGTCGAGGCGGGCGGGCATGTATTTGCGCATGAAGAGGAAGTCGCCGGCAATCAGGTCGGAACCTTCGAAGTATTTGACGTATTTCGGCTTATGCTCCGCGCCGTTACTGCCATAGAAGATGAGGGGCATGGGGAAGTAACTGACGATGGGCAACATGATTCGCGCTTCGCAGACCTGCGCGACGGCAGTGGCGAGTCCTTGGCGGTCGACCGCAACGGGGACAAATCCCTGCTTGAAATGGACCTCACCCACTTTGGGTCGGGCGAGATCGAAGACACGTCGCTCAAGGGTGTGTTTAAGGCCGCGTCCATCGCAGAGCGGGGTCTTCGACACGCCCTCCACAAGTTTGAGAGCGGCACGCAGCGGATACTCGCGTTCATCCAGGCGCAGATACAAGTCTACGCCTCCGACGCCAAAGGCATCCACTTTACCGTCGAGGTCGAGGTAAATCTGGTGAGCCTTGGCCACATCGCCGTCGGTGCCGACGCGTTCAACGAGGATCTCCTCATCCTTAAATTGGATCATAACTTGCTTGTCCCTTTGCGAACTCCCCAGGCTAATACTTATGACGCGTTTCATAAAGCCTCTGAGAATATGAAACGGATTGTGAATTCCCCCATGATGTTATGAAACACTGACGTTGTAGTCGAATTGTCGGGAGACGACTCCACCTCCCTTAAAGTGCCCCCACCACCCTTCCCACGGGGTAACAAGATCCACCCTTTCTTCAGCTCGATCCCGAGAGCGATGAATTTCAACTGGAACGTGTCTTTGTTCCAATCCACCTCCGACAAGAGCTCCTTTGCCCTTGAATTTCTCTTCCACGTCGGGTTCCTCAGCCTACGAAGCACGTTCTGGAAAGTTGGATTTCATCCAACCCCACAGCCACGCCTTGTCGATGATACTTGCTTTGAAAAATGAAGACTTGTTCGTCATCCCGATAGATGAAGTCTGCGCCCAGATCGTTGGAGCCATCAGTCAAGTCATCCTCGCTGTCATCGTCGGATATCGAGGTCCGCGTAGCATTGTGAATCTCTCGAACGTAGAACTCCGTTAAAAAAAGAGCGTTGGACGTCAGTACTTACCTTGCCAAACTCGATGTTGAATTGCCGCTGAACAAAGTCCTGATACGCAGCACGAGCGGATTCCTTTTTGTCGGAGGTCTGTTGCATAGCCAACCCTTAAAAAAATGCCATCCAAGCAGCAAGCGGTGGCATGCAGTAACGGCGAGATTGGCATTGTCCAGCATGCCCCTGAATAGGTCACGCCGATCTACAGGGCGCCTCTCTCCGAGAGAGGTCCGTATATACAGTTCGATAGCGTCCGCAACGTTGATCTTGGCGTCGTCACGATATGCGAATATCCATTAGGATTGCGTGCACCTTTTGTCGGTTAACAACTGCCAAGCTCAGCCCCCCGGCCCGAGGGACACGTCGAATGGCAACCGGAGCGCACCGGCCGGGTTCACTGCAGCATGGTGAAGCGCCATTGGCTGCAGCGTGGGTCTGCCTTCTTCAGAACGAACCCTCCATTCCCTTGGACAGCGTTTCGTGGGCTCGCATATCGCGCAGTCGGTCCTCGATCGCTGGCGCGATCGTGCTGAGAGCATCGCTTCCGGCAGCGAACACCTTGGGAGGATTTTGCATCGCGGCAATTTTGACGAGCGCGTCACCCAGCTTCGCCGGATCGTTGGGCTGCGCGCCATTATACTGCGACCAAATGTCCTCGGCTGTGCCCTCAGGCGCGTAGTCCTCGATGACCTTGCTGACCCAGCGAACGTTGTGCGCGTCGAGCAGGTCCGTGCGGAAGAAGCCGGGTTCCACCACGGTGATCTTGATGCCGAACTTCTCCACTTCGGTTGCGACGGACAGCGAAAGGCCTTCTACGGCAAACTTCGTCGCGGCGTAGGCCGCGCAGTGCTTCAGCCCGACCACGCCGGCGACGGAACTGATGTTGATGATGTGTCCAGAGCGCTGGCGCCTCATGACGGGCAACGCAGCCTGCATCAGGTGCACCACGCCGTAAAAGTTCGTCGCGAACTGCTGTTGAATCTCGGCGGTGGTCATCTGCTCGAGATTGCCGAGCAGACTGTAGCCCGCATTGTTGACCAAGACGTCGATGCGTCCAAAGCGCTTCGTCGCCTCATCGACCGCCGCTTTGGCCTGTGCCTCAGCGGCAACGTCAAGCTGCACAAGAGCGATGTTCTCCGACGCCACGTCGGGAAAGACCTTGCGCACCTTTTCAAGATTGCGGCCGGTCGCGACGACGCGGTCGCCCGCCCGCAACGCAGCGTTGGCGACTCCTGCTCCTATGCCGCTACCGGCACCCGTGATAAACCAAACCTTGTTCATAGCATTTGTGCTCTGGTTATCAGGCTCTACGCCGATCGTCACTCTGGAAGTCGCCTGACGTCTGGAATCACCCGCCCGCACGAACCTGAATCGATAAGAGGCAAGCTAAGAGGCGGGTCGGGTGCACGCTGTTAGGCACGGGCGATCGCAGACGCCTAATGTCAAGTCAGAGCGGTGCTCCTTAATCCCGATCCCCAATGGTTCTGGCCCGACCAGATGCTCCACGCGCACCTTGCGGAACCCCGCTTCGCGCATCCACGCCGCGCAGTCCGCCCCCGTGTAGTCGAAGCCGCTCGGCGTCTCGATGAGCATATTCAAGCTCATTAGTAGGCCGAACGCGTTCTCCTTCCGCTCGTCGTCACTGACGGAGTCGAAGACGATAAAAGCCCTCCCTCCATCGCGGAGCGCGTCGGAGGCCTTTTGCCCAAATAGTTTGCATTTTTTTTTCCAATTCTCTCGTGCATTGTCATTGCCAGAAGATCCTTTGTCTGTGCGGATCGGAAGCTTTTTTCAAAGTGGCGACCCTTACGGGATTGATTTCGGCTAAGGTGCCTTCACCCCTTATAGCTGGAAATGGAGTTATTCAGCAATCTGATGCAGGGACCGCGACCGGAAGTTGTCAGAGCGTCAGATTGTGAATAACTCCACCCGGCAAATCAGTTTGACCTGAATAAGGTTTTTCCGCGAACCAATGGCTACGAATCCTCTCCCCACCGCCTTAGAGCGATACCCGCAGAGCTTCGAGCCACTGGGTCGCGGGCAGCCCAATCGAATGCTCAGACCAGGCCGAGCCGCTTTTGCAGCTACGACTTCTTATAAGGGTTTCGCCGCGGCTGGCCGCACGCATCTCAAACCTCATCAAAAATGAACCCAACCCCCAAGGAACAAGCAAACTGCCCAGCCCCAACCACAGTTTCGGTTTTCGTGGGCATCGACTGGGCTGACGCCAAACACGACATCTGCCTGCTTCTGCCCGATGAAGAAGACGGGCGGCACGTGCAGATTGAGAACACGCCGGAGGCCCTTCACGACTGGGTGCTGAAGCTCATCGCGCAATTCGGCACGAGGGGCACTATCTACGTCGCCACCGAGAAGGCGCGCGGAGCCTTGCTCTACACGCTCATGCAATACCCGCAACTCACGCTCTTCCCCCTCAACTCGAAGGCCACCGGAAAGCTGCGGGAGACCCTGCGAGCTGGCGGGGCCAAAAACGACCGCTGGGATTGCCGCCTGCAAGCCGAACTGGTCAAGCACTTCCACCATCTGCTGCCGGTCTGGCGGCCCGATGACGTGCTCACGCGCAAGCTGGCTGCTCTCTGTGAAGGCCGTCGCAAGGCCGTCAACACGCGCACTGGCCTCGGCCAGCAAATCAAAGCCCAGCTCAAAGCTTTCTTCCCCTTCGCCCTCGAGCTGCTTGAGGGCGACTGCCAGAGCCTCTTAGCGGCCGACCTCCTCTCCAAGTGGCCCGATCTGGCCAGCCTGCAGCGCACCGCAGTCGCAACCATCCGGCGTTTTTTCTATGCCAGGAACTATCGCCGCATGGACCGTATCGAGCTCCTACTGGCAAAGCTCAGAACCACCAAGCCGCTGACCACGGATGAGGCCGTGATCGTTCCATCGGCCTTAGTTTTGCGCACTCTGGCTGCCCAGTTGCGTGCCCTGCTGCCATTCCTAGCCCAGTATGACAAAGTTCTTCGATCCACCTTTGACCAGCATCCTGACGCTGAGCTCTTCCGCAGCGTGCCCGGGGCGGGCGAGACGATGGCCCCACGGCTGCTTACTGCATTCGGAAGCGACCGCGCACGCTTCGCTAACGCTGAAGCGGTAAGCTCCTTCAGCGGCATCGCACCGGTCACCAAGTCCAGCGGCAAAACCTTCACCCATCGCCTGCGCTACGCCTGTGCGAAGTTCCTGCGCCAGAGCTTTCACGAGTTCGCCGCCGCTTCGATACCTCACTGTGCCTGGGCCAAGGCGTTTTACGACAGCCAACGTGCCCGCAACAAAGGCCATCACACCGCCGTGCGCGCTCTCGCTTACAAATGGATCCGCATCCTCTATGCCTGTTGGAAATCACGAACCCCATCCAATGAATCTCTCTATCTCCAATCCCTAAAAAACCGCCTCGCTCCAATCACCCAATGCCTGTGAATAATCCGCCCTTTTCCCCACTTGCAAACTACCTCAGACTCTCTGCGGGGATGCACCGGGTGCAGTCTGTCTCGCTGCGCTCGGCTCGAACCGAGGTTCGAATTGGCTTTGCCATCACCTGTGGCGACCCTAACGGGATTATACCTGCTCAAGGAAGGGCTCTACAATAGTGGCCTTCGGCTAGGCCGTTGCGTAACGCGCAGGGTAGGCGAACTGAAGTTCAAACCCATCATGCCAGGTGTTATGATTGCGCGAAAACGGAGCTAAGCTTCAGAGAGCAAGCATTCTAGAAGCTCCGCGACCAATTGAGCCAATTACAGGAATTGCGCAATTATTCACATGCCTCGTGTCCGAAAGTGTCCGAAAATTTCCGCGCCTTCCCGGTGGCGCTTGAATGCGCGAGACGATTTGGCTTCAGGTCGCTTTTCGGCGCGAGTCAGATCGCAGGGAAAATTTCTTTTCTGGCCGCGTGCGGGAGTGGGGGGCCGGGTTTGCCGGGGGTGGCCGGTGAGTCTTGGCAATAGCCCACGTTCCTCGTATTTAAAGGCCCTCATGAAAGTTTTCCTATTATTTGCGGCTCTCACTGCACCTCTCTTGGTGCTTGCCGCCGACGAAAGTTCCCCAGCCACTGAGATGGGTGTCGAGCGTCTGGATCCCGCTTTTGATGCCCTCGTCCCAGCCAACGCGAAAGTGGAGAAGCTCGCCGAGGGCTTCGTCTGGAGCGAAGGTCCCACATGGTTCCAAGGCTCGGTCGTCTTTTCGGATGTCTATGACAACGTCATTTACCAGTGGAAACCCGGTGAGGGCGCTGTGACCGTCTTCTTGAAGCCGAGCGGCCTACTGAAATGGGTGCCCGGATTCCGCCAGCCGGGCTCAAACGGTCTCGCCGTGGATGCTGATGGTCGTTTGCTTATATGCCAGCAAGGTGAGCGGCGCGTGGCGCGCTTGGAGAAGAACGGCATGCAGACGGAGCTTGCCGCGAAGTTCGATGGTAAGCGCTTCAACTCGCCCGACGACCTCGCTATTCGCAAGACGGCGAAGTATACTTTACCGACCCGCCTTATGGCCTCGCCAATTTCAACGCTTCACCGCTAAAGGAGCTGCCACACAACGGCGTCTATCGCGTGGATTCGAAAGGCGAAGTGATCCTGCTGATTCGCGACCTCCCGTGGCCCGACGGCATTGCGTTCTCCCCTGACGAGAAACCCTCTACGTCGCCGTCAGCGACCCTGGTGACCCGCGAATTATGGCCTACGATGTGCAGTCCAACGGCACCGTAGCTAATGCTCGCACCTTCTTCGATGCCAAACTACTGCGCGGCCAAAGTCGCATAGGCAACTGCGACGGGCTGAAGGTGGACGCGCAAGGTAACGTCTGGGCTACCGGTCCCGGTGGCGTCCTCGTGCTCAATCCTGCTGGCAAACATCTTGGCTCCGTTCTCACAAACCAGCTTACTAGCAACTGCTGTTGGGGCGACGACGGCGGCACTCTCTACATCACCGCCCACAGGTTCCTTCTTCGCGTAAGGACCACCACCAAGGGCGCTGGATGGCAATGAGGCTACAAACCGTCAAATAAGGCGCTAGTTTGGAGGACGACGTGACTATCGAGAGTGCGTTTGGTCTAATCGCTCTGGAAAAGACGTGTAACAAAGCCAAGGATAGCGCGCTCTCCTCTGCCGCAGGTCTCTGCTCCAGTCAGAAAGACGCCGCACATGCTCCGTGTTCGTTTGTTACATCCGTGCTGTTTTCCTTATTGACCCATGGGAGTGCATGGGTTCCGAACGTATAAATCTGCAAATTCCTTCCAAGAAACGGTAATCCGAGGTAGTAAGTCACGATGCCGGTTTTGGCGAATGCACGGTATGAGCGGTTCGCGCAGATAGTCGCACGGTGGCGCTTGAATTGGGCGAACGTGCTGGTTTCCTCTCTTCGCTCTCCGCCTTAGAGCCACTGGCGGACTGCGGACTGCGATTACTCCCGCGTGGATTTGATGCTCTCTGATTATTCGGTCTGCGAAGTCGCTACCCCAACGCGAGGCAGTCGCACGTATGCCTCCAGACTGTGCGCTTGCGTCGCCTTCCTTACCGCTCTTCGCCTCGCTTCCCTATTGAAGAAAAATTTCCCGGCTGCGTTCAAGAGGGGGCCAGGTTTTGCCGAGCGGCGCCACGTGGGGATGACTCGGCAGCCAGGTCTCCAAATATCTTCGAGCGCCAGTAGCGCTGTCATTCCTCCCGGCCCCGCCCGAGGAGGATAATGCGCCACTTGAAAGGACGCCTCAACTTGGTCTTTTTCTTGTTTCGGGGAGCACAACACAGGTGGAGAATAGCATTTAGCTGTTTTGTAATCAGTAGGTCCCCGGTTCGAATCCGGGTGCTGGCTTAAAGTTCGGTATTAGGAACTTGCGAGAGTTTCACAGCCCGCAAAAAGAATGGCCAACCGAGAGAGTTCGACCGGCTGGGCCTCGATCCAGCGTTCGTGGATTTCGACTGCCAGTGCCCGGATCAAGCGCAGAGCGCTTTTCAGGTAGGGATACTCGCAGTCGAGCTCCCGGCGAGCAAAGCGCCCAAGTTCCTCGTCGAGCTTCTTGTTGAACCCGCTGATCGCGCTCGCGCTAAAACTGTGCCCGCAGAGCTCTTCGCGCTGGTGGCGGCGCTCACCGAGATGTACATCCAGGGAGGAAGTTATCGAGTCCACTATTCAATTCGCGGCTCGGGCCGGGACATCACAATCGAAGCTCAGTCTTCACAGGAAGCCAGACGCACTTTGATGGCGATGTTTGCCGGTGCGGTGGTGACCGGAGTTCATCGCGCCAAGTAGCCATCACGAGGATGCTATGCAGTCTCGTGGGGAATTTTATTCTTTCATCTCGAAGATATCTTTTAAGAAACCCCTCGTCTCGGCGGAGGCCGAGATGCCAAATGTAAAAACCGGTTGTCCCGCCTTTGCATCCAATGAAAATGAAAAGAACGGACAGCACTCCGTCTCTAGTGAAATCACAGTGGCAGCTAGATCGAGGTTTTCAGAAGAGCGAGGCACGCTGAATACATATCCGTCTTCAGTGGATCTTACTGCAGATGCCTTATCCTTGAGCACATGGAGAACTTCAATCTTTCTCTCCTCAAGTCCTTTTTCGTCTAGAGAGCATGATGGTGTCTTCATCGGATCTATGCCCTGTGCGGCAACAGAATGAAAGCAGAGCCCAACAAGCACAGCAATGTTCCGAATATGTCCCACAAATCTGGTTTTGTTCTTTCAACTGTAGCCATCCAAATCAGTGAGCACAAAATGTAAATTCCGCCGTAAGCGGCAAAGGCTCTACCCGCGATTGCAGAATCGATGCGGGTAAGGGCGAACGCAAACAAGGCGAGCGAGAGAAAGCCTGGGAGCAGCCATAGCGGAGACTTTGACTCACGTAGCCACATCCAAAAGGTGTAGCAACCGGCAATCTCACCCAACGCTGCTATGAGAAACCAGAGGTAGGAATACATGGCGATATTCTGCCGAATTTCCTCGCTTACTCCAATTAGATCCCCTTGGGGATCTCCTTCTCCTTCTTGAAGCGAGATTAGTCGTCCTCCAGTGATTTAAGCCCGTTCGGGTCGGTCACCGGTTTCGGAAGATCCTTGATCTCATTCAGGATCGAAATCGCTGCACCTTCGAGCACCTTCATGACCTCACGAACATCGTTCAAGCCGACCAGCCTGCGCGCATAGGTTTGCGGCAGGTTGAGAATCTTCTGCCTCATTGCGATGAGCAGGTACGCAGCCTGCCTTTCGACAAGAGTCTTTTGGATCAACTCTTCGGGCGCTTTTGCGGCCAGCAGCTCCGCCGTAAACGTCTTGGCCTTAACATGGCATTGCGCGAAACGAGGTACTCATCAGAGAGGCGCGAGACTTCCGCCTTACCGGCAGGTTTGCCGTTACCTCTGATGGATTGAAGTCGAGGTTTGGATTGCCGGACTCCTAGGTGAGGGTGGCGAGGCATGTGGTTAAATCAATACTGAAACTGCTACAAAAAGGTAAATGATTCCTGGTCCTCTTTGCGAGGGTTTGAAGGCCGCTCCGCCGCACGCAGGATCCCGATTTTTTCGCAGAACCTACTGGGGGCGCTGAACCTCGACTTAGCCAGAGAACCCGGTGAGCAATCGGGTGCATTCAGCGACGAATTTTTCATTCGGTTTGTGGCCCTCAGCATCACCAGACAGGTCCGGCCTCAAGCGATTCAGGAATAACATTTCGAGCCGGCGACCGTGTTTGGCCTCGATAACGCCACGGGGCTCCAGCTCAAACAGCGTCTTGACATGCCCGGCAACAGTTTCCGAGACATTGATCCGGCCAGGCGCGCCGCTCGCTTCCATCAACGCAGCCGTGTTCACGGCGTCGCCCCAAATATCGAATGTGAACTTTCGCCGGCCGACAACTCCCGATATGACCGGTCCCGTATGGATGCCGATGCGTAGCTCCAGTGCCGATAATCGCATCCTCTCGCGCCGTGTCTTCATTTGAGCGACGGTAGACTGCATCGCTAATGCCGCCAAGCAAGCATCGAAAGGGTGCCGACGGCTCGATGCCGGCACGCCCCCGGCGGCCATGTAGGCGTCGCCAATTGTCTTGAGCTTCTCCAGCCCATGGCGCGCAACGATCTCATCGAAGGCGGTGAAATATTGGTCGAGGAGCCCAATAAGCGCGTTGGGCTCGGTGCGTTCAGTCAATAGGGTAAAGTCCTTGAAATCCGCGAACAGTATTGTCGCTGCAGGCACATACTTCGGCTGCACCTTACCAGTCTTCTTGAGCTCCTCGGCGATTGCCGCGGGTAGGATATTGAGGAGCAGTTCCTCAGTTCGCGCCTTTTCCGTAGCGATATCCGCCCGTGCCCCAACCACTTCCTTGATGACTTGATCGAACTCGATCAGTCGCCGGTGCAGCTCCAGCTGTGTCATAACCTGGTGCGACAGGCGCCGCAGCGATTCGGTCTGTTGAAAGGTAAGCTGCCGGGGCTCGAAATCCATTACACATAATGTCCCCAGCGCATAACCTTCGACGGTGATGAGCGGCACGCCGCAATAGAACTTGAAATATGGCTCGCCCGTGACAAAGGGGATTTCACTGAAGCGCGCGTCCTGCTGCAAATCCGAGGCCATGACGATCTCGCTACCGCAAACTGTACTCGCACAGAAGGAGATCTCGCGCGGGCATTGGTTGAAATCCGGTGGCAGACCGTACTTGGCCTTGAGCCAGAGCCGATCATCGTCCATAAAGCTGATATAGGCGACTGGACACTGGCAAGCTTCCGCGGCCAGTTCCCCGATTTCGTCATAGGCAATTTCGGGGGCGGTATCGAGGATATTGAGTCCGCGAACGGCGGCAAGCCGCTCTGTCTCGTTAGCCGGTACTGGAAACCTCATTGCATAGCCTTCGTATGCCCTTTCCGCAAAGGTTCGAACCTTGCGCAGCGGTAAATGCCGTATACGTCCAATCCGTCCTTTTCGAGTTTGAGCCTTCTTGGGGGCATCACCTCAATCAGGCTACGCCTCGCAGCATGAAATTTGGGCGAACCTACCTTCATTCGTTCGTTACGAATTATCGATCTGCGGCGTGCTTGAACATCTTTGAAATACGACGCGCCTTCAAAGCAAATTACACGCTCGTGGGAATCGCTGATCTCTTTTGAACTGGTCGAGGACCTGCTGGGGGATTTGGCGGTCATTCAGTTTCGCATAAACCCCTTATCGCCTGCCACGCGCAGTTGGTTGAAACTCATTACCCTTGAAGTTGGAACTTGCCGGCATTCCTTGCGCGTGGTTGTGCTGAAAAAACGGCTCTAGAGCTTTATTTATGCGGTTTCAGGCCACCGTACAGAGTGGGACACCCTAACAAGATTCGAACCCATCATGCCGGGTGTTTATGATTGCGCGAAAACGGAGCTAAGCTTCAGAGAGCAAGCATTCTAGAGGCTCCGCGCACAATCGAGCCTATTGCAGGAATTGCGTAATTCGCATACCTCGTGTCCGAAAGTGTCCGAATTTTCCCCGCCTTCCCGGGTGGCGCTTGAATTGCGCGAGAGGGTTTGGCTTCGCGTCGCTTTTCGGCGCGAGTCAGATCGCAGGGGAAATTTCTTTTCTGGTCGCGTGCGGGAGTGGGGGTCGGGTTTGCCAGGGGTGGCCCCGGTCCGGGTAACTACTGGCACACACGACGGGAATCCAAGTTTGCGCTATGGACCCATAACCCAAGCTGCGCAATAATCGCGCCGCGATGAGATCACCGGAGGGGAATAAGCGATTCGTCCGATTGGACGCGAATTCGGGCCGGTGATGCGGGCGGTTAGGGCACGAGAGAACGCAGACGTATTTCCAACAATGAACAAGTAAAACAAAACATCATGAAAGCAGTCATCAGAAAGTATTCAGGAAAAGGAGCCAAAGAATTGATCGATGTTCTGGAACAACGCGCGGCAGAACTGGACTCGGTCATGGGTTCCGTCAAAGGCTTGGTAACCTACACGCTGGTGCGAAGCGGCGACGGCGGCTTCTCGGTGACTGTCTGCCAGGATCAAGCCGGGCTGGACGAGAGCACACAGAAGGCGAAAGATTGGATCGCGAAGAATGCCGCTAACACTGGTGTCGCTGCACCGGAAGTAATCGTTGGCAGCGTGATTAAGCACCTGTAATCCGCGAAAATCGCCCACCTTGCTGGCCCTCCGGATTCGACCAAGCACTGGCTGGAGGTGAGATGAAGATCCGCTTTGGCTTTCGGCAGCGGGAAGAGCGATCAACTGCTAAGCTGAATCTTAACCGTTTGCGGAAGGGAGTGGCGAGGTCAATATTGACCCCGCACCGGCCTGCCCGCCATGCTCTTCTCCGAAAAAGAAAATTCCTGCAAAAAGATTGGGCATCTTCGTGGGCACTGCGGTCTCAGCGCTTGAGACCCATCCGCCCGCGAAAGCCCGTGAAAAGGGAAGAGACACCAGCATAGCGTAGCGGTAGTGCAACTGATTTGTAATCAGTAGGTCCCTGTTCGAATCCGGGTGCTGGCTGTAATGAGGCTTAGCGAGTTGCGCCCAATTGGCAAAGCCGAGAAAAAATTACGCTCTGCAGCTGCTACGCAAACTTGCGGTCCAAGTGACCTACCGCGCATGTCGAAGCGGTGTGCCACTCTGTTTCTTTGGCGTGATTGTCTACAACTGAGGGCGTGCCGACTAAACCGCGCCGTACCGGAGCAATTGCCCGAGCGTTGTGCACCTGAGCGGCCTCAAGACCGTGCACGTGGGCAGTAGATCAGCTTGGAGCAGCAAAATGGCGTCGCCTCGGTGCTTGCTCATCTGGTATTCGCACGGACCGTTCATTATGAGCGACAATTCTCGGATCGAATGGACAGACGCGACTTGGAACCCAGTGCGCGGCTGCACCAAGGCGCGATGGACTTCAACACAGCCCCGACGGTCCCCCGTTTCGCCTCAGAACGAACCTTACCGATCCTAATGGAGAGATTTGTCCGGTCTTGGGAAAAGGTCCCGCTGTCCGAGCGAATGACCAACCCAGCGAAAGGTCGCTACCCTGACGCTTGCCTCGACGGATTCTTAGTCCGTGGAGCTGCAGGTCTCTCTTGTAAGCCAATCCCGATTCGAGGCATCAGCGATCATTTCCCTGTTTTGCTCACAGTGGCTATCGATTGATCAATAACCGTGAGGCCAAACAGGCTTTGAAGACGGCGACCGCGGCAGATCGGTGATGATTACATTAAGATGGTGAAGCGCAAGCGGTACCATAGGCGGGCGCACGATAATGCGGTGGGCGAGGAGAGCAACGCGCCTGCCTCGATGAGAGCGCGTCGGCGAGAGAAGTTGCCCAGGCATTGGACGGCGGCGCGTGAGTCTCCAGACCGATGGAATTCCTGGATGGGCAGCGAAACCGGGTCAGGTGGTTGTCGGAGGGCGATCTGTCTCTTGCATACGAGCCATCGCGATGACCGATTCCATATGCTAATCACCGCGAGCGCCATCGCCTCTCCGCCTGAGCTTCCGACCTATCGTGCGGTGTAGCCTCCATCTATGATGATGTCCTGGCCCGTGGTGAACGCTGCACCGGGTGAGCTGAGCCAGAGCACTGCGCTTGCGATTTCCTCCGGCGTGCCGATGCGGCCAATCGGGTTTTGAGCCATCATCGTTCTCTTCACCTCGGTTTCGCCTGCACCGAAAGCCCGCTCGAACATTTCCGTTTGAATGGTTCCCGGAGAGACACTGTTGACGCGGATGCCCTGCTTGGCGAATTCCAGCGCCGCCGTCTTGGTGAGTCCTATCACGGCGAACTTACTGGCGACGTAAGCTGACGCGCCAGGAAAGCCGATGTGCCCACCGATGGAGGAATTATTCACGATAGCTCCACCACCGGATTGAATCATGACCGGGATTTCGTGCTTCATCAACAGCAACACGCCGCGGATGTTAACATCGCAGACCTGATGGTAATGCTCGACCGTCTGCTCGGTGATGAGCAGGCCGAACTGGCCCTCGGTGCCGGCATTGTTGAAAGCGACGTGCAGCGCCCCGAAGGCATCGACGGTCTTTTCGACGAGCGCAACAATGTCATCCTCCCGACCGACATCGGCCTGCACATACAATGCACTTCCACCGGCTGATGTGATTTCTCGGGCGACCTGCTCTCCCTCAGCAACGCGGCGGCCGGAGACGACCACACTTGCGCCTTCTTTACCAAAGGCGATGGCGGTGGCTTTGCCGATGCCGGAGGCGCCTCCAGTGATGAGGACAGTCTTGCTTTCGAATGTTTTCATCGTTGGCCTTAACGTAACCAACTACGAATATTCGACAAAGTGAATGGTGCCCGGTTGGTGCGCCTTACACCTTTTTCGCGGCCTTTTGCGGCTCAAAATAAATTTAAGCCGAGGGTTCGTTTAAACGAAACAAATTGGCCCTACAGCGCTCATAGCCGACAAATGCTATCGCTTTCCACGATGCACGCGAAGGCGCCGACCGAAAGTCCTCGAAAGCAAGTTGACAAACTACCATGAAAACGAATGAATCCAAGGTCGCGATCGTCACCGGTTCCTCACGTGGAATTGGCGCCGCCATCGCCAAACGCCTGGCCTTTGACGGTTTCGCTGTCATCGTCAACTACGCCGGCCACGCCGCTGACGCCGAAAATGTCGTCAAGGAAATCCGGGCCGCGGGTGGGCGGGCTGTGGCCGTAAAGGCTGATGTTCCCGTTGCGGCGGAAGTCGCCGCGTTTTTCGACAAAGCGGAAGAAAGGTTTGGCGGCATCGATATCATCGTCAACAATGCCGGCATCATGCAACAGGGCCTCGTTTCCGTCTCGGATACCGATGATGCCTGTTCGATCGCCTCTTTGCGATCAATGTGAAAGGTACATTCAATGCCCTGCGTCTTGCGGCAAAAAGGCTGCGCCAGGGTGGACGCATCGTGAATTTCTCAACGAGTGTCGTCGGACTCGGGCTGCCTGGTTGCGCGCCCTACGCCGCCACGAAATCGGCGGTCGAAACTCTGACCAATATCTTCGCCAAGGAACTCCGCGGCCGCGAGATCTCCGTGAACGCTGTGGCTCCTGGCCCAACAGCGACCGATCTGTTCTTCAACGGCAAAACACCCGAGCAAATCGCGCAGATGTCGAAGATGGCGCCGCTGGAACGTCTGGGTCGTCCGGAAGACATCGCCGGTGTCGTCTCATTCCTCGTGGGTCCCGATGGAGCTTGGGTCAACGGACAAACCCTGCGAGCGAACGGAGGTGTCGTCTGAAGACAACAATAGCTAGACATAATCTCGATCTGCGTTGCCGGCCCAGGACCTCGTTGCGGGTCTTATCCCCTTGAGCGATCTCTTCGAAGACTTACGCTGCTTCGTCGAACATGCCTAGCTCGAGATACTCGCCCGAAGCGAGAACATGTTTTTGCCAATCAGCTTTCAAGAGACTGAAGATGCTGCGAGGAGAAAATAGCGCCTTTGTGGCCATCCGGGAGAATGTCCCATCCACCTGCGCTGGATAGCGGCTTTCGCCTGCTCCTGTCGGCGGAGTTCGGGAACTTGGCGCCGACTACCTCTTGGGCTTGCCGGTCGAACCTTTGCCCCGCTTGGCGCTAGGTTTCAAAGGTGAGTTTCCTTCCGGTGAATTGGGGAGGTCCCCCGCTTCCTCTTCCTCCCAGGACGAACATCGCGGCTGCGGACTTTGGCTTTGCCGCCATAGACCTCAGCTGCTGCTCGAGCGCTTTCACCGACAGCGCGTTGTCGCCAAAGGTCTGCCTCGCGTGTTCCAATCGTTGTTGAATGTATTCCCTGTGCGTCATTGGCGATATCCTTGCTTCAGACTAGAGATCATAAGGTAGTTGCTGCGCATGAACAACTCCTGGCATCGACGACTCACTCCGATTGCTCGGGGGGAAGCATACCGTCAACGTCGAGGCCGACTATGCCAGGATTCACCAATTGGTTCGCAACGATTCAATAGCGGCTCCACATCTCGAAGCATGGCGGCTAATTGGTCACGATGTCCCGCAGTAAAGCAGAGAGCGAGTCGCCCGCATCAATTGAAACGGTCTCAGGAGAGTTGAAACCACACATCTTGCAGAGCTCAGCGACCGCTTGGAGCTTGCTGGGGAAAGACAACCTCTCGACCGTTCCGGCTGACCGCGCAACTGGCGAAACTCACGGGTTGGAATGAAGTCGAGAAGGTAAACATCGAAGCGGGCATTCCTGCGCCAAATCGTCACCAGATAGCGCAGTGGATCTTCCAGAGATCCAAAATTTGGTGATCCGATCTGGCCGCCTCCCAGCTGTATTCGATTCGGGAACGTGGCGGGAAAGTGATACCCCTTCGGCCACGGCCACAGCAACCCCAGGTCCCTGGACATGATCTATCGGCGCGGGCTCAAACGAATCGTTATCCTCAAGGCGCGCCAAATCGGTTTCTCGACGCTGCTTGGTGTCATCTGCGCGGATCAGCTTTGCTGGAACACCGGAAAGCAGATTTCGATGGTCGACAAGTTCCAGGAAGACGCACGCCCGAAGTTGAAGAACATCACCGTGCTGGCCTACGACTCGTTGCATCCGGAGCTTAAGGAGCGCCTCTTGGTGAGTCGCGCCAACTCGGATGAATTTGGTGTCCGGTTCTTCGAATACGAAGAGGCGCAGACCTCCACCATCTTGCCGGCGAGTCGGCGAAAGGTGGCGCCTAGGAATCCGCAGCAACTCCTTACGCCCGCGGCGGCCTTCCGGTTTCCAGCATTTCGATGAGGCGGGGATAGACAAGCTCAACGCGCTGGTTGGGCTGGTTCGGGTCAATGAAATCGTGGGGCACGTCCTCTTTTTTCGGGAATTCGTATGTCGCGACGGCCCCGGGGCGGCGTTCCTGCCAGTTTGCGGCGAGACGGGCCGTGAGAGTTTTGTTTGCAGCGAAGTCGGAGGCGCTCGTCACGACTAGGATGGAGCCGCAAGCGGGCGCGGATCGCTTTGAGGCGCGCAAAACGTCCAGACCCAGCAGCATCGTTTCTCCGATGCTGCGCGTTGAATAACGGGGGTAGACGTATGGAGGCCGCGCTAACTTGTCTTTCTTAGTGGGATCCCACCAAAAGAAGGCATTAGGGAGCCGGACAAGCAGGTTGCTGAGCGGAGAAATGGCCCATTGAGGGAGGCCGAAGGGAGCGATGAACGGAGCGAGCAGGACGACGCGATCCGCATCGGCGCGGTTCTGCGCAATCCAGGCAGCGGTTGTCCCATTGATGGAAAGCCCGACGACTGTGACGCGGCGCCCCAGCCCGTGCGCAAGGGTGACGGCTTCGTTGGCGGAATCGAGCATGGCCTGCGCTGTAAACGCCCCGAGCTTGTCAGTCATCAATTCGGCCTCTCCATGTCCGGGTGTCAGTGGAAGGACAACATTATGGCCGCGCTCGAAAAGGATTCGCCCGAGCTTGTCGAATTGCTCGGGGGCATTGGTCAGCCCTTGGAGGAGGACGAAGACGTCTTCGGTGGGCTGACCGTGGAGGAAGGCCCTCGGGCGGCCGGCCTGGGAGAGGGTCTGTGGCGCGCTGGCGAACAATTTTTTGAGCGCGATTTTCGCTGTATCGTAATTGGCGGGCGGCGGGATTGCGGGAATGGAGAAGCTGCCCTCCCGCACCCGTGGCGCTGCGGGGATCTGTGAGAGTGGCGCGCAGCCCGAAACGCTCGCGAGCACGAACCCTGCGATCCAGCAAGCCAGCGCATTCTTCACCATGGGCGCACAGTGACAAAGTGGTCCCGGATGTCCAGCGTGGATGCCGCTACGGGGACATCCGCCGGGAGGAGTTGATAATCGCCAATGTCGCTAACTTTCACCCACTCCACCCGGTCGTGCACGCGCGCGTAGGTCTCCGGCGATCCAACCCGCCTCATAGGCAACGATACGAAATTCCCATGATCGTATCGGTGCAAACTCTCTGCTAATTTCACCGATGACTGCCTGGATACCGAGCTCCTCCTGCAGTTCTCGTGCAAGGCATTCTTGGGGAGTTTCTCCCTCCTCAACCTTACCTCCCGGAAACTCCCAATAGCCAGCTAGCTTTTCTCCGGATGATCGACGAGTAAGCAAAACGCGCCCCTTCCTTTTAATGATTGCAGCAGTGACGACTTTCTCACAGCTCATGGTGAAGATGCAGGCGTATCATGAGTGCGTAGGAAATCCGAGTTGTTTCAAGACTCGCCGACATAGCCAAGCCGGTGCTATGAATCTTTTCGACCTCTTTCCGTTGCCGTGCCCTCGCCGCACCCAAGTTCAATTTCGACCATAACGTTCGACGAGCGTCAGGCCGGTAAACCAGATACCCCAAAATAGCGATGATCAAAGTAACAATGTCCGCGTTGCTCAGCCTAGCATTGCTTTCGGGCTGCGCTTCCACGACGCAAGGCACCGGGTTGCTGAAGCCCACCAAGCCCATTTATGTGATGTCCGACCGTGAACTGGACGACTATACGATCCACAACGCGATCATCGGAGAGCTTCAAAAGCGCGGCCTTCGGGTAATCGATTCAGGTGACAAAGCACCAGCATCGCCGAGCGGAGCACTGGTCCTTCACTATCTCGACAACTGGACGTGGGACATGGCGATGTATCTATCATCGCTCAGCATCCGAGTCGTAGATGGTAACACCTCGGAAGTCGTGGCCACCGGCCAGTATAACAATTCCTTTTTTCACACCTATCCCGACTCTCGGAAGGAAGTCGTCAAGATATTCGCGCAGCTTGACGCATCAGGACAAACCGCAAGGTTCTAAGCAGAAAGCCCGAAGACGCGGCATCATCAAGTCCTAAATAAGCACGACGCATCTTAAAAAAAGGGTCCTAACCAGAACCCACACAAAGCGAAGAATGACCGTGATATTTCCCGCAATAGCCGGTAAAGGTTCCTACGCTGATTTGCCGACGTCACCACACTGGCCGCACAGAGCTCTATAAGGTCGGGTAGAGGATTAGACTACTAAATCAACGCAGATTCAAGAGGAGGCCAAGTAAGGCTGAAACGAGAAGATTGCATCCATCCATTCGAACGGGATTTATCCAAATATGTTTGATTCCGGATGTCAGCAGGACTCGCCAGGAGAGTATCGCATTTGGGACGTTTCATTCATTGGTGGTGGCGGGAGCACTGAAGCCACGACCGAGGAAGGCTGCTGAATACCTGAGGCAGAACTCGCAACGCGTGAATCGGCCCGGAGTCTGCATTGGGTGCACCTGATGCGGCTTACCTGGAGATGAGCTAGCACGAGGGGCATCGCGCCCTAGGCAAATTATAAGGGACTTCTACCGTTGCACTCGTCATTAACGCGGCCTTCTGGGCCGAACGACAAGCAAGATTCACATAGGTTAATATTCCGGACGATTATCTAGGAGATAATTGCAAGTTCTCCGGGTTCGCTCGTATACGCCAATACCCAAATGCTAGACCAGATCCATCGCGGAAGTGTCGCAGTGACAAAGTAAATGCTGCTATTGATAGCAATTAGGCGTTGCCCGAAGACCGGCACGAAAATGAAATAAGGAAGAAGACCGATATGCAGAAACTGAATCGAATTAGCGTGCTGTTTTTTACCGTCCTTTGCTGCGTGCACGCAGGATGTTCGACGTGGGGCACCCGAGTTCCGATGGGTGAGCATCGTTACGGAAAGGTTCCCGTTGAGCACGTCATGATTCTCTTCGAGCCACCTCAACGCCCATACGAACAGATTGGAATCGTCAGCTCGCTGGGCGGAATTTTTGCGAGTGAAGGCGACATGTTTAGGAAAATGCAGATGGCGGCAGCTAGCCTTGGCGCAGACGCAATTATTGTGCGAGGAAGCGGGACAACCGTTCAGTCTCGCAACGGAATCACCATCGTTCAGACGCAAACGGTGAACAACTATTGGGATTACCCGAAAACCAATTCCATTGCGATCAAGTACAAATAGGTTTCCATATCTTTTCCATTCAACCCCCCAGAAGCACAGAGCTTCCTGGTCTGCGGCCTTTGATTTATCGTGAACACGAGAACTACAGTTATATTAGCAATCGCGTCAGTATTTCTATCGGCGTGTACAACGGGCTCCGGCACAAGAACCAGCAGACGCTTGTATCAGCCAACTCAATCATCCTACGTCGAGATACTCTTTAGGGAGCCAAATCGGCCATTCACTGTAATTGGGCCTGTAAGCTCTTTCGGAGCACCACTTGCGGCAGAAAACGCAATGTATCGCGCGGTTCAAAAAGAGGCAGCGGAATTGGGAGCAGATGGCGTCATAATCGAAGGTTCAGGCATCGCACGAAACTATGATGGATTCCGTCGAGGCAAGGCTCTGCAAGCCCTCGCAATAAGGTGGGGAACGGAATATCAGGGACGTGGACCCCACGCGCTAACTCCCACATCCACGGTTTCCTCCACCCGTCATGCTAACCACGTAATTCCCAGTGACGCTCCCCTGTATCCTGAAAGATAAGGCAGCGAAGCTATCAAAATATGAGATCCGTTCTTCGCATATTCACAATCACAACGTTGGTGGCCCTTACAGGGCTGTTGGGATGCACCTCGCTCCCGGATAAAGTGTATCGGCAAATCGGCGATTCTGAAATTGGCAAAATCAACAGGATTGGCCTCATGCAAAAGTATGGCCCGCCTGAGCGTATCGATAAGATGGATGGACACGAGTTCTGGACCTATGTTCTTGATCTCGGAGTTCAGTCAAACACCTTCGGAACATCGTACTCGTCTGGCTCTGCTGCTGGGTTCTCTCCCGCTCCTGGGACAGCGCAGGCTTTTGGATATACGAGCGGATTTGGATCTTCTTCAAGTTTCTCGCAACCAGTCCGAGACGAGTTTACGTACGAGATTGATAAATCGGGAATTGTCGTAGCGTATCGGTTTTGGAGCCGGAGACCTTACGCATCGACCGCTTACTCATCACGAACAGGGTATGTCAATGTGAAACCCAAGAGATCTGGATGAACACCCGGGAATTTGATTCCCAACTGGCCATCAAGCGTTGGGTGCTGTTCACGGTGGAATAGTTTCCACCACGTTTTCGTTTGCTCGATCCCGCAAAGCTCACGGACCATCGATGGTGACAGCGCGGACGTTCTGCCTGCATATGGACCGTCCAGTGTACTTTTGCCTACCGCCCGTAGATTCTGTCCGGGACTTTTGCTCAATCGGGTGTTGACAGTAACACTGTTACTGGTAAATTCGGTTCATGACGGATCGCTGGACAATTCAGGAGTTGGCTGATGCGGTTAACGCCTGGTACCGTGATCGGGAATTGCAGCCCGCCAACGGACAGGCTGCGAGCGAACTTTCGGTTCGAACCCTGCACTACTACCGAAGCTCGGGCTTGTTGGACGCCCCGGTTTCTGGCGCCGGCCCGGTATACGGGCAGCGGCATTTCCTCCAACTGAAGGCGATCCGCATTCTGCAAGCCCATGGTCTTCCACTTTCGCGTATCCAGCAGCTCCTGTTTGGGCGCCCGGACGCGGAACTCGAGCAAATCGCGGAGAGCGCTGGAGAAATTGGCCCTCTGACACCAAATGTTCGTTCCGACCCCTTAGTGTCGCAGGAAAAATGGACGACCTACCCTATTAACCGGCAAATCTTCCTGGTGGCTCGAGAAGGTGCGCGTCTCTCAGGGACCCAGCTCGAAGCCATACGCAAGATTTGCAATCCCCCTCACAAGCAATCCTCGAAAATACGCTGACGCTATGACTACACCACGAACATCATCGACCGCTGCCTTCGGCCTCGTAGCCTGGCTTGAACAAACGCGAATCTATCTTCCTCTCAAGGCAATCGAGTGCCGATTTCAGGTGATCGGCACTGCGGTGGGCGTTGAGATTGAGCAGGTCTTCCACCAGTCGGCCAGGCAAGCGCTTGATGTGACCTACTCATTTCCGCTTCCGTCGAAAGCTGCTGTCTACCGGTGCGAGATGGTCGTCAACGACCGCACTATTCGCGCAAAGGTTGTGGAGCAGGAGAATGCCCGCAGAATCGCAAGGCGAAAGAGAGCAGAGGGTCATCGCACGGCATTGGTCGAAATGGAGAGAGGGAATCTCTTCACACTGTCTCTCGGCAATGTGCAGCCCGATGATGTTATCGTTATTCGGTTCGCGTATTTTGAGGAACTCGACGCATGGCAAGACGAACTGGCCTTGCAGATCCCCTTCAATCCGGGAGTGCGATACATCCCCGGCGAGCCGCTGCTCCGTTCGAATTGCGGGCGGGGCGCGTCGGACGACACGGATCAGGTTCCAGACGCCTCCCGAATCTCGCCACCTCGCATCGATCAGATGCACCCGGATGCTGCGCGGCTCTCGCTCTCAGGAAAGCTCGATGGACGGGATGTAGATTTGTGCAGCATTTCTTCGCCCACACACCCCACGGCCGTGCGTCCGGTAGCCGGCGCATTCGAGATTTTCTTGCCCGCGAACGCGGCCGTCCCTGATCGTGATTTCGTTTTGCGCTGGAGGCGCGCTGCCCGCCCCGATCTGCTGTCCGCCGCCTGGATTTCGTCAGACCCAGAGGCGACATACGCGCTGATTCAACTAAGGGCTCCGGATGAGGTGACGGTGGAAAACCGGGAGGGCAGCGACATCTATTTCCTTGTTGATCGTTCGGGAAGCATGGCCGGGGAGAAATGGGCAAAAACTGCCGAGGCGCTGATCGCGTTCGTCAACGCCGCAGCGCAGCGTGACCGTGTCTGGATCACTTTCTTCGAATCAGATTACCGGGACTTTGCGGAGAAGCCGTTGGAACGAGATACACTGCTGCGAGACCCGAAATTCCAGTCCATCGCTGAAACTCGGCACGGACGGTGGGACCGAATTGCTGCCGGCGTTGCGGCACGTCCTGACGATCGAGCAACGATACTCAACCCAACGCCGCAGCCACATCGTTCTTATTACCGACGGCCAGGTCGGGAACGAGGAGGCCGTTTTGCAGGCAGTTTCCGGGCACGCACTCCCCGTTCATTGTTTCGGAATCGACCATGCGGTCAACGAGGCATTCCTCCGCCAACTGGCAGCTCAACAGCGGGGAACCAGCGTTTTTCTGACCCCGAACGACGACCTCGTTCGTCCCATTGCCATCCTTGGCTCCAGACTCAACCGGCCCGTTCTCACGGATCTGGCATTGGATGGAGGCTGGGAATTGGCTGACACCGAACTGCCGGACCTCCATGCCGGCCAAGTGGTCTTCGCTTCCATCCGTGGGGGGAGCGAGCGAAAGGACATCAATGTTGCAGGCAAAGACGCTGTCGGGCGACCGTTAATCGTCGCGCTTGAAACGCAGGCCGTGGAGAATGATTTACCAAAGCTCATCTGGATGAAGCGCCGCATCGATAGTCTTCTGGAGGGTGGCAACGACAGGGAGGCCGTTGCGCTCGCAGAGAAGGCGAATCTGGTCTGCCACGGCGCAGCGTTCATTGCGTGGGATGATGCTGAAAAGGTCGCCATTGCCCAAGACGAGGTCTATCAGCCGGCTGTGCAGCAAAAGATGGATCACAAAGAGCAGAAACGCGTGGTTCTCGAGGCGCACGAAGCGCTCGTGCAAGCAGATGCTGCCAACCTGGTGAAGTTGAAGGATGTGCTTGACTACATGCGGCATGAACTGAACGTCTCCGATTGCACAGTTGATGTTCCTACTGGAGAAGTGCGCCGTTCTATTCTCAGTGACGCTCCGGGTCTCACTGAAAAGATTCACCTCATTGAACAGACGCGTGGTACAATCGAATCTGCCTTTTGTGCTGACGATGCAAAGACGCTCACCAGCATTATCTCAGACTGGGCAAAACACACCGACGAAAAGCAGGTCAAGGACGTCCTATACGCATTGCTGCGCGAGTGTGAACTAGAGGGGGACGCAGGGTATCTGAAAAAGGTGCTTTCGAACTTTTTCCTCGCGCTGACCGATCCTTGGAAAACAAGGGCGAGTGCCATATTTGCGGCACAGCCCGCCAAGGAAGACATAGAAGAATCAACCGCCCCACTGGAATGAGGCAAAGATTTATGAACAAAACACACATCGCAATATTGGCCGCGCTGGCACTCGGCGCGGGATCACTGACAGGCCATTCTGCCTGCCCCCTTTATGAAACTAACACCATATAAATACAAAGACTACGAGATCGAAATTGAGTCGCATCCCACGATCCGGCACTTCTGGAGGCTTTCAATCGACAGAGTGTGGATCAGTGACAATGCATCAATCAAGACGCTTGAGGATCTCGCCCATGCGCGGATCGACAAGGTCATTGCCCACAAGGAATCCATCTTATGAAAACAATCAATGGAACCAAAGGCACCTCCGCAATGAACCGGGGGGTCTTGTTGCCGAAGATTTCTGACTTCTGGGACAGGACAAAAGGACGCTATTCCACGCTTCGCGACAAAGCTTGAGACGTTGCCACCCAAGTTCGCCGAAGAAATGACAAATATGATTCGCGCGGCTGTTACGGAGCACGTTCGCGTCCTACCCGACCGGTGGTTGCACTGGGCAGCCTTCATCGCCGCGGAAGATCTCTACCGGACTGCCAATGCGATTACCGCCTGGACTTCCTCTGTTGCCGATTACCTCGCTTGCTCTGCCGGCACGTTCTTCCGCATCTTGTCGCAGCGCGGCTGCCACTTACATTACGTCATCGACAATAGCTGTCAGGAAATGCAGCGACCCCTCGAACTCTTCCCCCTCTGGTTTCTTGCTTGCGGCATCCATTACGAGTGTCCTCAGCTCTTTAAGTCGAGTTGCACGCCCCCTTGCGACTCGCACGCCCCCTTGCGACTCGCGAGGGCTCGCCACTCAACATTTGCGTCAGGCCTTTGCCGCTGGCCGACACTATTTGTTTCTCGACACTGACAGCACAGATTCGTCGTTCGAGGCACCTATGGAGCAGCTTGGGACGCAGGGGGTTCTGACCATAGTTCGGAATGAAGCACCAGGCCCCGGCAGCGGAGCGCGAATATATATTTCTCCGGCAAGCCACTCGCATGGGAGGCGTGCCAATCGAACGCATCAACCATGAAAACGTTCGCTGATCACGCAAATTCCGGAGGTGAACAGCTTGGTTTAATCACTTGTTCGGCCAACACGACAATGACACACCAACCAACACTCGTGCTGATTCTCGGAGGCCCTGCTGCTGGAAAGACTCGATTCCGTCGAGAGCGCTACTCTGCGGGATACGTCACCATCGATGCCGGTGAGATTTTCCTCCTCTTCCCCGAAAGCAAAGACTGCGCCGAGTTCCCCGGACCTCTGGAGGAGGAACTCAACATGGTTGGACACGACATAGCGAAAAAGGCAATCGAACGTCGGTATGATATTGTGACGGAGATGATCGGCGAAGTGCCCGATGACATTGCTGCGGTCAGCGTGGCAATGCGGAAAGCTGGTTATCGGATCCAAGCGGAATGCCTAACGTGTGATATCGCCGTTGCTCTAGAACGCAACCTGCAAAGAGGACCCGACAACATCTCCGCATATTTCACGCAGCACTTTCATCAGAAGTGGCTGATCGCGGCAGCCAATGAATTCTCTCGAACACAATGAGCGCCGAACAACGCGTTCCACCGGTACGAGGTGCCCGCGGCACCTATGGGTCGGCATTTTTCCCCAGCGCGGGTAGAGCTTGGCGCTCGGGGCAAAGGCCGGAACGCTTCACCGCTATACCCAACCGATGAAAGCCGCTACTTTTAAGCTCTACGATGGAATAAACTACGATTTTCGACCCGAATCATTTTGGGCGTCGGCGTCAAACCCCTTGGAAGCGGTCCTGCGCAATGTAAAGGGACGGAACCGCAGGGAGATGATCAGCGATTACTATGCTGCGGGAAAGCTGGACGAACTCTGCAGTGAGTTGCTCAACGATTCTCTCGATGAGGATGTCAGAAGGAGCTTGGGCAAAATCCACCCGAGCTTTATGGGTGGCGAATATCTTCCGAATTACCAACCGCACGAAGTCGAGATTGCGAGAATCGAAGTTCAGTCCACGACATCAGACGTGATCAGCCTACGAGCCAGAGGGTCTCGGCGGCGGATCAAATACCGCTTGGTTGATGAATACGAAACGGAGTTTGGTCTTCCGCAGCAGACGTCACGGCGTCCATTTTCCTTGCGCGAGCTGATCGTCTTCCTTGACTCCGTGAAATTCTACGGCGCAGACCCGAATTGGCACCCCTTCGGCTTTCCCTTGCTCTACAACGAACTAACTCTCGATGGGTCTTCGGATCTTGAACTTCTCGAGACTCTTCGCGATTTCACGAGGGTCAGTTCCGATTTTTATGCAGACCTCGCGTCACATTATTGCAAGGCCATCGACGACTGGTATTTCGTCCGGAAAGCAGGATGCACAGGAGGAGCGTGACACTCCGGGCCGACGATGAGACGTGCAAGGTCAGTATCGCCCTTCGCGGGTATGCTTGTGATCTGATCCGTGTCGCCCTGATTATCATATTCCGCCATGTCAGCACGAGGAACGATAATAAAGCTTGAAGCACCAGACTGATTGTAACTTAACTCAGGAACTAGCTCAATGTGAGCGGCGTAGCCGGGTGAAAACGCCAGCAAGCTGGCGGAAAGAAGGAAGAGGAATTTTTTCATTGAATAGGTAAGAATGTAATGCCGGGGGCGCTATGCCGCAGAGAAGCGTTTAGGATGGCCCGATTTTGCGTTAGGATGACCGCTACGGGCTTTAGTGGCTTGGCTGAGGGGCTCCCCCGCTGGTTTCTTGTACCTTCTCGCGAAGTACAACGGCCCAAATTTCGGCAGCGTAGTCTGGTATGTGGGCGGCTTGACAGGAAACATCACGGTTCCGCTAAATGGCTCCGGCAACCAATTCGCAGGCTCACACACAGTCATTTAACAAATTAAGGGAGGAATGGACGCAGCAGGATGAGTGCCATCACAGCAAGTCAAACTATTTGCTGCAATTTATTATTTGATAACAAATTTATCCCTGAGGTTTTTATAGGGATAGATGAATGTTTCTCTCCACAAATAGCCGCACCTCGGGGACTGTAAGGTTTCCTGACAACCGGCTTTAGTAACTTTCCGGTTCCAAGAGGCAGTCTCAAGCATTGAAGCATTCGTGTAACACACGCAACAGCAGTCAGTTATCGCATTTAGTGCCCAATACAGCCTGGAAAGAAGCGAACTGTAAAGTTCTCCGACTGCCAGGCCAGTGACTTCCTGATTCGTATCCGCGCAGGCAACGCCAGGTATGCCAATAAACTGGCGCCGACGTGAGATCGCGGGATTTTGGAAGCCTACCTGGAGGATTTCCAGTTCAGCGGGGAGAGGGCGGCGACGTTGCTGATCGGCCAGGAGGGAAGCTTAGGCAGAAGGTCGTTGAGGTATTTGCGTAGGTTGACCTGCAGGCGTTTGCAGGTCTCCATGACCGAGAGGATTGCCGCGATCTTTGGACCGGCTTCTTGGCTTCCGATATGCAACCAATTCTTGCGACCAACTGCGAGTGCGCGCATGGCATTCTCGCAGAGGTTCTGATCGATCTCGATGCGGCCGTTTTGGAGATAAAGCTTCAGCCGTGTCCACTGGTTGAGGGCGTATTGGCAGGCTTCTGCGAGTTTGCTCGATGGCAAAGCATGAGAAGCGATCTGGGTGATCTTCGCCTGGAGTTCTTCAAAGAGCGCAACGCTTCTTTGCTGGCGCAGCGCCAGGCGCTGTTCGTGGGTGGCTGCGGCCTCGCGAGCTTCCTTTTCCACGGCATAGAGCTTTCCCATGAGCAGGAGCACGGCGGCGGCCTCGCGATCCTGGGGGTCGAGCTTGAGAGCGTCGTTAAATTTTCTGCGCACATGGGCGAGGCATCCGGCGCGAACCATCCCAGGAGCGCCGATCTTTTCGTAGCCCTGGTAGCCGTCGCATTGCAGGATGCCCCCGTAATCGCGAAGGAACTCGGCGGGACCTTCCCGCGCCCTGCTCATGCAGAAGTCGAAGACGACCGGTCCGCCAGGCCTGCTGTATTGGAACTCATAGGCTTGGTGGTTGCGGCCCCTGGTTTGATCGCTTTGCACGCCGATGGGGGTTTCGTCGGCCTGGATGTATCCGCCTTCGAGCAGGTCGTGCTTCAAGACGGCGGCCACGGGGAGCAGCAATTCGCCTGCGGCCATGACGGCCGCATTAAGCGTGCTGCGCGAAAGATCGATCCCGTGGTCTCTGTGCAGATCGGCCGCCTGCCGGTAAAGGGGCAGATGGGAGAGGTATTTCTTTATGAGCACATCGACAACCACCGCGTCGGAGAGCTTGCCCTTCTCCACGATCTTTGGGCCTCCGGCGGCTGCCGTGACAACTCCACCCTCCGGACATTTGTGGCAGGCCAGTTTCTCGCGCTTGATCACGCGCACGAAGTAGCGGGCCGGTTCGATCTCGAGGACTTCCTTTTCCTCGTAGCCAATGCGGCAGCGCTCCTCCGCGCAGCACACGCAGAACCGCTCCTCGCCTTCCACGGCAATGATCTCCTCGCGCCGCGGCAGATGAGCGGGCAGGGCGTTACGCCCGGCATGCTCGCGCTTTGTGAGGCGCTTGCGCCCCGAAGAGACCTCCGCTTCCTTCTCGACTTCCTGCGCCTGGACTCCGGGCTCGAGTTCCAGGAGCTCGACCTGCTCCTCGCTGAGCTTCTCGCCTTTGGGCCCATACTTCTTGAGCCTCTCAAGCCGGAGCATTTCCCGCAACAGGCGATTCTCCTGTTCGAGGCGGTCGGCATCCTGCGCCCTCTGCGCGAGTGTCTCGATGAGCGATCGCGCTTCCTCAGGCAGACTCTCAAGATCGATGCCGGGAACCGGTTTCAGCGCCATTTGCTAAGATCGTGCTTAGCTATTAGCAATAAGCATGATACTTAGCAATAATTTCCGGCGGCCTGTTCCACTTTTTTGCGCCACCACAGCTTCGCCCGTGTTCGTGTCAGCTCTAAGCCATCCATCAGCGCCGCGAACTCTGTCGCGCTGATGGCCACCTTCGCAACCCCTTCTATCTCCTCGGGCCAGTCAAAGCGGCCTCGGGCCAGCCGCTTCGCACAAAGAAGCAGACCACTGCCGTCGAAATAGAGCGCCTTTATCCCGGGGGGACACCGCGCGGAACATGTAACCGCCGGCCAGGAGTCCGCCAACGAGGATGACGGCCGCCCACCACCATTGGCCGGCCGCGAACGAGGCCGAGAGTAAAAGCCATTTGGTGAAGAAACCGCCTGTGGGAGGCACGCCGACGAGAGAAAGAGCCGCGAGTCCGAACGCGAAGGTGGTTACAGGCAAGGCCCGCCCCATGCCGCGCAGATCGGCGATCCGATCGTGCCCGAACGCTTCGGCCATCAGGCCGGCCGCCATGAACATGGCCGCCTTGGCAAAGGCGTGCGAGATGGCCTGGAACATGCCGCCCGTGAGGGCCGCGCTTGCTATGGAGGTTTGCGTGCCAGACGCCAGCGGAAAGATGATAAACAAGTAACCAAGCTGCGCCACGGTGGAATATGCGATCAGCAACTTGAGGCGCGCCTGGCGCAGAGCTACAACGCCTCCGGCCACGATGGCGCCAGCACCCATCGCCGCCGAGAAGCTGCGCAGCGACTTCCCCCGTCATTTCAGGCACGACGTCAAACCAGAGACGAACCACGAGAAAAAATGAACCCTTGACCACAAGCGCCGAAAGCAGGGCACTGGCAGCTGGCGGAGCACCCGAATGCGCTGGAGGGAGCCAGATATGGAGCGGGAACAGGGCGGTTTTCGCTGCGAGACCGGCGGTCATCAATGCCACAGTGAGCCAGAGCAGTGGTTCGGGCCGCACTTTCGCCGCGACAAGCCCGATGTCGAGTGTGCCGTACCCCGCGTAAAGCAACACGGTGCCTAGCAGGTATAGCACCGAACCCACCAACGCAAACAGAAGATAACGCAGCGCGGCTCTTAAGGTCGCGGGGCTTCCGCTCAGACAAACCAGGGGCACTCCGGCGAAGGTCATCAACTCCAGCGCCACGTAAAGATTGAAGAAGTCGTTGCTGAGCAAGATGGCGTTCATTGCTCCCCAGACCGAGAGCAGGAGGATCCAGAATGAGAAGGAGACGCGCGTCTCCCTCTGCTCTCCTGACGCGTGAAACTCCCGCGGCGCATAAAAGCGACGGCAAAGATCACGATAGCCGTCACCACAATCATCGCCGCGGAGAGACCGTCGGCGCGAAGTTTGATCCCCAGCGGCGGAGCCCAGTTACCGGCGAAATACGTCAGCGCATCTCCCGTTTGCCAGACGCCCAGAGCGATCGCCACCGCAATGCCCGACCCCGCCGCCAAGGCAACCAGCGTGATCCCGCGTGCATAGCGTCCGCCGGCCAGAAATGCCAGTAAGATGCTCGCGACTGGCAGCATGAGCGCCCACACGAGATACGCACCGCCGTCCTGAAAAGCCAGTATGGCCACCGACATCAGTCGCTCTCCTTGGGCTTGGATTTCTGTGGGAGATCCTCCCGCAAAGACGTGCTGCCCGCTTCCTCAAAGAGTCGCAGGAGGATAGCCACGCCGAGTGCCGTGGCCGAGAAGGCCACGACGATTCCGGTGATGATCAATGCGTGAGGAATCGGATCACCGCCCATCCCAGCTGCCGCGCCCCTGCGCGCCACAGCGCCGAACAATAGAAAAATTCCGGTGCCGAGAATATTGAAGGCCAGAATCTTCCGCAGCGGGTGGGGCTGGACAATCAAGCCATAGAGTCCAAGTCCCACAAGGGAAGCCGCGCAGATGCCGAAAATCGTGCTGGCGCTCACCGTTCGGGGAGTTTTCCAGGGGGACCAACCACAAGCAAAGCAAGGGTCATCGCGATGGAAAGCGTCATCGCAATTTCGATCACCACAATGACCGGCTTGGCGAAATTTTCGGGATAGGTCAGAAAACCGGAACCCGTGGCGAGACCCGCCAGCCCGACCAGGAGAAAGACGGCGACTCCTACTGCGAGAGAGAGTCGCAGCAGGAATCCGCTTGCGGCAGGAACAGCGTACACGCCTGCAAGGTATCCAAGGATTGCCATTGCCGAGAGAACCGCTCCGCCCGCGAAGGCGCTGCCCGGGGCATCTGCGCCCACCCAGAACAGATAGATTCCCATGATAATGCCGATGGGAATCAACATTCGGGCGAGGAAAATCAGTGGTCCGCTTGGCTCGGCACGAAGCCCGAAGGCAGGACGTCCTCCCCAGAACCGATTCGCCGCCAGCGACCACACCGCCACGAGTGCCAGGAGCAGCACGACTTTCTCCAGCATCGTATCCAAGGCCCGGTAGACCATGAGGACCGCCGTGACCGCATTAGCCAGACCCGTCGATCCCAAAGATTCCTTCGCGCTCGGCGCGAGTGTTGGGGCAGGTTCCGGCAGGAGCAACATGACTCCAATCAACGCGGCCGTGATTCCGACACTCAGGACAAGAGCCGCGCCACGTTCGATCAATCGGGGCCGCTCGTCCGCGCAGGTCGCGCCACGCAACCTGGCGCAGGCGCCGAGGAGCAATGCCCCGGTCACGCCGCCGCCAACAGCGGCTTCCGTCAAGAGCCACATCCGGCGCGAAAAGTCCCATCCAGGCGAGCGCGATCAGCAGTCCATAAGCGACGAACCCGACGATCGCTGCAAAGTGCTCACGCGCGATGATCACGAAGCCGGCCACCGCCACGATGAGGAGCGAAAGCGCGGCCGAGTAGATCCCTTCGATGATGTTCATGCGTCGCGATTCGCCCGCACCTTGCGTGCAATCAGTTGCGAGGCCGACGCGCTCGATACCATGGCAAGGATCCAGACCACGACCAGCTTCAGGGCCCCGAAGGGCCAGGCCACATGTGGCAGCATGCCTAGCATGATTAATCCAAGGCCAAGATTGTCAGCCTGGGTGAGCGCGTGCAGGCGGGTCAGCGTATCGGGGAAGCGGAGCAAGCCCACGGTTCCTGCCAGAAAGAAGAACGCGCCGAAAGCCACCGCGACGATTGTGAAGACATTCAGCGCAGTGCTCATCCTGGAAACGAAATCTGACGCACCACGGAAAACGCAGAAAGTATAGGTTCAATGCAAGCTTCTGCGTTCATTTCCGCTCCTCTGGCCCGGATCTGTCCGTCGGCGGAACGGCGCCGCTCTTCACGAATGCCACCGTGACGAAAGCCGCCAGTATGGCAAGGGTGAGTGCTACATCTGCCGCGGCCGGCACTCCCCCTCCGGTGGCCAGAACCAGCGCCGCAATGCCGCCAGTGCCCAGCAGCTGCGCCGCCATCATTCGGTCTGCGTCAGCGGGTCCGCGCAAGATTCGACCAAGTCCCACGGCGACCGTCGCCAGGACAAAGATCGCGGCTGCAAGGAGAAACTCACGCATCCGCCGAGCGGGCTCCCACCGCCCGGACAAGCCGGGCCTCGAGATCCCTCATTTGATCTGCCACTGGCTGTATCGTGTCCAGACAATGCACGACGATTTGGCCGTCTTCCGATTCCTCCACCGGAAGCGAACCCGGCATGAGGCTGCTCATGCCGAGAAAGAGATCGCGCCTGGGGCCGGTGGAAATCCCGCATTTGTAACTTACAAGACCTGTGCGGAGCGGCATCCGGGGGTGCAGGGCACGGACGGCCGCGTCCACTCCGGATACGACGGAGCTCCAAAGAAAATGTCCCGCGAGCGAAAGCAGGGGAAGCACGTTCCGGCGATTCCGGGACGGCGGGAGCAGTCGCAGGCTTACCCAGGTCGCCAGCGTAGCCGCGCCGAGGCCGACTAAGAGTCCCGCGATCGTGAGGCCGTCGAGCACGAACCAGAAGCCGAGAAATCCCGCAAAGCGAAGCATCAATGCGTGTGCTGAGTGTTTCATTCCAACGAGCCGATGATCGCAGGCTGGCACTTCCAAAACCATAGGTCAATTCCCGTTGGCGGCGGAGTCCAGTGGCGTTTCAAATGCTTCGCGTGTCGGTAATCCGGTGGGGATTGTAGCCCCGTGAGCGAAGAAGACTTCAAGGCGAAATTCCTACAAAGCAGGACGTGAACTTTCCGAGCGTTGCTTGCCGGGCTTTCACCCATTCATGCGACTACTTTCGATGCTTGTTGCCTCCGTGAAGATGAACGGCAATCGACAATCATCGCGGCATCAGGTTGTCATGGAGCTTGGAAAATTTGTTCCTATGAAGACAACACCACAGAACGTCGAAGTCATTGTCGTCGGGGCTGGAATTGCCGGGTTGGCTGCCGCACGAGATCTCAGTATCGACGGATACGATGTCCTGGTGCTCGAAGCGCGCGACCGGATCGGAGGTCGCATTTGGACCTCGCACGATCTGGGTCTGCCAACCGACTTGGGAGCCTCCTGGATCCACGGCTTCGAAGACAACCCGATCTCGCGGCTGGCGAAACGGCACGGAATCGAAATTCTGCGCACGGATATCTCGAGTGTTTCTCCCGCCCGTTATCGGTCTGTCGCCCTCTACGAAGAGGACGGCCGCCGCCTCAGCCGACCGGAAACGGTCGAGATGTCCGAAATGATGGCAGACTATCTAGACTTTATTGCTCTCAAACAGAAGGAAGGCCGCGAGATGTCCCTTCTAGCAGTGGAGAAGGAATTTGCCGCTATCCAGAAGTTCAATCCCGAGCAACGCCGACGGTTAAACTTTATCGCCCGTACCTATCTCGAGCATGAATGGGCCGGGCCGCGATCTGAGGTGTCCCTGCTCGAATACGACAAGGCTCTCAACTTTGCGGGACATGATCGGGTTTTTCCGCAAGGCTATAGCCAGCTTACAGACCAGTTAGCCTCCGATACACGAATCCTCCTTCATCACGAAGTGAAGCAAGTCGATTACTCGGGCGCACTCGTGGACGTCCTCACCAACCATGGCAGCTACCATGCTCATCACGTCCTCGTCACCGTGCCCCTGGGAGTCCTGCAGGCTGGGAAAATCGCCTTTAATCCGAGTCTGCCCGCGAGCAAACGCGAAGCTATCCGCGAAACGCGCATGGGCATTTTTAACAAAATCTTTCTTAAATTCGACACGGTTTTCTGGGATAGGGACTATGAGTTGATCGGCTATATAGGAAGCTCGGACTGTGACTGGCCCGAAATCGTCAATTTCGACAAAATCGCCGGGTGGCCCATCTTGCTGGCCTTCAGTGCAGGCGCTGCCGGGGAGAAAAACGAACTCCGGAGCGACCCGGAACTCGTGACCACTCTGATGGCATGCCTGCGGAAAATGTATGGCCAAGGGATCCCCGAGCCCACCGGATACAAGGTCACGCGATGGAATCAGGATCCCTACAGCCTGGGCTCTTATTCCTACGTCCCCGTCGGGTCAAAACAGAGCCTGCGCCGTCAGATCGGCATGCCCGTCGAAAACCGAATCTTCTTCGCCGGCGAAGCGACCTCGCAATACTTCCCCTCCACAGTCCATGGTGCCTTCCTCTCCGGAGTGCGAGCCGCCTACGAAATCATGCTCGCCGACACCAAGGAAGATCTTATGGAAGACAGCTCCGGACCGATTGATCTCTACGTGTAAACCGTCCCGGCCCAGTGCGCGCGCCAAGTCCGCAGTTGCGCTGCGCAAGAGCTAAGATGGACAAAACGCCCAGGCAATTTGCTGTTCTCCGCGGGATCCGTCTCGGATCAATTGCTGGTAGGCAGTCTGCGAAATCGCGGCACGCTGGAGGAAACTGATAAGCCGCGAAGGGTTCTCAGCGGCTTTCAAGGCAACCACGAAAATTCATCCACACGAGCGGACTGTGTGGACGTAGTTGCAGCGCGCATTTTAGCGTGGAACTTCTCGCAATAAGTTCCGGAGCCGTGGATCGTTTTCGGGATGCAGGGGATAGAGGAAGTAGAGGATGAAGCTGAGTTCCTTCTTAGGCTTTTCCTGCTTTTGATGGTGCCCGAAAGCTAAGTCTTGCGTCGCTCGGAGATATCCTCAAACTCACAGTCACGATGAATGCCACGCCCGGAGAAGGAAGTTTGTCTTGGCACGCGCTGCCTGCCGCGCAGGTGATAGAGACGCTGGGAACCAATCAAGAGGTCGGCCTGGGAACCGGCGAAGTTCCCGAGCGGCTCAAGAAATATGGTCCCAACCGTCTCCCGACAGCTGGCAAGCGCAGTTCGCTGATGCGCTTTTTCATGCAGATCAACAACGTGCTCATCTATGTGCTGATCGCCGCCGGCGTGGGCAAGATCTTGCTCGGTGAATGGCTGGATGCCTCGGTAATTTTCGGCGTTGTCATCATCAACGCCTTGCTTGGCTTTGTTCAGGAAGGGAAGGCCGAGAAGGCGCTCGATTCGATCCGCAACATGCTTTCTGCTGAAGCCATGGCCCTGCGCGAGGGGAAGACGCGCATGATTCCTGCGGAGGACCTCGTTCCCGGAGACGTCGTTCTGCTGCAATCGGGCGACAAGATCCCGGCTGACATCCGCCTCTGCGAGGTCAAGAATCTCCGCGTCGAGGAAGCGCCTTTGACGGGCGAATCCGTCCCCGTCGATAAAATCGAGGACGCCGTGGACGCAAAAGCCCAAATCGGCGACCGCAAGGGTATGGCCTACTCCGGCACGCTCGTCGTCTCCGGTCGCGCCAAGGGAATTGTCGTGGCCACGGGGGCACACACTGAGTTGGGCCATATCAACCAGATGCTCTCGGGGGTGAAGGCGATGGAAACTCCGCTACTCCGGCAGATCGAGAAGTTCGGCAAGATTCTCACTATCATCATTCTAATAGTTTGCGCGATCACCTTCGCTTACGGCCGACTCTTCCTGGACATCGGCTTTGTCGACATGTTCAAGGCCGCTGTCGGAGTGGCTGTCTCGGCCATTCCGGAGGGCCTTCCCGCAATCGTCACCATCACCCTGGCCATCGGTGTCCAACGCATGGCAGGACGCCACGCCATCATCCGCCGACTTCCCGCCGTTGAGACTCTCGGATCGGTATCGCGAATCTGTTCCGACAAGACCGGCACCCTCACCCGGAATGAAATGGTGATCTCCTCCGTCGCGACGGCTGACGCCTCATATGCAGTCACCGGGGAGGGTTATTCGCCCCAGGGAGAGATTCTGAAAGATGGGAAACCGGTTGCGAAGAATTCCGTGTTGGAAGCCATGGCTCGCGCCTCCTTGCTTTGCAACGAATCCTCGATCCACGAAGAACAGGGTGTGTGGAAACTCACGGGAGATCCCACCGAGGGAGCTCTGCTTCCCTTCGCCGCCAAGGTCGGTCTTTCCGCGGACGCCGAGGTAACCGCTTTCCCCCGAACGAACATGATCCCCTTCGAGTCGGAGCACAAATTTATGGCCACGCTCCATGACTCGCTCCTCTTCGTCAAAGGCGCCCCGGATGTGGTGATAAACTATTGCAACCGTCAGGAGCTTTCCGGTGGCACGCAAGCCCCTCTTGACCGTGCGTTTTGGAACAAGAAAAACGAGGAGATCGCGAGCAAGGGTCAGCGGGTGCTGGCACTCGCCTGTCTGCAAGACGGCAAGATCGACGAAGCCACTTTCAATCCCGAGGGTCTGAGCAGGGAACTCGTCCTCCTTGGCCTCGTCGGGATTATCGATCCGCCGCGTGATGAAGCCATCGCGGCCGTTAAGGAATGCCACCAGGGAGGCATCCGGGTGACCATGATCACGGGCGACCATGCCGTCACCGGAGCGAGCATCGCCAAAATGCTGGGCATCGGTGACGGGAAATCCTATGTGACCGGTAGCCAGATCGAAGAGATCGACGATGATGCTCTGGAGGCCAAGTGCCGGCGCATCGATGTCTTTGCCCGCACGAGCCCCGAGCACAAGCTGCGCCTTGTCCGCGCCATGCAAGCCTCCGGGCAAGTCGTCTCCATGACCGGGGATGGGGTCAACGACGCCCCCGCACTTAAACAAGCGGACGTAGGCGTCGCCATGGGCATTAAAGGCACGGAAGTTTCCAAGGAGGCCGCCGAGATGGTCCTCACCGACGACAACTTCGCCTCCATTACCGCCGCCGTGCGCGAAGGCCGCACGGTGTTCAATAACATCGAGAAAGCCATCCTTTTTATGCTTCCCACCAACGGCGGGCAAGCGTTGACCATCCTGGCGGCGATTTTCTTGGGCCTCGTGCTTCCGATAACCCCGCCTCAGATCCTCTGGATCAACATGGTCACCTCCGTTACTCTGGCCCTCGCCATTTCCTTCGAACCACATGAACGCGACGTGATGTCCCGTCCGCCACGGTTGGCCAACCAACCTCTGCTAAATCGATTCGGCGTTTGGCGTATCGCTTTTATCTCGCTGCTGCTCCTGGTCTTTACCTTTGGCACTTTCTACTGGCTGAGCCATCACGGTGCTTCGGTGGAACTCTCCCGCACCGCTGCGGTAAACGCGATGATCCTGGGCCAGGTCTTTTACCTCGTTAACAGTCGGTTTCTCCTGGAGTCCTGCCTCTCGATCCGTGCTCTCGTGGGCAACCCGCTCATCCCGGCCGCCATCGGCGGCGTTATTGTGCTTCAGGCACTCTTCACCTACGCCCCCTTCATGCACTACATTTTCGGCAGTGAAAGCCTGCCGCTCTGGATCTGGAAATGGCTGCTACTCGGCGGTGTGGTGTTCTTCATCGTGGTCGAACTCGAGAAGCTCCTCGTCCGTTTGATCTATCCTCAAGTTAAGCAGGCGGCTTGAGCCCTGCCGCGCATTATCACCGAGAGGAATTGTCTTTCTTTTCCCCGGCTCAACTGCTTTAGGTGTCGCAAATGAGCGAAAATACTACCGCCTCACCCGCTAACACCCTTTCGCACAGCCGCGGTTGGCTGATCGCAGGTGGGCTGCTTTCGATCTTCGTCGGTTTTCTTGCCTTGGGCTCGCCGCTGTTCTTCTCAGTGGTGCTCGCGCAGTTCCTAGGAATCTTCGCGCTCGTCAGTGGTGTGATTTCACTTTGCGTGGCCATTTTCGGTAAGCAGGTGACTCATCGTGTCCTTGAAGGGCTGCTGGCGGTGATCCGCATCATCGCGGGCATCGTCCTGCTTCGATGCATCGCCTCGAGCATCGCGGTCATTGCGCTGATTCTCGCAGTTTATCTGATCGTCGAGGGCATTTTCTCCATCATCGGCGCATTCAAGATGCGCCAGCACTACGGCTGGGTGTGGACTCTGATCAATGGCATCGCGGCGGTTGTTCTCGGCGTGATGGTGTATAACCGCTGGCCCTCAAATTCCGCCTGGGTGCTTGGTATGCTCTTTGGTCTCAATTCGATTTTCTGGGGAATTTCGCTTCTGTCGCTCGGCTCCGCCGCGCCAAAAGCCGCCAAGGTCTGAAGAGGGAGAGCCGCTCGCCGCGGAAGGGCTTCGGAGAAGTCAGTGGAAACGTCCCAACGTGGCAAGGAGACGGCGTCAAATGTCCTTGAGTATTGCTACAGCCAAGAGGATAGCCACCACCAGCAGCAGCGACAGACTTGCAACGGGCCACTGGCTTTTGTGCGCGTCAAGTTCTGCAAAAAAAGATCGGGTAAGAGGTGGGGAAAAAGGTGAGGTTTATTCACAAACGCCGGCAGGGCGAGGTTGCGACAGCCGAAGCCACGCCAGAGCCACCTGCATTGGCGTGGCCTATAATGACGCTGCTGCTGCATCGAGCGCCGACCGCATGGACTCTCGCGATCTTCTATGCGCTTCTTGCGCCGTTAGGGTCTTTTCTCCTTCCTGCCGGAGCTTACGGTGCCCGGTGCGCCGACTTTATCGGCCGCTTCGTTGAGATGCTTGGCGACATGGAGCGGTCATGAACAATCTGTGCGTGCGGCATCTTCGCGCGCTTCAGATGCCGCGCGCGTGTCCATAACGTGGGTCACCACGAAAGCCC
>CAVUTD010000009.1:0-61318 GCA_963744345.1 uncultured Verrucomicrobiae bacterium
CTATTACATTCCTTCCAAGCGTCCGATTGTTGAGACCGGAGCTGTTCCCCAAAGTATTCACGAACGAGAGGATGGGTATCTAATTGTCCAGGATTATGCGGATCTTCTCGGGCGAGGAGTCTTGCCCTTTTTAACCTGGCTAGAATCGTCCGCCATTCAGTCGGGCTCAAATTCGTTAATGACTCTGTAAGGCCCGGAATCGCAGGCGGTTTTAGAAGCGCTGCAATCGCCTTTTCCTCAGCTGGGCGATCAAAAAGCCCTAACATGCGCAGAACCGACAGCTCAGGACCTTCACCAAACCAGGCTTGGTAAGATTTCATTACTTTTCGGGCGTGGGTTCCCTGTCGTACGTCGTCAGCAAGATGTCCCGACACTTCGTTACGTGAACGAATGTCTCCGTTGTACGCATCAGTCAGATAGCTGCCCAACAGCGTCAGCGCCAGACAATGGCCGCTGAACTCATCGCTGGCACTTTGCAGCTCCGCTTCATCTCCCTTTACCCCCAGTGCTCGGAGCAGCTGTGCTCCGGCATCGCTGGATAGATATTCCAGGTGACGACGCAGAGCTGAGCTACCCTCGTGATCCGACAGATCAGCAACCGGCAGGCGCGTGGTAATCACGCACAGGCCCATATTGAAAGCAGCAAGCTCTCGCAATAATGCCTGAAGGGACGGGTCCCGTAACCGCCCTTCTTGTGCACCAGGTGGATTTTGGAGCGGCTCCAACCCATCCAGAACAAGCAAGGTTCGCCGATGCCCAACGAGCTTCGCCAATCTTTCGCCCTTCTCCCATGCTGTTCCGAGCCGTGGATCTGGATCGCCAAACCAGTGAAGAGCGGCATCAAGAAATTCATCGGCAGACGAAGTGCCTCCACTGGTGCCCTGTCTGTAAAAAGACCAGCCAAATACGAGTTGCGCAGAACGATAGTGTTCAGCAGCCATTCGTCGGAGCCAATGGTTGACCAGCGTCGATTTTCCGACTCCGCCCCAGGCAACAATTGTAACAACATTGACCTGCTGGTTTGCCCATGCATCGTCCAGGAAACCGATGTCCTCTTCACGACCAAAAACATCGCTTCCTGTGATGGGCAATCTGGCTACGGAAATCTTCTTTGGGCCTAATCTTGCTGGCGGCTTCCGGGTTCCGACGCGTGAAGTGCGAGGGGGGATCTGCTGCAAGTTCCGACGTGTGATCCCACGTCGTGCCTCGATAGCGCCTGTTATTGTCGGCATCGCCTTCAGCAGCTCGTCCGGAGTCTGGAATCGCTGTGCCGGATCTTTCTCAAGGAGTTTCTCAAGGAGAACTACGACCGGCTGTGCAACATCTTTGAGTCGCTCAAGCGGTAAGGGCGCGTGCTGATGCTGATACATCACCTCAGCGGAAGGACCTCGAAATGGTGTTTGGCCAGTCACCATTATCCAGAGCGTCACGCCAAGCGAGTAGAGGTCCGAGCGGATGTCGACCCCTACGCCTGCGAACTGTTCCGGACTGGCAAACTCGGGTGTCCCGGCAAATGCTCCGGGCGATGAAATGCCCGCTTCAGAAGCCGATTCGTCTACTGTCTTTGCCAAGCCGAGGTCGATAATTTTAGCCGTTACACCGCCTTCCTCCTTCAACCTCACCATGATGTTTGTGGGCTTGATATCTCGGTGGACAAGGTGCTGTTCGTGAGCTGCGGCTAATCCGGCAGCCACCTGCGTTGCAATTTCCAGCGCCAGCTTTACCTCGAGTCGGCCTGACCGTTTGATGAGCTTTTCAAGCGTTTCCCCTTCTACAAACTCCATTGCGTAGAAATAACTGTCGCCGGTTCTACCCAGATGGAACACGGAGGCAACATTTGGGTGACGGACGCTCGCCGCCGCCCGGGCCTCGCGGAGAAAACGAAGCCGTGCCGATTCATCACCGAGATATCGTTCAGTGATGACTTTCAGAGTCACCGGGCAGTGCAAATTGATGTCGAACGCCTTGTAAGTGACCCCCATCGCGCCGCGACCCAGCTCGAGCGCTTTCCCGTCTTTACCCGTCACCAGCTCGAAGTGCTCAAATCTTTTCGGTGGCTGGTCCGGTGTCAGCTTGAGTGTATCCCCAGACGAAGACTCGCCAGACTCAACCCCGCCAGCAAGAGCCTTGCGAAGAATGCAGACCGGACAGAATTCCATTCCTCCAGAAAACTCATTGCCGCAGCTCGGGCAGGTGCGTCGGGGCTCCGTACTCACGGACCTAACCGTCCCCCGGTTGCGATCAGCGCTTCGCAAAACGCATGGATCTCCTCGTTGATCTCTGAGGGCGAATGCCCGCGGCGCCGAGCGAAGATGTAGAGTGGATACCAATAGAGCCGGCACAACCCGGCCAAAGCGGACTGCCTCCATTGCATTTGGCTTAACGCCGCCCTCATGACGATCGTCCAACGCGTGGTATGAAAGCGTGCCGCGCCCTCCGCTGGCGGACCATGATCGCGTTCCACAAGATTTCCGTATTTCACCCAATAATAACGCGTGAAAGTAGTCTAGGAACAAAATTCCTAAAACTCGCTAGCTCCCGTGCCTTTGTAAATAGATGAAGGCCGACGATTTTCTGGGCCAATAATCAAATGATGGAACAGTATGGAGTTGCCTCGGCAGAAGAAGTGAAGGTCGAAAACCTTGCCGACCACCTCAGAATCGAGATCACAGCTGCAGGAACGGTGTGCGCGACGCCATGCTGCGGCCGAAGCTCCTGCTGCTCGACGAGCCATCGTTCGGTCTCGCCCCGTTGGTCGTGCAAGAGATCTTCCGAATCCTGCGCACGATCAATCGTAACGGAGGCGTCTCCATGTTGCTGGTCGAGCAGAACGCCAACATCGCCCTCGAACTCCCCGATTACGCCTATCTGATCGAAACGGGGTGCATTGTCATGGGCGCCCCGCGGCCATCATCGCCTGCGACCACGCCGTGCGCCGTGCCTATCTCGGCTATTGAGGGGGAAGAAATGCAAGGCTTCCTGCACCAATTGCTCTCCGGTGTCGCGGATGGCGGCATTTACGCGAGCCTGGCGCTCGCGCTGGTGATGATCTACCAGGCAACTCACCACGTCAATTTCGCGCAGGGCGCAATGGCGATGTTCTCAACCTTCATCGCCTGGGCGATGATCGATGCCGGCTTTCCCTATTGGGCGCCTTTCGGCCTCACCCTCGTTTCTTCGTTCGCTGCCGATGTCGCCATCGAACAGATCATCATCCGGCTGGTGGAACGCGGGCCGGTGCTGAATATCGTGATCGTGTTCATCGGGCTTCTGCTCATCCTCAACAGTCTGGCCGGGTGGATTTCCAGCTGCACAATCAATAGCTTTCCCAGCCCGTTCCCGTCAGGCACGTGGTACGGCAGCAAGTATATGTCATCGCACGAGGTGGGTATGATCGATGTGACATTGGCGAGTTCGTTTCAAGGGGACGCAGAGCGGAAGAAGGCAGAATGCCGGGGCAGTACCACCTTACCGAGTTTTCGAGTATTTTATATGCCATGCGGACTAAGCGGAATGTTCGAGAAGCCGACGGGACAGTAGTCTTCAGCCTGGACTCGATCCTAACCGGGGCAGCTTTTTGACTTTCGATTACGCCGCTCAGGTAAGGAAACCACGAATTCATATGCACAAACCGGCTACCGACTATAGTGACGAGGCTTTCTTTAAGGAGGTTTGGAGGCTAAAGGATTTCATCGATTCGAACCAAATCGAAGTGCTGAACATCGCGGGGCCCCAAACCAACCCGACGCGCATGCGTTCGCCCTGAGCGTGCTCCGACTGTATTGGGAGAAGCGCTAAACGCCCTTATTCGGAGCAACGCCTCCGGGCGCTGCATAATCCTAGGAAAGAAGGCACAGAAGACCGGTCATGCTGAACAACGTAACCCCCGCCACTATTGACCTTGTCCGACAGCCGCCCTATTCTCGGGCCCAAGGAAGGATATCGCATGTTAGGTCAGACTCTGCCAGTTCCTCCGGGCGGTCCATCGATTACCATTCGGCGCGCCAAGCAAGAAGACGCACCAGTGTGCGGGCGAATCTGCTTTGACGCCTTCTGTGGGATCAGCACAAAGCACGGCTTTCCACCCGACTGGCCGTCGCCCGATGTAGCGGTTGGCCTTCTCTCAACGATGTTTTCCCACCCGGAGTTGTACTGCGTGGTGGCGGAGTCAGACGGGTGCATGGTGGGCAGCAACTGTCTCGATGAGCGATCCGCAATCGCGGGTATCGGACCGAACACAGTCGACCCGAGCATGCAGGATCGCGGTGTCGGCCGGAAATTGATGGAAGCGGTATCAGTCCGGGCCCGAGAGCGCAACTTCCCAGGGGTCCGGCTGCTCCAATCGACGTTTCACAACAGATCCTTGGCCCTGTATAGCCGACTAGGCTTTGATGCCCGCGAGCCAGTCTCGGTCATGCAGGGACCGCCGCTTCGGAAACGGGTTGAAGGGTGCTCAGTCCGGCAGGCGCGAGCTTCGGACGTTGAGGATTGTAACCGCCAGTGCATGAAAGTTCATGGACACGATCGGGCGGGCGAATTGACAGATGCCATCAAAAATGGGACCGCAGTGGTCGTCGAGCGCCATGAACGGATTACGGGATACGCCACGGCGCTGGCTTTTCTCGGGCACGCCGTCGCTGAGACTAACCTGGACCTCCAGGCATTGATAGCCTCCGCGGAGGCCTTTGCAGGACCAGGCATCATCGTGCCGACGCGCAATTCAGACCTTTTCCGTTGGTGCCTTGAGAATGGCCTTCGAGTCGTCCAGCCAATGACGCTGATGAGCTCGGGGCTGTACAACGAGCCGGCCGGCGCATATCTGCCTTCTGTACCTCTTCTGAAAATGCTTTGACAGGCCTTCTCGTCGCCGCTTGCCTGCACTGGAGGTTCTGCGCCGGACATTGTGCTGCGCTGCAAGTTCTGAGCCTTCGAGGCCCACGCAAACCTCGACATTCGCTGTGCTGTCTTGACCAGGACGAGCGTTGAGGGAGAAAAAATTGAAGACGAAAATCAAAATGAAGATCGAGAGGGCGGCTGGTTTTCACTGGACCTGCTTACGGCTTGATCGTAGCTGTAAGCGTCGATTGGTGTTTTACCTCGCAAAGAGAAGCGTAAGTCGATCATGGAAAAGCTAGAGCCCCTCTGTTTGGAATCGTGCTCGCGCGATCAGTCGTCCACACGATAACCCACCCCAGCAAAATCAAAGTGAGTACCACGACGCCGCGGCGCCCAAAGCGCTTCCAAACCCATTCCTGTAAGAGCTCCTTCCAATCGGCAGAACGAGACAGCTGATCATCGGCTTGCGGTTTGGAACGCTTTTGTGTCGCGAGCTGAGCGAGGGAGTACGCTGAGATTACAATAATATTCATTATTGCAACGGCGGCGGATTGAGCACCGAACGACGGAAGCAACGACGTGGCGAATTGAAAAAATAGCGCGATAACCGTCTTGTCCGAACAAGCGACTACCCACAAGCATAACGATTTTTCACTTTAGCATAAGGAGGGCTGATCAGATCGACAAAGATGGGGCACCACCCGGGAGCTCGTCTTGCGGAGTCTGCTACGCATACGCAGGAGCGTTCAATGTGCGCCAGGGGCAAGCGAGCGTCCCTACGTAACTCTTGGTTCGCGCTTGATCGAATTCGACCCTGAAGGCCAAGTTCCTCCGTTTTGCGGCGCGCCGAAATTAGGCGTTTGACTCTGCGGAATCTGCAAAGATCGGTGTGGACAATTTGTGGACACTTTTTGCCCTAGTCGTATCTGCACGATACTGGACGATAGAAAATCGTTCCAAAAAAGAGAAGAGTCCGTAGATCCTTTATTCATGCTGGTTTCAAGGTGGTGGGCAGGACAGGATTCGAACCTGTGAAGGCGTAAGCCAGCGGATTTACAGTCCGCCCCGTTTGGCCACTTCGGTACCTACCCGTTTGCCAATTATGCCAATGCAACCTGAACCTACTGGCTAACCGGCTCGGCAAAGCGCGGCTGAATGGTCATAGATTTTATCACGATCTTTGCCAATGGGAAATCGTTGCTGTCCGTCGGTTGGTTGCTGATGGACTCCAACACGTCGAGACCCTCCAGGACCTCTCCAAAGACTGTGTATTTGCCGTCGAGCTTAGGCATGGGGGTCAAGCAGACGTAGAACTGACTCCCGTTTGAGACCTTGGAAGGATTGACGTTGTCGGGCAATCGAGACATCGCGACCGAGCCGCGAAGGTGACTGCGACCGAGTTCCGCGGGAATGGTATACCCAGGCCCCCCGGTGCCTGAGCGGTCCGCAGGACCACGGCGGCTATAAGGGTCGCCGGTCTGCACGAGCGAGCTTGGAAAAACTCGGTGGAAGCGCATGCCGTTATAAAACTTCCGGCGGCAGAGTTCCTTGAAGTTCGCCACGGTTGCCGGAGCCGCCTCGTCGTAAAGACCGATGACTACCTGTTGCAGCTCCTTTTCCTTTCCGATCTTGATCTGCATCACTGCAACTTCGGGACCGACAGTAGCCGCGCCAGCGCCGACAAGTGCGAGAAAAAGCCCGACGATCGTGTGAAAAATCTTCATGGGGAAACGAGCGGAAATTCAGAACGTTCTGCCCAACCAAGGCAAGCACCACTTTCGTCCACGACAGAGAAAGATTGGTGATGCTCCTGTCCCTGGATATAGCCGAGACAAACGGTTTTTCGTAATCCAGGATGAGCTGCGGCGCTGGTCAGACGACCTGCTTTTCGGCCAGCGGGCTCAAGAAGCGTCGCGGTGCCGACCATAAGAGGATCGAAGTCTCCAACGAATCCACAGAGCCGACGATTCACCCTACCCACGCTATGGATGCGCGAGACGACCTCCTGCCCAACGTAGCAGCCTTTCTTGAAATCGACGGAGGTTTTATCGAGCCCGGCCTCCTGGGGAAGAGTCTCCTCGGAGAGTTCTTTTCCCCAGCTCGGGATTCCCCGCTCGATCCGAAGCAGCTCGATCTCCTCAGAGCTAGCCTCGGGTAAATCAACAGGAGGTCTGAGAAGATCAAGCCCGTTGACGCGCATCCGGTTGACGCGAACACCCTCTTCCCCGAGGGGAAACTTCCCAAAAACATGGCAGCGTTGTAACTCTTGTGGCATGACTTCGAAGGCTACATCGTCGGAGACTGCATAGCGCTCAAGACGCGCGGGCAAGGCTTCCTCGAGCGATTCATCCCCCTCAACGATCATGGAATCGGCATCCATCCACACAAAAACGTTGGCACACAGTTTGCCTTTCGCGGTGAGGATCAGAGCGGGGATCGCCTCACCCGGCCGCAGGCGACTCAGATCGTTGCTCAGTTGACCGTTGAGGTAACGAAGCCGGTCGGCGCCGGTGACGCGAACACGGGTGCACGGCCCGAGGAAAAAAAATCCTCCCTCGCTGCGAAACCGGCTCAGACGACTCGTTGCTGAAGCCACAACTCCTCACCCCCGGCGCCCAAAGAAGAGAAAACGCTTCCTGGTTCGCTTATGGGGGGCGGTCGTTCCATTCTGTCCGGACTTCACCTTCGCGGCTGCAAAGAAATCCTCGGGAAGAGTATTTTCCTGGTTGGGATAGCCGTAGTGCTGTGCGATGCACGAAAAATCCAGGTCGGCCCAACCCTTTTGAATGCCCGACATCGCTGAACCAGCAAAAGCGGCCGCCTGCGGCAGATCGATGCCGTGTTCCTGCCCCATGGAGAGCGCGATTTGGATATCTTTGAACATGTGCTTGAGGGAAAACCTGGGATCAAAGTCGCTGGTAATCATCGCGGGGATTTTGAAGTCAGCCAAGGGTGAATGGGCGATATGATTTTGCAGCGCTTCGGCAAGCCTGTACAGTGGCATGCCACTTGACTCCAACAGGGACATCGCCTCAGCGAAGGAACCGACCGCTGCCGCCACGATCAAGTTTGTCGCAATCTTGAGCGCTGCAGCTTGCCCGATTTCTCCAACCAGCAGAATCGCCTTGGCGTTAGCTTCGAGTTGCGGGCGGACTTTTTGGAGAACATCAGCTTCTCCGCCGACAAAGAAGACAAGTTGAGCAGCCTGGGCCGCATCGCGACTGCCTGTGAAGGGCGCGTCTAAATACTTTGCATGTCGATCGTGAATCAGGCGAGCGGCTTCGAGCGTCTCACCCGGCGCGACGGTGGCATGGTTGAGAATGACGTGCTCCGGGCCCACCACGGGGGCCATCGCCTCGATAACCTCAATGAGGGCAGGCCCATCGGAGACGAAGATCTGAATGATCTTTGCGGATTCGGCAACCTCGCAGGCGGACGAAAGGAAGTTGGGCTCCGGACGCGGGGTCCGATTCCACACCCATGTTTGGAAACCCGCCTTGCGTAAGTTGGCAGCGACCCGGCTACCGATAATGCCAAGTCCGATAACTCCGGCATTCTGTCTGATCGTTCGGGGCATCAGCTTCCGGCAGGCTCGCTGGGCGAAGGTTCCGGCGTGGGAGCTGGGAGGGTGCTTTCAATTTGCGCCGAGTTGCGAAGTGATTTGAGCAACGATTGCGCAGCCTCCTCTTGCTTTTTTGCCTTTAGATAAGCGATCAATTGCGTCTTCACTTCGTCGTAGGGCAACGTCCCGGCAGCCTTCTTGTCGGTCACCTTGATGACATGCCAGCCAAATTGCGTGCGCACCGGTGTGCTGATATCGCCTACCTGTTGGCCGAAAGCGACCTCAGCGAATTCAGGAACCATGCGGTCCTTGGGAAAGAACCCTAGATCGCCTCCAGAGTCTTTTGCGCCGGGCTCTTCTGACAGTTCTTTGGCCAAGCCCATAAAGTCTTCGCCTTTCTTGGCACGGGATTCCGCCGTCTTGGCCTCCTCCAGCTTCTTATTCACGACGTCCTCAGGATCCTCCTTATTTACTCGAAAGAGGATATGGCTGGCCTTCACGGTTTCCGGCTGTTCAAATTCCGCTTTGTTTGCCTCATAAAATTTCTTGGCCTCTTCGTCCGTGACCTCAATTTTGCCTGAGATTTGACTTTCCAACCACTGCTGCTGTTGGAGCATCTTTTTAATCGTCTCGCTGAGCTGTTCCGGCGTTTGACCAACATGCGCGAGCTGCTTGCTGAAATCCTCTTCGGTGGGAAACTGAGCCCTGATCTTCGCGATCTGAGCATCGATTTCGGATTGCGGCACCGTAATGCCCGCCGAGGCCTTGCTGACGAGTTTCTCCGTGATCAACTCATCGAGGATCTGACGGTAGCCTTCCATTTTCTGCTCGGCGGTAAGGTCTGCCGCCTTAACTCCGGTCATCTGCACGGCCTTATCAAAGGCGTCGTCCAGCTGGGCTTTGGTAATCTTTTCGCCATTCACGGTGGCAACCGGATCCTTGAGCTCGATGGTCGCCGAAGCGGCTTCGTTCGGTGTCGTAGCCGGAGCAGGTGTCGATTCCGCCGCGTTTGGCGCGGGCGTCGAAGCTGGCGTGCTGGCAGCGGGCGTTGACTCAGGCGTGCTGGCAGCGGGCGTTGACTCAGGCGTGCTGGCAGCGGGCGTCGACTCGGGCGTGCTCGCGGCCGGCGTGGGGGTAGGCGTGCTGGCGGCGGGTGTCGCTGCTGGCGCCTCGGTCGCAGGCGTTGCAGCGGGCGTTGGCGTTCCTGCCGCCTTGGGCGTGGCAGGTGGCTCAGATGGCTTGCATGAGGAAAGAATTGCCACGGCAGCAGCCAGACTAAGCACAGTGGAGGATGCTTTATTCATTGGGTAAAAGGGTCTTCTTCGCACGCGCTGGAATTCAAAGCCAGTGGAAATTTGCATTTTCCGATTTACACCCTTTACCCGCAGAGTGAAGGTAACCGCCTATCTGCTCACGTGGCGGAACTGGCAGACGCGTGCGCCTCAGGAGCGCATGGGGAGACCCTTGGAGGTTCGAATCCTCTCGTGAGCACGGCTCGAATTTTCCCGCTGCCCCCGCCGCCGTATCGCAAAATCGCCGGCGTTCCAACGACACCCGGCTGGCTATCATAGCGCTTGTCCCTGGGCATGTCGAATCCCTCCAAGCCTCGCACGTTTGTAAATGCTGACCGCGTTCTCTGAACTGAAGCGTGCCTCAAACTCTCACCGCCAGGGATAGCTAAGAGACTTTCACCGCCCAAATCAGAGCCCTCCTCGAAAGGCTCCGCTCGGTTTTCCATTGGTAGCGATCTTCCAAGTTGCCGGGCTGCGTCCTCCTGCATAAAAACTCTTCGGCTCGGCTGGAGAGTCGCCACCGGGAGCAGGTCTTCTCGCCAGCTCCTCAAGCCTGCTCAAAATCGTTAGCTCAGCTAAGAGCGTTATTCTTCAATTGGAAACGCGCAGAGCGATCACGCTCGGCTGGCGTGCGTGTCGCCTCGGGAGTCGGTTTAGGCGATGTTTCCGGAGGTTCAGCAGGTGTTCCGGTCGGGGGCATCGGGGCAGGTGTGGGCGCGCGCGGTTCGGTTGCTGGCGTCGCGGTCGGCGTTCCTGCAGACCTCTGCGCTGGAGGTGGCTGGGACGGCTTGCATGAGGAAAAAATTGCCGCCGCGGTAAACGTGAGCAAAATGGAGGACGCTTTGTTCATTGGGTAACGAGATTTTTTTCTCGCACGCGCCGGACGTCGATACCAGCCGAAATTTACGTTTCCCCAGTTCCAGAAGCGCCGAGCTGCCACGAGGAGTGCACTCTGGCAAGTCTTCACCGTCGTCCCCTCCAACGAGAGCGGTGGTGATGCCCATTTCCTCACGCCGACGGTTGGAGATTTCAGTTTGCCCGCCGCGACTTTGGCACTTTACTGATCGGCATTCAACCCGCCCTTCCACAGCAGAATCCAGGTTTTGTCCGACGCACGTTTGCAGCCATCGCGGAGAGGTACGACATCGCCAACCACCTTCTAAGTGGTGGCTTTGACTTTTTATGGAGATCGAAAGCGGCTCGCATCGTGGCGGCGCACAACGCCGCTCGCATCCTCGATCTGGCTACCGGGAGTGGCGACTTGGCCATAGCGATCAGCCGGACCTTGCCTGCGGCGGCGGTTGTCGGCGCAGACTTTTGTTTTCCTATGCTGAAGATTGCGCGCAGAAAGAACGTCCCGTTGCTTGTGCAGGCCGATGGCCTATGCCTCCCCTTTCGAGATAACAGCTTTGATGCGGTCACCGTCGCCTTCGGTCTGCGCAACATGGCTTCTTGGGAGGGAGCTTTGCGCGAGATGGCACGCGTGTTGCGCTCAGGCGGATTGCTCCTCGTGATGGACTTCTCGCTGCCGAGATTTGCCCCGTTGCGCGAATCGTACCGCCTCTATCTTCACAAAGTATTGCCACGTCTTGCGGCTGCCATCACGGGAAATAAGGAGGCGTATGAATATCTCGGAAGCTCGATTGAGTCGTTTCCGCGCGGCCGGCAAATGCAAGAACTCGTCGAGCGCAGCGGATTCCGCCAGTGCAGCGAACAAGGGCTGTGTTGCGGGGTGGCGAGTATCTACACAGCTCGTAAGGAGATCTCATAGATAAACATCCTGACCATTCGTGCGCCCTGCCCAGCGGCGCACCCGAAAGATGTGAGCCGGACGCGTGTGAGGATTGAGCGAAACGAAATTCCGCGGGCCTGTCCAAAAGAACCGTTCACCCGTGAGAAGATCCTCGACCTGAAAGGTCTCATGCTGACCCAACTCGAAGTCCTCCAAGGGGACATGCACAAACGCGGTCTGAGGATGGTGAGGATCGACCGTAACTGCGCAAAGAATCAGGCTGTCCTTTGCGGGAGTCGTTTTGCTGTAGAAGAGGATATTGTCGCTTTCTGCATGGTGGAAGCGGATGTTCGCATACTCGTGGAACGCCCGGTTCTCCTTGCGGATGGCGTTTAGCTTGGTGATGTATTCCTTGATGTTGCCGGGAGCATCCCAGTTGCGTCCCTTGAATTGGTATTTTTCAGAATCGAGATACTCCTCTTTGCCGGGGACTGGCGTGCTTTCACAAAGTTCGAATCCGCTATAGATGCCATAAACGGGGGAAAGTGTAGCCGCGAGGACCGCCCGAATGAGAAAAGGAGGCCGCCCGCCCAGCTGAAGAAACTGCGGCAGGATATCCGGTGTGTTCGCAAAGAAATTCGCCCGGAAGAAGTCCTTCATTTCCGTTTGCGTAAGCTCAGTGAGATATGTGGCAAGTTCCCACTTCGTATCCCGCCAGGTGAAATACGTGTAACTTTGTGTGAAGCCTGCCTTAGCCAGCACCGCCATCATCTTAGGGCGTGTAAAGGCTTCGCTGAGAAATTGCGCGCCGGGATACTTCTCGTGAATTTCGCCAATGAGCCACTCCCAGAAAGATACCGGCTTGGTGTGAGGGTTATCGACACGGAAGATCAGCACGCCGAGCTCGCACCAGAATGCGATCACATCGTGCAGCTCTTTCCAAAGTGCTTGCCAGGTGGGATTATGAAAATTCAGCGGGTAAACATCCTGATACTTCTTCGGGGGATTTTCCGCATACTTGATGGTGCCGTCCGGGCGTTTAAAAAACCATTCAGGATGATCATGGACATAGGGATGATCGGGAGAGCAATTGATGGCAAAGTCGATAGCCACCTCCATCCCCCGCTTCTTGATTTCGCCAACGAGCCACTTGAAATCCTCCAGCGTTCCAAGTTCCGGGGCGACATCCTTATGTCCCCCGCCGTTTACACCCTGGCGATAATTGCCAATCGCATAGGGCACCCCGGGATCGCCGGGCACAGAGGTGACTGAGTTGTTGCGGCCCTTGCGGGCCGTCTCGCCGATAGGATGAACTGGCGGGAAATAAATGACATCGAAGCCCATGGCTTTGGCGTCATCGATCCTGGAAAGGCAATCGCGAAAGGTTGAACCGCTATCGGGCTTGCCCTCAGCTGAACGCGGGAAGAACTCGTACCAAGCAGCGAACGCCGCGAGTTCCTCATCGACCCAAAGCGGGAGGAAAGGCTGGTAGTCCGTGGAGAGTGAGCGATCGGTCCAAACCGTCATGAGGCCGGCAAGCTCGGGCGACGAAGCGATGGCATTGGTTTCCTCCGCGGAGGCGGACTTGAGCTTCACGGCGAAGTCGGTAAGCAGATCAGCATCCGGGGTCCCGGCAGCGCGTTCCGCGGCTTGCTGGACGAACGATGCTCCTTCGAGAGCCTCGCTGCGCAGATCAAGGATGCCGCCGCCAAATTTTTTGTGGATCTCTTCCTGCCAGGACTTGAACGTATCTCCCCACGCCTCAATCGTATATTCCCAGGGACCCGCCGCTGGAACGGTGAAGACCCCCCGCCAGCGATCGTTGACCAGGGGCTCCATCGGAGTCTCCAGCCACGTGGTCTCGCCCACACGTCGCCATTTGAGCAAGGCGGAGATTACATCGTGTCCTTCCTTGAAGATATCAGCCTCGACCGCGAGATCCTGGCCGACAGCCCGCTTGACGGCATATCGGCCGCCATCCAGTTGAGGGAGGATGTTTTCGACAATGACAGTTCCTGGGTCAGTTATTTTCATGGTAGCACATCGAGGAGGGCAACGAACTCATCTAATCCATCTATACGGGCCGCTACTTCTCTAAGCGAGCGGCGAGCGGCCGGGATATGAACAAGGAAATCCGGGCGGCCCTTCTTCAGGCCGAGGAAACCGTACGCGCCGAGCGCTTGCATGAGGCGCTGCAGAGCACAAAAATGATAGACCTCATCAAAGTCCGCAGAAACCTCCACGCCCGAGCGGCTCGCAAACATTTTGTAAAATTCCAGGAGCACGGCCCGCTCTGAGCCTGTCAATTCCACGTACGGATCATATAAGAGCGAAGCAAGGTCATATTGAGGCAATCCCGGTCGCATGCCTTGAAAATCAATAAGCCAGGCTGCCTCCTCGTGAATGAGAATATTTTGGGATTGAAAATCGCGGTGGACGAGCACGCGGGGCAACGAGGCGAGGCGCGCGGCAATGTCATGCATTGCGGGGAGCTCCGAATAGCGTCGCACTTCAGACTCTTTCAAACCGAAATGCGCGCGCAAGCAGTTCTCGAAAAAATATTGCTGCTCCCAGAGGTAGAGTTGCTGGGTAAACTCGCGCTGGAGCCGCAGCCCGGAACTCTCGAAATCCTTGGTCGCCGCGAAATGCAATTTACCGGCCTCTGAAAGGGCTGCCTCGTAAAGAGCGCGCCGTACTTTCCACGAAGCCTGACGCCATGACCACAAGTCTTCGTCGCCAAGATCCTCCATCCAGATCAGCCCCTCAGAGGGATCATGATAATAAATTGCTGGAACGCGGACTTTGGAAGCTGCAAGGAACTGCGCAATGTCCACGTAATGGCGATTCTCCTCCTTGTTCCCGGAATACTTGACTAGAATTACCGGATTTTCCTCTCCGGAACGAATCCGGTAAAACTTTCTCTCTGATCCGCCCTTCTCCAGTGGACTAATCTTGACCGTGGAATGGTGATAGCCTGGAAATCTTTCCTGTGTCTGAAGAAGTAACCTTTCCAAACTCATACATTCGCAGTGAGATCAGCGTTTTCGTGCCGCCCCGATATGACCAGACTTCGCGTTACGACGCAACCCTGTAGAATTGCCTCGGTCCGAATGGTGGCAGCTTCCCAAAGAATGGAATCCTGAACAATTGCGCCGTCCTCAATGACGCACTCTTCGCCAATCACGGAAAGACCGGAAAGCCGCGCGGTGCTTGCGATGCGAGCGCTTTTCGCCACTTGGACAGGCCAGTTGGTCGAAGTCATGTAGTCCGGCTTCCAGCACCGTTCGCTGATGGTGCGATGCACCGCGAGGTAATCTCCGCGTGAACCGATGTTGAACCAGTTGCCATCGTTGAGTACCACCCCGCCTATTTGCCCTTGCGCACTGATCCAATCGATCAGGATCGGAATAAACGAAATCTTCTTCCCGAGAGGAATTCTCTCGAATACCTCAGGATTCCAGACAGATACATTTGCGAAATCATAGCCATGAGCGTTGCCGGCGGTGGTTTTGATTTTGGTCACATTGCCTTCTGCACTTAACGTCACACCTGCGGCAAGTCCTGTGTTTCGCAGAGCCAGGGTGACGTTGTTTTTCCTACGAAAATGCTCCTGGATGAGGATCTCCAGGTTAACGTCTGTCAGGATGTCGCCGCTATATACGATGAACGGCTCATTCCCGATCCAAGGCGCAGCGTTTTTGATGCCGCCGCCGGTTTCCAGCAGATCAGGCTCGTGAACCAGCTTCACCCGGCGCCCGCGATAGCAGCCCGCCACGAAAGCTTTGTCAAAATCCTCAGCGAGATGGTGAGTATTGATAACGAAAGACTCCACGCCGATGGCGCACAAATGATCGAGCGCGAAGGTGATCAGAGGCTTGCCAAAGATGGGGATCAATGGCTTTGGTTGCACAAGCGTCAGCGGTCGGAGCCTGGTTCCCAACCCGGCGCCAAGAATAAACGCCGTGCGGATCTTTCCGGTCACGTTCAGCGCTGCTCAGTGATCTTGACGTCGTCGAAATAGGCCTCGCCGCCCGGCGGAATCGAGAAGCTGATTTCAAAGAGTGCATGGGACATCTCCTTAAGATCCTGCAAGTTCTTATCCTTGAGCGCCACCTGAAATTCTTTGCGCACCTCCATCCAGATAGGTGTCGGTGTAAACCTGATCGTTTCGAAGACCTTTTCCTCGATGATGTTCCTTTTCACTTCGGCCGATCCGCGTTCTCCATGCACGATTTTGTCATCACTGAGCCTCTTTTTGCCGCCCCAAGCGATGATCGCGCGGCCATCATTGATGCGCCCCTTGACTTTAAAGCTCAATACGTAACTCGTGTTTGCCTTAAGGCGGAACTGATCCCATTGCCGCAACATGAAATAACGCGCCGGGCCGTAGGTGAGAATCGTTTCAGGCGTCCACGCAAATATAGGTTCCTTGCCAAGCTCGAAACCTGGAAAGGCTGAGGTATAGACGGATGGCGCTGGCATGATCTTGCCTTGCGCGGGGACGTAGCCCGCCTTCAGGCAAGACTGCCCCTCGGTTGGTTGTGCCCTTGGGTCGTCTGTACCTTTGACGATGCTGAGGAAACTGAAGAAGTTTCCGCGAGCGATACCATGGTCGAATTCCCACCCAGAGGGAATCTGAAATGCCGTCGACCCGACCGGGTCCTTTAGCTCGACTGGGATCGCGAATTTTGGCTCGGCTTTCGAGCCGTTGTTGAACGCCATCGCGATGCGGCCGTTCGACTTTCCAACAACGAGGTCAAAGAGCCCATCTCCATTTAGGTCGCCAGTGGAAACTGTGCAAATCCCTCCGAAGCTCAGGGGATTCCCGCCAGCACCGGCTATGAACGAGGTGAAGGGAATTTCAGGTGGAGCGGAGTGAGATTTCATCTCCTCGCCTGTGTTCAAATACACCGCAATCTTTCCGGACCTTTCGGCCACCAGCAGATCAGGCGCGCCATCACTATTATAATCGACTACGGTCGGAGTGAGTTGTTCAAGGCCATCGCCATAAGCAAGGACAAACCGATTCTGCTCATCGAACGCCGCGCGAGCGACCGAACCCTGGTTGAGGAGCAAATGGATGTTGTTCGCCGAGTACGAGCCCTCACCCAAGATCAGGTCGTCCCTTCCATCTTTATCCCAATCCCAAAGACAGGGAGCAAAGATATTTCCCCATCTTTTGTTTGGATCCTTCATGGTCGGGATGACCAATTGAGCAATATTCGGGGGCTGTCTAAAGTCGGGGTTTTGCGCGGATCCGGCATTAGGAACAAAGAGCACCTCCCCCAGGTAGTTTCCGACTACCAAATCCTTCTTGCCGCTTTTTGTCATATCTGAGGCGAAGATCCTGGGTGCCAGTCGTGCGCTGGGGTACTCGCGCCCGATAGTCGGATCGTTTTTGGGCGTGCGGGTAAGGAAAATCCCCGCCAGCTCTCCGTAAGTGAACTTCGGCCCTTCCTTGCTTCCGCTGTTGAAGTAAACCCGCAGGTAGCCGACAACGTCCATAGCCAAGATATCCAGCAAGCCATCGGCATTCATATCCGCAACACTGACGGAAACCGGCATGGGGGCATCGGTGATCGCGCCGCTCAAGGTTAAGGCGACCACCTGCCCGCGCTCCCCCGTGAGGTAACCCGCGCTGTCCACTCCTTGCCAAAGATTTTCGCGCCGGGTGGCGCTCTCAAAGCCGCCGTTTGGCACCAGATTCTTGAGCGCAGAGGGTGGCGTCTGCGCAAACAGCCGCGGACTCGCGCAGTGCACAAGCAACGCAAACGCCAAAGCCTGACCACTGCGCGCCATCTTGCTCAGACGCAAGCGAGGCAATCGGAACGCAAAACAGCGATTCATTGCAAGGAAGCTCATTCAGCCACCGCGACCACCTCCCTCGGTCGCATTACGAAGTAGAGCACGGCGATTATTCCCAGGAGCAGCATCGCGATGAGGGGCGCGCGTGCTCCGGCGGTAGCGCTGCCAAGACGCGAGACGATCAGTGCCGCACAGACCAAACAACCCAGAAAAGGTATAAAGACAGGAATTTCAAATTGCCCCCTGGGCTCACTCTTTCGAAGCTTGAGAACGATGAGTGCCGCGTTCATGAGGGCGAAGACCAGGAGCAGCAAGAGGCTGGTGGCGGACGCCAACTCGGCGATGTCCCCCGAAAATGCCAGAATGGAAACAATCGCGGCCAGCGTTAAGATAGCCACGTGTGGCGTCCGGCGCGATCGGTGGACCGCGCCGAGGGCTGCCGGTAACAAACCCTGCTTTGCCATCCCATAAACGAGCCGCGATCCCATGATGAAATTGATCAGCGCTGTGTTGGCGACAGCAAAGAGGGTAATGCCGGTGTAGATTTGGTAAGGAAGCCACGGGGCAGCCACTTTGATGAGTTGCGCAAGAGGTGCCCCCTTCTGTGTATCCGCAAGCTCTGTATAGGAGACAACGGAAACCGCGGCGATACTGACCAGCACATAGATCACCGTCACGCACGCCAACGCAGACACGATGCCCCACGGCATGGTTCGTTCCGGCTCCTTGACTTCTTCTGCAAGGTTGAGCAGATCTTCGAAACCTACGAATGCATAAAACGTCAGCACGGCTCCAGACATCACCAACGGAACTGTGACAGCTCCGGCAGCGGAAGGTGTTTCCAGATAATTCACGCGCCCAAAGTATGGAAAGCTGACCGCGATGACAAAAAGCAGGCCGCCCACCTCGATGATGGTGCAAATCATGTTCATCCACACACATTCCCGAATTCCGCACAGGTTGATGAGGGTCAACGCACCGATGAACGCCAGGAAAATGCACCACAACGGTGGCGACCCAACGATCGGCTGGAGATTTGCGGCGAACACTCGACTGCCGGCGGCCATGGAAGTCAATCCGGAGCAGGCGACTGAGAGTCCAACGACATACGAGAGAAAGCGCCAGTCGAACGCTCGTTGGGTGACAAAGGCCGCCCCGGCTGCTCTTGGGTAGCGAGAAGAGAGCGAGGCATAGGAGAGTCCCGTCAGCAAAGCAGCAACCATCGAAACGAGAATTGCAAGCCACACAGCGTTGCCCATCTTTCCTGCGGCCACTCCGATCGTGCCATAGATCCCCGCTCCGATCATGTCGCCCACGCCGTAAACAATCAGCGCGAAAAGTCCAATCGAGCGCGCCAGATGCCCGTTTTCTTTCCCTTGACTCATGGGAGCGGTAATCTCCCAAGCGCTGCGATGGAAAGCACGGAAAAAAAGCCGCTCGGCAAGAATGTTGTGCTCGGCATTCTCCTGCTCGGCACGGTGGGAGCCGCACTTACATGGATAACGTACACGGGACAATCGCCTTCAACAAAGAATGCCCGCTTCGTTTCGGAGCGCACGGTAATCGCCATCTTTAGCGCGCGCGCAGCGCGCAACATCCGCGAAGGCACCAAAGCCATTGTCACCCTCGGTCGAGGCGAGAAAGGGTGGCCAGGGACCGTCAACGCCTTGCAAACTCAAGACGCGCAAACCGAGGCGGTAATCGTTCTCAAGGAAGCTCCGCAAAATGCCCATCCCGACACACGCTGCGATGTCACCGTGGACACCTCGGTCAACTCGGGGCAGTTGCGCGCGGATTGAACGCGTGGCGCATCGCGTTTTTATGTTTTCCTTCTCGGCCGCAATAAAACCGCTTTGGCCGTGGCTTTGCTCCATCTTAACGGGCGCTCTCCTCACGCTGTGCTATCCGCCGTCCCAGCTTGGCGGGCTGTGCTGGTTTGCGTTGACGCCGCTCGTATGCGCCCTCTGGTTCTCCCCACCTTGGAAGCGTCGTGACACCCTCCGACCGCTGCTGCTCGGTTACACTGCAGGCATTATCTACATGCTGGGCAGCTTGCACTGGCTGATCACAGTGACAATCGCCGGATGGATTGCACTTTGCCTTTATCTCGGAGTGTATACGGCACTGTGGTCGCTCTTCATGAGCAACGTCGCCAAACCGCGTCAACCCGCCGGCGAGACCAAGCCGATCTGGTTGAAATCCTGGAATAATCTGCGCGTTGCCGCACTCGCAGCGGCTGGTTGGACGGCTCTCGAATGGCTGAGAGGAGTCATCTTCACCGGCTTTGGGTGGAATAGCCTTGGAATCGCCCTGCACCAAAATGTCGCGCTCATTCAGATTTGTGACATCACCGGCGTGGGAGGTCTCTCCTTTCTGATCGTGATGGTAAATGTGATGATCGTCATCATCGGCAAACGCCTGCGCTTGGAAGTGGGACGCTATAAACTCAGACCCCACTATGACTTCAACCTGACCATCGCTCTGGTTGGGCTCGCGTTCGCCTATGGTGCCAGGCAACTCCTTCGCCCTGCTCCCGCGGCCGAACCCCTGAGCATTGCCGCCGTGCAAGCGAACATTCCCGTCAACGAAAAACGCGACCTTGAGAATGAAAAGCGAATCCTGGATCTCCATGTTCGCCTGACAGAAACCGCCCTCGCGATGAACCCCGACCTTCTCATCTGGCCAGAAGCCGCGACGCCGCGCCCTCTCTTCTCAGATCAATATAATTGGGATGTCGTCCGGGGTCTTGCGGAAAGACACGCAGGAGACTTTCTGCTAGGCACCGTCTACTCGGACGAATCCGGCGACTATAACTCGGCCATTCTGCTCACCGATCAGGCCAGGAATGCTCAGATCTACAATAAGATCCACCTCGTACCTTTCGGCGAATACGTCCCCTTGCGAAACCCCTTTCCCCTATTTGCCTGGATCGTCGGTGACTTGGTGCCGGACGATTTTGATTTCGGCAATCAACCGGTTGTTTTGCTGATGTCTAAAAAGCCGATCCGAATCGGTCCACTCATCTGCTTCGAAGATACTCTCGGTGAGCTCACCCGCCAGTTCGCGTTGCGTGGAGCGCAGCTTCTTGTGACGATGACAAATGACGGCTGGTTCTTAAAAAGCGCGGGTTCTGAGCAGCATTCTCTTCACGCGCTCTTTCGCTGCGCCGAGACCAAGTTGCCGATGATACGTGCTGCAAATACTGGCGTAAGCTGCGCGATCGACAGGTTCGGCCGGATCGTCAACCGATTGCGCAACGACAAGGGAAGCACCTTTCTCGAAGGGGTTCTCTTCGCTCAGCTGGAGGTCCCCACAAATCCCAACAAGACCTTTTACACTCTGTATGGCGAAGCCTTTTCGCTCGTCTGCCTGGTCGTCAGCGTGGTTGCTTCCAGCTACCAGATCATTCGCAGAAAATCACAATCCGCTTGTGCGAGAGGTTCGCACGCGAAATCCTTTGCCTCGTGAAAGCCATCGTAACTGTGATGCCGAAGCTCTCCGTGCTCGACCCTCAAGGCGCCGCCGCCGCTGAAGCCATGAAACATCTCGGACTCGACGGCGTCGGGCGCGTGCGCATCGGAAAGCGCATTGAAATCGAACTCCGCAACCCTACCGAGGAGGCAAAGTTGCATGAAATCGCGCGCGATCTGTTGTCCAATCCCGTCATCGAAGACTACCGGCTCGAGACGGAATCCTGATCGAGTTACAGCGACCGAAGCAGATGAAATTCGCCATTGTTCAATTTCCGGGCTCAAATTGTGACCAGGACTGCTTTCGTGCTATTAACGCGATCGCCGGGGCGAAGGCTGAATATGTCTGGCACAAAGAGACGTCCCTCGCGGGCTTTGATGTCGTCGTGCTACCGGGCGGATTTTCTTATGGCGATTATTTGCGCTGCGGGGCGATCGCGCGCTTCTCGCCGATCATGCGTTCTGTCAAGAGCTTTGCCGCTGCAGGCGGGATAGTTATTGGCATCTGCAATGGTTTTCAAATCCTTTGCGAATCGGGATTGCTGCCAGGAGCGCTGGTGCGAAATCGCGGGCTGCACTTCATTTGCCAACACATCTACGTTCGTGTTGAACGCCACAATAATCCTTTCACAACCGCGGCGTGGACGGGAGCTGTTCTTCGGCTTCCCATCGCTCATGGCGAAGGTTGCTACTTCGCGGATGACGCCGTCCTTCATCGCCTGGAACTCGAAGGTCGTGTGCTGCTTCGTTACTGCGACGCCCGCGGACGAACGACGGAGGCCGCCAACCCGAACGGCTCGAGAGACCACATCGCGGGAGTTTGCAACGAGGATCGCAACGTTTTCGGTCTGATGCCTCATCCGGAACGCGCCTGCGACCCTTTGCTCAGCAGCGTTGATGGACTCTTTATTTTTCAAAGCATCCTCGAGTGGCCAGCATCGCCGCTTCGGCAGGTCGCTTGATCCAATGTTTACCACAGAGAACACAGAGCCCACAGAGTTCTTAAACAAAGATGATTACGCAGATAATCATAACGTATCGCAAGCCGTCGATCGCCTACTCCCCGTGCATCATGCGGAAGTCATAACTTATCTCAAGCTGGCGGGAATGAAAACGGCTCTTAGCAACTTCAATGTCCCGCTCCTTAGAGATGGTCTCAAGCGCATCTCCGTTTGATCCCCTCGATGTTCTCTGTGTCCTCTGTGGTTAATCGGATGATCGAACCCGCTATCACTCCTGAACTGATCGCAAAGCACGGGCTCACACTCGAAGAGTATGAACGCATCAAATCCCTGCTCGATAGGGAGCCCAATTTCACCGAGCTTGGGGTTTTCTCGGTGATGTGGAGTGAGCATTGCTCTTATAAAAGCTCGAAACTCGAACTGAAAAAATTACCGATAACGGGTGATCGTGTCCTCGTGAAAGCGGGGGAAGAAAATGCTGGTGTCATCGACGTTGGCGACGGGTGGGCCGTGGCATTTAAGATGGAGAGTCACAATCATCCTAGTGCGGTAGAACCGTTTCAAGGAGCGGCGACAGGTGTCGGCGGCATCATCCGCGACATCTTCACCATGGGCGCTCGACCCGTCTTCTGCCTCAACTCGCTGCGTTTCGGTCTCCTGACCGAAGCGGCGAACCGCAGGCTTTTCTCGGGCGTCGTCTCGGGTATTGCGCACTATGGAAACTGCGTCGGCATCCCAACGATCGGTGGTGAGGTATATTGTGATGAAACCTATTCGGCCAATCCGCTGGTGAATGTCTTTTGCCTCGGCATCCTGCGCCACGAACAGATCACCCGGGGCGCCGCGACCGGGGTCGGCAACCCCGTTTTCTACGTGGGAGCAGAAACCGGACGCGACGGGCTCGCCGGCGCGGCGTTTGCATCTCGCGACCTGACCGATGAATCGAAGGAAGACCGCCCGGCCGTGCAAGTGGGCGATCCCTTTCGTGAAAAACTGCTTTTGGAAGCTTGCCTCGAATTGCTGGCGAGCGGATGCGTGGCGGGCATTCAGGATATGGGCGCTGCGGGTCTGACCTGCTCGACCTGCGAAACAGCGAGCCGCGGCGGCACAGGCGTCGAAATTGACCTCGAGCTCGTCCCCAAGCGCGAGGGCGGCATGACTCCTTACGAAATTTTGCTGAGCGAATCGCAGGAGCGCATGCTGGTCATCGTGAAAAAAGGCCACGAAGCACGCGTGCAAGAAATCTTCGAGAAATGGGACCTTCCCTATGCGCAGATCGGCTGTGTCACTGAAGATGGCTACATGCGCGTCAATAACAACGGCAGTACCTGTGGTGGAAATTCCGGCGCGCGCGCTCACTGATGAAGCTCCTATCTATTGTCGAGAAGCAGCCAAGGGCCACCCTCCAGAGCCGCTCGATATCGCTTCGGTTCAAGAAGTAGAAATCCCCGCCTCACTGACCAAATTGCTCGAGCATGCAAGTATCGCCTCAAAGCAGTGGGTGTGGCGTCAGTATGATCATATGGTGCGCCTCGGATGCGCCACCATGCCGGGATCAGATGCCGCCGTTTTTCTCGTGCGCGAAGCGGACAAGATTTTAGCTGCCTCCACAGATTGCAATGCCCTGTATTGTCGCCAGGATTCACGCGAAGGCGCCAAAATCGCGGTTGCTGAAGCTGCGCGCAATCTCGCCTGCGCGGGCGCCATTCCGCTCGCGGTGACCGACAACCTCAATTTTGGAAATCCTCACCGGCCAGAAAACTTTCTTCAGCTTCGCGAAGCCGTTGAGGGGATGGCCGAAGCGTGCCTTGCCTTCAAGACTCCCATCACCGGAGGTAATGTGAGTCTCTATAACGAGAACCCGGCTGGGGTCATCGATCCGACACCAACTGTCGGGATGGTCGGGTTGATCGAGCATCCCAAGCACATTACCACCCAATTTTTTAAAAATCCCAGCGATGAGATCCTTCTCATCGGGAACCTCGGAAGTGAACTGGGAGCTTCGCATTTCCTCAAGGTTGTTCATGCGCGCAAAGAGGGCGCTCCACCACAATTGGACCTGGAAAAGGAGGTGCGCACCCACGAGGCGGTCCGCTCCCTCATTCGAATGGGCCTTGTCGAAAGCGCCCACGATTGTTCAGAGGGCGGTTTAGGAGTGACTCTGGCGGAATCCTGCCTCAGCGGACCGCATTCGCTCGGAGCCGAGCTGGAGTTCGGCGACACCGGATTGCGGGCGGATGTCCTGCTCTTCAACGAGACTCAATCGCGGATCGTCATTTCGGTTAAGAAGAACAATGCCACGGCTGCCTTGGCGCTCCTGGAGTGGCGAGGAGTTCCCTCTCGCCGCCTCGGATGCGTCACCACGTCGGATATGCTGAAGATTTCTGCAGACCAGCGCTCCTTTGCTTGGTCGCTGTCCGAGCTGGAAGAGTCTTGGTCGCGATCAATTGAAAAGCTTATGCATGGAGAAGTGTGAAAGCCTTAATTGGAGGCACCACATCAGAACAGCACGGCGACGATAACATGTGGTTTTCAACGGTGCTAAGGTTCTTCATGAGCAAAAGCATTCCCGCAGCGCTCGCCCTCGCCGCTTCTTCGCTTTCCGCAGCCGATTTGTCCCGGACGGCTGCCTCCGCCGTCAATAACCTTGGCCTCGACCTGCTTGCTCACGCCGCTAAGCCGCAGGAAAACACCGTCCTCTCTCCATACTCGGTTCAGATCGCCCTCGCTATGACCTATGCGGGAGCCGAAGGCGAGACCCGCAAGCAAATGGCCAAGGTTTTGCATTATCCCGAGAAAACCCCCGACATTTCACGGTCGTTCGCCACGTTACAAGCGGCACTTACCGGCTTGACGAGCCGTAGCGCCAAGCATGCCGAGCAGTCCAAAAAATCGGGAGGATCCGCAGAGCCGATTACGCTGATCATCGCCAACCGGCTTTTCGGACAACAAGGATACGATTTTCGGAAGGAGTACCTGACGTTGCTCAAGAAGACGTTCGGTGCTCCTCTCGAGATTTTGAATTTTCTAGAGGATCCAGCCGCGTGTGCGAAGCACATCAATACGTGGGTTGAAAAGCAGACCCGTGAGCGCATCCGTGATCTCGTGCCCCCAAATGCTCTCACCAAGGAGACCAGGCTCGTTCTTGCCAACGCGGTTTATCTGAAAGCGCCGTGGGCGGAAGGATTCGACGAAACGGCAACAAAGCCTCGGTCATTTCACCTGGCCGATGGGCAAAGTGTAGACGTGGCAACGATGAATCGTCAAAATTCTTACGGCTACGCCAAACAGGATGGCTTTGAGATCATTGCAATCCCCTACGTCGGGGGAGATCTTCAGCTCCTGGTACTTCTGCCGGAGACTGCAACCGGGCTCGCGACACTGCAAAGCAAGTTAACTCCTGCCCTCCTGCTGGATTGCGCCGGCCTCAAGAATCAGGAGCTTGTGCTTTACCTACCCAAGTTCAAATTAGAACCTCCGCTCTTCGCACTGCGAGACACCCTTGAGACTCTTGGCATGGAAGCCGCATTCGACGTGCCGCAAGGTAGCGCCAATTTCGATGGCATCGCGCCCCGACGGCCAAACGATTACCTGTACATCTCTAATATCTTCCACAAGACCTTCATCGAAGTCGACGAGAAAGGCACCGAAGCGGCGGCGGCCACTGCCGTAGTCATGATGCGAGCAACAGCCCTTTTCGAGGAAAAACCGAAGCCGATCGAGGTTCGTGTTGATCGTCCGTTTCTCTTCGCCATTCAGCATCGACCGAGCGGCGCATGCCTATTTCTTGGTCGCGTGGTTGATCCTCGTTGACTTCCCCTTTTCTGGCGCCGGGGATCGTCAACCCGGCTTTTTATTTGCCATGCAGCCCGACCGCCTTAACCTCAAGGTATGGATTCAATATGGCCGATCCTCTCGCACCCATTCTTGTGGGGGCTTGCTCTCGGATTGCTGATCGCCGGCTTCGTTCTCAAAAATGCCTACACCTCGAAGGTCCATTTCACCCGGGAGATCAAACGATCTAAGGACGAACTCGATCAATTGCAGAAGCACCTCAACACACACCTGAAAATCACCGCCAGCGGAAACGACCGTCTCGAAAAGGACCTCGCCTCTTTAAAGGAACAGAATGAAAACCTGCGGGTGAATATCGCCGCGCTTCAACAAAAACCCGGCCGCGCCGAGGCTCGTCAGCTCCAAATTCTAGAAACAGCCGTGGCGAGGATGCGTGAACAAGCTCCAGGTTTTGCTCAGGCTTGGGAGCAAGCTGTTCGTCAGGCTACCGCGGACCAGGACGCCGCCGAGACCGGTTTATCCAAACTGATTCGGAAGGTCCTCCCAAGCTCGGGTTCCCCCTCGCCCGCCCTCGGCGAAAGTTTGGCCCTGCCTCCACCTCAAGAAAAGGCGGGCAGCGCGGGCTCCTGAATTACCAAGGCGCAAGCGGAGGGTAGAAAGCGCTCCTTCCTGACTGCCGTGAACCGCTCCGGCTCGGTCGTGTATGCTGCCCTTATGCCGCACGCCCCCATTCTTACCCCAACGCTCTCCGGTGCGCGGGCGGGAAGTATCGACTCGACGGTCGGTGCTATGCGGGAAGCGGCGCGTCGCCTAGTAGCGACCGAAGCCGACGCAATAGTGCTGGTCTCACCGCATTCACCACGTGCGCCACAAGCTTTCGGAGTCTGGACCAGTGAACGGCTGTCCGGCACGTTGGGCGCTTTCCGGCGCCCGAACGAGGCAGTGGACTTCCAAAATGACACCCTGCTCGCTGCCCAAGTTGCTCGGCAGGCCGCTGAGCGAGGGTTGCGTACTGAAGCGATTACCGACGGGGACCTCGACCACGGGGCGGTCGTGCCGCTGTTGTTTGCCGCTGAAGCCGGTTGGCGTGCGCCGATCGTGGTCTTGTCCCTGGATCTTGGTGGCGATCTGAACGTTGTGCGGTTTGGTGAAGCCGTCGCCTACGCTGCCGAAGGTGCCGGAAGGCGGGTCGCGTTCATTGCCAGCGGCGACATGAGCCATCGGCTCACACCAAGTGCGCCCTATGGGTTCAACCCGCGCGGAGCGGAATTCGATGGATGGTTGGTCAGCAGACTGCGCCGCGGTGCTTATCGGGAACTGCTAAACTTTTGTGCAGATTTGAAGGAAGCGGCAGGCGAGGATGCGTTAGATTCAGTGCTCGTTGCCCTGGGGTCCACGGCATTCAAGACCACCGGCAGCGAGCTGCTAAGTTATGAAAGTCCCTTTGGCGTCGGCTATGCGGTGGCAGTATTGTATACTGAGCTTTGCTCGGTTCTAGAGAAGCATGCTTGAGCCATTGAACCAATCCGTTGACGGGCTAAACCAATCCGATTATCCGGGTCGGTGGTGGACGATGCTGGCCGATGGCCGGATCGAGTGCCAGCTGTGCCCTCGTCTTTGCAAGCTTAATGAGGGTCAACGCGGATTTTGTTTCGTGCGGCGACGTGTTGGCGATCAGATGATATTGGCAACTTACGGGCGCAGCAGCGGCTTCTGCGTGGACCCCATTGAGAAAAAACCTCTAAATCATTTCCTGCCAGGAAGCAGCGTCCTCTCGTTTGGGACCGCTGGCTGCAATCTTGGTTGCCGATTCTGCCAGAATTGGGACATCAGCAAGGCTCGTGCATGGGACAAGCTCGCCGATGCCGCCTCCCCCGAGAAGGTCGCGCACGTGGCCCAACAGCTCGGGTGCCGTTCCGTAGCGTTTACCTATAACGATCCGGTCATTTTTGCCGAGTACGCCATCGATGTGGCGCAAGCCTGCCGGGAGCTGGACATCAAGGCCGTGGCGGTCACGGCAGGCTATATCGCTGCGAAGGCCCGATCGGAATTCTACGCCCAGATGGATGCGGCCAATGTGGATCTGAAGGCGTTCTCCGAAAAATTCTACCACCGTCTTTGCTTCGCCAGCCTTGCTCCGGTGCTCGAGACATTGATCTTCCTCCGCGAGAGCAACGTTTGGTTCGAAGTAACCACACTGCTCATTCCTGGCGAAAACGATAGCGACGGGGAGATTCACCGAGCCGCTGAGTGGTTCGCCGAGAATCTCGGTCCAAATATCCCCTGGCATTTCACGGCTTTCCATCCCGACTTCAAGATGCTCGACAAGCCGCGAACTCCTCCGCAGACATTGACTCGAGCAAGAGAAATCGCCAAGTCGAAGGGACTTCATTATGTCTATACCGGTAACGTCCACGATTCTTGTGGGTCCAGCACGTGGTGCCCAGGCTGTGGCAATGTCCTCATCGAGCGCGACTGGTACGAACTCGGCGAGTGGAATCTCGCCGGTAATCAGTGCGCCCTCTGTGGGTGGGAGGTTGCGGGCTTGTTTGAAACCAGACCCGGAAGCTGGGGCGCACGCCGCCACCCGGTGCGACTCTCCACGAGAGCGACCGGTTCTCTCCCTTAGCTAACTAACTTAGCTTATCTCGAAGAACCGCTCTGGCGACGACCGTTGCGCGGCGTCTTCTTCCGGTTCGCTCGGGATCCCTTGGACGCGGCTGAAACGGCGCGACGGGTTTCTTCAGCGTGCATTTCTGCTTCAGTGTCGACTTCGTTTTTCGGGAGGTTGAACTCTGCAGGTTTCCTAACGACTGAATGGAATACGAATTTCCGATCGCCCAAAATGTTCCCAAAATCAAGTATCTCGAAATCTTTTTTTTGTGATCGCTAACGCCAAAACTAAAGCACGGTTTACCTCTGCTTCGGAGGGGACGTTTCGCGAGATTCAGCGAAGAGAATCGAGCAGTCGTTGGTACTTAAGCCGATCTGGATGGTTTTGCGGCAACCTCCGTCGCGTCCCTGACATGAGCTTATGGGCGAGACGGCGAGCCTCGATTTCCTGGCGCTGACTCTTCAAAAGCAAAGAATATTCATAGAGCACACCAAGAGTTTCGGGATGGTCTGGACCCAGGGTTTGCCACAGGCCTTGCCAGGCTTGATCATAGAGCGCCGAGGCGCCAGCGGCATCCCCCTCGTCACGCACGACGTCCGCGAGAGTCGCCATGCTTCCAAAGGTATCCGGATTTGCAGGGCCGAGGGTGCGCTGACGGTCCGCAAGTGTCTCTCGCGCCAATCGCTCCGCTTCCTCAAGCCTGCCTGCCGAACGCAAGGTGCGCGCCAGATTCTCCCTCGTGGCCAGGCTGTCCGGATGGTTTGGACCGAGAACTTTCGCACGCGCTGCCAGGCAGCGGCGGTAAAGATATTCGGCCTCGATGTAGTTGCCAGTTTCAAAGTGAAATGCTGCGAGGTTGTTGAGGGCGAGCAACGTTTCCGGGTGTTCACGGCCCTGAATTCGTTCGCGGGTTTCCAAACAGCGCCGATAGATCGAGCCCGCGGCCCAAGGTTGACCCTTCCGCAGCAGAAGGTTGGCCAGATTGCCGTGGGCAGCAAGCGTGGCAGCATCATCGGGGCCGAGAGTGCTTTCAACCGACTCCACCAATTGGCGGTAGAGCGGCTCGGCGGCGGCGTAATCGCCTTTGTCGGAAAGCAAATTGGCCAGATTGTTTAAGCAGGAGAGCGTATCCGGGTTCTCCGGCCCTCTGACGCGTCGCATTGTCTCGAAGGCTCTACGAACGAGCGGTTCTGCCGCCGCAAGCTCGCCTCTGGCCTTAAGGACAAGAGCCAGGTTACTTAAGCTCGCCAGCGTATGAGGATGGTCTGGACCGAGGGTGCGTTCGCGGACCATCAAACATTGTTGATGTAGAAATTCAGCCGCGCGGTCACTGCCGACCTCGTGAAGCAAATTGGCAAGATTGTTTATCGCCGCAAGGGTGTCGACATGTTCATCCCCGAACACTGCTCGTCGCTGCGCAAGGCACTTTCGAAAGAGATCCTCAGCTGCTGCATAGTCTCCGCTTCTCTGCAAAGCGAGTGCCTGCTCCTCCATCATCTGAGGGCTCATGGCTGAGTTCGCTCCAGCACTCAGAAACGGAGTTCCCAGAATGAAGAGCCCCATCAGCAGACTCAGAATGCGTCCCGCAATACGGTTAACTCGATGGCGCAAAATCGGAAAAGTCCCCGCCTTCCGAGCACCACATGTCGTCTTCCGAGAGGAAGGGATTGAACTGTCCGCGAACATCTTCCTTCAGCGAGGCTCAACTTTAGATGTTACAAAGTGAATTCGTTCTAGAGGCCGATCCTGATGATACTGAATACGCCTCCGGTTTGCGCACTTGCAAGATGGACGATAACTTCTCGCCGAAGGCGTGGAACGTATCACCATCGGCAGGAGCAAGGAAGAAGACACCCTAGCCCGTGTTCATTCCATGATGAGGTGGTCATCGATCTTGAGATTTGACAAGGCGCCTTATCCGGTGCACCGAACTCTTCGGGGAACAAACGACGATGCAGGGTGTGATTCATTTTGAGAGTCATTACGACTTGCCGTTTGCCCCGGAAATGGTCTGGCCCGCGCTGAACAACACAGACTGGGTAAACCGCTCGTTAGGCCTTCCCGCGATTCGATACGAGTTTATTGCCAATGCTGAAGGGGGGAGCACGGTCCGCGCCCGCACGCGCGTGGCCGGTCTTGAGACGGTGTGGCAGGAATTCCCATTTGAATGGCTCGAGCCGGAGTTTTATCACGTGCGACGTGTCTTCGAAAATGGTCCCTTGCTCGAAGCCACCGCCGGGGTAGAGCTCTTGTCACAAACAGAGGGCACTCGGGTTAAATTCACTTCAGAAGTAATTCCAAGAAATGCACTTGGAAAATTTCTTACGGAAAAAGCGCTCTTTCCAAAGACGCGGCGTCAGATGCGTCGCATCGCCGCACAGGTCACAGCCTTCCTTCGAGGGCAGAAATCAGTACCCTTGCCGCACCTCAACGTTCAACCGGTCGATGAATCCGCGTTGAAAAGCGGCCTGGACAAACTGAGGCGAGCTGGCCTTCCCCAGGTTCAGATTGAACTCCTTGGCGACATGCTCCGAAAAGCGCCCGACGTGCATCTGACGCACATTCGTCCCTTAGCCATTGCCAAGCAGTGGAACGCCGATCCATGGGAAGTCCTCTCCCTGTTTTTGCATGCTACGCGCGGCGGTCTTCTGGACTTTCGCTGGGAAATCCTTTGCCCGAATTGCCGTTCATCGCGGCAGCAACCGATCAAATCGCTCAGCAAGCTGGAGCGAAAATCCCATTGCGAAGTCTGTCAGATCGAATTCGATGCGCAATTCGACAAATCTGTCGAACTCAAGTTCGCGGTGAATCCGGCGATTCGTAAGCGAGATGAACAGACCCATTGCCTTGCCGGGCCTGGTGGGAAGCCACACGTCCTCAGCCAAGCTTGGATCGAAGCGGGCCAGGAACGAACATGGAAGCTGCCGCTGCCAACAGGGCCGGTGCGGCTGCGTTCGCCGCAAGTGGAAGGATCTCTTACCCTTGATCCCGGAATGATGGGCGAAGACCGCCCGACCTTCATTCGCACAAGCCCGTCGGGATTTGAAATGCGCTACGAGAGCGCCGAGGCCGGCAAGTGGGTTGCTCGTGTTCATAACCCCAACCCTTTTCCGGTTCTTCTAAGTCTCGATCAGGTTGGATGGAGCGATAACATCCTCACCGCGGCTCGAATCACTAATCTGCAAGAATTCCGCGATCTTTTCGCCAGCGAGGTTATTTCCCCGTACGAGGAGATCGTCGTTGGGTCTCAAGTCATCTTGTTCACCGACTTGCGCGGTTCGACGGCACTTTATAGCCGGATTGGTGACGCCCCCGCTTATGCACTGGTCCGCGACCATTTCACTATCCTGGCAACGGCCGTTCGCCGACATCATGGCACAGTGATCAAAACCCTGGGCGACGCCGTTATGGCAGGCTTTAGCCGCGTGGATGAGGCTTTGCAAGCCGTCCGCGATATGCATCGCGACCTCCTCATGCTTGGCTCTCGCCAATCTGTTTCCCTTACCCTGAAAGCGAGCATGCACGTGGGCGCATGTCTTGCGGTAAACGCAAATGACCGCTTGGATTTTTTTGGAACGGCGATCAACCTCGCTGCACGGATGCTATCCTGCTGCCGGGGTGGCGACCTGGCAGTCTCTGAGGAAATTTTCGAGCGTCGGGAAATGGCGGAATTTCTGAAGGGCCTGCCCGCTCCTCCTGAGCTATCGGAGTTCCGTTTTCGAGGATTTAGCGTTCCTCGCCGAGTCTGGCGAGTTCCCATGACTGCCGCTGTCTCAGGCAGCCCAAGGGACACGGCGCTGACACCGGAGGAATAAAAAACAGCAAGGTCAGCTCGCACTGTTTCTTCTCCATAGAGAACCAATTCCACTTACTCAGCGAAACCAGCGAAGTTAACCTTGCCTATTTGACCGTCGCATAAACTGGACAAAATGCAAGCCGAATTCTTCGGCCGGAGGTCGCCTAAGTGAACGCGACGAGGTTGTTCACAAACGGCTTTCTGGCTGCCCTCAGTGCCGGAGCTCAGTCTCCACGCGCTTCGGCTGCCGTAAACTCGCCTACCGGCGCTTCTGAACAAGCCTCATCCTTTCTTTCAACTCTCCTGATCTCCTTCGCTTGAACTTGACGCACGCAACTTTTAGCGGCTGAATGCAGATCCCCAATCGTCGAGGGAGCCGGCAGGCAGTTTCTGGAGATCCCCCGCACACGAACTCCCACCCTGACGCAACACAGTTCTCGTTATTGACCACCGCGGAATTGACCCACGGGCCAGCATGAGTTCTATTTAATTTGCTATGTCAAAAATCGTTCCCCTCCTAAGTTCCGCCGTCGCCGGTCCGCTGGGCGTTTTGCACCTCCCGCGACTTTGGCTTAAAGTCTCACTTGACGCTCGCGACAAGCTGGCAGCCGGTTACCCGGCCGTGGGCAAAGGCTTCGATCAAATGGTCATCGACGGTCTCAACGTCGATCGCGACGCGCTCGTGGCTTACATCTCCGACAAGCGCCCAACTTACACGCAATTCGAACAATGGATTCGCCAGCAGCCTGGCGCCAAGATCGACCAGGCATCGGTTGAAAAGCTCAACGCAGCCATCAGTGGTTACAATCACGACGACGACACTCGCCGGACAATCCTGGGCGCGGCGAGTCTCCAGGACGATACGAAAGCCCCGCGGGACGCCGTCAATCTCAACAACCTGGACGACTGGACCGAATTCTATAATGCCGAGCTGAGATAGAAGGGTTGCACAGCGGGATCATTCGAGATCGATCGTGCGTTTCAGAATGATGCGGCGCGATGACACGCCGGCTTCGATGATAAATTTCCCCGGCTCAACCACCCACTCTCTGCTTGCGGGCGACCAAAACGCGAACGCCGCGCGGATCAGATCAAAGTGCAGGCGCGTTGAGGCGCCGGGATCCAAAGCAATCTTGGCAAATTGCTTCAACTCGCGAGGCGGACGTTTAGTCGAGCAATCAGGCTGGCCGACATAAATCTGGATGACTTCGGACCCCGCGCGGTCGCCGATATTCTTCAAGTCGAGCGATACACAAACTCCCGCTTCGCTCGGATCGATAGAAAGCGCCGAGAGTTCGAAGTCGGTATAACTGAGGCCGTGCCCAAAGGGAAAGAGAGGTTCGATACCTCTCGCGTCAAACCAACGATAGCCGACGAAGACTTCTTCTTTGTAACGGCACATCTCGGCCGAGTAGTCGTCCAACGCATGGGCAGGAGAATCCTCGAGGGCCTTCGGGAAAGTCATCGGCAGCTTGCCGGACGGATTGACCATACCCAGCAAAACGTCAGCTATCGCATGGCCGGCCTCCATTCCCACGTACCACATCTGCACGATTGCAGAAACATCGTTTACCCAAGGCATCTCGACCGGCGAGCCGCTCACCAGCACAACGATAGTGTTCGAATTTAGCCTTGCAATCCGGGCGATGAGTTCGTTCTGGCCCTCATGAAGCGCCATATCAGAGCGATCCGTCCCTTCGAGGTCGTATTGATGATTCAACCCGCCAAAGAAGAGGACCGCATCTGCCGACTTAACCGCATCGTTGAGCTCCTCCCTGCCTTCTTCCTCGCGACGGGCCCAAGGCGGAATCCACCCCATCTTGATCTTCACCGGAGATTGGCCCGACCGCAATTCGACTCGAAGTTGATAAGACCGACCGGCATCGAGGTCGACAGATTTGCACGCGGTTTCACTTCCTCCGTCAAAACGATGAATCGCCGCAATACCATCGATCAGAAAACAGGCGTGACATGCGCCCAATAAGATAAATTCGTAGACGCCGGTCTGCGGAGGAACAAAGCTCGCGACCCAGTCCACGGAAAATTGTCCCGGAGCCATGCCGTCAAATGGCGCTGAATCCGTCCAATCGAAGTCGATGAACACATCCGCCTTCGAAGAACCTTCTCCCTGGCAATCGCGGCTGCTCCAATAGAAACCTTTCCACCCGCGTGTTCCGGCGCCCTCATCGGCTATGCCGAGGTGCTCAGGATCGATGCACTCGAAATCTCCGCTGCGAGCTGGATATCCTTGATAAAAATCCACCTCGACTCTCGTCCCCAGTCTGTCTCGTAAACCTTCGAGAGGAGTTACTTCATAGAGTGCTTTCACTCCGGAGCTGTGCCCTCCCTCGGCGTGCCGCGCCACGGCGTTGTCGCCAATCACGACCACTCGTGACAACCGCTCTCTCTCCAACGGCAAGATTTTTGGATCGTTTTTTAAAAGCACTATTGCCTCGCGAGCAATTTCGAGTGCTGCCAGATGATGGTTGGCCGTATTGCGCTGCCCCGAACTGCGGTTTGCATCGAACATCCCGACTCTGAACATGACGCGCAGATTGCGACGCACCTTCTCATCCACCAGAGCCTCATCCAATTTGCCGCTTCGCACGGCGTCGCGGAACGGGCGAGCCAAGTAGTATTCAGAATAAGGCTTCCCAGTTCCCATCTCGAGATCCAGCCCACAAAGCACCGCCTGCAAGGTGTCCTTAGCCGCGGCCCAATCTGAGACAAAGCAGCCGTCGAATTTCCATTCGCCTTTTAGGATCTCGTTGACGAGGTATTCATGGTGCGAGCAATACTGGCCGCGAAACTTGTTGTAGGCCCCCATCACTACCAGGCACTTGCCGCGGATAACGGCTGCTTCGAACCCAGGAAGATAAATCTCGCGGAGTGTCCGTTCGTCCATTTGAGCGTCCACTTCCAGGCGATTGAGTTCCTGACTATTTGCGGCGTAGTGTTTGACGCAGGCAGCGACTTGCTGGCTTTGAATTCCTTGCACGACTGGAACCACCATGCGGGAAATCAGCAATGGATCCTCGCTGTAATACTCAAAATTTCGACCACAAATAGGTGTGCGGATGATGTTGATTCCGGGACCCAAAATCACGTCTTTACCGCGGTGCCTCGCTTCAGCCCCCAGCACTTCGCCAAACCGGTATGCCAGGTTGGGATTCCATGTCGCTGCCAGAGCGGTGCCCGTTGGCAGATACGTTGAGCGATCTTCTTCCGTTTGGACCGGATCCCAACTGTCGCGACAAATCTCGCGTCTGACGCCGTGTGGCCCATCGGACATCGAAAACTCTGGAATTCCGAGACGCGGGACCGCCGCCACCGCGAATTTCGAGCCCGCATGACAGAGGTTTATCTTTTCGTCCAAGGTCATTTGGGCGAGCAAATCATCGATGCAATCTTCGATCGTCGCCGGATCCGAACTTACTTCCAACTCGCGCGACGGCACCTCTGCGGAAAAGCTCATGGTGCGGTATTACTGCCGGCGGACCTTCCACTTTTCAATGGATATCGGAGCCCTCGCGCGACTCGGCTAGCGAGAAAACTGTGGCGGGCTCGTCCAAGCCCCGAACTGGCTGCGGCGGAAATTGTTTGAAGCGCAAACCGCTGCGGAGATGCGCTCGGGTCGATTCGCTTAAGAGGAGGGGTGTTTTCAGAACTTTGGTGAGCCGTTCAATTTTCGCTGCGAAATTCACCGTGCTCCCGATCGCCGTATACTCCAAACGTTCCGGGGATCCAATGCTGCCGACGATTGCTGGTCCGGTATGGATACCTATACCAATGGCCAGCGCCCTCTCTCCGTCGAGCTCCAGCTCTTGATTGAGTTGCGCCAGTGAGCGCAGCATCTCACATCCGGCCTCCAGGGCGGCATCGGCATGAGCAGCCAAGGTCCGACCAACACCGAAAAGGGCCAGAAAGCCGTCGCCCAGAAACTTGTTGACCATGCCACCGTGCCGCTCTTCAACCACCTTGACCATCGTTTCCAGAAATCGGTTCAACACCTTGACAGTTTCACCAGGTTCCATCCTCGCCGCCAGCTTGGTAAATGAGCGAATATCCACGAACATGACCGTGATTACCTCTTCGAGTCCGCCGAGCCCCGGATCGCGCGCCAGAATCTGCTCCGCCGCTTTTCGGCCGACATGAAGACCAAAGGTGCGCCGCAGCCGATCCTTCTCCCGCAGTTCGACAACCATTCGATTGAATTCGCCAATGAGCAGCCCGAATTCGTCGACACGAGTCAAAGGAATGTGAACGTCAAGCTCGCCCTTCCCCACCGCCCGGGCTGCGTCCCGCAAGTAGGCGATCGGCTCGATCACCAACCAGCTAATTAGGAGGGCGGTACAGAGACCGAAGGCTATTCCCACGCTCCCGACGAATAAGGCAAGCCATTGCGGATCGCTCTCCGGAGATGGAGGCGCGAAACTTAGCAGAAGCAACGAGCCGATCGGGCAAATGCCCGCGGAAATGGCCCAAATGACGCCGCGCGCGCGTAATGACAGCGCCATTGCCCCAGGCGTGAGATCAGCGCGCGTTCCGCGAAAAAGAACCGGAAAAAGCCTCCAATGGCTAACCAATTCCACGAGGAAAAAACTGTGAGTTAGCGAAATGAAACCAGACACTCCGAAGGAGATCGGGAGGTGCCAATACAAGCGAGAGTCCAGGTCGGAAGTCACGGCGTGGAGTGAAAAGAGAAACACCGGAATACAAAGCAGCCAGCCAGCGCCGGATATAAGCGCACCTAAAAACGGCAGCCGAATGGCTCGCCAACGCGCTCGAAAAAGCATCGCCGGCGGAACCTCTTCACCTCTTTGTAATTTCCTAAACGCCGGTCCCAGTGAGTAAACAAGTCGCAACCACGCGTAAACACCCAGCGGATAACAAACGCTGTTATAGAGGATGATCGTGTGCACGAAACGCTCCTTGAGCTCAGTGGTCGTAAGCAACGGATCGACCAGCGCGATATTGTACCAAATGTTGAAGGCGCTGCCGATGACCTGCGGCAAGACAGGCGCAAGCGCAGTGGCCAGTAAGATGTATTTGCCCGGTCGTGTTTCAGACCGGCCTTGCAGGGGGGTGCGCATCGGCAGCGAGCTCCTGGATCAAGCGACAATAGCACGAGACCGCGCCCAGGAACACCGCGGCCTGTCTCAACTAGGAAGCCAAATTTTCGGCGAAAAAGCGACGGAGCAGACCCATGCAATTACCCGCGAGGGCTGCATTGTATCTTGGGCCTTCGTCGCGAAGAAAGGCGTGAGCGCCATTGAACTCATGCCATTCAAACTCAGCGTTCGTTTCGTTGAGCCGCTGTGCAATCTTGAGCCGACCTGCCAGTGGAACATGCGGGTCCTGCCTTCCCCAGACGAAAAGCATCGGCGTCTTGTTACCGCCAAGCCTCTGTAGCGTATCATCCTTCTTTCCAGCGCCCAGAGAGCTGGAGTGGATATCCGTGGGATAGAAGGCCGCCACCGCACGGACACTCAGATGGAATCCAGCGCGGACTGCCAGATGTCCACCGAGACAAACCCCGTAGCCTCCGATTTGGCCTGTGCACCGCTCATGACCAAGCAGAAATCTTACCGTAGCATCGGTGTCTTTGTCGTAAGACGAAAGTTCCTTGGTGTACTTGAGCTCATTCCCCCTGTCCGATCCCGCTTGGTCGTAAGCTAATACGGTGCCGAGCGGCTCAAACTCGTGATAGACTTCCGGCACCGCAACGAAATACCCATGACCGCTCAAACTCGCAGCCATGCGCCGGATTGGTTCCGTGACTTGAAAAATTTCTGAGTAGAATATCACGCCAGGATGGCGCCCACTTCCTTGGGGTATAAACAAATGCACTCGCATCGGTCCAAGGGAAGTTTCTAGGTCGACAAATGTCTCAGGGATAATAGTCATGAGCTGGAGGATTTCGCGAGCGATTGCCGGGCGGGCCGAATTCCGTCAATTTAAAACCAGCGAGTTATTTCGAGCAAACCTTGTTTGACAAGCGTCGTGTCCAGAGGGTATGTAGAATATTGTGAAGAGCTTCAAGCAGGTGAGGCCAAGATTGGTCTCGATCTTGCTGGCAGGTGTAAGCATTGTGGAACTCGCGGCTCTGAGCGGGTGTGTGTATCCCGTAGAAAGCGAGGTCTACGCTGGTCCTCCTCCGGCTGTGGGACCAAACGTGAGTGTGTATGGCAGTCCCGCCGGCTACTACTATCGCAACTACCCGGTTTACATTTATCGCGGCAGGCACGCTTATTATTATGGCGGAAGGCGCTATTATTATCGTCCCGGCAATCGTTACTATTATCGACGCGGTTATCGCTACTACTATTGAACGATAAGCAATCACCCCTAAATATAAACCCCCTGCAAAACTATGAGCCTCTTCGACACTGTCCTCGCCTCCATGAACGATCCGGGGCGTGCGACCCAAAAAAATGATCTTCAAAGCTTGCTGACCTCCTTCGGGGGCAGCAGCTCCTCCTCGGCCAAGCCCGACCAACTCGCCGGTCTGATCGGCAGCTTCCTGAAGCCCATGCTTCAGCAGCAACGAGCAACTGGCGGAGCGCAGGGCGTCGACTCCATGCTGCAGAGTATCAAGCAGAACGCCGATTCTCCCGATCAACTACGGAATATCCTTGGCGCTGATCGCATGGATCAGATGGTTGGCCATGCGCAGCAAAGGACGGGCCTCGACGCGAATTCTGTTCTCCGCATGTTATCCGTCGCGCTGCCCGCTGTGATCGCGCTTCTTCAGTCAGGCCGGCCCACTACTGCTCCGTCGGCCGGAGTAGCCACGGGTGCCAGCGGCGGCGTCCCCGTCGGGACAAGCGCACCGCCAGCAACGGGCAGCCAGACCAATCCCATTCTCGCCCAATTTCTCGACTCGGATGGAGACGGTGATGTGGACATGACCGACATGATGCGTCTGACCTCGAAATTTCTCCAGAGGTAGGTGACACCTGAGGCAGGGCTACCAGGGAAATTGAAACATCTTAGTCCGCAGTACCACGTGGCTTGGTTTGTGCGAGTGCTCAGCTACTCTCGTCCGTAAAGGTTGGGCTCCCGAGGACTGAAATCTCTCCTCGGGTACAAGGAGACAAAAAAGCGGCTGCCAGCAGCTCGACAAGCAAGATCTCTGCCCTGTGGCATCACAGTCTTTTTCATCAGGCAATCCAAGCTTGAGTGCGCTGACCCTCTCGGATTGCATTGTCAGGCTAGAAATCCTTTCTATTTTGCGGCATGGCAGATGAGGCGCCTTCCTTTAAACAATCGGAACCGCACCCCCTGCCAGAGCTAACAAACCGGCATCCCAGGGACATTGCCGAAGAGATAACTGATTTTCCTTTGGCCCGAGTCCGCGAAATTTTGCGAGGACTGCCGGACGCGATGGCCGCGGAAGTAATCTCCGAGCTACCGAGGGATATGCAGTTGCGACTTTTTGAGTCCATGCAGGTTTCCAATCTCTCGGGAATCGTTCACGAGATGTTCAGCGATGATGTCGCCGATGTGCTCGGGCATGTCTCGAGCGCGCGGTTGCGCGAGATCATGAGCAGTATGCCCGTTCAGGAAGCCAGCCAAATCAGCGATCTCCTCAAGTATCCGGAGGACACCGCCGGCGGCATTATGCAAACGGAGGTTATTGCCGTTTCCGAGGACCTCGACATTTCGGAAGCGCTCGCGGTGCTTCGCAAACAGGAAGAGGATCTTCCAAATGGTATTTTCTACATTTACGTGACGGACGCAGAAGCGAGACTTCGCGGGGTTCTGCGCGTGCGCGATCTTCTCTTTCGACCATCCGATCTCAAGATCCGGGAAATTATGGTGCCCGAAGTTCGCGCTGTTTCGGTGCATGCTGATCAAGAAGAGATCGCACGCTTGTTCCGTGGGTACGGATTCAGCGCCATTCCCGTCGTCGATGACTTTCAAAGATTGCGCGGGGTCGTTACAGCCGATGATGTCCTCGACGTCGTTGAAGAGGAAGCTACCGAGGATATGCAGCGAATGGTAGGCCTATCAGGCGAGGAGTCCGCCGACACGCCATGGACGAAATCGGTTCGCAATCGCCTGCCTTGGCTCTACTTCAATCTTGCAACCGCATTTCTTGCTGGATGGGTCGTTTCCCTGTTCGAGAGCACAATTGCGAGTTACGCCGCTCTCGCTATCTTCCTGCCAATCATCGCCGGCCAAGGCGGAAACGCCGGCACTCAAACGCTGACGATCATCGTTCGCTCGATAGCTCTCGGAGATCTGCCGGAAAAGCACCGCCGCTTCATCCTGATGAAGGAAGTTACCGTAGGATTGCTCAATGGATTGGCGATCGGTTTTGTAGTTGGGGGAGTTTCATGGCTATGGAGAAACAACCTCGCCCTGGGCGTGATAACTTTTACCGCGATGGTGCTGAACATGGTTACCGCCGGTATAGCCGGCGTCGTCATCCCGCTGGGGCTCAGAGCGCTTCGCATCGATCCCGCGCTTGCCTCCGCCATCATGCTTACCACAGTCACCGACGTGGTAGGGTTTTTTCTGTTTCTTGGTTTAGCCGCCCTTGTCTTCAGCCGCTTTCCTGGGGCGTTTTGAACCGCTCTCGGACGCACGGGTATTTTGCTCAATTTGCAGAAATATCCGCGAGAGGTAGATTCTCTCATGAGAGTAGCTGCGTTGGCTTGTTTGATCGGGACGGTGAGCCTGGCAAGAGTGGAAGGACAATCCATTCTTGTCCCAAACCCGCCCGTCAAGTCCATCTCCACGACGGCCCCGTCAGCTGCCAGCAGTTCGGCCGGCCTGAATCAGGCGGCCATGAGCCAGGTGATCAGTCAGCTCAATCAGCGACAATTTCAGCTCAGTGTCGCCGCGGCTCAAGCATCGGCCCAACGTCCAGTGTTCGTGCCACAAAAGATCATCATCAATCGCTCGAAATAGGGCGAACGCGAAAACTCTGCACGTCACTCGCCCAGTCACAGCGCGAGAACTCCTCCATGCAAAAAGTACTTCGCGTCGCCTTGGTCAGCGGAAGCTTGAATCCTGACAGCCTAAGTCGCCAGATGGCGCATCATGCCGCCAATTCTCTGCATTCCATGGGGGCAGACGTTGACTTTATCGACCTTCAGGAAGTGAAGCTTCCAATGTGTGACGGCGACACAGCGTATTCCGATCCTGAAGTTGAGAAGACTCGTTCCAGAATAGAAAAGGCTGCCGGCATTCTTGTCGCGGCGCCGGTGTATAATTTTTACATGAATGCCGCTCTGAAAAATGTTGTGGAGCTGACTGGCAGCGCATGGGAAGGCAAAGTTGTCGGATTTTTGAATGCGGCTGGAGGTTACTCCAGCTATATGGCGGTCATGAGCATGGCCAACAGTCTCATGCTCGACTTCCGATGCATCATCGTGCCTCGCTTTGTTTACGCGACGGGATCGTCTTTTCGTAGCGGAAGCGTTTCGGATCGTAAAATCGCCGGCCGCATCGATGAACTTGCCACTGAGCTGGTCCGCTTTGCGAAGGCGCTATCGCCCTCGTGAGATTACGAGAATGGACTCGAACCCCGTTGGATATCCGCATGCGGGGGAGAAGGCACGGATCTTCCACGCGAAACGTCATCCGCAAAATTTCGCATGACAAGCCCCGCGGAGTGTGTTATTCTGAACGCTCATGCCTATGCAAAGAAAAAGTGCGTTCTCTCGTCGTCTTCCTGATTTGGTGACCGAAGAGTTGGTTGCTGCTCTCTCGAAAAAAGGATCTTCGTTTGAGTTTAAACAACTCTTTGACGTCGTGCATGAACGCCTGCGGGCTCGCAATGCGGCCAGTGGTGGTGAGGAAATGCTAAGGCTTCGTGCCTACGAAAAACTGCAAAACCTCGTTTCGCGCGGCATGGTTAAGAAGAGCGGCAAGAAGTATCGCGGTTTAGCCTCCCTCGCCAAGGCTTTGATCCCACCTGCGGAGCTTGCGGGAGTCGGGAAGTAGTTCCTCGTTCGCCTCACGGCACAATCTGCAATCATCCTGCCACCGAACCTCGCTTCGGTGTGGTGATATACGGAGGTTTTAAATAAACCGGCTGTGGCAAATTAGGCTTTAAATCCGATCCCAGAAAAGCTAATCTCGCTGCACTCGGAGCGCGAATCACGACACCTTCCAGAAAGTCGATTGGCTCTGGCGCGAAGATCGTACGCGAGGGAATCCGCTGCAGGGCCTCAACGAGTTCGTCCTTGGACAGTAGTGCGGGTTCATGTTCCAACACCCCGCAGCTTACTCGCGCAAAATAATACTGTCCTCGCCGGGCATCTCCTATTGCGTAATAGCTGCCTTCATCAAGTCCGAGCAGCGAGGAGATGCCAATAAGGGGAATCTCGCGCGCAGTGGCGAGGCCCCATGCCACAGCGATGGCGCAGCGGATTCCATTGTAGCTGCCAGGACCGACCCCCACAGTGACGCGAGTGATTGGCCGGGCCTCTCGAAGCATTTCCTGAAGCCCCTTAAAGAGCGCCCCTCCCCGACCGCGTGGAGTATTGACGAATATCTCCCGGACGACTCGGTCTTCGCTGACCAAGGCGAGGGAGCCGCGCCCGGTAGAGGCATCGAGAGAAAGGATCACGCTACCCGCAGCCCGCGAACCTGGCGGGCACCGTTTCGCAGAATTTCGAAACTCAAGCGAAGAGTTCCGGGAGGGAGTGCTTCGGGAAACTTGTCGCCCCACTCCACTACAACAGCGCCCGCGTCGAGGCAGTCGTCAAATCCGGCGCCATACAGCTCCTCCACGCTGATGAGCCGATAAAAATCGAAGTGATAAAGGGGCAGCCGACCGTCCGCATACTCGTGCGCCAGGGTGAAACTAGGACTTGACGCCTCCTCAGCACATCCCAAAGCCGCTGCAATGCCTTTGACGCACTGGGTCTTTCCGGCGCCTAGCGGACCCTCCAGGCTGATCACCGTGCCGCGCTGAATCATCGGCGAAACCGCCCTGCCAAGAGAAAAAGTTGCCTCCGGAGTTTCGCATACGACTCCCTCGCGAGAGAACAATGCCTCCAGCAGCCGTTTGCTGTCACCATACAAAGCGGAACCGAGTTCGCTACCGGCCATGAGCTCAACCGTCTCTTGCCAGGCTCTCGGCTCCAAAGACTAACCTCATTTCATTCAGCGTTTTCAAACAAATAACGAACTCTGGAGATGACGTAGCAACTTACAACGAGAACACGACTCTTCAGATCATTGGTAATCTTTCCGGCTTTCGACTGCGTCGTCCATCCAAGCGGCGCGTCCAGAGGAAGAGTCGCGGCTGCTGCGACGATGTTCATCGTGGCGCGCGCAGCTCACGATTGCAAAATGCTCTGAATGGCTGCTTCATCGGGCGCCGGTCCTACAATTGCCACGGTGGCGCGAAGCGGATCCAAAAACTCGTTCGCTGTCGCCTGCACCTCCTCACCAGTCACAGCGCGCAGTCGTGAGTGAACCTCCTCGGGATCGATAATCTTCCCGTAGACCAGGACTGAGCCTCCCACACGCATGTTCTGAGAAGAAGTGCGTTCAAGGGACATACGACTGGTTCCCACAGCATATTCCTTGGCTCGATTGAGCTCGGCGGCGCGAACTACATGCCTCTTCAAACTTTGAAATGTGGACAGAATAAGGCGCAGCGATTTCTCGACGTTCCGTTGTTCAAGTCCCAGTGAAATATTCAGCATACCTGCGTCTTTGAAACTCGAGGGTTGCGCGCTTACCGAATAACAGAGTCCTCTCCGTTCGCGCAGTTCCTGGAAGAGCCGCGAACTGGCATTTCCGCCAAGGACCGTCGTCAGAATTTGGAGAGCATAGCGGCGGGGATCATGATGACTCGCGCCCGGCAGGCCCAAGGCCACCTGCGTTTGCTGCACGTCGCGACGCTCAGAGATGACTCGTGTCGTGCCCCTGTGATCCGGTGCCTTGACTTGGCGGATGGCCTGTCGCGGGGGAATTTTTTCCAGGAGTTTCGAGGCGCGGTCGATGACCTCTTGATGACGTATTTTCCCGGCCGAAGATACGACGGTGCTCCCCGCATGATAATGGCTCGCCCGATAGGAAAGGAGATCATCTCGCTGCAGACTTTCCACGGTATCCGGGGTGCCGGTCAGGGGACGTCCCAAGGGATGGTTGGGCCAAAAGTGTCCGTTGAGAATCTCCTGGACATGCGATGAAGGCTCATCACGGTACATCAGGATTTCCTCGCAGATCACCCCACGCTCGCGCTCGATATCCTGCAACGCGAAGCGCGGGTTCATGTACAGATCGCAGAGAACATCACAAAGACGAGGGAAGAACTCGGCGGCGGCCGCAGCATAATAGCACGTGCGTTCCTCCGAGGTGTAGGCGTTGAGATCGCCACCGACGCCTTCGACTTCTTCCATAATCCGGCGCGCGGAGCGTCGAGAGGTTCCCTTGAAAAGCATGTGCTCAATGAAATGAGAAATGCCATTGAGGTTGGCTGGTTCATGGCGACCTCCCACGCCAGCCCAAATCCCCATCGCGGCGGTCTCAGCATGGGGGATCTCGCACGTGGCAATCCGCAGCCCGGTGGGAAGTGTCGTCAGTCGAACATCCATGAAGTTTTGACTCTAAACGTCTGACAATCCGCAAGGCTCGAGCCTTAGTGTGCGGACGGTTTGGTGCGTCTTTCGATGATCATTTCGGCCAGTTCAAGATCACGCGGATAAGTGACCTTGATATTCCAATCGCTATTTTCCACCACTCTTGCTTTGCCCCCCGAGCGGATGAGAAGGGAAATCTCGTCCGTAATCGTTCCTCCAGCTTCGCGCACGTCTTGAAGAAGCGACTCGAGAACCTCCAGTTCGAGGACTTGCGGGGTCTGCATCCGCCAGAGATTTTTTCTGGAGACGGTCTCCGCGGTGAGCAACTGGTTGTTGACTCGGTGGAGAGTGTCTGTCACAGGCTCGGCGCTTACTGCCGCGCCAAACTCCCGCGCTGCTTGGTAGCAGGCGGAAACAATTTCTGGCGTTGCCAATGGTCGCGCGCCGTCGTGAACGGCGACAAAGATGGGGCGAGGCTCCTGAAATGCCGCCATACCTGCCAGAACGGATTGCACGCGTTCTTTGCCGCCCGCAACGATTTGGCGCACCTTGGGAAATCCCGCGGAGAGCGCCCGAAATTCCTCTATCCGATCGGCGGCACAGACCAGCACAATATGATCAACATCGGCGCAACCGTTGAACGCGGCGAGGCTATGAGCAATGAGCGGCCGTCCCGCAAGCGGAGTTGAGAGTTTGTCAAAGCCCATGCGCCGGCTGGCTCCGGCCGCGACAACAATGGCGGCCAAATCTGCAGACATATTATTCAAGAGAGAAGTTTCTGCACGGTGGCACTCAAGGTCTTTCCATCTGCCCGGCCTGCGGCTTTGGCTGTGGCAATTTTCATCACAGCGCCCATCTGTCGCTTCGAGGTTGCCCCTGCTTCAACAATGGCGTCTTGAACCAGTGCCATAACTTCATCCGGTGACAAGCTCCTGGGAAGATATGCAGAGAGCACCGTGATCTCCGCCCTTTCGCCAGCCGCGAGCTCGTGTCGGCCGCCCCTTTCGAACCCCTCGATAGCATCCTCTCTTTGTTTGATTTGCTTGCGAATCACCGTCGCAGCTTCCGCGTCGTCCAACACCGCCTCGGCACCCCCTTTTTCAATGGCGGCATTTTTCATTGCGGTTTTCAGCATCCGCAAGGCGTTAAGTCGGAGCGTGTCTCTGGCCCGCATGGCGGCCTTGATATCATCGTCAACCTGGAACTGGAGAGTCATCAAGAAAATCAATAGACAGGATTCAAAGGATTTACAGGATTAAGAGATGACTGTTCGTACTCGATTCGCACCGTCGCCCACCGGATATCTGCACGTCGGCGGCGCGCGCACCGCGTTGTTCAACTGGCTCTTCACGCGCAAGAACGGCGGAACCTTCATCCTGCGTATCGAAGATACCGACGAGAGACGCAATACTGCCGAAGCTATGCAAGCCATTTCCGAGGGATTGAACTGGCTCGGTCTCAGTTGGGATGAGGGTCCTGAAAAGGGAGGAGAGTTTGCGCCTTATCTGCAAAGCCAGCGAACGGCGATCTACGAAAGCTATCTCGCGCGGTTGGAAGCCGAAGGTCACACCTACCTGGACGAAGGATCGGTCCGCTTCCGCTCTCCGCGCAAACCCGTTGTGGTCGAAGATCTCGTCTGCGGGCGCATCGAGTTCGATATGTCAAATCCTGGGACCCATCCAGATCTGACACTTCGGCGTCCGGACGGCTCGTGGATTTTTCATTTTGTGAACGTCGTTGATGATTTGGAGATGAAGATAACGCACGTCATCCGGGGAGAGGATCACCTCTCCAACACTCCGAAGCACATCGAACTCTATCGCGCACTGGGTGCTGAGCCACCGAAGTTCGGCCACATTCCCCTTATTCTCAACCATGAGGGCAAAAAGCTCAGCAAGCGCGATGGCGGATCGAGTATGGCTTACTTCATCGAAAACGGATACGCGCCGGAAGCCGTGCTCAACTATCTCTGCCTGCTCGGATGGTCTCCTAAAGACAATCGGGAGATGCTGTCTTTGGGAGAGATTTGCCGGCTCTTTGACTTGGAATCGATCAACCGGCGTAACGCCATTTTCGATCTCGACAAATGTTTTTGGCTTAATGGCCAGCACATTCTCATGATGAGTCTGGAACGCTTCTGCGAACTTTCTCTGCCGTTCGTGCAACGGGCTGCGATCGCCTACGGCTCGCGGCAAATCCTGCTCGAGGCGTTGGCCTTGGTCAAGCGCAAGGTCAAGCACCTCAACGAGGTTCCCGCATGGATCGGTTTCCTGTTTACCGAAGATTATTCGTTCGAAACGGCCTCTTTGGAAAAGGCGTTTGGAACTCCAGCTTCCTTAGAACGCCTCACCCTTCTCGGAGAAGCCTTAGAGAGTATGCAGGAATGGTCCCACACCGCCATTGAGGCGAAATTGAAGGAAACGGCAACTGCTCTCAAGGTCAAGGCGGGAGACCTCGTCCACCCGGCACGCGTGGCTTTGAGCGGGAAATCGGTGGGGCCGGGCCTCTATGAAATGATGGAATTCCTCGGAAGAAAAAGAGTGCTCGCGCGCTTTGCACGAACTGCAGCCTTCATCGGCCGGAGATGCACTTGAGCCAAGCACCCATGACCTTTGCCCGGCCAGGCGCTCGCGAGATACACGCCGTGCTCCATTTTTCCTTGGCAGTTTTCCTGCGGGAGCCGCGGACACATCCCTCCTTTGTTGCGTTGCGATGAACGATACCGTTTACAACGCCAATCAGCTCATCACAGACGGGAAGAGCTTCCAAAAGCTTGAGCCGCCGGCACGCCTCTCGGTCTTCGGGAATCCGGTCTCCCACTCCCGATCGCCGCTTTTCCAAAACGCCGCTCTCCGCGCCTGCGAAATCAGCGCACAATACGTCAAGATCCACGTGCTTCCCGATGAACTCCCCGCTGCCTTACGCGCGCTTCCAGCTGCAGGTTTTCTTGGGACGAACATCACCATTCCCCATAAGGCGATGACCCTGGCGAATGTGGATGAAGCCGAGGATTACGCTCGTAAGTCCGGCGCGGTGAACACCGTCGTCGTCGAGGGAGAGAAGCTGGTGGGATTCAATACCGATGGTCCCGGACTCTTGCGAGCGCTCCGCGAAGAGTTCTATGTGGATCTGCGTGATCTGCGGGTAATGCTCCTTGGGGCAGGGGGCGGCGCCGGGCGGTCGATCGCCATGCAATGCGCGTTGGAGAGCTGCGAGCGTCTCGTCCTCGTCAATCGCACGTTCGAAAAGGCGCAGATTCTGGCGCAGGAGCTTTCGTCTTACTTTCGCAGCGACCGGTTGGTCGGGCCAGCCGAACGCCTGGAGGCCATCCCGCATGAAGAGCGAGCCTTGCGGGAACAGCTTGCGAAGATCGACCTCGTCATCAATGCCACCTCTATCGGAATGAAGCGCACTGATCCACGGCTGGTCCCAGCAGGATTACTCACACCAAATCTGATGGTCTATGACACCGTCTATGCGACGGGAAAAACTCGCTTGATCGAGGACGCCGAAGCTGCGGGCGCCCGGGCAGCTAACGGTCTTTCGATGCTCCTGCATCAAGGGGCTTTGGCTTTCGAAATCTGGTTTGGCCGGGCTGCGCCGCTCGAGGTTATGCGCGGGGCATTGAAGGCTGCACATTGAGGATCCGGCGCGCCTCGGCTGCATCCCGACCAATTTGGGCGCGCAAATCGTCAATGGAGGAAAATTTGTGCTCGCGCCGCAAGAAGTGCTCAAACTTTACTTCGATTTCGCAGCCGTAGCAATCGCCTGAGTAGTCAAAAATATGAACTTCAAGAACTCGCTCGCTACCGCCCACCGTGGGACGCACGCCCACATTGGCTACACCTTGGAACCAACGCGAATCTAGCAGGGCTCGCACTGCGTAGACGCCGTTTGGCGGAAATCGCTCATTGTGGGCGGCTAGGTTCGCGGTGGGAAATCCGATGCCGCAGCCCCGACCGGCTCCGGGCACCACCGTTCCCAAGATAGTGTAGTCTCTTCCTAAGAGTCGGCGTGCGGTTTCGAAATCACCAGTCTCCACAGCCTTTCGAATTCGCGTGCTGCTCACCAACTCGCCATCAACCTCCACGGGTTCTATCTCCACTGTTTGGAAACCGAACTTCGCTCCAAGAGCCATGAGCAACTCCACATTCCCCGCGCGCGCCTTGCCGAATGCCCAGTTGTGTCCCACGCAAATCATGCGCAGAGAACGCGCCGAGCGCACCAGCGCCTCAATGAACACCTCGGGCGGCTGCGCGGCAAAGGCAGCGTCAAACGTCGCCTGAAGGAGATATTGACAACCCAGTTCTTCAATGAGCCGGACCTTGTGAGGGGTCGAGGTCAGCAAATGCGGCGCCGACTCCGGCCGCAAAACCCTCGCCGGATGGGGATGAAACGTCAGGACTAGCGACCTGCCTGCAATGCGGTCGGCTTCGGCCATGGCACGCCGAATCAATGCCTGATGACCGAGGTGCACTCCGTCAAAAACACCAATCGCGACGCAAAGTTCGCCGCGAATCTCGGAAAGCTCCGAGAGGGAATGCAAAATCATCATCTTGGCGAACTCATGGAGAAGCTCTGTTCATGGTGATCACCTTGAGCTTTTCAGGCGCCGCGCAGGCGCGAGACAGTCGGCAAACTCAAGACGCGAGCCACCACACGTTCTCGGGGAAGGGTCCTGATTTCTTCGACACTCATTGCGCTTTCCACACTAAAGCGTCCAGACTTCGTGCGACGCAGCGCTTGCAAGTGCCCACCGCAGCCGAGTTCGCGACCGATATCGTTTGCATAAGTGCGCACATAGAATCCCTTGCTGCAGACCACGGCAAAATCGATCTCCGGAAGACGAATCGCTCTAATTTCGTGGGCATAGACGCGCACGAAGCGCGGTTCACGCTCAACCTGTTTGCCCTGCCGCGCGAGCTTGTAAAGAGGAATACCATCTTTCTTGATTGCGCTGATCATCGGCGGCAACTGATAAAAGTCGCCTTGCAGTTTGTCGAATGCTTCTTCGATCCTCTGCCTGGACAACTCCGGCACAGGGTGCCTTTCAGTAACTTGGCCATCAGCATCCTGGCTGTCGGTCACCTCGCCTAATCGAAGAGTGCCGACGTATTCCTTATCTTCGCTCATCAACAAATCCTGAATTTTCGTGCCGCGACCGATGGTGATAAGCAAGAGACCTGTGGCCAAAGGATCCAGCGTTCCACAGTGACCTACCTTCTTGGTACCGAGCGAACGGCGCACAATGGAGACGACGTCATGCGACGTCATGCCGCGTGCCTTATCCACGAGCAGCACGCCGTCAGTGTCGATTATGGATCTCATGGCACACAGTTTCCAGGAACTGCCTCTCGACCTCCGGCAGCGTTCCGCGCACCCGCGCTCCGGCGGCCAAAGGATGTCCGCCTCCACCAAAGAGCTGGCAAATGCCGCAAACATCCACCCGCAAATCCTTCGACCGCGCACTTATCCTCACCCTTCCCTCGGGCAGTTCTTCAAAAAAGACCGCCACGACCACTCCTTCGACCGAGCGCAGATTATCTATGACCCCCTCATTATCCTCCGGCAAGACGCCTAACTGATCAGCCGCCGCCCGCGACAGTGAAAAACTGGCGAGGTGACCGTCGCAAGAAAAGCGAGCTTCATTCAGGGCGTGGCGAAGTAAATCGAACCGGCGGCGGGGTTGGCTGTCGTACATCTTTCGCGAGAGAACCGCAACATCGACTCCAGCGGCGACAAGAGCAGACGCTGCCTGGAAGGTGCGTGAGTCCGTTCCCGCATATTGAAACGACCCGGTGTCCGTCGAGATCGCGGCGAAAAGGTTGTCCGCCACCTCTACCGAGAGCTTGACGTCCCTTTCCTGAAAGAACTCGTACAGGATTTGCCCTGTTGCTGGCGCGCTGGGATCAACGTAGTTGAGGTCGCCGTAGCCTTCGTTACTGATATGATGATCAATGTTGATGAGGGTTCCTACGGAGGTCACGCTATCGAGAACAGTCCCCAAGCGACTCTTAACCGAATTGTCCAGGGCGATCAGTACGTCGAACGCGCGTGGAGTGGAATCGGGAGGGATAATGAGCTCGTGGCGCGGCAGGTAGCGGTATTTTTGGGTGACTCCATCTTCATTCCAGGCAGTCACCGTCTTGCCCAAGGAATGAAGCCATAAAGCGAATGCCAGCGTCGACCCGAGCGCGTCCCCATCAGGTCGTATATGACTCGCCACAAGGATGTTCCCGGCCCCGCCGATACATTCCGCGATTTCGGAAAAAGAGGCGTTCATTTCGTCTCATCCAAACCTAAATCCTCAAGAATACTGAGGACTCGAGAGCCACGCTCCATCGAATCATCAAGTTTGAAATTCAAGTGTGGGGTATGTTTGAGAACCACTCGCTTGGAAACCTCCAACTGAAGCATGCCCCGGTTTTGCTCGAGCAGGGTAATGACATCCTGGCGCTGTGCGTCGGTTCCGAACGCGCTCACATAAACGTGCGCCTGTTTGAGATCAGGCGTGATTTCGACCCCGCTCACCGTGACCAGTGGCGTCGAAAAGGTCAATTCTCGCAGAATAATCCGTCCCAGTTCGCGCTTGAGAACTTCACACACCCGTTCGATTCGGTGTTTCATGACAAATGGAGAGTCGGCGAGCCTATCGTTTTCCGAAGGCTGGTCTAGAGCAAATGCCGGAAATAACTTAATTCTGAATTGGCCACGGCGCACGGACCACACTCGATTTTCATAAAGCTTTTGCAGAGCGATCTCCGGCGCGACGGGTCTCTCTGTCGCCTCAGGTCAAATTGCCGCAGGCTAAGAACATCGAGCTCTGGATTTCTCTGATGAATAGACTATTTCGCTTCAACGATTTCGGAATCTCTTTCCCCATTTTCTCCAGTCAATTTCGCAACTCCGACAAACAGAACAAGTGCTCTCGAGGAAAAGCTCCGTCATGAATTTAGGCGCGGAGATGTGCTCCGGCAATTGAGATTGCAATCATCAATCAGCGAATCGATCCTCGATATTATTTCCTTGATGTGCTGCGGGCAGATGCGTTTGACAAAGCCCGCCCTCAACACCGCGAGAGTGTTGTCCGGTGATGGCAGGGCGTGTCCGATCAGTAAATATGTAGGAACGCATCCTTGAAACGCTACGCTCTGATATTCCTGGCCGCTATTTTTCTCCCGAGCCTTGTCCTGGGCTGGCTGGCGCTCCGAACCGCAGGCGAACAGCGTGTCCTCATCGAGGGCCAAGCCGCTGACCTTCACCAAGCCGAAACGGATGCGCTCGCGGCGAAGGTTCGCCAGTTGATTGAAGATAAGCAGCATGCGTTCGATGAGATCGTCCGGGCTCTGGTTTCGGAGCGGGACGCCTCCGCGCTGGCGCACGACTACGGCGACCAACTCCTTCGCTTCTGGCTTGAGGGGGGCATCCCGTTCGCCATTTCGCCAACCGGCAGCCTTGCTTTCCCAACACCTCACCAGGCGCGGCAGAATCGCGCCTTCGAGGAATTTCTTTGGTACAATTCCGCGTTTCTCACCAACGAAACCGTTGCGGAAATCTACCAGGTCCAACCGGGTTCTTCACCGAAGGGAAATCCCGAATTAGAAAAAGCCGGATCGGGAGCGCAGGCCGATTTGGCGAATTCGGCTACACGCGAAAGCCCCCTCCCGGGAAAAACAAAGCGCTCGAAACATTCGGCCGCAAAAACGCGCCTCAGATCCACCCCCGACGCCCTCCTCAAAAGTTGCTCTGGAGCGATCGGATTTTCAAACGGCGGTCGGAGGCGATGCCAATGGTGTCCTCTCACGATTCGTTCAGAATAACTTGCAAATACTTTTTTGGACACGTCCGGATCCCAACGCGAATTGGTTATTCGGGCTGATGCTCAGCACGGCCGAACTTAACGAGCTCGCCAAAGGCGTGCTTCCCCCTGAACCGAAGAGCGGCACGCTACTTGCGATTCTGAACGATAAAACGAAGCCGGTCTCCAAATCACCCGCGAACTTCACCGCCAGATGGCAAACCCCCTTTGTCGCGACGGAGGTCGGCGAGTTTCTCCCGCATTGGGAGGTCGCTCTCTATCTGGCCGACCCGGGGCAGTTTACCGAATCAGCGCGCCTAGTCGGTCTCACACTCGTTCTCCTCATTACTATGGCGCTCGCGGCAATTCTGGCCGGTGGCTACCTCGTGGCACTCGACACGCGGCGTCAACTCGCCCTGGCACAAAAGAAAACCGATTTCGTCTCCAACGTCTCCCATGAACTCAAGACCCCATTGACATCAATTCGCATGTTCGCGGAACTGCTCGCGGAAGGGCGTGTCAACGAACCGGAAAAGCGCAGCCGCTACTTGCGCATCATCGCAAGCGAAAGCGAACGTCTTGCCCGCCTCGTCAATAATGTTCTCGACTTTGCGCTCCTGGAAAGGAAGCGCAAAAGCTATAACATGCAAGTCACTGACGCGTTCCCGGTAGTTCAAAGCGTCTGGGAAGCTGAAAGTAATCGGCTTCGGGAAGCGGGCTTCGTCGTCGACTGGGTCAATGGTCAAGATCGCTACGAGGTCGTCTGCGACTCCGACGCTCTCGCCCAAATTCTAGTCAATCTGATCTCCAATGCGGAGAAGTATAGTCCTGAGAAGAAAGAAATCACTCTGCAGTCTCGGCTTGAAGGGCAAATGCTGACCGTCTCAGTTCTGGATCGTGGAGTTGGGGTGCAGAAGGGGATGGAGAAGAGAATTTTTCAAGCCTTCTTCCGCGGCAGTGATTCCCTTTCCAGTGGTGTCCAAGGCTCGGGTCTTGGCTTGACGCTGGCCCGGCGAATGGCGCGGGACCAGGGTGGCGATGTCACCTATAAGCCGCGCGAAGACGGTGGTAGCGTGTTTACTCTGCGCATACCTGCAACCGGGTAGACCATGAAAAAACGCATACTTGTTGTTGAAGACGATGCCTACATCCGCCTGGGCCTGGTCGAAGCTCTGGCAGACAAAGGGTATGAAGTATTTGAATGTCGCGATGGGAATAAGGCGATCAGTCTGATCCGCGAGGAAAAACCGGACCTGGTCGTCTTGGACGTTATGCTGCCGCAAAAAAGCGGTTATGATATCTGTCGCGAACTGCGCGAGGCAAAGAACAGCATTCCCATCCTAATGCTGACGGCCAAAGGTCACGAGGCGGACAAAGTCGTCGGCCTGGAGCTTGGCGCTGACGACTACGTGACCAAGCCGTTCAGTGTGCGCGAACTTCTTGCCCGAGTTCATGCCTTGCTCCGCCGAGGCCAAGTGCCCAAGACCGCGAGCGACGAACTGCCGTCTCAATTGCAGTTTGGTCGGGTTGAAATTAATGTTCCCGCCTTGCGCGGCAAGCGCGACGGAGAGGAATTTGAGCTCACTCCGCGCGAACTCTCCATCCTCACGCTTCTGTATCGCGAGCGCGGCAAAGCGGTCTCACGCGACCAAATCTTTAACGAAATTTGGGGAGCCGGGTACTTCAGGCCTACGCGAACTCTTGACCAAGTCATCCTCAAGCTCCGGCAAAAAATTGAACCTGAACCCTCCGAACCGCGTCACCTGCTGACCGTTCATGGCTTGGGATATCGTCTCGAACCTTAGCGGCAAGCCCTCATGCCCGTGTCCAAGCCAGCGCGTGGCTGCTGACGGGGAATGAGGAAGCTCGCCGCTCGATTAGCACCGGCAACCCTCCCCATACCTGCCACTGTGGCGATCTAGTGCCTAGCTAATGAATTCGCGCAAATTTCCTTTGGCAATTCCCAAGGGGCACGGATACTACCCGGCTCGATATGAGTCCATCCGTCGGCATTGGCCTTGCAGGTTTTGGCACCGTGGGCGCCGGGGTGTACAAAAATCTCCTGGCCAACGGCGGTCTTCTCGCGCAGCGCCTTGGCGTTCGTTTCGAAGTTCTCCGCATTGCCGTGCGCAATGTGGAAAAGCAGCGCGATGTGGCCGCTCCCCTGGAGCTCTTCACAGCAGATGTCAACAACCTGCTCCACGATCCAAAGATACGAATTGTGGTCGAGCTCATGGGAGGCATCGAGACTCCGCTGGCGTTCATTAAAGCCGCTATTCGGGCGGGAAAAACGGTTGTGACCGGCAACAAGGCCTTACTCGCAGAGCATGGGCAGGAAATCTTTCACCTGGCCCGCGAGCATCGGGTGCCCGTGTTTTATGAAGCCGCCGTGGCTGGGGGTATCCCCATAATCAAAGTGGTTCGTGAGGCCTTCATCGCCAATCGATTTGAGAGTATTCACGGCATTCTGAATGGCACCAGTAATTATATTCTCACAAGGATGACGGACAAGGGGATGGATTTTGCTCCCGCTCTCGCTGAAGCGCAACAACTCGGTTATGCCGAGGCCGACCCGACCCTCGACATCAATGGATGGGATGCCGCCCACAAGGCAATCATTTTGGCTTCTCTTGCTTACGGCTTTTGGCTTCATCCGGAGAGCATATTCGTTTCCGGCATCGATAATGTAACAGCTTCCGACATTCGTTTCGCCGATGAACTGGGCTACCGAATCAAGCTGCTGGCGAGCATTAGGGCGGGCATCGGCAATGCGATCGAGGTGCGCGTCTCTCCGACCCTGATCTCCAAGACTCACGTCCTCGCTTCTGTAAATGGCCCGTTCAATGCCATCGCCGTGCGCGGAGATGTGGTTGGCGAGAGCCTCTTTTATGGCCGCGGCGCAGGTCGGGATCCCACCGCCAGTTCAGTCCTCGCTGACCTTGCTGAAGCTTCCGCTGGGCTGGAGAATCCGCGATCTTCCTACGGTTTCACCTCCCACGACCTCTACGGGAAATGCCAGCCCGTCAAAGATGCGATCTCGAAATATTATCTCCGCCTCACTGTTGACGACCGGCCGGGTGTGCTCGCTCAGATCGCCGGCGCGCTCGGTGCGGCAGAAATCGGCATTCTCTCCGTGATTCAGCCCGAGACCCACCATGAGGGAGCCGCCACGCTCGTCTTAATGATCCACGACGCCCCGTTCGGAGCAATGCGGAGCGCTGCGGAGCAAATTGCCGCCCTAGGGTGTGTGAGAGGTGTGCCGACCCTCTTCCATGTTGAATCCCTGAGCTAGACCCTCAAAACTCAGCATGGAAAACCGCTCCCGTACTCTCCGGCGAAATTTCGATCTGTGCAGGATCTCGATTCCAAATGCCGTGCCCTGCTGACCCTACATGCCACCGCTTCACGATCGCGGCGTAATCAGCCGATTTCGACGATACCTTCCGATCACGGACGCCACGCCTGTCATTTCCCTCAACGAAGGTTCGACGCCGTTGATTCATTCGCCGCGGCTCAGCGAACGCGCCGGAGCCGAAGTCTACGTGAAATACGAAGGACTCAATCCAACGGGCTCCTTTAAAGACCGCGGCATGACGGTGGCGCTCTCCAAGGCCCTGGAACAGGGCGCCGGCACCGTTATCTGCGCCTCCACCGGCAACACCTCGGCAGCCGCAGCCGCCTACGCAGCACGTGCGGGAATCCTTTGCGCAGTCCTCCTGCCCGCAGGCAGAATTGCCACCGGGAAGCTTGTGCAAGCCTACCTGTATGGCGCCAAAGTCATCGCGATATCCGGAAACTTTGACGATGCTTTTCGCCTCGTTCGCGAGCTGGGACAGCTGGAGGGAATCGCCATCGTCAACTCTATCAATCCTGATCGTATCGAAGGTCAGAAGACTGCGGCGTTCGAGATCATTGAGGAGCTCGGTGAGGCTCCCGATCTCCATATTCTTCCTGTCGGTAATGCCGGCAATATCACCGCCTATTGGAAGGGTTATCGTGAATTCTACCAGCTAGGGCGCTCCACGCTCCTTCCGCGCATGCTTGGTTTTCAGGCGGCTGGTTCGGCACCGATTTTCCACAACAAAATCATCGAATCCCCAAACACGGTCGCGACCGCGATTCGCATCGGCAATCCCGCGAGCTGGCGAGGCGCGACCGCTGCGGTCGCGGAAAGTCACGGCTCGATCAATATTGTCACCGACCAGGAAATTCTCGCCGCCCAAAGCTGGCTGGCCAAGAACGAAGGCCTTTTCGTTGAACCGGCCAGCGCTGCCTCCGTGGCCGGTCTCTTTCAACTCGGAGAGACTGGCGTCCGTCGTATCGTCATTACAGTCACCGGTCACGGTCTCAAAGACCCCGATACCGCGATGACAACGGGCGATTATCATCCTGTGGAAGTCGAAGCAGATCTAGCGGTCGTTCGAAGTCTGCTGGAGAGTTCCTAAAGCAGATCCCGGCAAAACAATCGCTACACAGTCCATGTCTCTCGTCGTGCAAAAGTACGGAGGAACTTCTTTAGGCACACCGGAACGAATTCAAAACGTTGCCCGTCGTGTCTTTGAAACTCAGCAAGCCGGCCATGCGCTTGTTGTCGTCGTCTCGGCCATGTCCGGCGTCACGGATGGGCTCATCAAGCTGGCCAATCAGCTCTCATCCCAACCAACTGAGCGCGAACTTGACGTCCTTCTCGCCACCGGCGAACAGACCACCATAGCACTGACGGCCATGGCACTCAATGCGATCGGCGGAAGGGCGGTCTCCCTGACCGGCGCCCAAGCGGGAATCCTCACAGACGGGCTCCATACCAAAGCGAAGATCGCTAACATCTCTCCTCGACAGATTCGAAGATACTTAGCCGACGGCTTCATCTGCATCGTTGCCGGTTTCCAGGGCCAGACTCTTCAAGGTCAAATCACCACCCTCGGACGAGGCGGCAGCGACCTCACGGCCATTGCGATCGCGGCCGCCCTCAAAGCCGACAAATGCGAAATTTACACCGATGTCGATGGCGTCTACTCCTGCGATCCGCGCATCGTTCCCACAGCGAAGAAGATTGACGTCATTACTTATGACGAGCTTCTTGAAATGGCCGCCTCCGGCTCGAAGGTCATGCAGTCCCGCTCGGTCGAATTCGCCAAGAAATTCAAGGTCCCTTTCGAAGTTCGCAGCAGCTTTAACAATCACCGAGGAACCATCGTGAGAGAAGAAACGCCCGGATTGGAGAACGTCGTGGTGCGCGGCGTCTCCGTTGAACGCAACCAAGCCAAGGTCACCATCACCAACGTTCCGGACCACCCTGGCGCTGCCTCCCGCATCTTTACCGCCTTGGCAGAAGCCAACGTGATCATTGACGTCATCGTCCAGAATGTTTCGGTCAGCGGTACGACAGACATCTCCTTTACCATGAATCGCGACGAATTGGACAAGTTGGGTCACGCGCTTGAGCCGGTTGTCAAGGAAATGGGAGCAGGCGAGATCGTCAAACGTGACGGCATCGCCAAGCTCAGCGTCGTCGGGATCGGCATGCGGTCGCACTCCGGCGTAGCAGCCCGTCTCTTCGAAGCGCTCGGAAATGGAGGCGTTAACATCCAGATGATTTCAACCTCCGAAATTAAAATCGCGGTGATCATTGAGGAAGCGAGACTCGTCGACGCAGCCAACCTCGCTCATGAAGCTTTCGGCTTGGATTGAGTTGTGTGTTGAGAGTGGAGAATTGAGGTTGAAAGTTGAGCGAAATACGGTGTTATCGCCTTTGGTTGTTGGGATGGGTGGCAGAGCGGTCGATTGCGCACGCTTGGAAAGCGTGTGTTCCTTAACCGGAACCCAGGGTTCGAATCCCTGCCCATCCGAATTTTTAGCCAAGACCTTGAGGAGTAGTGGTTTGATTAGACGTCTGTCAGGCTTGGTGAGTTCGGATTATCACGTGAGGTTATAACGAGCTTACTGATTTTTGCACAAGATTGCGCACATCCAAATTGAAGGCCATACTCGCATGAGTGGACCGCCTCGACGAAGCCTAGGACCGCCTCATGTCGCGACATTACATCCCTCCTCAGGATTCCGTGGCGTCGCTGGCCAGCCTTCACAGGTTCGTCAACCAGCATCGAGACGAGACGATCGCCGTGGGTGACGAGCATCTGCCGGCATACCCTCATATTGTCCAATGTCTTGATGGAATGGTCGACCAAGCGAGGCGGTTGAACGATGTCGGTTGGATGCGGAAATACACCCAGGCTATGGAGTTTGCCTCGGCGGGCAAGACTCATAAACTCGATTTGACCGCACACTCGCTGGTGGCGTGGCGGCAACTACGCGAGGCTCTCGGGCGCCCGCCGATCCGCAAGGAAGTGGTGGCGTGGGTTGTGGAAGAGACTGGGGTCAAATTCACTCCGAGGCAGTGGCGTCGTGTTTTTGCGGATTTGGCTGAATTGTTCGAGCAGTCCGAGTAGGCGCAGCAAACGGCGCCGTATCCGCCTCAACACGCGCGCGAGATAGTCGGTGAAATTCAGTCCGCTGACTTTCTTGAAGGTCTTGCAAAAGTAATAGCTACTCATATTTACCGCCTTGGCGACGGTGGCAAGAGTCAGCTCCTCACTTCGATGATCAGCAATGAACTGTCGTGCGCGCGTGATGCTCGGCGGCTCAGCATGGTCGCGCTGGATAACCAACTGGTTCGCTACCATGCCAAGATGCAGCGCGAAGATTTCCAGCAGCCGCAACACAGACTCATATTGCTTGTGAGAGAGAACTTTGGTTTGGAACCAAGTTTTCTCGGCTTCCTTCAGCTCGCCCTTTGTTGCCAAATCGGTGAGGAACTGTGCGATATTCGAAAACTGCGAGCGAGTTGGCTTTCGCAGCATCACTTCGCCCGTCTGGAGAAAACCGAGCAGGTCACCGCCAACCCTCAAGGGTACAGCAGACTCGCACAGATTCGCAAAACACATGACCGTCCTAGTCTTCGCTGTCGTCGGGTCCAAAGTCTTCTGCTGGGCGTTGAGGCAGGCCCACATGTCTTGTTCCACTGCGCCATTAATGCGCAGAACGCGTTCTCGTACCGTTTGCCGTGATGTGCGAGATGGAAGTCTTCGATTCCCCGCAATGTCAGCGGCATCCCTGTAGTTTCGCCAAAGGCTCGCTCATAGTCCTTGTAGATCTCTGAGCGACTCAGCTGAGCAATCAATTGGCTGTTGGTCAAGAGGCTCATCCAATTATACGCCGGATCACGGCTACGCCTAATTGAGCGACTGGCGGACCTTCGCGGCTAGAGGTTCCATTGGCAAGATTTCGGAGGGAAAAGAGGGATTCACATCAAAATGAGCTTCGCACCTGAACGTTAATCTCTCAACCCGCTTTCGCCATTCCTCCTCCCCGAGGGAATCGGTAAGCTTTCGTAAAAGGCACTCGCGCAAGATGCCTTTTCTGGTTTCTTGCGTAACGCTTTAGCGCGGCGGTCAGGAAGTGAATCGCCTTAGACGAATCAAGGAAATCCACCGGCTGTCGCCGGAAGCGCATTCCGCCCGCCAAATTCTTGTAACAGAATTTCTAGCGCGAGCGGGTGCGGCGCCGGTTTTCGACGGTTCATCGTGGAGAAGGTAAAATTGAACGGTCTCAGAAAGACTCGCCCCAATGAACTCTAAACGCCTCTCTTGCCTTGGCAAGTTGTTGGAGTCAGCAGAGCGTGCCGAGAAGTCAGTTCAACGGGGATGATCCATGCCCATCCGTATAGAGACTTGTCACTCAGCGTTTGCGAAGCGATATCGTAACCTTGCAAGCGCTTAGGACTCAGTGGTGACAGAATCGAAATCGAGCTCGCTCTTCGTTGCGAAGGTGCGAAATTCGTTTTCATGGCCCTTCAGAACTGCGCGCAGGACGGCTGAGTCGTCGGCAAGTCCTAAATGCGGCACCGAATCAGGAATAATGTCCACCTCCTTGAGCAAATAGCTTAATGCAAACACGCTCTCGGTGATCGCAGTGAGATCCTCACAGGGATAAATTCCGTCAAGGACGTCCTCGGCATATCGGACCAGGAAGTTGGTCTGTCGCTTCAGGTGCGGAAAATCCGGGACATCGATCATCTCCGCCTTAACCCTTAGGAAAGGCAACTTACGACGAAAAGCGTCCATCTGGCCGGCGGTGACTGTCTGACCTCCGCGGATCACAAACTCATGAATGCCATTCATCAGCCGCAGAGTATCGTGCTGGTGCTTTGGGCACAAGTGCCCGTAAGCGATTGGCAACTTTTCGCCCACGATGTATTTTCTATTGATGAGAATGCTTCCACGGTTCGCCTTCTTGATGTTCCTGATGGGAGCTGAAGTGGATGGCGCACCAATCGTTCGGGAGACCGGCGCCATTTACTTGTCCGATTTTGGCCAGAGGTCGCTGCGCTTAAGAATTCTGCGTCCCGCACCTTGTTATTTCGATATCGGCATGACCCGATACGCTGGTACTCTGCGCTTCCCGCAGACGGTGCAGGTGGAAGCATTCGCCGACTACGGGTGCCGGATCCGTGGAAACGCCCAACAAGGCGGTGTCGCCGCCTGGATTCCCTACAACGAGCTTGAACCGCTGCCCCAAGGACTTTTAGAGAACCTTAAACTGAGCGAGGAGCGTAGAAAAGCCGTCGACGCTCTGATTGCAAGAAGCGAAGTCGCCATCGGAATGACCATCGAGGAAGTGCAACGTAGTCTTGGCAAGCCTCAGAAAATCACCAACCGCGCTGACAAGGAGGGGACACGGCAGGTGTGGGAATACATCAAGTACGATCTTATAGCGCAGACAACCTATGCCCCAGGGTATCAGACGTTCGTGACACATCCAGGCAGGCACAGAAAACCTGCTCCCGTGATTGTTCAGAATCCCGGATATTTCCCGAACACGATCTATGTGAAGGTGCCCGTGGGCACGCTCACGGTTTCCTTCAAGGAAGGGGTTGTTGACGCGCTCGATCAGAGCGAAGGCACTCTGGTTGGAGCGGGCCAGGTTTCAATTGTCACCCCGCCGGTCAACGTGTATTGGTAGGGTTTCGGCCGCGGCGGGGTAGCCAAGTGGTAAGGCCGGGCTCTGCAAAAGCCCCATGCGTCGGTTCGATTCCGACCCCCGCCT